>JAPLSB010000015.1 GCA_026398875.1 Gammaproteobacteria bacterium | reverse complement strand
TACGTGCCCCAGCCCTTGTCCGCGCTGATCTTCGTCAGCGCCGCCGTCGTCGTCGTCTTGCCGTGGTCAACGTGACCAATCGTCCCCACGTTCACGTGCGGCTTGGTACGGTCAAATTTCTCTTTTGCCATGGCGAAACGGTGCTCTCTGTCGGGTAACGGGATAAACAGCAAAACCCTCCTGGTCGACCTGACGGCCGGCGGGAGGGTTTCAGGATTGGTGCTCACAATCGGAATCGAACTGACCACGGCCAAGGCCGCGGTCGTGATGACCGTGGTTGGAAGGTCATCGCTTCGATTCCTCGTTGCGGAACCGTTTACTGCGAATTGGTGCTCACAATCGGAATCGAACCGATGACCTCTTCCTTACCAAGGAAGTGCTCTACCGACTGAGCTATGTGAGCGTGGTGCCGTGCTGCGTGTTGCCGTTTGCCTGCGCAGTGGAGCGGGTGATGGGAATCGAACCCACGTCAGTAGCTTGGAAGGCTACAGCTCTACCATTGAGCTACACCCGCCTGACCTGCCCGTTCCAGCTTGTCGCGAAGCACTGTGGTGGAGAGAGAAGGATTCGAACCTTCGTAGACGTTAGTCAGCAGATTTACAGTCTGCCCTCGTTGGCCACTTGAGTATCTCTCCGCAGTGCAGCCGTCACAGCGAGCGGCGGATTCTGGTGACATTGCCGCTGCCCGTCAAGCGAAAAATGCGATCGCGACCAGAAAATCGCGCCGCGCGCTCGAAATGACCCAAAAGGCTCAGGTGCCGCGCGGTTTGGCACGCGCCGTCGGAGCTGCCACCAGGGGGTCATCGGGCCAGGGATGACGCGGATACCGCCCCTTCAGCTCCTTGCGCACCTCGGCATACGTCCTCGCCCAGAAGCCAGCCAGATCGCGTGTGACCTGGATCGGCCGCCGCCCCGGCGACAGCAGATGCAGCGACACGGCCATCCGCCCGTCATCGACCGTCGGCGTGCGCGTTGCACCGAACAGCTCCTGCAGCTTCACCGCCAGTACCGGCGGTGCGCCATCGACGGCGTATTCGAGCGCCACCCGGGAGCCGCTCGGCACATCGAGATGCGTCGGCGCCAGCCGGGACAGCCGCTGCTGCTGGGGGTAATCGAGCTGGCTGTTCAGCAGGCTGACCAGATCGAGCCGCGCCAGATGCTCGCGCCGGGTGATGCCGCCAAGATGCGGCGCCAGCCAGCCTTCCAGCTGCTCGAACAGCGTGTCGTCATCGAGCGCCGGCCAATCCTCGGTCGGCCGCCAGCGGCGCAGGCTTTCCACTCGCGCCTGCCATTGCCGCGCCGCCTCGGTCCACGGCAGCGCCGACAGCCCGAGGCTCCGCAACCCGACGATCATCGCCGCGCGCTGGCGCTCACCTTCCGGCTGCGCCAGCGGCTTGCGTTCCAGCACGATCGCGCCGAGCCGCGTCTGGCGCTCGGCCAGCACCGCCTGCTGCTGATCGTTCCAGGTCACCTCGACAGCGTTCTCGATTCGCGCCGCGTGATCACGCAGCACGTCGCTGGCGCTGATCGACGCAGCGGCGCGAATGCGCCTGGGCGCGCCGGGCTCCCAATGCGCGATCGCCAACCATTCGCTTGCCGCCAGCGCATCGCGCTCGGGCACCCTCGCCTCGCCGCCATCGGCACACAGATAACCGACGTCGCGGACGCTGCGCGACTCGGCACGCCGCTGCGCCAGCCGCTCCGGATAGGCCAAGGCGACGATCCGGCCGATGGCATCGACATCGACCGCGTCGCGCTCGTCGGCATCGATCAGGCGCAGCAGCTGGCGCACCGAATCGCGCATCCGCCGCAGCGCGCCCGGATCGCTGCGCCCGGAAACGGCATTGCGCACCGCCTGCGCCAGATCCGGGCCGCTGTCGCGTTCGTCGAGCACCGCGGCCGTCCACGCACCAACGCCGGCAAGGCCCGCCGCCTTGGCGACGATCAGCATGTGGGCGATACGCGGCGAGGTCGGCAAGCGGGCGAGCGCACGGCCGTGCGCCGTGATCCGGCCGTCGGCGCCGACAGCCGCAATCGCCGCCAGCAGTTCGCGCGCCTGCGCCCAGGCGGCCGCCGGCGGCGGATCGAGAAAAGCCAAGGTCGACGGATCCGCTACACCCCAGGCCGCCAGTTCCAGCGCCAGCCGTGACAGATCGACCGCGAGCACGTCTGGCGTGTCGTGAGCCGGCAACTGGCCGTGCTGGTCGCGGCTCCACAGCCGGATCGCCGTGCCCGGCCCGAGTCGCCCGGCGCGGCCGGCCCGCTGTTCGGCACTGGCACGGGAAATCCGCTGCAATTCCAAAGCGTTGGCGCCGGCACCGAGATCGAAGCGAGCCACCCGCGCGTAACCGGCATCGACCACCGTGGTGACGCCTTCGACCGTCAGGCTGGTCTGGGCGATGTTGGTCGCCAGGATCACCTTGCGGCGGCCATCGCGGGTCGGCGTCAACGCGGCGTCCTGCTCCGTGCTCGACAAATCGCCATACAACGGGTGGACTGCGACCTCGCGCAGCCGCCCCTCGAGCAGCCGCTGCGCACCGCGAATCTCCCGGGCGCCGGGCAGGAAGGCCAGCACGTCGCCGTCACGCTCGGCCAATGCCGCGGCGCAGGCATCGGCGACGGCAACATCGATCGCCGTGCCCGGCCGGGGTGGCGTGTAGCGGACGTCGACCGGAAACATCCGGCCACTGGCTTCGACGACCGGCGCACCGCCCAGCAGGCTCGCGACGCGGGCGCTGTCGAGCGTTGCCGACATCACCAGCACCCGCAGGTCTTCGTTCAGCGACGCGGCGGCATCCAGCGTCAGCGCCAGCGCCAGGTCGGCGTCGAGGCTGCGCTCGTGGAACTCGTCGAAGATCACCAGACCAACGCCGGGCAGTTCCGGATCGGCCTGCAGACGCCGCGTCAGCAGGCCTTCGGTGATCACTTCGATCCGTGTCGACGGGCCGATCTTCCGCTCGAAACGCACCTGATAGCCGACCGTTTCACCGAGCTTGTCGCCCACCAGACTGGCCATCCGCGCCGCCGACGCCCGGGCCGCGACGCGCCTGGGTTCAAGCATCACGATCTTGCGGCCAGCCAGCCAGGGCGCGTCGAGCAGCGCCAGCGGAATCACCGTGGTCTTGCCGGAACCGGGCGGTGCCGCCAGCACGGCGCGGCCGCCTTTAACCCGCAAGGCCTCGCGCAGCGCTGGCAGCGCGGCGAGGACCGGATAGTCCGGCAGCTGAATCGAACGGGAACCGGACACGCTCAGTTGGCCCGCAACCAAGCGATGCGCTGATCCAGCTTGTGCTGCCAGTTGACCGCCAGCCCCGGGGTGTCGCGCAGCCGCTGAAGCGCGGCAAGGTCCGGCCGATGCTGGTGGATCAGCGCCCAGAACGCCGCCAGCGTCGGCGCATCCGCTGCGCGGTCGATCAGCTCGATGGCGTCACCGAGTTCGACGTCACCGGTCTCGATCACCCGGTAGTACCAGCCGGCGATGCCGTCGTCGGCAATCGCCCGGGTCATGCCGTCGACGCCATGCCGCGCTTCGATTTTCCAGCACGGCTGCCGCGGTTGGCAGAGCTGCACCTTCGCCGTGCCGACGGCGAACACGTCGCCGATGCAGACCGTCGCTTCGTCCGCGCCGAGCGTCGAGAAATTCTCGCCGAGCGCACCCGGCCCGAGGGTCGCGGCGGCGTCCGGGAAACGCGCCGCCAGCCGGGCATGGGTTTCGGCCGGAAAGTGATGCAGCGCCTTGTCCGGCCCGCCATGAACGCGGCGATCCGCCTGGGCATCGCCGACCAGACCTTCGCGGCCGATCGCCATGCGGCCGGCGACCGGCGTCTTGAAGATCGCGGTGGGCCGGCCATCACCGGGCATCGGCTGCACCTGACCGGCGTAGAGCCCGGTAATGATCAGTTTCATGCGGATATTATGGGCGACGCCGACACGGCTCGGCCTTCCCTTGCAACCGACGACTCATGCAAAGACGTGACCTTCTGAAATCGCTGTCGGCCGGTGCCGGCGCACTGGCCACCGGCCTCTCGGCGAACGCCGAAGCAGCCGCGCCCAAGCTCAAGCTGCTCGGCAAACCGCAGCCCTTCGACTACAGCTGGCTCAAGGGCCAGGCCCGGCAGATGGCCTCGGTGGCCTATCTGGCTGCGCCGCGCGACCTGCCGAAAACGCTGCAGGGGCTGGATTTCGACCGCTACCAGAACATCCGCTTCAAGGCCGACCGCAGCCTCTGGGCCAAGGACGACCTGAGCTTCCAGGTGCGCTTCTTCCACATGGGCCTGTTCTTCAAGGACCCGGTGCGGATGTTCGAGATCGTCAACGGCCAGTCGCAGGAAATCGCCTACGACTCGACCTTGTTCGATTTCGGCAAGTCCGGCGTCAAGGCCGCACAGCTGCCGAACGACCTCGGCTTCGCGGGTTTCCGGGTGCTGTTCCACACCGATCTTGAGCGCGACGTCGGCGCCTGGCTCGGCGCCAGCTACTTCCGCGCGGTCGGCGGCGACTGGCAGTACGGCATGTCCGCCCGCGGTCTGGCGATCGACACCGGCGCACCGACGCCGGAGGAATTCCCGCGCTTCACCGCGTACTGGCTGGAACGCCCAGCGCCGGGCTCGAACAAGCTGGTGATCTATGCGCTGATGGATTCGCCGAGCGTGGCCGGTGCCTATCGCTTCGAGATCGCCCCGGGCCAGAGCCATGTGATGGAAGTCGACGCGGCGCTGTATCCGCGCCGCAAGATCGAGCGTCTGGGCATCGCCCCCGGCACCAGCATGTACCAGACCGGCGAGAACGACCGCCGCCTGGCCTATGACTACCGCCCGGAAATCCATGATTCCGATGGCCTGCAGATGTGGACCGGCGCTGGCGAGTGGATCTGGCGGCCGCTGGTCAATCCGACCGGCCTGCGCTTCAACAGCTTCCTCGACAACAACCCGCGCGGCTTCGGCCTGATGCAGCGCGACCAGAACTTCGACCATTACCAGGACGACGGCGCGTTCTACGACCTGCGGCCGAGCCTGTGGGTCGAGCCGAAGGGCGAATGGGGCAAGGGTTCCGTGCAGCTGGTCGAGATTCCGACCGCCGACGAGACCTTCGACAACATGGTCGCGTTCTGGAACCCGGAAAAGAAGCCGATGCCGGGCGAAGAACTGCTGTACGCGTACCGCCTGCACTGGGGCCGCAAGCCGCCGGTGGCGCCGCGTCTGGCCACCGTGCAGGCCACGCGCACCGGCCTCGGCGGCGTCGTCGGCCAGAAGCGCACGTACTTCTCGTGGCGCTTCGCGGTCGATTTCGCCGGCGGCGATCTGGCACTGCTCGGCAACAACACCAAGGTCGAAGCGATCGTCACCGCGTCGCGCGGCACAGTAGAACTGACCTCGGCGCGGCCGCTGCACGCGATCAAGGGCTACCGGGCGATTTTCGACATCCGGCCGCCGGATGATTCGACCGATCCGATCGACCTGCGCCTGTTCCTGAAGTCGGTCGGCCAGCCGCTGACCGAAACCTGGGTCTACCAGTACACCCCGCCGGCCCAGGCCGATCGGCGTCTGGACCGGCTCTGAACGTGACCCACGCCCGACGGGCCGTCGTCATCGGCGGCGGCCCGGCCGGGCTGATGGCAGCGGAAACCCTTGCGGCTGCTGGCGTCGCCGTCGATGTCTACGACGCGATGCCGAACTGCGGCCGCAAGTTCCTGATCGCCGGCAAGGGCGGCCTGAACCTGACACACGGCGAAGCGTTCGCGCCGTTCGTGTCTCGCTACGCCGGCCGCGCCGAGCAGCTGCAGCCGATGCTCGAAAGCTTCGGCGCGGAACAGTTGCGTGATTGGGCGAAAGGCCTCGGCATCGACACTTTCGTCGGCTCCTCGCAGCGCGTCTTCCCGGCTGATCTCAAGGCCGCACCGTTGCTGCGCGGCTGGCTGCGCCGGCTGCGCGAAGCCGGCGTGCGCTTCCATCTGCGCCATCGCTGGACTGGCTGGGACGACAGCGGCGCGCTGCGTTTCGATGGCCCGGACGGCCCGGCCAGCGTGACTGCCGACGCCACCGTGCTGGCACTCGGCGGTGGCAGCTGGCGCCGGCTGGGTTCGGACGGCCGCTGGACCGCCACGCTCGCCGCCCGCGGCATCGACATCGCCGCACTGCAGCCGTCGAACTGCGGCTTCGAATGTGGCTGGACGCCGATCATGCGCAGCCGCACCGGCGGCCAGCCGGTCAAGCCGGTCGCGGCACGCGTTGCCCCGGCGCAGGGCGGCAACGGCGTGTTCCGTCAGGGCGAATTCATCCTGACCGCCGTCGGCGTCGAAGGCAGTCTGATCTATGCGCTGTCGGCCGAACTGCGCGAAGCCATCAACCAGCACGGACAGGCCGAACTGCAACTCGACCTGCTGCCCGGCACCGCGCTCGACAAGCTGAGCGCGAAACTGGCAGCACCGCGCGGCAAGCAGTCGATGGCCAAGCATCTGCATCGCTGCGGGATCGACGGCGTCAAGGCCGCGCTGCTGCGCGAGTGCGCGCCACCCGCTGCGTTCGACGATCCGGCGCAGCTGGCGGCAGCGATCAAGTGCCTGAGTGTCCGCCTGTTCAAGACCCGGCCGATCGACGAAGCGATCTCCACCGCCGGCGGCGTGCGCTTCGAGGTACTCGATGCCCGGCTGATGCTGCAGGCGTTGCCGGGCGTGTTCTGCGCGGGCGAAATGCTCGACTGGGAAGCCCCGACCGGTGGCTATCTGTTGACCGCCTGCTTCGCCAGCGGCCGTGCCGCCGGCCACGGCGCGCTCGAATGGCTGGCCACGCGCGCCTGAGCCTTCAGGCCACAGGCGCCCGCCCCGGCAACCACATCGCATCGCCGTAGCTGAAGAACCGGTAGCGCTGCGCGACCGCATGGCGATACGCGGCGATCACCCGATCAAAGCCGCCGAACGCGCAGACCAGCATCAGCAGCGTGCTTTCCGGCAGGTGGAAGTTGGTCAGCAGCGCATCGACACAGCGCCAGTCGTAACCCGGCGTGATGAACAGCCGCGTCTCGCCCTGATACGGCTGCACCACGCCGGTTTCGGCGGCTGCCGTTTCCAGTGCCCGCACCACCGTCGTGCCCGCGGCAACCACCCGGCCACCGCGCGCCTTCGCGGCGGCAACCGCGTCGGCCAGCGCTGCGGTCACCGTCAGCCGCTCGGCGTGCATCCGGTGCTGCGCGAGGTCATCGACGCGCACCGGCTGGAACGTGCCGGCACCGACATGCAAGGTCGCGAACGCGATCTCGACCCCTCGATCGCGGATCGCCGCCAGCATCGCGTCGTCGAAATGCAGGCTGGCAGTCGGTGCCGCGACGGCGCCCGGCTCGCGGGCCCAGACCGTCTGGTAGCGCGCGTCGTCGTCGTCGCCGGGCTTGCGCTCTATGTACGGCGGCAGCGGCAGTTCGCCGTGCGCATCAAGCGCGGCGAGCAGGTCATCGGTATCGAAGCGCAGTTCGTAGAGATCGTCGTGCTTGGCGATCACCGTTGCCGCCAGCGCGCCATCGCTGCCGAACCGCAGCTGCCCGCCCGGCTTCGGCGTCTTGCTGGCGCGGATCTGGGTCAGGGCGCGCTGCGTGTCGAGCACCCGCTCGATCATCGCCTCGATCTTGCCGCCGGAGTCTTTCACGCCATGCAGCCGCGCGCGGATCACCCGGGTGTCATTGAGTACCAGCAGGTCACCGGCGCGCAGTTCGCCGGGCAGATCGACAACCTGGGCATCACGAAAGCCGCTGGCATCGGGTGCCACCACCAGCATCCGGCCGCCGCTGCGAGTCGCGGGCGGAGTCTGGGCAATCAGTTCGGGTGGCAGGACGTACGAGAAATCGCTCAGTTGCATGACAAAGAGATCGGATGGCGGCAATGCGGCTGCTATGATGCTCGCCGCGCGAGTCGCATCGTGTGCCTGAGTGGCGGAATCGGTAGACGCAGCGGACTCAAAATCCGCCGAGGCAACCCCTCGTGAGAGTTCGAGTCTCTCCTTAGGCACCAGTTATACGTCCGGCAAGCTCCGGCGACGTTCAGAAATCCAAAGAAATCAAAGCGTTTACCGGGCTGAAAGCCCGCGACCGTCCCTGCACGTCAGCAAATCGCCGGCTACTCGGGGGTACTTCTGGGGGTACCGCGACTTCAACAGCACCGACGTGATGTGCCTGCCGCCCGGCCTACACGTCGTCACTGACATCGCTGGAATGCACTTGCTGGCGCCATAGTCCCGAGGCCACCTGATCGTCGGCCACCGTCATCCAGCGATCGCGACCGGCGTTCTTGGCGGCGTACAGCGCAACATCAGCCAGCTCGATCGTGTCCTCCCAGAGCAGGTCGGCCGATGTCGGCAGGATCGGCAACGCGGCGTAGCCGATCGAGCAGGTGATGCCATTGAACTCCGGGGCAGTCGGCAGCGTCAGGTCCTGGCAGCTGTCGGTGATCGCGCGGTGCATGCGGCGGGCGATCTCCTCGAGGTGCGAGCGTTCGGCCATCTCGATCACCGCCAGAAACTCCTCGCCACCCCAGCGCAGCACGAACTCGCCGTCGCGCACCGACGCGCGCAGCGCATGCGCTGCCCGTTGCAGCACCAGGTCGCCGACCGCGTGGCCGTAGCGGTCGTTGATGCGCTTGAAGTGATCGATGTCGACGAGCATGGCGCCAATCACCAGATCGCGGCCGGATTCGGTGCGGCGCCGCGCCAGCTTGGCGAGCAGCATCGGCATCGTCTGATCGAGGAAGCGGCGGTTGTGCAGGCCGGTCAGCGCGTCGGTCACGCTCATCTGCTGCAGTTCCCGATTGACCTCTTCGAGCGCCCGCGTGCGATCGGCCACGATCACTTCCAGCGCCAGCTTCTGCAGCGTCAGCAGCTTCAGCCGCGAGCGGATGAACAAGGCAATCAGCGCGCAGACCAGCAGACCGCAGAGCACTCGGAACCACCAGGTCTCGTAGTAGGCGCGCGGCACTTCCAGCGTCATCGAGACCGGCACGCCCCATGGCCCGTAGGGTCGCCGGGCAACGACTTCGAACGTGAACCGCCCAGGTGGCAGGTTGGTGTAGTACGCGGTGACCCGCGTGATGGCATCGCTCCAGTCCTCGTCGAAGCCGTTCAGTCGGTAGCGGTATTGCAGCGGTGCCGTCGCGGTGTAGTCGATCGCGCCGTAGTGGATCGCGGCGTCGCGTGACGGTGCGTCGAGCACCCGCTCGGCCGCTGGCATAAGCCGCCGGTGCGCGTGCTCGATATCGATGATGTGGGCGACCGGTACGGCCGGTGACGGTTTGTCGATCTCCAGCCGCAGCGCGCCGGTGATGGTCGGCAGCCAGACATCATTGCCGACCAGCACGCCCTTGCCGTTGCCACCGCCGTTGCAGCAGCGGATCTGCTTGCCGCCCTGATGCTCGCCAGGGCTGACAACCAGCACGTCGGCCGGCAGGTTCGGCGCCGCGCCGCGATCGAGGGCCTTGCGATCAATCCGGTAGGCGCCATCGCTGCCGGCCACGACCAGCCAGCGGTCGGTGGTCGCCATGAAGTAGGCGCTGGCCCACGGCAAGCCCTGCTCGACATTCCATTGCCGCCAGCCCTGAGCGTCCAGCAGGAACAGGCCACGGTCGTAGGTGCCGACCAGCACGCGCCCCTGATCGAGTTCCAGCAGGCTGGTGACCAGTGCGCCGTCGAGACCGGCCGGAGCGACTTTCTCGAACCGGTCACCGTGACGCCGGAACAGGCCGTCGTCGGCACCGATCCACAGATCGCCGCTGCCGGTCGGCAGCACGAAGCGAATGCCGGCGGCTGACAGCCCGTTGGCTTCGCCGTAGTGCCGAACCGCATCGCCGTCGATGGCGAACAGGCCCAGCGTGGTGGCAGCCCACACGGTGCCGGAGCCTTCCTGCGCCAGACCGTTGACCGAACTGGCTGCCAGCTGCGGGAACAGGCGCTCGCGCCGGCCATCGGCCCCGAACCGGATCAGGCCCGCGAAGGTGCCGACCCACAGCCTGCCCGCCGGGTCGCGCAGCAGCGAATAGGCGACCTGCTCGGGCAACGCATCGCGGCCGATATACGGCCGGAACTGGTTGTTCTCGAACGCCAGTACGCCGGAACTGGTGCCGACCAGCAGGCGCGGGCCGTCCAGCGCGTAGCTCCAGACGGTCGGAATGGTCGCGCCGTCCTGGTCGGCGTAGCGGCGGCTGCCGCTGCGCCGGTAATGCCACAGCCCTTCAGAGGCGCTGCAGATCCAGACATCGTCCGGGCCGGCCTTGATCGCCAGCGGCCACGGCGCAATCCCGGGCTGCTGGGCTTCCAGCCGCTCGATGACCCGGCCGCGATCAAGCCGGTAGCTGACGCTGTCGGTGCCCACCCACAGGCCGGTGGCGCCATCGGCCGCGACCGCTTCGACGCTGCGCGCTGCAGCACCCGGATCCAGCGGCACCACTTCGAAGCGCGCATCGCGCAAGCGCAGCAGCCCGCGACTGCTGCCGATCCACAGGCTGTCGTCCGACCACGCCATGCTGAACACGACGGCATCGGAGAGTTCAGGCGGGAAGGCAAAATCCTGCTGCCGACCGTCGATGAACCGCGACACGCGGCCCGTACCGCTGACCCAGACGGCATCGGCCACGGCCAGCGCAAACGTGGCCGGTCCCTGCCAGCCGGCTACCGGCTTCAGGCGATCGCCGTCGACATGACTCAGCCCGCGATCGGTCGCCACATAGAGCCGGCCGGCACGATCCTCGGCAAGCCCCGCAACGTGCCCGGTTTCGACACCGTCGGCGCTTACGCCATGAAAGCCGCTGCGGTCGCGGTAGGCCAGATTCTTCAGCGTGCCGATCCACAGCCGTCCGCTGCGGTCGGCATGCAGCCGCGTGATGACGCTCGAGCGCAGCGCCGGCGTGTCCTTCTGGACAAACACCTGGAACTGGCTGCCGTCGAAGCGGGCCAGCCCTTTCTGCGTGGCTACCCAAGCGAAACCATCGGCATCGAACGCGAGATCGACCGCCGCCGCTCGCGGCAATCCGGCCGCAGCCCCCCAGCTCTGGTAGGCCAGCGCGCGTAGCGGCACATCCGCCGGAATCGCCCACGCCGACCACGATGGCAGCAGCAGAAGCGCGCACAGCAGCAGCGCGCCAGACACAGTTCTCATGCAGCGCATGACCATCGGACTGGAAAGTGGAAGATGCAGCACCGCGACGGGCTCTGGTCCAGCAGCGTCGGTCGCGAGTTGCAAGTACAGCGCCAGAGCACCCCAGGCGCATGTGATGAGTGCCGTGATACGCCACAGGCCGGTAATCGGACGCGCGAAGTTTAGTTGAAGAAGCCGTGTGTGACGGATCGAGACGGCGCAGCGGCTCGGCACGAATGCCGTCGGCCGGCTCGGTGCGTTACCGTCGGCCGGCAGGCGCCGCAGCCACGATCACGACAACGACTACCGAGGAGACGCACGATGACCCCCGTCGAACCCCGCCCGCCGCTGCCTCCGTTCACGCGCGACAGCGCGATCCAGAAAGTCCGGCTGGCCGAAGATGCGTGGAACTCGAAAGACCCGCAGCGGGTGTCGCTGGCGTACACGCCGGATACCCGCTGGCGCAATCGCAATGCGTTCTTCGTCGGCCGCAACCAGGTCATCGAATTCCTGAGCGCCAAGTGGGCGAAGGAGCATGACTACCGTCTGATCAAGGAACTGTGGGCGTTCGGCGACGACCGCATCGCAGTGCGCTTTGCCTACGAGTGGCATGACCACGACGGCCACTGGTTCCGCAGCTATGGCAACGAGAACTGGCAGTTCGACGCGCTGGGCCTAATGGCGGTACGCCACGCCAGCATCAACGATCTGGCGATTGGCGAAGGCGATCGCCTGTTCCGCTGGCCGTCCGGGCGGCGGCCCGATGATCACCCCGGCTTGAGCGCGCTCGGGCTCTGAGGCGCCGGCTGTGGCGGCAGCGTCGCCGGTGCTTCGCCAGCCAGCGCCCGCAGCGAGGCTTCGCTGGCGGCATCGGCCGGATACAGCGTTTCGACACGCAAGTCCTCGGTGGTGAGATCGCGCGGCATGTCGAAGCGCGACAACATCGCGAACAGCTTCAGGTCCTGCCCGCCGATCCGGAAATGGGTCGCCAGGACCGGCGACAGCCGCGCGGTGACATCGACATTGCGCGCCGCCGCCTTCATGCCCGGATAGCTCATCACCATCTCGCGCAGCCGCGCCGACGGCGGATGATCCAGCGCCTCCTGCGACAGCCGCGACAGGATCGCGATCACCACCTCGTCGGCATTGACGACGAAGGCGCGCAAGCCGTCCGGATGCAGGCTCATCTGGATCATGTTGCGCGGGCCGTCAGCGCAGACCTTGGCCCACAGCGCGTCCTCGCTGGTGCCGGCCAGCATTGCCGCCATCGCGATCATCCGCTGCGTCGCCGCGTTGGCCATCACCAGATTCCATGCGCGGTCGATGACCATGGCCGGGAACGGCTCGTGATGGCGCAGCATCCGCGCCAGCGCCTCGCGCACCGGCACCATGTCCGGCGCTTCGATGGCCCGCTGCGCGTAGATCGGCGCGAAGCCGGCAGCAATCAGCCAGTCGTTGCGGTCGGCCAGCCCCAGGTCCAGCGCTTCGGCAAGACGCAGCAGCATCGCCCGGCTCGGCTGCGAGCGGCCGGATTCGAGGAAGCTCAGATGGCGCTGCGACAAGCCGGCCGACAGCGCCAGATCGAGCTGGCTGCGCCGCCGCTGGCTGCGGGCGCGGCGCAGGCTTTCACCGAAGCGGGTACCGGCGGCGGTCGTCAGCGGCAGAGGCGTGATGGCGTTCATGGGCAGGATTGTGGCGATCGCCTCGCCGCATGGCGATGACCTTCGAGGTAATTGCGACCGGTTCGCCACGTGCCGAACCTGCGCCCACACCCCGCCACTGGAGCACTCCGATGAACCTGTCTCGCCCTGTCCTGCTCGCCGTCGCGCTGCCATTCGCTGCACTCACGGCGTATGCGCTGAACGAAGTCGGCCTGATCGGCATCTTCACCGCTCACATGAACCCGGGCGGCGCGCAGGTGTTCACCGATCTGGTCATCGCGCTGTGCCTGCTGATGGTCTGGATGGTCGGCGATGCCAGAAGCCGCGGCATCACCGTCTGGCCGTACATCGTCGCCACGCTGGCGCTCGGCTCGTTCGGGCCGCTGGCCTACCTGCTGATGCGCGGCAAGGCTGCACCGGGATCAGCGCCAGCGGCGCGGACCTGGGCCTGAGCACGATGACCACACGACTGCGCGAATGGCTGTTCCTGCTCGGCTACGGCCTGCTGGCCACGCACGAACTGGACGCCGTGCTGCACGCCGAATGGCGCGTGCTGCCGGGGCTGTCGCTGCTGGATGACGCGCTCGCGCAGCCCTTGTTCATCCTGCTGCACGTGCCGCTGTTCGCGCTGCTGACCGGCTGGCTGGGCAGCGCGAACGCCGACACGCGGCAGCGGGCGCGCCACGGCATCTGCCTGTTCCTGGTCGTGCACGCCGGCCTGCATCTGCTGTTCGGCGGCCACCGCCACTACGACTTCGACGGCACCTCGAGCCGGCTGCTGATCCACGCCGCAGCGCTGTGCGGGCTGGCCTGGCTGGCGATGTCGCCATCGTCGCGTGCGCCCTCGATGGAGCCGCCCGCCGCCGACCGCTAGTCTCCGCTCATCGCATCGGGGCGTGCCCGGTGCATCTGCGAGGACAGACCATGAGCAACGAGGATCCGACCCACGACGGCGCGCCGCCGGCCGACGAGGTCGCCGTCGCGCCGGACATCCGGCGGATTCTCGAAAGCCCGGCGTTCGCCGAGCTGCGCACCCGGCGGCGTCGCTTCGCGGCACTGCTGACCGTGCTGATGCTGGCGATCTACTACGGCTTCATCGTCGCCATCGCGTTTGCGCCGGGCTGGCTGGCCACGCCGATCAGCGGCGTGATCACGCTCGGCATTCCGCTCGGCCTCGGCGTGATCGTCGCCGCCATCGTGCTGACCGGCGTCTACGTGCGCCGCGCCAACGGCGAGTTCGACCGGCTGACGGCAACGGCAATCCGGAGAGCCCAGTCATGAGCCGGGCGATGACGCGCACGATGACCGCCGCCGCGGCACTGCTGGCGCCACTGGCCAGTTTCGCCGCCGCGCTCGAAGGCCAGGCCGTGAAGCAGCCGTTGAACCTGACGGCGATCCTGATGTTCCTCGCCTTCGTCGCGCTGACGCTCGGCATCACCTACTGGGCCGCGCGGCGCACGCAGTCCAGAGCCGATTTCTACACCGCCGGTGGCGGCATCACCGGCTTCCAGAACGGTCTGGCGATTGCCGGCGACTACATGAGCGCGGCCTCGTTTCTGGGTATCTCGGCGCTTGTGTTCGGCTCCGGCTTCGATGGCCTGATCTACTCGATCGGCTTTCTGGTCGGCTGGCCGGTGATCATGTTCCTGATCGCCGAACGGCTGCGGAACCTCGGCAAGTTCACGTTCGCCGATGTCGCCAGCTACCGCCTCGACCAGCGCTCGATCCGCAAGCTGGCCGCGGCCGGCACCCTGATCACCGTGGCCTTCTACCTGATTGCCCAGATGGTCGGCGCCGGGCAGCTGATCAAGCTGCTGTTCGGCCTCGATTACAACGTCGCCGTGGTGCTGGTCGGCGTGCTGATGATCGTCTACGTGACCTTCGGCGGCATGCTGGCCACGACCTGGGTGCAGATCATCAAGGCCATGCTGCTGCTGGGCGGCGCCAGCTTCATGGCGTTCATGGTGATGCGCCATGTCGGCTTCTCGGTCGAAGCCTTGTTCGAGCAGGCCGTGGCGGTACACAAGGACGGCGTCGCGATCATGGCGCCGGGCAAGCTGGTCAAGGACCCGGTGTCGGCGATCTCGCTCGGACTGGCGCTGATGTTCGGCACCGCTGGCCTGCCGCACATCCTGATGCGCTTCTTCACCGTGAAGAACGCCGCCGAAGCCCGCAAGAGCGTGTTCTATGCGACCGGCTTCATCGGCTACTTCTACATCCTGACCTTCATCATCGGCTTCGGCGCCATCGTGCTGGTCGGCACCAACACGTTCTACCTGGACGGAACGAGCCCGGCGGGCGGCCTGCGCGGCGGCAGCAACATGGCGGCGATCCACCTCGCCCATGCAGTCGGCGGCGATGTCTTCCTCGGCTTCATTTCGGCGGTGGCGTTCGCGACGATCCTTGCCGTGGTCGCCGGCCTGACCTTGTCCGGTGCCACGGCGGTGTCGAACGACCTGTACGCCCACGTGTTCAAGCGCGGCAAGGCCGACGAGCAGGACGAGATTCGCGTCTCCAAGTACGCCACTGTCGCGCTCGGCATCCTGGCGATCGTCCTCGGCATCGTGTTCGAAAAGCAGAACGTCGCGTTCATGGTCGGCCTCGCGTTTGCCATCGCCGCCAGCGCCAACTTCCCGATCCTGCTGCTGTCGATGGTCTGGCGCGGCCTGACCACGCGCGGCGCGGTGATCGGCGGCAGCCTTGGCCTGTTGTCGGCAGTGACGCTGACGGTGCTCGGACCTGCCGTCTGGGTGAAGGTGCTCGGCCACGCAACACCGATCTTCCCTTACGACGCACCGGCCCTGTTCTCGATGAGCGTCGCGTTCGCTGGCTGCTGGGTCGGCTCGGTGACCGACAGGAGTGCCCGCGCCAGGATCGAGAAATCCCGCTACATCGAACAGCTGGTCCGGGCCGAAACCGGTTACGGCGCGACCGGCGCATCAAGCCACTGAGATACCCTCCGCCGGCAGCGAAATCCGCAGGCCGCGCGCGCCTGCAGGACCGGGCGCGATGTTTGCTTAAGCGCGGCACCGACCCATGCGGCCGTGCCGAGGCTGGCACACTCCCCCAAAACGAGACGACCCCGAGAAGGGGCCATGACAACGAGGATGACCATCAATGAGCGGTGACAATTTCCAGTCCGTGCTGACCGAGAGCCGCGTGTTCCCGCCGTCGGCGGCGTTCGTCGCCAAGGCCCGCGTCAATGCCGAGCAGCTGAGTCAGCTGCGCGCTGCCGCAGCCGCTGATTTCAAGGGTTTCTGGGGCAAGTTCGCGACCGAGGAGCTGAGCTGGGAAACGCCGTTCAAGACCGTGCTCGACGAATCGAACGCGCCGAACTACCGCTGGTTCCACGACGGCACCCTGAATGCGTCGGTCAACTGCCTCGACCGTCATCTGGCGACCAAGGGCGACAAGATCGCCATCCGCTACGAAGGCGAAAAAGGTGACACCCGCAATTACACGTATCGCGAACTGCACACCGAGGTCTGCAAGCTCGCCAATGCGCTGAAGGGTCTCGGCCTGGTCAAGGGCGACCGAGTGGTGCTGTACCTGCCGCACTCGGTCGAAGCGGTGATCGCGATGCAGGCCTGCGCCCGTCTGGGCCTGACCCACTCGGTGGTGTTCGGCGGCTTCTCGGCGACGGCACTGCGCGACCGCATCGAGGACACCGGCGCCCGCGTGGTGATCACCGCCGACGGCAACCAGCGCGGCGGCAACTTCATCGAGCTGAAGAAGGCCGTCGACGAAGCGCTGACCTTGGGCTGCCCGCTGATCGAAAAGGTGGTCGTCGCCAAGCGCACGACGCACAACGTCCCGATGACTGCAGGCCGCGACCTGTGGTGGCACGAACTGACGGCCAACGTGCCGGCCACCTGCGATCCGGTGTTCGTCGATGCCGAACACCCGCTGTTCCTGCTCTACACCTCCGGCTCCACCGGCAAGCCGAAGGGCATCCAGCACTGCACCGGCGGCTATCTGCTCGGCGCGATGAAGTCGGCGCAGTGGGTGTTCGATCTGCAGGAAGACGACCTGTTCTGGTGTACCGCCGACGTCGGCTGGATCACTGGCCACAGCTACGTGACCTACGGCCCGCTGGCCAACGGCGCCACCGTGATGATCTACGAAGGCGTGCCGACCGTCCCCGACGCCGGCCGCTTCTGGAAGATCTGCCAGGACCACGGTGTCACCATCTTCTACACGGCGCCCACGGCGATCCGCGCGCTGATGAAGTCCGGCGAGGAAATCCCGAACAAGTACGACCTGTCGAAATTGCGTCTGCTCGGCAGCGTCGGCGAACCGATCAATCCGGAAGCCTGGATGTGGTACCACCGGGTGATCGGCAAGGAGAAGCTTCCGATCGTCGATACCTGGTGGCAGACCGAAACCGGCAGCATCGTCATGAGCCCGATTCCAGGTGCCACACCGACCAAGCCGGGCTCCTGCACGCAGCCGCTGCCGGGCCTGTTCGCCGATGTCGTCGACGAAACCGGCGAGCCGGTGGTCGGCAAGACTGCTGGCGGCTATCTGGTGATCACCAAGCCGTGGCCTTCGATGCTGCGGACGATCTGGGGCGACAACGCGCGTTACAAGTCGGCCTACTTCGGCCAGTTCCCGCCGCGTCCGGACGGCTCGCTGCTGTATGTCGCCGGCGACTCCACGCACCGCGACGAGGACGGCTACTACTGGATTCTCGGCCGCGTCGACGACGTGCTGAACGTGTCCGGTCACCGCCTCGGCACGATGGAAGTGGAATCGGCCCTGGTCAGCCATCCGCGTGTGGCCGAAGCAGCCGTCGTCGGTCGTCCGCACGAGATCAAGGGCGAAGCGGTCTGCGCCTTCGTGATCTGCAAGGGCGTGCGCCCGACCGGTGCCGAAGCCGATGCGCTGATCAAGGAACTCCGAGAGCACGTCGCGAAGGAAATCGGCCCGATCGCCAAGCCGGACGACATCCGTCTGGCCGACGGCCTGCCGAAGACCCGCAGCGGCAAGATCATGCGCCGCCTGCTGCGCTCGATCGCCAAGGGCGAAGCGATCACCCAGGACATCTCCACACTGGAGAACCCGGCCATCGTCGAGCAGCTGGCCGGCAAGGCGTGATCACTGGACTGCTGTGAACGAACGGCGCCTTCGGGCGCCGTTTTCTTTTGTCGGCAGGTAGGCGATTCGACGGCGCTGAGGCCCGTCATAGGCAATTCGGCCGGGACTGATTTGGCAGGCAACGGCAAGCGGTATATCTTTTTGCTACTTATCAAACGGGAGCTGCCTCATGGAAACCGCCAAGCTGTTCTGGTCAGGTCGTTCGCAAGCGGTGCGGTTGCCGAAGGATTTCCGCATCGAAGGCAGCGAGGTTCGCATTCGTCGTCATGGCGCGTCGGTGATCCTCGAACCAATCGCCAGCAACTGGGCCTGGCTAGACGCGCTGTCCGGCCCGGTCGACGACGATTTCCGCGAAGCCGCCGAGCAGCAGCCAGCACCGGATGTCCGGCCTGACCTCGACACGCTGTTCCGCTGACCGCGATGCGTTACCTGCTCGACAGCAACGCCGTCATCGCTGCACTCAACGATGCCAACGGCCCGCTGTCACGGCGGCTGCGTTCACTGCCGCCGGAAGACGTCTGCATCAGCGCCGTGGTCATGCACGAACTGTGTTTCGGCGCATTCCGCAGCCAGCGACGCGAAGCCAATCTCGCTCGCGTTGACGCGTTGCGCTTCGAGGTACTGCCGCTGGATGTCGAGGACGCCCGCCACGCCGGCGAGATTCGCGCGCTGCTCGCTGACCGCGGCACGCCGATCGGCGCCTATGACGTACTGATCGCCGGTCAGGCCCGCTCACGCAATCTCGTGCTGGTGACACGCAACCTGCGTGAGTTCGAGCGGGTACCGGGTCTGACGGTGGAGAACTGGCAGGGTCCTTGAGGTCTGCTCGGTCAGACCCGCGCGAGTGCTCGCGGCGCAGGGAGGTTAGGCCTGCTGGCCTACTTGGCGGCACCGCTGCGTGTCCGACGCCGAAACTCGCCTGCCGATACGCCATAGCGCTTCTGGAACACCCGGCAGAAGCTCGACAGCTCGTTGAAGCCCCAGCGGCTGGCGATCCGGGAAATCGGCGTGCTGGCCTGAGCGGGGTCCAGAAGATCGCGCTTGCAGCGCTCCAGACGCTGCTCCTGCACGCTTTGCGAGAACGACTGGCCCTGATCCTCGAACAGCTTGTGCAGGTAGCGCGGCGAGATCCGGAAGCGCGCGGCCATGGCGTTCACGCACAGATCGGGGCTGGCGATGCTGGCGGCAATGTAGCTGCCGATCGAATCGCGAAGGCCCTGCCGAACAGCCTCGCGACCACGCTCACGGGTATCGACGGTCGCGCCCAATGCAATCGACAGCAGATTGCCGAGGGTGTCGACCATCGTCTGCTGCGCGGCCTGCGGAATGGCCTCCGAGCAATGCAGCAGCGAGCGCATGTAGGTGCCAGCCACTGTGCCCAGCGCGCCGTCGTCGGTCAGGCGCACGGCGGTCGCTTCGCGCGGCGCCTTGAGGCGCGGCATCAGCAGATGGCGCGGCAGGCGGATGCACAGGATTCGCCAGTCATCGAAGGCCAGGTCGTAACTGCGCGTGGTGTCGACGATGTAGAAATCACCCGGCCGGATCAGGGTTTCGCGGCCGTCCTGGCGCACCACGCAGCGACCTTCGAGCTGCAGGTTGGCGAAGAAGTATTCGCTGGGATTGCGGCGGATCTCGCGTTCGCGCCGGTACACGGTCTGGGCGCGCGAGCGGACATCGGACACCGTGACGTCGAGCATGTCCTTGATCGCCACACGGCTTTCAAAGCGGCCCCGCGCTTCGGCCACCGGGTCGAGCGCAGTGAACGCTTCGCAAAGCACTTCGCGCCAGTACGGATACTGCTCGGCCGGCGGTCGGTCTTCGGTGGTCAAGGTTCGCATTGCTGCCGCCTCCCGCTCGGTCGATCAATTTCTTGCCGGTCGATCATACGTCCCCATCGCCGCACGATTCCTGCCAGTGCGGTACGACACACCCCGTGCGCGAATCGTCAATTCCGCGATCCGAATCGGCCAATTCGACGCCCGCGACGACGCCTATCCTCCGATACACGCCGAGCAATCACGACCGAGGACGCACCCCGATGGCCATCGACTTCACGCTGAGCGACGAACAGAAAGCCCTGCAGGCCGGTGCGCGGCAGTTCGCGGCGACCGTGCTCAGCCAGGTCAAGGCGACGATCACTCCGATCGCGAAGCCGGAGGACCGCTTCTTCGCCACCCAGCCGTTCTACGCGCAGATGGCCGCGGCCGGCTTCATCCATGCGCTGTTTCCGAAAGCCTATGGCGGCAGCGGCATGTCGACGGTCGACTTCGCGCTGGCCTCGGAAGAACTGTCGGCCGTCGACATCAATGTGCCGTCGACGCTGCTTGCGACCGGCCTCGGCATGGAGCCGATCCTCGGCTTCGGCACGGAAGAACAGAAGCGCCGCTGGATCGGCGAGATCCTCGCCGCACCCGGTGATCGGCTGGCTGCCCTCGCCTTCACCGAAGTCACCGGCGGCGCGAACTACGACAGCCCGGACCCGAACGCCGGCGTGCAGACCATCGCCCGCCGCGACGGCGACGAATGGGTCATCAACGGTCAGAAGCACTACACGACCAACGGCTGCGGCTGGGATGGCAAGGGCGCCCACCTGTTGAGCGTGGTCTGCCGCACCGACCCGAGCTTGCCGCCATCCGAATCGCTGGCCGTGATCGTGGTGCCGGGCGCGACACCCGGTGTCGAGGTCGTCGGCTATCTCGACACCGCCGGGCATCGCGCCGTGGTGTCACCGCGCATCCACTTCAACAACGTCCGGGTGCCGGTCGGCAACATCCTTGGCAAACCCGGCGATGGCGCGGCGATCTGCCAGCACGCGTTCAGCTGGACCGCCGCGCTGATCGGTGCGGCCTGTACCGGCGTGATGCGCGCCGCGTTCGATGTGGCGCTGAACTTCGCGAAGACCGACAAGCGCTCCGGCACCGTGCCGGTGATCGAGCACCAGAACGCCGGCTACATGCTGGCCGACCTGAAGATGCGCATCGAAGCGGCCCGCTACCTGACCTGGAAGGCCTGCCACCAGCTCGACATCACCGATCGCCGCAGCGACGAGCTGGCGATCATCACCAAGGTCTACGCCTCCGAACTGTGCGTGCAGGTGGTCTACGACGCGATGCGGCTGGTCGGCGTCGACAGCTATACCGAACTGACGCCGCTGGCCGGGCTGATGCAGGACGCGCTGTGCTTCCCGCTGTACGACGGCGGCAACATGGGCGTGCGCCGCCGGCAGCTGCATCGCAAGTTCAAGGCCGAGGGCTATGACCCGATGGCGGTGGCGGAGGGGCGCCTCTAAGCCGCCCCACCTCGATCCGACTGGCGGCTGACGACCGTCGTCGTCAGCGCTTCTTCAACGCATCCGCCAGCGCACTGCCCAGCGACCCAAGCTGCGGTGCCGCCTGCCGCTGCGGCGGCTTTTGCGTGCTGCGCCGATCCGGTGCTCGCTCCGCGCCGCGCGCGCCGGACACCGGGGCTGCCGAGCCGTCATCCTTCTTCATCGACAGCGCAATGCGCTGCCGCTTCACGTCGACATCGACGACGCGCACCTTGACGATCTGGCCGGCCTTGACGACCTCGTGCGGGTCTTTGACGAAGCGATCCGACAGCTGAGAGACATGCACCAGGCCGTCCTGATGGACGCCGATGTCCACGAACGCGCCGAACGCCGCGACATTGGTCACCGTGCCTTCGAGCACCATGCCCGGCTTCAGATCAGCGACTTCATTGACGCCGTCAGCAAAGCTCGCAGTCTTGAACTCGGGGCGCGGATCGCGGCCCGGCTTTTCGAGTTCGCCCAGGATGTCGCGCACCGTCGGCAGGCCGAAGCGTTCGTCGGTAAACTGCTTCGGGTCAAGCTTCTTCAAGGTCGCGGCATCGCCCATCACGCTGCGCAGGTCGCGACCGCAGGCAGACACGATGCGGCGGGCGACGTCATAGGCTTCCGGGTGCACCGAAGAAGCATCAAGCGGCTCCTCGCCATCGCGAATGCGCAGAAAGCCAGCGCACTGCTCGAAAGTTTTCGGGCCAAGGCGTGCCACTTCCAGCAGCGCCTTTCGCGACTTGAACGCGCCGTGCGCATCGCGGTGAAAAACGATGCCTTCGGCCAGTGAACGGCTCAGGCCGGACACGCGCGCCAGCAGCGGCGCGGAAGCCATGTTCAGATCGACGCCGACGGCGTTCACCGCGTCTTCGACCACGGCATCAAGCTGCTTGGCGAGCCGGTACTGGTCGACATCGTGCTGGTACTGGCCAACGCCAATGGACTTCGGATCGATCTTCACCAGCTCCGCCAGCGGGTCCTGCAGGCGGCGGGCGATCGACACCGCGCCGCGCAGGGTCACGTCCAGATTCGGGAACTCGTTGGCCGCCAGTTCGGACGCCGAGTAGACCGAGGCACCGGCTTCGCTGACAACGATCTTTTGCGGCTTCGGATCAGCGAGCAGCGGCAGCATTTCGGCCACCAGCTTTTCGGTCTCGCGGCTGCCGGTGCCGTTGCCGATGGCGATCAGTTCCACCTTGTGCAGCTTGCACAGGCGGGCGATCTCGGCTTGCGCACCGCGCACATCGTTGCGCGGCTGGAACGGGTAGACAGTCGCGGTATCAAGCAGCTTGCCGGTGGCATCGACGACCGCGATCTTGCAGCCGGTGCGGATGCCCGGATCCAGCCCCAAGGTCACGCGCGGGCCGGCCGGTGCGGCCAGCAGCAGCGCCTTCAGATTGCGCGCGAACACGTCGATGGCCTCGGCTTCGGCACGCGTGCGCAGTTCCATCATCAGATCGACCGACAGGTTCATCGACAGCTTCACGCGCCAGGTCCAGCGGCAGACGTGCATCAGCCACGCGTCGGCTTCGCCCCCGCCCGAACCTGCGTCCGCCTTGATGTTCTGCGTCGCGGCGATCATCCGCTCGACCGGCTTGTACGGCGCCGGATCGTCGGCATCGACCTCGATGTCCAGACTCAGCACTTCCTCGTTGCGGCCGCGCATCATCGCCAGCACGCGGTGGCCGGCGACTTTCGACAGCGGCTCGCGGTGATCGAAGTAGTCGCTGAACTTGGCCCCGGCGTCTTCCTTGCCTTCGATCAGCTTGGCGCGCAGCTCGCCGCGTTCGCGCAGGTAGGTGCGCAAGCTGCCGAGCAGTGCGGCGTCTTCGGCGAAGCGTTCGGTCAGGATGTCGCGAGCGCCGTCGAGCGCCGCCTTCACGTCAGTCACCTCGCCCTGCACGAACGGTGCGGCAACCACGCTCGGCACTACGCTGCGATCGTTCAGGATCAGATCGGCCAGCGGTTCCAGGCCGCGCTCGCGGGCGATCTCGCCGCGCGTACGGCGCTTAGGCTTGTACGGCAGATAAAGGTCTTCAACCTCGGCCTTGGTGGTCGCGGCGTTGATCTTCGCTTCCAGCTCGTCGGTCAGCTTGTCCTGGCTGCGGATCGAATCGAGCACCGCCGCGCGGCGGTCTTCGAGTTCGCGCAGATAGCCGAGCCGTTCTTCGAGATTGCGCAGCTGGGTGTCGTCGAGCCCGCCGGTGACTTCCTTGCGATAGCGCGAGATGAACGGCACCGTCGCGCCTTCATCGAGCAGGTCCACGGCGGCCGCGACCTGGCGCGGCTGGGCGCCGATCTCGATCGCGATCAGGTTGAGGATGTCGCGGCGGACTCGTTCGGCGGTGGCGGCAGCAGCTGAGGTCATTCGGATACAGGAACAGGAAACGGGGCCGCGACCATACCGCCCTGCCTGCCGCCCGCCAAGATTGACAAAGCCCGCCGCCTTGCCCATCCGGCCGGGATTCAGTGGCGGCCAGCAGAGCCGGACGGACGCCGCCCGCGACACGTCCGCAGCCAACAGATCGGCCGCGTGAAGCAGCCGACCGAACGGCGCGCAAGGTCTTGTGTGCAGGGCCTCCCGCGCATCCCCTCCCGCCCGCTACAGTTCGGCCATAAACAGAACAGATGGAGGAGAACACCGCGATGACCAAGAAGCTCAACCCGCTCGATGCCTCATGGCTGCAGGTGGAGTCTCGCGACACGCCGATGCATGTCGCGCAGCTGCAGATCTTTTCGCTGCCGGACGACGCGCCCGAAGGCTTCGTGCTGGACCTCGTCGCCCGCGCCAAGGCCTCGAAGGAGCTGCAGGAGCCGTGGAACCTGAAGCTGCGCGGCGGCCGTGCGCTGCCGGTGTGGATCGAGGACGACAACGTCGACATGGATTACCACTTCCGGCATCTGTCGGTGCCCCGCCCCGGCGGCGAGCGCGAACTCGGCGTGCTGGTGTCGCTGCTGCACTCCACCCAGCTCGATCTGAGCCGCCCGCTGTGGGAGTGCACGATGATCGAAGGGCTGGAAGGCAACCGCGTGGCGCTGTACACCAAGATCCATCACTCGCTGGTCGATGGCGTGTCCGGCGCGCGAATGATGTCGCGCGTGTTCTCGCCGGACCCGAACGAACGCAACATGGTCGCGCCGTGGCGCGTGCCGCCGCCGGAAAAGACCCGCCGCGAGAAGCTGCCAGCCGCACCCGCTGCCAATCCGATGCAGGTGATCAAGGAACAGTTCGGCGCCAAGGTGAAATCCGCGTCGTCGCTGATCTCAGCGCTGCGCCGCCTGCGCCGCGCGAAAAAGACGCCGGGCGATGCGCTGGTCGGCCCGTTCACCGGGCCGAAGTCCGTGCTCAACGGCCGCGTCAATCAGGCCCGTCGCTTCGCGACCCAGCAGTACGACCTTGCCGAGCTGAAAGCGCTGACCGCAAAGGCCGACTGCTCGCTGAACGACATCGTGCTGTACCTGTGCGCCACCGCGCTGCGCCGCTTCCTGGGTGAACTGGATCAGCTGCCGAAGGCGCCGCTAACCGCCGGCATTCCGGTCAACGTGCGGCCGGCGGACGACCAATCCACCGGCAACGCGATCAGCTTCATTATGGCGACCCTCGCGACCGACATCGCCGATCCAATGGCCCGGCTCGCCGCGATCAAGGCGTCCACGGCCCGCGCGAAGGAACATCTGCAGGCCATGCCGAAATCGGCGCTGACCCAGTACACGATGATGATCATGGGTCCGTACACGCTGCAGCTGCTGACCGGCCTCGGCGGCCGCGCGAAGCCAGTGTTCAACATCACCATCTCCAACGTCCCCGGCCCGGACCGACCGCTGTACTGGAATGGCGCGAAGCTGGAAGCGACCTACCCGGTGTCGCTGATCGCGCATGGCGGCGCGCTGAACATCACCTGCCTGTCGTATGCCGGGACAATGAACTTCGGCTTCACCGGCTGCCGCGATACCTTGCCGCATATGCAGCGGATTGCGGTTTATACGGGGGAGGCGCTCGACGAACTGCGTGAATTGCTGACTGCCCAGTGAAGCGGTTGCCGGCTCGCATGCCGGCAGACTCCACAGCAAGCAGCTCAAGCGCTAGCGCGGGGATCAGGCCGTCACGTGATCGTCCGGCCGTGCCGCAGCCGTGAACACCATCTTGAGTCCCAGAGCCTGGGAGACTTTCAGGATGGTGGCAAAGCTCGGATTGCCGGTGCCGGACAGGGCCTTGTAAAGCCCTTCTCGGGTCATGCCGGTATCCCGCGCCAGCTGGCTCATGTTACGGGCACGCGCGACATCACCAAGGGCGTGCGCGATGGCTGCGGCGTCACTGCCGCTGTCTTCGATGACCGCCTCAAGGTACGCGGCAATGTCGGCCTCGTCCTTGAGGTAGTCGGCCACGTCATAGCGGCTGAAGGTTTCCTGGGTCATGTCTGATCCTTCCATTGCGCAGCAATGGCCTTGGCCTGCGCGATGTCCTTGTCCTGCGTGGACTTGTCGCCACCGCAGAGCAGGACAACGACGACGGGGCCGTGCTGCACGAAATACACCCGATAACCGGGGCCATGGTCGATCCGCATTTCCAGCACGCCTTCCCCTACGGACTTCACGTCGCCGGGGTTGCCAAGGCTCAGCCGCAGAATGCGCGCCTGCACCTTTGCACGTGCCTGCCGATCCCGGAGAGATGCCAGCCAGCGATCAAAAGTGGCGCTTTTCAGTACATCGACCATGCGTTAACCATAGTTAACAGGTTTACAGGTGTCAACTACGGTTATCGGCGCTCAGCTCACTCAGCCCGGATCGAACAGCGCGAATGCCTGGCTTGCCACAAGACCGGTGGTCAGCTGCTGGCGGATTTCGCGGCGCTTCATCAAAGCTGCTTTTGCTGGCGTCAGCGCTACTTTTTCGCGCTATCGCGCGACGTACTTTCTTTGGCGCAAAGAAAGTACGCAAAGAAACAGGCCCTCGTCATGACGTCGAATCGCGAAAAACAACGGCGCGAGTCGATTCCCTGTGCTTCTCGCGCACTACGGGGCACGCGCTGACGGGCCATCCATGGCCCGGCATCGCTTGGGCGGCATCCATGCCGCCCATCCCGCTCCGTGCGCTGCGATGCTCGGCGTCACGCAGAGGGCGAGGCAGGAGCCGAAGCCTTTTTGCCGCGCCACGGATGGCGCGTCAAAAAGCCCCGCCGTGGCCGAGGAGCACAGTGAACCGACTCGCGCTTCTGCTTTTCGCGAGTCGGCGCAGCGACGGGCCTGTTTTCTTTGGTTACTTTCTTCTGCGCCAAAGGAAAGTGACTCGCACGGCGGCGCGAAACAGCAGCCCAATCACCGGGAACCGATGATCCCAACTTGCAATGCAAACGTTCAACGCAACAGCACCGGAGCCGAACTGGTCGGGATACGCGATGAAGCCGCTTTCCCGACCTACGCTGGCTGGATTTCCTATTGCTCAATCCGGGCTACGCCTGCTTGCTCCACAGTTATTCACCAGATATTCATTTAAACCGATCACTTCACTCATATGACTACACCAGCACCCAAGGTCTTTCTTTCCTATTCGCACGATAACGACCTCCACAAGGATTGGGTTTTAGCGTTGGCAACGCGCCTAGTCGCAAACGGAGTGGACGTCCTCCTTGACCAGTGGGACCTTACCCTAGGCAGTGACCTACCGAGATTTATGGAGCTAGGCCTATCGTCTGCGCAGCGAGTTCTGGCTGTCTGTACCGAGCCATACGTACAAAAAGCGAATGCAGGCCGCGGTGGCGTGGGATACGAGAAGATGATTCTGACCGCCCAGCTGATGCTGGACATCACATCAGATAGGATCATTCCGGTAGTGCGATCTAGCGTCCTCAACCCGCCTGTGCCGACCTTCCTGTCGTCGCGCGTCTACATCGACTTCAGAGACGACCTGGCCTTTGAAGCCAAGTACGCCGAGTTGATAAGAGATATCCATGGCCAAGAGGTCAAGCCACGACCACCACTTGGCAAGAACCCATTCGTAATCGCGAAACCCGCTGTCGCACCAGTCGTTTCCTTTGGCGCGGAACGCTACGTATCTCCAGCTACGGCAGGTGTCGTGACCTTCGACTACTCGAATAACAACGGGCGCTTTACATTCGGTGCCGGCGATATGGCATTCGAGACCGCGTGGTCAAAGTCCGGCAGTAACTCCATTCACGCGTACACTGACCCGTCGAGTATTCGGAGCGTCGCGCTCGCGGTCGGCGCAACGGAGATCATTGAGATTCTGGATGCTACTCAATACGACCCATCTTCCCGAGTGCGCACCCCCTACGTCGGCGAGATTCTGGTGTGGCAAAACACCGCAGGATATTTTTTGGCAACAAAAGTTCTAGCTGTGCAAGTTCGTAATTCAGGAAATGCTCTTGACGAAGTACATCTTGAGTACAGGATTGCGCCCACGAAGACCTCGTCCTTCGCCGCGTGAGGCCTAACCGTCATTCAGGCAAGCTCAGCGCCTTCGGTGGAGTCGACACAGAAGCTGGTCAGCGCCTGCAACAAACAAGGGGCCACCAGGCCCCTTGTCGTTAAAGCTTGCAGTAGCTCCGCAAGCCTCAAGCGTCCGTAACCGCCCCCAAGCTCGCCGTCGAAACCAGCTTCGCGTACTTCGCCAGCAGGCCCTTCGTGTACTTCGGTGCCGGCTGCTTCCAGACCGCGCGGCGCTTGGCGATTTCGGCGTCGTCGACGTTCAGCTGCAGCAGCTGCTGGTGAGCGTCGATGGTGATCGAGTCGCCTTCATGGACGAGGCCGATCAGGCCGCCGACGTAGGCTTCCGGGGCCACGTGGCCGACGACCATGCCCCAGGTGCCGCCGCTGAAACGGCCATCGGTGATCAGGCCGACGGTCTCTCCAAAGCCCTTGCCGATCAGCGCTGAGGTTGGCGTCAGCATTTCGCGCATGCCGGGGCCGCCCTTCGGGCCTTCGTAGCGGATCACCAGCACGTCGCCGTGGTTGATCTGGTCGGCCATGATCGCGGCCATCGCCAGTTCTTCGGAATCGTAGACGCGGGCCGGGCCGGTGATCACCGGGTTCTTGAGGCCGGTGATCTTGGCGACACAGCCTTCCGGTGCGAGGTTGCCCTTCAGGATCGCGAGGTGGCCTTCCTTGTACAGCGCCTTGTCGATCGTGCGGATCACGTCCTGATCGCCGCGCGGGACTGACGGCACATCCTTCAGCACTTCGGCAATGGTCTGGCCGGTTATGGTGATGCAGTCGCCGTGCAGCAGGCCGGCGTCGAGCAGGATCTTCATCACCTGCGGGATGCCGCCAGCCTTGTGCAGATCAGTGGCGACGTACTTGCCGCTCGGCTTCAGGTCGCACAGCACCGGGGTGCGGCGGCGAACGCGCTCGTAGTCGTCGATCGTCCATTCCACTTGCGCGGCGTTGGCGATGGCGAGGAAGTGCAGCACGGCGTTGGTCGACCCACCGGTGGCCATGACCACGGCGATGGCGTTCTCGATGCTCTTGCGGGTGACGATGTCGCGCGGCTTCAGATCACGCTTGATCGCGTCGACCAGGGCTGCGGCCGAGCGGGCCACCGAATCACCCTTTTCCGGGTCCGGGTTCGCTTCGGTGGACGAGTACGGCAGCGACAGGCCGATGGCCTCGATCGCGCTGGACATGGTGTTGGCGGTGTACATGCCGCCGCAGGCGCCGAAGCTCGGGCAGGCGTTCTTTTCGATGCCGTCGAGGTCTTCCTTGCTCATTTTGCCGGCGCCGTAGGCACCCACCGCTTCGAACGCGGAGACGATGGTCAGCGGAATGCCTTTCCACTCGCCCGGCTTGATGGTGCCGCCGTAGCAGAAGATCGCCGGGGCGTTGACGCGCAGCATGCCGATCATCGCGCCCGGCATGTTCTTGTCGCAGCCGCCGATGGCGAGCACGCCGTCCATGCTCTGGCCCTGCACGGAGGTTTCGATGGCATCGGCAATCACTTCGCGCGACACCAGCGAGTACTTCATGCTTTCGGTACCCATGCCGATGCCGTCGGTGACGGTCGGGAAGCCGAAGATCTGCGGCATCGCGCCCGCTGCCTTCAGCGCAGCGTCCGCGCGCGCCGCCAGGCCGCCGATGCCGGCGTTGCAGGGGTTCATCGTCGAGTGGCCGCTGGCGACACCGACGATCGGCTTTTCGAAGTCTCCATCCTTGAAACCGACGGCGCGCAGCATGGCGCGGTTCGGGCTGCGGTTGAGGCCGGCGGTGATCGCCTGGCTGCGCTTGTTCAGGGGTTCGGACATGGCTCGATACACTCGTGGCTGAGGGTGAACGGGTGCGCAGCGTACACCACGTTTGGTGTATCGTCATGCACATCATTTCCGGGAGCTGGACCATGCGCACCAACATCGTGCTCGACGACGCGCTGGTGAAGAAGGCGATGCAGTACTCGCGAACCAAGACCAAGCGCGATGCCGTGCACGCCGCGCTGGAGGAATACGTGGCCAGCCGCGAGCGCAGCCAGCGGATCCTCGAATTCTTCGGCTCGGATGTCATCGACCCGGCCTACGACCACAAGGCGACCCGCGCCGGCGAGGCGAGCTAACCCATGTATCTCGTTGATACCTCGGTGTGGATCGATGCCCAGCGCCCGACACCGGGGCCGAAAGGGCTGCTGCTGCGCGAGCTGGCAGCGCGTCAGGCGATCTTCGGGCTGGCGCCGGTGATCCTTCAGGAAATCCTGCAGGGCTGCCGCGATGCAGACAGTCTGGCGCGCACGCGGCACCGGCTGGGGCTGGAGCGCTGCTATCTGCCGGTTGATCCGGTGAAGACCTGCGCCGAAGCCGGGGCGTTGTACGCCCGCTGCCGCTGGGCCGGGCAGACGCCGCGCAGTTCCAACGACTGCCTGATCGCCCAGATCGCGATCGAATACGGCCTGACCCTGCTGCACGACGATCCGGATTTCGAGCGCATCGCCGCCGTCGAACCGCGTCTGAAGCTGGCCTGAAACCAGCTTGAATTGGGCCGGATCGGGCCGGGCCGAACCTCAGCGCCGGCCGTGCGGCGCTTCGAACAGCAACGGGGCTCCGGCCGCCTTCGCCCGCCCGCGCACGGACGGTGCAGCTTCCATGTCGTGGAACGCCAGCGGCGGCCGGCCGAACCAGATCATCACGCCCATCCATTCCGGGCCGTGCGGCTCGCGCACCTTCGGCAAATACCAGTCGATCACCAGATGGGCGATCTCGTGCGGAATGGTCTGCTGGATCATCCGCACCGGGTAGCGCGCCAGCAGATCCGGGTGGATGCGGATCCACTGCTCGGGCAGCGCCCGCGGCCGCACCATCGTTGCCGCCATGCCGGCGATGCCGCCTTTCAGGTCGTACAGCACCTTCGGCTTCGGCAGCGGCGCGCCGAGCTTCGACAGATGCGGAATCTCCCGGGCGCGATCAACCCAGTGATCGACCGCGCGCTCCAGCCGCTCGCGCACCTTCAGCGGATTGCGGTTGATCGCGCCCTGCTCCCACTCCACGCCGCGCGCATCACGCACCAGCGGCACCTGCTTCCACGGTGCCGACAGCGGCTGGTTCCAGAAATCGGGCGAGGTCTTCATCGGCCGCGGATCATGCCGAAGTCCGGCGCATCAGTGGCGGCTGCCTTTCCAGGTGCCGCCGTAGCGATAGCCGGGCTTGGCCTGTTCGGCCGGCAGGCAGGCCGGACAAGCGAAGCGCCAGTCCTTCGCCGGGGCGATCTGGAACCGGTAGGCCACCGTCACCGGCTGCGCGCAGCAGTCGCAGGGCTTGGTCTTCACGGCTTGGCGACCCGCTGCCGCGCGGCCCATTCCAGGTGGTGGGCAACCAGCGGCTCGGCCATCAACAGCGCCAGCGTGTTCAGCCGCCGGCCGAGCGTGGCTTCGTCGAAATGCTCGTGAATGAACACGTGACACTGGCGGCACAGCCAGGCACCGCGCGAGCGCATTTCGGCCAGCGTGAAGTGATCGCGGAACCAGCGGCGGTCGTGCATCCGGCGCGGAATCAGGTGGTGAAAAGTCAACGGCAGCGGCCGATGGCACAGCTCGCAGCCGCCATCGGCCGGCGGTTTCGGTCGACGCGCCGACAGCCGCGCGTCGTCGGGCTCCGGGGTCACTGCAAGGCGGGCGCGCGGCATCGGGATCAGCGCTGACGGGTCGGTGGAGAAGGCGCTTCGGTACGATGTGCCGATGATGCCGCAGTCGCCCCCGATCACGCCCAGCCACCTGAAACGCCTGCGCGATTACTGGCGCTCGGCCGGCTGGCCGGTGCGCGATAACCTGGAGATCGACCTGCTGGTCGGCGGGCTGGTCGAGCTGCATCGCGATGCGCTCGGCAGCGAGACGATCCGGGTCACCGCCAGCGGCATCACGGCACTCGGCAGCCAGCTGGCGCGCAATCGCGCCGCGCTCGACGCCCACGAGGCGCTGGTTCGGCAGGTCGCCACGCAGCTGCAGCGCGACGGCTGGATGACCTTCACCGGCCGCAGCTTCAAGGTGAAGCCGGAAGAACGCTGGATCACCGTGCGGCCCGATGTCTTCGCGCTGCCGCGCACGCTGGACGAGCGGCGCATCCGGCCACGGGTCTACGAAATCAAGGTGTCGCGTGCCGATCTGAAATCGGACTTGCGCAACGCGGCCAAGCGGCTCAGCTACGAACTGCTGTCGCAGCAGCTCTGGTACGTGCTGCCGGCGGCGATCGCCAAGCCGGCCGATCTCGACGCGATTCCCAAAACCTGCGGCGTGCTGCTCAGCGATGGCAGCCAGCTGCGCGAACAGCGCCGCGCGCCGCTGCGTGCCGAGATCAATCTGCGGCCGATCCACTGGCTGCAGCTGCTGGCCTCGTGCCGCGATGCCGAAGCCGCCGAGCCGGCGCAACGGCTGCTCGGCGAGCCGACGGCCGATCAGGTCGGACCTGATCTCGACCTGCGCTGACCTCCTTCCCCACTTCCCGCTTTCGCACATGAACCGCATTGCCATCATCGGCGCCGGTGTCACCGGCCTGTCTGCAGCCCGCGCGCTGGTCGCTGCCGGATTCGACGTCACGCTGTTCGACAAGGGCCGTCGCGCCGGCGGCCGCATGGCCTCGCGCGATGGCGCGGCCGGCAGCTTCGATCACGGCGTGCAATACCTGCGCGCCACGGCCGCCGACGCCGCTGCACTCGGCGTGGGTCCGTTGCTGCCGTGGCCGGCCATCGCGCCGAAAGACGGCGCTGGCGGCTGGATCGCGAACCCGACGTTCAACCATCTGGCCCAGCACTGGGCTCAGGGGCTGGCGCTGCACTGCAGCCATACGGTGACCGCCATCACGCGCGGGCCACGGCCGTCCGGCTGGCAGCTGCGCTTCGCCGAGCACGACACCGTGTTTGATTGCGACACGCTGCTGATCACCATTCCGACGCCGCAGGCGATCCCGCTGCTGACCGCCGCCGGCATTGATTGCGGCCCGCTGGCGGCCGTCCGATACGCGCCGAACTGGACGCTGATGTGGACGCCGGCCGCAGCGCTGCCGGACGGCTTCACGCATCACGGCGGCAGCGGCGACGACCCGCTGGCCTGGATCGCTCGTGAAGACGCCAAGCCCGGCCGCAGCGGCCCGCCACGGCTGACCGTGCAGGCCAGTGCGGCGTGGTCTGCCGCGCAGCTTGAACTCGGCGCCGATGCTGCCGCCGAGCAGTTGATCGCGCTGACCGCCGAACGCCTCGGCACGGCAACGGCGTCGGTCGCGGCATCCGCGCATCGCTGGCGCTATGCGTTCGCAGCGACAACGATCGGCGTGCCGGTGGTGACGCTGGCTGACGGTCTGCTGTACGCCAGCGATGCCTGCCTCGGCAGCCGCGTGACACTGGCCGTCGAGGCCGGCCGGCAGGCCGCAGTGCAGATCAGCGAGGGCGATAGACGCACCGGTACACTTGTTCAGCGAACGCTCAGCTAAGCCGCGCCACTCTCGCCGCGCCTGATGCCGCCGTCTCGCATCGACCCCGGCCCGATCGGGCCATCACCGGACTCATCCACCCCCAATGAATATCAAGACGCTGCTGACCGCTGCCGCCTTCCTCGCCCCTGTCTCTGCCTTCGCCAACGGCGCCCCGGGTGTCGACCTGTACGGCTTCGCCGGCCTGAACTTCATCGAAAACGACAACGGCCTGGATACGACGAAGCCGGAAGGCGCCGATCTCGGCGTGCGCGGCAAGATCTTCCTGGGCTATTCGGGCCTGTTCCTCGGCGGCGAGTACACGTACTCGGATACCGACACCGAGTTCGACAACTCCAAGGTCACCTCCGAATCGGACGAGTACCGGATCGGCGGCGGCGTGCTGCTGCCGGTGTCGCCAGTGTTCCGGCTTGGTGGCTACGGCCACTACGTCAGCCAGCAGATCGACACCAGCTTCGAAGGCTTCACGGTGACCGATGAAGCCAGCGGCTACGACTTCGGCGCGCTGTTCGAATACGACGCCTCGCGCGACGTCCAGACCTACGGCCGTATCGGCTACATCGCGCTGTCGCCGGACGGCAGCAACTCCGACGCCGACGAAGTCGATGGCGTCGACCTGCTCGGCGGCCTGAGCTTCCGGATCAACCGTTCGCTGAGCCTGTTCGGCGAGTACCGCTACACGCATCTGGAAAACGACTTCGCCGAGCAGGACTACAACTCGATTCGCGCCGGCGTCCGCCTGACCTACTGAGGGCACGCAGCCGGCGGGCCGGCGGCGCTGTGTTTAAGCTCGGGCAATCCGATCTGATGAGGCGCCGCCGATGCCTGCCCTGCTCTCCCCGCGCGAACTTCGCGAGCGCTTCGTCGCCGCAGCCACCGCGAAGTTCGCGCGCCACGTTCCTGATTTCGTCCGCCTGCAGCGGCTGGTCGCCGCCCAGGGCGGGCGCTTCCTGAACGATCACGGCGCGATCCGCACGGCCGATCCCGCCGCTGCCGCGCTGTTTGTCCGCGCGGCCCGCGTGCTTGGCCTGCATCGCGAGCGCGACTACCTGTTTCCCGCCAAGAAGCTGCGCAGCTTCGATCTGCAAGTGATCGGCGATGACGCGCAGCAGTTCAAGATTTTCGTCAGCGAGGTCGATCTGGCGGCGTTTCCAGCGGCGGTGGCCGACCCGATCCGCGCCGATTGCGCGGCCCAGGCGGCGGCTGCCGATCACGCGCCGTTCGTTGCGCTGATCGAGCAGGCCGAAGCTGCCGGCGGCCTGAACGAGGCCGACAGCGCCCGTTTCATCACCCATTTCACTGAAGTGCTGATGGCCCGCCCCGGCCCGCCGATCGCCCGCGCCACGCTGGAAGCGGTGGCGGCAATCTCCGGCGAAGCGGCCAGCGCGCTGGCCCTTGGCCCGGACTTCAACCACGTGACGATCGACGTGCCGTCGGCCGGCTTTGCCGGCATCGAGGCGATGGCGGCAGCGATGCAGTCCGCAGGCTTCACGCTGTTGCCGGCGATCCAGGGCGCGCGTGGTAGCCGGCTGCGCCAGACCGCGACGATGGCCGCAACGATGGCGACACCGGTGCTCGAAGCCGATGGCCAGCTGGGCAGCGCCAGCAGCGAACGGCAGTTCGTCGAGATCATCGAACGCGGCCAGGCCATCGATGCCGACGGCGCGCCGCTGTGGGCCGATGACGGCCATCCGCTGATCTTCCGCAACTTCCTGGCTGCCAATGCCGAGAAGATCTTCGACGCCGCGTCGACGCGTGCACGGCCCGGCGCGACTGCCTGCTGATTTCAACGGCTCGCGCCAGCGCGCCGCGCATCGGACAATACCGTCCGCACCCCAAACGAGTCCGCCGATGTCGACCCCTGATCGCAGCCTGATGACCCCGTCCCCGAAGCTGCTGCTCTGGGAACTGCGTTCGGTGCCCGAGCTGCTGACCAGCTTCCTGCCGCGGCCGTTCGCCGCCGCGCTGCCGCGCGGCCATGGCGAGCCGGTGATGGTGGTGCCCGGCTTCGCGGCCGATGACCTGGCCGTGGCGCTGCTGACGCGCCGGCTGAAGGCGCTGGGCTACCAGGCGATCAGCTGGGGGCTGGGGCGCAACACCGGCAACCTCAAGCGGCTGCAGCCGGCACTGGTCGAACAGGTCCAGCGCTTCTCGAACAGCAGTGGCGCCAAGGTCAAGCTGGTCGGCTGGAGCCTGGGCGGCGCGATGGCCCGCGATGTTGCCCGCGAGCATCCGGAGTGGGTCGATCAGGTGATCACGCTCGGCTCGCCGGTGATCGGCGGCGCGAAGTTCACTGCGGTCGGCCGCAGCTACAAGCGCAAGGGCGTCGATCTCGACCGGATGGCCAGCGCCGCCGACGCGCGCGAAACCGCGAAGACCATTCCGGTGCCGGTCACCGCGCTGTACGACCGCCACGACGGCATCGTCAGCTGGGGCGCCTGCATCGACCGCCACAACCGCCACGTCCGGCACATCGAAGTGCGCTGCAGCCACCTCGGCATGGTCGTCGACCGCGGCGTGTTCGACATCGTCGCCGGCGCGCTGGCGAAGCCGTGAAGCTGCACACCGACTACGCGCAGCGGGTGGTGACCGATACCACGGCGATGCCGTGGACGCCGTCGCCGCTGCCCGGTGTCGAGCGCAAGCCGCTGGACCGCGATGGCGGTGAAGTGGCGCGCGCCACCAGCCTGGTCCGCTATGCGCCGGGCTCATCGTTTTCCGCCCACACGCACGGCGGTGGCGAAGAGTTCTACGTATGTGACGGCGTGTTCGAGGACGAGCACGGCGCCTATCCCGCCGGCAGCTACGTGCGTAACCCGATCGGTTCGCGGCACATCCCGAAATCGCCGCAGGGCTGCACGATCCTGGTCAAGCTCTGGCAGTTCGAAGCCGGCGACACGGCGCAGTTCGCGATCGACACGAACACGGCCGAATGGCAGCCCGGCCGCGTGCCGGGCCAGCGGGAAATCCTGCTGCACCGGTTCGGCGACGAAGTCGTCAAGCTGATCGACTTCGCGCCGGGCTGCACATCCGTGCATCACCTGCACGACGGCGGCGAGGAAGTGTTCGTGCTCGCCGGCACGCTGTCCGACGAGTTCGGCGACTACCCGGCCGGCACCTGGTACCGCGTGCCGCCCGGCTCGTCACACACGCCGTTCTCGCGCGAAGGCTGCCGGATCTGGTTCAAGGCCGGGCACTTGCCGCCAAGGGCGAAGCTGCCGACGGCGTGACCATCCGCCGAGCCTGGCGAACAGCGGTCAACGTGACGCTGGATGCCGGCTTTCGCCGGCACGACAGATCGTCAAGAACGCGCGGCGCTTGCCCACCGTCATACCGGCGAAAGCCGGTATCCAGTACGCCGCCGCTTCGGCAACGTGACCATCCGCCGAGCTTGGCGCACAGCGGTCAACGTGACACTGGCTGCCGGCTTTCGCCGGCATGGCAGAGGGTGAAGAACGCGCTGCGCTTGCCCATCGTCTTACCGGCGAAAGCCGGTATCCAGTACGCCGCCGCCAGCGTCAGACGCCGAGCCGCTCGGCGATCAGCTCGATCCAGTGTTCGACCGGCCGCTTTGCATCACTGGCCAGGTGCGTGAGGCAGCCGATGTTGGCGGTGGCGATCCGCGACGGCTGGCCGGCTTCGAGCGCGGCCAGCTTGTTGGCCTTGAGCGTGGCTGACAGCTCCGGCTGCAGGATCGAATAGGTGCCGGCCGAGCCGCAGCAGAGATGGCTGTCGGCCACCGCCGTGGTGCGGAAGCCGGCGACGGTCAGCAGGCGCTCGACCTGCCCCTTGTTCTTCAGACCGTGCTGCAAGGTGCATGGCGAATGGAAGGCAATGGCTTCCGGCTTGGCTGGCGCGCGCGCCAGCGCGGCATCGAAAGCCGCGGCTTCGCGGCTCAGCACGGCAGTGAGATCGATCAGCGCGGCGGAGACCCGTTCGGCGCGGGCCGCGTAGGCCGCATCACCGTGCAGGTGATGGGCGTATTCGGCGACGAAACTGGCACAGCCGGACGCCGACACGATGATGCCCTCGGCACCGGCATCGAGCGCCGCGCAGAGCCGGTCGATCGCGCTGCGGGCGGTGTCCAGACCATCGGCCTGCGCATTCAGGTGGTAGGCGACGGCACCACAGCAGCCGATCGAAACCGGTACGGCACTGATGCCGATGGCGTCCAGCACGCGGGCGGCGGCGCTGTCGATGTCCGGTGCCAGCGACGGCTGCACGCAGCCACCGGCGATCACCAGCCGGCGGGTGTGGCGGGCCGCTGGCCAGATGCCGGCCGGGCGCGGCAGCGGCACGGCGTCTTTCAGCAGCTTCGGCAGCAGCGGCCGGAACAGCCGTCCCAGCGCCAGCAGGAAGCCGAACAGCGCCGGCTTCGGCAGCACCAACCGCAAGGCCCAGCGGATCAGCCGCTGCGGCGCGCTGCGCGGTACGCGGGCTTCGACGACTTCGCGGCCGATGTCGACCAAGCGGCCGTACTGCACGCCGCTCGGGCAGGTCGATTCGCAGCTGCGGCAGGTCAGGCAGCGGTCGAGGTGATCGCGGGTCTCCGTGGTGACGGCGGCACCTTCGAGCACCGACTTGATCTGATAGATCCGGCCACGCGGGCCGTCGAGTTCGTCGCCGAGCAGCTGATAGGTCGGGCAGGTCGCGTTGCAGAAGCCGCAGTGCACGCAGGCGCGCAGGATGCGGTCGGCTTCCTGGCCTTGCGGCGTGTCGCGGATGAAGTCGGCGAGGTTGGTTTGCATGGATGTCCTACTGGCCTCGGCCGCTGGGGGAGCGCTGGATATACCCGTCCAGCGGTTTGAGAGAGCCCGCCCACTGAAGCGTTCGCACGCTGATCGGGCCGAGTCCCTCACCCGCCGCTGCGCGTCGACCTCTCCCGGGGGGAGAGGCAAGCAACGGCGACTCGCCTCGGCCGCTGGGGGAGCACTGGACGTATTCGTCCAGCGGTTTGAGAGAGGCCGCCGAGGACAGCGTTCGCGCGTTGATCGGGCCGAGTCCCTCACCCGCCGCTGCGCGTCGACCTCTCCCAGGGGGAGAGGCAAGCAAAAGCGACTTGCGTCGGCCGCTGGGGGAGCACTGGACGTATTCGTCCAGCGGATTGAGAGAGGCCGCGGAGGACAACGCTCGCGCGTTGATCGGGCCGAGCCCCTCACCCGCCGCTGCGCGTCGACCTCTCCCGGGGGGAGAGGCAAGCAACAGCCGTGCTGTATCGGACATGCGCTTCACAGATCCGGATACAGCCGGCCGCGGTTGAGGATGCCGGCCGGGTCGAAGCTCGCTTTCAGCCGCCGGTGCAGCGCCATCACTGCCGGAGCCGGCGGCTGGAACGTGTGCTGGCGCGCGATGCCGCGCAGCGCCGTGGTGTGGCCGCCGTGTGCTGCCGCAAGTGCCCGGACCGCATCGACCGGCAGCACGGTGCGCAGCCAGCGCTGGCCGCCGCCCCAGTCGATCAGCTCATCGATGCCGTCGGCTGCCAGTGGCGGCGTGGTTGGCTTGACCGCCAGCCGCCACAGCGGCGCGGCACCGGCGAAGAACGGATGCGTCTGCTCGCGGATCGACATCCAGAACACCGGCGCATCGGCCAGCGGCTCGCCGCCGAGCTTCGCCAGTGCCGCCGTCACGGCGGCCGGGTTGCCGGCCAGCCGCAGCATCAGGCGGCCATCGCGATGCACCGCGCCGGCCAGCGGCAACGGCTGGCCGGCCAGCCGGTTCATCGTCGTGATCGCCTCGGCGGCGTTCGCTGCGAACACCCGCGTCTCGTCGGCTTCCGGCTTCGGCAGCACCTTGAAACTGACCTCGGTGATCAGCCCGAGCGTGCCCATCGCGCCGGCCTGCAAGCGGAACGTGTCGAAGCCGGCGACGTTCTTCATCACCTGGCCGCCGAAGCGCAGCAGATCGCCACGGCCGTCGATCAGGGTGACGCCCAGCAGGTAGTCGCGCACCGCGCCGGCATAGGGCCGACGCGGCCCGGACAGGCCGCTGGCGACGCAGCCGCCAACCGTGGCCACGCCGCCGAACGACGGCGGCTCGAACGGCAGGCATTGGCCGGAGGCAGCCAGTGTCGCTTCGACTTCGGTGATGCGCGTGCCAGCCTTGACGGTCAGCACCAGTTCGCTGGGGTCGTAATCGACCACGCCGTGATGCCCGCCGGTCTCGACAACGACGCCGACCGGCTCGCCGCCAATGCCATCCTTGCTGCCGCCACCGCGAATGACCAGCGGCGCGCCGCTGGCCTGCGCGGCGCGAATGCGCGCCTGCGCCTGTTCGATGAAATCGCTCATGGCGCGATCAGAAGCGCGGCAGTTCGGGATGCGCGGTCTTGCCGGCATGCACATGCATGCGGCCCATCTCGGCACAGCGATGCAGGGTCGGCACCGCCTTGCCGGGATTGAGCAGGCCCTTCGGATCGAAAGCCGCCTTCACGGCGTGAAAGCTGCCCAGTTCCAGCGAATGGAACTGCGTGCACATGGCGTCGATCTTCTCGACCCCCACGCCGTGCTCGCCGGTGATGGTGCCGCCGACCGCGACACTGAGATCGAGGATCTTGTTGCCGAAGGCTTCGGCCTTTTCGAGATCGCCGGGCTTGTTGGCGTCGTAGAAGATCAGCGGGTGCAGGTTGCCGTCGCCGGCGTGGAAGACATTGGCGCAGCGCAGGCCGAACTCGTCGGAAAAGCCGGCGATCTTGCGCAGCACGTCGCCGAGATGGCGGCGCGGAATGGTGCCGTCCATGCAGTAGTAATCCGGCGTGATCCGGCCCACTGCCGGGAACGCCGCCTTGCGACCGGCCCACAGCTTCAGCCGCTCGGCCTCGTCCTTCGAGGTGCGCATCGCGGTGGCGCCACTGGCTGCCAGCACCGCTTCGATGCGCTCGATCTCGTTGGCGACTTCCTCCGGCGTGCCGTCGCTTTCGGCCAGCAGGATCGCTTCGGCATCGAGCGGGTAGCCAGCACGCACGAAGTCCTCGACCGCCGCGATCGCCAGCTTGTCCATCATTTCCAGCCCGGCCGGAATGATGCCGGCAGCGATGATCGCGGCCACACCCTGCCCGGCTTTCTCGACGCTGTCGAAGCAGGCCATCACCACGCGCGCCAGCTGCGGCCGCGGCAGCAGCTTGACGGTGACTTCGGTGACCACGCCGAGCAGGCCTTCGGAGCCGACCAGCAGCGCCATCAGGTCGTAGCCGGGCGCGTCCGGCGCTTCGCCACCCAATTCGATGATCTCGCCGTCAGCCAGCGCGACCCGGGCCGCGACGACGTTGTGCACGGTCAGCCCGTACTTCAGGCAGTGCACGCCGCCGGAGTTCTCGGCGACGTTGCCGCCGATCGAACAGGCGATCTGGCTCGACGGGTCCGGCGCGTAGTACAGCGCATGCGGCGCTGCGGCTTCGCTGATCGCCAGATTGCGCACACCCGGCTGCACGCGGGCGATCCGTGCGATCGGATCGAGTTCGACGATCCGGTTCAGCCGCGCCAGCGACAGCAGCACGCCGCCTTCCTCGGGCAGCGCACCACCCGCCAGGCCAGTGCCGTGCCCGCGCGCCACTACCGGAACCCCGCGTGCATGGCAGATGCGCAGCACGGCGGCGACCTGCGCCTCGTCGTGCGGCAGTGCCACGCACAACGGAAGTCGCCGGTACATCGACAGGCCATCGCATTCATAGGGCCGCATCTGCTCGACGGTGGTCAGCAGCGCGCCTTTCGGCAGCACGGCCGACAGCGCCGGGAACAGGGCTGCGGTATCGATCGGGGGTGGGGTCGGCGCGTTCACGGCCCGAGTGTAGCCCGCGGGTCCGGGTGCGGAAATCGGCTTTGTCGAGCCGGAGCGCGCGGCTTAGCCCCCGCGTGCGGGACAGCCGACGAGATGGTCGTTGACCACGCCCACCGCCTGCAGATACGCGTAGATGATCGTCGAGCCAACAAACTTGAAGCCACGCTTCAGCAGCGCCTTGCTGATGCGGTCGGACAGCTCGGTGCGCGCGGGAATCTGCTTCATCTCGGTCCAGCGATTGACCACGGGCTGGCCATCGACGTGCTGCCACAGCCAGGCGTCAAGGCTGCCCTGTTCCGCGCAGAGCCGCAGGTAGGCCTGAGCGTTGGTGATCGCGGCGTTGATCTTCAGCCGGTTGCGGACAATGCCGGCATCGTTCATCAGCCGCTCGCGATCGGCATCGGTGTAGGCGGCGATCCTGCGAGCATCGAAGTGGTCGAAGGCGGCGCGATAACCGTCGCGCTTGGCGAGGATCGTCGACCAGCTCAGGCCGGCCTGCGCGCCTTCGAGAATCAGCATCTCGAACAGCAGCCGGTCATCGTGCACCGGCTTGCCCCATTCGGCGTCGTGGTATGCGCGTTCGCCCGCTGTCTTCATCGCCCAGGCGCAGGGCGTCGGTGGCAAGGCGGCGCTCACGCGAACTGGATCCGCTGGCCGAATGGCTGCGGACGCAATGCGCCATCGCGATACACCAGCTTGCCGTTGACCCAGGTGGCATCGATGCGGGCCTTGAAGCGGTGGCCGTCGAACGGCGACCAGCCGCACTTGTAGCGGATGCTTTCCGGCGTCACGTCGGTGATGCCGTTCGGATCGACGACGACCAGATCGGCATAGCCGCCTTCGCGCAGATAGCCGCGGTCGACGATGCCGAAGCGCTCGGCCGGTGCGTGGCAGGCACGCTCGATGACCGTCTCCAGCGACAGCTCGCCACGCCCGACCAGTTCCAGCAGCGCCAGCAGGCTGTGCTGGACCAGCGGCAGACCGCTCGGCGCCTTGAAGTAGCGGTTGGCCTTCTCTTCACGCGTGTGCGGCGCGTGGTCGGTGGCAATGATGTCGATGACGCCGTCGCGCACCGCCGCCACCAGTGCTTCCCGATCCAGCAGCGTCTTGACCGCCGGATTGCACTTCAGCTTCGCGCCGAGATGCGGATAGTCGCTTTCGTCGAAGTACAGGTGATGGACGCAGGCCTCGACGCTGATCTGCTTGGTCTTGACGTTGCCGGCGGCGAAGAACGGCAGCTCGCTGGCCGACGTCAGGTGCAGCACGTGCAGCCGGCTGCCGTGCTTCTTCGCGAGGCCCACAGCCAGCTCGGTGGACTTGTAGCAGGCGGCAGCCGAGCGGATGTAAGGATGCTCGGAGAACGGCACGTCGTCGCCATACTGCGCGCGCGCCGCGTCCTCGGCGGCCTTGATCATCGGCGTGTCTTCGCAGTGCGTGACGATCATCAACGGCGCGCGCTGGAAGATCTTGTCGAGCGTGTCCGGGTTGTCGACCAGCATGTTGCCGGTGGAGGCCCCCATGAAGATCTTGATCGCGCAGGCCTCGCCTTTCTGCAGCGCTTCCAGCTCCGACAGGTTGTCGTTGGTGGTGCCCATGTAGAACGCGTGGTTCGCGAACGTGCGACCGGCGGCGATGCGGTACTTGTCGGCCAGTGCCGCGCGGGTGACCGTCTGCGGATTGACGTTCGGCATGTCTAAGAAGCTGGTCACGCCACCGGCCACGGCGGCTGCCGATTCGCTCGCCAGATCGCCCTTGGCGGTCAGGCCCGGCTCGCGGAAATGCACCTGGTCGTCGATCAGTCCGGGCAGCAGCAGGCGGCCTCTGGCGTCGAATACTTCGACACCCGCCGGCGCGCTGATCTTCGGCGCGATCTTCGCGATCCGCTCGCCGACGATCAGCAGGTCGGCTTCGAAGCGGCGACCTTCGTTGATCAGCGTGGCGTTGGTGATCAGCATGGTGTCGGCATCATCCAGAGGTGGGACATCATGCCGCTCAGCCGAGATCGCCCCACAGCAGCTGCAGTGCCGCCAGTGTTGCGACACCTGCTGTCTCGGTGCGCAGCACGCGCGGCCCGAGGCCGATGCCGACACAGCCCGCGTGCCGGGCAGCGCTGATTTCCGGGTCCGACAAGCCGCCTTCCGGGCCAATCAGCAACGCGATCTTCGTGGCCGCATCGAGTGTCCGCAGCGATACCGATGCAGTCGGCGCCAGCACCAGCCGCAGTGCGCCATCGGCAGGCGCGGCCAGCCAGGCGTCGAGCTTCTGCACTGCCGCGACTTCAGGCACGCGCGTGCGGCCGCTCTGCTCGCAGGCCGACACCGCGACACCGCGCCAGTGTTCGAGCTTCTTGTCCCAGCGCTCGGCATCGAGCTTGACCACGCTGCGTTCCGACAGCAGCGGCACGATGCGGGTCACGCCGAGTTCGACCGCCTTCTGGATCGTGTAGTCCATGCGGTCGCCCTTCGACACGCACTGCGCCAGCGTCACGTCGAGCCGCGATTCGCGGTCGACCGGATCGTGGCGGTCGATCCGCACGCGCACGTCGCGGCGGCCGGCTTCGACGATCACCGCTGCGTATTCGCCAGCGGCGCCATCGAACAGCGTCAGTGCTTCGCCGGCGCGCATCCGCAACACCTGGGCCACGTGGCGTGCGGCGTCATCCGGCAGATCGAGTTCGGCGCCGACGGACAGTGCGGCAGCCACATGGATACGGGTCATGGCGTAGGGGTATCGGTTGCTTCGAGCGTCTGCTGACGCTGTTCGGGATCGGCCTTGGCCAGCGTTTCGGCCGCCTTGTAGAACGCCGGCAGATCGCCGCCGGCCTGCTCGAACAGCCGCGCAAAGCCGGGAATCAGCGCGTGGTACAGGCCGAACGGCACCAGCTTGGCATTGTTGATCTCGCCGTTCACGAAGTCGTCGTAGCCGGCGTAGCCCTGCCAGTCTCCGTCGCGCAGCGCGCGGTATTCATCGCGCATCACGGCGATCGCCGCGGCCTTGGCGCTGCGCTTCGAGGTGTCGGGCTGATCGCCGTCGTAGATCGCCTGCAGCCGCTCGCGCAGCCGCAGCATCAGCGCCACGAACTGCTCGGCGCGGATGCTGCGCAGGCTGCCCGCTTCGGGCAGGCCTCGGGCCGCCTGCCAGCGGCGCAGCCCTTCGCGCTCGACGAAGCTGGCGAACGATTCGTTGAATGCCGTGTCGCCCGGCAGGTACAGCCGCTGGTGAGCCAGCTCGTGAAACAGCGTGCCGACCAGCTCGTCATCGTCCCAGCGCAGCATCGTGTTCAGCACCGGATCGTCGAACCAGCCGAGGGTGGAGAACGCCGGCACGTCGCCGATGAACACTTCATAGCCCTGTGCCTTCAGCCGCTCGGCTTCGTCGCGCGCCAGCGCTTCGTCGTAATAGCCGCGGTAGGCGACACAGCCGGCAATCGGGAAGCACTGCTCGACCGGCTCCAGAGAAAACTCCTTGGCCGCGAACAGGTTCTTCAGCACCCAGGGACGGCCGACATCGGCGTATTCGGTGTAGCTGCCATTGCGTGGCAGCGCCAGCAGGTCGGACGCGAACGCGCGGGCATCGAGCGCCAGCTGCAGGCGCTTGCGCAGCGCCTCGTTCGTCGACGGCTCGGCAATCAGCTTGGCGATCGGCTTGCGCGCCGCCAGCAGCGCGTACTGGCCACTGGCCAGATGGCGGTAGTAATCAAGCGTCGCGCAGCCGGACAGGGTCAGCGTCAGGGCCAAGGTCAGCGCACGCGCCAGCAGCCCGCGGCCGGTCATGCAGGCCGGGCCATCTCGAAATACGAGCCTTCGATCAGCTGGTCCCGGCTGACGCCGAGTGCAGCGAGCGTGGCATCGACGAAGGCGCGCTCGGCTTCCGGGTCACCGCCGTCGGGCACCACCGCTTCGATCTCGCCGAGCAGTCCCAGCCCTTCGACCTCGTCCAGATGCAGCCGCACGTTGCGGCACAGCAGCAAGGTGCGGCGCTTGCGCACTTCGGCCAGCACGCCGAGCGTGCCGGCCAGCAGCGTCCGCATCGCGCCCGGATCGGGCACCGGCACCATCTGGTACTCGCTGAGCTGCAGGCCGTCCCGCTCGACCCGGCCGTAGCCGATCATGTAGCTGCGCTGGTCTTCCTCGCGCAGCTTGAGCTTGCCGGTGGCGACCACGAAAAAGGTGTCGCGCTGGTTCAGCACCGCTTCCGGCCGGTAGCCGATGGCGATGGCGGCAGCACGTGCGGCAGCGTGATCAGGCAGCCGGAACTTCGCTTCGAGATTGAACATGCGGATGGCGGATTTCAGGCAGCGGCGACGGTCACCGGCACACCGTTCAGCGCGGCGTTGCCGCTGACCGGATCCAGCAGCAGTTCGTCGGTCAGATCGTTCGGGCTGACGCCGGCATGGGCTTCGGCAATGCCGATGCGCGTGCCCGCGCGATCGTGGCCCCAGCCGTGCGGCAGGCTGACCACGCCCGGCATCATCGTGTCGGACGCTTCGACTTCGACGTCGACAGCGCCAACGCGGGACGCCACGCGCACCGTCGCGCCATCGCGCAGGCCGCGGGCAGCCAGGTCGTCCGGGTGCATCAGCAGGCGATTGCGCACCGGGCCCTTCACCAGCCTCAGCGAGTTGTGCATCCACGAATTGTTGCTGCGCACGTGGCGGCGGCCGATCAGCGACAGCCCGGCGCCGTCGTTCTGCGCTGCCAGATGTGCCGCGAAGTCGGCGAGTTCGGCGATCATCTGCGGCGGCGCGCACAGCAGGAACTTGCCCTCGGTCTGCAGCCGCTCGGGCAGGCAGGGTTCCAGCGCGCCGAGGTCGACGCCGTGCGGTGCAGCCTTCAGTGCCGCCAGCGACAGCTTCAGCGGATGCTTGCGCATCGCACTGTAAGGGCCGATCTGCAGGCCCATGTCGATGACCTGATCAGGCCGCGGATGCGGGCTGCGCTTGGCTCCGAGCCGGGCGGCAATGCGGTCGCCAAGCGCTTCGAAGATTTCCCAGTCGTGGCGCGCATGCGCGGGCCGCTCGAACAGCGGCGCGCTGTAGCGCGCGGTGTTGCGCACCGCGAAGGCATGAAAGATCAGGTCGTAGTGATCGTGCTCCAGCGTGCAGGTCGGCGGCAGGATCACGTCGGCATGGCGCGTCGTCTCGTTCAGGTAGAAGTCGACCGACACCATGAACGCGAGGCTGTCGAGTGCCCGGTCGAGCTGCGCACCGTTCGGTGTCGACAGCACCGGATTGCCGGCCACGGTAATCAGCGCCCGGACCTGGCCTTCGCCTTCGGTGAGGATTTCCTCGGCAAGCGCGGCCACCGGCAGCTCGCCGCCGAATTCCGGCAGACCACGCACGCGGCTTTTCCAGCGACCGAAACTGCCGGGCTTCGACGTCGGGTTGTCGATCAGATCGACCGCTGGCCGGGTGAACATCGCGCCGCCTTCGCGATCGAGATTGCCGGTGGCGATGTTCAGCAGCTGGATCAGCCACTGGCACAAGGTGCCGCGCGCCTGCGTCGACACGCCCATGCGGCCGTAGGCCGCCGCGCGCGGTGCTGCAGCGAATTCACGGGCGATGCGCTCGATGGTCGCAACCGGAATGCCGCAGTGCGCAGCCAGCGCATCGAGGCTCAGCGCACCGATGTCGGCCAGCGCCACTTCCAGGCCGTCCTCGAACGCGGCGAGCCGACCCGGACGGCCAAGATTCTCGGCATCGATCACCTTCAGCAGGCCGGCCAGGAACGCGGCATCGGTGCCCGGGCGGATGAACAGATGCTCGTCGGCCACTTCGGCGGTTTCGGTGCGGCGCGGGTCGAGCAGCACCATCTTCCCGCCGCGCGCCTGCAGCGCCTTCAGCCGCTTCGGGAACGCCGGCACGGTCATCAGGCTGCCGTTCGACGCCATCGGATTCGCACCGAGGACCAGCAGATAGTCGCAGCGGTCGATATCGGCGATCGGCACCATCAGCTGGTGGCCGTACATCCAGTAGGCCAGCAGCTGATGCGGCAGCTGGTCGACCGAGGTCGCCGAAAAGCGGTTTCGGGTCTTGATCGTCGACAGGAAGCGCGGGCCATGGGTCAGGCCGCCATAGTTGTGCACCGTCGGGTTGCCGAGGTAGTTGGCGACGGCATCCGGGCCGTGCTCCTCGACAACCGCGCACAGCCGGTCGGCGACCAGATCGAACGCGGCGTCCCATTCCATCTCGACCCAGCCGTCGGCGGTGCGCCGGATCGGCTTGCGCAGCCGGTCGGGGTCATCGAACAGATCCTTCAGCGCGACCGCCTTCGGGCAGATGTGGCCCTGCGACAGCGGGTCGGCATCGTCCGGACGGATCGACAGGATCTGCTCGCCGGCCACGCGGATTTCCAGCCCGCAGATCGCTTCGCAAAGATTGCAGGCGCGGTGATGAATGCGTTCGACGGTTTGGGTTTCAGTCATGACGGGGCTCCTCCCGAGGCGTGGGCTACGTTACCGCAATCACTGCGCGCGCCGACCGGATCGGCCGACGCCCGTCGATATACTCGCGGCCCATTACCGGAAGCCCGCTGTCATGACGTTCAAGGCCATCACGCTCGATCTCGACGACACGCTGTGGCCGGTCTGGCCGACCATTCGCGGAGCCGAAGCCGCCGCCAACGCCTGGTTCGCCGAGCACGCGCCATCGGTACTCGAGGCCTGGAGCAGCGAGGGCCGGATGGCGCTGCGTCAGCGCATCGTCAGCGCGCATCCGCAGCGCGCCCACGATCTCGGCTTCATCCGCCGCGAGATGTTCCGGCAGATGCTCGGCGATTGCGGCCACGACACCGGCCATACCGAAACGGTCTACGCAATCTTCATGGCCGCGCGCCAGCGAGTGAGCCTGTACGACGGCGCCGCCGAGGCATTGGCAAGGCTGGCAGCGCGCTACCCGATCGTGGCGATTTCCAATGGCAATGCCGATCTGCGCGCGATCGGCCTGGACCAGCATTTTCGCGGCGCGCTGTCAGCCAGCGATTTCGGCGCCGCGAAGCCCGATCCGACGATCTTCCACGCCGCCTGCACGGCGTTGGCGCTGCCGCCGGACGCCGTGCTGCACATCGGCGATGACGCCCATGCCGATGTGGTCGGCGCGCGCCGGGCCGGGCTGCGCGCCGGCTGGATCAATGCCGAAGGTGTTGCCTGGGCGCATGAAGAACATGCGCCGGAAATCGAAGCCGAATCATTTGCAGCACTGGTTGACCAGCTGCTGTAAGGCGGGTCGCGACCCGCCCTGCACGGCAATCAGGCGGCGGCTTTCAGCTTCTGCCGATCGAGCCAGACACCAAGGCCCTGCGCGTTCAGTTCCAGGTCGAAGGCCAGCCAGTCGCGCGCGGTGTCATCGCTGACCGGTGCCGCCATCGCCGCCAGTTCTTCCAGCGCATGCAGGGTCAGCGCCTCGACGATCCGGGCATGCCGATCCGGCGCATCGGCCAGATGCAGCGCGATGCTCTGATACATCGCCAGATCGCCGCGAAGATCGGCCGCCAGCTGCTGGACATTGCCGACCCGACCGTAGTGGGTCAGGTACATCCAGTCCGGATCGGCGGCCATGAAGCGGTCGATCGTCTGCAGCCAGGCATCCGGCTCGAACTGCACCGGCGTCGTCGTCGGCAGCAGGGTGGCGCCGTTCGGGCCGTCGAACACCCGGTACGACAGGCCGAAGGTATCGCCGGCGAACCAGCCGCGGCTCTGTTCGTCCCAGATCGCGTAGTGATGGCGGGCGTGGCCGGGCGCGTCGATGAACAGCAGCTCGCGACCGTCGAAATCAAGCCGGTAGCCATCGTCGGCGACGATCACCCGTGACGCGTCGATCGGCACGATCTCGCCATACATCGCGGCCATCTGCTTAGGACCATAGACGGCGGTCGCACCGGCGATCAGTGCTGCCGGGTCGATCAGATGTTTCGCTCCGCGCGGGTGCACAACCAGCTTCGCGTGCCCGCATTCGCGCATCAGCAGGCCGGCACCGCCGGCGTGATCGAGATGGACGTGCGTCGGCATCACGTAGGCGATCTGGTCCAGCCCGATGCCGCGTGCCGCGAGCACGGCCTTGATGCCGGGCACCGACAGCGAGGTCCCGCAGTCGACGAAGGCGTACTGCGCCGTGCCGCTGCGCTGGCCGCTGCCGATCAGGTAGCAGCAGGCCTGGCCGGGGCGAACCTGTTCGGTATCGATGCAGGTGATGCCGTGCGCGTAGTCGACGGTGGCGGGAAGGGCTGCAGGCATGGCGATGCTCGGGATCGGGTCGGCCGGATTATAGGTTTGGCGAATCGGCGCGGCGCCGGTTCAGTCCTGCCGCCACTTGAACAGCAGCGCGCCCAGGCTCAGGTACAACGCGCTCATCGCCGCCATCGCCGCGATCGGATAGCCGAGCTGCGCCAGTCCGGCGCCGTCGAGCATGATCGCCCGCGCAGCACTGAGCAGGTGCGTCAGCGGCAGCAGGTCGGCGGCGATCTGCAGCGCGCGCGGCGAACCATCCATCGAAAAGAACACGCCGCAGACGACCATCATCGGTGTCGACAACACGTTGAGGATGCCGCCGGCCAGTTCTTCGCTGGCCAGCCGTGCCGATACCACGAGCCCCATCGCGATCATCGAGAACGCGCCGAGCGCAACAACCACCAGCAGGTCGAGGTAACTGCCTTCCATGCGCAGGTCGAGCAGCAGCCGGCAGGCCGCGAACACGCCGATGTTGACGACCAGGATCAGCAGCAGGCGACTCAGCAATTGGGCGATCAGGAATTCGACCGCGCGCAGCGGTGTCGCATTGAGGCGCTTCAGATAACCGTTCTTGCGGTAGCGGACGATCACGTAGCCGATGCCGAACAGGCAGGCGAACATCATGTTCATGCCGAGGATGCCGGGCGCGACCCAGTCGACGTAGCGGATCTCGCGGCCAGTGGTTTCCTCGCGCACCAGGGCCGCGCCGCCACTGCCGGTGATCAGCCGCTCCAGCAGCTGGCCTTTCGGCGACTGCGTGTTGACCCAGTAGTGCGGCGACTGCGCGGTGAAATCGACCAGCAGATCGATCCGGTGGCGCTGCACCTTCGGCAGTGCGGCCGCCAGCGTGTCCTCGCGATAGAACTGCACCTGCGGCGTGCCGAGGAACGGATGCAGGCTGGCATCGAGCTTCGCGTCTGACGGCGCGATCACCGCCACCTTGAACAGCGGCTGGCCGGGCCCCGAGAACACGAACGCCAGCCCGATCACCATCAGGATCGGGAACACCAGATTCCAGCCCAGCGAACTGCGATCGCGAACGAATTCCAGGCTGCGCGCCCAGGTGGCGGCAGCAATGCGACGGAACATGGCCTTCATTCGCGCAGGCCTCGTCCAGTCAGCTCGATGAACAGGTCTTCGAGCGTGCGGGGGCGGATCCGCAACTGCGCCAGCGACACGCCACCGGCGAGCAGCGCGGCGACGGCGGCATTGACGTCGGCCGTCTGGATTTCCACGGTTTCTCCCTTGGCCAAACCGGTCAGGCCGGTGGCGGCGATCTTGTGTGCTTCGGCAGCCGGCACTTCGAGCATCGAGTCGTTGAAGTGCTCGGCCAGCAGCTGGCTCGGCACGCCCTGCGCAATGATCCGGCCGTGATCGACGATGACGATCTCGTCGCACAGCAGGTAGGCCTCTTCCATGTAGTGCGTGGTCAGCACGATGGTGCGGCCGGCCGCCTTGATGTCGGTGACCAGATCCCAGAAGTTGCGCCGCGCCTGCGGATCGAGCCCGGTGGTTGGCTCGTCGAGGAACAGCAGTTCCGGATCATTGACCAGCGCGATCGCCAGCAGCAGCCGTTGCCGCTGGCCGCCACTGAGCTTCTTCGAATCGCGATCGAGGAAATCCTCGAGCCGGCACAGCGCGATCAGTTCGTCGATCGGCCGGCGCACCGGGTACAGCGCGCTGAAGAATCGCAGGTTCTCGATCACCGTCAGGTGATCCTGGAGCGCCGTCGACTGGAACTGGATGCCGACCCGCTCGCGGTACTTCGGCCCTAGCGGCTCGCCCTTGTAGCGGACCGTCCCGGCCGTGGGCGTCAGCAGGCCTTCGCAGATCTCGATGGTGGTGCTCTTGCCGGCACCGTTCGGACCGAGCAGGCCGAAACAGGTGCCGGGACGGACATCGAAGCTCAGGCCGTTGACGGCGTGAACCTGCTTGAAATGCTTGACCAGATCGCGGACTTCGAGGATCGGCGTTGCGGCGGAATTCGTCATGGCGCGCAGTCTGCCGCAAGGCGGTGGTGCACGCGGGTAAGGCCGATTTTCTGACGCCGTTTTGCCATTGCAGCGCAGGCGGCCAGCCCCGATCCTCGGCACGACAACAACCACAACGGAGGAGCACCGATGAAACGTTTGCTATGTCTCGTGCCGATGGCGGCAGCCCTGCTGCCGCTGGCGGTCACCGCCGTGCCGGAAGGCCCCGCCTATCCGTCGCTGGCGTGGACGGCGCGCGAGACCGCCAATCACGCCAAGGTGCTGGAAGCACCAACCGAGCAGGTTACCAACCCGGCGTTCATGGCTCGGCTGATCACCCAGAGCGGGCTGAACACCACGAGTCTGCTGCTGCGCGATCTCGCCGATCCAAGCTGGGTGTTGGCCTACACGCCCGCGCAGGCCTCAGCGGCCGATGCGCTGCGCGGCCCCGGTCCGAATCCGGTGCTGGTCGCGCTGGACCAGATCGCCGCACTGATCCGCCAGGACCCGGCCAACGCGATCTATCTGCCGCTCGGCATTCCGGTGGCGTTGCCGCTGTGCTCCAGCTACGCCAGCCAGTGCGCTGGCGACCCGTACCGCTGGCCGTCGGTCGATCCGTTCTACCGGCGCGAGGCGGAAGTCGAGCCAGTGGTGTTCTACGACGACGGCTGCGCACGCCTGTCCGGCCGCGTCTGGAAGCCGCGCGGCCTGGCGCCGGGCCAGCGGGTGCCGGGCGTGGTCATCGAGAACGGCTCGATCCAGGCGCCGGAAACCGCGTACTGGTGGATGGCACAGGCGCTGGTGCGCGCCGGCTACATGGTGCTGACCTTCGACCCGCGCGGTCAGGGACGGTCGGACTTCGCCACGCCGAGCCTGCAGCAGGGCACCAACATCAACCCGAGCGTGTTTTGGACCGGGCTGGTCAACGCCATCGATTTCCTGCGCTCGCGTCCAGCCAAGCCGTACCCGCACGAGCGCAGCTGCGCCGGCACCTACCCGACCCGCACGGCGGCGATCAATCCGTTCCACGCGTCGCTGGACCTGAACCGGCTCGGCATCGTCGGACACTCGCTCGGCGCCGTCGGCGTGTCGGTTGTGCAGGGCTATGGCGCGCCGGGCGCGGACCCGTGGCCGGGCCGGCTCGACAGCCGCAATCCGGTCGATGTCGCGGTGGCCTGGGATGGTCTGATCTCGCCGGCCGACGGCACGCCGGGCGGTGCCGGCGGCGCGCTGTTCGACCGCCTGCCGGAACTGCTGACCCGACCGGTGATCGACCAGCTGATCACCCGCGACGAGCCGCGCTGGGCGCCGCGCGTGCCGACGATGGGGCAGTCGTCGGAATACGGCATCGTCGCGCTGCCGCTGCTGTCGCCACCAGACCCGGACGGCCATCTGACCGGCTTTGCAGCCTGGAAGGCAGCCGGCGTACCGAGCTACGAGCTGACCATCCGTGGCAGCACGCACTTCGAATGGAGCCTCATTCCGACCTTTCCGACCAGCAGCTGGTGCCCGGACACCACCGGCGGCCGCTGCCGCGGCGGCTGGGGCCGGCCGATGGCCGAGCACTACACGCTGGCCTGGCTCGACCGCTGGCTGAAGCGCAGCGGCGAAGCCGGCCATGCCGACGCCGACGCGCGACTGCTCGATGACGCCAAGTGGCGCGCACGCACCAGCTTCCACTTCCGCTCCGCACGCAGCTTCACGACTCGCCGCGGCGCGGAACAGACCTGCGGCGACATCCGCGCCGGCTGCTGAAGCCGCAACACGAGCCAATGCCTCGGCTTGCCGAAGTGCCATTCACGGCACTTCGGCAAGCCGAGGCAGTTTCAGCTTTTTTTGGCGGGGCTGGTCTGGGCGCGCATCCGGACCAGGTCGATCAGGTCCTCGCGGCGATAGATCGCCAGCTTCCGGTAGATGCGGGTGGTGTGGTTGGCCACGGTCGACACGGCGATGCCGTACTGGCGGGCAATCGACTTCAGCGTCTTCCCGTTGCCGAGCGCGCGGGCGATTTCCTGCTCGCGCGGTGACAGCGAATCCAGCGGCAGCGGCTTGCGGGCATAGATCAGATACAGCTGGCCGCAGCGACGCACGCGCAGGTGGATCGGGCCATGAACGAACTCGCCGCCGTCGTCGCCAAGCACCGCTTCCGGCAACTCGAACGGCAGCTTCACCAGCGCTGCGCCGGCATCGTGGCCGAACATCTCGATGAAACGCTCGCTGGCTGCGAACAACGTGCCTTCGGAATCGGTCATCGCCGCCGAACCGCGGTTGGGGCGGCCCATGGCTTGCAGCCAGTCGTCCCGGCGAATGAACTGGCGCAGCGCCAGCGTGCCGGCCTCGACGAGATGCGCCAGCACGCGGCGCAGGTTTTCACTCGACGGCTGCTTGCGATCGGTCGGGAACTGCAGCAGCAAGGTGCTGACCACACCGACGTCGCGGTGCGTGTACTGCAGTGCCACGCCGTTGTAGCCACGCCCCGACATGTCGAGTGTTGCCTGCTGCTGGCCGACCGGAAACACCAGCGCATTGAGCGCCTGAACGGTGACATGCGCTGCCTGGTGCTGGGTCAGTTCGCCGCCGCGGGTGCCGACGCCACGCGACCACCATGCAGCGGAGCTGACGCCGAGACGTTCGCAGACATGTGCCAGCGCGCGGCTGCGGTAGTCCTGCCACTCGTCCTCGACGGCGCCGCGATAGAGGCTATGTATCAGTTCGTCAGTCGAATCCATCGTTTCAGCGAGTCCTGGCAGGTCGTCTTCTGGCGGCGTATGCAGGCAACTTCACCGATGGCGAAGCCGACGCGCGCCGGCGTTTACCAAGGATCAGCGCTAGAGCGCTGGTGGCGCAAGTGGCGAATTCGCACGATGTTCACGACTTGGGATTCATGTCTTGCCTGAGTTACCGCGCTTTTTCGGTGCGGATCAGGGCCGGTGATCGGGCATCCTTCGCCGACCTTTCCGCACGCAGCCCTGTCCGTCCGCGATGACTCACCTGTTCGATGCCCTGCAAGACGCGCTGCGATGTCTGCCGACGCTGCCCGGCAGTTTCAACTCGTGGTCGCAAGCCAACCACGATGATTCAGACGACAACGGCCCGGATCGCCGACTGGCCCATCTCCGCGCGCATGCCGCGCGGCCCGGTCTGCGTCTGGTGCTGATCGGCGAAGCGGCGGGATACCAGGGCTGCCGCATTTCGGGCATTCCATTCACCTCGGAGGCCTTGCTGATCGACGGCAGCATTCCGGGCATCGCGGCCACGCCTCGGCTGTCGACGCGCGCCCGTCCGTGGAGTGAACCATCGGCGCGCGTGGTCTGGCGGACACTGTACGAACAGCAGCTCGCCGACCAGACGTTCCTCTGGAACGCTTTCCCGCTGCATCCGCATGCGCCCGGCGAGCCGCATTCGAACCGAACGCCGACCCGCGGCGAACTGGCGGCCGGCGAACCGGTGCTGGCGGCATTGCGTGCCGCCTTGCCAGATGCCGTGCTTGCAGCGGTTGGCAACAAGTCGTCGGAAGCACTGACGCGCTTGGGCTACGCGCACGTGGCGCTGCGCCATCCCGCTTACGGCGGCGTCACCGAATTCGTGGCCGGCGTCGGGCAGCTGGCCAGCACGCTACGTGCGGCCAGCACCCGGCGGCGCTGAACGATCAGGCGAGCTTGCGCAGACCGCGGCCGATCGCGAGGCCGAGCAGCTGCTTGACCAGCGCTGCAGCGCCCGGAACGGCACCGTCGAACTCGATGCGCCACTGCACCTGGCTGCCGCCACCGGGCAGCGCCTTGAACACGAGGCGACCGTGGTGGTTCTTCAGCGGCCAGCCGCCCTTGGTGATCTTGTAGTCGATCGACTTGTCGGTCACCGCGCCGACGACCGTTTCCTCGATCGCCAGCGGGCCCATGCCGATGCGCCGCACCGAACCGACGCCATTCGGCGCGGACTTGCCGGCCTTGATCCGCTTGACCGGCACACCGAGCACGCCGCCCAGGCGATCGTGATCGGCCAGCGCTGCGTAGAGGTCAGCAACGGAACGGGACGAGTCCTGTGAGAGCTGGACGATCTGCATCGGAAAACCTCGGCGGCGGGTAACGGAAATGGAGCGGCAAGCCTACATGCCGCAACGCAACAATGCCGATTTCCCCGCCGCCGATCGGCCTTACTTCTTTGCCGTGCCGGACACCGTGACGGTGATCCGCTCCGACACCACCGCCGGGTTGAACGACTGCTGCTTCCAGTCGGCCAGGATCAGCTGCAGCGTGTGGGTGCCCGGCGACAGCGTCAGCGCGGTCTCGGTCTGGCCCTTGTCGAAATGCTTGATCTTCGGGTTGTCCAGCGGCAGCGCGAGCGTGGCGTCGTACTGCGGATCATCGACCAGCAGCACGTGATGGCCGGTGTCGGTGCTCTGCAGACCGGCCGGCGACACGCCGGCGCCCTTCAGGCCGAACTGGACCAGCGTCGGGCTGGCAATGGTCGCGCCGGACTTCAGGTTGATGAAGTAGACCGCCGAACCGGCCGGTGCCGGGTTCGGCAGGCCGAGCGTCTGTTCGAGCTTCGCGCCCGCCTGCTGCTTGGCGGCATCCTTCAAGTCCTTCTTCCAGTCGGCCAGCGCAGCGCCGGTGGCCGTAACGAACATCAGAGCAACGAGAGCTGCACGCATCGTGAATTTCCTGATCGGTTGGCAAGGGGGCGTGAACACGCGGACGCAGCCTGACGGCCGTCACCTGAAAGCGCGCTGAACGCCGATTCATATTAGCGTGGCCGGCGCGCTTTTCAGCCGGCCCGGCGGGCATGCCCGCGATGACGCGCAGTTGTCGCAGCGGCACACTGCGGCCTTCGCCCACGCCACCTCGAAGACGCCGATGCCGACCGACGCCGCCCCGACCTATCAGCTGTTCCACTCCCCAGGCGCCTGCTCGCTGGCGCCGCACATCGCGCTGGAGCTGCTGGGTGAACGCTGTGGCGTCGTCTGGGAACCGGTGCGCGTGGTGATTGCCGATGGCGCCAATCGCAAGCCCGAGTATCTGGCGATCAACCCGCGCGGACGGGTGCCGGCACTGAGCTTTCGCGATGCCGACGGCCGCGCGCAGATCCTGACCGAATCGACCGCGATCCTGCTGTTTCTGGCCAGCCGCCATCCGGAGGCCGGCTTGATGGCGAGCGATCCGATCGCCGCGATCCGCACCGTCGAATTCTTGAGCTGGCTGGCGACGACGATGCACCAGACCGGTGTGCGGACCGTGTTCCGGCCGGAGCGCTTCACGACATCCGCCGACAAGGCCGCCCACGCAGCGATTGGCGAACAGGGCCGCATCACCGTGCGTGCCGGCTATGCGGAGCTGGATGCGAAGCTGGCCGGCCGGCGCTTTGCGATCGGCGACTCGTTCAGCGTCGTCGACGCGATGCTGGTCGTGCACTACCGCTGGGGCAACCGCTGCGGCATCGACATGCGCCGCGACTATCCAAACTTTGCTGCCCTGGTCGACGGCCTGCGGGCGATCCCGGCGGTGGAACGGGTGATCGCCCGCGAAGGCATTCAGGTCGACTGACCGTGACCGGCCTCAGCCCTTCGGCTGCGGCACCACGCGCAGGTACGGCTTCAGGGTTTTCCAGCCGTCCGGGAACAGCTTGGCGGCGTCCTCGTTCTTCAGCGCCGGCACGATGATCACGTCCTCGCCCTGCTTCCAGTTCACCGGCGTGGCGACCTTGTGCTTGTCGGTCAGCTGCAGGCTGTCGATCACCCGCAGGATCTCGTCGAAGTTGCGCCCGGTGGACGCCGGATAGGTCAGGCTCAGGCGCAGCTTCTTGTTCGGGTCGATGACGAACACGCTGCGCACCGTGAAGCTGTCGGACGCGTTCGGGTGGATCATGTCGTAGAGGTCGGCGACCTTGCGGTCGGCATCGGCGATCAGCGGAAAGTTCAGCGCCGCGCCCTGGGTTTCCTCGATGTCTTTCGCCCAGCCGTGATGGTCTTCGAGCTTGTCGACCGACAGGCCGATCGCCTTGACGTTGCGACGCTCGAATTCCGGCTTCAGCTTGGCGGTGTAGCCCAGCTCGGTCGTGCACACCGGCGTGTAGTTCTTCGGATGGCTGAACAGCACGCCCCACGACGTGCCCAGCCAGTCATGGAAGCGGATCGGGCCTTCGGTGGTCTCGGCGGTGAAGTCCGGGACGATGTCGCCCAGTCGCAATGTCATGTCGTTCTCCTGTGGTGTTCAGCGGGATCGACATCATGCGCGCCGCCGAGGTCAGATCAAGAACACGGCCGAGCACTGTTTTTCATGACCTTGGAATCTTTCGCGCAACCGCCGCATCAGTCCGGCGGATAACCCCAGGCCGCGACCCACGGTGCAAGCAGCGGCAGCACCGGCGCCAGTTGTTCGCGATAGGCACGCCACTGCCCGGCACCGTCCCGATACAAGCCGCGGCTGACTTGCCCGCTGCTGACCGTGCGCACCGGCCGCGTCGCCGAGGCCGCCGCGAAATCCCGCGTTGCAGCGTCCCAGTCGAGGCCGAGGAAGGCGCACAAATGGCGCGTGGTGCCATCGAAATCGTCGACCAGATCCTCGTGGCGAACGATCTGCGCGCTGATCGGCAAGGTTGCCAGCCAGTGTTCGGCCAGCCGCTGGGTGGCGTCGAAGAAGCGCGCCGCATCAAACAGATCGAGAAACTCCCAGGTCGACGGATTGATCACGAACAGGTGCCGGAAACAGCTCAGCACGACATCGCGCGGATCGCGCCGCACGACGATGAACCGCGCCTGCGGAAACAGCCGCGCCAGCAGCGGCAGGCCGAGCAGGTAGGTCGGCAGCTTGTCGATGAACACCTGGCCGGCCAGCGCGCCGAGCCTGGCTTCGACGGCACGCCAGTAATCGGCGCGGTAGCGCGCCAGCAGCGCCGGGTCACCGGCATCGAGCGCCGCCAGACCGGCTTCGCTGCCGAGCAGATCGCCGGCCGCCGCCGACAGCAGTTCGACCTCGTCGAGCGTGGTGATCGACGGATGGCTGCCGAGCACCTGACCGAGCAACGTCGTGCCGGAGCGCGGAAAGCCGACGATGAAGGCGTGCCCTGCGGCCGGCAGCCCGGCCGGCATCCCGGTCGGCGCCGGCTGCGCAGGCCACGGCCTTCGCTGCCCTGGCGCATAGGCCGCCGTCAGCCGCGCCGCCAACGCCAGACCGCGCTCGCTGCCCGCACCAGGCGCGAAACGCGCAGCGTGCAGCTGGCGCAGCGCCATGTTCGCGTCCTGCCAGGCAGCGAAGGCCGGTGCCGACTGCGCTTGCGCGTGCAGGCTGTCACCGAGCGCCGACCGCGCCACGGCGGCCGTCTGCGCGGACAGGCCCCATGGTGCAGCCAGCAGCGCCCGCAGCCGCGCTTCGGCGCGTGCCGGCTGCTGCTCGCCGAGATCGGCCTGCGCCAGCGCGATCTGCGCCACCGCCGATCCGCCATCGATGGCGAGCGCGGCCTCGGCATGGCTGCGGGCCGCCGCCCAGCGCGCCCGGCGCACCGACAGTGCCGCGGCATGGGCATGGGCCGATGCGTGGCGCGGTTCGCGCGCGGCGGCATGCCCGTAAGCGACCAGCGCCGCGTCGACCTCGCCGCGATTCTCCAGCGTCCAGCCAAGCGCGAACTGCGCACCGGCGTCGTGACCGTCGAGCGCAACGGCGCGCTGCAGCGCCGCCTGCGCTTCATCGAGTTGCCCGAGCCGCGCGCGAACCTGGCCGTAGGCGGTCAGCGTCGGCACGTGGCGATCATCCAGGCGCAGCGCACCGAGCAGCGCCTGCGCCGCTTCGGCCAGCCGTCCCTGTGCTTCGCGGGCAGCGCCGAGGACGCGAAACGGCAAGGGCTCGCGCAAGCTGCCGTCGGCGATCAGGGCCTCGGCGAGCCGTGCGGCGCGTGCCAGATCGCCAGCCTGCGCAACGGCGCGCAGTTCAGTCAGCCGCGGATCGAGATCAGCCACGGCACCCGCTTCAGGCGTTGAGCGCCGCGCCAGCCGACGCTCGCCGGACCAGCTTCGCGGACTTGTAGGCGAAGCGCAGCGTCAGCCCGACTGCCGCAGCGGCCAGACCGGCCGTCAGCCCCCACCACAGGCCGTCCGGGCCGTGACCACTGCGGAACGCCAGCCACCATGCGACCGGCATGCCGATCGCCCAGTACGAGACCAGCGTCAGCAGCATCGGCATGCGCGTGTCCTTGAGGCCGCGCAGAGCGCCGTTGGCCGTGGCCTGCACGCCGTCGAACAGCTGGAACGCCGCCGAAATCAGCAGGAAGCCGCCGGCCTGCCCGGCGATCACCGGATCGGCCGTGTACAGGCTGATGATCAGGCTGGTGAACAGCAGCATGATCGCCGCGTTCGACGCCGCGTTCACCGTGCCGAGACTCAAGCCCACGAAGCCGCGCCAGCGCGCCGCCGCATGATCGCCGGCACCGGCGGCGTGGCCGACGCGCACGGTTGTGGCCATGCCGACGCCGAGCGGGATCATGAACACCAGCGACGAAAAATTGATCGCCACCTGGTAGGCGGCAACGGTGGTTTCGCCGAAGCGCGCCATCAGCAGCGCCATCAGCACGAACAGCCCCCCTTCGGCAGTGATGATCGCGGCGATCGGCAGGCCGAGCTTGAGGATGTCGCGGCCACCCTCGCCGACTGCAGCAAGGCGATCACGCGAAGCCTGCAGCGCTTCGCGCAGCACCGGCACGCGCCGGTATTGCGCCAGCAGCACCGCCACCATCAGGCCGGTGGCCAGGGTCGACGCCAGCCCCAGGCCGTTGATGCCGAGCGCCGGCAAGCCGGCATGGCCGAACACCAGCAACCAGCCGAACAGCGCATTGGCGGCCAGCCCGACCAGCCCGGCAATGACGATCGGCCGCACCTGGCCGAGACCTTCCGCCGAGAAGCGCAGCACGAACCAGATCGCGGTCATGAAGCCGGCCATCGAGAACCAGCGCAGGAAGCCGATCGCATCCGTCGTCGTCTCCGCCGACAGGTTCAGCTGGCGCAGCACGGTCGGGCCGGCAAGATTCAGCAGGCCGGTCCACAGCAGCCCCGAGATCACCCCGAAACGCTGCGAACGACGCAGGAAACCGCCGAGCTCGGCCGCCGGCCGGCGGGCGCCGAACATCTGCGCGGTGATCGGCGAGCAGGCCATCAGCAGGCCCATGAAGAAGATCAGGAACAGGTTGTAGACATTGACTGCCACGGCCACGGCGGCCAGCGCGCGCGGCCCGAGCTGGCCGGCGTAGAGGGTATCGATCGTGCCCATGCCAACGGCGGCAATCTGTGCGGCGATCAGCGGCAGCGCGAGGCGTAGGTTGGCCAGCACTTCACTGCGGAAGGCCGGCGAGATCAGGCGAGACATGGTGGCGTCCAGATTCCGGGCGAAGCCGGGGAGATGATTCCCTGCTCGGGCGGTCGGGCACGACGAGGACTCGTATTCTGCGCTCGCGGTCCCTTGCGTTCCAGCCATTTGCCCCATCGTCGAAGCCGAATGAACGGCCCGTCAGCACGCATCGGCGCGGCGCGTGCATCATCAGCGCCTTCACCTCGTCACTGCCTGCCTTGGATCTTCCCGAAACCCAGTTCGCCGCACTTGGCGCCGACCGCGTGGCCTACCAGACGCTGGGCCCGCCGCCGGGCGTGCGCGGCCGCGACCTGGTCCACACCACCGGCGTCTGGAGTCACCTGGACATCTTCTGGGAAGAGCCGGCCGCGGCCCGCTCGATGCGCCGGCTGGCCGCGTGCACGCGGCTGATCCGCTTCGATCGCCGCGGCTGCGGCCTTTCCGATGCCCGTCCACTCGACGGCGGCACGATGGTCGACCACTGGTGCGAAGACCTGGTCGCGGTGCTCGACGCCTGCGAATCGAAACAGGCCGTACTGATGGGCAGCATCGATGCCGGCCCGTTGCTGCTGGAGTTCACGCAGCGGCATCCGGAACGGGTGTCCGGGCTGATCTTCGTGTTCACCAGCGCCTGTTTTGCGCAGCGGCCGGATTATCCGCAGGGTCACCCGTCCGAAGTCGGCACGGCGCTGGTCGAGATGATTGCCCAAGGCTGGGGCCGCACCGAGTTCGCGGCCGCCTTCGACCCCAGCCAGGCCGACAACCCGGCTACCTTGCGCTGGTACACCAAGCTGCATCGGGCGATGGCGAGCCCGCGCGCGGTGGTCGAAAACCTGCAGATTTCCGCGAGCCTCGATGCCCGCCACATCCTGCCGCGCATCACCGTGCCGACGCTGGTCTTCGGCCGTCGCGATCTGGCGATCTTCCCGGCCGCGCAAAGCCGCTACGTCGCCGACCACATCGCCGGTGCCCGTTACATCGAGCTGCCCGGTGCCGACGCCGACATGCTCTGGGAAGGCGCCGACGAGATCCACGCGGCGATCGAGGAGTTCGTCACCGGTCGCCGGCCGCAAAGCAGCGCCGAACGAGCACTGGCGACGCTGCTGTTTACCGACATTGTCGATTCGACCAAGCAGCTGGCGAAGCTCGGCGACACCGTCTGGCGCGACAAGCTCGACCTGCACGATCGCATCGTCCGTGACGCCATCGATGCCCATGGTGGACGGCTGGTCGATTCGGCCGGCGATGGCAACCTGGCCATGTTCACGATGCCGAGCGCGGCGATCGACTGCGCGCAGGCGCTGCCGCCGGCGATGGCCCGGCTCGGCCTCGACATTCGCGTGGCGATGCACATCGGCGAGGTCGAACTGCGCGAGGAAGGCCGGATCGGCGGCATGGCCGTGCACATCGGTGCCCGCGTGCTCGGGCTGGCCGACGCTGGCGAAGTGCTGGTGTCGCGGACCTTGCGCGATGTCGTGATCGGTGGCCGCTTCGAGTTCCGCGAGCGCGGTGTGCACACCCTGAAGGGCGTGCCGAGCAAGTGGCCGCTATATGCCGTGGAGCCGCCGGACGACGGCGACGAAGCCGAAGGCAGCGGCATCCGCGAACGGCTGCGCAACCTGCGACGCTGAGCCGTCGCAGGTTGCGGGTGCAATCTCAGCCCTTGGCCTTGGCCTGATTGGCCACCGCTTCGGCGGCCGCCTTGGCCGCTGCCGGATCGCCCAGGTAGCGGTGGCTGACGACCTTCAGCTGCTCGTCGAGCTCGAACAGCAGCGGAATGCCGGTCGGGATGTTGATCTCGAGGATCTCCGCTTCGCTGGCACCGGTCAGGTACTTATACAGCGCGCGCAGGGAATTGCCGTGGGCGGCGACCAGCACCGTCTGGCCAGCCTTGAGCTGCGGGGCGATGGCGTCATGCCAGTACGGCAGCACGCGGTCGAGTGTCGTGGCCAGCGATTCGGTGCCCGGCAGCGCGTTGACGTCGAGCTTGGTGTAGCGCGCGTCGTTGGCCGGATGGCCCGGATCGTCGAGCGTCATCGACGGCGGCGGAATGTCGTAGCTGCGGCGCCAGACCTTGACCTGCGCCTCGCCGTGCTTGGCGGTGGTCTCGGCCTTGTCCAGACCCTGCAGCGCGCCGTAATGGCGCTCGTTCAGGCGCCAGGTCTTGGTCACCGGAATCCACTGCTGATCCATCGCGTCGAGCGCGGTGTTCAGCGTGCGGATCGCGCGCTTCAGCACCGAAGTGTGTGCGCAATCGAACTTCAGGCCTTCGGCCAGCATCAGTTCGCCGCCGGCTTTCGCTTCGGCGCGGCCCTGCTCGGTGAGGTCGACATCGACCCAGCCGGTGAAGCGGTTTTCGAGGTTCCACTGGCTCTGGCCGTGGCGCAGCAGGACGAGTTTGCGAGTCGTTTGGGCAGTCATGTCGGGGCGCTTGTGGGTGTTGGGTGGTTCGGGTGAAGCCAAATCAAAAGCTGACGGCGAAGTCAAAAGTTAAACGCAAAGGCGCAAAGGGAAAGGAAAGGACGCAAAGGACAAGAAATCGAAGGCTTTTCTTTGCGTCCTTTCTTGGCTTTTCCTTGCGCCTTTGCGTTTAACGGTTTGCTTGTTCGCGCGCAGCCATGCGGATCAGCCCTGCAGATAGTGGTTCTTGACGCGGACGTAATGCGCCGCGGAGTAGCGCAGATTGGCGATTTCCGTCTCGGTCAGCTTGCGCGCCGCGACCGCCGGGCTGCCGCGGTACAGCCAGCCGGATTCCAGACGCTTGCCGGGCGACACCAGGCTGCCGGCGCCAAGCAGCACATCATCCTCGATGACCACGCGGTCGAGCACCTTCGCACCCATGCCGATCAGGCAGCGGTTGCCAATCGTGCAGCCATGCAGGATCGCCTGATGGCCGATGGTGACATCATCGCCGATGATCAGACCCATGCCGCCCGGCAGCAGCGGGCCATCGTGAGTGACATGCAGCACCGCACCGTCTTGCACGTTCGTGCGATGGCCGATGCGGATGAAATTGACGTCGCCACGGACCACGGCCATCGGCCAGATCGAGACGTCGTCACCGGCCTCGACGTCACCGATCACGCAGGCCTGTTCGTCGACGTAGGCGTCATTGCCCAGTCGCGGCAGCCGACCGCGATAAGCGCGGATCACGGCTCGATCAGGGTGTTGGCACGATCGTCTGCAGGCCGCCCGGCGCCGGCGGCTGCACCGGCTTGGCGGTGGCGCTGGTCATCCGCTTGACGAAGTCGTTGATGTAGAACGCGACATCGCTCTGGCCAACGGCGATCTGCACGATCGACGAGGTGGCGACCGAGGCGATGATCTTGCGGTGGCTCATCTTCGGATAGATCACCGTTTCGACCGGGCCGTTGGCCTGCTGGATGCGGGCGGCCAGGCTTTCGGTGTTCTTGACGAAGACGATGGTGTCGTCCTGGCCGTGCATCAGCAGCATCGGCGGGTTCTTGCCATCCGGGTACAGCACCGGCTGGGTCTGGTCGTAGTTTTCCGGCGCGCCGAAGATGTCGCGCAGATCGGGATCGGTGATCGGCAGGAAGTCGTATGGGCCGGCCAGGCCGATGGTGCCGCGCAGCCAGGTCCGGTCGCCGCCGACGCCCTTCAGCAGCTCCGGGTTCAAGGTCAGCATCGCCGCGTTGTAGGCGCCGGACGAATGGCCGAGCAGCACGATCTTGTTCGGGTCGCCGCCGTACTGGCCGATCTGTTCATGCACCCAGCGCACGGCGCGGGCGTTGTCCTGCAGGAACTTCGGATAGCGGACCTGCGGATACAGGCGGTAGTCCGGAATCACGGCGACCATGCCGCGCGCCGCCAGCGCCTGACCGACGAACTTGTAGTCCTCCTTCTTTCCCTCGGTCCAGCGGCCGCCATAGAAGAAGATCACCACCGGCGCGTTGGCGGTATTGCTCGGCGCGTAGACATCGAGCTTCAGGCCGGTGGCTGAATCGAAAGCGATGTTCGATGACAGGCCGAAGCCCTTGTCGGTGGTCAGGTCGTTGACGATCTGCTGACCGGAACAGGCAGCCAGCAACAGGGCAGCGAACAGGATCAGATACTTGCGCACAGGGGACATTCTCGTGTTCGAAGGGGACATGACGACGCGGCGCATGATACCGCGCTGCCCCCGGCCGCTCGTGACGTCAGCACGCCACGGCCCCCGCTATGCCAGCGATTGGCAGTCGTGATTTTCCGCCCGCGCAGGTGCGTGCGACGATGCGTGCCTCGAAAATCGACCGGCCGGCCCCAACACCGCCTGCAGCCACCCGCTCCCGCCTCGCGACCCTGCAATGACCAATCCCCTGCTCGCTCCCGCTGCGCCGAACACCCTGCCCGCGTTCTCGTCGATCCTTCCGGAGCATGCCGAGCCGGCGATCGACGCGGTGCTGGCCGAGAACCGCAACGCGCTGACCACCCTGCTGGCCAGCGAAACGCCGCCAAGCTGGGAAACGCTGATCGAGCCGCAGGAGGAATTCAGCGATCGCCTGGGCCACGCCTGGGGACCGATCCAGCACCTGTTCGGCGTCAACTCGACCGCCGAATGGCGCAAGGCCTTCAACGCCACCCAGCCGAAGATCACCGAGTACGGGCTGGAGCTGTCGCAGAACGAGTCGCTGTACCGCGCCTATGAACGCCTGGCCGCAAGCCCGGCGGCAGCAGCGTTCTCGCCCACCCGCCGCAAGGTGCTGAGTGATGCGATCCGCGATTTCAAGCTGTCCGGTATCGCACTGCCGGAAGCGCAGAAGGCGCGCTACAAGACCATCGCGCTGCGCCTGTCGGAGATCCAGACCAAGTTCGAAGAGAACCTGATGGATGCCGTGCAGGCCTGGTCCAAGCAAGTGACCGATGAAGCGCTGCTCGCCGGCATGACCGACGAAGGCAAGGCGCAGGCCGCCGAAAAGGCCAAGGCCAAGGGCCTCGACGGCTGGCTGCTGACGCTGGATTTCCCGAGCTTCGACGCGGTGATTTCCTACGCCGACAACCGTGACCTGCGCTTCGAGCTGTACGAAGCCTATGCCACCCGCGCGTCCGAACTCGGCCCGCACGGCGGAAAGTTCGACAACACGCCGCTGATGCAGGAAATCATCAGCCTGCGCGACGAGCAGGCGCGCCTGCTGGGCTTCAACAACTACGCCGAATACTCGCTGGCGACCAAGATGGCGGAGTCACCGGACGCCGTCGAAAGCTTCCTGCTTGAGCTTTCCGCCAAGGCCCGGCCGTTCGCGCAGGCCGAACTCGATGCGCTGCGCAACTTCGCTCGCGAACGCGACGGCCTGACCGACCTGGCACCGTGGGATACCGCGTACTACTCGGAGAAGCTCAAGGAGCAGCAGCTTGGCTATTCGGAAGAGGAACTGCGCCCGTACTTCCCGGCACCGCAGGTGATCCGCGGCATGTTCGAGGTGGTCGAGCGCATGTACGGCGTGACCATCGAGGAAGCCACCGGCATCGAGACCTGGCACAAGGACGTCAGCACCTGGCGGCTGGCCGAAGCCGACGGCAGCGAGATCGGCCTGTTCTATCTCGATCCGTTCGCGCGCCAGGACAAGCGCGGCGGTGCCTGGATGGACGAATGCCTGGTCCGCCGCCGCACCGACAGCGGCCTGCAGCGCCCCGTCGCCTACCTGACCTGCAACTTCACGCCGCCGCTCGGCGACCAGCCGGCGCTGCTGACGCACGATGAAGTGCTGACCTTGTTCCACGAGTTCGGCCACGGCCTGCACCACCTGCTGACCCGGGTCGACGAGGCCTCGGTGTCGGGCATTCGCGGCGTGGCCTGGGATGCCGTCGAGCTGCCCAGCCAGTTCATGGAGAACTGGGCCTACGACCGCGCCACGCTGAACGGGTTCGCGCGCCACTGGCAGACCGGCGAGGTGATTCCGGACGCGCTGCTCGCCAAGCTGCAGGCCGGGCGCGGCTTCCAGGCCGGGTTGCAGACCTTGCGCCAGATCGAGTTCGCGCTGTTCGACCTGCGCCTGCACCGCGACACGGCGGATGGCGTGTCGATCCTCGATCGGCTGGCGGCAACGCGGGCCGAAGTCAGCGTGTTCCCGCCGCCGGCCTGGAACCGGATGCCGAACTCGTTCGGCCACATCTTTGCCGGGGGCTACGCAGCCGGCTACTACAGCTACAAGTGGGCCGAAGTGCTGTCGGCCGACGCCTTCGCGGCGTTCGAGGAATCGGACTTTTCGCCGGACACCGGCCGCCGCTTCCGCGACACCGTGCTGGCCAATGGCGGTTCGCAGGACGCGATGGACCTGTTCATCGCCTTCCGTGGCCGCAAGCCGGAAGTCGATGCGCTGCTGCGCCATTCCGGCCTGACCGCCTGACGCTTGCCTGACCTGGCCCGCCCGCCGCTGCCTGCAGCGGCGGGCGGGCGTCAGCGACGCTCGATGCGGATATCGGCCGGCGCGGCGACCGGCCCGAACCGTGTCAGGTAGTCGATCAGCGCATCCCGGTCCAGGCCGAAGGCCTGTCGTTCGGTGCCAGCGGTCAACACCGCAAAGCCATCGCCGCCATTGGCCAGAAAGCCGTTGACGTTGACGCGGTAGCGGCGCGCCGGGTCGATCACCGCACCATTCAGCGTGATCGACGCCGGATCGACCCGCTCGCCCACCGGTCGGGCCGCATCCCAGCGATAGCGGAAGCCCCGCGATGGCAGCAGCACGGACGGCTCCCCCTTCACTCGCCACTGCAGTTCGAGCAGCGCATCGATCTGCGCACCGCTCAGGCTCATCGTCACCAGATCGCCGCCGAACGGCTGCACGCTGTAGACCTGTCCGTAGCTGACGGTGCCGGCGGCATCGAGCGGCTTGAGATCAGCGCGGACGCCACCCGGATTCATGAACGCGATCTCCGCGCGCGTCTCCTCGGACTGCGCGGCGTAGGCGATCTGGGCATCGGCGATCACCAGGCCCAGTGACATCTCGCCGGCCTCGTTGCGATCGCATCCCAGCGCCGTCGCGATGCGGCCGACCGGCCGCGAGGTCAACGGCAGCGCGCGTTGGCGGAAGTCGTCGGCCAGCGTCGCCACGCCGGCATTGGGCGCTTGAGGCGGATAACGCATCGGCGCCTGATTACCCGGGCGGTCGTTGACCACCGGCTGGATGTCGGCACGACTGGCAATGATGTCGCCGCTCGCCGGATCGAGTTCGAGATCGAGCACGCCGACGAAGCGGCCGCCGCTTCCGGAACTGGTCAGCAGCACGGTTCGAGCCGGATCGCGGCTGGCAATGCGGCAGTTGTAGGCGCGATGGGTGTGGCCGCTGATCACCACGTCGACCGCCGGATCGAGTGCGGCGACGATGGCCTCGATATCGCCGCTGAAGCCCGGGCAGGCGGAATCGTTGTAGGCCAGCGGCGACGCGATCGCGCCGCCCTCGTGGATCAGCACCACGATCGCTTCGATGCCGGCGGCGCGCAGGCCGGCCACTTCGCGGTTGATGGTGGCGGCCTCATCGTCGAAGCGCAGGCCGACGATGCCGGGCCGCGACACCAGCTCCGGTGTGGCTTTCAAGGTCAGGCCAATGAAGCCGACCGCCAGTGCGCGCCCGCCGCCGACCTCGAAACGGCGGATCGCCGTCGCCGGCAGCAGCGGCGCATTGCTGGCCTCGTCGATGACATTGGCCGCCAGGTACTGGAAGCCGGCGCCCGGGTAGCGGCCGCCGATGCAGGTATCGACGCCGATCTGGCCATCGGGGGCACAGCCGCCGCGCTGCATCCGCAGCAGCGCGGCGCGGCCAGCGTCGAACTCGTGATTGCCGACGCTGCTGATCTGCAGACCGATTGCATCGAGCGCGGCGATCGCGGGCTCGTCGTGGAACAAGGCGCTTTCCAGCGGGCTTGCGGAAATCAGGTCACCGGCGGCCACGACGACATGGCGCGGGTTCTCGGCCTTCAACTGGGTAACCGCCGTGGCCAGATAGGCCGCACCGCCCAGCGGCACGCTGACCGACGTGCCGGCTTCCGGCCCGGGCAGCGCGGTGGCGCTGTCCGGCGGCAGCAGCTGACCGTGAAAATCGTTGATCGCGATCAGCCGAATGGCAACCGGCGGCGCCGCCAGCGGCGCACGCGCAGCACACCCTGCCGTCGACAGCAGAACCGCGAGCGCTGCAGCGGCAGCGGCGGCTTGCCGGCGGAACATGGCAGCGGAAGATTTCGACATGGCGCGGGCAGGCTCGGTGCCGACAGCAAGGATTCCGCAGGATAAAGCGTCATCACGATGAGTCGTTGCGGGCGCGCCGAGCTTCACGAATCTGTCATCACGCATCCGGATCATTTCAGGCGGATTGCAGACGGCACCTGCCCAGCAAGCGTCCCCGCGACCGCTGCAAACCGGAAAATGCCCGTGGACGGCGGTTAGACGATCGCCGAGACAGCGGGATAAACTCGTTGCATCCCCCCACGGCTCCTGTCGCAGCGACCCGGCGCGCAGTTTGCTTTGGATTTCAGAAACCCGAGAACGAATCCCGATGGCCAAGAAAAAGCATTACGGCGATGACGCCCTGTCGCCGGTCGCCGAAATCAACATCACCCCGATGGTCGACGTGATGCTGGTGCTGCTGATCATTTTCATGGTGACCTCGCCGTTGATGATGTCGCAGCTGCCGGTGACCCTGCCGAAGGCAAGCTCGACACCGGCCGAGAACCCGAAGGAACCGACGGTCGTCGAGATCGATGCCGCCGGCAACTACTTCATCACTGCCGACCAGGTCGCGCGCTTCCAGGTCACCCCGGAATCCCTGCAGCCGGAGCTGATCAAGCTGTCGGCGATCGATCCCGACCAGCTGGTGTTCGTGCAGGGCGATGCCAAGATCGACTACGGCCGCGTCGTCGACCTGATCGGCCTGGTCAGCGCTTCGGGTTTCTCGAAGGTCAGCCTGAAGTCCGCCAAGCTCGGCGCGGGCGGCGGCGAAGCGGGCATCGTCCCGGTTCCCTGAGCGGTTCGCGGTATTCGGCCGCGACGCAAGGTCGCGGCCGGTTCAGCGGCGCGGCGGTTCCAGGCGCAGCACTGCGCCGGTCGGCGAATCCGTGGTGACGTAGAGGAACCCATCCGGTCCCTGCCGCACGCAGCGGATCCGGGCGTCGAGTTCCTTCAGCAGCGGCTGCTCGTTGATCACCCGCGTGCCGTCCAGCTCGATGCGATTCAGGTAGCCGAACTTCATCGAGCCGACAAACAGGTTGCCGCGCCAGCCCGGAAACTTGTCGGCCGTGTAGAAAGCCATGCCGCTCGGCGCGATCGACGGCTTCCAGTAGGTCAGCGGCTGTTCCATGCCCGCTTTCTCACTGCCGATGCCGATCGGCTGTCCGTCGTAGTTGATGCCCCAGGTGATCACCGGCCAGCCATAGTTCCTGCCCGCTTGATCGAGATTGACCTCGTCACCACCCATCGCGCCGTGCTCGTGGGTCCATAGCGCGCCGGTCACCGGATGGATCGCCGCGCCCTGCATGTTGCGGTGGCCGTAGGACCAGATCTCCGGTCGCGCGCCGGGCGTCTTGACGAACGGATTGTTGGTCGGGATCGAGCCGTCCGGATGGATCCGCACGGTCTTGCCGAAATCGTTGTCGAGGGTCTGCGCCAGATCCTTGTGCAGGTAGCGGTCGCCCTGGGTGATGAACAGCGTGCCGTCCGGCGCAAATGCCAGCCGCGAGCCGAAATGCAGCCCGCCCTCGGACTTCGGCACCTGCCGGTAGATCACCTCCACCGCTTCCAGCGCATTGCCGACCAGCTTGCCGCGGGCGACGGCCGTACCGGCCAGCCCGGCGCCATCCGGCTCGGCATAGGACAGGTAGACCCAGCGGTTCTGCTCGAAAGCCGGATCGAGCACCACGTCCAGCAAGCCGCCCTGGCGCTGCGCGAATACCGGCGGCACGCCGGTGACCGGCGGCGACAGCGCGCCATCGGCCGCGACGATCCGCAGCCGGCCTGGACGTTCGGTGACCAGCATCCGGCCATCGGGCAGGAAGGCGAGGCTCCACGGAAACTCGAGGCCTTCCGCGACCACTTTCAGCCGATACGGCAAGGCCGCATCGGCCGCTGCTGCCGGCGTGTCGCGCGGCTGAGCCGCAGACACGGCGCAGGACAGCAGCAGCGGTGCGATGGCCATCGACAGCAGGGATCGGTTCATGGCGGGCATTGTTCGAAGGAAGACTGGCGTTGATGATGCCTGCCGGCTTAAGGAAAGCGCGGATCCGGAGGCCGCAGGGCGAAGGCCTCTGATAACCTCACGACGGACGCCGTTTCGCGTCCCCCACCCGCATCGACCGCATGAAATTCTGCTCTGCCTGCGGCCACGCCGTGGATCACCACATCCCGCCTGGCGACCATCTGCCGCGCGCCGTCTGCCCGGCCTGCGAGACCATCCACTACCAGAACCCCAAGGTGATCGCCGGCTGCGTGCCGGTATGGGAAGACAAGGTGCTGATGTGTCGGCGCAACATCGAACCGCGCTTCGGCCTGTGGACTTTCCCGGCCGGCTTTCTCGAGATGAGCGAGACCAGCGCCCAGGGCGCGGCCCGCGAGACGCTGGAAGAATCGCAGGCCGAAGTCGATATCGGCGGGCTGCTGGCCGTGATCAACGTGCCTTACGTGTCGCAGATCTACATGATCTACCGCGGGCAGATGCGCAGCCCGCACCATGCCGTGACCTCGGAAAGCTCGGAAACCCGGCTGATGCGCGAGGACGAGATTCCATGGGATGACATCGCGTTCCCGACCATCTGGCACAGCCTCAAGTTCTTCTTCGAAGACCGCGCCAAGGGTGTCGAGGGCATCCACACGCTGGATCTGATGACCCGTTACGGTCGGCGCCCGGAAGTGACCACGACGCCTGCCGACTGACCAGATCGTCGGCGGCGGCAACGGGCACTCAGCCTGCGTTCAGGCGCCCTGGCTAAAGTCGGCGTTGCTGGGCCGCTCGCACTGCCTGATCGCGACCGAAGCAGCACCCGATCCCCGAAGGAGAGCCACCATGAACAAGAATGTCATCACGTCGATCGTTGCCGCTGCCCTGCTGGCACTGACCGCAACCGCAGCCTCGGCCGACAGCGCCGCCGAACGTCAGGCCAAGCGCCAGCAGAATCGTGCCGAGCGCCAGGTCGAACGGCAGGGCAATCGCGCCGACCGCCAGGAATTTCGCCAAGGCAACCGCGCCGAAGCCGTCGACCGCATTCAGGAAAACAACGAGGGCCGCTATCAGAACGCGCGCGACGCGGTCGACGAGGCCCAGGGCCGCGCTGGTGACCGTCAGGACAACCGGGCCGAACGCCAGATCGAGCGTCAGGGCAATCGGGCCGAGCGCCAGGGGCTGCGCCAGGGCAATCGCGCCGAGCGTCAGACCCGACGCCAGCAGAACCGGGCCGACCGCCGGGACTGATTCGTAATCGGCAGCATGAAAAAGACCGCTTCGGCGGTCTTTTTCGTTTCGGTCGCTTCGCGACTCCGCGGGCTCAGGCGGCGTGCTTGAATACCGCGAGGCCGACACCGGCCAGCACGAACAGGGCGCCAAATACGCGGTTGGTCCACCGCGCGACGACTGGATTCTGCAGCCCGCGCAGCGCCTGCAGACCGAGCGCCGTATAGCCGCTCATGCAGCAGACGTCGGTAAACAGCAGCGTGCACCAGACGATCACGAACTGGATCAGCTGCGGCGCCTGCGGGTCGATGAACTGCGGCAGCACCGACGCGGTGAACAGGATGCCCTTGGGATTCGTCGAGTTGACGATCAGCCCTCTGACGAACAGCGTTCGCGACACATTCGCCGCCGCGATCCCCGGTGCTGACTCCTCCGGCGCCCGGATCGGCGCTTCCGACGAGCGCCATTGCTGCACGCCGAGATAGACCAGGTAGGCGGCGCCGAACCACTTGATCGCGGTGAACGCCAGCGGCGACGCGGCCAGCACGGCACCGAGACCGACGCCAACCACGATCAAGGTCACCGTGGCGCCGGCCTGCAGGCCGGCGATGTTCCACAGCGCCGCGCGAAGGCCATGCTGCAAGCCAGCGGTCACGCAGGACAGCACGCCCGGGCCGGGCGACAGGCAGATCAGCCACGCGGCAACGAAGAAGGCCAACCAGGTATCGAGCGTCATATCCGTACGCGTCAGCGAGTCCAGCCGGCATTGTCGCCGGCAGCACGGCTGCGACTGCAAGACCCGCGCCTCATCGCTATCCTTGCGCGGCTTTTTCCTGATCGAACCCCCATGCAACTGCACAACACCCTGTCCGGCCGCAAGGAAGCGTTTGTCCCGCTGAATCCGGAGCGGGTGACGATGTATGTCTGCGGCCCGACCGTCTACTCGTTCGCGCATATCGGCAACGCCCGGCCGGCCGTGGTCTTCGACGTGCTGGCGCGCGTGCTGCGTCGCCGTTATCCGCGCGTCGACTACACCCGCAACATCACCGACATCGACGACAAGATCAATGCGGCGGCAGCGAAGGAAGGTGTGGAGATCGGCGTCATCACCCGCCGCTACACCGACATCTATCACGAGGATCTCGACGCGCTTGGCGTGCTGCGGCCGACCTTCGAGCCGAAGGTCACCGAACACCTCGCGCACATCATCTCGATGGTCGAGCGGCTGATCGCCAACGGCTCGGCCTATGCAGCCCAAGGCCACGTGCTGTTCAACGTCGCGAGCTACGCCGGGTATGGCGAGCTGTCGAAGCGTGACCGCCGCGAGCTGATCGCCGGCGCCCGCGTCGAAGTCGCGCCGTACAAGAAGGACGCCGGCGATTTCGTGCTCTGGAAGCCGTCAACCGACGACCAGCCGGGCTGGCCATCGCCGTGGGGCCGTGGTCGTCCGGGCTGGCACATCGAGTGCTCGGCGATGGCCGAAGCGCTGCTCGGCGACACCATCGACATTCACGGCGGTGGCCACGATCTGGTCTTTCCGCATCACGAGAACGAGCGCGCCCAGTCGACGGCCGCGCACGATGGCAAGACCTTCGCGCGCTACTGGCTGCACAACGGCTTCCTGACCATGGACGCCGAGAAGATGTCGAAGTCGCTCGGCAACGTGAAGCTGATTCGCGAGATCCTGAAGACCGCACCGGGTGAAGCGGTGCGGCTGGCGTTGCTGACCGGCCACTATCGGCAGCCGCTGGACTGGAACGACGAGGCGCTGGCCGATGCACGGCGCAAGCTCGATCGCCTGTATGGCGCGCTGCGCGACGCCGGCGACGTTCCAGGCAGCGACGCCGTGGCGCCCGCGGCCTTCATCGCTGCGCTGGAAGACGACCTGAACACGCCGGCCGCGCTGGCCGAGCTGTTCGAGCTGGCGAAGCAGCTCAACAAGGCTGTCGATCTCGGCGAGCGTACCGCGCTGGTGGCTCAGATCAAGGATGCGGGCGCCGTACTCGGCCTGCTGCAGCAGACGCCGGCGGCCTGGTTCAGCCAATCAGCCAGCAGTGCCGGCGACGGCCCGGACGAAGCGGAGATCGAGGCCGCACTGGCGGCGCGCATTGCCGCCAAGACCGCGAAGAACTATCCGGAAGCCGACCGCATTCGCGACACGATGAAGGCACGCGGCGTGCTGATCGAGGACTCGAAGGACGGCCAGCGCTGGCGTCGCGTCTGAGACGCCAGGCGGCACTGCGGCCGCCCGCGCTTCAGACGTCGAGCCAGAAACCGCTCGGGCTTTCGCCGATCTCGAAGCGCGCCCGCTGCGCACCGCGCGAGCTGATGTGCTGCCACTCGATCGCCGACACATGCAAGGCGATCGCTGCAAAGTCTTCGCGACGTCCGGCTTCGGCGAGGCCATCGACATCATCGATGCCCGGCTCCGGCAGCAATTGAGCCGCACCGGCCGCTGCCGCGCGTCGCAGTTGGGCGCGGTACTGATTGCGCAGCCGCGTCCACTCGCCGTCGGCGATCTCGTCATCGACGTGGACGCTGGCATGTGCCTCGATCCGCAGCTGCACGCGTCTGCCGTGATCGTAGATGTGCAGCGAGCAGGCCGGCTGCACGCTCAGTTCCTGCACCTTGCCGCTGCGACGATCGGCATGGACGAAGATCATCGCGGTGTTGCGCGACACGGCACGCAGCACCACGGTGCGGACGGTCGGGATGCCGTTGCGCACGGTGGCCAACGTCGGCGTGTGCGCCGCCGCGAAGCTCACCCGAACGCCCTGCGCAAGGATGTCCCAGACATCGTCGAGCAGGTACTCGAGGAAGGCGGCGTCCTCGTCGAAGCCGTGCAGCGGCAATGCGTCCGGGATGTTCGACGTTTGCGATCCGATGACTTGCAGCATGACTGCGCTCCTCTGCGTATTCGATGACCGCGCCGCGACGAAGATCCAGGCCGTGCCGCCGGGCCGCGTTGACCGCCGCCCCGACCAGCCCGCGTGGCGCTACTTCTTACCGGTCTGATTGCACCTTCGCAGAGTTTCCCGGACAAATCAATCTTTGTTTACCTAAAAGCTACTCTAAACCTTGACAACATTTGGGCAGCCCGGCATCTTGCCGCCGCTGCTCCCCCAAGTAGCCCATGAAATCTTCAGCCGGCCTCGTGCCGGCTTTTTTATGCGGCCGCCCCGCCTGCCGGCTGGGCGATGCCTTCGTGATCCAGCACTTCACCGAGCACGTGCTCGAGCACCTCACGGCAGTGCGCGGCGGCGGCGTACAGCCGCGAATGGATGTGCGCATCGGCCTGATTGCGGCTTTCGCAACCGAGGCTGTACTGCTCGAACGCGCCGAGCCTGCCGAGCAGCTCGGCAAGGTGATTCGGGCATTCGCACTGCACTTGCGACGGCATGTCGCGCAAGCTCTCCAGAAACAGCGGGTCATAGCGGCGCGGCGCCGCTGGCGACCGCAACAGCCGTTCGATCAGCGAGCGGCCACCATCCTCGCTGCCGCAGGCAAGCCGGCATACGCGCAGCAGATGCAGCGGGTCCGACGGCGCGCTCAGGGCGATCACACCCTCCTCGCCGAGCTGCGCCAGCGTGCGTCGCGTCGCGTAGCTGTACAGCACGATCGTCACCTGCGGCCGTACGGCCACGCGCGCGCGGCGCAGCGCCTGCACGGCACTCGTAGTCAGCGTCGCCAGTTCGGCCAGCAGGCAGTCGGCCTTCGGCAACGCTGCCGGCAGACTGTCGAGATCGCCGACGACTGCCGCGATGTCCAGCGCATCACCGTTGTCCACAGCGGCCAGTCGCGTGGCCAGCAACTCGCCGACGACCACCGCCTGCGCGCGCCCGCTCGCTACCGCTGCCGGCCGGTAGGGCACGGCCTGAATACGCTCGCGAAGTTGCCCGTCACTCAGCTGCGCCACGGTGCCGATCTGGAAGCCGGCATCGACGGCCGCCTTCAGCAGCAGCAGGCGATCGACATCGGCACGGGCATACAGCCGACTGTTGCCGCCGCTGCGCACCGGCTGCACCGCCTGATAGCGCAGCTCCCAGATGCGGATCGTCGGCACCGGAATGCCGGTCAGCGATGACACGGCGGCGATTCGGTACAGACCGCTGTCGGGCGGCGTCGCCACTTGGTTCGTCGGGTTGGCAGGCATCGGCGTGGCGTATCCGTATTGAATAGGTTTTGTATAGCCAGAGCTTAGAGCCAAGCGGCGGCACTGCCAAGCGGCGGCGCGACGATTAGTTGCGCCTCAGGGGGCTCGATCGCGCGGCGCGCAGCCGTGTACGCGCCGTTCAGCCGAACGGCGGTTCCGGGCAACGGTCTTGCTCGGAGCTTGTTCCGGATCCTGGCGGTCGCGCTGAGCACTGCCGGACGCCGGCCAGTGGCGGAACGCCAGCGCCGCTGCGGGCCCGCGCGGGCATCCGCAGTACGGCAACTTCGGTCACGACGTCGCCGCCGCCCGGTGCCGGCGCGCCTTCAGTCGACCAGCCGCACCGGTATCGCGCGCTTCCACGACAACGCGCTTGCCAGCGCGCGCGTGACGCAGGCCGTGCCATCGGCGTTCAAGGCCAGCACGCGTCGCAATCCCAGCCGCGCCGCCAACGCCGGCCACGCCTCGGCGCCGGCAACGAACAAGGCCGCGCCGGCGGCATCGGCCAGCGCACCGTCCTCGTGGACCACGGTCAGCGCTCGCAGGCCGTGCACCGGCCAGCCGCTCGCCGGGTCGAGCAGATGCGAATAGCGTCGACCTTCGAACTCGAAACCACGCTGATCATCGCCATGCGTGACCACCGAAGCATCGCCTGGCTGGACACTGGCCAGCACGTAGGCCTGCTCGCCAGACTCGAACGGGTCGCGAATGCCGGTGCGCCACGGGCGGTCGTCACGTGAGCCGCGCACGGCAACATGACCACCCGCGTCGATGAAGGCGTTGACATGACCGGCGCTGACCAGCACTTCGATCGCCTTGTCGACGATGTAACCCTTGCCCAGTGCGCCGAAATCCCAACCCGTCTGCGGCGCCGGGCCGTAGTGCTTGCCGCCATCGAATGACGGCGCTGCCCTGAGCGCCTCGTGCAGCCGGGCGATTTCCGTGGCTTCGGGCGGCGCGCGGCGCATCCTTGCGGGATCGTCGAAACCCCATAGCCGTATCAGTGCGGCCAGCCGCGGCTCGAACAGACCGCCACTGCTGCGGTGGATATCCCAGGCCTTGGCGAACAGGCCGTGCAGGTGCGGTGGAATCTCCGCCTGGCCGCCTGCTGCCAGTTGCCGATTGAAATCCGCCACGGCACCAGCACCCCAGGCCCAGGCATCGCGACCAAAGTCGATGAGCTGCTTGCGCGCCTCGTTCATCGCCCACTCGACTGACGCCTTGGAACGGCGATCGGACGCAACCGTGATCGTGACCTCGGTCCCCATCGCGATGAAGCGTGCGCGATAGGCCGTCTGCCGCACCAGGAAATGACTGAACGAATTCACCCGCGCGGTTCGCCGTGCACCCTCTGGCATCCATTCATGCGATGCGCTCATCCGCGCTTCACAGTCCGCTGGCGGCTTTGCCGGATCCGCCACCACGACCAGACGCCACTGATCGAAAGCCCGAGCGCCAGCACGCCAACCAGCGTGATGATCCATGCGCCGATCGGTCCGAACAGGCGGCCGCTGTGCAGGTCGATCAGGACCTGCTCGACCAGCACCGATGGCTTCGCGAACTGCTCGATCGCCTTCCGCTGCGCGCCCGGCAACGGTGCCGGATGCGACCACTTGACCGACTGCGGCAGCACCGCAACCCAGGTGTTGCCGCCATCGCGGCTTTCGAAGGCGTCGAAGTCCTGAACCGCGATGCCACCGTCGACCGTCGTTCCGATGCGGCGCAGCGACGCCACCGGAAGAATCGGCGCGCGCAGTTCATCGACCCGTACCCCGTCTTCACCGACGATCACCAGACTCTCGGATGTGCCAATCACCAGTTGCCTGCCGGTCACGCCAGCAAGCGGCACGAAGCCGATCGGCGGCGGAATCCGCGGCTCGACCACGCGCGCGTCAAGCAAGGTGCTTTCCCGAGTCGCGGCCATCCAGTGGCCCTGTGCCTCGAAGCCCATCCGCGGCGCTTCCGCACTGAGCCCGTACAACGCCGTCAGCCAGTCCCAGCGAACCCGCATCGCATCGAATCCGAACTGGTCGCTGCGACTCAGGATCGCGCCACTGCTGCCCAGCCAGATCAGGAACAGTGATGCGGCAAGGCCAAAACGCTGGTGCCACTTGCGCAGTTGCGCGGTGAACGCAGGCCGGGTGTTGGGCCGCGGCAATGCCTTGGCCGGCCTGCTGTCATGCGCCGCTACCGAAACCGACGCGGCGGTGTCCGCAACCGCAGCGCCTTCGGCCTGCGCCGGATCGACAGGGGGACGGGTCTGAGCGGACATGGTCAGACCTTCGCGACGGCATCAAGCAGCAGCGCCGTCGCCGCCATGCGCTGCATCATCTTCACCGACAGGGTTGCGCCGGAGACGTTGTCGATCGGCTGATCAAGCGCCACGCCGGCGAGCCTGCGCCCGACCAGCTTCTTCAGCCATGACGGCTCGGCAATCTGCTCGCCGCGCGACTCCCGATAAATCAGAACGCGCGCGAAATCGATGCCGCCATCCTTGACCACGAAACCGGCGGTGGTGATCTGATAGCCCTGCTTGCCGATGTCATCAAGGATCCACGCGCTGCGGCCGCCGGCACGCCAGTAACGCAACTGCGACTGCGGATAGGCACGGCCAAAAACGGTACTGAGCTGACTCTGCTTTGCCGCGTCCAATGCGAGGACGGCAGGCGCCGGCGGCGTCCCAAAGGCTTCAGCAAGAAATGCAGCCGGGGTCTGGTAGGTCGTCCACAAATCCTCGGCTGACGATAGCCGTGGCAGCAGCAGCCCACCTGCCAGCGCGCCGATGAATCTCAGCAGCGAACGTCGCGAAGGCGTCGATCCAACTGCCGGGTGATCGTGTGAAGTCAAACGCATGTGTCGATCTCGAAAGGGAAAGCAACTGCGACTGGACCAGCATTCGTTGATAGCCGCCAACAACCGTTGCATCAGCCAACAAGGCGCAGTCAGGCGCCCCATCAGCAACACGGTGAGCCCGGTCACTGCACGTGCGTGCAAGTGCCGGGCTCTGATCCGCAACAGGTGACGGCCGGCTCTTGTGTAGCCGTCAGCGTGTGACGATGGAGCGCTTGAATGGAGCAAGCGCTGCAATCAGCTGATTGCAGGTGTGGTACGGCGTACGCAGATCCTCGCAGGCCAGATAGGCATCCTCGACAACGGCATTGAACTGCGTCAGCGTGATGCCCATTTCCGCATGCGCGGCGCTCATGCTCGCGCCCTGATACTCCACGCCTGGTGCACCGAGCATCACGGCCACAAGCTGCTGGTTCAGCTTGATCTGACGATCGATCTTGCCGTGCTCGGCAAAGATGTAGTTGATGCGATTGTCGAGCATGATGTACTTGAACAACGACTCCACCCAGCGATCCATGCCGTACTTGCCACCGAACTTTTCATAGGCGTCCGATGAAATCGGCGGATAGGTCGCCTGAACCTTGCCTTCCGGCGTCTCGGACCCGGCGAAGGTCGAGATCGATAACAGACACAGTGCCCCGCCTGCCAGCAACCGGTTGAATGACTTCATGTGCTTTCTCCTGGAATGAATGACGAACCACGCGCACCACAGCGAAGCGACTAGAAGCTCGCCTGCACCGAGAAGTACGCACCGGTCTGCTTGGGGGTCAGCGTGATGTTGCCGAGGTTCGCGTAGGCCGCGACGAACGACAGATTCTTGGTCGGGAAGTAGGCGAAGAACACATCGAACCAGTCGCTTTCCCGTTGCGTCAGCGTGTCGTTGAGATTGTTCGCAAGACTGCCGACCGGCCCGGCAACACCGATGTTGTTCAGTGCACCGGTGATCGAACCGAGCACCGAGGTATCGATGTTGCCGCCGACGGCCACGCCGCGACCATCGGTGTTCTTGCCGTGCGCCGCATACTCGGCTCCGATGGCGATGTTCTTGGCCAGCAGGTATGCAAGCGACACCTCCGGACGGAACTCGCGCTTGTTCTTGTTGGGCCCGCCGAACCCGGTCAGGCCAGTCTGGTTGGCAGCGGTGTAACGCACCGTGACGTTGACCAGCAGATCGAGCGGGAAAAAGATCTTGGTGATTGCAACGTAAGCCTCGAAGTCCTTGGTCTTGTTGGCCAGCAGCGTCTTCATCAGCTCTTCGTTGTGATTGATCTTGTAGAAGCCACCGAGTGCTACCTGCGGAAGCAGGCTATCGGAGTCGTAGATCGATTCACCAAACACGCGCAGCTTGGCACCAAAGATATCCATCCGGATCGAGGTATTGAATGGATCAATGCCACTGTCCGGGGTCACGACGCCGGCCAGCGTATTGGTCAGCAAGCCAACGGTATTGAACGTGCTACCGGTCGGAAGAAGGTCGTAGGCATACGACAGTTCGAAGCGATCGTAGAAGCCCACCGATGCGCCTAGCGAATTCAGGCTGTAGTTCGGCAGATTCGCGTAGGTGTAGTGGATGCTGCCGTTGATGCCCTGATTGGTTTCATAACCGGCGATCACCGCCCATGGCGTGATGCCGCCACCAGCCGCGCCATCGGTGATGTTGACGCCGCTGGTTGCCAGCACCTTGCCGGCATCGTAAATGCCGGCCTGCGCCGGACTGGAACACGCAAAGATTCCCGCTGCGAACGCGAGAACAATGCCTGACTTGCAACCGAATCCCCTGATAGTGCCGTTCATGCTGACTCCTGATGTTATGGATGTACCCACGGGTGCATGGCGAATCAGTCCGGCTGGAATGAAGGCCAAAAAAAATCCACGCGCAGGCTGCATTGCCTGTGCGTGGACTCCGGTGTCCATGAACCCAGTCAGCATTGGCTGGATTCTTGATTGTGCTGCTTGACGAACTACTGTTTCACCGTCTGTTGACTGCAATGGTCATGCCAACAGACTTGATATCGATGTCGATTTCTACAGCTTGTGCAAGCCCGCCCGTTCGATGTTCACAATCTCAGGAATGACGAACATTCGCCGACAGCAGTGAGGCATAACCAACCGTTGGCAGGCCATGACGCTGGAGTTTCAGCCAGCCCAGTGGATCCGCGGCATCGAAGATGCTGCCGTCGAGCATCGCATCCGGTCCCAGCATGATCGAACCACCATCGGTGGACGGCGTCGGCGAGCCAATGAAGCGCGCGCCTTCCGATTTGTAGTCGGCCCGTGGACAAGGCTCGCCGACAAGGGCCGCAGCTTCACGGTAGGTTTCGCAGCGATAGACATCGAAAGCGATATCGGAGAAGTTCGGCGCCAGCCAGCATTGCTTCCAGCGCAGCATCTGGAGAATGAACCACACGGCATGAGACCGCCATGGATAGGTTGCCGCGCCACGGTGGAACACGATGCCACCGGTGCGCATGCGCAATGACGCGAAGATGCTCGCAGCCGGTGCATCAAGCATGTGCTCGCTCACCAATAGGGTCGCGGCTTCGTGACGGTTGTCTTCGATATCGAGCCAGCGTGCCGCCTCGATCATCGCCGCCACCATCGCGCGATGCGTGTTCGGGTGTTCCTGCGCCCAGTCGCGAGTGACGCCGAGCACCTTTTCGGGGCTGTTGTTCCAGATCTCGTGCTTGCTGGCAACAGCAACACCGACGCCCCGCTGCAGCGCCACTTCATTCCACGGTTCGCCGACGCAGTAGCCATCGATACGACCGGATTCCAGCTCGCTGACCATCTGCGACGGTGGCACGACGCAGAGCTGCACATCGTTGTCCGGATCGATATCGGCGCTGGCCAGCCACATGCGCAGCTCATAGTGGTGCGCCGAAAACGGGAATACATGCGCAAAGATCGGGCGGCGTCCGCCGCGTTCGCGCTGCTCTGCAATCACGGCAGCAAGTGCCGTGGCGCAGCTTCCGGCGGTCGGCCCTTCCGGCAGATAGCGAACCATGCGGGCGTGCAGCGCGCGCGATACGGTGATCGAGTTGCCATTCAGGCTCATCACCATCGCCGTGACCATCGGCACCGCCACGCCATCAAGACCGAGCGTTGCAGCAATCGGCATCGGCGCCAGCATCTGGCCGCCATCGAGCACGCCGGCGGCGACCTTGTCACGCAACGCCGCCCAGGCACGCTCGACACTCAACTCCACGTCCAGACCATGCCGCGCGAAAAAGCCGCAGGACCGCGCGACGATCAGGGGCGCGGCATCGGCGAGCGGCAGCATGCCGAGGCGAACCCTGCTCTTTTCGAGACCGTTCATCATCAGGCCGATCCAGGTTCGACCTACAGCAGATCGGACGCGGCCAGCAGCAGGCGCGCGTAATCGCCGATTCTCTGCTTGCGGTCCATCGCCATCTTGCGAAGCATTCCGTACGCCTCGTCCTCGTCGATCTTGCGCCGCTTCATCAGCATGCCCTTGGCCTTCTCGATGTCGCGCTGGTCGGCAAGCCGCGCATTGGCCGCCGACAATTCGCGACTCAGCGCCTGATGCACTTCGAAGCGTGCGATCGCGACATCCAGCAGCGCGCTCAGGCGCGTCGGATGCAGGCCGTCGACGACATAGGCACTGACTCCGGCATGAACCGCTCGATGCGCGGTTTCGGCATCGCTGCGCGCTGCGAACAGCACGATCGGTCGTGGCCGTTCGCGGTGAATCTGTCCCAGCGATTCCAGCGTGTCGCGACTCGGCGCATCGACATCGATGAAGATCACGTCGGGCTGATGCAGGGTCACGCCGGCCAGCAGGTCGGCCTGCGCATCGAGACGCACGACGATCACGTGGCCTTCGGCGACCAGCGCCTGTTCCATCATCGCGAGTCGGGCTTGATCGTCATCGACCAGCATCACCCGCAAGCCGCGGTTCGCGTGTTTCATCGCGCCGGCCTTGTCACGGCTGATGGCAGTCCTTGCCGTGACCTGCAAGGCGCGTGTTGCTGATGGTGAATCGAAAGTCTGTGCTTTCATTCCAGTAAACCCGAGCTGTAAGGCGTTTCATGCATGACCCCGCTTCCGCCAGCGAACCGTTGATGGCGGCGACCATCGTCAGGGGACAACCACCACGGAACCGAACATCGTGGGATGTATGCCGCAGCGATATTCGAAGGTGCCGGGCTGTGGGTAGCTCCGGCTGTAGGTGCCCGCCGACTTCACCTTGATTTCGGTGTCATCGAAACGGACCGTGTGCGTGACGCGATCGTTGTTGGTCCACGTCACCGTGCCACCCGCTTTCACCGTGATCAGCTTGGGCTGGTATTCGTAATCGATGATCGACACTGCCGCGTTGGCGAGCGCCGCTGCTGCAGCAGGTGCCGTCGCGACCGGCGCCGGCGCCATTGCAGCGGCTCCATCGGCCGGCATCTGGTCCTCGACCGGCGGCAGCACCACTTGGTCGGCCTTGCCTGCCTGTTCGCTGATCACGCCACCGGCCGCGCGATCAGCATCGGTGACGGTCAACTCCACGCGTCGATTGAGCGCGCGACCCTCGTCGGTGTCATTGGTCGCGATGGCGACGACCTTGCCGTAGCCGACGGACGTGATCCGATCTTCGCTGACGCCTTTCTGCACCAGATAGGCGCGCACCGACGCGGCGCGGCGTTCGGAAAGCTTCTTGTTGTAGGCCACCGATCCCTTGGCATCGGTATGGCCACCGATCTCGACCTTGATATCCGGGCGACGGGCCAGCGCGGCGGCCACCTGATCGAGCAGGACAGTCGCGTTGACGGTCAGCACGTCCTTGTCGAATTCGAAGTTGACCCCGCGCAGCACGATGTTGTCGCCCTTGTTGCAGCCATCGAGCGACAACGACGAACCGGCCTCGCTGCCCTGGCACGGCGGCGGCTGTGGAGGCGGCGGCGGTGGCGGCGCGATCACCGCTTCCTCCTTCGGCGGCGGCGGCGGTGGCGGCACGAACACCGGCTTCGGCGGATTGCTGCCAAACGGAATGCGCAGGCCGACGTTGATCATCGGCTCGTGATGCTCGAACTGCTCGTTGCGGATCAGGCCTTCGGCGCGCAGCCCGAAGCCGCCGAACATCAATTCGTAGCCGGCACCGTAGTGATACAGCGTTCGCTTGCTGCCCTGCACGTCGCCATGGATGTACAGGCCGCTGCCGCCGATGGCGCGGAACAGGTAGACGTTGACGCCGAAGCCACCGGCGCCAAGCTTCGACGAACCCGAACCATCCTGGCTGCCGAAGTTGATGAAACTGCCGCGCAGTTCGAGGTCGACCAGTGCCGCGAGATGAGCACCCAGCGCCAGCGTTCCGCCGATGCCATTGCCGGTGCCGCGGCCGTCATCGGCCAGCACGTACGAGCCCATTGGCGCGAGATGGTACGGCGCGAGGTCGTCGGCGCTGGCCGGCGAACTGAACATCGGGCTGAGCAGGCTTGCCGCGATCACGGCGGGGATCAGACGGCGCGTGAAGGATTTCATAAGGCTCCAGATGGCTTGATCGTTTAGGGCAAAGAAAAAAGTCCACGCGCATGGAGAACGGATCCTCTCCTCGCGCATGGACTTCATCGTCCGTGGATCAGGCGTCGTTGGCCGATCTTGTGCTGCTGCTGTGAAATCAATTAAGCAATTGATATGCCACGTTTGACGTTCGCCACACCCATGACGGCGGCGGCGTCACGCCGACCGGCGCGGCAAGCAGTGCAATCCGCATCGGCCGTGCGCGCCGCAATCGGCGACCGCGCTCCGCGACACCATGCACAGGCGTTGAGGGTGAGCATTCAGTTGCCATACGACTGACGCCGCGCACGTCGGTGACTGTCGATGCTCTCCAGCGCTTCGCTGCGGGCGCGATCGGCGAGCGGGTCGGCCTCGGTCGGCTCGATCGTGAAGTTGGCCGGACTGCCGCTCGGTGGCAGCGGCGCTTCATCGCTCCACGGCGTCAGGTACAGGCCAATTGCGGCATCGCTGTCGCCGACGATGGTGGTGCCGATCTCGCGCGGTGCCGACGGCGGCGCAGCCGATGTCACGTGCGGGGCGGCCTGAACGCCGTACGCCAGCATCGGCAGCAGGGCGGCAAGCCGGCACGCCGAGTTCATCGCGCCACCCCTTCAGCGCCTGCGGCGGCCATCTGCGAAGACCGTCCTTCGAGTTCGCGCACCCAGGCGCTGACGATCAGATCGTCCTTGCCGATCAGGGCCAGATAGCGGCGGTAGCAAGTCAGCGCATCCTGCGGGCGATGCATCGACACGTCGTACAAGATCGCCAGATTCAGGAGCGCAGCCGGATAGTCCGGCTGCACTGCCAGCGCCTGCCGCCAGAGCGCTTCGGCGCGAGTGAAATCGCCGCTGTCGCGAACCAGCGCACCATTCCAGTTCAAGGCCACGACATTGGCCGGATTGGCCTGAATGGCGCGCGCGAAGTGGGCCATCGCCTTGTCGCGCTGTCCGGCGCGTGCGTAAAGAATCCCGGCATCGGTCAGCGGGCCGGACAAGTCCGGGTAGTCCTTCAGCAGACTTTGCAGCGCGGCCTGGGCTTCCTGCGGGCGATGGTCAGCCATCAGGCCCAAGGCATTGCGGAAGCGCTCGTCGGCCGGCGGCTTGCCGCTGGCCGATGGCGCAAGCGCCGGTGCCGCGACGGCAAGCGGCGGCGGCGAAGCCGGCTTGCTGGCGCGCAGCGGCGCAGGCTTGCGCACCGGTGCGCTGCTGCAGGCGGTCAGCAGCACGGCCGCCATCGCCATCGACAGCACGTCAGTGCATCGCGTCATAACGATCCTCCAGACGAACGTTCTTGCCGTAACGGGCCGGGGCGATCTCGCTGAGCGCAAGGCTGCTTTTGCGCACCCACTCGTTCCAGACGCCCTGGCGCAGATAAGCGAGATTGGTTTCATGCGCCTGCATGGCCTTTTCTTCGAAAGGGTTGGCCTGCTCTTCGAGCAGCAGCTGGTACTGCTCCAGCGCTTCGGCCGACAGACCACCCGGCCGCTCCGATTGCACGATCGCGCGCGCGAACGCCCGCCACACCGTTGCCCGTTCATGAGTCGCGGCCGTGGTCACGTCGGCAAGGCCGTAGGCGGCGGCGCGATCAAGCAGGCGCAGCGCGCGCTCGATTGCGGTGCGGCGCATCGGCAGGCTCTTTTCCAGCGGCAGGCCCAAGCGCAGCGCACTGGCCTGCGCCGCACCCGCCTGCCCCAGTTCAAGACTGGCCTCGGCAGCGATGCGCCGAGCCAGCGCGTCGGCTGCAAGCGGTCCGGCCGGCGCGTCGCCATCGGCATCGACGATCGACTGCAGCCAGAACCGCAGGCGCGCCGGATCGCGCAGCTGGCTGCTGGCGATGTCGGCCAGATGGCGGCGCGCCTGCTGAGCCTGATCGAGCGGCTGCGGATAGCGGTCCACATAGCGCTCGAACTGCAAGGCCGCGGCACGACTGTCGCCGGCACGGCGGTAGTCGTTGGCCGACAGCCACAGCGCCTCGCGGCGCAGATCGGTCGACAGCGTCTCGTGCTGCGCGATGCGGCCAAAGACCTCCGCGGCGCGTGCCGGCTGGCTGTTCCGGGTGTAGACCAGCGCCAGCTTTTTCTCCGCATCAAGCGCCAGCGCGTGCTCCGGAAAGCGGGTGCGGAACGCTTCCAGGCTGTCGGCGGCTCGCGTCCAGTCCTGCAGCTCGACATAGGCGGAGGCCGCGTCGTAGTCGGCGGCGGCGCGAATCGCAGCATCCGGCACCCGCACGCCAACGCGCTGGAAGGCGATCGCCGCACCAGCGAGATCGCCGGCAGCACGCGCGGCAAGGGCCTGTTCATAAACCGCAGCCGCCAGCCGCTCGGCCACCGGCGGCCGCTGCGCATCGTTGGCCGGCAGCAGAGCCAGCAGCTCGCCGTAGGCGGCTTCGGCGTCGGCGAAGCGCTTCTGGCGGTAGCGGGCATCGGCGACCATACCCAGCAGTTGCTGCCGCAGTTCCGCTGCCGCCGGCGGTCGGGCCGCCAACACCCGGCTGGCGACCGTGGACGCGCCGTCGGGATCATTGCCGGCCAGCAGGTCGCCAGCGGCGCGAGTCAGGATCAACGCCCACTGCGGATGCGTCGGGAATACTTCGGCCAGCTGCAGGCTGGCGCGGACGGATTCCTTCAGCGCGGCGGACTTCGCAGCGCCGCTGCTTTCATTCGCCAGCCGCTGCCAGGCCTGCACCGCAGCCAGCGCCGTCGCCGGAGACTGACTAGCCGTCCGGCTGCCCGGCAGCGCATAGGCGGCGCGTTCGTACTGGCGCGCGGCAGCTTCGAGCTGACCGCCATCGAACAGGGCATCGGCTTGCGCCAGCGCCAGCTCGGCGGCTTGCGGATGATCCGGGAACAGCGCCAGCGCGCGCGCATAGCCGTCGGCGGCAGTCAGGAAATCGCGACGCCGGGCTTCGCCGTCGCGGTCCGCGCGCGTCTGAGCCCGCGCATGGTGATGGCGCGCGAGATCGGTCAGGCTGTCGCGAACGGTGGTCATCACCTCCGCACTCGGCGTGGCACTGCCCCAATAGCCACTGCCCGGTGCGTAACGCTCGACATAGCGGCGCTTGGCCGCGATCAGCATTTCGGCGGAACCCGCCTGCTGGTACGCGGCCATCGCCCGCGCCTCGAATTCTGGTGCTCGCGGGTGCTGCGGATGCCGCTCGACGAAGGCCAGATCGACCTCGGCAGCATCGTGATGGCGCTGCCGTTCGAGCAGCTGCGCGGCGAGCGCCGCGTACAGCAAGGTAGCGAAGCGCGGCTCGCTGCCGGCCTGCGCGAAGCGTTCGTTCAGGCCGCGACCGCCACCGAGTGCCGCCAGTGCACGGCCGGTGACATTCAGCACGTCACGCACCGCGTCGGCGCGTGCTGGCGGCAGCGCTGCAAGCGCCTGTTGCGAATCTTCAAGCGTGCCGGGCGGCAGTTCGCGGTCAAGGATCGCGAAGAACGGCGCGGTGGCGTCCGCGTAGCGCTCCTGACGCACCAGCGACCAGCCGAACTTGTACTGCGCCGGCGCGAAGTACGGGGTCGATGGCCCCAGTGCCAGGACCTGACGATAAGCCGCCTCGGCCTCGGCAAAGCGGTTGCGCTGAAACAGCAGCTCAGCCGCGCGGAACACGCCGTCCGGTGTGCGTATCGACTGGGGGTAGCGCTGACCCAGCGCCTGCAGGCTGGCGATTGCGGCATCGACTTCGCCAACGGCCTGCTGCGCGCGCGCCAGCTGGTACAGCGCGCGATCGTTGTACGGATGGTCCGGCGACTCGCGAAGCAGCGCCTGATACAGCGCGATGGCCCTGCGCAATACCGGCTCGTTGATCTCGCCATCGATGTCGGCGCGCTGCACGCGCAGATCGGCCGCGCGGCGCAGGGCCTCGGCGCGGTTCGCGGCACTGGTCGGGATTTCCAGGATGCGGTCGTACTGGGCGATCGCCGCCAGCGCGTTCGGCGGCACCCGCTGATCGATGCCCGGCCGCAGGATCGATGGCGTGCGCACGACGAAGCGGCCGTTGCGCTCAAGACCGTTGGTTTCCGTCGTCGAGCCGACCGTGGCAACGGGATCGGCGCCCGGCGCGCCGCGAGCGGCCAGCGCGACCGCGAGCAACACAAGCAGCGCGTGTCGACGGTTCATGGCGTGGTGACCTCGGCCACCCGGTCATAGAGCTGCGCCAGTCCGAAGCGTGCCTCGACCAGCGTCTGCTGGGTCTGCTTCTTGATTGCCAGCAGCTGCGCCAGCGCCAGCCGGTCGGCCTGGCCGATCTGCTCGGCGATGCCGGCATCGAGTGCCGGCAGCAGCCGGTCGATGTCGGCGACCCGCGCGCCTGCATCCGGGCTGGCCAGCGTGGTCAGGCGCGCCCGCTGTTCGAGCAGCGACGCCTTCGCTTCGTGAAGATCGCGCAGCGTCATCAGCCGTTCGCGGAACGCCGGCTGTTGCAGCAGCGCTTCCAGGTGAAAGGTCTCCGGCGCGGCGCTGATCGGCAGCACCCACCAGCGCGGATCGGGCAGGCGATCGGCCAGGTACCAGTGCCAGGCCTCGCTCGGCGTATTGGCGATGACGCCGGCCAGCAGCGGCGTGGTGGCCAGCTCGGCTTTGGCCTTGTCGATGTGACCGAGCACCTCGGTCAGCTGGCTGATCGCGCGGTTGTAGTAGTCCTGCGCCTGCACTTGCGCACCGAGCGTGCTCAGCGCCCAGGCAATCGCGACCAGCCCTTCCTGCACCGCCGGATCGGTCGGGTCGCGACCGATCAGCTCGATCCACGGCACCAGCGCGGCGCGGATCGCGGCGTCGCGTTCCTTCGGCGGCATCGTCCGCAGCGGATGACGGGACGCGCGGCCGGGCTGCTCGGCAGCCGTTTCCGCAGCGGCCTCGCCGTCCGGCGGTGCCAGCAGCGCCCAGCCAAGGCCGAGCAGCGCCGCCGTCGCGTACGGCCCGGGCGCCCGCACGCGGCGGAACGCTTCGGCTGCCTTCAGGCCTTGGCTCTGATCGAGCAGCGTATAGCCGAGCGTGGCGTTGATACGGTCGCAGGACAGGCTGGGCGCGGCTTCGCAGGGCCCGGCACTGCCAAGGCTCGCGGGCGTCGCCGCAGCGCTGTAAGTCACCCGTAGCGGACGCTCGACAGACGGCATGGTCATCTGCAACTGGCGAAATGCCAGCTCGGCGCGATAGCGGCGACCGGTGGCATCGAGAAAGCGGATGGCCCGCAGGCGCGGGTCCGAAGCCGCGACGGCGCTGGCAGGATCGGCCGCGGCCGTTGGTTGCCGCACCGCGGCTTTCAGCGCGGTGTTGCCGACATACGCAGCCGTGGCCCAGGACAGTTCCAGTTCGATGGGCGCTTCACCCTGATCGATGACGATTTCGACCTGGGCGCGGCTGCGGTCGTCATTGCGGCGCGGGTCGAGCCCCACGGCGGCGGCCTGAGCGCGCACCCGATGCTGGCCCGGCGTCAGCGTGTCGGCCAGCAGCAGGTGCAGGCCACCGCTGCGCAGCGCTTCGCTCTCGGCCTGCGAGAACAGGTAGCGGGTCATCGGCTGGCGATCGACCTGCACCCAGACTTCACGCAGCCAGCGGTCGCTTGCTGCACTGCCGATATAGACGGTGAAACCCGCTTGCGGCGCGCCGGTCAGGCGACGGGCAGCCAGATCGAGCGCCAGCGCCTCGCCGATCACCGTCTCCGGCGCGGCAGCCTGTGCCGCATACGTCAGCACGCTGCCGAGGGTCAGCAGCACAGCCGCCATGAGCGCGAGCAGACGGTTCATCGGGGCGGGCTCAGCGCAGGTCCTGAAGCCACAGGACAACAGCGGCAAGCTGAAGCATTGCAGCCGCGATGATGGCGGCCGTTTCCAGCAAGTGATGGGTGCGCGGGGTGGTCTGGTGCATCGCGAAAGTCCGGACAGAGGTAGGTGGATCCGCCAGCAACATCCAGCTGGGGAACGGGACCTCGGTGTCCGGAGCAGCGCGGGCGGCAATGGCCGGGCTGCGAGCGTTGGCACGCCTGATCGAGCGGCAGCAAAAAGCCTGCCAATGGTTGTGCGTACGTCGAAACGGACAGGCCGTCATCCGCTCGCGAACACGCGACACCGGGCCAGCAGCACCACGACCGCCGGCGCATCGCGGGCTGCAAGCGCCAAACAGGTGCGGCGCACGGCTGTAGTGCATCGATGCGGTGCGCAGCGGCGGCCCGGCGCGATCCGTCCTGGGCTATCCGGGGCCGAAGCGCGCGGCACAGCCTTTGCGTGGCGATGGGACGTGGTTAACGGCAATCACGTGAGTTGTTGTCCTGCGGCCAATGGCGTCCGCGCATCTCACGTCCCTCGATGGAGCCGACCATGACTGCTGCTGCACCGCTTGCCAAAGCCACCCGCATTCGCCTGCGCGACCTGTCATCGCCCGCGATGCGTGCCTTCCACTTCAGCTGGATGGCGTTCTTCGTCTGCTTCTTCGCGTGGTTCGCCTGCGCGCCGCTGATGCCGGTCATCAAGGGCGAATTCGGGCTGAGCCGCGATCAGATTGCCAACATCAACATCGCAGCGGTTGCAGTGACGATCCTGGTGCGGCTGCTGATCGGCCCGCTCTGCGATCGTTATGGTCCGCGCAAGGCCTACACCGGCCTGCTGCTGTTCGGCGCCATTCCGGTGTTCGGCGTGGCCACCGCGCAGAGCTACGAAAGCTTCCTGTTCTTCCGGCTGGCGATCGGCGCGATCGGCGCCAGCTTCGTGATCACGCAGTACCACACCAGCGTGATGTTCGCGCCCAATGTCGTCGGCACCGCGAACGCCGCAGCGGCTGGCTGGGGCAATGCCGGCGGCGGTGCGACGCAGACGCTGATGCCGCTGATCGTCGCCGCGCTGTTGCTGCTCGGGGCCGAGCAATCCGCGGGCTGGCGCATCGCGCTGCTGGTGCCGGGTGTGCTGATGCTGGTGATGGCCTGGGTCTACTGGCGATACACGCAGGACTGCCCGGCCGGCAACTACGCCAGCCTGCGCGCCACCGGCCTGATGCCGGACGGCGGCAGGAAGGCCGGCCTGCGCAGCTTCAAGCGCGCCTGCGGCAACTACCGGGTCTGGCTGCTGTTCATCACCTATGGCGCCTGCTTCGGCGTGGAGATCTTCATCCACAACGTCGCAGCGCTCTATTACGTCGAACGCTTCGGCCTGAGCCTGAAGGCCGCCGGCCTTGCGGCCGGCAGCTTCGGCTTGCTGGCGCTGTTTGCCCGTGCGCTCGGGGGCATCGCGTCTGATCGCATCGCCCGGATCCGCGGGCTCGATGGCCGCACCCTGCTGCTGTTCGTGCTGATGCTCGGCGAAGGGCTGGGCCTGCTGTGGTGGGCGCGGATGGACAGCGCGGCCCTTGCCATCGTCGCGATGCTGAGCTTCGGCCTGTTCACCCACATGGCCTGCGGCGCGACCTACGCGCTGGTGCCGTTTATCGATCGCAATGCGCTCGGTGGCGTCGCTGGAATCATCGGTGCCGGCGGCAATGTCGGTGCAGTGGCTGCCGGCTTCCTGCTGAAAGCAACGCCGGATACACCGAGCTGCCTGCTGATCCTCGGCGGGCTGGTAACCGTCTCGGCGGTCTGCGCGCTGGCCGTGCGCTTCAGCACCGAGCACAAGACGCGGGAACAGCAGCTATTCGAGCAGGCGATGGCCGAGCGCCAGACGCTCACCGCGTGAACCCGATGACCTTCAGGATCCAGGGAGTACCCGCATGAAGCTTGTTGTCATCGGCAATGGCATGGTCGGCCACAAGCTGCTCGAAGAACTGGCCGGCACGCCGGATCTGCACATCACCGTGCTCTGCGAAGAGCCACGCCCGGCCTACGACCGTGTGCATCTGTCGGAATTCTTCAGCGGCAAGACCGCCGACGATCTGTCGCTGGTCAGCCCCGGCTTTTTCGAGCAGCCGAACCTCACGCTGAAGCTCAACGCCAAGGCCGTCGATATCGACCGCGCAGCGAAGCAGGTCGTGCTCGCCAATGGCGAACGGGTGCCCTACGACCGCATCGTGCTGGCCACCGGCTCGTATCCGTTCGTGCCGGCGGTGACCGGCCGCGATCGTGACGGCTGCCTGGTCTACCGGACCATCGAAGACCTTGAAGCGATGCGCGACTGGGGCGCGAAATCGAGGATCGGCGTGGTCGTCGGTGGCGGCCTGCTCGGGCTGGAATGCGCGAAGGCGCTGAAAGACATGGGCCTGGATACCCACGTCGTCGAATTCGCGCCGCGCCTGATGACCGTGCAGGTCGACGACATGGGCGGCCGGCTGCTGCGCCGCAAGATCGAAGCGATGGGTGTGCAGGTGCACACTGGCAAGAACACGCTCGAAATCGTCGATGGCGGCGGTGTCGGCGTCGGTGGCCGGCACGCGATGAAGTTCGCCGACGGCTCGCAGCTGCTGACCGACATGATCGTGTTCAGCGCCGGCATCCGGCCGCGTGACGAACTGGCACGCAACGCCGGCCTGATGCGCGGCGAGCGCGGCGGCATCCTGATCGACAACCTGTGCAAGACCTCCGATCCGGACATCTGGGCGATCGGCGAATGCGCGCTGTGGCAAGGCAAGATCTTCGGCCTGGTCGCGCCCGGTTACGACATGGCGCGCCTGGTGGCAGCGCAAGTTCGTCTTCTCCCCTCTTCCCTCGGGACAGGGGCGGGGGGAGAGGGGCTCAAGCAGGTGCCGGAATTCAACGGTGCCGACATGAGCACCAAGCTCAAGCTGCTCGGCATCGACGTCGCCTCGATCGGCGATGCGCAGGGCGCCACCCCCGGCAGCCTCAACTACCTGTTCAGCGATGACGTCGCCGGCATCTACAAGAAGCTGGTGGTATCGAGCGATGCCAAGACCTTGCTCGGCGCGGTGCTGGTCGGCGACGCCAGCGATTACGGCAGCCTGCTGCAGATGGCGCTGAACGGCATCCCGCTGCCGGCACAACCGGAGTCGCTGATCCTGCCGTCGGTCGACGGTGGCGCGAAGGGTCTGGGCGTTGATCTGCTGCCGGCAACGGCGTCGATCTGCTCGTGCAACAACGTGTCGAAGGGCGATCTGTGCGCGGCGATCGACGGCGGTGCGACCAGCCTCGGCGCCTTGAAGAAGTGCACCAAGGCCGCGACCTCGTGCGGCGGCTGTCTGCCGCTGGTCAAGCAGGTGCTCGATGCCGAGCTGAAGAAGAGCGGCGTGCTGGTGCTGAACCATCTGTGCGAGCACTTCGCGCACTCGCGCCAGGCGCTGTTCCATCTGGTGAAAGTGGGCGGCCAGAAGACCTTCGACGAAACCATCCTTGCTCATGGCCGGGGCCGCGGCTGCGATGTCTGCAAGCCGGCAGTCGCCTCGATCCTCGCCAGCTGCTGGAACGAGCATGTGCTCAAGCCGAAGCACGCCTCGGTGCAGGACACCAACGACTACTACCTCGCCAACATCCAGAAGGACGGCAGCTATTCGGTGGTGCCGCGAATCCCCGGCGGCGAGATCACGCCGGACAAGCTGATCGTCATCGGCCAGGTGGCCAAGGACTTCGGGCTCTACACCAAGATAACCGGCGGCCAGCGCATCGATCTGTTCGGCGCAAGAGTCGAGCAGTTGCCGGCGATCTGGGGTGCCTTGGTTGCCGCCGGTTTCGAGTCCGGCCATGCCTATGGCAAGTCCCTGCGTACCGTGAAGTCCTGCGTCGGCAGCACCTGGTGCCGCTACGGCGTGCAGGACTCGGTGACGATGGCGATCCGCATCGAGGAGCGCTATCGCGGCCTGCGCAGCCCGCACAAGATCAAGATGGCGGTCAGCGGCTGCACCCGCGAATGCGCCGAAGCGCAAAGCAAGGACGTGGGCGTGATCGCCACCGAAAAAGGCTGGAATCTGTACGTTGCCGGCAATGGCGGCATGAAGCCGCGCCACGCCGAACTGCTGGCCAGCGACATCGATGACGAAACGCTGATCAAGCTGATCGACCGTTTCCTGATGTTCTACATCCGCACCGGCGATCGTCTGCAGCGCACTGCAACCTGGATCGAAAACCTCGAAGGCGGCCTCGGCTACGTCAAGCAAGTGGTGATCGAAGACAGCCTGGGGCTTTGCGCCGAACTGGAAGCCGACATGGCGCGTCAGGTCGAAACCTATGAATGCGAGTGGAAGAAAGCCATCACCACGCCGGAAACGCTGAAGCGCTTCAAGCATTTCGTGAACGCCGACGAGGCTGACAGCAACATCCAGTTCGTCGACGAACGCGGCCAGATCCGCCCGAAATCGGCGCTGGAAAAAAAACCGGCGGTGACGCCATGACCGAAGCCGCGCACTGGACCTTCATCTGCCATCGCGACGACATCGTGCCGAACACCGGCGTCGCCGCGAAGGTCGGCAGCGCGCAGGTTGCGGTGTTTCGGGTCGTCGCCCCGGATGGCACGGAAGACGGCATCTTCGCGCTGGACAACTTCGATGTCCGCTCGCAAGCCAACGTGCTGAGCCGCGGCTTGATCGGCGAACTGAGTACAGAAACCGGCCCGGTGCTGGTCGTCGCGTCACCGATCTACAAGAACCATCTGTGCCTGCGCAGCGGCCGTTGTCTTGAAGACGACGCCTGGTCGGTGAAGGCCTGGGCTGTCACCTGTGGCGATGACGGCTTGATCATGGTGCGAGCCTCGTGATCAGGCCGCGCATCGGTGCCGGCAATGCCTGTGCAGTCAGAGGCTGCGCATGAAGCAGCGGCTGGTGGTGATCGGCAATGGCATGTCGGCCATCCGCACCGTCGAGGAACTGCTGAAGCTCGATGGCGATCAGCATCAGATCACCGTGTTCGGCGCCGAGCCGCACGGCAACTACAACCGCATCCTGCTGTCGCCGGTGCTGGCTGGCGAAAAACGCTTCGAGGACATCGTCACTCACGACCGTGCCTGGTACGCGAAGCACGGCATCCTGCTGTACACCGGCAACCCGGTCGTCGCGATCGACCGTGCGCGCCGCGTGGTCACTGCACTCGACGGTCTGCAAGTGCCCTACGACCGCCTGCTGATCGCCACCGGCTCCAAGCCCTTCATCATTCCCGTACCCGGCCACCAGCTGCCCGGCGTGATCGCCTTCCGCGACATTCACGATGTCGAAGCCATGCTCGACGCCGCCCGCAGCCATCGTCACGCGGTGGTCATCGGCGGCGGCCTGCTGGGCCTGGAAGCGGCCAACGGTCTGTTGCGCCAGGGCATGACGGTGACCGTCGTCCACGTGATGGATCGGCTGATGGAGCGGCAACTCGATCAGTCGGCGGCCAAACTGCTGAAGGCGGCGCTGGAGCAGCGCGGCATGCGCTTCCTGCTCGAAGCCGATACCGCGGAAATCATCGGCGACGGCCGTGCCACTGCAGTGCGCTTCAACGATGGCAGCGAGGTCGCGGCGGACCTCGTGGTGATGGCGGTCGGCATCCGGCCGAACGTCGATCTGGCCCGGGCCGCGGGTCTGCATGTCGAGCGCGCGATCGTCGTCGACGACAACCTGCAGACCGTCACCGATCCGCGCGTCTACGCCGTCGGCGAATGCGTGCAGCACCGCAAGCACGTCTATGGACTGGTGGCGCCGCTGTGGGAGCAGGCCCGCGTCTGCGCGGCCCATCTGGCCGGCTTCGGGCATCGCCGCTATGGCGGTTCGGTGACGGCCACCCGATTGAAAGTCACCGGCATCGATCTGTATTCGGCCGGCGACTTCATCGGCGGCACCGACAGCGAAGACCTGGTGCTGCGCGACCGCGCTCGCGGCGTCTACAAGCGGCTGGTCCTGAGGGGCAACCGGATCATCGGCGTGGTGCTCTATGGCGATGTCGCAGACGGCCCGTGGTACTTCGAACTGATGCAGCAGCGCCGCGATATCGGCGGCCTGCGCCAGCGCCTGCTGTTCGGTCGCGCCTACTGCGAACCCGCGCTGGCCTGATGCCTGCCCGCTCCAAACTGATGATGGCGATTCGATGATCGACGCAAGGCTGTCCGAGCCACAGGCCATCGCCAGCACCTGTCCGTACTGCGGCACCGGCTGCGGCGTGCTGGCGCGGACCAATACCTCCGGCGTGGTGACCGTGGCCGGCGATCCGCAGCACCCGACCAACCTCGGCCGCCTGTGCGTGAAGGGCGCAGCACTGGCGGAAACGGTGGTACCGACCGGTCGGCTGCGCTTTCCGGCCAGGCGCGTCGCCGGCGCGCTGCAGCGGCTGTCGTGGTCGGACGCGCTCGATGCGGTCGCCGATGGCTTCCGCCGAATCGTCGACCAGCATGGCCCCGATGCCGTGGCCTGGTATGTCTCCGGCCAGCTGCTGACCGAGGACTACTACGTTGCCAACAAGCTGGTGAAAGGCTTTGTCGGCACCGCCAACATCGACACCAACTCGCGGCTCTGCATGTCGTCGGCGGTGGCCGGCCACAAGCGGGCGTTCGGCGAGGACATCGTGCCGGTGTCGTACGACGATCTGGAACAGGCCGAGCTGGTCGTGCTGGTCGGCTCGAACACCGCCTGGTGTCATCCGATCCTGTTCCAGCGGCTGCTCGCGGCGCGCGAGCGCAATCCGGCCATGAAGCTGGTGGTGATCGACCCGCGCCGCACCGCGACCAGCGAAATGGCCGACCTGCATCTGCCGATCCGTCCGGGCAGCGATGTCTGGCTGTTCAATGGCCTGCTGAGCTACCTGCATCAGCATGGCGTCATCGACACCGCCTTCGTCGACGCACACACCAGCGGCTTCGCACGAGCACAAGCGATCGCCGACAACACCGCCGGCGATCTGCGCTCGGTGGCCGCCGCCTGCAAGCTCGATCTCGGCGCGCTGACCGCGTTCTGCCAGCTGTTCGCGCGCAGCGAACGCGTGATCACGGCGTTCTCGATGGGCGTCAACCAGTCATCCAGCGGCACCGACAAGGTCAACGCGATCATCAACTGCCATCTGGCCACCGGCCGCATCGGCAAGCCAGGCGCCGGGCCGTTCTCGATCACCGGCCAGCCGAACGCGATGGGCGGCCGCGAAGTCGGCGGGCTGTCGAACATGCTGGCGGCCCATCTCGATCTCGACCAGCCGGATCACCGTGCCCGTGTGCAGGACTTCTGGCAGGCGCCGCGCATTGCCGACCAGCCGGGGCTGAAGGCAGTCGATCTGTTCGATGCCATCGACGCCGGACGCGTGAAAGCGGTGTGGATCATGGCGACCAACCCGGTGGTCAGCCTGCCCGATGCCGACAAGGTCAAGCGGGCACTGGCGAAATGCGAGCTGGTGGTGGTGTCCGACGTGATGGCCGACACCGATACCACCGCGTTCGCGCACCTGCTGCTGCCGGCCCAGGGCTGGGGCGAGAAGGACGGCACGGTGACCAATTCGGAACGCTGCATCAGCCGCCAGCGCGCCTTCCTGCCGGCGATCGGCGAAGCGCGGCCGGACTGGTGGGCGCTGTCCGAAGTGGCGCGGCGCTGGGGCTTCGGCGCGCAGTTTCCGTACACGTCGGCGCACGAGATCTTCGACGAGCACGCACGACTGACCGCATCCGGAAACGCGGACGCCGAAGCGCCGCGCTATCTGAATCTGTCCGGGCTGGTCGGCCTCGGCGCTTCGGCTTATGACGCGCTGATGCCGACGCGCTGGCCGGTTGCCGTCGACGCCAGCCCGACTCCGTTCGCCGATGGCCGCTACTACACGCCGGATCGCCGCGCCCGCTTCGTGCCGACCGCGCCGCAGGCGCCGGCCGGCCGGGTCGACGACGACTATCCGCTGGTGCTGAATACCGGCCGCGTCCGCGATCACTGGCACACGATGACGCGCACCGGGCTGAGCGCCCGTCTGGCCACACATGTCGCCGAGCCGTTCGTCGATCTGCACCCGCAGGACGCGCTGCTGTGCGGCGTGCGCGAACAGGAACTGGCCCGCGTCTCGTCACGACACGGCGATTGCGTGCTGCGCGTGCGCCTGTCCGGCGAGATGCCGCGCGGCAGCGTGTTCGTGCCGATTCACTGGAGCGACCGGTTCGCGTCCGATGCGCGCGTCGGCGCGCTGGTCAATCCCCTGGTCGACCCGTTGTCAGGCGAGCCCGAGTTCAAGCACACGCCAGTCAAGGTCGAGCCGTTCGCGGTCGCCTGGCATGGCTTTGCGCTGAGCCGCAGCGATGACGCGGCGGAGCTGGTCGCCGACGCGGCGTGGTGGACGCGGATCGCCGGCGACGGCTGCAGCCGCCACGAACTGGCCGGGCGGCGCAGCGATGGCGACTGGCCGACGCGCGCCCGCGCAATGCTTGGCGTCAGCGCAGCGGACGCCGACTGGCTCGAATACGAGGACGTGGCCGCCGGCGTGTTCCGCGCTGCCCATCTGGTCGATGGGCGGCTGCAGGCCTGCCTGCATGTCTCGCCGCGGCCGGATCTGCCGTCACGCGCCTGGCTGTCGAGCCTGTTCGGCAAGGCGCAGCTCGAACCGGCCGATCGCATCGGCTTGCTGATCGGCGAGCCCCCGGCGCGCAGCGAGGATGCCGGCGCTACCGTCTGCGCGTGCTTCGGCGTCGGTCGCAAGACCATCGAGGCCGCGATCCGGGCCGGCGCCGAAACGCCGGCCGAACTCGGCAAGCAGCTGAGCTGCGGCACCAACTGCGGCTCCTGCGTGCCGGAGCTGAAAGGTCTGATCGCCGAAATCCGGGCCCGCCAGCGCGTCACCTGACGATCCGTCCCCGATCGCGACACCCCGCCAAAAGACCGGTGCAAATGCCGGCGACTATTTAGTAACGTGCCATACTAAATTTCCAGCAGCCCGGCCGGTAACAGGTGCGCCGACGCTGCTGCGAAACCCCAAAAAACGGCAGCACGCCAGGAGAGGAGACGCTCATGTCGCTGGACGAGAACACCAAGCACGACACCTTTTACATCGATGGCGACTGGGTCAAGCCGTCGACCGACGCCCGCATCGACGTCATCGGCGCCAACACCGGCCTGTCGATCGGCAACGTGCCGGAAGGCGGCGAAGCCGATATCGACCGCGCCGTCGCCGCTGCCCGCAAGGCCCTCGATGGCGCCTGGGGCGACACCACGCCGGCCGACCGCGCCGCCGTGCTGAACCGCTTTGCCGACGCGATCGAAAAGCGCGCCGACCGCCTGAGCCGCGCCGTCAGCGCCCAGAACGGCATGCCGCTGGCGCTGTCCGAGCAGCTGGAAAGCGGCTATGTCTGCGCGCTGCTGCGCTACTACGCCGCACTGACCCAGAACATGCAGGTCGAAGAGCGCCGCGCTTCGCCGCTCGGTTTCGACACGCTGATCCGCAAGGGTCCGGTCGGTGTCGTCGGCGGCATCGTGCCGTGGAACTTCCCGGTCGTGCTGTCGATGATGAAGATCGGCCCCGCGCTGGCCACCGGCTGCACCATCGTGCTGAAGCCGTCGCCGGGCACCGTGCTCGACTGCTACATCATTGCCGAAGCCGCGCATGAAGCCGGCGTGCCGGCCGGTGTCATCAACTGGGTGCCGGGCGGCCGCGAACTGGGCGCCTACCTGGTCTCGCATCCGGGCATCGACAAGGTCGCGTTCACCGGTTCGACCGGCGCCGGCCGCAAGGTCGCCGAAGTCTGCGGCCGCCTGCTGCGTCCGGTCAGCCTGGAACTCGGTGGCAAGTCGGCGGCGATCATCCTCGACGACGTCAACATCGAACACCTGCTGCCGGGCCTGCACTTCGCGTCGTTCGGCAACAACGGCCAGATCTGCGCACTGTCGTCGCGCATCCTCGCCCCGGCCAGCCGCTACGACGAGATCGTCGACGCGATCGCCGGCCTCGCCAAGGGCCTGAAGGTCGGCAGCAGTCTCGACAAGGACACGCAGATCGGGCCGCTGGCCTCGTCCGAGCACCGCGCCCGCGTCGAAAGCTACATCGCCAAGGGCAAGGTCGAAGCGCGCCTGGTCGCCGGCGGCGGCCGTCCGAAGGGCGTCGGCGACGGCTGGTTCGTCGAGCCGACGGTGTTCGCCGACGTCGACAACAGCGCCGTGATCGCGCAGGAAGAAATCTTCGGACCGGTGCTCAGCGTCATCAAGTACCGCGATGAAGAGGAAGCGGTGAAGATCGCCAACGATTCGGAGTTCGGCCTTGGCGGCACCGTCTGGTCGTCGGATTCCAAGCGCGCCCAGGCGATTGCCCGCCGCGTGCAGACCGGCACCATCGGCGTCAACGGCTACATGATCGATCTCGCCTCGCCGTTCGGCGGCATCAAGGCGTCCGGCCTCGGCCGCGAGATGGGTCCGGAATCGCTGGCGGCCTACCAGCAGCTGAAGTCGATCTACCTGCCGGCGGGCTGATCCGGCCTCGGCGGCAGATCCGGGCGGCTGCGCAGCGATGCGCAGCCGCTTTTTTATTGCCCTTCGGCGGGCAAAAAAAACCGGCAAGGCCTTGCGGCCCGCCGGCAATGTTCCAACCCCTGGGTGAACCTGTGCTGGCGGCTCAAAAGGGCTCGCCGCCAGCGTTGATCGTGTCGATGCCGCCTATAACGTTGGAAAGCGGAAATTGGATGCAGCCGAATAACGCGAACAGCGAATCGGTCGCCCGCAGTGCCGGCGGACGCGCGGCGGCGGTGCCGCGATGAGCGTCCGAAGCGGTTCGCAACGCCGGTGCTATGCTTTTTTTCGAGCACTCGACGGGCCTCCTCCATGCGCAACATCCTTCTCGGCTGCGGCCTGTTGCTGACCGCATCGATGCTGCCCGCCGCTCGGGCCGACGTGCTGAATCTGCCGGCCCCGGCCCCAGCCAAGGCGACTGCCAGCGCCGCGCTGCCGATCCGTGGCGAATCGCAGCGCACCGTGCTGAGTCGCTACGGCGAGCCCGCCAAGCGCCACGCAGCGGTCGGCGGCGGCTCGGCGGCGCAGCCCCCGATCACCCGCTGGGACTACGCCGGCTTTTCGGTGTTCTTCGAGAACAGCCATGTCGTCGACGCTGTGGTGCCGGGCGCGCCGGCACCACTGTTCAATACCGGCGAGCTGCGGGCCACCGGCGGCGGGTGAGGCGAGGCTGCGCGCGCGATCCGCGCGGCACGGTCATCTCAACCTGAGACAATCGCGGTCCTGACCTCCTTCAGACCGCACCCGATTCCGGCATGAGCCACCGACAGACCCTCCCGCCCGAGTGGGCGCCGCAAGCCGCCGTGATGCTGACCTGGCCGCGCCAGGACGGCGATTTCGCACGTCATTTCGCCGCCGTCGAGCGCAACTTCATCGCCATCGCGGTCGCCATCGGCCGCTTCCAGAACCTGCATGTCAACGTTGCCGAAGGCGCCGACGCGCTGCAGGCGCGGCTGATCGCAGCCGGCGTGCCGCGCGAGCGGCTGATCGTCCATGAAGTGCCGAACGATGATGTCTGGGCCCGCGATCACGGCCCGATCACCGTGGTCCGTGATGGCCGGCTGGTGCATCTGGACTTCACGTTCAACGGCTGGGGCAACAAGTTCTCGGCCGAGCGCGACAACGCGCTGACCCGCAAGCTCGACCAGTACGGCGCCTGGTCGGCGCCGGTGGACACGATCGACTTCGTGCTCGAAGGCGGCGCGCTGGAAGTCGACGGTCACGGCACGCTGCTGACCACCGAACGCTGCCTGCTGGCACCGACCCGCAATCCGCATCTGAGCAAAGTCCAGATCGAGGATCTGCTGAAGAGCCAGCTTGGCCTCGACCGCGTGCTGTGGCTGAGCCACGGCGACCTGATCGGCGACGACACCGACGGCCACATCGACACCATCGCCCGCTACTGCGATCCGAGCACCATCGTCTACCAGGGTTGCGACGATCGCAGCGACGCCCACTTCGATGACCTCGCCGCGATGGCCGACGAACTGCGGGCACTGCGCGACTGGCAGGGCCAGCCTTACCGGCTGGTGGCGCTGCCGCTGCCCACCGCGATCCACGATCCGGACGACGGCCGCCGCCTGCCGGCCGGCTACGCGAACTTCCTGATTCTCAACGGCGCGGTGCTGGTGCCGGTCTACGGCCAGCCACTCGATGCCGTGGCGCTCGACCTGATCCGGCCGGTCTTTCCGGACCGTGAAGTGATCGGCATCGACTGCAATGCGCTGATCCAGCAGTACGGCGGCCTGCATTGCGTGACGATGCAGATTCCGGCGCTGGTCTGAACAAGGAACCCACGATGGCAAACAAGATCCTCAAGGTCGGCCTGGTCCAGCAGGCCTGTTCCAGCGACCGCGCCGTCAGCATCGCCGCCAGCGAAGCCGGCGTGCGCGAGGCCGCGGCACGCGGCGCGCAGCTGGTGCTGCTGCAGGAACTGCACACCAGCCTGTATTTCTGCCAGCACGAATCGACCGATCTGTTCGACCTCGCCGAAACCATTCCCGGCCCGTCGACCGAATGGCTCGGCCGGCTGGCCAAGGAACTGGGCATCGTGCTGGTGGGCAGCCTGTTCGAACGCCGCGCACCGGGGCTGTACCACAACACCGCCGTGGTGCTGGAGCGCGATGGAACGCTGGCCGGCAAGTACCGGAAGATGCATATCCCGGACGATCCCGGCTACTACGAGAAGTTCTACTTCACGCCGGGCGACCTTGGTTTCGAACCGATCCAGACCAGTGTCGGCAAGCTCGGCCTGCTGGTCTGCTGGGACCAGTGGTATCCCGAGGCGGCACGGCTGATGGCGCTGGCCGGCGCCGACCTGCTGCTGTACCCGACCGCGATCGGCAACAACCCGGAAGATCCCGAAGACGAGCGCGAACGCCAGCGCGAAGCCTGGGTGACGATTCAGCGGGCGCATGCCGTCGCCAACGGCTTGCCGGTGGTAGTGGCGAATCGCATCGGCTTCGAACCCGACCCCACCGGCCAGACGCCGGGCCAGCGCTTCTGGGGCACCAGCTTCGTGGCCGGTCCGCAGGGCGAATTCCTGGCGCGGGCGTCGACCGATCAGCCGGAGGTACTGGTCGTCGATGTCGACCTCGCCCGTTCGGAAAACGTCCGTCGCTGGTGGCCGTTCCTCCGGGATCGCCGGATCGAGGCCTACGGCGATCTGGTTCGGCGCTTCCGCGACTGAATCGCGCGATCGGGGTGACAGATGTCACTCCGCAGTGCTGACGGCGGCAACTGCCGGCGTGGCGACGCCGAACCTAATCTGTCCTCACCAACGGAGGGCATGACGATGACCGGATACAGGCGAGGCATGGCGCGACTGCGCCGCGCAGTGGGCAAGGGCTGGGCGGGGCTGATGATTTCCGGCGCTTTCACGATTGCCGGGCTGCCGTGGACGCTCGGCGATCGGCTCGGGCCGCCGGATTGGCTCGCGCAAAGGCTGTCTGCATCGGCGCACGGCAGCTGCCCGTTGCAGTCGGCCGAATGGCACGATGTCGCGGCGACGGTCTTGCGCGGCAATGGCGCCAGCCAGCCGGAGGGCGGGCTGTGACGGCGCGGCCCGATGCGCTGCTTGATCCACCGCCGTCTGCGGATCCGGCCCGGCCGACGCTGATCGATCGCCTGCTGCGGCCGCACCCGAACGCGCTCGCCATCGAACGCGGCAACGGCCGACCGACGATTTCCGGTGGCGCCTGGTTCCCGCTGATCAACCTGATCTGGCTGGTCTGGGTGTTCATCGCGCCGTGGCTGTCCGACAGCGCCAACCCGCAGCGCACGCTGCTGACCTACGCAACCGTGCCGCTGTTCCTCGGCGGCTATCTGCGCGCCTGGTATGGCGATCGCCGCCACGCCCGGCACTACACCGCCGCCATTGCGGCGCTGGCACTGCTGACCGTGCCGCTCGGCACCACGGTGTCGTACCTGATCTATACCGGTGCGCTGCTGCCGTTCGTGCTGCAGCCACGCGCGGTGCTGCTGGCGCTGGCCGCCGTGCTGTCGGTGTTCGTCGCCGTGGCCATGCTGGCCGGCGCGCACCTGATCCCGGTGCTGGGCTGGACGATCACCACCGCCGCGATCACAGCGCTGAACCTGTTCTTCGCGATCAATACCCGTCGCGATGCCGAACTGCGGCTGTCGCAGCAGGAGGTCCGGCGGCTGGCCGCGACGGCGGAACGCGAGCGGATCGGCCGCGACCTGCACGACCTGCTCGGCCACAGCCTGTCGCTGATCGCGATGAAGTCCGAACTGGCCGACCGGCTGTTCGATCGCGATCCCGATGCCGCACGCGGTGAGGTGCGCGAGCTGCGCCAGATTGCCCGCGAATCGCTGGCCGAAGTCCGCGCTGCCGTGACCGGCTTTCGCGCCACCGGCCTCGCCGCCGAGCGGGTATCGGCCCGGCTGTTGCTGGCCTCCGGCGGCACGCAGCTGAGCGGCGGCGACCACTGGCCGCCGCTGCCTGCCGACATCGATGCGGCACTGGCGCTGTGCTTGCGCGAAGCCGTGACCAACATCCATCGCCATGCCGCCGCTTCGGAGGTCGACATCGACTTGCGCATCGATGCCGGCAGTGCATGGCTGCGGATCGACGACAACGGCCGCGGCGGCATTGACGATGGCCTGCCCGGCAACGGCCTGCGCGGCATTCGCGAGCGTCTCGCGCCGCTCGGCGGCCGGCTCGATATCCGCTCGCCACGCGGTGGCGGCACGCGGCTGGAACTGTGCGTGCCGCTTGCTGCCAGGGGGCCGGCGGCATGAGCCGCGACGATGGCAAGTCGCCCGGCGCGCTGCGCATCGTGCTGGCCGAGGATCAGGCGCTGCTGCGCAGCGCGCTGACCACGCTGCTGAACTTCGAGCCCGATCTCGACGTGGTGCGTGCCTGCGCCGATGGCGAAGCGGCGTGGCTGGCGGTGCATGAGCTGAAGCCCGATCTGCTGGTGTCGGACATCGAAATGCCGGTGCTGACCGGCCTGGAACTGGCGGTGCGGATTGCCGAACGCGGCATCCGCACCAAGGTCGTGATCGTCACCACGTTCGCGCGCGCCGGCTATCTGCGCCGTGCGCTGGACGCCGGCGTGGTCGGCTATCTGCTGAAGGACGCGCCAGCCGAGCAGCTTGCCGACGCGCTGCGCAAGGTCCAGCGCGGCGTGCGGGTCGTCGACCCGCAGCTCGCGGTCGCCGCCTGGAGCGAGAGCGACCCGCTCAACGAGCGCGAGCGCCGCGTGCTGCGCCTGGCCGGCGAAGGCGTGTCCGCCGCCGACATCGCCGCCCAGCTGCACCTGTCACACGGCACGGTGCGCAACTACCTGTCGGAAGCGATCGGCAAGCTCGGCGCCGCCAACCGCATCGAGGCTTATCGCCTCGCTCGGCAGAAGGGTTGGCTGTAGCGGGAGCAGTGATCGCGAAGCCCGCGCTGGCCTGCACAGACGTCGCCCGACTCGACACGATGCCGGCACGACCTGCCGGCAAGCGCCATCATCCAGAACGGCTACGGCCCGTAAGAGGCCCGGCGGCTTCAGCGCATCGGCAGGCGCTGCCAGGATCCGTAGACCGGATTCGGCAGCAGGAAGTAGCGCGTGCCGAACTGGCCGGCATCGCCGATATCGACCTGCGACAGATACGGGAAGTCCTTGATGTTGTCGCCGATGTAGGCCAGCACCTTCTGCGCGGGCAAGCGCGCCGAAGCAACGCCGACTTCCTCGATCAGCCGGAAGCGGCTGTTCTTGTCGAGGTCGGTGCGATCCTTGGCCAGCAGCAGCACATCGACGTGGATACCGACCTTGGCCAGATTGGAGGCCGTCGCGGCGCGGTGCGGAACGTCCTCGCGGTTGCTGACCACGATCAGCCGACCGCCGAGCTTGTGCACGGCCGCGGCAAACGCGGCGGCGCCCGGCACGGCATCGGCTTTCTCGGACAGCACCCACTGCGTCCAGCGATCCGGGTCGTGCGTGGTCACGCCCTGAACCTGATCGGCGCACTCGGCCTTGGAATTGTCGAGCAGCGTCTCGTCGGCATCGGCGACCACGGCCCAGGTTCCGGCCGCCCGGCCACGCGCCAGCGCCGTGACCCGCTCGGTCGCCAGCCGGAACACCTGCTCGTACGAGGCGCGACGCTCGGCCGACGCCTGATACCAGCGCAGTGCACCGGTCGCCTTGCCGCTTTGCTCCAGCTGCCGACAGACCACGTCGTAATCGATCGGTCCGAGCGGCACCGAGGACGACGACGGGGAAGAGGCGCAACCGGCGATCAACACGGCGGCAGCGGCGAAGCAGGCAGTTCGGATCATGGCGGGCGAGAGGTGGAGACGCAGTGGCGGTGGCAGGTGCGGTCTTGGTCGCAGGGCCGAAAGTCTGCCGCAGCCGGGCTGCGCTTCACCAGTGGTCAACTTCTCGCGCGTTCGATGATCCGGGTCGTCGAGTAGCCGTCATGGAAGTCGAGAATCACCGTCTGGCCGCCATGGGCCGCGACGACGTCGTGACCCGCCACCTGTTCCGGCCGGTAGTCGCCACCCTTGACCAGCAGATCGGGCAGCACTTCGGTGATCAGCCGCAGCGGCGTGTCTTCGGAAAACGGCACGACCCAGTCGACGCACTTCAGCGCCGCCAGCATCCGCATCCGGTCATCGGTCGAGTTCAGCGGCCGCGTCGGCCCCTTGAGCCGCTTGACCGAATCATCGGTATTGACGGCGACGATCAGCACATCGCCGAGCTTGCGGGCGGCTTCCAGATAACGAACGTGGCCGACATGCAGCAGATCGAAGCAGCCATTGGTCATCACCACGACCTGACCCTGGGCCTGCGCCTGCCGGACCCGCTCCAGCAATTCCGGCTCGTCGAGCACGGCGCTGTCGTCCTCGTGCTCACGGCGCATGGCCCGCAGCAATTCGGCCTGGGTGACGGTAGCGGTACCGAGCTTGCCGACGACGATGCCGGCCGCCAGATTCGCAACCCGCGCCGCGTGCGCGAAGTCATGGCCGGCCGCCAGTGCCGCGCCGAACGTGGCGATCACCGTGTCGCCGGCACCGGTGACATCGAACACTTCGCGCGCTTCGGTCGGCAGGTGCAGCGGCGGCTGATTCGGCGCCAGCAAGGTCATGCCGTTTTCGCTGCGCGTGACCAGCAAGGCGTCGATGCCCAGTTCGTCACGAAGCTTCGTGCCCTTGGCGACGATCGTCGCCTCGTCCGGGCACGGCCCGACCACGGCTTCCAGTTCCGACAGGTTCGGGGTGATCAGCGTTGCGCCGCGGTACGGCCGCCAGTCACTGCCTTTCGGGTCGACCAGCACGGGCAGGTTGCGGGCCCGGGCTTCCGCGATCATCGCGCTGGCGTCGGCCAGCGTGCCCTTGCCGTAGTCCGACAGCACGACGATCTGCGCGTCATCCAGGCCGGCGCGAAAGCGACCGAGCAGCGCGCTGCGATCGAAAGCGCCGGCCACGGCCAGCGATTCCTCGAAGTCCAGACGGATCAGCTGCTGGTTGCGGCTGAGCACGCGCAGCTTGGTGATCGTCGGGCACGCCGGCGCTTCGGTGAAGTCGGGCTGAACCAGGCGGTCGGTCAAGGCACTGCGCAGCTTGGCCGCCGCGTCGTCGCGCCCGACCACGCCGAGCAGCCGCACCTGCGCACCGAGCGACGCGATGTTCAGCGCGACGTTGGCAGCACCACCGGGGCGGGTCTCGTCCTTCTGGATGCGCACCACCGGCACTGGCGCTTCCGGGGAAATGCGGCCGGTCGGCCCGACCCAGTAGCGATCGAGCATCACATCGCCGACCACCAGAACGCGGGCGCTATCGAAGTTGGGAATGGCGGTCTGCATGGCGGTCAGTCGAGTCGTGTGCGATGGCTTGCGCAGCAAGCTGAGAAGCAGCCACAGAACGCAGGGGCGCAAAAAGAGGAAAGGACGCAAAGAACAGCAAACGCTTTTCTTTGCGTCCTTTCTTGGCTTTCCCTTGGCGCCCTTGCGTTCAGCTTCGGGTCGTTTCAGGCCGCCCGACGTGCCTCAAGCATCAAGCCGCCTTGGCGGCTGCCTGCGGATTGGTGTGGGCACGCCATTCGGCGTACTCGCTGCGTTCGCCCTTGACCGTCGCCACGTACAGCTGCTGCAGCTTTTCGGTGATCGGCCCGCGCTTGCCGTTGCCGATCGAACGGTTGTCGACTTCGCGGATCGGCATCACTTCGGCGGCCGTGCCGGTGAAGAAGGCTTCATCGCAGATGTACAGCTCGTCGCGGGTGATGCGCCGCTCGCGGCACTCGATGCCTTCGTCTGCAGCGAGCTGCATGATGGTCTTGCGGGTGATGCCGTCGAGGCAGGAGTTCAGGTCCGGCGTGTGCAGCACGCCATCCTTGACCAGGAAGATGTTCTCGGCGCTGCCTTCGGCGATGTGGCCGCTCATGTCGAGCAGGATCGCTTCGTCGTAGCCGTCCTTCAGCACTTCGTTCAGCGCCAGCATCGAGTTGATGTAGTTGCCGTTGGCCTTGGCCCGGCACAGCATCGAATTGACGTGGTGGCGGGTATAGCTGGAAGTGCGCACGCGGATGCCACGCTCGACGTTGTCGGCGCCGAGGTAGGCGCCCCAGGTCCAGGCCGCGACCATCACGTGGGTCTTGAGATTGTCAGCGCGCAGGCCCATGCCTTCGGCGCCGTAGAACACCATCGGCCGCAGGTAGGCTTCCTTCAGCTTGTTGGTGCGCAGCACTTCGAGGCAGGCCTCGTTGATGACGTCCGGCGCGAACGGCATCTTCATGCCGAGGATCTTCGCCGAGTTGAACAGGCGCTTGGTGTGCTCTTCGAGACGGAAGATCGCCGTGCCTTTCGGCGTGTGATACGCACGAACGCCTTCGAAGCAGCCGACGCCGTAGTGCAGCGTATAGGTCAGCACATGGGTGTTGGCATCGCGCCACGGCACCATTTCGCCGTCCAGCCAGATGAACCCGTCGCGGTCGGCCATCGTCGTCATTGCAATCAATCCTCGGAGTTCAGGTGCCAGCAGGCTGCGGAAGTGGGCGGTGGCACGCGGTGTCAGCAGTGCCAAACCGCCGCATTATAAATCTGCAAGCACATTCAGGCTTGCCAAAATCGCATCCGGGTGAATGCCGATCAGGCAGTCCAGATGCGCGCCGGGCGCTTTCAGCGGGCATTGCCGCTCGAAACACGGACTGCAGGCCAGCCGGCGGTAGTGGATCGCACGGGTGTCGGTCATCGGTGGCGTGTGGTCCGGTGTCGACGAGCCATAGATCGCGATGACCCGGGCGCCGGCTGCAGCGGCGATGTGCATCGGGCCGGAGTCGTTGCAGACCACCGCGCGGGCATCGGCAGCCAGATCGACGACATCGACCAGGCTGGTCTTGCCGCACAGATTGATCGCGCCGCCCTTCGCAGCCCGGGCGATCGACTCGCCCAGCGCCTGCTCCTTCTTCGAGCCGATGATCCAGCTGCGCACACCGCGCCGGGCAAGGCTGGCGGCCACGCTGGCGTAATGCGCGGCCGGCCACTGCTTGGCCGGGCCGTACTCGGCACCCGGCATCAATGCCACCGCCGGACCCGTGCCCAGACCGAGCCGCTCGCGAAGTTCCGCTGCCCGCACGGCATCGGCCCGGAAGCGCGGCTGCGGCACGGCCGGCGCCACCGTCACCCGGCCGTCTTCGGCCAGTGCGACGAAACGTTGCGGCGTGGTGGTCAGCAGCGTCTTGTCGAGTCGGCGCAGATCGTTGAGCAGGCCGTAGCGCAACTCGCGGGCGTAGCCGGTGCGCCGCGGAATGCCCGCGAAAAATGGCACCACGGCCGATTTCCACGAGTTCGGCAGCACGATCGCCTGCCCATAGCCACGCTCGCGCAGCGACCGGCCGAGCGTCCGTCGTCCGGCGAAGTTGAATTCGCCGTGGCCGAACGGCAGCTCGATGCCGGCGCGGATCTCCGGCATCCGATCGATGATCGGCAGCGACCAGCCCGGCGCCAGCACATCGATCGCCGCGTCCGGATGCCGCTCCCGCAAGCGGATGAACAGCGATTGCGCCATCACCATGTCGCCAACCCAGGCCGGGCCGACGATCAGCAGATCGCCGCTCACCGGCAGGACTCGGTCGATGACGGTGCTGACGCGGCCGGAGTGACGCGCGCGACGGAAAGGGCAATCAGGGGCATGGCCCGCAGTTTATCCGCTTGATGCGCACGCTTATCCTTGCGCGCCGCGCTGGCTTGCGCGGCGCTCAAGGCCGATGACGATGACCTCCGCTGCGACTGCTGTACCGCGTCCCCGCCGACCCTGGCTGGCGCCACTGATGGGGCTGAGCTTCGTCGCCATCTGGTGCACTGGCTACCCGGCCGCGAAGATCATCGTCGGCCACAGCGGGCCGTTCACTGCGCTGACGATGCGCTTCGCGCTGGCGGCGCTGATCTTCGGCCTGCTCGCGGTGGTCAGCCGGGTGCGCTGGCCCGGATGGCGTGCCGTCGGTCACAGCGCCGTGGTCGGCTGCCTGCAGCTGGCCATGCAGTTCGGCGGCGTCTACGGGGCGATGCGGCTTGGCGCCAGCGGCAGCTTCGCGGCGCTGGTGATCGGTTCGATGCCGCTGGCGGTGTCGGGCTTCGCCTGGGCCACCGGCGAACGGATCGGCCGGCTGCAATGGCTGGGACTGATCGTCGGCTTCGCCGGCGTCTGGCTGGTGATCGGCAACAGCCTGCTCGATGCGCAGGCAAGCCCGCCTGCGATTGCGCTGCTGCTGGTCGGTCTGGTCGGCATCGCCAGCGGCACGCTGTACCAGAAGCGCCATGGCTCGACGATCGACCTGCGCGCCGGACTGGCGATCCAGAACCTGGCCGCGACGCTGGCGCTGCTGCCGCTGGCGCTCGGCGTCGACCACTTCCATTTCGACGGCACGCCGACCTTCTGGAAGGCCACCGCGTGGATCGTGCTGGTCAACTCGGTTGGCGGCTTCGCGCTGCTGTTCCTGCTGATCCGCAACGGCGCCGCCACCCAGGTCGCCGCGCTGTTCTACCTGGTGCCGGCAGTCGGCGCGCTGATGAGTCACTTCGCCCTCGATGAAGTGCTGACGCCGCTGGAGATCGCCGGCTTCTTCGTGGCCGCCGCCGGTGTCTGGCTCGGCACCCGCCCGGTGCGTGCCTGAACGGGCGCTGCCGCGACCGATGGCAGCGACCAGCCGATGGCCGGTCAGCAATGCGATAAGTGACTGGTGCGACAGAAATAATGCCGCACTGCGACCTACTCGAACGGGTATTACCGCCCCACCCCCCCAAGCCTAGCGTCCGATCACGATACTGCCAGCCGCAGGGGTGATCAGGGTTTGACTCGGCAGTCGGACAAAACGAGCGAGGCATCCATTCTGGACAGCCCGCCAAGTCCCGGGAGGAAGACGATGAGTTCGATTGGCAGCACATGGTGGCGTGCGGTACCGCTGTGCCTGGCATTGACCGGCACCGCCGCACAGGCGCAGGACGCTGGCGAAGCAGCGACAGAACCGGTTCCGGAACCCGAACAGAGCAGCGGCGGCTGGCTCGGCAACCCGGCCTTCAGTGCCAACTTCAGCGGTTTCGTGCGGGCCGAGACGGCGATCTCGACGGCCGGCTCGAAGAACAATCCATTCAATCAGCAGGGCAACCTGTTCAACGGCCGCACCGTCACCCGCAACTTCGCGCTGACGGCGCCGGATGGCACGGTGATCCCGGTCAGCGACACCACGACCCGCACCGGCGACCAGGACTCCGGGCGCGTCAATCTGTCGATCCTGCGTGCGCGGCTTGAAGCCGACATCAAGTTCACCAGCAACCTGTCGCTGCAGGCCAAGGGCACGCTGATCTACGACGCGCGCCTGTACACCGAATTCCAGCCGCGCGACTACAACAGCCAGGCGGCCGGCAAGCTCTATGGCCGCGCGAACTACTTCGAGTACGTGGCCGAAGGCAAGAACCACCCGAACCCGCTGGAATGGGGCGGCCAGAACTACCTGATCAGCCTGCCCGCGCTGTTCCTCGACTACCAGGACGGCCCGCTGAACGTGCGCATCGGCAACCAGCAGATCGCCTGGGGTCAGGCGATCTTCTTCCGCGTGCTCGACGTGCCGGATGGTCTGGATCTGCGCCGTCACTCGCTGCTTGACTTCGCGTCTGAAGAATTCTCAGACAAGCGCGTGCCGGCGCTGGCGATCCGCACCTCGTACCAGATCAACGATGACTGGCTGGTCGACGCCTATTTCCAGAAATTCCAGCCGACCGTCTACGGCAATCCGAACACGCAGTACAACGCGATCGCATCGCAGTTCACCGTCCACGACATGTACGGCAACTTCGATTCGAAGTTCAGCTACGGCATGCGCTTCAAGGGCACCGTCGGCGATCTCGGCGTGCAGGCCATCGCTGCACGGCGCTACAACCCGGACGGCGTGTTCCGCTGGACCAAGTCCGGCGTCAATCGCGACATCCCCGGCTTGCCCGGTTCCGGCCTGGTGCTGCAGGACACCGCGTTCGAGGTTGATTCGACTGGCGTCTGGTCGGCCGATGAATGGTTCACCTACGCAGCCGCCTCGCGTCTCAACGGCGTCACCGGCCTGAATGCCGCGGTGTCGGAGTTCCCGGCGGCGGCACTGCTCGGTGCCTTCGTGGTGCCGACGCCGGACGGTCCGCAATCCGGCTATGACCTGGCCGCGGTACAGCTGAACACGTTCTTCGCGCTGGCCGGCGGCTATCTCGAAGGCCGCAGCGAAGGCGGCCTGCGTGGTCACATCGGGCGCGAATACCGGGCGGAAACCAACCTCGGCGGCGGATTGAGTTATGTCATCAACGGCGAACCGGGCTCGCTGCTCGACCAGCTGATCATCAACTTCGAAGCGCTGTACACGCCGGATCGCACGTTCACCGACCCGAGCCTGCGGCAGGCGTTCCTGAAGCAGTCGGAGTTCACGACGGCTCTGGTGGTCGAGAAGTACCAGCGCTTCTTCTCGGCCGTGCCGGCGACCTACCTGGTCGCCCAGTGGCTGCACAAGACGCGCAGCGATCTGTTCGGGCGTTCGCTGCGCGGTCAGGGCGGCGACCAGCAGACCGTCGCCCCCGGTGTCAGCGGTGGCTATGACGCCGTGGTGTTCGCGATGCAGCAGCCGTTTCCGCAGCTGATCTGGCGGGCCGATCTCGCGGTGCTCTACGACACCCAGGGCGGCGTGCTGATCCAGCCGGCCTTGCGCTGGAAGCCGAACGGCGATGTCACCGTCGACATGTTCTACAACTACGTCAACGGCCATCTGTCGAACAGCAATTCCAACAGCCTGTCGACGGTCGACTATGCCGACGAAGTGACCTTGCGCATCGGCTACCAGTTCTGACCCCGGCTGCAGCCTTGCGCAATCAGAAAGCCCCGGTGCCATGCACCGGGGCTTTTTCGTTGACGCCGCCGCGGCTGCGCCCTAGTCGGCAGCCGCCATCTTCACCAGCAGCTGTCGGGCCTTGACCTGATCACCGGCGGAGACGCTGACGGTCTCGACAACACCTGCCAGCGGCGCGCCCAGCTGGAACTCCATCTTCATCGCTTCGAGCACGGCCAGCGTCTGGCCCTTGCTCACCTGATCGCCGGGCTTGACCAGTACCGCGACGATCTTGCCGTCGCTGTGCGCGCTGATCCGGCCATCGGAGCCGGCAGCCGTCGTTTCAGCCGGCGCGTAGCTGCGGTCGATGAAGCATTCGGTGACGCCATCGGCCATCAGCCACAGGGCATCGCCAGCACCACGGGCGTAGCGTGCGCGGCCCTGCACGCCGTCGATCCGATAGCGGAAGTCACCGGGCGCCACGTCGCTGACTGCAAGTTCCACGGTCTCGCCATCAATCACCGCCTGGAACTGCGCACCATTGCGCACCTGCAGTTCGATGGCGCGATCGCGGCTGCCCCAGCGCAGGCTGAACGCGGCCGGCGTCGCGTGACTGGAATGCCAGCCGAGCAGGTCGGGATCGAGGCCGTGATCGGCGGCCAGACGCTGCGCCTCGTCGAGATACAGCGCCACTGCCGCCAGCAGCCATTGCCGCGCCGTCGGCTGCGCGCTGGCCAGCGCCTGCTGCGGAAAGTGCTGGCCGACGAACGCCGTGCTGAAGTCGCCGGACGCGAAGACATCGGTGGCCAGGATCGCGGCCAGATAGTCCTTGTTCGAAGCGACACCGAGCAGTGCGGTATCGCGCACCAGGCTCAGCAGCCGCGTGCGCGCCGTCTCGCGGTCCTCGCCCCAGGCAATCAGCTTGGCCTGCATCGAGTCGTAGTGCGGACTGATCGCGCGCCCCGTTTCAAGGTAGCTGTCGATGCGCAGCCCATCGCCGGTCGGCGTCTCCCACAGCAGCACGTCGCCGGTCTGCGGCAGGTAGTTCTGGCGCGGGTCTTCCGAGCACAGGCGCACTTCGATCGCATGGCCGTAGGCGTTGTCGCGGATCTCGTCCTGCGTCATCGGCAGCGGCTCGCCTTGCGCGATGCGCAGCTGCCAGGCCACCAGATCGACGCCGTAGACCAGTTCGGTCACCGGATGCTCGACCTGCAGCCGCGTGTTCATTTCCAGAAAGTAGAACGCGCCGTCCTTCGCCAGCAGGAACTCGACCGTGCCGGCGCCAACGTAATTCACGGCCTTCGCTGCCGCGACCGCTGCAGCACCCATGCGCTGGCGCAGCGCGGCATCGACGGCCGGGCTCGGCGCTTCCTCGACGACCTTCTGGTTGCGGCGCTGGATCGAGCAGTCGCGCTCGCCGAGATGCACGACGGTGCCATGGCGATCGCCGAACACCTGGATTTCGACATGGCGGGCATCGACCACCGCCTTTTCGATCAGCAGCTGGCCGCTGCCGAAGGCATTGGCGGCTTCCGAGCGCGCCGAAGCGATCGCCGCAGCCAGTTCGGCTTCATCATGAACCAGCCGCATGCCTCGCCCGCCGCCGCCCGCCGCCGCCTTGACCATCACCGGCAGGCCAGCCTTCTTCGCTTCGGCGATCAGCGTGGCATCGGACTGGTCATCGCCCTGGTAGCCCGGCACGCAGGGCACGCCGGCCGCCAGCATCAGCCGCTTCGAGGCGCTCTTGTTGCCCATCGCGGCGATCGACGCCGGGTCCGGACCGATGAACACCAGACCGGCGTCCTGCACGGCCTGCGCGAAGTCGGCGCGCTCGGACAGGAAGCCATAGCCCGGATGGATGGCATCGGCGCCGCTGGTCCTGGCAGCCGCGAGAATCGCGTCGATCGACAGGTAGCTGTCCTTGGCCGCGGCCGGTCCGATGCGCACGGCTTCGTCGGCCGTGCGCACATGCAGCGCGCCGGCATCGGCATCGCTGTAGACGGCGACCGTGCGATAACCCTGCGCGCGTGCGCCGCGCAGCACGCGGACCGCGATCTCGCCACGGTTGGCAACCAGAACCTTGCTGTAACGCTTGCTCACGTCGGAACTCCCGATTGCGTCAGATGCAGCCGCTGCTCGGCCAGCCAGTCGGCCGCGCTGCGCTCGAAATAGGCCAGCGGCCCGAAGGACGCATAGGCGGGATGCGGGAAGTGGCGTTCGCCGCATCGCTGCAGGCCGCACTTCAGCAGCACGTGCTGCGAGGCGCGGTTGTCGATGTGCGTGTTGGCCATCAGCAGCGGCAGACCCCGCTGCGTGTAGCCGTAATGCAGCAGCGCGCGACTCATCTCGGTGGCATAGCCAAGCCCCCAGTAGCGACGATGCAGGCGGTAGCCGACCTGGATCAGCGACTCGCCCTGCACGTGGTTCAGCAGGTGGAAGCCGACATGGGCCCCGCTGGCCCGCTCGATCGTGGCCCATACGCCGAGCCCCGGATGCTGGTCGTAGTAATCGAGGATGCGCGTCTGCAGCATCGCGGCGCTGTCGTCGGCTGAAGCCGGCCCGCCGAGCCAGCGCATCACGTCCGGATCGGCGTTCAGCGCAATCAGCGCCGGCAGATCAGCCGCCGTATAGCGCCGCAGGCGCAGGCGCGCCGTGGTCAGGCCATCGCCAGCATCGGCGGGCTGCGCGGCAGTCACGGTGCGGTCTGCACCTGGCAGTTCGACATCAGCACGATGCCGTTGCGTGAGGCGGTGGCCTTCTCGCCGATGACGCGAACATTGACGAAGTCGCCGAGAAACAGCGTGCCGTTGTCGGTCGTCACCGGCCGCAGCACATGGGTTTCGTGATCGATCTCGACGCGGGCGCGCTGGTCGTCGAACAGCTTCAGCACCAGTTCCTTGCCATTGCCGCAGCGGTAGACGACGCGCTGGTATTCCTTCGCGGCCTCGACCGGCGGCGGCGGCACGGTTTCGGTCTGCAGCTTCGAAAACGGCTTGTCGTCCGTAGCCTTGCTGCCGGCCGCATCAGCGGACGGGGCAGCAGACGGTTCGGCGGACTTGTCGCGGCCACAGCCGGCTGCCATCGCGGCGGCCAGCAGCAGCATCGGGATCACGGGATTCAGCGTGTTCATCGGCACTCCGTGCATCGTGGGTCGGCAGATCTCGGGCGACTCGCTTCAGGCCTTGCGCTTGCCGCCGTAGCCCAGCCCCTTGGCGAGGATGCGCAGCATGATCTCGTCGGCACCGCCGCCGATCGAATGCAGGCGCAGGTCGCGGTAGAACTGGGCGACCGACGAATCCCACATGTAGCCCTGCCCGCCCCAGTACTGCAGGCAGCTGTCGGTGACTTCGCGCGCCAGGCGGCCGCTCTTCAGCTTGGCCATCGAGGCCAGCATCGTCGCGTCGCGGCCGGCGACGTGTTCGGTGGTGGCGCGGTAGGTCAGTGCGCGCAGTGCTTCGACTTCAGTGGTCAGCTCGGCCAGCCGGTAGGCGATCACCTGGTTGTCGATCAGCGCGCCGCCAAACGCCTTGCGGTTGCGGGTGTACTCGGCGGTGTCGCTGATGACCTTTTCCATCGCCGTGAGAATGCTGGCGGCCAGGAAGATCCGCTCTTCCTGGAACTGCTGCATCTGGTAGACGAAGCCGCGGCCTTCCTCGCCGATCAGGTGGCGCACCGGCACGCGCACTTCATCGAGAAAGATCAGCGCGGTGTCGCTGGAGCGCTGGCCGAGCTTGTCGAGCTTGGTCTTGCGATCAACACCCTTGGCATCGAGCGGCACGACGATCAGCGACTTCGACGCGTGCTGGTTGACGTTGGCATCGCCGGTATTGACCAGCAGGCAGACCCAGTCGGCCTGCGTGCCGTTGGTGATCCACATCTTCGAACCCGAGATCACGTACTCGTCGCCAATGCGACGGGCCACGGTCTTGATGCCGGCGACGTCGGAACCGGCACCGGCTTCGCTGACGCCGATCGCGGCGACCAGGTCACCGGCCACCGCCGGCTTCAGGTAGTTCTGCTTCAGGTAGTCGTTGCCGAAGCGCGCCAGTGCCGGTGTGGCCATGTCGGTCTGCACGCCGATCGCCATCGGCAGGCCGCCGCAGTCGCAGTGACCAAGTGCTTCGGCAAACGCCACCTGATAGCTGTAGTCGAGCCCGAGCCCGCCGACCTCTTCCGGCTTGGCGATGCCGAGCAGGCCGAGATCACCCATCTTCTTGAGGATCTCGCGCGCCGGCCAGATGCCGGCTTCCTCCCATTCCTTGACGTGCGGATTCAGTTCGCTTTCGACGAACTTCCGGGTGGTGTCATAAAGCGAGCGGTGTTCGTGGGTCGTGTACATGGCGGCACTCGTGAAGGAAAGAACGAAAAACGCGGTGGCAGCGCAGCGCTCAGAAGCGCGCGATGCCGAAGCTGTTGGCGACGACTGGACGCGCGCGGGCCTCGGCGCATATCGACAAGGTCAGGCCGAGCACGCGCCGGGAGTCGCGCGGGTCGATCAGGCCGTCGTCGAACAGCCGGGCGCTGGCGGCGAATGCAGTGGATTCGGCCTCGAACTGGCTGACGATCCTGGCTTCGAGTGCAGCGAGCTTCGCTTCCTCGGCGTCGCCGATCGTGCGGCCTTCCTTGATCCACTTTTCGCGGGTGACGATGCTCATCACCTTGGCCGCCTGTTCGCCACCCATCACCGCGGTGCGCGAATTCGGCCAGGCGAAGATGAACTCCGGGCTCAGGCCGCGGCCGCACATGCCGTAGTTGCCGGCGCCGAAGGCTCCGCCGATGACGACCGTGATCTGCGGCACCGACACGTTGGCGACCGCCTGCAGCATCTTCGAGCCATGCTTGACGATGCCGCCCTGCTCGCTTTCCGCGCCGACCATGAAGCCGGTGGTGTTCATCAGGTACAGGATCGGAATGTCCGACTGCCCGCACAGCTGGATGAACTGGCCGGCCTTGGTGGCGCCGCGCGTGGTGATCGGCCCGTTGTTGCCGACGATGCCGACCTGATGCCCGTGCACCACGGCGCGGCCACAGATCGTGGCCTGGTCGTACTCGTTCTTGAACTCCAGAAATTCCGAACCATCGACCAGCCGGGCGATCACTTCGCGGCAGTCGTAGGGTTTGCGGTAATCCGGCGGTACCACACCGCACAGCTCGTCGATGTCGTACAGCGGGGCGCGGACTTCGCGCAGTGCAAGCTTCGGCCGCTGCCGGTTCCAGTCGAGATTGCGGACGATGTCGCGGGCAATGCGGATGCCATCGGCATCGTTCTCGGCCAGGAACTCGCCAGTGCCGGCGACCTGGGTGTGCATCTCGGCACCGCCGAGGTCCTCGTCGACGGCGATCTCGCCGGTCGCCGCCTTCAGCAGCGGTGGCCCGGCCAGAAACACCTTGGCGTTCTTGCGCACCATCACCACGTAATCGGACAGCCCCGGCATGTAGGCGCCGCCGGCCGTCGATGAGCCGTGCACGACGGTGACTTGCGGAATGCCGGCTGCCGACAGCCGCGCCTGGTTGGCGAACTGGCGACCGGCGGGAATGAAGATCTCGGCCTGGTACAGCAGGTTGGCGCCACCGGACTCGATCAAAGAGACCACCGGCAGCTTCTGGTTCAGCGCGATTTCCTGCAGCCGGTGCGTCTTCTGCACGCCGAACGCGGTCATCGTGCCGCCCTTGATCGCCGAGTTCGACGCCATGATCAGGCAGCGCGTGCCGGCGATATAGCCGATGCCGGCAATCAGGTTGCCGCCGGCCTGCGCGCCATCGGTGTCGTCGTGCATCTTGTAGCCGCACAGGGTCGACAGCTCCAGCCACGGGCTGCCGCGATCGAGCAGCAGATGCACGCGTTCGCGCGGCAGCAACTGCTTGCGCTGGTGATAGCGGGCGCGCTTGCTTTCTTCCTCGTCGCGACCTTTCTGCTCGATGGCACGGAACTCGGCGATCTTCGCGAGCATGTCCTCGCGCTGCTGCCGGAACTGCGGGCTGGAGGTATCGATCTTCGATTCGATGACGGGCATGGCAAGTCCGGACGGCGATGTGCGACGGACTCTAGCACAAGGAATGAAGTAGGATTCATTCATTGAATCCGCAATCACTTCTAGTCGATCCGCATGGCCTACCGACGTTCAGCGCTGATGGAGGAACGCCTCGCCAGCAACCGGGCGCGCATCCTCGACGCGACCCGCGCATTGATCGCCCGTGGCGGTCTGCGCGAAGCGCAGATCAGCGCCGTGGCGACCGAAGCCGGCATGTCGACTGGTGTGATCTACCGTTATTTCAAGGCCAAGACCGATCTGTTCGTCGAGGTATTGGCCGAAGCGGTGACGCTCGAAATCGAGATTCTCGATGCCATCAGCGCCGGCCCCGGCACGGCGACCGAGCGGCTCGATGCCGCGGTCGAATCCTTCGTGCGGCGCGCCCTGAACGGGCCGAATCTCGCCTACGCGTTCATTGCCGAACCGGCTGATCCGGAGGTCGACATCGCGCGAATCCGCGAGCGCAAGCGCTTCGCCGATGTGTTCCGCCGTATCCTCGCCGAAGGCATTGCCAGCGGCGAGCTCAAGACCCAGAACCTCGACGCCAGCGCCGCCTGCATTGTCGGCGCCTACACCGAGGCGCTGGTCGGCCCGATCGGTCCGGCACGCGAGGTGGTCAAGGACCGCGAGGCGCTGATCGACTCGATCTGCGCGTTCTGCGTCCGCGCCGTCGGCGGGGACCATAGGCAGTCTTGACCCGGTGACGTCGCAAACCGTCGAACTATGCTTTGTGCACCGTTCGTCAGCCTCGTGCCTCCATCCATGCGCAAGCTCTACTCCGGCCTCTCCCGTGTCGACGCCAGCGTGCAGCTGCAGGCCTGGCTGGCGCCGGCGGTCGACGGCCGCGTGATCAGCATCGCGGCATTCCGCGCGAACGCCGAGCTGCTCAGTGAAACGCATCGCGTGGCGGCGAATGACCCGCGGCAGCTGACCGAACTGGTGCCATCGCTGCTGGCAGCACTCGAAAGTCGCATCGCACCGACCGCAGCTCGCCTCCACTAAAAAACGGGCGCGGTACCGCAGCACCAGAATCCAGGGCTTGGGGAAGCCGGAGGAAGCCCTCCCGAAAGGGAGGGTGACCGCTATCATCCGCGCCTGTCCGCACCCCTGAAGGCTTCCGATGCAACTCGCGCTTGCGCCGATGGAAGGTCTCATCGACGAAACCCTGCGCACCTTGCTGACCGAGGTCGGCGGCATCGACTGGTGCGTGTCCGAATTCGTTCGCATCAACCACACGCTGTTGCCGGCGCACTGCTTCCTGAAGCTGGCGCCGGAACTGCAACGCGGATCGCGCACGCCGTCCGGCACGCCGATGCGCGTCCAGCTGCTCGGCTCCGATCCGGCCTGTGTCGCCGACAACGCCGCATTCGCCGCGACACTCGGCGCGCCGGTGATCGATCTGAACTTCGGCTGCCCGGCGAAGACCGTCAACAAGTCGCGCGGTGGCGCGGTGCTGCTGAAGGAGCCGGATCTGCTGCACGCGATCGTGTCCGCCGTGCGCCGCGCGCTGCCGGCCGATATCCCGGTGACCGCCAAGATGCGCCTTGGCTTCGACCATGCCGACGACGCCGAAACCTGCGCCCAGGCGCTGGCCGATGGCGGCGCGGCGTCGATCGTCGTCCACGCCCGCACCAAGGTCGACGGCTACAAGCCGCCGGCCTACTGGGAGCGGATCGGCGGCATCCGCGATGCCGTCAAGGTGCCGGTATTCGCAAACGGCGAGGTCTGGAGTGTCGAGGACTGGCAGCGCTGCCGTTCGCTCAGCGGCGTCGACGACGTGATGCTGGGCCGCGGCATGATCGCCCGCCCCGATCTGGCGCGGCAGATTGCCGCCCTCCGCGATGGCCGCGAAGTGACGCCGATGGGCTGGGCCGAGATGCAGCCGATCCTCGCGCGCTACTGGGACATTGTCTGCGCCGGCGTGGCCACGCCGCGCTACGCGCCGGGGCTGCTGAAGCAGTGGCTGGTCTGGCTCGCGCGCAGCTACCCGGAAGCGGCGGCGCTGTTTGTCGCCGTGCGGGCGCTGACCAGTATCGAAGCGATCAGCGCCTTGCTGGCGGCCTCGGCACCCGCCGTCGAACTAGGCCGCTGACGCCGGCTTCCGCGCGGCCCGCTTGCGCGCCGGCTTCGGCTGCGAACGCTCGGCCAGCCAGTCTGCGGCGGGGCCCCAGACTTCGCGGGCCGCCGTGCTGCCGAGCACCACGCCCATGTGGCCACCCGGCGCCAGCCGCCAGGCCTTGTCCTGGGTCGGCAGCAGATCGACGATCCGCCGCGCGATGCGCGGCGCGACGATGGTGTCGCGGTCGCCGGCGAACACCAGTGCCGAGGCCTTGATCTTGCCGACCTCGGCGATCCGCGTATCGATCTGGATGCGGCCGGTCGCCAACTCGTTGTCGATCGCCATCCTGAGCAGCATGTCGCGGACCACGCCACCCGGATAGATCAGCATCCGGTTCAGGTAATTCGAGGTCGTCGAATGCTTCTCGACGAATTCGCGATCCCAGAGCTGGGTCATCAGATCCCAGTAGGTGGTGATGCTGGCGATCGGATTGGTCATCTTGAAGCCGAGCGCCAGCAGCCAGCCGGGAATCGTCAGCTTCTGCGGATCAACGCCCATCAGCCGGAAATCGCTGTACTTGCGGACCAGCCGCGCCGGCGCATCGAGCGCGCCGGCGAGCCCGGCGACGACACCGCCACCTCGCAGGTCGATCGGGCTGGCCACGGTGACCAGGTTGCGGATCTGGCGATCCAGCGTCAGACCGGCGTGCATCAGGCTCAGCAGGCCGCCCATGCACCAGCCGAACAGGCTCAGCTCCTGCGAGCCGCTGTCGCGGCGAATCGCCGTCAATGCCTCGCTCATCATGCGGTCGACGTAGTCGGCCAGACCCAGGCCGGCATGCGCGGCCGTCGGCCGTCCCCAGTCGATCAGGTAGGTGCGAAAGCCGCGCGCCGCCATGTAGCGGGCCAGCGAACGCGACGGCATCAGATCAAACGTGTCGGCGGTGACGCCAAGCGGCGGCACCAGCACCAGCGGCACCGCGTACGGCTGGCGGTTCACCGGCAGCCGGCCGCCATCGGGCAGGTCGATGAAGGCCTCGACCGGGGCGTCGTAACGGCGCACCGACATCAGTTCGCCGTCGAGCACCAGCTTGAAGTGGGTACGGCCGGATTGGATCAGCCGTTCGCGACGGAACAGCCAGTCGAAGCCGTTGGCGACGGTGTCGGCAATGCGGCCATTCAGTTGCAGCACGCCGCGACGCGGCGCGTCCGGCAGTTCGTCAATCGGCAAATCAGACATTGTCAGCAGTGGCCCGGTCCATGAAACGCTTCATCAGCCGCAGGTACTGGCCCTGTTGCAGATGCAGCACATGATTGCCCGGAAACCAGTGCAAGTGGGAACCGGCCCAGTGCCGGTGCAGCAGATTGACCATGCTTGGCGCCGTGAAGCGATCGCCGGCACCGCCGATGATCAGCAGCCGCTCCGGATCGATGCGGGGCTGCCAGCTCAGCGGGCTGTGCAGCGCCATGCCGTGGCGCATCTCGCCGATGCCGAAGCCATCGCGCCATTGCAGGAAGCGCATCAGCGGGCCCAGCGGCTGCCACTGCAGCGCCATGTCGATCGGCACCACCAGCGGCGAATTGGGAATCGCGAACTTGAGCCTTGCATCCACCGACGCCATCGCCGCACTCAGATAGCCACCGAGACTCAGGCCGGAAATGCCGACTGCCGGCGCGCCGGCATCGAGCAGGTGATCGACGAAGATCCGGATGTCGTGCACGGCATGCAGCATCGCTTCATTGGAATGCGCCATGCCGCCCGCGAAAAAGCCGTAGCCGCTGAACGGATGCCAGGCTTCCGCACGCGCTCCGTGGAACGGCAGGGTCACCATCAGGATGTCGTAGCCCTTCTTCCACAGCCACGGCAACGCAAAGCCGATGCCGTTGATGCGGTAGCTGTCGAGCGTGTAACCGTGCAGCCAGATCAGCGTCTTGCGCGGCCCACCCGGATGATGCAGATGCAGCGCATGCGCTCGGCGATTGCGGCCCGCCGCTGCGTACGACTGCCGCAGCGCCGGATTCAAGGTCTGGAACGGCGAATCGAAAGCCCAGTGCCGAACCGGGATGCCGGCCGGTTTCCAGTCCAGCAGACCGGCCGGACGTTCATCGATCGGCACCTGCGCCGGCGGTGCGACGAACACCTCGTCCAGTGCGGCGCGATCGGCGCAGTCCTGATACCAGCGCAGCGCTTCACGCTCGCGATTGACGCCCCTGCGCCGGCTCAGGCGCGGAGCCATCGCCGCCGACACCAGCGTGCCAAGGCCGGTGCGCAGCAGGCGGTCGAGACCGGCCGAGCCGCGCACCTTGAATCGGTGCTCGGCGTCGATCTCGGTCTCGTCGACGCGCTGGTAGTAGTCGTGCGGGAGCTGCTCCCACCAGCGCGTCGATTCACGCATGTTGCAAGGTCCTGCGTTTACAGCGTGCGGGCGATCAGTTCCTTCATGATTTCGTTGGTGCCGCCGTAGATGCGCTGCGCGCGGGCATCGATCCAGGCGCGGGCGATCGGGTACTCCAGCATGTAGCCGTAGCCGCCGTGCAGCTGCAGGCACTCGTCGATCACCTTGCCCATCAGGTCGGACGCCCAGTACTTGGCCGTCGCGGCATCGTCGACGCCGAGCTTCTTGTTCAGCACCAGCTCGATGCAGCGGTCGATGTAGACGCGGCCGATCGCCAGCTCGGCCTTCATTTCGGCGAGCTTGAAGCGGGTGTTCTGGAAGCTGGCGACGGTCTTGCCGAACACCTTGCGGTTGCGGGTGTATTCCAGCGTGTGCTTCAGCGCGGCTTCGGCACCGGCGATCGAGGTGATCGCGATCATCAGGCGTTCCCAGGCCAGTTCCTGCATCAGCATCACGAAGCCCATGCCTTCGCGGCCAAGCAGGTTCTTTTTCGGCACGCGCACGTCCTTGAAGAACAGCTCGCAGGTGTCCTGCGCCTTCATGCCGATCTTGTTCAGCGGCCGGCCCTTGGTGAAGCCCTCGCGGGTCGCTTCGACCATGATCAGCGAGATGTCCTTCGCGCCTTCGCCGGTGTTGCCGGTCTTGGCGACGACGATCGCCATGTCGGAGAGGTAACCGTTGGTGATGAAGATCTTCGAGCCGTTGATGATGTAGTCGTCACCGTCGGCCACGGCGGTGGTCTTCACGCCCTGCAGGTCGGAACCGGTGCCCGGCTCGGTCATCGCGATCGCGGTGACCACTTCGCCGGAGGCCATCTTCGGCAGCCACTCGAGCTTCTGCTCCTTGGTGCCGAAGTTGTTGATGTAGTGGGCCACGATGTCCGAATGCAGCGAAAAGCCGGTGCCGGAATCGCCGGCGTACGACTGCTCTTCCATCAGGATCACGCTGTACAGGCGATCGCCGCCGGCGCCGCCGAACTCTTCCGGAATCGCCGTGCACAGGAAGCCCAGTTCACCGGCGCGGTTCCAGATCTTGCGGTCAACGTGCTGCTGCTTGTCCCACTCTTCGCGATGCGGAACGATCTCGTCCTGATAGAAGCGGGCAACGCTCTTGCGGAAATCGTCGTGTTCGGCGGAATACAGGGTACGAGGGATCATCGCGGGCTCCGGCCGGGCAGCGGCCATGTTGTTGGGGTTCGTTCAGCACCGACGCGGTAACCTTAGTTACATACGGTCCGGACTGTTTTGTATGAACTCATAGCCCCGCCCGGCTGTCAACGCGTTGACTTGTCGCCCTGCAGTCAAGTCTCTGAACCCGTTTGATATTTCTTCGCGCAGCGAATGCTGCGCTGCAATCGGCACGCCTCCGTACTGCGGCGGATGGAAGGGAAAACAGCACGGGTTGGCGGCCGAAATCGCGATCGCGACCGAACGACGACACAGGCGATTTCCCGCAAACACCGATGCCAGCGGACGCCGGACCGGATCCCGCCCGCCGCGCCGCCGTCAGCGCCGCGTGGCGGCCTTGTTCGCTTCCCAGGCCCGCGCCTCGCTCAGCACCGCATCGAAGGCCTCGGCCTTGGCCAGCAGACGGGCCTTGACCGCTGGCGGCAGCGGCTTTTCGTGGCCGTTCTCGTCTTCGGGCATTTCGCCGCTGCGCACCGAACGCAGGATCCGCTTGATCTCGCCGGCGGCATGGGCCGGCGTCTGCAGCAGCACCAGGCGTTCGATCTTCTTCGGGTTGCGCGGCACGTGGCAGTCGTTGCACTCGCCTTCGCGCAGTTCCAGCGCCAGTTCGCGGTAGCGGCTGTCGATCTGCTGCAGATGCGGATTGGCCGCGTCGTACAAGCCATCGAACAGCGTCACCTGCGGCTGGGTACGGCCTTCGGCATCGGTCCACAGCCACTGGCCGTCGAATGCGGCGACATCGCTGTCGACCTGTGCTGCCAGCGCGGCATCGACCACGCCGGGCTGGAACTGCGCAGCCTTGATCCGGCCATCGCCGGGGCGGAGATAGAACACCAGCGCCGTCGCCGACTGGTAAGCGCCCCATTTGGTCTTGTCGTGCCAGAACGGATACGGGAACAGACCGGGCGCCAGCCGGTTGCGGAAGCGCACCGGCAGCGTCGCCTTGTAGAGCCGTTCGCCTTCGTCATAGCTCACTTCGGCGCGGCCTTCGAACATGAACAGCGGCGCGTACAGGCCGGCGTAGACATCCGGTGCGAACTCGGTCAGCGGCGTGTCCTTCAGCGGCTTGCCGCGGGCGCGGCCCCAAAGCATCCGCTCCGGCAGCTCGGCGCGCAGCCGGGATTCGCCAAACAGCGACTTGCGGCAGCGATCGAACGCAAGCCGGTCTTCGGGCGCCGCATACGGACAGGCCGCGCCGAGTTCGGCAGCGACTGCGCCGTAGCGCGACTGCAGGCGCGCAAGCTTCGCAGCAGGCGACTCATGCAGCACCGCGAACGCAACAGCAGCCAGCGCGACGGCAGCAACGACGGACGACTTGCGAATCATGGCGGCGGGCTTGCGACAGGAAACGGTATGGATCCGTATTATCGGGCCGATCGGTGATCGCCGCAGCAGGAAACGCTCACAATCGCGGCGATGAACAGGGCTCCCGAAAACAGCGTCCGCCCGCCGACCGTCGATGGCATCGGCGCCAGCAGCGTGCGCCTGCCGCCGGGCGACTGGCCGCTGCTGCTCGACTTCCTGTGCCGGCGCTTTGCCGAAGTGCCGCGCGCGATCTGGGCCGCGCGCATGCACGACGGCCGCGTACACGATGCCGATGGCCAGCGCCTTGATCCGGCATCGCCATACCGCCCCGGCCGGCTGATCCACTACTACCGCGACCTGTCCGTCGAAGCCCCGATTCCGTTCGAGGCCACGATCCTGCATCGCGATGCGCATCTGCTGGTCGCCGACAAGCCGCACTTCCTGCCGACGATTCCATCCGGCCGCTTCCTGCGCGAAACGCTGCTGGTGCGGCTGAAGCAGCAGACCGGGCTCGACGACCTGATTCCGCTGCATCGGCTCGATCGCGCCACCGCCGGGCTGGTGCTGTTCTCGGTCAATGCCGAGACTCGCGGCGCCTACAGCGCGCTGTTCGCCGGCCGCCGCATCGACAAGACCTACGAAGCGCTGGCGCCGACGCTGGCCGAACGGGCCTTCCCGATCATCCATCGCAGCCGGATGGTCGAAAGCACGCCGTTCTTCCGGATGACCGAGGCCGACGGTGTCGCGAACACCGAAACGCGGATCGAGCTGATCGAGACGCTCGGCGCGATCAGCCGCTACCGCCTGCATCCGCACACCGGTCGCAAGCACCAGCTACGCGTGCACATGGCGGCACTCGGCATGCCGATCGTCAATGATCTCTGGTACCCGACGCTGTGCGATGACCGGCTCGATGACTACAGCCGGCCACTGAAACTGCTGGCGCGCAGCCTGTCGTTCGTCGACCCGGTGACTGGCGCGCACCGGCACTTCGAAAGCCGTCTGGTGCTGTAAGTCGGCCAGCAGCCGCTACGGCTGCAGCATCCACCACGATGGCAGCAGCGCCTGCACATCCGGCCGGGCGTAGCGCGGATCGATCAGCCAGACCGTGCCGCGATCATCGCGATGGCGGATCACGCGGCCAGCGGCCTGCACGACCTTGCGCAGCCCCGGATACAGATAGGTGTACGCATACCCGGCGCCGAACAGCGCTTCCATCCGCGTCTGCATCTGCTCGTTCACCGGATTGACTTGCGGGATCCCGAGCGTGACCACGAAGGCACCGATCAGCCGCTGGCCCGGCAAGTCGATGCCTTCGGAAAACACGCCGCCGAGCACGGCGAAACCGATGCCGCGACCGGTGGCGGCAAAGCGGTCGAGGAAGGCCTGACGGGCAGGCTCGTCCATCCGTCGCGCCTGTGCCCAGACCGGCAGTTCCGAATGCGCCGCGCGCAGGCTGGCCAGCGTCCGTTCCAGATAGTCGAAGCTGGAAAAGAACGCCAGATAGTTGCCCGGCTGCTCGGCGTACTGCGCGGCGATCAGTTCGACGATCGGCGCCAGCGACGCCTCGCGGCGATCGAAGCGGGTCGAGACATGGCGAGCGATGCGCACGCTCAATTGCTCCGCTGCGAACGGCGACGGCACATCGAGCCACGGTGCCGCTTCCGGCAGGCCGAGCAGGTCGCGGTAGTAGGCCGGCGGGTTCAAGGTCGCCGAAAAAATCACCGCGCCGTGCGCGGCTTCGAAGCGCGGCTTCAGAAACGGCGCCGGCACGATGTTGCGGATCGAAAGGCGCGTCGTGTCCGGCTCGTCCAGCGTCACGTCGATCATCGAATGGCTGCCGAACACTTCGGCCAGCCGCGTGTAACCGATCGCGTCGAAATAGAACTGCTGCAGCTCGGCCGCGAACTCGTCGCGCGATTCGGCCAGCAGCCGGCTGGCATTGCCGATGAATTCGGACAGCGCACTACCCAGCCCATCCGGCACGCCATCGAGCACCGCGTAACGCGCATCACCAACAAAGGCTTCGCCGTTGGCGAGATCGGACAGCGCCTTGCCGACGCGCCGCAGTGAAGGTTTCAGGCTGCCGGGTGCGACGCGGATCGCGGCGCGTAGTGCCTCTTCGTCCAAGGTCAGCGAATACATGTCGCGCGCGCGATCGACCAGGTTGTGAGCCTCGTCGACGAGCACCGTCACCTGCCATTCGTTGAGCATCTGCAGCGCCGACAGGATCGCGCTGCCATCGAAAAAGTAGTTGTAGTCGCCGACCACGACATCGGCCCAGCGCACCATTTCCTGGCCGAGGTAATACGGGCAGACCGAGTGCCGGGCGGCGACGTTGCGCAAGCTGTCCTGGGTCAGCGGCGATACCTCGACGGCCGCTGTACGGGCGGCCGGCAAGCGGTCGTAGAAGCCTTTCGCCAGCGGGCAGGATTCGCCGTTGCAGCGCTTGTCCGGGTTCACGCAGCTCTTGTCGCGCGACAGCAGTTCCAGCACCCGCAGCGCCGGTTCGCCATCGGCCGGCCGGATCAGCGCCAGCGCATCGAGCGCGACCTGCCGTCCAGGCGATTTCGCCGTGAGGAAGTAGAGTTTGTCGATCGGCGCATGAGCCATCGCTTTCAGCGCCGGGAACAGCGTGCCGACGGTCTTGCCGATGCCGGTCGGCGCCTGCGCCATCAGCGCCGTGCCGTGGCGGGCGGCGCGGAACACCGCATTGGCCAGCCCGCGCTGGCCGGCATTGAACGCGGCATGCGGGAAGCGAAGCGCGTCGATCGCAGCATTGCGGCGCGCCCGGTGCGCGGCTTCCTGCGCGGCCCAGGCCAGGTAGTCGGCGGCTAGCGCTTCGACCCAGGCCAACAGCTCGGTCTTTGTTGCCGATGCGTCGAGCACGATTTCGGCTTCGTCGTCGACGTTGAAGTAGACCAGCGCAAGGTCGATCGCTTCGCAGTCGCGCGCAGCACAAAACAGCGCGCCGTAGACCTTCAGCTGCGCCCAATGCAGATGACGGTGGTTGTCGGGAATCCGCGCGACATCGCCGCGATGGGTCTTGATCTCCTCCAGCCGGTGCAGCTGCGGGTCGTAGCCATCGGCACGACCGCGAATCTGCAGGCCGCCGATTGCGCCGCTCAGCGTGATCTCGCGCTCGTAGTCGCCGGCACGCCGCCCGGCAACGCGGACATGGCCGGCCATGCCCTGCGCGGCACTCGGCGCTGGCGTGAAGCGGCGATCGAGGTCACCGCGCTTGGCAGCGAACTCGCACAGCTCGCGCACGGCGATCACGGCGCTCATCGCCCGGCTCCGGCGTTGCTCAGTGCGAAGCGTCCAGCAGGTAATCGATCGCCGCGCAGACCGCCGCGACCTGCGCAGCGATGCACTGCTCCGGTGTTGCACTCGGGCTGTCCGGATAGACCTCGGTCGTGGTGCGGTAGCGCGCAGCGGTGATACCAGCGCACAGGCCGAGCGCGCGCAGCGGATAGCGGATCACGCCGGGCGACACCACCGGCGAGCCGATGATCTGGCCATCGGCATCGGCCGGGGCGATGTGGGTGACTTTCGCCACTGCCTCGATCACCGCCTGCTGGAACGCAGGCGTCGGCTGCTCGCTGTCATCAACCAGATAGAAGCCGTCCGGAATCACGCCCGGCGTGTATGGCTTGCCGTCGCGGGCAGCGCGCGCCGGGCCGAATTCGGATTCGTCGGTGTCGGTGGTTTCGTGCAGATCGACATGCAGCTGCACGTGGTCGCGGATCGGCGCCACCAGCGCCATCAGCGCAAGCGCTTCCTGCGCAGTACCGCCATCGCGGAACGAACGGTTCGGATCGACGGCGTGGATGTTCCAGCGCTGGATCGTTTCGTAGGCCCAGGGGCTGACGCAGGGCGCGATCAGCAGATTGATGCGGCCGGCATAGACCTGTGCCTGCTGCTCGGCAAAGCGCAGCGCGCCGTGCACGCCACTGGTTTCGTAGCCATGCACGCCACCGGTGACCAGCACCGTCGGCAGCGGGTCGTGCCAGTTGCGGCTGCGCAGCGCCAGCAGCGGATAGCGCGCCGGGTCGTGATCAAGCCGGCCGTACTCGATGACCTCGAAGCGGCTGCGCAGGCGTTCGATCACCGGCAGCACATCGTCGCGATAACAACGCTGGATCTGCTGCCGCGCGCACCAGAGCGCGACTTCCGGCGCCGCCCAGGGCGTGCCGGGGATACCGATGGAATAGGGGTGCGGAACCGTCATGGCCGTGCTCGTCGAAAGGGCGAAACCGGCAAACGGTAGCACCGCCCGGCGTCGTCACGATCACCGCGACGACACCGGGCGGGTTCAGCAGCGGCTGCTCAGGGCTTGGCCACGCCAGCCGGCTCGGCCGTTGCCGCCAGCGCCCAGCGCCCGCCCTGTTCAAGATAGTTGGCAACACCAATCGCACCGGCCACCTTGAACCCCTTGGCAGCCAGCAGGTCACCCGCGACGCCGGCGCGGCCGGCATGGTTCGACACGGTGACCAGCGCACGATCCTTCGGAATGAACTTCAGGCTGTTCGCCAGCTCGTCGGCCTGGATGTTCAGGTACACCGGGAAGCGGCCCTTGCTTGCCAGTTCGTCCGGACGGCGCACATCGATCAGCAGCAGCTGATCAGGCCGCGCCAGCAAGGCGTCAAGCTGGCTGCGGTCGAGCCGCTGCACCTTGTGCTTCCAGGCCTGCTCCGCCTGCGCGGCGCTGCCAGCAGCGGCGGCAACCGGCTGCTGCGCGCCAGCCAGCGCGGGGGCCACCAGTGCGGCGGCGAGCAGCCAGGTCAGTGGCCGGGTCTTGCGAGTCATCGTGTGTCTCTCCTGCGGGTTGTCTGAGTCTGTGGACGCCATGCGGGCCGGTGCGGCATCAGGCCGCTTCGGCGCTGTCGAAGCTGTCGTCGTCGAGCTTGTCGCCAAGGTGGCCGTGCTTCTTCAGCAGGGTGCGCATGACGTTGCGTGAAATCCCCAGCGCCTGCGCCGAGCGCACCTGGTTGTAGCGGCTGTGGCGGAAGGCTTCGTCGACGATGATCCGCTCCAGTTCGTTGAACAGGTTGTCGCCGCCGTCGGCCAGCAGTGCCCGCGTCGCCTCGGCGATCTGCTCGCGTGGCGACAGCCGCGCCGATGGCTGGCCATGCGGCGAACTGGCGGCCACGCTGTTCAGCTTCAGGTGTTCGGGGCGGATCTCGCCCTTGTCGGCCACCAGCAGCGCGAAGTGGATGACGTTCTCCACTTCGCGGATGTTGCCGGGCCAGACATAGCTTTCCAGCGCCCGCCGCGTGGCATCGGTGAACTCCGGCCGGCGCGTCTTCAGGCGCTGGCTGTAGACATTCAGGAAGTGCGTGGCCAGCGGCAGGATGTCGCCAGGCCGCTCGCGCAGCGGCGGCAGGCGCACCTGGGCGATGTTCAAGCGGTAGAACAGATCGAGCCGGAAATGCCCGGCGGCCACGGCATCGCCGAGATCGACATTGGTGGCGGCAACCAGGCGGATATCCACTGGCGTGGACTTGCGCGAGCCCAGCCGCACCACTTCGCGCTCCTGCAGCACGCGCAACAGCTTCACCTGCAGCGCCAGCGGCAGATCGCCGATCTCGTCGAGGAACAGCGTGCCGCCGTTGGCGGCTTCGAACCAGCCTTCGCGACGGCGGCTGGCGCCGGTGAACGCGCCGATCTCATGACCGAACAGTTCGCTGTCGGCCAGCTGCTCGCTGATCGCGCCGCAGTTCACGGCCACGAACGGACCGCGCCGACCGCTGCGCTCATGGATATGCCGCGCCACCAGCTCCTAGCCGGTGCCGGTCTCACCGATGATCAGCACCGGGGCTTCGCTCGGCGCGATCTGTTCCAGCTGCTGCAGGATCGCCTGCGACACCGGATCGACGAAGACCAGCGCCTTGGCGCGGATGGTCACCGTCTCGGCATTGCTGCCGGTGAGCTGAAGAATCTTCGGCTCGGCGTAGTACGACTCGCTCATGGTCCCGCTCTCCCTGATGAAACCACCCTACCCGGCTTCGCGGTGGCGGACTCTACGTCCGGCGCCTGCGCATAACGAAAGAATTCGGAGTCCATTGTGCTGACAATGGCTCGCTGGCCGTCCGCTTCCGTTGCGTTCCCAACGCTGGCGCCGACTTGTTCCGAAGTGGATTATTCACCAGGCCGCAGCGCTGGATTGGACGTAATTCGCATTTGTTTAAGCCCGGCCGACTGCAAGCAAATGCTTCTTTGCTTGTTCCATAACTTCCTGCTCCTTCAGTGGCTTGCGCTCGCTCCGCTGCAGCTCCGATGACTGCAATGAATATGCTTAATCCATTCGCAGCAGCAGCACTGCACTGCTTAAATTGCAGCAGCAGCTCGCAGCAGGCTGCTGGCTAGCAAGCAAGCCCGATGCGGCTTCGACGGCTTGGCCGGCGCATGGATAACTCCATAAATCCATCCGCACTCAGCGACTTGTCTGCTGATGATCGCTCCATTTCCGGACTTGGCACACGCCGTGCCCTCTTTTCCGACGCAAATGCCAGCGGCCACGTTTCCGGCATGACCCTGCCACGCAGGACACCCGTCGAACCAGAGCTTGAAGTCCAGTGAACTACACCGCGTATCCCGAACCCCGAAAGAACCTCACCGGCCTGGCGGCCGTCGTCGGCCTGCATCTGATCGTCGCTTGGGCGCTGGCGACCGGCCTTGCCCACAAGGTGGTCGATGTGCTGAAGCAGCCACTGACGGTCAGCGTGATCGAAGAGATCAAGCCGCTGCCGCCGCCGCCACCACCGCCGCCGCCGAAACAGGTACGGGTGCAGCCGCGCACAGCGCCGCCACCGTCTTATGTTCCACCCGCCGAAGTGGTCGTCGAAGCGCCAGTGCAGACCGCCACCATCACCAGCAGCCCGGAGCCAGCACCCGAACCACCGCCGGCTGCACCAGCCGTGCCGGCACCGGCGCCGATCGTCAACGCCGCCGTGGCCTGCCCGAACTCAGACCAGGTGCGCGCCCGCGTGCCGTACCCGATACAGGCCGAGCGCATGGGCCTGTCCGGCAAGGTGCTGGTGGAGTTCACAGTGGGTGCCGATGGCAGCGTCCGCGATGTCACCGCGATCAGCAGTACCAGTTCGATCTTCACCAGCACGGCCACCCGCGCGGTTGCCGAGTTCCGCTGCAACGGTCAGGGCCACGATGTCCGGGTCCGCGTGCCGTTCGCCTTCACCTTCGGCTGAGCCGTTCGCGCCGCAGCCCCTCGGCAACCCCCTCCAATCACCAGAGAGATACCCCCATGCTCCACTCCAGCACCTCCCGTATTTTCGTCGCCGCGCTGCTGCTCGGCCTTGCCTCGACCAGCTTGCAGGCGCAAGACGCCGCAGCCGCCAGCGCACCGGCATCAACCGCTGCTGAAGCCAACGCTACCGTTGCCCCTGCATCCGCAGCCGCACCGGCTGCGCCTTTGGCCGCAGCCGCTGCCACCGAATCGGTTGACAACCCCTATGGCCTCGATGCCTTGTGGAAAGGCGGCGACGTCGTTGCCAAGGCGACCCTGGCGATCCTGCTGATCATGTCGGTCGGCAGCTGGTATGTGCTGTTCACCAAGCTCTGGGAACAGACCCGCCTGAACCGCCAGGGCCGTCGCGCTGCCGAAACCTTCTGGTCTGCCGGCGCAGTGCCGGAAGCCATCGAAACGCTTGAAGAGATCAGCGCCTACCGGTTCATTGCCCGCGCCGGTGCCGATGCCACCGAACGGCATCGCGGCCTGCATGCGCATATCAACCTCAACGAGTGGACCCAAGTGTCGATCCAGCGTGCGATCGATGCGGTGCAAAGCCGGCTGCAGAGCGGCCTCGCGTTTCTGGCCACGGTCGGTTCGACGGCGCCATTCGTGGGCCTGTTCGGCACGGTCTGGGGCATCTACCACGCGCTGACCGCGATCGGCATTGCCGGCCAGGCGTCGATCGACAAGGTCGCTGGCCCTGTTGGCGAAGCGCTGATCATGACTGCCATCGGCCTCGCGGTCGCCGTGCCGGCCGTGCTTGGCTACAACTGGCTGGTTCGCCGCAACAAGTCGGCGCTGGAGCAGGTCCGCAACTTCGGTTCCGAACTGCACGCCGTGCTGCTCGGCGCCCAGGCCGCGCGTCCGGTTGAAGTGCCAAGCCAGCGCCGCCGCGAACAGCGCAGCGCCACCGCCGCTGCAGCCTGAGATCACGACCATGGCTGCCAGCTTCAAGACGGGTGACGACGAGGACGAGCTCGTCGCCGCCATCAATACCACGCCACTCGTCGACGTCATGCTGGTGCTGCTGATCATCTTCCTGATCACCATCCCGGTGGTCACCCGCGCCATTCCGGTGGAACTGCCGAAGGAGGTCAACCAGCCACGGGTGACCAAGCCGGAAAACATCAACCTGTCGGTCGACAAGGACGGCGTTGTCTACTGGAACGAGCAGCGCATCGGCAACAACGAGGAACTGGTCGACCGGTTGAAGCAAGTCGCCGTGCTGCAGCCGCAGCCGGAAGTGCAGATCCGTGGCGATGGCGGCGCGGCCTACGAGCATGTCGGCCGCGTCGTCGTCGCCAGCCAGCGCGCCGGCATCCTGAAGCTCGGCTTCATCACCCAGCCGCCCCCGCGCGGCTGAGCACGCGGAGCAATCGCACATGGGCATGAACGTAGGTTCGAGCGGAACCAGCGATGATCCGGACGTGATCGCCGACATCAACACCACGCCGCTGATCGACGTGATGCTGGTGCTGTTGATCATGTTGATCATCACCATCCCGATCCAGCTGCACTCAGTGAACCTGAACCTGCCGGCCGGCAATCCACCGCCGCCGCTGGTAGTACCTGAGATCGTCCGCATCAACATCGATGCTGCGGGCGTCATCACCTGGAACGGCGAAGCGCTGGCCGACAGCGGCGTGCTGGATACCCGCCTGAAGTCCGCGGCCGCCAGCAGCGTGCCGCCAGAACTGCATATCCGCCCGGACGCCAAGGTGCCGTACCGCGTCGTCGCCGGCGTGATGGCGGCGGTGCAGCGCGAAGGGCTGACCAAGGTCGGGCTGGTGGGGGCGGAGCAGTTTCTTTGAGCGTGCTTTGACGAAGTAGTGACAAGCCCCCGCTGACTTGGGGGGCGTGCCTGTAATGCAGGCGGAAGCCCGCTGACGGCCGATCATGAGCATCGGTGGTTGGCGGGCTTTCTTGTTTCTTGGGCTTGCTGGTGCGTCAGACATCGGATGGCGTGAACGGCTTCACAGCTGATGCTCACTGTGGTGGCGGGTGAACTCGCAGCCAATGCCTGAGTTGCTATCGTCCATGGCAGCCGCCTCGCTGCCAGCGACCGGATTCAGCCAATATCGGTCAGTCGCGAACGGCTGCTTTCGGATGGTTAGCCTATAAGCTTGGCAGCCACTTCTCGCATCTGGAAAGGTGGATTTCGTTCCATAACTGCATCACGAGGATGATCCGTGAGCCTAGAAAATCAGTTCGCCGGCTGGACCGGACCTTCCAGCGACACCGAGCAGGAGAAACAAGAGCGCACCGAGCGGATGATCCGCGAGGCAATTGCGGCGCATGCGCCTCTCAATAGCTGCAGCCTGGAGATCTTCGCCAAGGGGTCTTACGCCAATAACACGAACGTGCGGTCGGACAGTGACGTCGACGTTGCAGTGAAGTGCACCGACGCCCTGTATTGGGAAGAGGAGAAGGAGGGGCTCCATCTGCCATCGGGCGTGTACCAGGGCATTTGGACGCCGGACAAGCTCCGGATGGAGCTTGTTGCTGCACTGAAAGCCACCTTTAAGAACCAGGTTGATAATACGGGCACCACCGCTATCAAAATACACTCGGGCTCAGCTCGTGTTGACGCCGACGTAGTGCCGTGCTTTAGCTTTCGCCGCTACATGGTCGGGGGTACCGTGCGCGACGGTACCAAGATTTTCAAGACCGACGGCAAGAGAGTTGTGAACTATCCTGCCCAGCAGTTAGAGAACGGCCAGGCCAAGAACAAGCGCACGGGATACGCCTTCAAGAAGGGCGCACGCCTCCTGAAGCGCATTGAGAACGCCATGGCAGCGGAGCAGGCCTTCAAGGAGCTGCCGTCTTACTTCATGGAGTGCCTAGCATACAACTGCCCCGACGCCGTTTTTACCAACCTGACCTGGACGGACACGCTGCGCGCCATGCTTATGCACATCTGGAATGGGCTCCAAGGCGATGAACCCTCCGAAGCGTCGGATCGGTGGGTTGAGGTAAACGAGTGCTTCTACCTATTTCACCCGGCGCAAAAGTGGACCCGCGAGGATGGGCGCGAGTTCGCGAAAGCCGCCTGGAACTGGTTTCGGTTCAATTAGCGCCGCCACCTTATCATTCGTCTATTCTTCCTACTGAAGAGGTTGATCTCATGATCGAGCGCCTGCACCTATCGGTGGTGTTGATGGTTGCCGCTGTCATCTGGGGCATCCTGCTCGTTTTGAATGGCGTTGTGGTGCAGGTCAGCTGGCTGCGCTACGCCAGCACGGTTACCGGCGTGTTGATGCTGATGCTCGCCGTATTCGACATCTGGCTGTGGAAGTGGACCGTGCTGCAGGGCTGGTTCGTCAAGCGCCCAGTAGTGGACGGCACGTGGTGTGTTGAGCTCCGCTCCAACTGGAAAGACCCAACCACCGGGAAGAGGATCGCTCCGATTCCCGGATTCATGGTCATCCGTCAGTCCTTCTCGCGCATGAGCCTGCGCCTCATTACCGCTGAATCGCGCTCGGAACTTCTCGGCGCCGAAGTGCTGCGCGCGGACGACGCTTCTTATCGCATCACCGGGGTGTATCGGAACGAGCCGCGTATGAGTGTGCGGCACCGCAGCCAAATCCATTACGGTGCTCTTGTGCTACAGGTCTGCGGCAAGCCCATCGTGCAGCTTGAAGGGCACTACTGGACCGACCGCGACACGACTGGAGAGCTACTCCTGACTGAAAGGCGCGCTGCGCACGTCGACGACTTCGCCGCCGGAGAAAAGCTGTTCGCCCCATCTCCCTGAGACACAAGCCTCAATAAGTTCCCTAATGTCTGTTTCGCGACAGCAAATTTCGAGGTGCGATAGACAGCTCATGGCACCTTGAAGCCGTTCTCCGACACATCGGGATCGAGCGGCAGCCAAGATTCGAGGTGCGATAGACAGCTCATGGCACCTTGAAGCCGTTCTCCGACACATCGGGATCGAGCGGCAGCCAAGAAATGAACATCAACCGGCCAGTTGCCACCAGCGATCAGCACCCAACGAACATCGCCAAGCGCTGATCCGCCGGCACCCCAGGCCACTCAAGCCCGCAGCTGCGTCTCGAAGAACCCAATCGTCCTCTCCCAAGCCAGCTTCGCCGCCGCGGCGTCATAGCGCGGCGTGGTGTCGTTGTTGAAGCCGTGCTGGACGCCCGGATAGATGAAGGCCTGGTAGTTGACCTTCGCTGCCTTCAGCGCGGTTTCGTAGGCCGGCCAGCCGGCGTTGATCCGTTCGTCCTGTTCGGCGTACTGCAGCAGCAGCGGAGCCTTGATTGCAGCGACGGTATCGGCGGGTGGCTGGGCGCCGTAGAACGGCACGGCGGCGGCCAGATCCGGGAGCTGGGTGGCGAGGTAGTTGGCAACGCCGCCGCCGTAGCAGAAGCCGACCACGCCGACCTTGCCATTGCCATCAGGTAACGCTTTCAGCTGCCTGGCGGCCGCGATGAAGTCGGCACGGGTCTTCGGCTGTTCGAGCTTGGTGAACAGTTCGCGGGCCTTGTCTTCGTCGCCGGGGTAGCCGCCGAGCGGGAACAGCGCGTCCGGAGCAAAGGCGATGAAGTTGGCCAGCGCGATGCGCCGGGCGATGTCTTCGATATGCGGGTTCAGGCCGCGATTCTCGTGCGCCACCAGCACCGTCGGCAGCTTGCCCTTGGCATTCGCGGTCTTGACCCCTCCGGCGACGGCCGGCTTGACGAGATAGCCGCGCAGCTTGCCGTAGCCATCCGGCGACGGGTATTCGACATAGCTCGCGCTCAGGCGCTTGTCGTCCGGGGCTACCTGCTGGGCCTCGGCGAAATTCGGAGTCAGGCTCAGCAGCAGCGCTTCGGCACTGACGCCAGCAGCAGTGAAGCGGCCGGCCTGCTGCAGGAAGCCCCGGCGCGACAGCTGGCCGTGCACGTACTGGTCGAACAGCTTTAGCGCTTCGGGGTGGAAATCACGCGTGGTCTTGCGGGTCATGGTCGGTTTTCCTGTCGGGGCATGCGTGTAGGACGGATGAAACGCGAACGCCCCGACGCTGCCGGGTCAGCGGCATCGTCGGGGCGCGGCTACTGCGACGTCAGAAGCAGGGACATGCGCTCGCCGGTCTCAGAGCTTGGCGCTGAACTGCAGGCCGTAGAAGCGCGGCGTGGCCGGCACGAAGGTGTTCTGCGTGACGTTCTGCGAAGCGTCATTGCCGAGCAGGTTCTTGACGAACACGCTGACATCGAAGCGCTGGTTGGACGGCCCGACACCGACGGCAAGGTCGGCAATCGCGAACGGGCTGACCCGGCCGTACTGCGACAGCCGCACGTCGGAGTTGTACGAGCTGGTCAGGAACAGGTTCAGGTTCGCATGCGCGACATAGCCATCCGCAACCGGCTGGCTGTAGTCGGCGCCCAGATTGCCGGACCACTTTGCAGCCCCCGGAAGCGTGCTGCCGCTGACGTCGCGCAGCGGCGTATTGCCAGTGAAGTTCTGCTCGAACGGCTGGCCAGAGTTCTGGAAGTCGCGGTAATAGGCATCGTTGTAGGCGACCGCCAGCCGCAGTTGCGCACGATCGATCGGCCGGTACAGCGCATCGATCTCCACACCGCGGGCGCGAACCTTGGCGGCATTGCCGGTGGCCGCCGTGAAGGCCAGCGCGCCATTGGCGTTCAGCTCGGTGGTGTAGGCATCGAAGACCTGCACCTGCTGCTGGTAGTTCTTGATGTCGCTCCAGAACAGCGCGGTGTTGAAGGTCAGCGTGTTGTTCAGCAGCGCGGTCTTCAGGCCCAGCTCATACGCCCGCGTCTCTTCCGGCAGTGCCAGGAACGGCACGCTGTTGATGACCTGCGAAATGCCGGCCTTTTCGCCATAACGGAACGAGGCATAGCCGGTGTACTGCTCGTTGAACCGGTAGCTGGGGCTGAGCAGCAAGGTCGGCTGGGTCTTCTGGAAGCGCGGACCAGCCGTGTCGTTCCAGACCGGGCCGATCTGCGATGCACGGAGCTGCTTGGCTGCCGCGACCTGCCGCTGCTGCGCGGGGCTCAGGTTCGCATAGCTGGCCACGCCGAAATACTTCAGTGCCGTGGCATCGGCCAGTGCCCGCTGTTCCGGCGTGTTGGTGGCCGTCAATGCACCCGGGTTGGCACCCGTGAAAGCGTTCGAATCGAAGCCGCCCAAGGCGATGTCATTGACCACAGCCGGGTTCAGTTCCGGCGCGAAGCCCTGCTCGAAGATCCGCTTGTAGGTGTTGTTGCGGCGATCCTCGCGAGTGAAGCGCAGGCCGGCCGTCAATGTCAGCGGCTCGGTGATGTGCCAGTCGACGTTCGCGAACGCCGCACCGCTGCGGTTGCGGATTTCCTGGAACGGCTTCTGCACCAGACGGTTCAGCGAATTGCTCAACAGCAGCCGGCCATTGTTGTCGGTATCCAGGGCGTTGTAGATCGCATTGCTCGCGATGAATGCGCCGGCATCGGAACCGAAACCCGAACCGGTGTCGTAATCGTTGAACGTGCGCAGCAGGTAGATGCCGGTGGTGTAGTCGATCTCGCTGCCAAAGTGACCCGCCAGACGAAACTCCTGGCTGGCCTGGTGGTAGAACACGTTGCCGCCGCCGTTCTTGTTGATGTCGAACGGCGTGCCTTCGTCGTTCTTGGCCTGGAACGAGAAGTTCTTCCAGGCGGTGATCGAGGTCAGCGTGTGATCGCCGAGCAGGTAGTTCACTTCACCCGAATAACCCTGGCTGCTGGTCACCAGCGGGTACTGCGAATCGGTGTTGATGCCGTTGCCGAAGAAATCACGGTCGACGTTGTACTGCGGGTCTTGCGCAAACCAGCGACGGCGCAGCTGGTTTTCCGGGATCTGGTTGGCCGGTGTCGCCTGACCGTTGGCGAGCGTGGTCGGCGTTGGCGTACGCAACACGAAGCCGTTGTAGAACTGGCCGACTCTGGGCTGGTAATCGCCACGCAGCGTCACGTTGAGGTTGTCCAGCGGCGTGATCAGGAACTGCACGCGACCGACGACGGCATCGCGGTTCGGATACGAGATATCGCGGTTGTAGGCGTTCTTGATGAAGCCGTCGCCCTTCTGCACCGAGAAGGCACCGCGCCAGGCGATCAGGTCCGGAATGATGCCGCCGCCGATCGCAGCGCGCGCGATCACCGTGTTCTGCTGGCCCAGGAATACCGAGCCGATGAACTCGCGCTGGAAGCGCGGCTGGTTGGTGGTGACGTTGATCTGGCCGACGCTGGCGTTCTTGCCGCCCTGCGTGCCTTGCGGACCGCGCAGCACTTCGACATTGGCGATATCGATGAAATCGAAGCTGGCCAGCGGGTTGTACGCATACGGCACGCCATCGACGACGAAGCCGACGCTGGGGTCCATCGCATCGGTCTGGGCCTGGCGGCCGATGCCACGGATCGACAGGCTGCTGGTGCGCGCATTGCCCTGGTTGAAGGTGACATTGCCGGCGCGCTGGGTGATGTCGCCAACGGTCAAGGCATTGAGCCGACTCAGCGATTCGCCGGACACCACCGATACCGATTGCGGCTTGTCCTTCAGAGCCGCAATCCGCGGCTTGGCGCTGATCACCACGGTGTCGAGTTCGGTCTGGCCATCGCTGCTCGCAGCGGCATCGGTGGACGCTGCAGCTTCGTCGGGTGTTGCCGCCTGCGCCACGTCGACCGGGTCGGCAGCGGCCGGTGCCGGCTCCGCTGCCTGCACGGCGAACGCGCCAAGCAGCAGGCTGCCGCCCAGCAGGATGGCGGCGCCACGCTCCACTCGCGACGATGACGAATGGACTTCTGCGCTGCGCTTGCGGCCCGTCGCCGAAGACCTGTTGACACGTTCTGATGCTGACATCTCTATTTCCCCACTCCGTTTGTGGCCTGCTGGCTGCAGGCGTCTGGACGGGGGTCAGAGCAGGGACTGTGCCGCTTTCGGATGATCGCGCAGGCGATGCAGTGCGCGGCTGATTAGTCGTTTCAAGCTGCTGTAATCATTGATTTTGTTCGATGTGTTCAATAGCGACACACGGCGACTCTGGTGGCTGCGCAGGCGTGACGATGCCGACGACTGTTGAAATATCAGCAGACTGCTGGCGACCGATGTTCGTATTCCATCAGCACCATTCCAGCGACATGCCACAAGTGCCTTGAACTCCATTTGTCGATAACAAAAAGGCTTCGCCCGCACTGCGGACGAAGCCTGATGGCGCCGCTTTTGTTCGCTCTACTTGCTGCGGCCGCGATAACCGCTGCTCAGCGTGGCGATCGAATAGACCGCACCGCGACCGACCACAAACAGCGTCTTCTTGTCCTTGCCGGCAAAGGCCAGGTTCTGCGGCGCCTTCGGCAGCGCGATGGTGCCCAGCGCCTCGCCCTTTGCCGAAAACACCTGCACGCCGTCGGTGGTCGCCACATACAGCCGGCCGTCGGCATCCACCGCCAGGCCATCGGCGCCGCTGCTCGGGCCGGTATCGGTATCGCGCAAGCCGCTGAGCTTCGCGAAACTGCGGCGTGTGCCGAGCTTGCCGTCCGCGCCAATGTCGTACGCCAGCACCTGATCGCCCGCCGTGTTGGCGATGTACAGGGTCTTTTCATCCGGGCTCAGCTGCACGCCGTTCGGACGCGGGATGTCGTTGGCGATCTGCTCCAGCGTGCCGCCCGGCAGCAGCCGGTAGACCGCCGGGTGGCCTTGCGGCGGCTTTTCGCCGGGCTTCAGCTGAGTGCCGGAATCGGTGAAGTACAGCGTGCCATTGGCCGCCAGCACCAGATCGTTCGGCCGGCTGAACGCAGTGCCGTCGTGACTCTCGACCAACACCTTTTCCTGACCGCGCGGGTAAACCACACCGACGCGCGGCTTCAGGGTCTGCACGCCGTACAACTCGCCGTTCGGGCCGGCAGCCAGTGCATTGATGCCGTTGGCGTTCTCAAGAAAGGCGCTGATGCTGCCGTCGGCGCCGATGCGGATCACGCGGTCGGCGCGGTTTTCGGTGAACAGCAGGCTGCCGTCGGGTAGCGGCAGCGGGCCTTCGGTGCCGTCGAAGCCATCCTTGATCAGCTTGATCGGCGTGCCGGCGGCGACCACGCCGTTGATCGCCGGGGTGGTGGTTGGTGCGGGGGTGGCGGCTGCGTTCTGTGCGCTGGCGGCGGTGATGAAGGCCAAGGTGCCGGCAGCCAGCAACGCCGCCGTCGATGAGGGTTTCGACATGCTCGGGACTCCTGTGGGGTGTGGACGACTGCGCTCAGCGCGGAACGGATTTCGTGTCTTGCGCCAGCTGCTGCACGGCTTGAAGCGACTGGGCGACGTTGTCGGCCGGCTTCAGGCCCGACAACCGCGCCACGATGTGGCCATCGGGCGCGACGATGAAGGTGCTGCGTTCGGCAAGGCCATGGCGGATCGCCTCGCCGCGCGTGTCCTGCTTGCCTTCGACTGCCTCGCGTACCTGCACGTCGAATGCGCGGGCAATTGCGCCATCGGCATCGGAGGCCACGGCAAGCTTGCCGGCGCAGTAAGCGGGATCGGCTGAGAACGCGTTGAGCCGTTCAATGCTGTCCAGCGACACGCCGATCACGCTGGCCCCGGCGGCGGTGAAGCGCTCGTGGTTCACCGCGAATTCGTGTGCCTGGATGTTGCAGCCGCCGGTGTAGGCCGAGGGGTAGAAGTAGACAACCACCGGCCCACGCCGGCGCGCGGCCTTCAGCGAGTAATCGAACGGCTTGCCCGCCAGCGAGGCGCGAGCGCTGAAGTCTGGTGCGGCAGCACCTGGTTCCAGCGCAGCGAGCGCCGGCATGGCGGCTGCCACGGTCAGCACGGCGGTACAGAGGGCATGTTTCATCGGACGGATTCCTTGGCAGTGAACGGCGGGGCTGGCGAGCCCGGAAAATGGCGTGGCTGGCGCGCCAGCCAGGCCGACAGCGCGTCGATCTCGGCATCGCCGAGCGTGCGGGCAATCAGATTCATGACGCTGACCGGCGCTCCGGCAGGCGCACCGGCACGCCAGCTGCGCAGCCGTGCGCGCAGGTAATCGTCGGCCTGGCCGGCGAGCGCCGGATAGCTGTCGCTGCCGGATACCGCACCGCCGCCATCGTCGCCATGGCAGCTGCGGCAGGCGATGACGTCACGGCTGCGATCGCCGTGAAGGAACAGGCGGGCGCTATTGCTGCCGTCGTCCTCGATCGCCCCGACAGCAGGCACCGGTTCGCGGCTGGCGAACCACGCGGTGATGTCGGCAGCATCGTCCGGCGCCAGCGCCGCAGCTTCCGCCGACAGCTGCGGGTGGCGGCGCTGACCGCTGGCGAACCGGTCCAGCTGCGCCAGCAGATAGGCGGCTGGCTGCGCGGACAGCCGCACGTGGCCAGTGTCGGCCTGGTCACCGTGGCAGCCGAGGCAGCCGGCAGCACGCGCCTTGGCAGCACCGCGCTCGACCGTGCCGACGCCGATGCGGTCGGCCCGTTCCTCGTCCGACCAATCCGCTGCGGCCGTGCCGATGACCATCAGCCATAGCAGCGGCAGCCAGCGCCCGTACCTCGTTCGCAGCCTCATTTCAGCGGCTTGTAGAGGTCGTGGCAGCTGCTGCAGTTCTTGTTGACCGCGCGCGCCGCTTCGGCGGCCACAGCAAGATCCCGGGCGCTGATCGCGGCGAACACGCTGGCCAGCGATTCCTTGCCCTGACGGGCCAGCGTCACCGCATCGTCGGTGCCGCCCTTGCGGACGAAGTAGTCCTCGGTCCAGTCGAGGCCGGTTTTCAGCACTTCGGCATCGGCCAGTGCCGCTTCGTAATTGCCGGCGCCGAGCGCCGGGCCGAGATCCTTGTTGGCATCGTCCATGTCGCGCATCACGTACTCGTCGAAATCGCCGAGGTCGATCGCGGCCCAAGCCAGACCGCAAGCCACACTGCTGGCCAGCGCCAGCGTCCAGCCGATGATGTGAAGCCACTTCCGCATGACCGCAGGTGTCCTCTGCACCGCAGCGCTTCGTACGCAGCGGCGATGACGGCACGGCCGCCGGCACAGGGCCGGCCGCCGCGCTGGAATGGAGGGAATCGCGACGCGGATGCGCCGCGATCACAGCGAACAACACCGGCTCGGGATGCCCGTCCCGCGAGCCGGCAATCACCACCCGAAACGCGTCAGCCGCAGCTCAGGCCAGCAGTTCCTTGACCACTTCGCCGTAGACCACGGTCGGCCGCTCGGAACGGCCGTTGTGCAGGTACGTGGTCTTCAGGTGATCAAGGCCCATCAGCTGCAGCACGGTGGCGTGCAGGTCATAGGTGTCGACCTTCTTGCCGACCGCCTGCATGCCGATCTCGTCGGTGCCGCCAACGGTGGTACCGGCCTTGACTCCGCCGCCGGCGATCCACTGCGTGTAGCCCCAGGGATTGTGATCGCGGCCGTTGCCGCTCTGGCCGAACGGCGTGCGGCCGAATTCGGAGGTCCAGACCACCAAAGTGGAGTCGAGCAGGCCACGGGCTTCGAGATCGGCAAGCAGGCCGGCAATCGGCTTGTCGACCGCGCGGGTGTGGGCGCGATGGTTCGATTCGATGTTGTTGTGGCCGTCCCAGTTCTTGCCCTCGCCTTCGATCTCGATTTCGCCGGACACCACCTGGATGAAGCGTACGCCGCGCTCGACCAGCCGACGGGCGCGCAGCAGCGTTTCGCCGTAGCTCTTGCTGGCTTCGTCATCGAGGCCGTAGAGCGTCTTGGTCGCCGCGCTTTCCTTGGCCAGGCTGACCGCTTCCGGCGCGGTGACTTCCATGCGCGCCGCGAGATCGTAGGAGCGGATGCGCGCCTGCAGCTCGGTGTCGTTCGGATAGTGGCGGGCGTGGCTGCGATTGAGACGGTTCAGCAGGCCCAGCGTGCTGCCCTGCTCGCCTTCGGCAACCAGCTCCGGACGATTGAGATGCAGGATCGGCGAATCACCGGGACGGAACGCCGTGCCCTGGTAGACCGCCGGCAGGAAGCCGGAACTCCAGTTGATGGCGCCACCGCGCGGCTCGCGCTTGTCGTTGTACAGCACGACATAGGCCGGCAGATCCGGATTGGCTGCGCCGAGCGCGTACTGCACCCAGGCGCCGAGCGAAGGCCGGCCGGGGCTCAGGTCGCCGGTGTTGAGCTTGAGGATCGAGATGTCATGGGTCGCCCCGATCGTGGTGCTGCCCTTGATCCAGGCGATCTTGTCGGCCTGCGTCGCGAGGTTGGGCAGGAAGTCCGAAAACCAGGCGCCGCTTTCACCGTACTGCTTCCACTCGCGCTGGGTCGCAAGCAAGCGGTTCGAGGTGCCGCGCACGCCTTCCTTGATGCCCTTCATGAACGAGGCCGGCACTTCCTGGCCGGCAAGCTTGATCAGCTCCGGTTTGTAGTCGAACAGATCAAGCGTCGACGGCGCGCCGTCCATGTGCAGCCAGATCACCGACTTCACCTTGGCCGGGAAGTGGGTCGGCTTCGGGGCCAATGGATCGACAAGGCCGGTGACCGGCTCGCTGGCGACCGCTGCCGACGGGAAGAAGGCGCCGCCGAGCGCCAGACCACCGACACCGAGTGCCGCGTTGGCCAGCAGGTCGCGACGCGAAGTCGGCTTGTTGAAATCAGTCATGCGATGTCTCCGAAATGGGGTTGCAAGGTTCAGAAGCGGTAGGTGAATTCGTTGGAGTTCACGACCGCATGGGTCAGGTCGACGAACGCCGCAGCGCGGATCGGATCAAGCGGGCCGGCCTTGTCGAGACCGGTCGGCACATTGATCGCGAACTTGCCGTCGATGGCTTGCGCCTTCAGCACCTTCTGCTGGCTGTCGAGGAAGGCCAGCAGGCTCGCCTTTTCCCGCTTGTCCGGCTTGCGGGCGTAGACGATCTCGTACAGGCCTTCGAGCTGGGCCGAAGCCGAAGCGCCGCGTTCGCGAATCACCCGGCCAGCGAGCGCCTTCGACCAGTCGAAGACGATCTCGCTGTTGAACAGGGTCAGCGCCTGCAGCGGCGTCGTGGTGATGTCGCGCTTGGCATGCGCCTGCTGGGTGTTGGCGATGTCGAACGGCTGCAGCAGCGGATACGGGATGCTGCGCCGCGTGAAGATGTACAGGCTGCGACGATTCCAGTCGTCCTTGTTGTCCGACACGGTCCAGGCATTGCCGGTGTAGAGATTCGACGGCACTGGCGGGAACACGCTTGGGCCGCCGACCTTTTCGGTCAGCTCGCCGGCCGCCACCAGCAGCGAATCGCGGATCGTTTCGGCATCAAGACGACGGCGCGGGAACACTGCCAGCAGCTTGTTGTCCGGATCGGCCGTGGCCACGTCCTGACGGAACGCCGACGACTGACGGTAGACGCTGGACAGCAGAATCTCGCGATGCAGCTGCTTCACGCTCCAGCCGTGCTGGATGAAGTTCGATGCCAGATGGTCGAGCAGTTCCGGATGGCTCGGCTTCTGACCGGCCTTGCCGAAATCGCTCAGCGTTTCGACGATGCCGCGGCCGAAGTACTGATCCCAGACCCGGTTGGCGAACACGCGCGCCGTCAGCGGATTACTGGGGCTGGCGATCCACTTGGCGAGTGCGGTGCGGCGGCCGGTCGACTTCTCGGTCGGCACGATCACCGGCTTTTCCGAACTGATCGCCGCCGGGAAGCCCGGCTGCACTTCCTCGAGCGGCCGTTCGAAGTCGCCACCGAACAGCAGATGCGTCGGCGGCGCCACGGTCTGGCCGAGTTCGCTCATCGCCGAAATCTTCAGCGAGCCGCCGGCCGGCTTCAGCTTGTCGAACTTCTTAAGCTCCTCGCCGATCTTGCGGTACTGCTCGGCCAGCGCGGCGTACTCCGGCTTGTACTGCTCGGCACTCGGATCGGCGTTGTCGCGCAGATAGGCCGACAGCACTTCGTCGGTACCGTAGTCGGTGAAGCGGTTGATCACCCAGCGGTCATGCGGTGTCCACTGCGCCTCCGGCGTGGAGTAGATCTTGCGCAGCGATGCCTGCGTGGCTTGCGAGTAGCGGTCGAGCAGATAGTGCTTGGCCGGTTCGCGCACCTGATCGATGATCGCCTTGCGCTGCGCACGAAGGTCCGCCGTGGCCGCCTTCCACTTGGCGTCGGCTTCCTCGTAGGCGATTTCCAGCGGACCCTTGGCGGCCGGGATATCGTCGACCGCGCTGGTATTGGCGAAGAACGCCTGCAGCTGGAAATACTCCTTCTGCGAGATGCGATCGGCCTTGTGGTTGTGGCACCGGGCGCAACCGACGGTCTGGGCCAGAAACACTTCGCCGACGGTGTCGACCATGTCGGTGGTGTGCTGGTACTTCTTCTGGACCAGATCGCGGGAATTGATGTTGTCCGGATAGCCGCGCAGGAAGCCGGTGGCGACCAGCGCGTCTTGATCGCCCGGCTTCAGCTCGTCACCGGCCAGCTGTTCCTGAATGAACTGGTCGTAGGGCTTGTCGGCATTGAAGGCATTGATCACCCAATCCCGATAGCGCCACATGTTCGGCCGCGTCTGGTCGCCTTGGAAGCCGGCGCTGTCGGCGTAGCGGGCCAGATCGAGCCAGCGGCGGGCCTGACGCTCGCCGTATTTCGGCGAAGCCAGCAGGCGGTCGGCCAGCTTGTCGTAGGCATCCGCCGAACGGTCTGAGACGAAGGCGTGGACTTCTTCCGGCGTCGGAATCACGCCCCAGACATCCAGCGTCGCGCGGCGGATGAACGAGGCGCGGTCGGTGTCCTGCGACGGCTTCAGGCCCTTGTCCTCAAGCTTGGCGAGCACGAAGGCGTCGACCGGCGTGCGCACCCAGCGCGCCGCCTTGACCTTCGGCACCGGCGCATCAGCGATCGGCTGGTACGACCACAGCGCATTCGGACGGGCCGCCGCGCTGCTGCTGGGGCTGCGCGCCGCCGATGCGCCATCTGCTGCTGCCACGGCAGCATCCGCCGCCGTGGCGCTGCTGCTGGCCGCTGCCAGACCGATGCTCAGCCCAATGGCAAAAGCCAGCGTTGACTGTTTCTTGTTCATTCACCTGTTTCCTTGATCAAGCCTTTCTGACCCGCGATCACCGCGAAGTGGAGTTGTCCGCCATGCCGTCCGGAGCACCGCTGTGGTGTTCCATCAACCTTGCAGGAACAGACCGATTGCAACGGCTGAGCCAGTCAGCGGAGCGCTGCGGCGGATCGTCCGCAAAGCCTGTGTAAAGATAAGTATCCAGCTGTTTTTACTGATGAAATCATTTGTCTCCAGATCGACGTCTGCCGTGCATGACGAGGTCAAACTGGAGCCATCAAGCCAGGCTTTGCTGGCTATGCAGCAGCACCGCCAGCAGGCTGTTGTGGATCGCGCAGCAGGGAGATCTGGAGACAAGGCGGCGACGCACCAGATGGCGTGCGATCACCGTAGTGGAGTCGGCGAATGCAGGTGCGCAGCACCAGCGTCCGTCACGCCACGCGCCTTACTCGTACGACGACAGCGCTGGCTCGGGCGCCAGCAGCACCGCTGCGGCCAGTGCGGCGATGACGATTGCCAGCAGCAGCAGCGCCAGCCACAGGCGGGAGGAATCGATCGCCTCGTCGCCGGCGACGACCTCGGCCGGCTTGTTGCCGGTCCACATTGCGCGGACCAAGTTTTCGCGCGTCCACAGGCGGTGCGCGAGAATCGCCACCACGTGGATCACGATGGCGCCGGCAATCCAGTTGAACAGCAGCTTGTGGACGGCCGTCAGCTCAAGACTGCGCTCGTCGCTGACCCAGCCGTAAAGCGGCCCGACATTGAAGATCTCGTCGTTGCCGAACAGGCCGGTCACTGCCTGCGCTGCCAGGCTGGCCAGCAGCGCCAGCACCATCAGTGCGCCCAACGGGTTGTGCCCGGCGTGGCGCGTTGGCTGGCCACGCAGGAACTGGCTGGCCTGACGCAGCACCGGACGCGGCCCGCGCACGAAGCTCGCGAAGCGCGCATGACGGGTGCCGAACAAACCCCACAGCAGCCGAAACGCGACCAGCACGGTCACCAGATAGCCGGCGGCCAGATGCAGCCGGAAGTACTCCGGCCCAATCCGGCTGGTGACATAGCTGGCCAGCACGCCCGCGACGAGCGCCCAGTGAAAGATCCGCACCGGCAGATCCCAGACCCGGCGGCCTGCAGCCACCACTGGCGCCTCGGCTGGCGCGGCCGAGCTGTCGTCAACGGGGGTGATCGACGACATCGCCGCTTACTTCGCCTTGTACTCGTCGTGGCAGCCCTTGCAGTCCTTGCCAACGGCAGCGGCAGCAGCCTTGAAGGCATCGACATTGCCGGGCTCCTTGTCCGCCACCTGAGCGAGTGCCGTGACATGGGTCTGGAAGTCCTTCAGCCGGTTGTCGAAGTCGGCGCGGTTGCTCCAGATTTCCGGCTTTGCCTTGGTCTCGCCAGTGGCGGAGTAGTCCGGAAACACTTCAGTGAGCTGCGGTGCCAGGAAGGCGACGCGGGCGACGCGCTTCTGGATTTCGGCGGCGTCATACGGAACCTTGCCCTGCAGGGTGTCGCCGACCGGCCGGAAGTTGCTGCCGATCAGGGTGAACAGGGCGCGCCGCACGTCGATCACCGGCTTCGGATTCGGCGCCGGATCGGCGGCCGACAGCGGCAGGCTGCTGGCGGTCATCAGCAGCGCGCAGGCGCCAAGCGTGATGCGGCGGAACGGCAGGCGGCGGGACACAGCGGCGGGACGGGACTTGGACATGGCTCTCTTGGGATGGCTGGGGTGGGTGGCGCCACTGCCACCGACCGGGCTTGCGCACGGCTCGGGTCGGTCGGCAGGCGACGCTGCGTGCCGTGCAGCGCAATCACCGCGCCAGCCGGCAGCCGCTCGCCGACGGCCCGCAGCCAAGCCGTTTGAAGTCGTTCAAGTCGTTGAATGAATTCAGCTTGTACGCACTTCCGCGTACGCCGGCTGGCAGCGCCAGGCGCATGAGCCAGAGCAGTCGTTGCTGCCTGCGCAGCAGCTTGGCCGTCAGGCTGCTGAATTCACAGCAACCGCGCTGCAAGCCATTTCGCCGCTCAGCTGCCGGGCGGATTCGGCGCGCGCCAGGCGCGCTCGAATGGCAGCCGCCAGGCATGCGGCGCGACCAGCTGGTGGATCGCCTTCGGGCCCCATGAACCCGGCTCGTAGAAGCGCACCGGCGGTGGCGATTCGAGCAGAGGCTCGGACACCTTCCACAGCCGTTCGATGCCTTCGGCGCTGGTGAACAGCGTGTGGTCGCCGCGCATCGCATCAAGGATCAGCCGCTCGTAGGCTTCCAGCACTTCACCTGCCAGGCCGGTGTCGTGCATCGCGAACTGCAGGCTCAGCTTGTCCAGCCGCATGCCCGGGCCGGGCCGCTTGCCGTAGAAGCTCAAGCTCATCTTCGAGGCATCGGCGAGATCGAAGGTCAGGTGATCCGGCCCCTGGCTGCCGACTCCGGAGCCGGCCGGGAACATGCTTTTCGGCGGCTCACGGAAGGCGATCGAGATGATCCGCTGGCCTTCGGCCAGCCGTTTTCCGGTGCGCAGGTAGAACGGCACGCCGGCCCAGCGCCAGTTGTCGATCAAGCACTTCAGCGCGATGAAGGTTTCGGTATCCGACGCGGGATCAACGCCGTCCTCGCCGCGATAGCCGGCGTACTGGCCACGCACGACGTTGGCCGGGTCTAGCGGCAGCAGGCTGCGGAAGACCTTGTTCTTTTCCTCGCTGATCGGCAGCCGAGGCCGAGCGTTTCCGGCACGTCGATCTGCACGTGGTCGATGAAGTTGCGGTTCCAGATCGGCTCGAACAGGCCGTTGGCGAAACGGAACGCGAGGATGTTCTGCGCCGGTTCCTTGCCGAGGAAATGGTCGATGCGGAAGATCTGCTCTTCGCTGAACACTTCATGCAGCTTGGAGTTCAGCGTCACCGCGCTGGCCAGGTCGGTGCCGAACGGCTTTTCCATGATGATCCGCGCGCGCTCGACCAGCCCGGCTTCGCCGAGCATTCGCACCACCGGCAAGGCGGCACTCGGCGGCACGCTCAAGTAGTGCAGGCGCTGGCTTTCGCTGCCGAGCGCGGCCTCGGCGGCATCGACCGCCGCCTTCAGCGGCAGGGCACCGGCCGACAGCGGCAGGTATTCGAGCTGCGCCGCGAAACGAGTCCATTCCGCGTCATTCGGCTTGCGCATGCCGAACTCGTCGAGCGCACGCCGGGCCAGGCTGCGAAAGGCGTCGGTGTCGATGTCATCGAGCGACACGCCGATGATCCGGCAGCCCGGAATGAAGCCGGCATTGACCAGATGGAACAGGCCCGGCAGCAGCTTGCGGCGCGCGAGGTCTCCGGTCGCACCGACCAGCACCACCACCTGCGGCAAGCGCGGTCCGACACCTGCGGGGACTTTGGCCATCATGCGGCTCCGGTTCTGCTGCGACGGATCTCGCGTCTTGCAAGAGCAGCGCCAGCCGACGGCGCGGACTCAGGGCGTCCAGCGCACCAGAGCATCGACGAGCTTGCGCAGCGTCGGGCGGATCGCCTGTGCCGCCGGATGGGCCGGCGTCCAGCTGCAGGGATCGTCGACATCCAGATAGCAGTCCTGCGCCAGCTCGATCTGCACTGCGTGCAGGCCGCGCTCGGGCTGGCCATAGCGCCCGGTGGTGTAACCGCCGGTTACATGCCCGTTGACCGCAACGCTGGCGCCGGATGCTCGCAGGACATCCTCGACCGCCGCCTGCAGCGACGGCGCACAGGCAGCGCCATCACGGGTCGCCAGGCTGAAATCCGGTGCGCGCCCAGGAAAGCGGCCGGGCAACTCGCGGCGCACCGAATGGGCATCGAGCAACACCGCATGGCCGCAGCGCGCCTGCGTGTCCGCCACCAGCTTCGCAAGCTCGTCGTGATACGGCTGCCACCAGCTTGCGCGGCGGGTATCGATCTCCTCCGCGTTCGGCTCGCAGCCCGGCTGATAGACCGGCTCGCCATCGAAGCGCAGCAGCGGGCACAGATGGGTGTCGGGGTCGCCGTCGTACAGCGAAGCGCCTTCGCGATCGCGATTCAGATCGACGACGTAGCGCGAATGGGTCGCCGCGATCAGCGTGGCGCCGCAGTACGCCGCGAAGTGATAGAGGAACGGCAGGTGCCAGTCGGTGTCAGGCAAGGCGCGGGATGCCGGGCTCAGGCGTTCGGCAAGCCCGGCGGTCAGCGCCGTTCCCGCGTGGGGAATGTTGATGATCAGCGGCCCGCGGCCGGTGATCGTCAGCGCCAGCTGCGCGCTCATCGATCAGCCCAGCAGCCGCTTCATCACGGCACGGTAGCGGGCCAGGCTGGCCGCCGCCTGCGGATGCTGGCCGTCGCGCACCACCCAGCGGCCGGCCACCATCACATCGCGCACCGGCTGCCGCGCCGGGCCGAAGATCGCGGCATCGAGCAGGCCGTCGCCGCGCTGTTCGGCCAGTGCCGGATCGTCGTGGTTCAGCACCAGCCAGTCGGCGCGCAGGCCGACCGCCAGACTGCCGACCGGCTGCGCCAGCGCCTGTGCACCGCCAGCCGTGGTGATCCGGTACAGGTGGCCGCCGAGCGAGTCACCGATGCCCTTGGCCAGCACGTTGCGGCGCTCGAAGCGCAGCCGCTGGCCGTACTCGAACAGCTTCAGTTCCAGGAACGGATCGACGCAGACATGGCTGTCGGCACCGACGCCGATCCGGCCGCCGTTGCGCAGGTACGGCACGGCATTGAAGAAGCCGTCGCCGAGGTCGCCCTCGGACGTCGGACACAGCCCGGCGACGACACCGGAGCGCGCCAGCCGCTCGGCTTCACCGATCTCGGTGTGGGTCGCATGGATCACGCACCAGCGGCCATCGACCTGCGCGTGATCGAGCAGCCAGGCAATCGGCCGCTGACCGGACCACGCGAGGCAGTCGTTCACTTCCTTGAGCTGCGCCGACAGATTCAGATGGATCGGCGTATCGGCACCGAGCGCCGTGGCCAGCGTGATGGCCTCGGCCAGCATCGGCGGCGTCACCGCCCGCAAGCTGTGCGGCGCAATGCCGATGCGCTGCGCCCGGCTGCCGGCCGTGGCGGCCACCAGCCGCTCGACGATCCGCGCGTAGTCGGCAACGCTGTTGATGAAGCGGCGCTGGCCGCTGGTCGGCGGCGTGCCGCCAAAGTTGTCGTGCGCGTACAGCACCGGCATCAGCGTCTGGGCAATGCCGGCGTGCTGCGCAGCGGCCAGCAGGCGTTCGCCGGTTTCGGCGCGGTTGGCGTACGGCGCGCCACTGACGTCGTGATGCAGATAGTGGAATTCGGCGACGCTGGTGTAGCCGGCGCGCAGCATCTCGATGTACAGCTGGGTGGCGATGACCCCGATGTCATCGGGCTGCAGCTGCTCGAGAAAGCGGTACATCAGCTTGCGCCACGACCAGAAGCTGTCGCCCTGCGGGCCGCCCTTCTCGGTCAGGCCAGCCATGCCGCGCTGGAACGCGGTCGAATGCAGGCACGGCATGCCCGGGATCACCGGCCCGTCCAGCTGTTCCGCGTTGCCGGCCGGCACGCCGGACGTAAGCCCGGTGATCACGCCGGCGTCATCGACCTCGAACAGGACGTTTTCGCGCCAGCCGGTGGCAAGCAGGGCAGACGACGCGTGATAGCGGCTCATGGATGTCGGGTAACGCACGGACGTGGACAAGCGACAAGATTACGCAATCCATTGCGTCAGCGCCCCATTGTGGGGCGACGCCTCATGCTCAGATCAGCAGCCAGCGCCAGATCAGGCAGACCAGCACGCCGGCAGTCAGCGACACCCGCAAGCCGAAATAGCCACTGAGCGGATCCAGCACGCGTTCGCGCCAGATTTCGGCCACCACCAGCAGCATGAACACCGCGGCCAGCGCGACGATGGCCTGCGTGAACGGCAGCGCGGCTGCCACCCAGGCCAGCAGCATCAGGATCGTCGACACCGCCATGCCGATCAGGCCATTCGGGCCTTCGGCGGTCGGCAGCGCCAGCCCCCACAGCGTGCCGGCCATGAAGCTGGCGATCATCGCGGCGTAGCTGAGCCACAGTCCATCGACCCAGCCGGGCACGGCGGCCGGCAGCGCGGTCAGCCACAGCGGGCCGGCAATGAACGGCAGCAGCCCGGCATAGCCGAGTGCGTACACCAGCGGCGGCAAGCGATTCATGGGAACAGGCTCCGGAAGGTTTCGCGGCAGCATGGCAGAGGGCGGCCGCATTGGCGGCAGTGCCGCTCAATCATCATCAGCCATCGCATCGGCGACATACGGATTGACCTGGCGCTCGCGGCCGAACGTCGACATCGGCCCGTGGCCGGGAATGAACTGCACGTCATCGCCAAGCGGGAACAGCCGGCTGCGGATCGAGCGGATCAGGTCGGCGTGATTGCCCTTCGGGAAATCGGTGCGGCCGATCGAGTTCTGGAAGATCACGTCGCCAACCATCGCCAGCTGCGTTGCCGGATGGTGAAACACGACGTGACCGGGCGTGTGGCCGGGGCAGTGCAGCACGTCGAGCGTCAGGCTGCCGACGGTCACCGTGTCGCCATGGACCAGCCAGCGCTGCGGCACGAAGCTGCGCGTCGGCGGGAAGCCGTACTGCTTGGCGGCATCCGGCATGCCGTCGATCCAGAACGCATCGTCCTGATGCGGGCCTTCAATCGGCAGGTTCAGCTTCTCGGCAATCGCCGCCACGGCACCGGCATGGTCGAGATGGCCGTGGGTGACCAGCAGCTTTTCAAGCTGGACGCCGTGATGAGCGACGCGCGCCAGCAGCTTGTCGGCCTCGCCGCCGGCATCGACCAGCGCGCCGCGCATCGTCGTCGGGTCCCAGATCAGCGAGCAGTTCTGCTGAAACGCGGTGACCGGAATGATTTCGCCGCGCAGGCGAGTGGCGGGTGTCGAAGGATCGGCAGTCATGGCTCAGGCAAGTCGGGAAGCGGCGGTTCAGGCGCGGACCGGGCGGCTTTCGGGGGCTTCGCTGCCCGCGCCGGCCTGCGCCACGGCGGCAGCAGCGGCGGCCGCGACATCGCGCCGGCTGTAAGTGCCCGGGAACGAGAAGCGGATGCCTTCGGCTTCGAAGCGCCGGACGACGCCGAGCAGCACCTGCTGGCGCGTGTCCATGTACAGCCCGTAAGCCGGATCGGTCATCCAGTAGACGATCTCGTACTGGTAGGCACCGCCGACCAGCGCCTTCAGGTGCGCGCGTTCGACGCGGGTCTTCGGCAGCGCGGTGACGATCTCGCGGAGCATGCCCGGCACCGCTTCGACCAGCTCCGGCGGCGTGGCGAACTCGACATCCAGGGTCAGCAGCACGCGCCGCTCGTGCATCCGCTTGTAGTTGCGCAGGCGGGCCTTCAGCAGATCGCTGTTCGAGAAGATCAACTGCTCGCCGGTGTCGGCGCGGACCCTCGTCGTCTTCAGGCCGACGTGCTCGACGGTGCCGGAAAAGCTGTCGACGACGATCGCATCGCCGATCACGAACGGCTTGTCGATGACGATCGACAGGCTGGCGAACAGATCGCCGAGGATGTTCTGCACCGCCAGCGCCACGGCGATGCCGCCGATGCCCAAGCTTGCGACCAGCGCGGTGACATTGATGCCGAGGTTGTCGAGGATGAACAGCACCATGATCAGCCACAGCAGCAGCTTGCCGATGAAGCTCAACGCGGCAAGGCTGGTGGCCGCCGCGAGGTTGCTCTGCTCCGCCCGCATGCGCGACGACGCGACCCAGAAATCCAGCAGCGCGGAAATCCACAGCCCGACCTGCAGCAGCACGGCGACGGTGATCACGTGATCAAGCCGTGCCTCGACCTTCTTGCCGAGGTCGAGGTACTGGCTGGCGAAGTAGACCGCGACGAACACGATCAGCCACAGCTTGGTCGACTGCACGGCGTTGATCAGCGCGCGGTCCATGCGCGTGGCCTTCGGCCGCTGGCTGTTCGACAGGATGCGGATCAGCAGCCGCTGGACAGCAAACACCAGCAGCACGAAGCCAAGCGCACCGCAGACGGCGATCAGCCAGTCGCTGAGCGGATTGCGGAGCAGAATCGTGTCGAGGCTACCGAGATAGGAAATCAGATCGTTCAAGTCGTGTGTCTCACGGTGATTCGGTTCAGCGTCGCGGCTGGCTGCCGAGCCAGGCGGCGAAGCCGGCTTCGTCGAGCAGGCCTTCGGCAAGCAGGACCATCTGCTCGACCATCGCCGGCGATGGCGGTGGCGTCGGCACCTTGTTCATGCGCAGGAACAGCAGCGCGGCAAAAAGTCCGGTGCGCTTGTTGGCATCGACGAACGGGTGGTTGCGCGCGATGCCGTAGGCGTACGCCGCTGCCAGCGAATACGGATCTTCCTCGCCGTACGCCTGCGTGTTCTGCGGCTGCGCCAGCGCCGAATCGAGCAATCCTTCATCGCGAATGCCGCTGGCACCGCCATGCGCTGCCAGCTGGTGGTCATGCATCGCCAACACGACATCCTTGTCGAGGAACTCCATCAACGCTTCGCGAGCGCACGCAGCACGTCGCGATACTCGTTGGCAACTTCCTCGGCAATCGTCATCTGCCGCGCAAAGCGCTCGTCGAACGGCGTGATCCGGAACGAGCCGTCCGGAGCTTTGGTGGCAAACACCGAGTCGCCCTGCTTGAGGCCGAGTTCGGCGAGCATTTCACGCGGCAGCAGCACGCCGGATGAGGAACCGACGGCGCGGACTTTGAGTTCGTACATGGCAGCACTCCGTGGCACGGGGGCGATCGTCGTCTCCAGACACAGCGTCAGCTTCGACGATCAGATTGTCATGCTCATTATAATCACGGCCTGCCCATCACCGACGATTCCGAATGCTCGCTTCCCTGCCCGCCGCGCCGCTGAAACGCACCGGCCTGCTGTTCACGTTCACCTGGTTCATCGTCGGCGGCCTCGGTCACTTCGTGGTGCCGGACTTCTTCGTGTCGATCTGCCCGCCATGGGTGCCGGAGCCGCTGCGCGTGGTCTACCTGAGCGGTCTGGTCGAGATCGCGCTGGCCCTGCAGCTGATCCCGCGCCGCAGCCGCAGCGCCGCCGGTTACGCGCTGCTGGCGCTGATCGTGGCGGTAACACCGGTGCACATCTGGATGCTGATGGTGCCGGAGCGCTTCCCGCAGTTCCCGGTCGCATTGCTGTGGCTGCGGCTGCTGATCCAGGCCGCATTCATCGTCAACGTCTGGTGGAGCACCCGGCCGGACCCGACCTGAAGCCGCTCTGGCGTCGTCAGCGGATGTCGCCGTCGACATAGTCAGCGGATGTCGCCGTCGACATAGAACCAGCGCCCGCTTTCGCGGACGAAGCGGCTCAACTCGTGCAGCCGCACGGCGCTGCCGCCGCCGACCTTGTAGCGGGCGACGAACTCGACGATCGCCGTGTCGTCGCCGGTCATCCGGTGGTCGCGGACGCTGAGGCCCAGCCATTTGGTCGCCGGCTTGGCATCGAGATCAAGCCGATCCGGCCGGGTACTCGGGTGCCAGGTCTGTAGCAGGTAATCCTCGCGGTCGAGCACGTAGGCGCTGTACCGCGAGCGCATCAGGGCTTCGGCGCTGTCGGCGACGGCGCCATCGTGCAGGCGGCCGCAGCAGCCGCCGTACGGCTTGCCGCTGCCACAGGGGCAGGCAGCTTCAGCGGCGATCGTCATCGGCCGACCGCCCGCTGCCAGACCAGGCCGCGATTGTTGGCCGGCATCGCGCGATCCTCGATCAGCCGCAGTCCGATCGCCGACGCCAGCCGGTCGACCCACTCGAAGTCGCGGATGCCGCTGGCCGGATCGCGCGCCCTGAGGCTTTCATCGAACGCGGCATTGCTGGCGCTGCTGTGCGCACCCCGATACCGGAACGGGCCGTAGATTACGACCGTGGCATCGTCGGCCATCACGTCCGGCAAGTGGCCGAACAGCGTCTCGACTTCGGTCATCGACATGATGTGCAGCGTGTTGGCGCTGAACACGGCGTCGAAGCGTGCTGCCGGCCATGGCCCGTTGACGTCGAGCGCGATCGGCGCCGGCGTGTTCGGCAGCGCGGCCTCGGCCAGCCACTGGCGAATGCCCGACAGGTACGGCGCGCGGTCGGCGCATTGCCAGACCAGATGCGGCAGTGCCGCCGCGAAGTGCACCGCGTGCTGGCCAGTGCCGCTGCCGATCTCGAGCACCCGCCGGCGACTCGCGAAACGCGCTTGCAGCAGATCGAGGATCGGCTCGCGATTGCGCTCGCAGGCGGGCGAGTACGGCTTGTCCACCATCGGTTCGCGCAACGGTTGGGGCAACGGTTCGGGCAGCAGTTCGGGCATGTCATCGCAGCGTCGTGGCCGGGCAGCCAGCATAGCGAGCCGAACGGTCATGACGCCCAGCCGCTACCATGCCGTTGGACCCTGTCTTCCCGAACGCCGCTGCGGTGAACCGCGCTTGACCGACCCGCTCGACCTCCCCGCCCTGACCGCGATCGGCTGGAACCGGCACTGCGCCGCCGCGCTTGCGGCGCGGCCCGAAGTCCATGGCCGACCGGCCCGCGTCATCGAACAGCATCGCGCTCATCTGCTGGTTCACGACGGCCGGACCAGCGCCAAGGCGAAGACGCTGACCGCGCTGTTCGACCGGCTTGAAACCACCGGCGACGGCCTTGCGGTCGGCGACTGGGTGCTGGTCGCCGAAGAGGGCGGCAGCCTGTACATCCACGATCATCTGCCGCGCGCCAGCCTGCTGTTGCGCAGCCGCGGCGACAACGGCGTGCAGCGGATCGCCGCCAATGTCGACACCGCGCTGCTGGTGATGGCGCTCGACAACGATTACAGCCCGAACCGGCTGGAGCGCTATCTGCTGATGGTGCGCGCCGCGAACGTCACGCTGGTGGTGGTGCTGACCAAGCCGGATCGCGCCAGCGATCTCGCGGCCCAGATGGCCGAGATCGCCGCCCTCGCCGGCCCGGACACGCCGCTGTTCGCGCTCGATGCGCGCGATGCCGGCTGCACGGCGACGCTGGCGCCGTGGCTGGCCGCCGGCCAGACGCTGGTGCTGCTCGGCTCGTCCGGCGTCGGCAAGTCGACCCTGGTCAACACGCTGCTCGGCGACGACAGCCAGCGCACCGGCGCCACTCGCGCCTACGACGATCGCGGCCGCCACACGACCACGGCGCGCAGCCTGCGCACCCTGCCGCAGGGCGCCTGCCTGATCGACACGCCGGGCGTGCGCGAACTGAAGCTCGGCGGCGAGGAAGACGTGACCGCTGATGCCTTCGAGGACATCGCTCAGCTTGCGCAGCAGTGCAAGTTCCGCGATTGCCAGCACCAGCGCGAACCCGGCTGCGCCGTCGTCGCCGGATTGCCGGCGGAGCGGCTGGCCAACTACCGCAAGCTCAAGGACGAACTGGCCGCGACCCAGCAGAAGCGGCTGGAAGCGCCGACGCCGCAGCCGACGCGACGATCGAAGAAGCGCTGACGCCGGACGTGCCGGCGGCTCAGGCGATCAGCGTCTGTGTGCCGACCCAGCGCTCGCCGGGCTGCAGCTGCACCGGCCGGCCGATCACTGCCGCTTCGACACACAGGAAGCGCTGATGGCCGCCGGCATCGAGGTCAGCGAGCTGCGCGGCCTTGGCCGGTCCCGGATTCCAGACCACGGTGTCGCAGAAGCCGCTCTGCTCGATGCGCAGCGTGCCGTGCGGCTCGTGCAGCAGCAGCGCCTGCGGCGCATCGAAATAGTTGCGGTCGACTTCGCCGGCGATCAGCAGTTCATCGGCCGTTTCGATCCTGGCCGCGCCACCGTTGGCGGTGTCGCGGTAGTGCAGCCCGTTCAGTCCGTGCAGCCGCACGGAGTCGATCGATGACACCGCAAGATACGTGTGCAGCGCCGCCGTGAACGCGAACGCGCGGTCACCGGTGTTCCGTACCGACAGGCTGACCGACAGCCGCGCGCCGCCGAACAGCACGCGCAGCTCCGCCATAAACGCCTGCGGCCAGATGCTGCGCGTCGCCTCGCTGTCGCTGAGGCCGAAGCGGGCGATGAACCGGCCGTCCGCGGTGGCGGCGGCATCGATCAATGACCAGCTCGCCGTGCGCGCAAAGCCGTGCTTCGGCAGCGGGCCTTCCGAAGCGAATTGCGGAAAGATCACCGGGATGCCGCCGCGGATCGCCGCCGTCGGCCGGTAGTCGCTGCGGCCGCTCAGATAAAGCCGCTCGCGGCCGTCGCTCGGCGTCCACGAGGTGACGTGGGCGCCGTGCCGGTGCACGGTCATTCGGGCGCCGTCGGCAGTCACGAAGTTCAGGATCGGGGCACTGCGGTCGATGTCGTTCATGGCGCACAGGATAGGCGCGCTGGCCTCGCTGTTGCCGCTCCGCTAGGCTGCGCCGCCCGATCTGCCCGGATGCGTCACATGAAACTCGCCACCTGGAACGTCAACAGCCTGAAGGTCCGGCTGCCGCAGCTGCTCGACTGGTTCAGCGTCAATCCGGTCGACGTGATCGGCCTGCAGGAAACCAAGCTGACCGACGACGCCTTTCCCAGTGCCGAACTCGAGGCCGCCGGCTGGCACTGGGCGCATTGCGGCCAGAAGACCTACAACGGCGTGGCGATCCTGTCGCGGACGCCGCTGCGCGACGTGACCTACGGCATCCCCGGTTTCGACGACGAGCAGAAGCGCGTCATCGCCGCCACCGTCGACAGCGCCCACGGCCCGCTGCGCTACCTGTGCGTCTACGTGGTCAACGGCCAGGCGCTCGGTTCCGACAAGTACGACTACAAGCTGCGCTTCCTTGCAGCGCTGAAAGCCTATGTCGCGGAGCAGCTGGCGCAGCACCCGAATCTGGTCGTCGGCGGCGATTACAACATCGCCCCGACACCAGCCGACACGCACGATCCGGCCACCTGGGAAGGCAACATCCTGTGCTCGGAACCGGAGCGCGACGGCTTCCGCGCGCTGCTGGCGCTGGGCCTGAAGGACGCCTTCAGCCTGTTCGAACAGCCGCCACAGTCGTTCACCTGGTGGGACTACCGAGCCGCCGGCTTCCGCCGCAATCTCGGCCTGCGCATCGACCACCTGCTGCTGTCGGCGCCACTGGCCGCGCCCTGCACCGCGGCTGCAGCCGACCTTCGGCCGCGCCGTAACGAACGGCCGTCGGATCACGCGCCGTTTGTTGCCGAAATCGGGGAACGCTGAGCCATCACCGCGGTCTGCCGTCGCGCGCCGAGTATCGGATTCTCGATTCCTTGGCCGGCGTTTCTGTGACCACGATCACAGACACGAGGTGGCAAACGCGACGATCACCGCCATGCTGTCCGGCACTTCCGTTCAACCCGAGCCCGCCATGCAATCGCGACGGCGCAACCATTACGACGTCACCAACCAGGTCTGCATCGCCGACCCGCAGGACGTGCTGCACGCCGTGACTGGCCTGCTGCAGCGACGGGACAGCCGCTACCAGCCGGCAGGCCTGCAAGCCGCGTTTCGCCGCTTCACCGAACTGCATGCCGGCCTGCTGCCCGGCTATGCGGCGGCCGACACCCGCTATCACGACGCCCAGCACAGCCTCGACTGCGCGCTCGGCACCGCGCGGCTGATCGATGGCTACAACCAGGCGATGGCGCCGGCCGAGCGGATCAGCCCGCGCCGCGCCGAGCTCGGCATCCTGATCGCGCTGTTCCACGATGCCGGCTATATCCGCCGCACCGGTGATACCGCCAGCAACGGCGCCTGCTACACGCTGAGCCACGTGCAGCGCAGCAGCGAGTTCCTGCAGCGCAACCTGCCGTCGCTGGGCTTTGCCGAAGAAGCGGCGCTGGCCGCGCGGATCGTGCATTTCACCGGCTACGAGATGCCGCTCGATGCCATCGACGTCCATGACCCGCTGGATCGCGCGCTCGGCTTCATGATCGCCAGCAGTGATCTGATCGTGCAGACCGCCGACCGCTGCTACCTCGAGAAGTGTCGCGATTTCCTCTATCCGGAATTCGAGGTCGCCGGCCTTGCCGGCACACCGCAGCGCGGCGGCCCGACGCCGGTGTACGCCAGCGTCGATGTGCTGATGCGCGGCACGCCGGCATTCAATGAGCGGATCTGGCGCGAGCGGCTGGATGGCTATTTCGATGGCATCCACCGCTACTTCAGCGTGCATTTCGGCAGCCGCCCCCGCGCGCCGAATCCGTACACCGACGCGATCAAGGCCAACCTGCGGCGCGTCAAGCTGGCGATTCGCAGCGGTCGCTACGATCAGCTGCGGCTGCGGCCACGCGCCGTCGACGCGGCATGGATGCGCCAGCGGCTCGCCGCCGCCGACACGCTGGCCGCTGCGGCCTGAGCCGCGTCCGGCGCGCTCAGGGCTTCAGCAGTCGCACTTCGCCGCTGCCGACACCGCGCGGGTCGGCCGCCGCTTCCAGCCGATCGAGGGCCGGGCGCCAGATCACCGCCTGCAGATTGCCGTAGGAACTGTCGAGCGGTACCAGCGTGTGACCCATCGCCTTCAGACGCGTGACTTCCGCGTCGCTGAAGCCGCCCGGCTCGTACTGCACGACGTCCGGCAGGTACTGATGGTGAAAGCGCGGCGCGGCGACGATCGCCGTGGCATCGGCGCCGTTGACGAAGTTCAGGATGCCGAGCAGCACCATCGTCGCGATCCGGCTGCCGCCCGGCGTGCCGATCACCAGCACGCCATTCGGGCCATCGACGAAGGTCGGCGTCATCGTCGACAACGGCCGCTTGCGCGGGGCGACCAGATTGGCCTCCGAGCCGATCAGGCCGTAAGCATTGCTGGCGGTGGTCGAAGCGGCGAAATCGTCCATCTCGTCGTTCAGCAGCACGCCGGTGCCCGGCGGCACATACGCGGAGCCGAAAGTCAGATTGATCGACATCGTCGCCGCCACGCGGTTGCCGTCGGCATCGATCACCGAGAAGTGCGAGGTATGGGTACCGCCCGGCGCGCCGGTCGGCGCCGGCGGCAGGCTGGCCGATGGCGTCGCCCGGTCTGCCGCGATGCCCTTGGCCAGTTCCAGCGCATAGGTTCTGGACGTCAGCCGTGCCATCGGAATGCGCACGAAATCCGGATCGCCCAGGTAGGCGGCGCGATCGCGGTAGGCGCGGCGTAGCGCCTCGATGACCTGATGCTTGCCGCGGCCTTCGCTGTCGGCGGTCCAGCCGAGCGCTTCGAGCTGGTTCAGCGTTTCGGTCAGCGCCAGCCCACCGGCCGAAGGCGGTGCCGCCGACACCAGCCGGTAGTCGCGGAACCAGGTGACCAGCGGCTCGCGCTCGACGACCGTGTAACGCAGCAGGTCGTCGGCGGTCCAGATGCCGCCGGCCGCCGCGACGCCGGCCAGCAGTCGCTTGGCGGTTTCGCCGGCATAGAAGCCCGGCAGGCCGTGATCGGCCAGGCGCTGGATGACCTCGCCAAGATCGCGCTGGCGTAGCGTTTGACCCACCGCCGGCGGCTTGCCGTCCGGCGTGAAGATCGCCTTCGCGGCCGGCGACAGCCGTGCCTGCGACTGCTCGATGGCCTTGACCAGCTTGGCATCGGCTGGGAAGCCATCGCGGGCCAGCGCAATCGCCGGCGCCAGCGACGTGGCCAGTGGCAGGCGTCCGTACTTCCGGGCCAGATGCACCAGCGCGGCCGGCTCGCCGGGGATCGCGGCAGACAGCGCACCATCACGCGAGGCGCGGTCGATCGCGCTGCCGTCGGCCGCCAGAAACATCGTCGGAGTGGCGGCCATCGGCGCGACTTCGCGGCCGTCGACCATCACCTCGAAGCCATCGGCGGCACGATGCAGCAGCCAGAAGCCGCCACCACCGATGCCGGAGCCGGTCGGCTCGACGACGGCGATCGCCGCCGTCACCGCCACGGCAGCGTCAAACGCATTGCCACCGGCAGCCAGGATGTCGAGGCCGGCCTTGGTGGCCAGCGGATGCGCGCTGGCGATGGCATGGCCGGGCGGCTTGTCGCCGGCGGCCACGACGCCAACGGCAAGGCTCAGCAGCAGCGCCAGCAGTGGCGCGCGGACGAAGGTCAGTTTCATGAGATCCGGATTCCGATGCCCGGCTGCGCGACCGACCGCCTGCTCAGCGCGCAGGCAAATCGGCCACCGCAGTCAGCCGGTGGTACTTGTCGAGCAATTGCTCGCGGGACTCGACGTGCAGCAGGTCGAGCGGGATGCAATCCACGGGACAGACAACGCGACACTGCGGCTCGTCGAAATGGCCGACGCATTCGGTGCAGCGCGTCGGATCGATCTCGTAGATCTCCGGGCCCTGGAAGATCGCGAGGTTCGGGCAGGCCGGCTCGCAGACATCGCAGTTGATGCAGTCGTCGGTGATCTTCAGGGCCATGGCGGGTTCGATGATACCGGCGCCGGCCGGCAGCCGCCGCCACGCGAGAGGACAGGGGGACAGCACGGTATCGACGCCGGTCGGCGCCGGTCGCATGCTCATTGCTGGCGCCGGACGACGGCCCGGCAGCCGCAGCGCCATCGATGCCGTCGCGACACCCACTGGAGGAACCGACGATGAAGAGCCAGGTTGCGGAAGAGTACGTGCAGATCGATGCCCAGCCCTGGGCCCCGTTTCCGGAAGCGCTGTCGGCCGGCGGCATCCGCTGGAAGCTGCTGCACGTGTCGCCGGAAATGGGGTCGTGGACGGCCATCTTCGATTGCCCGAAAGGATCGTCGTTCAACGCCCATATTCATCAGGGCCCGGGTGAATACCTGCTGACCCGCGGACGGATGGACGTGCGTGGCGGCAAGGACGCCGGTGGCGATACCGCGGTGGCGCCGGGCTACGGCTACGAGTCGGCCAGCGCCCGCCACGACCACACCCACTTTCCGGTCGACAGCGAGTTCTACATGAGCTTCCTCGGCCCGCTGATGTTCATCACCCCGGAAGGCGCGCCGCTGGCTGTCGTCGGCTGGCGGGAAGTCCAGGGCGCCTGGCAGGCGTTCCTCGACGAGCAGGCCCAGACGCGCAAGGCAGCCTGAGCAATGCGGGGGCGCGGCTGTCGCGCCGCGCCCCCACCGGCCCTCAGCGGCCGGCCGTCACCAGACGCGCCGACACCTCGGCCGACAGCACTTCTATCCAGTAGCCGTCCGGGTCCTTGATGAAGGCCAGGCCCTTCATCGAGCCATCGTCCGGGCGCTTGACGAAGTCGACACCGCATTCCTCGAACCACTGGCAGGCCGCGTGGACATCGGCAACGGTGATGCCGATGTGGCCGAAGCCGCGCGGATCGCTGTTGCCGGCGTGATAGCCGGCAAACGCCGGATCGCCTTCGGTGCCCCAGTTGTGGGTCAGTTCAACGGCGCCGCGCTGGCGGAAGGTCCAGGCGGCGCGCGCCACCGGATCGGTCGGCGGCTCGTCGCCATCAGCCAGATAACCCACGAAGTACAGCGAGAACTTCATAGCCGGAAAGTCGAAGCGATCGAGCAGGCGCATGCCGAGCACGCGTTCGTAGAACGGCAACGACACCTCGGGATCGCGGATGCGCAGCATCGTCTGCGTCATCGAGAAGTCGCGGGTCAGCGCATGCGGCGCAGCGGGGATGTTCAGGAGCATGGTCGGTTCGACGTCGGGGCAGCGCGGATCGGCTGCAACCGCAACAGGCTGAGGCCAGCCGCCGCCCCGATCAATCCGGTGCCGCCCGCATCGCTCAGTGCAGGCGTTCCCCGGCCATCCGCTCGATGCCGTCGCGGTAGTAGTCGAAGCGGATCGCCAGCTGCGCGAATACCGGCTTCAGACCGAAAGCATCGGCGAGATCGTGCTTCGCCGCCGACGCATAGTGGCTGCGGCTCATGTTGCAGTAGTAGTCCAGCCCCAGCGGCCGGTTGAAGTAGCGCTTCCGATGCTCGATCCACGGCGCGCACCAGCCGGCCAGGAACAGCGCGTAGTTGCCGATCTGGCTCAGCACCAGAAAGCGCCGCTCGTGGTGGGCATCGCGCGCGGCCTGCACCAGATCGACCAGGTAGTCGTAGCTGTCGGCTTCGCCGCTCTGCACGTGGTGCAGGCGCTCGCTGCTCGCATACAGCGCCAGAAGATTGGCGAGGTAATGGATGGTCCGCCGCTCGCCGGCATCGCGGCGGCCCGCCATTGCCCGGCGCAGCATCACGTTGAAGTAGAGCTTCGGCGAGACATTCACCCAAGCGGCGTTCGGATCAAGCATCGCATCCTGCACGTAGCGGCTTTCGAGCAGCGATTCCAGCGTGCTCGGCTGCTCGATCACGCGCCGCGCGGCTTCCACCGCATCGGTGCCGGGCACCGGGAAATGCTCGAACAGGAACAGCAGATCCTTCTGTTCCAGCGAAGCGGCACCGAACTGCGCAAAGTCAGGAGATTGCATGACGTCCTCCGGCGGGTTTGAGCTGCCGTGAGTGTTGCAAATCCCGGGCCGGATTTGCTCACCCCAAACGTCAATTTATCCTGTCAGCACAAGGGCTTGGCGAGTGCTAACGGAACCGGCCGCCGGTCTGCCTGACGGTGCCGCTCAGGGGATGCCGAGTTCGCCAAGCACCGGCCGGATCCTTTCGCGCAGCTGGAAAAAGCCTTTCGAGGCATGCGGCCAGAACGCCGTGTCCCAGTCGCGGCGGACGCGAACCAGCGCGATGCCGCGCGTCGTCAGCTCGCGTTCCAATGCTTTGACGGCATCGGCGACAGGGCCGACCGTCGCGTATGCCGTGACCACCTGCTGGATGCCGTGGTCTTCGAGCCAGCGATGCCGCTCGCTCGGCCGTACCCGCGTTGCCGGCCGGCCGAAGTGCGCGCCAGCCCGCTGCAGGCCATCGGTGAGCGCGGCATCGGTCCAGTCGATCACCGCCGCGCTGACCGGCAACCAGCTGCGCGCATCAGGCGTCACGTCGCCGCCGATCGCCACGATGTCGAGCCCGTCGAGATCCGGCCAGGATTCGGCGCACAGATCGTCCTCGTGCAGCCACAGCGCGGTGCGCAGGCCGGACTTCGGCAGCGGCAGTTCGCTGATGCGGCCGGCGGCTGGAATGTCATCCGGCGGTAGCGGTGCGGCGTCCTCGTTCAGTTCGCCTTTCGGCCAGTAGCGATTGCCGGTGTATTTCTGGATGTTCTCGGCGCGCGCCAGATAGTGCTTGCCGCGCGTCTGCAGCCCGGCCACCCAGCGCCAGCTCAAGGTGTTCGACGCCGGATCGCCGTCGAGCAGATGTCGGTAGAAGAAGTCGGCACCCAGCGCCCACGGCAGATTCAAGGTGAAGATCCAGATCGACGCGAACCACATCCGCGTGTGGTTGTGCAGATAGCCGGTCGTGCGCAGTTCCTCGACCCAGGCATCGAAGCAGGCGATGCCGGTGTTGCCGTCGACAGCCGCCTGCCAGCGCTTGCGGAACGGACGGTCAAGGCCGGCGCCGTCGCTGACCCGCGCGATCTGCTCGCGCAGCGTGGACTGGTAATCGGCCCAGACCCGTGGCCGCAGTTCCAGCCAGCCTTTCCAGTAGGTGCGCCAGCAGACCTCCTGGATGAACTTTTCGCTGGTCGAGAACGCAAAGCGATCGAGCACCGCTGCAGCGATCTCCGCTTCGGTGATCAGCCGGTGGCGCACCGCCGGCGACAGCAGCGACACGTTGTCGTGCCCCATCGGTCCGCGGTCGGCATTGCGTTCGTTGGCGTAATGGGCGCCGGCCTTCGGCAGGAAGGCGGCGAGCTGCGTCAGGGCGGCGGCACGGCTGGGCAGGAATCGGGACATGGCGGGCGGCGAAAGTGACGACTGGGCGGCGGATCGTAAGCGCATCGCGGCGATTGCGCGCCAACCGTGTGTTGTCCAGCGGAAGGCCGTTCGCCCGCCTCCGTACAATGCCGCCCTGCTGACCTCGACCGCTCGCCCATGAACGCACCGGCATCCACTGCCTCCAACCCTGCCTCCGACACCGCCGGCGCTGCCGCCAAGGCGCCCCGCAAGCTGTCGGCGCTGGCTGGCCTGCTGCCGTTCATGCGGCCGTATCGGGTCTATCTCGCGGTTGCCACGGTGATGCTGGTGTTCAGCTCGGCCGCGATGCTGGTGGTGCCGATCGCCTTCCGCGACCTGATCGACAAGGGCTTCGTGAGGAACGCCACCAGCGGCGACATCAACGGCCATTTCCTCGCACTCGGCGGGCTGGCGCTGTTCTGGGCGCTGGCGACGGCCGGCCGCTACTACTTCGTGTCGTGGATCGGCGAACGGGTGACCGCCGACCTGCGCAGCGCCGTCTACCGGCGGATGCTGTTTCAGGCGCCGGCCTACTTCGAGACCACCCGCACCGGCGAAGTGCTCTCAAGGCTGACCGGCGACACGACGCTGGTGCAGACGGTGGTCGGCTCTTCGGTGTCGATGGGCCTGCGCAGCTTCCTGCAGTTCGTCGGCGGCCTGGTGATGCTCGGCGTGACCAGCCCGCGGCTGTTCGCGATCACCGCCGTGCTGCTGATCGCCGTGGTGGTGCCGCTGGTGGCGATCGGACGAGCCGTCAAGCGCGTGTCGCGCGATGCCCAGGACCGCATTGCCGACACCTCGGCAATCGCCGGGGAAATCCTCAACGCGGTGCCCACCGTGCAGGCCTTCACGCAGGAAAACGCCGAGGCGGCGCGCTACGAGCGCACCGTCGAAAGCAGCTTCGCGTCGGCGATCCGCCGCACGCGTCTGCGCGCGATGATGACCGCCGGCATCATCGGCGGCGTGTTCGGCGCCATTGTCTTCGTGCTGTGGCTCGGCGCGCAGGCCGTGGTCGCCGGCACGATGAGCGCGGGCCAGCTCGCCTCGTTCGTGCTGTATGCGGTGCTGACGGCAGGCGGCGTCGGCGTGATCGCCGAAGTCTGGGGCGATGTGATGCGTGCCGCCGGCGCCACCGAGCGGCTCGTTGAACTGCTGCACGCCGAAAGCGCGATCCAGCCGCCGGCGCAGCCGAAGGCGCTGCCGGAATCGCGACAGGCGCGCGTCGAGTTCCGGAACCTGAACTTCCGCTACCCGTCGCGGCCGGAAACGCTGGCGCTGGACAACATCACGCTCGATATCCGCGAAGGCGAGACGGTGGCCGTCGTCGGCCCAAGCGGCGCCGGCAAGACCACGCTGTTCCAGCTGCTGCTGCGCTTCCATGACGCCAGCAGCGGCGCGATCCTGTTCAACGGGGTCGATCTGCGCGACCTCGATCCGGCAGTGCTGCGGGCGCGCATCGGCATCGTGCCGCAGGACGCGGTGATCTTTTCGGCCGATGCCGCCGCGAACATCCGCTACGGCAACCCGGATGCCAGCGACGAGGAAGTCCGCGCCGCTGCCCGCACCGCGCGCGCCGACGAATTCATCGAACGCCTGCCGGACGGCTACCGGACCTTCCTTGGCGAGCGCGGCCTGCGCCTGTCCGGCGGCCAGCGCCAGCGCATCGCCATCGCCCGCGCCATCCTCAAGAACCCGCCGCTGCTGCTGCTCGACGAAGCCACCAGCGCGCTCGATGCCGAAAGCGAACAGCACGTCCAGCGTGGGCTGGAAGCGGCGATGGTCGGCCGCACGACGCTGGTCATTGCCCATCGCCTCGCGACCGTGCAGCGCGCCGACCGCATCGTGGTGATGGACGCCGGCAAGATCGTCGAGATCGGCACGCCGGCCGAGCTGATCGCCAATGGCGGCCTGTACGCGCGGCTGGCCAGCCTGCAGCTGATGGCCTGAGGTCACCCATCTCGACAGTTCTGGATGTATCGCGGGTTGCGGTGATGCTGCGTCGACGCACCGAATGTCGAGGCAAATCGGTATGCGAGTTGGCTGTGTCGAACAGCATGAAAAAAGCCCGGTCGCTGCTCTCGCAGTGACCGGGCTCTAGCAGCTGCGTAATGCGTTAGCGCGGCAGCGTCGACACCGTCCAAGTGTCGGATACACCACCAATGGTCAACGTTGCGTCAACGGACAGCACACGCGGCTTCAGATCAAGCAACGGAATGCGGTTGCGGAGCTGCACACGATCCCCGTTCCGCACCTTGCCTGGATCATTGGTGAACGGCTGACCGTTCACCGAGTACATCGCCTCCGGATCACCCGAAATCGTGATTGACGACGGTGCATTGATCCCAGCCACCGTGATGACATTGCTGGCATGACGCGGCAGGATCGGTGCGCGCAACACCGCGTCCTCGAACACGAACGGGTCCGGAACCCGATCGGCGGCAAGCGTTGTGCTCCGGAACTCGGCGATCACGCTGCCAACCGCAACTCGCGTGGTCACGGTGGTGGAGAAAGCATCGGACGCCGTGTGCCGAATGCGAATCCGATCGCCATTGCTGACCGTTCCGCGTGCCGACGTGAATAGCCCACCGTTGATCGAGTAGCTGCCATTCAGCACGCCAATCGAAACAGGGATTTCGATTCCGGAAATCACGCCTTCTCCAGACACGCGAACGCTCGACAAGGCGACGTCGGTCTGCGCGAGGAAGGCCAGCGCATCAGGCGTCGTATCAGCTGCACGCGTCGTACTCGTGAAATCAGCCGACGCGGTACCGATGCTGAGCCGAGTCGTGACCGCGCTTCGATACACAGCAGAGGCCCGATGCCGCACGATCACCCGATCGCCATTGCGCACCGTGCTCGCCGTGCTGATGTAGCCGCCACCGTTGACCGAGTACTGCCCGTTGCTGACTCTGATCGACACTGCAGCATCAATACCGGACACGTGGATCGAATTCGACACCACAACACTGCCGGGCTCGACATTGGGCTGCGCGGCGAAGACGAAGGCGTCCGGTACCAAGTCGGCGGAACGGGTCCGCACCGTAAACGTGGCACTGCCCTCGCCAACCCGGACCACGCAACTGCTGCTTGTGGCTGGTGCAGCGGCAGTCCGAACGCTCACCGCCGCCGTATCGCCGTTGAAGATCTGAACCGACCCACCAATCCCAACGTCTCCTCGGTTAGTCAGCAGCCAGCAGCTGGGGTCACCGGAGACGCTCGACGTTGCGCCCGTCGTCCCGACTTCGAGACCAGAAATCGTCGCTAGATCCGAAAACACGACGGTGGATGGCTCGGCGTCCGTAACCGGTTCATACGAGAACGGGTTGGGCTGGAAGTCAGGTGCAGTTGAACCGAAAACCTCGAACTGTGCCGACTCGACGAATCTCGTGGGAATGTTGGTTTCGCCAAAGCCCACAACGTTGCCTGCTGAATCGGATGCCTCCAAAGATCTCAATCTCCACGTGCCGTCATCTGCGAATTGAGGAATGGTAGCTGACCCACGAAACCTTCCATTTTGTTGAGTCCCCGAGATCAGTGTGCCCGCAAACACATTCTGACTCTGACCC
>JAPLSB010000021.1 GCA_026398875.1 Gammaproteobacteria bacterium | reverse complement strand
CCGCCGAGCAGGCCGAAGCCGATGGCGGTACCGAGGGCGGCCAGACCGAAGATCAGACCGATGGTCAGCGCGGTGTTGGCTTGGATTTGGGCGACGAGTTCCATGAAGTGCTCCGTTGGGGTTCTGCGTTGAAAAGCGTTTTGAGGGAAGTGCAGCGGCAGCCAGGTCAGGCGCTGCTTTGTGGCGACTGCTTAATGATGCTCGGCGTCGTCGTGATTCTCGTTGGCCATGCTGAGATACACGATGGTCAGCGTCATGACGATGAACGCCTGCAGGGTCACGACGAGACTGTGGAAGATCATCCAGCCCATGCCGGGGATGACCTGCGCCCACCAGGGCAGCAGCGCGATCAGGATGAAGATCAGCTCGCCTGCGTAAAGGTTGCCGAACAGTCGCAGCGCCAGCGACAGTGGCTTGGCGAGATATTCGACGGTATTCAGGATGATGTTGAACGGCAGCAGCTTGGCGCCGAACGGATGGGTCAGGAATTCCTTGGCGAAACCGACCACGCCCTTCGACTTGAAGCTGTACCAGAAGATGAAGAAGAACACCGACAGCGACAGCGCGAACGTCGCGCTCATGTCAGCCGATGGAACCACGCGCAGCGCATGCAGTCCGAGAACATGCTCGCCGAACAGCGGCAGCAGGTCGACCGGCACCAGATCCATGCAATTCCACAGGAACACCCAGCAGAAGATGGTCAGCGCGAACGGCGCGACGAACGAGCGGTCGCCCTTGAAGCTGTCCTTCACCGAGTTGTCGACGAATTCGATGATGATCTCGACGAAGTTCTGCAGCTTGCCCGGCACGCCGGACGTCGCGCGCACGGCGGCAATGCGGAACAGCGTCAGGAAGACCAGACCCAGCACGGTCGAGAAGAACAGCGTGTCGATGTGCCAGTTGCTCATCGACACGAAACCCGCGTCGTGATTCGACGTCAGATGCATCAGGTGATGCGAGACGTATTCCGCTGGAGTCTTGGCCGCGCCGCTTTCTGCTGACATCACGAATCCCAGGTCAGAGCCCACCAGTAAACCGAAAGCGCAACTGCGAACGTTGTGATCAACGGTGCGAAGTTGCTGCCGAATATCTTCACTGCAACTGCAAACAGCACCACGGCAAGCGCGAACTTGCGCATTTGCGCCCGGTAGAAATTCGCCACGACCTGATTGGGGTCGTCGGAATGCTTGCCGAACGTCTTGAGCGCCGCATAGAACGTGAGCGTTGCCGCAATCACCCCGCCCACGAATGCCGCGCCGCCGGACTGGAAATCCCGAATCCAGTACCAGATCAGCGCACCGAGCAATCCGATGATCAGTTGCCGCAGTGCGATGCGATGGGCTGTGTTCATGCGAGCTTTGTAGCGTCGCGATGAGCGCCGGGGGCGTCAAAGCGCGCGGAGTATACGCAGCTACGGTGTCGATCTTCAACTATCTCGCTTGGAAATCCCTGCAATCTCCGCGCTTTGCGCATTACACCGGCTGCCTCCTGCATATGTCACCTGCAACGCACGCTGACACGGCAACAGCGGTCTGGACCCGCAGATGCGATCGTCGCTTCGGACCGCGGACGGCGGCCTGATCGATTCGCTGCCGATCGCGCGATCAGGTTTCCTGACGCCTTCGTTCGAGCATCTGAATCGGTGCTGCCGGCGTCACGCCGGTGACACAGCGGCCCGGCGAGGCGTCACCGCGAATCGGCTGCCGACAGCCGTCGGTCGCGCTGTCGGCAGCAGGCTCGAACGTCTCAGCCGCGCATCACCTTGCCGACCACACGCATCAGCACGCCTCTCGGGGTGACTGCGCTGGCAAACGCCGCGAGCTTGGTCATGCCGCCGGGCACGACGACGCGGCTGCGGCTGTCGAGTCCGGCAAGTGAGGCATCGACGATGAACTGGGCCGACACCATCGTGCCCTTGGGCACCTTCTTGCGCAGGTTGTGCACGCCGGTCGCCTCGAAGAACGCGGTGTCGACCGGCCCCGGGCAGACCGCCATGACGTGGACGCCGCGGTCCCGGACTTCCTCATTTAGCGCATCGCTGAACGAATAGACGAACGCCTTGGTCGCGGCATACACCGCGAAGAACGGCATCGGCTGGAACGCCGCCGACGACGCGACGTTGACGATCGCGCCGTGCTTCGCTTCGAGCATCGCCGGCAGGAAGGCATGCGACAGGTCGACCACCGCCGAAGCGTTGAGCCGGATTTCCTCCGCTTCGCGCGCCGCGTCCTGCTTTTCGAACGCGCCCTGCGTGCCGAAGCCGGCGTTGTTGATCAGCAGATCGACCGACATTTCCAGCGCGTCGACCTGCTTCTTGAGCTTGGCGCCGCATTCCGGCTTCGACAGGTCGGCGGCGATCACCTGAATGTTGCGGCCGGTTTCGCGGGTCAGCTCGCCGGCCAGCTGGCGCAGCTTGTCCTCGGAGCGGGCGACGAGAATCAGATCAGTGCCGGCACGGGCCAGCGTGGCGGCAAACGCGGCACCGATGCCGCTGGAGGCCCCGGTGATCAGGGCGGTCTTGTACGTGGTCATGGGCGGGTCTCGATTCGGATCGCAGCAATGCTGCAGTGCCGCAGTGTACGCAGCGCGATCCGATATGCGGGATTACCTCGACGACCGTGCGCGGCTCAACGCAGCAGCTTCAGCACCTGCTGCAGCTGGGCATTGTTGTCGAAGGCGATCACCAGCTTGCCGCGTCCGCGCGGGGTCTGGCTCAGGCTGACCGGCACGCCGAAGCGCTCGCTCAGTTCGCTGGCCAGCGGCGACACCGGCTTCGGCTCCGGTTCCGGCGGTTTCGGCCGCAGGCTCGACGCCAGCAGCGCCTCGGTCTGACGCACGGTCAGTCCGCGCTCGACCACCTGCTTCGCCAGCTCCGCCTGCTTCGAGGCGCTGGCGCCGAGCAGCACCTTGGCGTGGCCGAGCGACAGCAAGCCATTGCGGACCAGCGCCTGCACGCCGGGATCGAGATCGATCAGCCGCAGCAGGTTGGAGATCGCCGCACGCGACTTGCCGACTGCTTCTGCCGCCAGCTCGTGGGTCAGGCCGCACTCGTCGATCAGCCGGCGCAGCGCTTCGGCTTCTTCCAGCGGATTCAGATCGGCACGCTGGATGTTCTCGACCAGCGCCACCGCCATCGCCGTGCGGTCTTCCATCTTGCGGACCACGGCCGGAATCACCGTCAGCCCGGCCAGCTTCGAGGCGCGCCAGCGCCGTTCGCCGGCGACGATCTCGTAGGCGCCCTCGCCGACTTCGCGGACGATGATCGGCTGCACCACGCCCTGCGCGCGGATCGACTCGGCCAGCGCTTCGAGCTGGGCCGGATCGAAGACCCGGCGCGGCTGATGCCGGCCGGCGCTCAGCTGCTCGAGCGGCAGTTCGCGCAGTTCATCGCCGGCGGCTTCCACCGCCTGCGGCTGCGAGCTGCCAAGCAGCGCATCGAGCCCGCGGCCCAGTCCCCGTTTCTTGATCGACACTTATTCGTTCCCCAGACGCAGCTGGCCGCCGTCGTGGCGGCGCAGCAGTTCGCCGGCCAGCGCCAGATAGGCCTTGGCACCGGCGGATGCGGCATCGTAGGTCATCACCGGCACGCCGTGACTCGGCGCCTCGGCCAGCCTGACGTTGCGCGGCACCAGCGTGCGGTAGACCTTGTCGCCGAAATGCTCAGTCAGCTGCGCCGACACTTCGTTCGACAGGTTGTTGCGCGGATCGAACATGGTGCGCAGCAGACCGTCGATTTCCAGCCGCGGATTGATCACCCGCTGGATCTTCTTGATCGTGTCGACCAGCGCCGTCAGGCCTTCCAGCGCGTAGTACTCGCACTGCATCGGAATCAGCACGCCGTCGGCGGCGACGAAGGCATTGACGGTCAGCTTCGAGAGCGCCGGCGGACAGTCGATCAGGATGTAGTCGTAGTCGATCGCGACCGATTCCAGCGCCAGCTTCAGCGCGAAATCGCCAGCCGGCATGTCGCGCAGCTTGATCTCGGCTTCGGTCATGTCGGCGTTGGCCGGCAGCACGTTGAAGCCCAGACCTTCGCTGGTGGTGATCGCATCGCGCGCCGTCACCGCTTCCAGCAGCACGTCGCGCACCGACCACTTCAGACGGTACTTGTCGACACCACAGCCCATCGTCGCATTGCCCTGGGCATCGAGATCAACCAGCAGCACGCGCCGCCGCGTTGCCGCCAGCGAGGCCGCGAGGTTGATCGTCGTCGTGGTCTTGCCGACGCCGCCTTTCTGGTTGGCGATGGCGATGATGCGGGTCATGAGCAGGCGTCTTCCGGGTGAGGCGTCATGGGCAGCTTAGCGGGCGCGCAGGACAAGCAACTGCCGCATCTCGTCGAGCCCCGGCACCGGCAGGCGCGTGGTCGACTCGATCAGCCAGCGTTCCGGCAACGCGGCCCGCTCGGTATCGTCGACATGCGCCTTCATCGCCAGCCAGCGACTGTCCGGGCCGGCCAGATGCTCGGTGACGGTGACGAAATCCGCGAGGCTGGCGAACGCGCGGCTGATGATGAAATCGTAGGTGTCGTCCGGCACGTGATCCTCGGCGCGCCCTTCGAACACCTCGGCGTTGGCAAGACCGAGTGCGCGAATCGCATGGCGCATGAACCGTGCCTTCTTGCCGGCCGAATCCAGCGTCGTGACCTTCACGCCGGGCCGGGCGATCGCCAGGATCAGCCCGGGAATGCCCGCACCGCTGCCGACATCGATCAGCCGCGCGCCATCGGCGAGCTGCGGCAGCGCCGGCAGCACGGTCAAAGAATCGAGCAGATGGCGCAGCACCATGTCGTCGACGATCTTGATGCCCGACAGGTTGTAGGTCGCATTCCACTTCTCGAGCTCGGCGAGGTAGCGCATCAGCGGCGCAGTCAGCTCGACATCGAGTCCGAGTCGTTCCAGGCCCAGTCGCAGGCGGCGCTCGCTGTGCGGATGGCGGGACTCGCTCATGGCCGGGCAACCGTGGGAACGAAGGTGGAAACGGACGTGGCCTGCATGATCGCGGACGTGGACGAGGCCGCGAAGTATATGTCGGCGGCCTGTCGGCTCATCCGGCGACCGCTTCGCTGCCGGTTCAGCTCGCTGCTGGCCGCGCGCCGCGCCGCTGCTGCTCGACCATCAGGCAGCGGTCCTGCACCACGGCGATGCCGGCCCGGGCCAGCGCTTCGGCAAAGCCGTCGTGGCGAATGCCGGACTGCAGCCACACGGCTTGCGGTTTCGCTGCCAGCAGATCGTCAAGATGCCCGGCCAGCGCCGATGGCAGCCGGAACACGTCGACCAGATCGATCGTCCCCGGCACGTCGACCAGCTTCCGGTACACCGGCTGGCCGAGGATGGTGGTGACGTCCGGGTAGTAGACCGGCACCGGCACGATGTCGTAGCCGGCTCGCGCCATCGCCGCCGGCACGTAATGCGCCGGCTGGTCGTCATGCGATTCCGGCTTGATGCCGAGCACGGCAATGCGCCGGATGGTGGCGAGCAGCGCGGTGATGCCGTCGGCGGTAGTGATCAGGTTCTGCTGCCAGGACATGGCGCTCGCTTCGGTCGGGCTTGTCGGCATCGTAGCAACCCGCCCGGTCCGCGCTGCTTGATTCCGCAGGCTCGGCGCGGGCAGGCTGGTGCGGACCTCACCCCATCTGGAGCCGCCATGGACCTCGGAGCGTTCTCGATCAGCCTCGCCGTCAAGGACATCGAGGCGTCACGGCAGTTCTACGAGAAGCTCGGCTTCGCCGTGTTTCACGGCCAGCAGTCGCAGGGCTGGCTGATCCTGAAGAATGGCGACCACGTGATCGGCCTGTTCCAGGGCATGTTCCCGACCAACATCATGACCTTCAACCCCGGCTGGAACGCCGATGCGAAAACGCTCGACGCGTTCACCGACGTCCGCGAACTGCAGCGGCACCTGAAGGCGCGGGGTTTGAGCCTGATGACCGAAGTCGACGAGGCCGGCAGCGGTCCCGGCAACTTCATGCTGGCCGACCCGGATGGCAACGTGATCCTGATCGACCAGCACGTCTGAGCGGAAAACGCCGCGCTAGCGGCGCAACGCGGCGCCCGGATACTCGCCCGGCCGCAGGATCGGCAGTGCGATACCGGTCACCACCGCCTCGTACGGATTCGGTGCCGCCAGCAGGCTGCCGTCGAGCGCCGAGCCGATCGCCGGAATCGACGTGCCAAGCGCGACATTCACCACGTTGGTCAGGTTCGGCAGGCTCACGGCGCTGACCACGGCCGCGTACTGCACCTGCTGCTCGTAGAACAGCAGGCCGACTTCATCGCCGGCTTCGAGTTCCTCGCCCACTGCCGGAAGATCGATGACCGCGTTCTGGTGGCTGCGATTGTTGCTGTGCGTGCCTTCGACGAAGGGCGTCGTCTGATCATCGACAAGGATCAGGCTGCCGTTGCGGCGGATGCCGACACCGACGAAGGCGATCGCCGCGCGCGGCAGCAGGCTCGGGCCTGCGTTCACGTCGACCCGGCCGAGCTGCGGCACGCCGGCCAGCACGTAGCCGCTGCCGGGCACGGTCACCACCGGCACGAACGTCGGCGCACTGCCGAGCAACTGGCCGACGCTGGCCGTGGCACTGGCCAGGGCCGCCGGCAAGCTGCCGGGGCCGGACAGGCTGCCGGCCGGCACGCGATCCAGCGCCAGGCCCACCGGCGAGCCGCCGGGCTGACCGTCGACCGTCGCCACCACGCTCAGGCAGACCTTCGGGATCGCATCGAGGCCGCTGGCCGGGCCGTCCTTCAGCCAGCGTGCGTACCAGGCCACCACGGCGTCGACACCGTTGACCGAACCGCAGCTGGCCGTGCCTTCGATCTGATTGGCCAGCGGATTCATGTGGCCGCCTTCGGTGCTCAGCAGACGCACATCGCCGCCGGCCGCCGTGAAGTAATCGGCGTTGCGCACGCCTTCGGTCAGGTTGAACAGCACATCGCGATTGCCCTGCAGGAACAACGCCGGTACCGCGCGCAGCCGCGCCCGTGTCTCACCGAAGCCCCAAGGCGCGTTGGCCGCTTGCTGCGTTTCGAAGTAGCGCATGCCATGCGTGAAGAAGAACGGGTCGACTTCCTCCTCCGCCAGCGTGCGCGGCTGCGTGCCCGGACGGCTCAGTGCGGCGATCAGGTCGTCGCGAGTGCGCACCGTCGACGCCAGCAGGTTGCCGGGGCCAACCTGGTTGCAGAGTGCTGCCACCACCGGCGTGTTGACGACCCCGCCGGTCGCACCGAGCAGGCACAGCAAGCCGTCGAACGACAGCTTGACGCCATCGCCGGGCAGCAGGCTGTACAGCAGGTTGTTCCAGGTGCCGTTCGGCACGATGGCATCGATGCGCGCGTCGAGCGCCGCCAGCGTCATCTGGTAGCCGCCGCCGTAGCTGACGCCCAGCGTGCCGACCTTCAGGTCGCGGTCGATGCCGGTGCCGGTCTGGCGCTGGAAGTTGAACGTGTCGGCGTTGTCGTACGCCCAGTCGAGCAGCCGCCGCGTGTCCTGCGTTTCCAGCGCCGGGTCGATGATCCGGGCATTGCTGGTGGCCGCCGAATCGCCGTGACCGCGCTGATCGAAGCTGATCACCGCATAGCCGTGGAACGGCAGTGCCGCCGCCAGCTGCTCGATCGACGGGAAGTGCGGCGCGCTGCGCACCGCGCTCAGATCACCGCTGGCGGCCAGCGCGCGCAGCCGGGTGCCGCCGTAGCCGTGACTGTGCAGCACGATCGGAAAGCGGTCTTCCGGGCAGCGCGCCGGCAGCAGCAGCGTGTAGTGAAGCGTCGAGGTCGGGGTCGGATCGGTCGACGGATCGCTGTCCGACGGCAGGTCGACGACCAGCGTGCGGTCGATCGCTTGGGCCGGCGTCGGGCTGGCGCAGGCCGCCGTCGGCGGCGGGACCGTGACCGCCACGTCGCTGCTGCCGCCGCAGGCAGCCAGGATCAGCACGGAGCTGCAGAGCGCAGCGCGAACAATCAGATTCATGGCCGATCGGTCCTCGGGAAAGTGGGGCGCGGGAGTATGCCGCCGGATGCCTAATCGAGCGCGGCGCGGTAGATCGAATTGCGCGGCTGCGCGAATACCCGGCGCAGCATCGGCTCGAAGAACGACAGCGGCAGCGTCTCGGCGGCCGGGTCGAAAGCCGGGCTGTCGTACTTCGCGCAGAACTCCTCGGTCAGCGCGTAGTGCGGCGAATCGCGGAAGGCATCGCGCATGTCGCGATTCATGCCCAGGTGATGGAAGAAGTAGTAGCCCTGGAAGATGCCGTGGTGGGCCACCATCCAGTGGTAGGCCTCCGGCACGAACGGCTTGACCAGCGCGGCCGCGACATCCGGATGGTTATAGGTGGCGAGCACGTCGCCCAGGTCATGCAGCAGCGCGCAGACCACGTATTCCTCGTCGCGGCCATCGCGATGGGCGCGGGTCGCGGTCTGCAGGCAGTGCGTCAGCCGGTCGATCGGAAAGCCGCCGAAGTCACCGTCGAGCAGCTTCATGTGAGCGAGGATGCGGTCCGGCAGCTGCCGAGCGAACGCACCGAATTCCTTGGCAATCAGCTGCCAGTCCTCGGCGCTGCTGGTTTCGATGCTGGTGAAACCGGCACGGGGACTGCTGGCATCGGCTGGGCTCATCGGAGGCACTCCATCGGCTCGGGTCGGGTGGCGGTCACTTCAGCTGCTGCCACAGGAAGGCATAGGCCAGCGCCCCCATCCGCGCCAGCTGCGGATTGTTGGCCGCACCACCATGACCGCCTTCGATGTTCTCGTAGTACAGGACATCGTGACCTTGCTGCGCCATCCGGGCAGCCATCTTGCGGGCGTGGCCGGGATGGACGCGGTCGTCGCGCGTCGAGGTGGTGAACAGCACGCGCGGGTACTTCGTGTCGGGCTTCAGGTTCTGGTACGGCGAGTACTTCGCGATCCACGCCCATTCCTCCGGAATATCCGGATTGCCGTACTCGCCCATCCACGAGGCACCGGCCAGCAACTGGTGGTAGCGGCGCATGTCGAGCAGCGGCACCTGGCAGACCACGGCGCCGAACAGCTCCGGCCGCTGGGTCAGCATCACGCCCATCAGCAGGCCGCCATTGCTGCCGCCCTGGATGCCGAGATGCTTCGGCGACGTGACCTTGCGCTTCGCCAGGTCTTCGGCAATCGTGATGAAATCGTCGTAGGCGCGCTGGCGGTTCGCCTTCAGCGCCGCCTGATGCCAGGCCGGCCCGAACTCGCCACCGCCGCGGATATTGGCCAGCACGTAGACGCCGCCGCGTTCCAGCCACGAGGCACCAACGCCGGCGCTGTAGCTCGGCAGCATCGACACCTCGAAGCCGCCGTAGCCGTAGAGCAAGGTCGGGTTGCGGCCATCAAGCTTGAGGCCCTTGCGCGACACCTGGAAGTACGGAACCCGGGTGCCGTCCTTCGACGTCACTTCGTGCTGGACGATGTCCAGCCCGCCGGCATCGAAGAACGGCGGCAGCGCCTTCAAGCGCTGCGCTGCGCCGCCGCCGAGGCTGGCGCGGTACAGCGTCGTCGGGGTCAGGAAATCGGTGACGGTTAGCCAGTAGTCGTCGCTGCTGTCGTCGTCGATCGCCGACACGCCGAGGGCGCCGAACGCCGGCGCCTCGATCGGCGTGCGCGTCCAGCCGTCGCGGCCCGGCTTCAGCAGGTAGAGCCGGCTGCGCACGTTGTCCAGCTCGTTGACGATCAGCGCCGACTTGAGCCCCGCCAGCCCGCTCAGCGACTTGCGCGGGCCCGGCGTGTACAGCGTCGCGAATGCGCGCTGGCCAGCCAGGAAATCGGCAACGGCGATCGCCAGCAGCGCGCCACCCGGATGGATTTCGCCGCCGATCGCCCAGTCGCTGCGCAGTTCGATGGTCAGCTGATCGCGCCAGAAGCCGACCTGGGCGTCGTCGGGCACATTCAGCAACTCGAAACGGTCGCCGACCTTGAGCCAGTTCTCGCCGCTGTAGAACGTCGTTGCCCGGCGGATCATCTCGTGGTGATGGCCGCCGCTGTCGATGACCAGCGCGCTCGATGCCACGTCCTCCTTCGCACCGGCAAACACGTCGACGGCATCGGCCAGCGGCGTGCCGCGCTGCCACTTGCGGACGATGCGCGGATAGCCGCTGTCGGTCAGGCTGCCAGGGCCGAAATCGCTGGCGATGTAGACCTCGTCCGGGCCGGCCCAGGTGATGTCGGTCTTCGCTTCAGGTGCCACGAAGCCGTCGCTGACGAAGGCCCTGGTGAGCAGATCGAACTCGCGGATCACCACGGCATCGCCGCCGCCGCGCGACAGTTGCAGCAGGCAGCGCTGGTAGTCCGGATGACGGCAATCGGCACCCTTCCAGACCCAGTTCTCGTGCTCCGCCGCTGCCAATGCATCGAGATCGAGCACCGTTTCCCAGACCGGCTCGGCCTTGGCGTATTCCTCAACCGTGGTGCGCCGCCAGATGCCGCGCACCTGCTTCGCATCGCGCCAGAAGTTGTAGTAGCGATCGCCGATCTTGGTGACGTACGGAATCCGCGCCTCGGAATCGAGGATGGTCAGCAGGCGATCGTGGATCGGCTTGAAATCGGGGCTCGCTTCGAGTTCCTGGGTAGCGACCGCATTGCGCGACCGCACCCAGTCGAGCGCCTTGGCATCGTCGACCGCTTCCAGCCACAGGTAGGGGTCGTCACCGCCGCCGTCCGCCGCCGCCACTGCACCGCCCTGCACGCTGACCGCCATCGCCACTCCCAGTAAAAAGGTCTTCAAACAGGTTTTCATCGAAAACGAACCATCAAAAGTTGCCGCACCGTAACCGCCGGATCGGCGCACGGCAATGCGGGCGATACGGGGGTTCGCGAACGCTGCGGCTTGTGCTGGCGGCTACCGCGATAAGCTCGCGTCCACACTCGAACACCCGCTGGACGCCTGCCGCGATGACCCGACCCGCCCGCACCTGCCTTGCGGCACTCGCCACTGTCCTGCTGGCCGCCTGTGGCGGTCGCGATCCGGCGCCGACGCCGGCTGCCGACCCGTTTCCATCGACGTACCGACCACCGGCCGCGAGCGCCGTGCTGATTCGCGGCGCCACCGTGCTGACTGGCATCGATACCCGACTCGACGATACCGACGTGCTGCTCGCTGACGGCAGGATCGCTGCGATCGGCAAGGAACTGGCCGCCGGCGGCAGCCGGGTGATCGAGGCCCGCGGGCGTTACCTGACACCCGGCATCATCGACGTGCACTCGCATCTCGGCGTCTATCCGGCACCGGACGTCTGGGCGACCAGCGACGGCAACGAAGCGACCGCGCCGACGACCGCCGAAGTCTGGGTCGAGCACTCGATCTGGCCGCAGGATCCCGGTTTTCAGACCGCGCGAGCCGGCGGCGTCACCACGCTGCAAGTGCTGCCGGGTTCGGCCAATCTGATCGGTGGCCGCGGCGTGGTGATCAAGAACGTGCCGGCGGCCACCTATCAGCAGATGCTGTTTCCGGGTGCGAAGCGCAGCCTGAAGATGGCCTGCGGCGAAAATCCCAAGCGTGTCTACGGCAAGAACGGCGGCCGCTCGCCGGCGACCGGCATGGGCAATGTCGCGGGCTACCGCGCCGCGTTCGCCAAGGCGGCGAGCTACCGCGCCAAGTGGGACGCCTACAACAAGGCCGGCGAAGGACCGCCGCCGGATCGCGATCTGGCGCTCGACACGCTGGCCGACGTGCTTCGCGGCAACATCCTTGTGCAGGTGCACTGCTATCGCGCCGACCAGATGGCGACGATGCTCGATGTCGCAAAGGAGTTCGGTTTCAGGATCAGCGCCTTCCACCATGCAGTGGAGGCCTACAAGATCGCCGACCTGCTGGCCGACACCCAGACCTGCGGCGCGCTGTGGGCCGACTGGTGGGGCTTCAAGCTCGAAGCCTGGGACGCGATCAACGAGAACATCGCCATCGTCGATGCCGCGCGCAGCGACAAGGGCGCGGGCTGCGCGATCGTCCATTCCGATGATCCGGACGGCATCCAGCGGCTCAACCAGGAAGCGGCCAAGGCGATGGCCGCCGGCCGCCGCGCCGGGCTGACGATCCCCGAGGAACACGCAATCGGCTGGCTGACCGCAAACCCGGCGAAAGCGCTCGGCATTCTCGACAAGACCGGCACCCTGGAAGTCGGCAAGGCTGCCGACGTCGTGCTGTGGAGCGGCTCGCCGTTCTCGGTCTATGCCCATGCCGATCAGGTCTGGATCGATGGGGCGCTGCGGCTTGATCGCGACCATCCGAACCTGCAGCCGGACAGCGATTTCATGCTCGGCGCTGATGTCGATGCAGCCACCACGAGCGACGAAGCCACCGCCGGAGCTGCGCCATGATCCCCCGCCCGATTCAGATCGTCGCGCTGACGACAGCGCTGCTGGCCGGCAATGCCCGGGCCGAGCTGTTCGCGATCCGCAATGCCGAGGTCCACACGGTGGCCGGCGCCGGAACGCTGAAGGCGGCGACGGTGCTGGTGCGCGATGGCCGCATCGAAGCGGTCGGCGCCGAGGTCGCCATTCCCGACGGCGCCCGCCAGATCGACGCTGCGGGACGGCCGCTGACGCCGGGCATCTTCGTCGCCCGCAGCGCGCTGGGACTGAAGGAAATCGACGGTGTCGAGGAAACCAACGATGTCGCGTCGGCGCAGAAGCGCTACAGCGCCGCACTCGATGTCAGCGATGCGCTGAATCCGCGCTCGGTGCTGCTGCCGGTCAACCGCATCGCCGGCGTGACCCGCGCCGTGACCGCGCCGGACTCGACCAAGGGCGGCAGCCTGATCGCCGGTCAGGGCGCGATCATCTCGCTGGCCGGCGCGCGGGCCGCTGATGGGCGCTGGATCGTCAAGCCGCAGGCCGCGATGTTCGCGGCCCTCGGCGAGCAGGGCCGCGAGCTGGCCGGCAGCCGTCCGGCGGCGCTGGCTGCGCTGCGCGAAGCGTTCGAGGAAGCGCGCAGCGGCGGCGCTCGCATGGGCAGCGGCCTGTCCGGCGAAGCCCAGCTCAGCCCGCTCGATATCGCAGCGCTGCAACGCGTGCTGAAGCGCGAGATGCCACTGGTGCTGAACGCCGAGCGGGCATCGGACATCAAGGCCGCGCTGAAACTGGCTGACGACTACGGCCTGCAGCTGATCATCAGCGGTGGTGCCGAAGCGCACCTGGTGGCCAGCGAGCTCGCGCGTCGTTCGGTGCCGGTGCTGCTCGACCCGAGCCGCAACCTGCCGGCGCACTTCGAAACGCTGCATGTCGACCGCGATGCCGTCGCGGTGCTGAGCCGCGCCGGCGTCCGCTTCGCGTTCATCGATGCCTCCGAGTTCGGCAGCCACAACGCCCGCAACCTGCGCCAGCTGGCCGGCATCGCGGCCGGCCACGGCATGGACCGCGACGCGGCACTGGCGGCGATCACGCTGTCGCCCGCGCAGATCTTCGGGCTGTCATCGGAACTCGGTTCGATCGAGGTCGGCAAGCTCGCCGATCTCGTGCTGTGGGACGGTGATCCGCTGGAAGCGACCAGTGCCGCGACGGCGGTATGGATCGACGGCGAATCGATGCCGATGGTCAGCCGCCAGACGTTGCTGCGCGATCGCTACCTGAAGCGGCCACTGCCGCGGTGACGCCGGTCAGCGCCGGTAGCCGCGCACGAAGTTCCAGATCAGGCCGGTGGCCTTGATGTCCTGCGAGATCACGCCGGTCACCGACACCAGACCGCCCGGCCAGGCATGGCCGCCGCCGGTGATCACGTAGGCCCGATTCTCGACGGCGCCACCGCTGCCGCTGAGGCAGCCGGTGTAGCGCGCCAGCTGCACCGTGGTCCGGTCGTTGGCCGCGCGATTCGGCACGCTGGTGGCGATCACGCCGGCGCAGCCCTGACGGCTGTTCCAGAACGCCAGCGCCGCGTCCGCCGAGCGCAGGTCCAGCGCGCCGGCGATCGGCACGATGGTGTCGGCCGTGCCGAGGAACCAGGCTTTCGGCCGCGACACCGGCGTGCCGCAGGTGTTGGTCACGCCGACGCGGGTGGTGGCCGCAACGATGCCGAACGCGGCAATCCGGTCCGATGCCGCACAGGCCAGCCGGGTCGCCATGAAGCCGCCGTTCGAATAGCCGGCCACGTAGATGCGCGCCGGATCAGCCCCCTGGCTGACCAGCTGGGTGATCAGCGCGCTGATGAAATTGACGTCGTCGGTGCCGCTGGTGCGCGGATCATCCTTCCAGACGTTGCCGGTCGCCGCTGGCAGCACCGCCCAGAAGCCCTGCGTCGCAGCGTAGTCGGCGACCTCGGTGAGACTGGCCATCGTTTCCGGCGTGATGCCGTTGGCATGCAGCATCAGCAGCACCGGTGCATTGCGGAGCACGACATTCGGCCGCATCAGCACATAGCGGCGCACCGTGCCGGTCATGGTCAGTGTGCTGCTGCTGACAGTCAGCAGGTTGTTCGACGCCACCAGCCCGCCGGTCAACGTGACCCAGGTGCGCTTCAGCGTGCCGCTGACGCTCAGATAGCCGCTGACCGGATCGACGCTGCCAGTGACCGAGGCCGTGGTCGGCGTCGAGGTGCCGGCCGGATTGACGGTCCGGTTCAGGCCGGTGCCGTACGGCCCGGTGATGCCGGCCAGCGCCGGTAACGCGAGCCCACACAGCACGGACGAGAGCAGCAGTCGGGACAACGTGGCGCGTTCGAATTTCACGGCGGAACCTGTGGCGGGCCTTGGAAGTTGGCCGCAGGTTCGTGATCGTCAGACAGGCTCGCAAGCGCTGTTGACGAGCGGTTGCCGGTGCCGGAAACACCGGTTTTCAGCGTTCGAATCGCGCCGGAAATGCGACGCCGGCCAATGCCTTCAGCGCAGGACCATCAGCGAGACGCCGAGCATCGCCAGCGCGATGCCGACGATTTGCCGGCGACCAACGCGCTCGTGCAGGAACAGCACCGCGAGCAGCACGATGAACAGCGCTGCAGTCTCGTTGAGCACGGCAGCGATCGAAGCCGAGGTGTACTTGTAGCCGGCCAGCCACAGCATCATCGACAGATAGGTGCCGGCGACCGAACCGGCAATGATCTGCGGCCAGTGGCGGACGGCGCGGTACTCGGCAACCAGTGCAGCGGCGTTGCGCCGGATCGCCACCACCGCCAGCAGCCCGACGACCCCGGCGACCACGCGCAGCCAGACCACCCACAGGAACGCGTGCAGCGCCAGCATCGGCTTGGCCAGCACGATGCCGATCGCCATCAGCAGCACCGAGAACACGCCGATCGCGGCACCGCTGCGCAGCCGCCGGGCATCGACCGCGGACATCGCGGCATCGCGCGTCCACGTCACCAGAACGATGCCGCCCAGCACGCAGGCCGCGCCCAGCCACTGCAGGCCGTGCAGCCGCTCGCGCAGGAAGATCGCCGACAGCACGATGACGAACGGCGAGTACAAGGTCTGCGCGACCGCCATCCGGCTGGCACCGATCGCGTTCAGCGCGCGCAGGTAGTAGCTGTCGCCAAGACAGATGCCGAGCAGGCCGGAGAGGACGATTGTCGCCAGCGACAGCGGCGTGAATGCCGGCACGGCCGGCGACACCAGCGCGATCGTGATGCCGAGCAGTACCGAGGCCAGCGCGTTCTTGAACAGGTTCAGCGCGAACGGCGAAATGCTTTCGCCGGACTTCCGGAACAGCACCACCGCGACCGCCCAGACCAGCGCGCAGGCCAGGGAGTAGAACTCGCCAATGCCGAAATTCATCTGGGTGTCAGGTGGGGAGCGGCGCAGCGGAAAGCAATCTCACGCCAAGGCGCGAAGACGCGAAGGAACCGCCCTAAGGCTTTCAAATCGATGGTCTTGGCGTCTTTGCGGCTTTGCGTGATCGGCGCTGTGCTGCTCAGGCCGGCGTCACCGCCGAAACCGGAAAGCCCATCGTGAAGCGCGGCACCTTCACGCAGGCCAGCACCTTGCCCTGCGCCAGATCGGGGAACAGCTCGGCATCGAACGACCAGTCGGTAACCTTGGCGAACTGGATGCTTCCGCTGGCCTCGGGCACGTAGACGAACTGCCGGCCGCCGTGGCGCTGCGCCAGCTTCAGCAGCGCGTTCGGGACGATGGCCGTCGAGAACGGCAGCTTCCAGCCGCCAGCCTTGAACGCGAATCGGGCGAAGGCCTTGCCATTCAGGCGGGCTTCGAGCCGGTCGTCGCCGTTGCTGCCGTACTGGTAGTCGAAGTCGCACTGATCCTTCGGGATACCCCAGTTGATCCGGCCGTTGACCACCGATTCCATGCTCGACACGTAGATCCGGGTGATCGACTGGTAGACCTTGGCACCGAACGCGAACTTGCCCGGCACGTACAGCAGTTCCCGGTACGGGCCGACCGCCGAGCTTTCGTAGTCGACTAGCATCACCATCGACAGTCCGCCGCGACGCTGGCCGCGCAGCGGCGCCGGCGTGTGGCGCGGGTCGTCAAGCACCGCTGGCGGCAGCTTCATCAGCACGATGTAGCCGGTGCCGGTCAGCGACCACGGCGCCGGTGCCAGCGGCACGGTCGGCAGGTCGGCGTCTTCAGTCAGCAGGATCGAGTCGTGAGCCATGGCGGCAGCAGGAAAGAGCGGGCGGGCCGCCATTTCACGACATTCGGCGCTGCAACGCAGCAAAAAACCTCTGTTACCGGCTGAGGCAGCTCTCAGGCCGCGACTTCCACCGGCTGCGGCTCGCGGGCAATGGCATTGGCGGTTTCGCGCGCGGCTGCCACCAGCGCCAGCCGGGCCACGACACCGTAGGCGTAGAAGCGGTTCTGCGAGGCATCCGGGTTCTGCGCGGTGTCGGGGAAGTTGCACGGCTCGGCAAATGCCAGCGGCTGGAAGCTGGCGCCCGGGGCATTGAGGTTCTCGGTGTTCGAGCGGCCGCCGTGCACGCGGTAGAAGCCGCCGACGACGTGCTTGTCGATCATGTAGACGACCGGCTCGGCGGTCGACTGCTCGTCGCCCCAGCGCTCGAAGGTGTAGACGCCTTCCTGGATGATCGCGCCGGTGACCTCGTTGCCTTCCTTCGCCGACGCCATCTTCTTGCGGGCATCGCGGTTCATGTTGCGGATCTCGTCGGCGCTCTTCACCGTCATCACGCCCATGCCGTAAGTGCCGGCATCGGCCTTGACGATCACGAACGGCTCGTCCTTCACGCCGTACTGGCGGTACTTCTCGGCAATGTCCTCAAGCAGCAGTTCGACGTTCGACGCCAGACAGTCCTCGCCTTCGCGGGTCTTGAAGTTGATCTGGCCGCAGTTGCGGAACAGCGGATCGACCCACCAAGAATCGATGCCGAGCAGCGCGCCGAACTCGGCCGCCACTTCCCGGTAGATGCCGAAATGCTGGGTCTTGAGCCGGGTGTTCCAGCCGACGCCGAGCGGCGGAATCACCGGCTGGGCGATCTGATCAAGGATGGCCGGCCGGCCGGACGACAGATCGTTGTTCAGCAGCACGACGCAGGGACGGAAGTCGCCGACGCGGACATGGTCGCCTTCGCGCTGGATCGGCTCCAGATGCAGCGTGCGGCCGGAATCCAGCGTGATCGTTTCCGGCTCGTGCAGATCGCTGCGCAACGAACCGAGCCGCACCGTGTAGCCGGCCTTCTGGATCAGCCCCTGCAGGGTCGCGACGTTCTCCAGATAGAAGCGGTTGCGGGTGTGGTTCTCGGGCACCAGCAGCACATCGCAGGCTGTCGACATGACCCGTTCGAGTGCCGACTGGATGGCCTGCACGCACAGCGCTTCGAACGCCGGGTTCAGATTGTTGAAGCCGCCCGGAAACAGGTTGGTGTCGACCGGCGCCAGCTTGAAGCCGGCGTTGCGCAGGTCCACCGAGCAGTAGAACGGCGGTGGCGTCAGCGACCACTGGCCGCGAAACCAGCGCTCGATATCGGCCGCGCGTTCCAGCAGCAGGCTTTCGAAACGCAGCAGCGGAGCAGTCTGCGCGGTGGTCAGGTTCGGTACCGCGTGATGCGAGAGCGTGGGCATGGCGACATCTGCCGGCAGGGCGCAATGGCGTGCGCAGGGTGCGTAGCGTAACCGATCGGTCACTTTTTCCAAGCACGCCGGCCGGGGCCCTTGTCCGGCCTCCGGGCACGGTCGTCGGCACGATCGGGACGCTCGGCAAGCCCGTGCTACAAGCCGCAGACCTGTCGATGCCGGAGTATCCGCCGTGGCCCATGATGACCCGCAGCTGCCCCCGGCAACGGGCGATGCAGCGATCAAGGTACTGGTCATCGATGACAGCCAGACGATCCGCCGCAGCGCCGAAACGCTGCTGGCGGCGGCCGGCTACACGGTGGTTACCGCAACCGACGGATACGAGGCGCTGGCCAAGGTCGTCGACGAGCAACCGGACCTGATCTTCATCGACATCATGATGCCGCGGCTCGATGGCTTTCAGGCCTGCGCGCTGATCAAGGCACATCCGCGCTTTGCCGCCACGCCGGTGGTGATGCTGTCGTCGAAGGACGGTCTGTTCGATCGCGCTCGCGGCCGTCTCGCCGGTGCCGACGACTACCTGACCAAGCCGTTCACCCGCGACGAGCTGCTCGGTGCCGTGCGCGCCGGCCTGCCCGGCCGCGCGGCCTGAACCCGGCGCCGCGGACACAAGCGTGTCAGCCGACCTGCGCAGCCTGGCGCCGTTCGATCTGCTGCTGGCGCTCGAAGAACAGCTGCGCGCCGCCGGCAAGGCCGACAGCCGCCGCCATGACGGCGTGCCGGACGCCTGGACCGGGCTGGCGTTCCGCCTGCGCGAGCACTGGCTGCTGGTGCCCGGAGATGAGGTCCGCGAGGTCATCGGTCGGCCGCGCCTGACTCGGGTTCCGGGCGCGAAGCCCTGGCTGCTTGGCGTCGCCAACGTGCGCGGCAGCCTGCTGCCGGTCACCGATCTCGGCGCCCTGCTCGACTGCGGTCCGGCCGCCGACGCCCGCGAACAGCGCGTGCTGGCGCTCCATCAGGACGGCCTGCCGGCCGGATTTCTGGTCGACGAGGTGATCGGCTACCGGCGTTTCGTGCCCGAGGATCAGCGGCCTTCGATCAGCGCGACGCCGTCGTTCCAGCCGTGGCGGCTCGGCGCCTTCCATCGCGAAGGGCGCGACTGGCTGGTGCTGTCGCTGAAACGACTGGCGCGCAGCGAGCGCTTCGTCCAGGCGGCCCGCTGACATGACCCGCCCGCCGTTCGAGCCGATGCTTCGGCCGCTGCTTCGCCAGTCGATCGCCGCGTTGCAGGCTGCGCTGGAGGCGCTGCCGGAAGATCGGCCGCGACTGCCGCAGTACCTTGAAACGCTTGATCGCGGATTGCAGGAGCTGCGCGGCGCGTTCGTGCTGGTCGGCGCCTTCGCCGGCCAACGACTGACCAGCGCGATGCTCGCGCTGCTTGGCAGCGGCGCACCGAACGACACCGCCATTGCCGCGCTCGACGATGCCGCGCTGCTGCTCGACCGCTGCCTCGATGCCGAGCCGGACTTGCCGCGCCTGCTGGCCGTGCTGAACGCGCTGCGCGCCGCCCACGCCAAACCGGCGCTGAGCGACGCGGAGCTGTTCGCGGACCGAGCGATGACTGAAGGCTGGCCGGACCGCCTGCGACGCAGCGCTGGCGCTGGAACTGGCAGCGAAGACGAAGCGGCGGCCGCACTCGCCCGCCGCGAACTGGCTGCGTTCCAGAGTGCCTTCCTCGCCTGGTTCCGCAATCCGGCCGCCGACGAAGCGCTGGGCCGAATCCGCAGCATTGCCGAGGCGGTGGCGGCACGCGTCGATGACGATCAGCTGCGCGCGCTATGGCAGGGCCACGCCGCCTTCGCCGACAGCCTGATCGGACGCCGCGTCGCAGCACTCGACAGCCGGCGTCTGCTCGGGCGTGCCGTCAGCCAGCTGAAACTGCTGGCCGAGCACGGTGAAGCGGCGGCCTGCGAGCAGACCGGCGACACGCTGTGGCTGCTGGTGCACGCACTGCGCACCGCCGGCAACCCGGCCGGCCAGGACCTGCTGGTCCGGCTGCTGCCGGCCCGCGCCCGGGAAGCGGTCGCGCCAGACACGGACAGCGGCAGCCGCGCAGCGGCGGTGGCAGCGCTGCAGGTCGAGCTGACGGCGATCAAGGACGCCATCGACTTGCGCCAGCGCGGTCGCGATGACGCCCTCGCCGATACGCGGCAGCGGCTGCTGCGCGCAGCAAGCGTCGTCGATCTGCTGGGCGCGGCGGACACTGCAGAGACCTTGCTGCAGCTGGCGGCGGCCATTGACGGCGCACAGCACAGCACCGACGTCGCGGTCTGGCTGCCGATTGCCGAACAGTTGCTATGCGCCGAGCACGCGCTGAGCGCCGCGCCGCAGGAACCGGGCAAAGCCGAAGACCGGTCATATCCGCATCCGCAGGAATGCCGCGATGCCGCTGCAGCGCTGCTGCGCGAGTTGCTGATCGACAGCGCGCAACTGAAGTCCGGGCTGGAACGCTGCCTGCAAGGGTCCCATGCCGCAGCCGGCAGCGAGGACGTACCGAACCTGTCGACGCTGCTGCACGGGCAGGCGGCGGCACTGCGCCTGTTCGGCTTCGAAGCCGAGGCTGACGCCGTCGCTGCCCTCGAACGACAGCTCGCGACGATCGCGCTTGCCCAGCCGGCGCAGGCGGCGCTGCTGGTGGCGCCGATCGCAGCACTCGAGGCCTGGCTGGAAGCGCAGCGCGATGGCAGCCCGCGCAGCGCAACACTCGCTGCGGCGCTGGCCGCCGAGGTCGAGCTTCTGCAGCGGACACCACCGCCAGCCGCGCTGCCGATCGAGCTGCCGCCGCCTGCGGCCAGCGCGCGCGATGGCGACGCCGCTGACCAGCTGCGCGAGCTGTTCGCTGATGAAGCCGCCGAAGTGCTGGCCGGCCTCGCTGCATTGCGGCCCTCGTGGCTGCACGACCCGAGCCGCCCGGACACGCTGGCCGCAATCCGGCGCGCGTTCCACACGCTGAAAGGCAGTGGCCGGACGGTTGGCGCCGACGCGCTGGCCAAGCTGAGCGCCGCTTGCGAGCTGCTGCTGACGCGCTGCCTCGACCGCAGTGTGGCGCCGAGCGCTGGGGTGACCTCGGCCATCGACGCAGCCATGCAGGCGCTGCCCGCGCTGATCGACGCCTGGCGCGATGAGCAGCACGAAGCGGACGCGGCGAACCAGGCGCTGATCGATCGGCTGGCACAGCTGAGCACGCCGCCGCTGGCGATACCGGAACCCGACGTGCGCAGCGTGTTCTGCGCCGACAGCCGCAGCCGTCTGGCCGGCCTGCGCGAGTGGCTGGCGCGCTGCGAGCGCGGCACGGCAACGATCAGCATCGACGACAGCCTGTCGCGCAGCTTCCACACGCTGAAAGGGGCCGCGGCGATCGTCAATGCGGTGGCGCTGAGCCGCCTTGCCGGGATGCTTGAGGTTGCGCTCGATACCGGTCAGCAGCGCCATCGCGACCTCCCGGCAACTGCACTGCCGTTGCTCGAAGAAGCGGTGCAGCAACTGGCCTGGTGGGTTGAAGCGGTGGCCGACGAACAGCCCGTGCCTGACGATGCCGCCGACCGCTACGCCGAACGGATCGCGCGCCTGGATCAGCCGCCGCCGGCCGAGCTCAGTGCAGCCGAGCAGGACATCGACGCCGAACTGCAGGACATCTTCATCGGCGAAGCGCAGGAACTGCTCGACGCACTCGCGGTGTCGTCCGGGCTGTGGGGTGGCCGCGCGGATGACACGCGCAGTCTCGGCAGCCTGCGGCGCGCGCTGCACACGCTGAAAGGCAGCGCCCGGATGGCCTCAGCGCAGGCGATCGGCAGCGCTGCGCACCGGCTGGAAACCATGCTCGAGCGCCCCGACGATCGGCCGCCGCAGGTACTGCTGGCCGCATTCGATGGCGGCCTCGACGGGCTGCAGCGGCTGCTCGATGCAGTGAAGCGTGATGAGCCGACAAGCGCAGCGGCGGTGCTGGCGGCCATCGATGCCGCGCTTGGGCTCGATGCCGCGCGAGCACTCGCGCCAGCGCATGCGGACAGCTCAAGTGAGCCGGACGACGCAGCCACAGCGGCGGCGCTCCCGGCGCCAGCATCACCATCGCCGTCGCCATCACCATTGCCATCACCGTGGCCGTCGCTGGATCTCGACAGCACGCCGCCGGACCCTGGCGCGCTGCCGCCGCCAGACGCCGAGCCCGCGTCGCCATCGAGCGTGCTGCACGAATGGCTGCCCGGCCTGTTCCGGACGCCCGAGGATGAAGAACCGACAGCGCCGAGCAGCCGCCGCGAATCGGCGCGGGTGCCGGTGGAACGCCTCGACGCGATGCTCGATCAGGCCAGCGAGATCGCGATCGCCCGGGCGCGCCTCGACGAACATCACGCGGCGCTGAAGACGCAACTGGCGGAAACCACGCAGACCATCGCCCGGATTCGCGACCAGCTGCGCCAGATGGACATCGAGACCGATGCCCAGATCAGCGCCCGCAGCAGCCATCGCGTCGAGCAAGGCCCGGCGGCCGAGGATCGCTACGCCGCCGAGTTCGATGCGCTGGAAATGGACCGCTATTCGCGAATGCAGGAGCTGTCGCGGGCGCTGGCCGAATCGGTCGGCGATCTCGGCTCGCTGCACGCCAGCATGGAGGAAGCGCTGGCCAGCGCCGAAAGCCTGCTGCAGCAGCAGGGCCGTCAGTCCACGGAACTGCAGCAAGGCCTGATGAGCACGCTGATGGTGCCGTTCTCGCGCCAGGAACAGCGCCTGACCCGCGTCGTGCGCCAGACCGCAAGCGAGAACGGCCGCGATGCCGAACCGGTCTACATCGGCACCGAGGCAGAGCTGGATCGCAACGTGCTGGAGCGGATGACCGCCCCGCTCGAACACCTGCTGCGCAACGCGGTGGTCCATGGCATCGAGCCGCCGGATGTGCGGATCGCCGCCGGCAAGCCGGCGCGCGGCACCATCGAAGTGACGCTGTCGCGCGACGGCGCGCAGCTGGTCATCGAGGTTGCCGATGACGGTCGCGGCCTGGACTACCCGGCGATCCGTGCGCAGGCCATTGCCCGCGGCCTGTTGTCGGAGCAGGCCGAGATCGGCGATGCAGCGCTGGCCCGGTTCATCCTCGAACCCGGCTTTTCGACGGCGCGCCGGCTCACCGAGGACGCTGGCCGCGGCATCGGCATGGATGTGGTCGTCAATCAGGTGCGCCAGCTCGGCGGCACGCTGGCACTGCACGCCGAGCCCGGCCAGGGAACTCGCTTCACCATCGGCCTGCCGCTGGCACTGGCGGTGTCGCAGGCGCTGCTGGTTGGCATCGGCAGCGAAACCTTCGCCATTCCGCTGACCCGCATCGAAGGCGTCGGCCGCCTGCCGCGCGACCAGGCCGAGCGCCTGCTGGCCAGCAAGCGCCCGCTGTTCCGCAGCGGCGATCAGGACTGGCGGCTGTGCCATCTGGCCGATTTCGTCGATCTGCCGCAGGGCACGGCCGGCGACGGCCGCCAGATCAACGCCGTGCTGATCCGTCTGGCCGCCGAGCACGATGACGGCGCCGGCGACCGGCAGCTGGCTCTGATCGTCGACCGCGTGCTCGGCAACCGCGAGATCGTCAGCAAGGGCGCCGGGCCGCAGCTCGGTTCGGTGGCCGGCATCGGCGGTGCGACGATCCTTGCCGATGGTCGGGTGGCGATGATTCTGGATCTGCCGACGCTGGTCGCCGAGCACCGGCGCCGTGCGCAGCGCGTTGGCGCCGACACTCGCGACGCGGCGCGGATCGGCGATTCCCGCGCGACGGTACTGGTGGTCGACGACTCGATCACCATCCGCCGGGTGGCCGAACGGCTGCTGCAGCGCCAGGGCTTCAGAGTGCTGACGGCGCGGGACGGAGTCGACGCGATGGCGCTGCTGCATACCGAGTTGCCGGACGCGGTGCTGCTCGATATCGAGATGCCACGCGCTGACGGTTTCGAGGTCGCTGCGTTCATTCGCCGCCAGCCGCGCCTGGCGGCGCTGCCGCTGGTGATGATCACCTCGCGTTCCGGCGACAAGCATCGGGCGCGCGCGCGCCAGCTTGGCGTCGATCACTACCTGACCAAGCCGTGGCAGGACGACCAGCTGCTGGCAACGCTGCGCAGCCTGCCCGGGTTTCGCTCGTGAGCACGCCGATGCACGACCTGACGGCCGACACCCTCAATGCGGTGCTGCTGCCGCTCTGCGACGAGCGCCTGCTGCTGCCCAGTCTGGCGATTGCCGATGCCATCGCGCCAAGCACGCTGCGGCCGGCCGCCGACGGCGCGCCGGACTGGTTCGCCGGCTGGATCGTGTGGCAGGACGTCGATCTGCCGGTGCTGCGCTTCGAGCGCCTGAACGGCGGCCGCCACGACAGCGGCGGCCGGCGAGCGCGGATCGCAGTACTGCGGGCTCTGTCGGCCGGCGCCGGCGGCCCGCGCTTCGGGCTGATCTGCGACGGCCATCCGCAGTTGATGAGCCTGGGTCGCGATGGCATCGAAGCGCTGCCGCTGCGCGCGGTCGACGTGCCGGCACTGGTGCTGGCGCGGGTGCGCCTCGACGGCCGCGACGCCGTGATTCCCGATCTGGCGGCGATCGAGCAGCGGCTGGCGGCGGCACTGGAATCCGGCGTCGCGATCGGCCGCGCTCTTGAACCGGAAGCGGCCGACCCTAGCGTCAGGGGCACCGGCGTGTGAACGCGCCGTCCTTCGCAAGCAGACCTTTCCACTGGAGGTTTCCATGTCCAACTTGATCCGCGAACGTACTTTCGGGCCCTGGGCGATGCACCGGGAGCTCCTCAACGAATTCAACCGCTATATCCAGGCTGACAGCGCCGCGACCCACGACGGTTCATCAGGCGCGACCGCGGATTGGGTGCCGGCCGTCGACATCGCCGAATACGCCGACCGCTTCGTGCTGCATGCCGATGTGCCGGGCATCGATCCGGCCAGCATCGAGGTGACGCTCGAAAAGGGCGTGCTGAGCTTGAGCGGCAGCCGCGAGAAGGATGCCGAGGCCGGCAGCGTCGAACGCCGCCGCATCGAACGCGCGCATGGCCGCTTCTTCCGCCGCTTCAGCCTGCCGGACACCGTCGATTCCGAAGCCGTCAGTGCCCGCGGCGCCAATGGCGTGCTGGAGGTGGTGATTCCGAAGCGCCCGACCGCGCAGCCGCGACGGATCTCGGTGGCGCACTGAACCGACCGATCGATAACTGTTGACGTACATTGCGGGGCGTCGCGGCCAGCCGGCGCCGCGACGCCCCGCATCTGTTTTCTGGAACCCGATGGAATACAAGGACTACTACAAGATTCTTGGCGTGCCGCGCACCGCGAGCGAGGCAGAGATCAAGCGCGCCTATCGCAAGCTGGCGCGCGAGTTCCACCCCGACAAGAACAAGGCCAAGGACGCCGAGGATCGCTTCAAGGCGGCCAACGAGGCCAATGAGGTCCTGAGCGATCCGAAGAAGCGTGCGGCCTACGACCAGCTTGGCCCGAACTGGCAGAACGGCCAGCGCTTCACGCCGCCGCCCGGCTGGGGCGGCGGTCGCGGCGCCCCTGGCGGCGGTTTCGGTGGTGACGCCGGCGGCTTCTCCGATTTCTTTTCCAGCCTGTTCGGCAATGGCGCTGCCGGTGCCGGCTTCGGCGGCGGCGGCTTTGCTGGCGGTGCCGGCGGCTACGAGGATTTCGGCGGCGGCGTCGCCCGCGATCAGCAGGCCCGGCTGGCGATCGCGCTCGAAGATTCCTACAACGGCGCAACGCGCAGCGTGTCGATCGGCAATCGCACGCTGAACGTGCGGATTCCGAAGGGTGTCACCTCAGGGCAGACGATCCGCCTCAGTGGACAGGCGCCACGCGGCGGCGACGTGCTGATGGAGCTGAGCTTTTTGGCACACCCGCTGTTCAAGCCGGAGGGCCGCGACCTGCACATGACGCTGAACGTCGCGCCTTGGGAGGCCGCGCTGGGCGGCCCGGTGCCGGTTGCGACGCTCGGCGGTACGGTCGAACTGAACCTCCCGCCCGGCACGCTGTCTGGTCGCAAGCTTCGCCTGAAAGGGCGCGGCCTGCCGGGCACCCCGGCCGGCGACCAGTTCGTGACCGTGCAGATTCAGGCGCCGGCCGCCGAAAGCGAAGCCCAGAAGCAGATTTACGAGCAGATGCGCACGCTTTTTCCCGATTTCGATCCCCGAAACCGGATTCCGACCTGATTTGACCGCTTGGGGGGACGACTTGTGACGCGTCACACGGCACAATGGCGGTTTTCCCGCCGCTCGACGACTGCGCTACCCGGCGCAGCGGATCTCGGGGGCGGCAAGGTGACTTCCGGACGTCGTTCCGCTGCAAGCGAAACGACGCCCTCGCGTACAGGACAGGGTTTGACGACGATGGGACGCGACAACTTCAGCAAGTTACTGGCGATGACGCCGGCCGCGAGCCCGGTGTCATACGCGCTGAATGCAAAACGCTGCCTGCCGATCACGCTGGGTCCAGGCCCGGAAGCGCTCGAAGGCACCGATCCCGCTGACGCCAGCGCCTTCCATCGCTGGATCCTGCGCCGCCTGCGTGCCGCCAACGCCGACTACGCGGCCGGCGGCTATGGCGAAGAGCGCGCGATGTACCGGATGAGCGATCTCTACGGCACCGGCTCGGAAGAGCCGCGCACCGTGCATCTTGGCGTCGATCTGTGGCTGTCGGCCGGCACCGTGATCCATGCCGTTCTGCCGGGCGTCGTGCATTCGACGCGCGACAACAAGGAGTTCGGCGACTACGGCCCGACGGTCATCATCGAGCACGAGATCCAGGGCGTGCGCTTCCACACGCTGTACGGTCACCTGTCGCGGCAGTCGCTGCAGCTGACCAAGCGCGGCAAGACGGTGGCGATCGGCGAGCCGATCGGCTGGCTCGGCCAGCCGCACGAAAATGTCGGCTGGGCACCGCACCTGCACTTCCAGATCATTCGCGAACTCGACGGCCGCGAAGGCGACTACCCGGGCGTCTGCCGCGCTTCGGAAAAGGCCACCTGGCTGGCCCGCTGCCCGGACCCGAACCTGCTGCTGCGCATCGATGCGCTGAAAAAGCCGGTACGCCGTCCGCGTACCGCCGCCGCGCCGAAGACAACTGCGCCGAAACGCGCGAAATCCGCGTAGTGCTCAAGGCCGGGATCTTCCTCGACGTCGAGAACCTGTCGAGGACCGGCGGTCGAGGTTTCCGTTACGAGACCGTGCGCCGCCTGGCCGAGGCCCAAGGAGCCACCGTTTTGCGCGCCAATGCCTACCTGTCGATCGACGTCCAGCGCGAAGACGAGGACGACAGCTATCGGCAGGCCAAGGAAAATCACCGCAATGCGGTGCGTCGTAACGGCTTCCATCTGGTGTTGAAGGAAGCGCGGCGCTATCGCAATGACGATGGCGTCGACGTGGTCAAGGCCAATGCCGACCTCGATCTTGCAGTCGATGCGCTGCTGCAGGCCGAGAACCTCGACTACGTGCTGCTCGGCACCGGCGACGGCGATTTCCTGCGCCTGGTGCGGGCGCTCCAGGACAAGGGCAAGCGCGTCGACGTGCTGAGCTTCGGCAATGTCAGCGGTGATCTGAAGCGCGAAGCCGACTACCACCACTACGGCTTCCTGATTCCCGACCTGCTGCCGCCGAGCGACACCCGGATCGGCGTCATGCATTACGTCGACGAGCGCGGCTTCGCCTATCTGACGGTGCGCGAAGGGCTGGCCGTATCGGACCTGCGCACCGACGTGATTCTCTACGCGCAGGACTACACCGAAGACGGCCGCCGGGTCACGCCAGAGCGGTTCCGCGACCTGAAAACCCGCGAAGTGCTGATCGCCTTCGAGTTGGTCGAAGGTGAAGGCAAACCGCGGGCCCGCAACGCCACCGCGTTCGACTGGAAGTAGCCTGCTGGCGGTTTATTCGTCAGCGGTTCACAACGCCAGAGCACAAGGGGGAAAAGCAAGGACACGAGGGAAGGCCAAGCAAGGCTGTGCCTTTGTGCCCTTGCCGTTGCTGTTCTTAGTGCCTTTGTGCCCCGGTGCTTTTGGCGCTTGTCGAAGACGCGCAGCGCGGAGGCAGCGACAGCTGATCTCACGCGGAGAACGCTGAGGACGCAGAGAACAGCGACAAGAAAAATCCGGGGCACAAAGGCACGAAGGTGCAAAGCAAGGACACGAAGAAAAGCCAAGCAAGGCTTTTCCTTTGTGCCCTTGTCGTTGCCGTTCTTCGTGCCTTTGTGGCCCGGTGCTTTTGGCGCTTGTCGAAGACGCGCGGCGCGGAAGCGGCGACAGCTGATCTCACGCGGAGAACGCTGAGGACGCAGAGAAAACTCGACAAGAAAAATCCGGGGCACAAAGGCACGAAGGTGAAAAGCAAGGACACGAAGGAAAGCCAAGCAAGAGTTTTCCTTTGTGCCCTTGCCGTTGCTGTTCTTCGTGCCTTTGTGCCCTGGCGCGCTGTCACACCTCCAAGACCAGGGCGTGGCTTGCCTCAGATTGCTGCGCGCCGTCCCGCCCACGGCGCCGCCACTTCCAACTGCGATGCGAGTCGGATCAGCAAGCCTTCCCCGCCGCTGGCGGCGACGAACTGCATGCCGATCGGCAGGCCGTCGCGATCCATGTGCAGCGGCACCGACATGCTCGGCGTGAAGGTCAGGTTCGACAGCTGGGTGAACGGCACCCGGCCCAGGCTCTTCCCTGCGATCTTGTCGATCAGCCCGCTTTTCAGCACCTGCCGGCCCAGCCCGAGCTTGAGCATCGTCCGGATGCCGATCTGCTCGGACAGCGGCAGTTCCTGGCTGCCGATCCGCGCCGGGGGCTGCGCCGCCGACGGGATCAGGTACAGGTCGTAGCGCTGGTGGAAGTCGCCGAGCGCGCGCATGAAGCCGTTCCATTGCTGACGCCGCTCGACGTACTCGCCGGCGGTCAGGCTGCGGCCGAACATGGCCAGCGCCCGGGTTTCCAGTTCGAAATCGGCTTCGGTCGCGCCGGTCAGTTCGCAGGCATGCGCGACCGCTGCCGCCGTCTGGCCGTAGTACATCGTCAGGTAGCAGCGCGCCAGCGCCAGGCCGTCGATTGCCGGACGCGCTTCCTCGACGTGGTGGCCCAGGCTTTCGAGCAGCTTGGCGGTGTCGTGCACCGCGCGAACGTAGTCGGGATCGACCGGCTGGTTGATCGGTGATGCGGTCGAGAAGCCGATCCGCAGCCGACCCGGATCACGGCCGACTTCATCGGCATACGGCCGCTCGGGGCCGGCGATCCGGAACGGGCTGCCCTGGTCGGCACCGTGGATCGCGTCGAGCAGGCCGGCCGAATCGCGCACCGTGTGGGTCAGCACGTGCTCACTGGACGCGCCTTCCCAGAATTCGTCATGGGTTGGACCGGGCGGCACGCGACCGCGACCGGGGCGCAAGCCGAACAGGCCGCAGTACGACGCCGGAATGCGGATCGAACCGCCGCCGTCGGAGGCACTGGCCGCCGGCACGATGCCAGCGGCGACCGCAGCTGCGGCACCGCCGGACGAGCCGCCCGGCGTGCGATCAAGCTTCCAGGGATTGCGCGTCGGGCCCCACAGCCGGCTTTCAGTGCAGCCCTTCAGCGCCAGCTCCGGCAGCGTGGTCTTGCCGAAGCTGACCAGCCCGGCGCGCTCGAAGCGCTGCACGATTTCCGAAGTGACGTCCGGGCGCCAATCCTTCAGCACGCGGGCTCCGGCGCTGGTCGGCACGCCCTTCACGTGCTGGGCGATGTCCTTCAGCAGGAACGGCACGCCAGCATAGGGCCCGCTCAGCGGCCCCGCCGCGCGCGCGCGGGCGGCGTCGATCATCGGCGTGCAGAACGCATTGATCTGCGGATTGACCGCTTCCAGCCGCGCCAGCGCGGCGTCCAGCACGTCGCTGGCGCTGACTTCGCGACGGGCAATCAGCGCGGCAAGGCCGGTTGCGTCGTACTGCAGGTATTCCTTGAACACGGGTCGGGATCGGAGAACGGGGTCGACAGGATTGTAGGCCGGGACCGACGGTCAACCCGATTACCTGAAGATGAAATAGACCGCGCCGCACATGCACAGCGCCGCCCAAAGGAAATCGAGCTTCAGCGGCTGCTTCATCACCAGCAGCGCAAACGGCACGAACACCAGCAGCGTGATGACTTCCTGCAGGATCTTCAGCTGGGCAAGGCTCATCGTCGTGAAGCCCGCGCGATTGGCCGGCACCATCAGCATGTACTCGAACAGGGCAATGCCCCAGCTGGCGAGTACCGCCAGCCACAGCGGCTTGTCGTGCAAGGTTTTCAGATGCCCGTACCAGGCCCAGGTCATGAACAGGTTCGACAGCACCAGCAGGCCGGCGGTCTGGCCGAAGACGGTGAGATTCATGGCGATGGTCCGGCAATTCAGCAGCGGAAACGAAAGAACCCCGCGGCGAGCCGCGGGGTTCGGGTGCGATTGGCCGCGTGCGCGACCGGGCGATCAGTCGTCGCCGGACGCGAAGCCGAGCAGCTGCAGCAGGCTGACAAACAGGTTGTAGATCGCCAGGTACAGGCCGACCGTAGCCAGCACGTAGTTGGTCTGGTAGCCGTGCAGGATGTCCGAGGTCTCCATCAGGATCACGCCGCACATCAGCATCGCGAACATCGCCGACACCGCCAGCACCAGCGGCTGGAAGTGGTAGCCGAGCATCGAGGCGATCAGCGATCCGATCGACAGCACGAAGGCAATCAGGATGCCGCCGCTGACCATGCCGCGCATGAAGCTGAAATCGCGGCCGGACTTCACGGCGACCGCCGACAGGCCGACGAAGATCGTGCCGGTCAGGCCGAACGCGGTCATGACGATCTGCGAGCCGTTGGCGAAGCGGCCGATGTAGCTGTTCAGGATCGGACCGAGGCCGAAGCCGAGCAGGCCGGTCACCGCGAACACGACCCAGATGCCGTTGGTCGAATTGGCGGTACGCGGCACGACGAACCACAGCAGGCCCATCGACACCAGCGAGCAGACCAGCGACAGCCCGCGCGGCACGTTGATCGACATCGACAGCCCAGCCATCAGCGCCGAAAACAGCAGCGTGGCCGACAGCAGCAGGTAGGTATTGCGCAGCACCGTGTTGGTGGCAAGCGCACCAGCGCCGGCACGCGAAGCGCCTTGGCCGGCAACCGGAACACCACGGAACGGATTGGGTGTGCTCATCGTCATGCTCCTTGTAAACAAAAAGGTAAATCGGCGGTCTTGCGACCCACAGCGTGGACCGATCATAACAGCCGCAAGTTCCCGCTCGGCGGCTCGACGGTCGGGCCGGCGCAGGGCATTTGCGGTGGCTTGGCGGCAACCGCAGACTGCCGACTCGAACCACGGGACGACAGCGCATGCTGCAGGTCATTGAAGTCACCGATGCCACCGGTCGCATCGTCGCGGCACGCTGGCTGGCACAGGCGGAAACCGTGCATCGCCAGCTTCGGCCGCAGCTGATGCCGAACTATCAGGAACAGATGCTGCGGGTGTTCGCCAACGGCGGACGGATGCTGGTGGCGGTCGACGACGGCGAAGTTCTGGGTCTGACCGTCTGGCGCTACCTGGAGAAAACCTTTTCGCGCAGCGAGCTGTACATCGACGATCTGGTCACTGACGCTGGCCACCGGTCGGCCGGTGTCGGCAAGGCGCTGCTGGGCTGGTGCGAAGCGAAGGCACATGCGCTCGGCTGCACGCAGCTGACGCTGGACTCCGGCACGCCGCGACTCAAGGCCCACAAGTTCTACTTCCGCGAGGGCCTGCAGATCACCTCGTTCCACTTCGTGAAGCCGCTGACCGACGAGCCGTGACGGCATCGCGGAATGCGCAGACCATCCACCCGGCCGCGCTCGGGGTCATGACCAGAACGCCACAAACGAACAGGCCGCCCGAAGGCGGCCTGACGGTCCTGCGCAGCGCGCTCAGAACGGATTGATGCGCTTCTCGCGGGTGTAGGCGAGGTAGCCGACATTGGCACCGGCACGCAGGCCGACGCCGGTGCGGATCGGCGCCAGCGTGATGCCATTGGCGCGCTGATAGTTCAAGCCGACACCGGCCACCACGTAGAGGCTGCCGTCGACGCCGGGGAAGCGCTGGTACAGATCCTTCGTCCAGCGCAGGTCGTAGACCAGCGTGAACACCTTCGAGGCATTGCCGCCGAAGTCGAAGCCGACCGACGGCCCCTGCCAGTAGACCTTGCTCGCACCGCCGCCCTTGTAGACCAGCTCGCCCTCGCCGTAACGCAGGCCGACGACGAACGCGCCAGAACCTTCGTTGCCGATGATGTAGCCGACCGGCCGGCCGAGATCGGAGAACGCCTTCTCGATCGCCTTGGCCAGCCCGCTGGTGGTGCCGCCGAAGAACTTCTGGGCGGCTGCCAGCGTTTCCTCCTGCGAGTAGGTTTCCTGAGGGACATCGCCGCCCGGCTGACCCTCCGCGACATCGGCCGCTGTCGGCTCGCCGGCGCCTTCGTCCTGCGCCAGTGCGGAACCCGGCACGGAGGCGCCGGCCAACAGTGTCAGGCCAAGCACCAGCGCGGACAGCCAGGCGGGAAATTTTTTCGGAGTCATGTCGGGGTCACCTTTATGGTCTTGTTCGGGGTGTGCGGTCCTCTTCGGACCTCGGGGGCTGACAAGCGTTCGCCACCCGTCGGCACCATACCGAACCGAGCCTAGCCGCGCTGCATGAACGCGGCCTGAAGGTGCATCTGCCGCCGTCAGCCGTACTGACGCCCGCCGAGGTCGAGATCGGCACGCCGATAGACGTCCGCCAGCAGCCACAGCGGGCCGATCAGCAGGAACTGGACGTCCTTGAAGAACGACGGCTTCTTGCCCTCGACCTTGTGGCCATAGAACTGGCCGATCCAGGCCAGCACGAAGATCGCTGCCATCGTCGGCAGATGCGCCGCGCCCAGCATCGAATGGCTGAACTCGACCAGCGTCAGCATCAAGGCCAGCACCGGCGCGATGCCGAGCGTCAGCCGCCACGACAGCAGCAGGTAATAGCCGAGCGCCAGCGCCGCAGCAACGGTCGCCGGATTGATCAGCGCATCGCCGACCGGAATTGCGCGCAATGCCCCGAACACGGTGAGCACGATCGGCGGCACGCACAGCCAGTGCAGACGCTTGTTGACGGGGTTGCGGTGGCTGTCGCTGTACTCGGCCAGCCAGGTGTGAATCGATTTCATGCGCAGCTTCGGTTGCAGGACGGGGTGTCGTTGAGCGCAGCATAGGGATGAACGCGGGCTGCGAAGATGGTAAATCCGGCCTGCCAGAGCGCCGACACGACGACGAGGCCCGATCCGCATGATGCGCGCCGAACCCGCTGCCGCAGTACCGCACCCCGCTGCCACTGTCGATCCGGTCGATCGGCTGATCGGCCGTCTGTACCGCGGCGGTCTTGCCGTGCCGCCCGACGGCTTCCGGCGCTGGGCGCTGGAAGCCTTGCGCACCGTGGTTCCGTTCGATGCCGCGATCTGGGGCACCGGCACGGCGCGGCGCATGAAGTTCCACACCTGCACGGTACTGAACCTGCCGGCCGGGTTTCCCGAGGCACTCGAGGCCAGCCAGGCGATCAACCCGATCGTCCCGGCGCTGCTGCGGCGGATCGAAACACCGGTCGACATGCGGAGCGTGATGCCGGACCCGCAGTTCTACAGCTCCGAGCTGTACCGACGGACCTTCGCGCCGTGCGGTATCGAGCGGATCCTGTCGACCGGCCACGTCGATTCCGCCAGCGGTCTGTATTCGCTGGTCACGCTGTACCGCTTCGATCGCCGGCAAGCGTTCGGCGCCGGCGACGCCGAACGCGTCGGACGGGTGATGTTCCATCTGTTCAACGCCGCCTCGCATGCCTTCTTCCTGCAGATGTCGCAGCGACTGGCGGACCGTCCCAGCGGCAGCGCGGCGGCAGCGGTCGACGCCACCGGCGCCTTTCACGACGCGATGCCGCGCTTCTTCGACATGCTGGATCGCCACTTTCCCGACCGCCCGGCGCAGGCGCTGCCGTTTGCATTGCCGGCCGATGGCGAGACCGTGGTGAGCGCTGGCCTGTGCATCCGCTGCGAGCCGCTCGACGAGTTGCGCTGCGTGCACATCTGGCCGGCGGGCCCGCTCGATCATCTGACGCGCCGCGAACGCGACGTGGTCACCGCGATCGCCCACGGCTTGAGCTTCAAGCAGGCCGCCAAGCGCATCGGCATCGCGCCGTCGACGGTCGCCAATCATCTGTACCGCGTGTACCGCAAGCTTGGGGTCTACAGCCGTGCGGCACTCGCCGAACTGGTCTATCCCGAGACCCGCGCGGACGCTGCCGCAGCGCGCATTGCCGACCCCGAAAGCCCGGCGGCAGCGGCCACCGGTAAAGAACGGCAAAGCTGATTCCGCGCGCCGGATATTCAGTCAGGACAAGGCTTTGCTGCGTGCTACGCTGATTCCGGTCTATTTCGTCCCTGCCCTTTCCTTCGATGCAGAACCTTGCACCCGCCGCCTTCAAGGCACTGATCGACCGTCCGGAAACCGTGCTGCTCGACGTGCGCCTGCCCGAGGAAGTCGAGATCGCCGCGCTGCCAGGCGCGCTGAACATTCCGCTCGCCGAACTCGGCGCGCGCGTGGCCGAGCTAAACCCGGAGGCGCCGATCGCCGTCCTATGCCATCACGGCGTGCGCAGCGAAATGGCCGGGCGTTTTCTCGAACGCAACGGTTTTGGTGCTGTGGCGCATCTGATCGGTGGCATCGACGCCTGGTCGCAAACGCTCGATCCGACGATTCCCCGCTACTAACCGCAGCTTTTCAGGAAGATTCATGCGCCGTTCCATTGCCCGGGCCGCCCTCGCGTCCTGCTTCCTCGCCCCGATCTTCGCGGCCGATGCCAACGACCTGCTCGACACCTATCGCAAGGCGCTCGAGCAGGACACCACGCTGAGTGCCGCCAAGTTCGCGCGCGATGCCGCCATCGAAGCCAAGCCGCAGGCGCTGTCGGCATTCCTGCCGCAGTTCAGTGCCGGCGCTTCAGGCAACCGCTCGCGGACCTCGATCACCCAGCAGGATGTGCTGGTCATTGACCCGTCACAGCCGCCGGTCGCCGTCGAGGGCACATCGACGTTCTTCAACGATGCGCTGTCCTATCAGGTGACGCTGTCGCAGACGATCTGGAGCTTCGAGGCCTGGCGCCGGCTGAAGCAGTCCGATTCCCAGGTCGCGCTTGCCGAGGCAACATTCCGCAGCGCCCAGCAGGCGCTGATCCTGCGTGTCGCCCAGGCGTACTTCGGCGTGCTGTCGGCCAGCGATGCCGTGCGTACCAACACTGCGGAGCGCGATGCCAACGAGCGCCAGCTGCTGCAGGCGAAGAAGCGCTTCGAAGTCGGGCTGGCCGCGATCACCGATGTGCAGGAAGCGCAGGCCGCCTATGACGGCAGCGTGGCAACGCTGATCGGCGCGGAGCGAACGCTGTCCAATGCGCGGCGCGCACTCGGCGAGATCACCGGCGGCTACGCCGAAACGGCCGAAGGTCTGATCGAGGAAATTCCGCTGGCCAGCCCGAATCCGGTATCGGTCGACGACTGGCTGAAGGTGGCCCGCGACAGCAATTTCGATCTTCAGATCGCCGAGCTGAACGCGGAAGTCGCGAAGAAATCGGTCGACATCGCCTACGCCCGGCACTACCCGACGCTGGGCATCGATGGCAGCTACGGTGAGCAGTACAACAGCTTCGAGCGCAGCCCGGACAGCAAGCGCGGCAGCATCGGCATCAACGTCAATGTGCCGATCTTCAGCGGCGGCCTGACCCAGTCGCAGGTCCGCCAGGCGGCAGCAACGCGCGACCAGTCGCTGTCGCAGCTTGAAGGCTCGAAGCGCTCCATCGAACGGCAGACCCGCGATGCCTATCAGGGCGTGATGTCCGGCATCGCCAGCGTCAAGGCGAACCTGCAGGCCGTGAAGTCGAACCAGACCGCACTCGAATCGAGCCAGGTCGGCCTGCAGGTCGGCACCCGCACTGAAGTGGACGTGCTGAACACGCTGCGCAACCTGTACATCGCCCAGCGCACCTACTACCAGAGCCGCTACGACTATCTGATCAGCGTGCTGACCCTGAAGCAGCAGGCCGGCAATCTGACCGAGTCCGATCTCGCCGACATCGACCGGCTGCTGCTGGCGGCACCGGCGCCCGCGGCCGCGCCCGCGCGCTAGCAGAAGCCGATGTCGAAGCCGATGGCAGCGCACACGCGCCTGCCATCGGCTGCATTTCACGCGCTGCCGCGCGTCACCCGCGTGCCACAATCCGGCGCATTCCCGAACTGAAAGCGGAGTGCCCCCGATGAGCCGTGCCGCAGTCCCGCAGCTGACCTTCCGCGCCGTCACGCTGTCGGTGATCCTGGCGATGATCCTGGCCGCCGCGAACGCCTACCTGGGCCTGTTCGCCGGGCTCACGATCGCCACGGCGATTCCGGCTGCGGTGGTGTCGATGGCGGTGCTGCGGGTACTCGGCGGCGGCACGATTCTGGAGAACAACATCGTCCAGACGGGCGCTTCGGCCGGCTCGTCGATCGCGGCCGGCGTGATCTTCACGATTCCGGCGCTGATCATCCTCGGCTACTGGCAGGACTTCCGGTACTCGTGGGTGCTGGCGATCGCCGGGCTGGGCGGCCTGCTTGGCGTGCTGTTCTCGGTACCGTTGCGGCGGACGATGATCGTCGAGGAACCGCTGGCGTTTCCGGAAGGCAAGGCGGCGGCCGAAGTGCTGAAGGCCGGCGAGAACCCCGGCGAAGGCGTGAAGACGCTGGCGGTGTCCGGTGCGATCGGCGCGTTCCTGAAACTGGCCGCCGCCAGCGGCCTCAAGCTGATTCCGGACGCTGCGATCGGCGCCACCTTCATCGGCAAGTACTTCGCGTTCATGGGCAGCAACCTGTCGCCGGCGCTGCTCGGCGTCGGCTACATCGTCGGGCTGAATGTCGGCATCGTCGTCGTCGCCGGCAGCATCCTGAGCTGGCAGTTCGCGATCCCGATCTACCACGCGTTCTTCCTCGATACCGATCCGGCGCTGGCCGCGAAGATCGCCGGTGCCAGCGCCGAAGACCTCGGCTACGCGATCTGGTCGGCGAAGATCCGCTATCTGGGCGTCGGCGCGATGCTGATCGGCGGCATCTGGACGCTGTTCTCGCTTCGCAAGTCGCTGGTCTCCGGCATCCGGTCTGGCCTCGCTGCCGCGCGCAAGAACACCGCTGGCACGGTGATCGCCGAGACCGATCGCGATCTGCCGATGAAGTGGATGCTGATTGCGCTGGTGCTGTTCACCATTCCGCTGGCCTTGCTCTATCAGGCGATCGTCAGCGACTGGCTGGTCAGCATTCCGATGACCGTCATCATGATCGTCGCCGGCTTCCTGTTCGTGTCGGTGTCCGGCTATCTGGCCGGCCTCGTCGGCTCATCGAACAATCCGGTGTCCGGCATCACCATCGCGACGATCCTGTTTGCGTCACTGGTGCTGATCCTGCTGCTTGGCAAGGATTCACCGATTGGTGCCGTGGCCGCGATCATGATCGGCGCCGTGGTCTGCTGCGCAGCCTCGGTGGGTGGCGACAACCTGCAGGACCTGAAGGCCGGCTATCTGGTCGGCGCAACACCGTGGAAGCAGCAGCTGATGCTCGGCATAGGTGCCTTTTCCTGCGCGCTGGTGATGGCGCCGGTGCTGAACCTGCTGGCTGCCGCCTACGGCATTGGCGCACCGACACCCGAGCATCCGAATGCACTGGCTGCACCGCAGGCCAATCTGATGGCCTCGGTCGCCAAGGGCATGTTCGGCGGCGAACTGCCGTGGAACTTCATCGCCATTGGTGCCGTGATCGGCGCTGCGATCATCGCGCTGGATGAATGGCTCAAGGCCCGCGGCGCGCACTTCCGGGTGCCGGTACTGGGTGCGGCGATCGGCATCTACCTGCCGCTGGAACTGATGGTGCCGATCTTCCTCGGTAGCCTCATCGCGTGGTTCGTCGAGAGACGAGCCGGCGTGGCGGCGACTGATGAAGCCGCCCGCGACAAGCTGCATCGCAACGGCACGCTGTTCTCGGCCGGCCTGATCACTGGCGAAGCGCTGATGGGCATCGTCATCGCCGTACCGATCGTGCTGTCCGGCCGCGCTGACGTGCTGGCGGCACCGGCCTCGTTCCAGTTCGGGCAATTCGCCGGGCTGGTGGTGCTGGCGGTGGTCGGCGGGCTGCTGTTCCGTTCCGCAACACGCAGCACCCCGGCCTAAGCCTTCCTCGCAGCCGCCAGCATCGCCAGCCGGCAGGTGACGATGCCGGCCAGGATCAACGCGCCACCGAGCGCCTGATGAACCCCGAAGCGCTCGTTCAGCAGCGCCCAGGCGAACACGGCGGCGGCCACCGGCTGCACCAGCAAGGTCACCGACGCGAACGACGCGGTGATATGGGCCTGCGCCCAGGCGATCAGCCCCTGCCCGCCGACGTGGACGACCACGCCGAGTGCCACCAGCAGCAGCACGTCGCGCAGCCCGGTCGGCGCGATCCGCTCACCGAAGGCGACGCTCATCGGCAACAAGGTCAGCACGCCGGCAAGGCTGGCCCAGAACATCACGTCGAGCGCGCTGTAGCGTCGCCGGCTGCGGCTGACCAGCAGCTGGTAGACCGCGTAGAACGCAGCCGTGCCGATCGCCATCAGATCGCCGATGGCGGTTTCGTGGCTGATCGTGAAGCTGTCGGCGACCAGCCAGGCCGCCCCGGCCAACGCAACGATCAGACCCAGCCAGAAGCGCGGCGGGTGGCGGTCACCGAAGCCGAAATGCAAGGTCAGCGCGATGAACACCGGCGACAGGTTGCTCATCAAGGTCGCATTGGCGACCGAGGTCAGGTGGATTGCGCGATGCCACAGCGCCAGATCAAGCGCGAACGCAACGCCGGCTATCAGCATCAGCCCGATGGCGGCGCGATCCGGTGGTGCGTCCTGCTTTGGCTGCGCAGCACGCGCCAGCCACAGCACCGGCACCGCGACCGCCAGCCGCCAGAACGCGGCCGCGGTCGGGCCGACCTCGACCAGCCGGACGATGATCGCGGCAAAGCCGATCAGCACCGCGCCAAGCACCAGCCCCGGCACGCCCAGCCGCGCCATGCCGGCACTCATCGCGGCCGGCCGGATCGGCAGTGGAGGACAATCGGCAGAGCGGGCATGGTCGGCAGCGTCGGCGGCGGGGCGCCGATTGTCAGGCTTCGGGCGGCCGCTGCGCGAGCGGGGCAGAATCGGCAGCGCGGAAACAACGCAGTGGCGGGCTTTTCAGGCCGATCGGGAGGTCCCATCGACCGACCATTCAGTAAGCCGTCGGCCGGGCCGGACAGCGTCGTCATGCTGTTATGCACAACGCGCATCCGCTGGCATGGAACCGCTCCGTCAAGCCCTCGCGTCGCCCCTGGTCGCCAGAATTCGTGCAGATGATTGATTCGTATACCAATGATTTTCTGATTGCCGGGAAAATCCGCACTTCGAACGGCGGCTGGCATTTTGACTGCGCGCGTGTCTGCCGGATGTACACATCTTTATCCACAGCTCCGCGACATGCGCCGACCGTCATGTCGGGTGCAGCGGCGATGCTGCGGTGAAGCAGGTCACGGTCGCGGTTCCGGTTCCGCTGCGCCGCCTGTTCGACTACGCGGTGCCGGAGGCGCTGGCGTCGCAGTTGCAGCCGGGGCAGCGCGTCAAAGTGCCGTTCGCGCGCCGCGAACTGATCGGCGTGGTGGTCGGCGCTGTGGTCGACTCGGGCCGCGACGAGCCGGCCCCGGCCTACGAGATCAAGCCAGTGACGGCGCTGCTCGACCCCGCGCCGCTGCTGTCCGCTGCACTTCTGGCGCTGTGCCGCTGGACCGCCGACTACTACCTGCATCCGCTGGGCGAAGTGATCGCCGCCGCTCTGCCCGGCCCGCTGCGGCGCGGCGAGCAGCCGGCGATCCGGCCGCCGGAAGGCTTGCAACTGACCGCTGCCGGCCGAGCGACGCTGCCGGACGTACCGGCGCGCTCGCAGGCGATGCGTGCATTGCTGACGATGCTGGAGCCGGGCGCCAGCAATGCCGCTTCGGTCCGCGCGCGGCTGCCGAACGCGGCCGCCGCGATCAAAAGGGCACTCGACGCCGGATGGATCGAACGCTGCGCCGATGGCGGCATTCCGCGCACGCTGGAGCCTTCGCTGCCGCTGACCGCGCTGCAAGCCGAGGTGCTGGCCGCACTCGAAACCGGCATCGGCCGCTTCGGCATCAGCCTGCTCGAAGGCGTGACCGGCAGCGGCAAGACCGAGCTGTACCTGCGGCTGACCGAAACGGTGCTGGCAGCGGGCGGCCAGGTGCTGGTGCTGGCACCGGAAATCGGTCTGACGCCGCAGCTCGCGGCCCGCTTCAAGGCCCGTTTCGGCGATGGCGTGGCCAGCTTCCATTCCGGCCTTGGCGAAGCCGAACGCGCCCGTCACTGGCTGGCCGCCGGTGCCGGCGAGGCGCGCATCGTCGTCGGCACCCGCTCGGCGGTGTTCGTGCCGATGCCGCGGCTGCAGCTGGTGATCCTCGACGAGGAACACGATGGCTCGTACAAGCAGCAGGACGGGCTGCGCTATCACGCCCGCGATGTCGCCATCGTCCGTGCCCGCGATGCTGGCGCAGCAGTCGTGCTGGGCAGTGCCACGCCGTCGCTGGAAACGCTGCGCAACGCGAAGGACGGCCGCTATCGGCACCTGAAGCTCGACCGCCGCGTGCATGACACGCCGCCGCCGCGCATTCATCTGCTGGACGTGCGCCACGCCGTGCTCGAGAACGGCCTGAGCCCGACGATCGTCGACGCCGTCGCCCGTCATCTGGAACAGGGCCATCAGTCGCTGCTGTTCCTGAACCGCCGCGGCTATGCGCCGGTGCTGCTGTGCCACGACTGCGGCTTTGTCATGCCATGCCCGAACTGCGATGCCCGGCTGGTCGTCCATCGCGCCCGCAAGCGGCTGGCCTGCCACCACTGCGGCCATGTCGAGCCGCAGCCGCCGGCCTGCCCGGACTGCGGCGGCCGGCAGGTGCCGATCGGCCAGGGCACCGAGCGGATCGAGGACGCGCTGGCGCTGCGCTTCCCGGAAGCACGGATCGAACGCGTCGATTCCGATCGCCTGAAAAGCGGTGCCGCGCTCGCGAAACTGCTGGCCGATGTGCAGGCCGGCGAGGTCGATGTGCTGGTCGGCACCCAGGTGCTGGCCAAGGGCCACGACTTCGCCGGCCTGCAATTCGCCGGGCTGGTCGATGTCGATCAGGCGCTGTTCGGCAGCGATTTCCGGGCGCTGGAACGGATGGGCCAGCTGGTCACGCAGGTGGCCGGTCGCGTCGGTCGCGGCGGCGAGCCCGGCGAAGTGATCCTGCAGACGCATCACCCGGAGCATCCGCTGCTGAAGCTGCTGGTCGAGCGCGGCTATCCGGCGTTCGCCGCAGCGCTGATGGCCGAGCGCCAGCAGTTCCTGCTACCACCGTTCGCGCATCTGGCGCTGCTCAGAGTCGAGGCAAGGACCGATGGCGACGTGATGGCCTTCCTGCGCAAGGCGAAAGCGCTACTGCCGGCTTCAGCGGCCGTCGAGGCGCTGGGCCCGGCGCCGGCAACGATGGCGCGCCGCGCCGGCTTTCAGCGCGGGCAGCTGCTGTTGAAGAGCCACTCGCGAGCGGCCCTGCATCGCGGTCTCGACGGCTGGCTGCCGGACATCGAAATCCTCGGCCAGCAGACCCGGCACCGCTGGTCGCTCGACGTCGACCCCGGCGACCTGTTCTAGAGCGTCAGAGCCGCTCTACAGCACGGTCCAGCCAAGCGCCTGGCGGGCCGCGCCGCGGAACACGTCGAGCATCGCGTTCAGCACTTTCTCGGCGAGCTGCAAGGTGATGATCGCGACCGAGCGGATCCGCACGCGGGCAATGGTCTTCTGGTCTTCGAGGTAGACGCGAGCATCGTCCTCGTTGAACTCGCCGCTGAGCTTCTTGCGGGCAATGAACTTGATGTCGGCGGTCAGGCCGTCGGCCACGTTCTGCAGGATGTCCTTCAGCGACTTCCAGGTGCCGGGGTCTTCAAGCAGCACGCGGACGGCCTCGAGCGCATCCTTGCCGACCTGGGTGAAATTGACGCCATTGATCGTCGTGGCCATTGCGACACCTCAAGGAGAGCTGCGGAATCAGGGCTGCTTGGCCAGTTCGGCGCGCTGGATCGCCAGCACGATGCGGAACAGGCTGGCGCGCCGCGATTCCCAGTTGGCGCGCTTCAGGATCAGCGTGCCGCGCGTCAGTGCCGGATCGGCATGCTGTTCCTTCCAGCGCGTCAGCAGACACTTCAGATCGACGTGGTTGCGCACCGTCAGGCTGGTGGCGCCGAGTTCGTCGAAGGCAGCAGTCATGTCGCTGCAGACGCTCGGGATCGCGTTCTCGATCACCTGTTCGATCTTGCGCTGCAGCGTCTCGCCGGTGCGGTCGACCGTACCGCTGCCAGCCATCGCCCGCAGTATCATCAGGTCGGATGCGCGGATCAGCGCGTCGTAGCGCGCCGTGAACTGGCTGGCGTGCGCTGCCGACTTGTTCGCCTGGCGAATCGCGTCGCGCTCGGCATCGGTCACCGGGCTACTGGCGACACCGTCATCGATCATTGCCGTGGCCTCGGCATACAGCGCTTCCACACCGGCCACCAGCGCCGGATCGTGCGGCTGAACCAGCTTCGGCACGCAGGCGGACAGCGCGACAGCGATCAGCAGCATCAGGCCAACGGTCAGCCGACGCTGGATCACCGCAACGGCAGCAGGCGACGGGAAGGCCATGGTTGTAAACCCTGCGCTTGGAAAGCCCGCGGCGATGATGATCCCTGCGCGGCGGCAAAGCCAATCGCGAACCGGCCAGAGCATTGCCGGGCGCCAGAAACGAAACGACCGGCACGGGGCCGGTCGTTTCCTGCAGCGCCGAAGCGCTGCCAGCAAGGCTTACTGCGCCAGCGGTGCCGCGATGCCGACCAGACGGCCGACGGCCGCGCTGTTCGCGGTCGACATGATCGGCGTCAGCTTGCCGGTCAGCAGGTTGATCGTGTTCAGCGAGCCACCGTTGACGCCGTTGCTGACCGCCACGATGCCGAGGTTGGTGTCGGCAACGCCATCGACGGTCGTGGTCAGGATGTCGAACGCGGTCGTCGTGCCGATATCGACGCCAAGCTGACCGACCACCGCCATCGAACCGTTGTTCGGCGGCGTCACCACGACCAGCTGGTTCAGGTTGGCATCCAGCGCGAACAGCAGGGTGCCGGTGGTCGGGCTGAGATCGTTGTTGATGTAGGCACCGGCGACGATGCCGCTGGCCACCGGACCCACCGTGTTCAGCGGCATGCCGGGCGGATAGTTCAGCGGCGCGTCAACCAGCGTGATGCCGGTGTTGATGTTGTGACGGAGGTTCTGACCGCTGTCGCTGACGATGCGCAGGCGATCGGCCGCCGGGTTGAAGTCCGCCGTGAAGCGGGTGCCTTCCAGCGCCACCTGCAGCGTGTGCAGGTAGGTCATCACGCCGGTGCTGTCATCGATGCGGTAGACACCGCCGGCATTGCCGAGCCCGTACAGCGAGCCGTCCTGCACGCGGTAGTCGATCGACACCAGGCTGGTGTCGCCGGCCGTGAAGCCCGACAGCCGGGCGCGGAACGAGATCTGCGGCGTGGCGGTGTCGTTGAAGGTGATCAGCTGGTTGCTGCTGGTGGCACCGACCACGGTCAATGCCGATGCCGGGCCGGCGGCTGCGGCGGCAAGGGCTGCGGCGAGCAACAGTTTTTTGGCGAATGTCATTGTTCTGGTTTCCAGTTGAGGAGAGTGGACCTGAGCGCGCGCCGCGACACCGGGAACCGGCACACGACACATCAGGACCTACGGCAACTCATCAGGGCTGGATGCAGGGGCTTCGCCGCGAACGCGGCCGCTGCGGATGCACTCGCTGCCCATTCGGGTAAGACCGTATTCAATTCGGCAGCACGCCGGCCCGCTCCTTCAGCGGCGCGTCGACGCGGATGAAGCCGGCGCTGCCGTCGCCGAGCAGGTTCTGGCCGCTGTCGCTGACGACGATCAGGCGGCGGTCCGCCGGCTCGAGGTCCGTTGTGGAGCGGGGGCCTTCCAACGCGACCTGCAGCGTCTGCAGGTAGGTCAGAACGTCGGCGCCGTCATCGATGCCGTTGCCGTCATCGTAAGTGCCAAGGCCGTACCCGGCGGTAAGGGCTGAGACAAGCATCAGCTTTCTCGCGAGTGCCATTTTTTTCCAGTAGATAGGGTGAACTTGAGAAAGCCCCGCGACGCCGGGAGTGGCGCCACCGAACTTTGCTGTGTACGGCGACGCACCGTGGATGGATGCAGGGCTCACGCAATCCGAGCGGTCGACCGGCGTTCAGCGGCAGCTTGGGCAGCGTCCGGCATAGGAAAAAAACACCGGTTGCAACGTGAGCGGGCTCACCGTGACCGGTTCGGCGTGCTCAACGAACCGCGGCCTGCCGGTGCAGCAGGCGATACAGCAGCGGCAGCACGAACAGCGTCAGCGCGGTCGCGGTGACGATGCCGCCGATCACCACCGTGGCCAGCGGCCGCTGCACTTCGGCGCCGAGCCCGGTGTTCACCGCCATTGGCAGGAAGCCCAGCGAAGCGACCAGCGCGGTCATCAGCACCGGCCGCAGCCGCAGTGCCGCGCCTTCGATCAGGGCTTGATCGACACTGCGGCCGTCGCGACGCAGGCCGTGGATCACGCTGAGCATCACCAGGCCGTTGAGGATGGCGACACCGGACAGCGCGATGAAACCGACGCCGGCGGTGATCGAGAACGGCAGGCCACGCAGCAGCAGCGCCAGCACGCCGCCGGTCAGTGCCAGCGGCACGCCGCTGAAGATCAGCAGCGCATCGCGCGCGCTGCCGAAGGCCAGCCACAGCAGCGCGAAGATCGCCGCCAGGGTCAGCGGCGCGATGATCGCGAGCCGCTGATTCGCCGATGCCAGCTGCCGGTAAGTGCCGCCATAGTCGAGCCAGACCTCCGGCGGCAGGCGGATGTCCCGAGCCAGCACAGCCTGCAGCTCGGCGACGAATCCGGCCAGATCGCGGCCGGCGACGTTGGCGGTGACGATCACCCGCCGCTTGCCGTTGTCGCGCGAGACCTGGTTCGGCCCGCTGGCCAGCACCAGCGTTGCCACTTCGCCGAGCGGAATCGCGCCGCCGCCGGGCAGCGGCACCGGCAACCTTTCGAGCCCGCGCAGATCCTGGCGCTGGCTTTCGGCGAGCCGGATGACGATCGGGTGGCGGCGGTCGCCGTCAACCAGATGGCCGCCCGCACGGCCGGCCAGCGCATCGGCGACCACCGCCTGCACGTCGGCGACATTCAGCCCGTAGCGGTACAGCAGCGCGCGCTTCGGCTCGACGGTCAGCAGCGGCAGGCCATCGGTCGGCTCCAGTCGGACATCGATGGCGCCCGGCACGCGCGCCAACCGCGCTTCGACGCGAGCGCCGAGGCGGGCCAGCGTGTCCAGGTCATCGCCGTGGATCCTCACGGCCACCGCGCTCCTGACGCCGGACAGCAGTTCGTTGATGCGCAGCTGCACCGGCTGCGAAAACTCGGTGACCGTGCCCGGCAAGGTCGCCGCCACCGCCTGCAGCTCGCGCACCAGTTGCGCCTTCGGCTTGTCCGGATCCGGCCACTGGCTGCGCGGCTTCATCAGCACATAGGTTTCGCCTTCGCCGGGCGCGGTCGGGTCGATCGCCGCTTCGGTGGTGCCCATGCCGGCGAACACGCGGCGCACTTCCGACACGCTGCCCAGCGCCTGGTCGAGCTGCTTCTCCAGCGCCAGCCCCTGGCTCAGGCTGGTGCCGGGGATGCGCCGCACCTCGATCAGCACATCGCCCTCGTCGAGCGACGGAATGAACTCGGCGCCCAGCCGCGTCGCCAGCGCGGCGCTGCCGATCACCAGTGCCAGCGCCGCCAGCAGCCACAGCCGCGCGTGGCGCAGCGCGGTAGCCAGCAGACGCGCATACCCGCGCCGCAGCCGCTCGGTCAGGCCGCGTTCGCGCGCCGGTGTGGCGCTGCGCAGCGCCACCGCGATCGCCGCCGGCACGAAGCTCAGGCTGAACAGCATCGCCGAGGCCAGCGCCAGCATCACGGTGATCGCCATCGGCTGGAACAGCTTGGCCTCGGCGCCTTCGAACGCGAAGATCGGCAGGTACACCAGCGTGATGATCGCGACCCCGAACAGGCTCGGCCGGATCACTTCGCGCGCGGCGTCATGAGCGATGCCGCGGCGCTGCGCGTCACTCAGCGCTCCGCTCGCCTGCGCCTGCGCCAGCCGCCGCGTGCAGTTCTCGACGATGATCACGGCACCGTCGACGATCAGGCCGAAATCGAGCGCGCCGAGCGACATCAGGTTGGCGCTGACGCCGAGCTGCACCATGCCGGTCACGGTCAGCAGCATCGCCAGCGGAATCATCGCTGCGGTGATCAGCGCGGCGCGCAGGTTGCCGAGCATCACCAGCAGCACCGCGATCACCAGCGCGGCGCCCTCGAACAGGTTGGTGCGCACCGTGGCAATGGTCTGGTCGACCAGCGTCCCGCGGCTGTACAGCGCTTCGATGTGCACGCCGGGCGGTGCGCTGGCAATGATGCCGGCCAGCCGTTCGCTGGCTGCGCGAGAAACACTGCGGCTGTTCTCGCCGATGCGCATGATCACCGTGCCGATCACCGCTTCGCGGCCATCGATCAGCGCGGCACTGCTGCGCGGCGGCACGCCCTGCGACACCTCGGCGACATCGGCGATCCGCACCGGCACGCCGTCGCGGCGAATCACCACGACGTCGGCGATGTCGCGTGCCGACGCCAGCTGGCCCGGCACCCGGATCAGCACCTGCTCGCCATTGCGCTCGACCTGCCCGGCGCCGACCGTGCCGTTGTTGCGGGCGATCGCCTCGGCCAGATCGGCAAAGCTCAGCCCGTAGGCCAGCAGTCGGGCCGGCGACGGCGCGATCTGGAATTCGCGCGGATAACCGCCGGTGGTGTTGATCTCCGACACGCCCGGCACCTGCAGCAGCTGCGGGCGGATCGTCCAGTCCTGCAGGCCGCGCAGCGCCGCCAGATCCCAGGGCTCGCCGCTGGCCTGGCGCGCGCCGGGATCGGCGGTGATCGCGTACAGCACGATCTCGCCGAGGCCGGTCGCCACTGGCCCGAGGCGCGGCGTGCTGCCGGCTGGCAGCTGCTCGCGCACCGCCTGCAGGCGCTCGGCGATCTGGCTGCGCGCGAAGTAGAGGTCGGTCCCGTCGGCAAACACCGCCGTGACCTGACTCAAGCCGTAGCGCGACTGCGAGCGCGTCGACTGCAGGCCCGGCAGCCCGGCCAGCGCCGTTTCCACCGGCACCGTCAGCGCGGCCTCCACTTCCAGCGGCGTGGCACCCGGCGCAGCGGTGGTGACCTGCACCTGCGTATTGGTCAGGTCCGGCACGGCATCGATGTTCAGCCGCGTGAAGTTCCAGGCGCCCAGTACCGCCGTCAGCAGGACCAGCACCAGCACCAGCGCGCGCCGCTCGATGGCGAAGCGCAGCGCGGCCTCGATCACGGCGTCGCCTCGGGCTTGCCAGCTTCGTCGTCGGCGTCATCGTCGGCCTGCAGACCGGCCTTGCCGAGTTCGGCCTTGATCACGAAGCTGCCGGCGGCGACATACGCCTCGCCGGCCTGCAGGCCTTCGATGATCTCCACATGGTTCTCGTCGGCACGGCCGGTTAGCACGCGCCGCGGCGCGTAGCCGCCTGCGACCGGCACGAACACCGTGGCGGCGCCATCCAGCGACTGCAGCGCCGCTGGCGCCACCGCGACCGGCACCCGGTCCGCGCCCAGTTCGACACTGCCGTTGACGAACAGGCCGGGGGTCCACTGGCGATCCGGATTGGCCAGCGTCACGCGCGCAGTCAGCGTCTGCGATGCGCTCTGGCCAAGCGCGCCCACCGGGCCGATCTCGCCATTGCCGCGCAAGCGGCCATCGACACTGGCGATCTCGACCTTCTGCCCGGAGCGCACCCGGGCGACATCGGCCGGAAACAGGCTCAGCTCGATCCACACCGTCGACAGATCGGTGATCGAGAACAGCACATCGCTGCCCGTCTGTTCGCCGGGATCGGCTTCGCGCGCCGTGATGGTCCCGGACATCGGCGCCAGCAGCGGATAGGTCTGCAGGCTTTCGTTGCTTTCAACGGTTGCCAGCACCTCGCCGCGACTGACTGCATCGCCGATCGCCTTGCCGACCGTCTTCACATAGCCGGGGAAGCGCGCCACCACTTCGCGGACCCGCTCGGCATTCGGCCGCACCGTGCCGTACAGCGGCAGCCGTTCGCGGATCGTCGCCGCGCCGGCGATGGCGGTGACGATGCCGACCTTGTCGGCAGCGGACGCGCTGATCCGCGCCATCGGCTCGGCATCGTGCGCGGTCGGCGCGGCCTCGGCGGGCTTAGCGCGTTCGCAACCGGCCGCACCGGCCATGGCCAGCAGCAACGCGCTTGTGCGCAGGACACGGCGGCAGGCGGCAGTCATGACGGCGGTACTCCGGCGGCGGCGGGCGGCGGCAGCGGCCCGGAAAGCGGCTCGGGCAGCGCTTCGGCAAGCGCTTCGCCGGTCAGCCGTTCGATCTCGGCCAGCCGCAGGTGGTACTGCTCGGCGGCGTCGATGTGCTGGCGTTCGACGGCCAGCAGCTCGCGCTGCACATCGACCCATTCGAGATATCCGTAGCGGCCGCGCTGGTACGCGTACTCGGCCTGTTTCAGGGCCTCGTGCGCGCGCGGCAGGATCTGCTGCTCCAGCCCTTCGACTTCAGCCCGCGCCTGCGCCAGCTGCTGGTACAGCGCGTACAGCTCGGTCTTCAGCCGCAGCGCCAGCGCCGCCTGATCGGCATCGACCCGCTCGCGCGCGGCGCGGGCAGCCGCGACGTTGCCGGCGTTGCGGTCATTGATCGCCAGCGGCAGGGTCAGCCCGAACAGCAGGGCCTGATCGCTGCCGTTCTGGGTCCGCCGCAGGCCGGCTTCGACGTTCAGGTTCTGCACGCCCTGCGCCAGCGCCAGCCGCACTTCGGCATCGCGCAGCCGCGCTTCGCTGACAAAGCGGCCAAGGTCCGGATTGCGCGCCAACCGCTCCTGCAGCAGCGCGTAGTCGCCAACCGCCGGCAAGCGGAACAGCGCGGCCGAGACAGCCGCGAACGCCGGTTCGGCATCGCCCCACAGTGCCGCGAGCTGCTGGCGATCGGCGGCCAGCTGACGCGCGACCTGCTGCTGGTCGAGCCGGGCACGGGCCAGTTGGATGCCGGCGCGGCTGGCCTCGGCCAGCGGCGAGCGTGCGGCATCGACGCGCTTCTGCACTTCGTCGCGGGTCGCCGTCGCCAGTTGCACGGCACGCTCGGCCAGCGCGCTGCGCTGCTGGTCGGCGGCCACGGCAATGAAGCGCCGCGCGACCTCGGCCACCACATCGAGCTGGCGGATGCTGCGCTCGGCCTCGATCAGCCGCCGCTGCTCATCGGCCAGCCCGATGCGGCGGCGACGCTTGTCGCCCAGCTCCAGCGTCTGGCTCAACGACAGCGAGAACTCGGCACCAGTGAAGCCGCGACTCTGGCCGGTGCCGAGAAAGTCCTCGGCCTGGAAATCGAGCTGCGGATTCGGCCGCACGGCAGCTTGCGCGGCCAGGCCGTCCTGAGCCTTGAAGTCCCAGGCGAAGTTGCGCAGTTCCGGATTGCCGCGCAGCGCAGCGTGGATCGCGTCGCGCAGGCTCAGCGGCTCGGCAGCGGTCGCGGCCATCGCGGCCATCGCGATCAATAGCGGCACGGTGGCGATCAGGCTGATCGCGACCATGGCCCGCCATGCTGCTGTGCGCAGTGCCGCCATCGCCGTGCCGCCCTCCGTCGCGCTGTCCTTCGGCTCGGGCGTCGTGGTGACGACGGCCGGCCCGGATCGTTGAACTGTTCGCGATTGTAGGACGCGCCGCGCAGGCGCAAACCTCAGCGGCGCTCGACCTCGACGACCGACACCGCCGGGGCGTCATTGCCCCACTCGCTGCGGATGTAGGTCAGCACCGCGGCGATGTCCGCGCGCGGCAGGCTGTGGCTGAACGGCGGCATGCCGTACGGATACGGGTTGCCTTCGGTCGATGGCGGGAAGCCGCCTTCCAGCGTCAGGCGCAGCGCATTGGTCGCCGATGCAGCGGTGACCAGCCGGCTGCCGGCCAGCGCCGGATACTGGCGTGGCTGGCCTTCGCCATCGTCGCCATGGCATTCGGCGCAGTGCTCGCCGTAGACCACGGCACCGCGCTTGCGCAGGGCTGCGCGTTCGTCGTCGGACACCCGCGGCACGCGCGGCGCCGCTGGCACTTCGGCGATCGGCAGGCGGCGCAGGTAGCTGACGATTGCGGCGATGTCGTCGTCGCGCAGGTACTGCAGGCTGTCGAACACCACATCGGCCATCGGCCCGGCAACGGCGCCGCGCGAGTGGATGCCGGTCTTCAGCAGCGTCGCCAGTTCCAGGCCTTCCGGGTCATGCGTCGTGTCGATGCCGGCCAGCGGCAAGGCATCCCAGCCCAGTCCGGCGATTTCGCCGCCCATGTAGGCGCTGGCCGCGATCGGCCCGCCGCGGCTGTCGCGCGGCGTATGGCAGGCGGCGCAATGGCCGAGCCCTTCGACCAGATACTGGCCGCGATCCATGGCCGCGATCTCGGCATCCTTCGCGGGCCGGAAGTACAGCGCGCGCCAGACGCGGGTCGCCAGCTGCAGTTCGTACGGCGAGCGCAGCGTCGATTCCGGCTGCGCCTGGTTGACCGGCGGCAGTGCGCGCAGCCACGCGAAGATGGCGTCGGAATCGGCACGCGTCAGGTTCGTGTAGCTCGTGTACGGGAATACCGGCGACAGCCAGCGGTCGTCCTTCGAGCGGCCGTGGCGCATGGCCCGGTAGAACTCGGCATCGGTCCAGCGGCCAAGACCGGTTTCATCGTGTGGCGTCAGGTTGCTGGAATAGACGGCACCGAACGGCGTTTCGATCGCCCGGCCACCGGCGAACGGCTCGCCACCCTGGGCGGTATGGCAGCCAGCACAGTTGCCGACCCGCACCAGGTACTCGCCGGCGCGCACCTGTTCGGTGGTCGCCGAAGCCAGCGTCGGTGGCGCGATCGGATCGAGGTCGAGATCGGGCTTGTTGAGCCAGACCGAGAACAGGAAGGCGCACAGGATCGCGCCGCCCATCACCAGCGCGCGACGCAGCTTCATGGCAGCACCCCGCCGCAATCGATCGGCAGTTGCTCATGCGGCAGCCGGTCGGCCGGCGGGGCATTGTCCGGATACGGCTGGCTGGCCAGCCAGGCGCTGATCGCGGTGATTTCCGCGCCGCTGAGGCTGCGCGCGATCTTGCCCATGCAGTCCGGCGCCGCAGCCTGCCGCTGGCCCTGCTTCCAGGCGCTGATCTGGGCGTCGAGATAGCGCGTCGGCAGCCCCCGCAGTCCGGGGATCGACGGCTGCACGCCGGTCAGCTGCTCGCCATGGCAGTCCTGGCACGGCGGGATGTTGCGGCTGGCATCACCTGCCACGGTCAGCCGTTCGCCGATCGCCAGCTGTTCGGCGGTGGCCCCTTCGAATGCCGGCTGCCTGGCATGCGGGCGGGCGGCGTAGTACGTGGCGATCGCGCCAAGGTAGCGATCGGACATCGTGCGCAGCATCGCCGCCATCACCCGGTGCTGGCGGCGGCCGTCGCGGAAGCTGACCAGCTGGTTGTACAGGTAGCGCGCCGGCTTGCCGGCGATCGACGGGTAATAGGCATCGCCAACGGTGCGGCCTTCGTCGCCATGGCAGGCGGCACAGGCCTTCAGGCGGTCGGCCATCTCGGCGGCGGCCGGCACGTCCTGGGCGGCGACCGGCGTGGCGCCACAGAGGATCATCAGCAGGACCACGGGAACGGCCAGCCAGCGGGGCAAACGGCGATTGGAGCAGCGCATCAGCAGGTGCGGGGCGAGGTCAGGCGGGCCGCCATGGTGCAGCATCGCGCCGCCCATCGGTATCGGCAGATGCCGTGGCGAAATGCAGGACAGCGGCACGATGCCGCCGATCTGTCCTCGATTTCCGACGTCGATCTGGTGCTTGGAGGGGCAGCCGCAGCGGCGGAAGCTGTGGCGGTCGATCCACAGTCCGAGGAACCCGCGCCATGTCCAGTCCGCAACCACCCGCCTCCGCGCCGCAGCAGGGCCTGAGCCTGCTTCAGGTCGTCCAGAGCGTGGCCTGGTCATTCTTCGGCGTGCAGAGCCACCGCAACCGGCTGCGCGATTTCAGCCTTGGCCGGCCGATGCAGTTCATCGTCGTCGGTTTCGTGCTGACCGGGGTCGTCGTCGGCCTGTTCATCGCCGCCGCACAGCTGGCGCTGCGCTTTCTCTGACGCTCAGCCGCCGCCGGCGATCAGGGCGCCGAGTGTGGCGATCGCCGGCAGCACCCGCGGATCGTCCGGGTGCCCGTAGTTGATCCGCAGGCAGTGGCTGAAGTCCTCGCGCGCCGAAAACAGCGCGCCCGGCGCCAGGCTGATGTCATGCGCCAGCGCCGCCTGCTGCAATGCCAGCGTGTCGATGCCCGGCGGCAGTTCCACCCACAGGAAATAGCCGCCGTCCGGCCGGGTGACGCGAGTGCCGGCCGGAAAGTGCTGCTGGATCGCGTCGATCATCTCGTCGCGCGCCGCGATCAGCGTTTCGCGCAGCGTACGCAGATGCCGTCCGTAGCGACCACCGGCCAGGTAATCGGCCAGCGCCCGTTGCGACGGCACGGCAGCCGACAGGCTGCTGCCGAGCTTGAGCCGCTCGACCGCAGCGCTCCAGCGCCCGGCCGCCGCCCAACCGATCCGGTAGCCGGGCGCCAGGCACTTCGAGAACGACGCGCAGTGCAGCACCAGCCCTTCGGCATCCCAGGCCTTGGCCGGCTTCGGCCGGATCGGGCCGTAATGCAGTTCGCCGTAGACGTCATCCTCGATCAGCGGGATGGCCTGCGCGGCCAGCAGACGGACCAGCGCCTGCTTGCGCGCGTCCGGCATCGTCGCGCCGAGCGGATTCTGGAAGCTGCTCATCAGCCAGACGGCGGCCGGACGATGACGGCGGATCGCCGAGTCGAGCGCATCGAGATCGATGCCGGTGTCCGGATCGGTCGGCACTTCGACGGCCTTGAGCCGCAGCCGTTCCAGCGCCTGCAGCGAGGCATAGAAGGTCGGCGATTCGATGATCACCGTGTCCCCAGGCTGGGTCACCGCCTGCAGACACAGGTTCAGCGCTTCGAGCGCGCCGTCGGTGATCACCAGACCATCGGCGTCGATGGCGATGCCGTCGCCGCGATAGCGCAGCGCGATCAGCCGGCGCAGCTCGGCATTGCCGGGCGACAGGTCGACCACCGTCTGCATCGGATCGAGCCTGCGGACACTGCGACTCAAGGCCGCGTGCAGCGCCTTCAGCGGCAGCAGATGCGGACTCGGGAACGCCGAACCCAGCGGCACGATGTGCGACTGGCGGATTGCGCCGAGCAGCGCGTGGATGCGCTCGCCCTTGTCGATCCGCGTGGCCTGCGCCGGTGGGGCGGACAGCAGCGGCTTCAACGGCAGCCGCTGGCGCTGGGCCTGCACGAAGTAGCCGGAGCGCTGCCGGGCCGCGATCAGGCCGCGCGCTTCCAGCCGGTGGTAGGCGCGCAGCACGGTCATTTCGCTGTAGCCGCGCCGCCGGCTCGCTTCGCGCACCGACGGCAGGCGCTCGCCGGGCTGCAGGCTGCCGTCGGCGATCAGGCCCGCGAGTTCGTCGGCGTAGTGCTTGTAGAGCGTCATGACGGCAAGCGGCGGGCAGTGCGGATCAGGGCAGACGGACGATCACGATTATTCGCGAACGGCAGCGGCCAGGCGCGGCGGCGGGCACTGATCCGGTTCGATCGGGTTCGCCCCCGTACAATCGCGGCCCTATCCCCTGCTTCGAGCCGTGCTTCCATGCTGATCAGCTTCAAGAACGTGAATCTGAACCTTGGCAACACCGTGTTGCTCGATCAGGTGAACTTCACGCTGGAACCCGGCGAACGCCTGTGCCTTGTCGGCCGCAACGGCACCGGCAAGTCGACCTTGATGAAGGTGCTCAGCGGCGAAGTCGCGATCGACTCCGGCGAGCTGGTGCGCAGCCAGGGCCTGCGCATCACCGAGCTGCCGCAGGACGTGCCGAAGGGTGTCGAAGGCTCGGTGTTCGAAGTGGTCGCCGACGGGCTCGGCAAGGCCGGCCGTCTGGTTGCCGAGTACCACCACCTGCTGGTCCATGAGCCGGACAACATGGACAAATTGGGCCGCGTGCAGAGCGCCCTGGAAGCGCTCGATGGCTGGACCATCGACAGCAAGGTGCAGGCGATGTGCGAGCGCCTGCAGCTGCCGCCGGATACCGAGTTCTCGGCACTCTCCGGCGGTCTCAAGCGCCGCTGCCTGCTGGCCCGCGCGCTGGTCGCCGAGCCGGACGTGCTGCTGCTCGACGAGCCGACCAACCATCTCGACATCGATTCGATCACCTGGCTCGAAGACTTCCTGGCCGGCTGGCCGGGCACCTTGCTGTTCGTCACTCATGACCGCGCGTTCCTGCGCCGGCTGGCAACAAGGATCATCGAGCTTGACCGCGGCATCCTGCGCAGCTGGCCGGGCACCTACGACGAATATCTGGTGCGCAAGGAAGAAGCGCTGCGCATCGAGGAACAGAGCAACGCGCTGTTCGACAAGAAGCTGGCCCAGGAAGAGGTCTGGATCCGCAAGGGCATCCAGGCGCGGCGCACCCGCGACCAGGGCCGTGTCGAACGGCTGAAGCAGCTGCGCCGCGACAGTGAAGCGCGGCGCAACCTGCCCGGCGAAGCCAAGCTGGTGCTTCAGGAAGCCGAAAAGAGCGGCAAGCTGGTCGCCGAAGCGAAGGGCATCGCCTTTGCGCGCGGCGAGCGGACCATCGTCAAAAGCTTTTCGACCACCATCGTCCGCGGCGACAAGATCGGCATCATCGGTCCGAACGGTGCGGGCAAGACAACCCTCCTGAACCTGCTGCTCGGCAAGCTGGAACCGGATACCGGCACGGTGCGCATCGGCACCAAGCTGGAAGTCGCCTACTTCGACCAGCTGCGGGCCGCGCTCGACGAATCCAAGCCGGTGTTCGAGAACATCGGCGGCGGCAAGGATTACGTGACCATCGACGGCAAGCAGATGCACGTCATGAGCTATCTGCAGAACTTCCTGTTCACGCCGGACCGCGCCCGATCGCCGGTCAAGGCGCTGAGCGGCGGTGAACGCTCGCGTCTGCTGCTGGCCCGGCTGTTCGCCGAGCCGTCGAACCTGCTGGTGCTCGACGAGCCGACCAACGATCTCGATGTCGAAACGCTGGATCTGCTCGAAGAGCTGCTGACCGACTACGCCGGCACCGTGCTGATGGTCAGCCATGACCGCGCATTCCTGAACAACGTGGTCACCAAAACCTTCGTCTACGAAGGCGGCGGCCGGATCGGCGAATACATCGGCGGCTATGACGACTGGCTGCGCCAGCGCAAGGAGCCGACGTTCACCGCCGTGCGTCCGGACGTGAAGCGGGTCGAGAGCGCACCGGCCAAGGTGGTGTCGAAGCCGGCGCCAGCGCTATCCGGCAAGGACAAGCAGGAACTCGACCAGCTGCCGAAGAAGATCGAGAAGCTGGAAGCCGAGCAGCAGAAGCTGAGCCTGGAGGTCAGCGATCCGGGCTTCTATTCCGGCCCGCGCGACAAGGTGGTCGCGACGCAGAAGCGGCTCGCGCAGGTCGATGCCGACCTGGCCGCAGCCTATGCGCGCTGGGAAACGCTGGAAGCGCTGCGCGGCTGACGCGCACCGCCGTTTTCATCAGCAGCGGCGGCCCGACTTTCGATCGGGCGAGGCCGCCGGATGGCGGCAGGCATCTGTTGTAGGCTCGCGGCACAACACTGAGCTCACGACATGAGGAGTCCGATGATCGCTCGCCCCTACCGCCCACTGGGCGGTATCGCCAGCCTGTCCGCGACGGCCGCGGCTGCCATTGTCCGGTCCGGGCCTGTGGCTGCGGCAGCCGGTTGCCATCCGGTTCGTCCGCGCTCCTGAACCGCGCGTGTCCGTGAGCCTTTCCCCCCGCAGCCCGCACGGCGACGATCAGCCGCGCTGGTGGAGCGCCGGTTCGTCGCTGCTGGTCCACGCCGTGCTGATCGGCCTGCTGGTCACCAGCTTCCGGACGCCGCAGCGCGGTGCGCCGGCGTCGAACCTGCCGAAATCGATCCAGATCATCATGGCCCCGCCAGCGCCGCAGGCCGCACCTCGCGTGGTCGTGCCGCCGGCGCTGCAGCAACCGAAGCCGCCAACGCCGCCGAAGGAAATCGCCAAGCTGGCACCGACGCCGACACCGCTGCCGACCCCGGTGCCGGCCAAGCCGCAGCCGGCGCAGAAGCCGGTGGCGAAGCCGCAGCCGACACCGGCCAAGCCACCCGGAACCACGACCCAGACGCCGACGCCGGCCCCACCGGTGCCGCCGGTGGAAACGCCGGAGGAATCGCTGCTTGGCCGCTTTCATGACAACTGGCTGCCGCCGGCGCGGCGGCCCAGGAACTTCAGCTGCATGATCCGGATCGATTACCGGGCCGGTGGCCGCATCACCGGTGTCGAGTTCCTGAACAAGTGCGGCGAATACGACCTCGAGGAATCGGTGCGCAAGGCGATCTGGAAAAGCCAGCCGCTGCCGCTGATCGAGGCCAAGACCGCCGATGGCTCCATCGAGATCGAGTTCACGCCGTGACCTGCCTGCGTATCGCATTGATCCCCGCCTTCCTGCTGACGCTGATCGGCGCTGCCCACGCAGCACCGGCGGCGCCACCGGCCGCTGCCGATGACACCGCCGCCGCCGGCTGCAGCACCACCCGCACGCGCTCGGCCGATCGCCGCATCGGCTACTTCCGGCATTGCCCGGACACGCCGGAAATGGCGTCGTTCCGAGGCGGGCGCTACGCGATGGGCGATGCCATCGGCAGCGGGCAGCCGTACGAGCGGCCGATCCACGACGTGACCATCGCGCCGTTCGCGATCGGCCGCTACGAAGTCACGCGCGGCGAGTACCAGGCCTGCGTTGCGGCCGGGGCCTGCAGCGAAGCCCAGGTGCCACCGCTCGCCGACGACACCGGTGGCCGCCATCCGGTGGTCGGCGTGTCCTGGCATCAGGCCAAGGCCTATGTGGCCTGGCTGAAGGTGCGCACCGGCCGCCCGTACCGGCTGCCGACCGAAGCCGAATGGGAATACGCCGCACGCGCCAGTGCCACCGCCAACTTCACGTGGAACTGGGGCCAGGTCGACACGGTGACCTGCCAGTACGCCAACGCGCTCGACCAGAGCGCCAAGGCGCGCTTCCCGGAGCTGTACTGGGCAATCACCTGCAATGACAGCTTCCCGCAGACCGCGCCGGTCGGCAGCTTCCCGCCGAACACCTGGGGCGTGCACGACATGCAGGGCAATGTCTGGGAATGGGTCGAGGACTGCTGGCACCCCGATTACAGCGGCGCGCCGACCGATGGCCGCGCCTGGCTGGAGCCGGGCGCCGAAGGCACCTGCAGCAAGCGCGTCAACCGCGGCGGCGGCTGGGGCAACGGATCAAGCTCGCTGCGGCTGTCGAATCGCGATGCCGACCCGGCCGGCAACTACAGCGACGGCCTCGGCTTCCGGGTCGCCGTCAGTCTGGCGCGACCGAAGCCGGTCGATGCCGCCGCCGTACCGGCAGCACCGGCAGCCGTGCCGGCTGCGCCAGCAGCTTCCCCGTAACGCCCACCTGAACCGAGCCCGCTGCCACCATGCGCCACAGCCTGATTGCAGCCACCGTGCTGGCCCTGTCTCCCGCCCCGTTGTTCGCTGCTGCTGCGGCAGCAGCGCCGGCGCCGCTGCCAGCGAAAGCACTGGAACGGGTCTTCGAGTTCCGGCTGACCATCGACGGCCAGCAAGGCTGGAAGAACGGCGCGCAGGCGACTGAAGCCACGACTCGCCAGGAATATGTGGTGCGTACCTCGCTGCGCTCCGATGGCGTGCTGTACAGCGACAACCTGCTCGATCTCGATCAGGCGCAGCGCCTGGAAATCAAGCCGCAGTACTACGCGCGCCGTGGCCTGAACGCGCTGAAGGCGATCAACGGCGGCAAGCTGCCGGAATCCGCCGAAGCCGCCTCCGCGCTGGCCGAGCGCTACCAGAAGTCCGGCGTGTTCTGCTTCGACAGCTACGAGTGCAACAACCGCGCGGTCGAGCGGCTGGCGGCGATCAACGCGATGAAGGCCAACACGGCCGAGGAACTGGAAGCGTTCCTCGCCGCGCCGGGCATCGCCGATGTGCCGCGCTATCTGTACTTCTTCGGCTACGCGAACTGCCCGATCTCGATTCGCGTCAAGTACGACGTGCAGGTCAAGGGCACGCGCGCGTTTGATCGCGACAAGAAGAAGCTCGAACCGTACGCGCTGAGCCGCACGGCCGACACCGCCGGCAGCGACGACGACCAGAAGACGATCTGCGAGAAGTACATCGTCACTGTCGACACGCTGAAAGGCGGCGTGTTCGTCGAAAACCTGTTCCTGCCGTCGCCGCCCGGCACGTCGGTGATGAGCCGCAGCGGTCAGGCGATGCCGACCGAATCGGTACCGCTGCCGCCGCCGTTCGAAGTGCTGAACTGGACCAGCGAAAAGCTGCGCGCCACGCCGGCCGACAGCTTCAAGGCTGCCGTCACGCTGCCGATGAACGCCCCGCTCGACGGCGACTACACCGTGCAGGGCCAGTTCAATGGCAGTGCCAAGGTCAGCCTGGTCTGGTCGTTCCGGCCCGCCGGCGCGTCACCGGCGTTGCCGCCGGCGGTCCAGGACGGCCGCAAGCCGGTCACCCACTGACGGGATTCCGCACCAAGAAAAAGCCCCGCAGAAGCGGGGCTTTTTCGTTACGGCACAGCTAGCCGGATCAGATCAGCAGGCTGTCGTACAGCGTCGGATCCTCGCTGGTGTCGTTGATATCAAGGCCATTGATATCGATCGGCAGCGCGGTTTCGCTGGTGGTCCGGAACAGGCCGAGGACGACATCGGCAAGGGCCGGGCCGGTCGGGCCGGTCGGGCCCGGCGGTGGCGGTGGCGGAGGCGGTGGCGTGACCGGCGTGTCGTTGCCGCCATCACAGGCGGCGAGCACGCTGGTCACCAGCAACGCGGCGATCAGGGTCTTGTTCATCGGATGGGCTCCTCGATGGACGATCAGCGACGGGCGCGGGCCCGGGCCGAGGCCGTCGGCGCCGGGTCGACGATGCCGTTGGCACCGTTCGGCGAGCCCGGCAGCGGCGGCAGCAGGTACGGGAACGCGGTGTCGAACTGCGAGGCGTCCTGGATCGCGCCGTCGGTGTAGACCTGATAGGCACCTTCCGAAGTGCGGTTCGGGTTGTTGGCGCCGAGCAGGAAGCCTTCGACCACCGACAGCTCGATGTCGACCACGTCATCACCCGGACGGCGGCCGTTCGGGAAGCCGGCCGGATCGCAGCCCGGATTGGTCAGCACCAGTTCGCCGGCCGGCGTGAAGCACAGCGCCGCACCGACATTGACCTGCGAGGCCGCCGGGGTGGCCGGAATCGCGGTGTTCAGACGCAGCATTTCCGAAGCCACCACGCCGGCTGGCTGGTTGACGTTGGCAACACCGGTCAGGAACGCAGCGACGATGTCGCCACGCGGCGTCGGCGGCACGTTGGCAGCGCTGCCGAACAGCACGTTGAGCAGCACCGGCAGGGTCGGATTGGTCACGTAGTCGGCGAACTGGCCGTCGTTCTTCGGCTCGGACGCGTTGAAGCGGTCCTTGTCGTCGATGCCGATCACCACTTCGTTGACCAGCGGCGAACCGAGACGCGACACCTGCGTCCAGGCGCCACCGCCGATCTCCGGGCCAAAGGTACGCGGCGAGGTCGTGGGACCCGAGGTCGTCGGACCCTGCGGCTCGGGGTTCAGCACGCGGGCCTGACGCAGCGAGGCGGTCGTCCAGGCGCCGATGATCGGCTGCGTCGGCGACGCCGTGAGGCAGGCGACCGGCACTTCCAGCGCCAGCGAGGTGACGTTCTTGTCGGCAGTGGCGCTGCCCTTGACGTCGCGGCCGCCGAGCGGGTTCAGGTTCACGAGGTCGAACACTTCGCCGAGGTTGACGGCAAAGCCTTCACGGCGCTGGCCAACGAACACGCGGCCCGGCGTGGCGCAGTTCGGGATGTTGATGCTGTACAGGAACTGCCGGGAGTACGCGGCGTAGTCCGGAATCGACTTGGTGCCGATGTTGTCGACCGGCTTGGTGAACACCGTGCCGCCGCCGCTGGCGTTGGTCACCGGCGCGACATTGGCGCCACGACGCGGGCCGCGCACCAGGCTCACCGTGTAGGTTTCGCTGCGGTTCAAGGTCGGGGTGTTGCCGGTCGGCGGCAGGTTGATCAGCGGGATCGACAGGTTGCGGCTGGCACCGGTCGGCAGCGCGATCTTGTTGAAGGTGTTGGTGAAGCGGAACTGGAACGTCAGGTCCTCGACCGCATCGGCGTTGTTGTCGATGTGGATTTCGTACAGCGCCTGCGGGTTCAGCGCGAAGTAGTTCGGGCCGCCGTAGGCGTCCTGCAGCGGGTTGTAGTTGGCGATCAGCGTGACGAAGCCGCTGCGGCCGGCCTCGTAGCTGTTGAACATGTAGAAGTCCGTGCCGTCAACGCTCGGATTCTGGGCAATGAACGGCGCTTCGCGATGGCTTGATGCCTGGGCCGTCAGGCTTGCGGCGGCAGCCGCGAGCGTCAGCAGGGACGCTTTCCTCAGTCGCATGGTGTTCTCCGATTGTTGATTCAGGTTGGAAGCTTGGGCAGCCGCTTCTGGCCGCGCATCCGTCTTACGCTTGCAGGCGGCTCGCGGATGCGCGTTCGGTCACAGATCACCCGACGGTCTGACGGGTGGTCGTCGAGCGTCATCAAGATGCTGTGAACGCATGCCCCTTCAGCTAGACTTCGCGTCGCTTGACGGCGGGTTGCGGGGGTTTTCCCGACCGTTGAACCCAGAATGATTACGAAGCGCGTCCGTACGCTGTCGTTCGGTCGCCGTGCCCACAGCCTTGAGGAAGTGTCGATGCCGGTGAAAATTGCCGTGCTGAAGGAGACCCGCGCCAACGAGCGTCGGGTCGCGCTCGTTCCCGCCGTTGCCGACAAGCTGGTCAAGCTCGGTGCCGAACTGCACATGCAGTCGTCCGCTGGCGATGCCGTGAAACTGCCGGACAGCGCCTTCAAGAGCGTGGCGTTCGCTGCCAACCCGCAGGGTGTCGTGTCGGATGCCGATATCGTGCTGTCGGTGCAGCCGCCGAGCGTCGAGACGGTCGGCGCGATGAAGGAAGGCGCGATCCTGCTGTCGTTCGTCTACGCGCACAAGGAACCGGAGCTGGTCAAGGTTCTGCGCGACAAGAAGATCACCTGCTTCGCGATGGAACTGGTGCCGCGCATCACCCGCGCCCAGTCGATGGATGCGCTGTCGTCGCAGGCCGCCCTCGCCGGCTATTACGGCGCGCTGCTCGGCGCCACCAGCATCGCCCGCATGATGCCGATGACCACGTTCGCCACCGGCTCGATCAAGCCGGGCACCGTGCTGGTGATGGGTGTCGGTGTGGCCGGCCTGTCGGCGATCGCCACCGCGCGCCGCATCGGCGCTCGTGTGGAAGGCTATGACGTGCGTCCGGAAGTGAAGGAGCAGGTCGAATCGCTCGGTGCCAAGTTCATCGACACCGGTGTCGACGCCCGCGGCACCGGCGGCTATGCCCGCGAACTGACCGACGAGGAAAAGGCCAAGATCGCCGCCGTCGTCACCAAGCATATCCAGGCTGCCGACATCATCATCACCACGGCCGCGATTCCGGGCCGTCCGAGCCCGAAGCTGATTTCCAAGGCGCAGGTCGACGGCATGAAGGGCGGCGCGGTGATCATCGACCTCGCAGCGGAAGGCGGCGGCAACACCGAATACACCGTGCCCGGCGAGACGACCCAGGTCGGCCAGGTGTCGATCGTCGCGCCGCTGAACGTGCCGAGCCTGCTGGGCGAACACGCCAGCGAGCTGTACGCCAAGAACCAGTACAACCTGATCGAGCTGTTCCTCAAGGACAAGGCGATCGCGCTGGACTGGAGCGACGAGATCATCGCCAAGAGCTGCCTGACCCACGCAGGCGAGATCAAGAACGAAGCGGCACGAAAGGCTGTCGAGGGGTGAGGCGTAGCGGACTGCCTCGGATAGCAGTCCGCTGCACCGAACGCCCGGCCAGGGACGGCCGGGCCGGTCTAATCGAAATGTAAAAAGGGTTTCGTCAGGGATGACCGGACGAGACTCATCAAAGAGGACAGAACATGCTGACCGGATTCATCGCGCTGTACATCTTCATGCTCGCCGCCTTCACCGGCTACGAGATCATCGGCCGCGTGCCGTCGATCCTGCACACGCCGCTGATGTCGGGCTCGAACTTCGTCCACGGCATCGTCGTCGTCGGCGCGCTGTTCGCGCTGCTGAACGCGACCACGGTGACCGAGCAGGTCATCGGCTTCCTCGGCGTGCTGCTCGGCGCCGGCAATGCCGCCGGCGGTTATGTCGTGACCGAACGCATGCTGCAGATGTTCAAGTCCTCGAAGTAAGGCTCGACTCATGAATCCTTCCCTCATCATCGACGCGAGCTTTTTGGCTGCCGCGTTCCTGTTCATCTACGGCTTGAAGCGGATGTCGTCGCCGGTCACGGCGGCCTCGGGCATCCGGGTTGCCGGCCTCGGCATGGTGATCGCCGTGGTCGCCAGCTTCCTGTACGTGTTCAACGTCAACGAAGCCGCCAAGCCGCATCTGGTGGTCAATGCCGTGCTCGGCGCGGTGGCGCTGGCGATCGGCCTCGGTTGGGCCTGGGTCAGCGGCAAGAAGGTCGAAATGACCGCGATGCCGCAGATGGTCGCGCTCTACAACGGCATGGGCGGTGGTGCCGCTGCGGCGATCGGCGCAGTGGAACTGTTCCGTCCGGATGCCGAGCACACGCTGGTGCCGCTGGTGGTCACCATCATCGGCTCGCTGATCGGCGCGATCTCGCTGTCCGGCTCGGTGATTGCCTGGGCCAAGCTCGACGGCCGGGTCAACGGCACCTGGCGCTTCACCGGCCTGCAGGCGATGAACGGCACGTTCTTCGTCGCCACGCTGGCGCTCGGCCTGTACATCGCTTTCGCTGCCCACGGCCATGCGCCGGTGTGGATGACCGCCGCCTTCTTCGTGCTGGCGCTGATCTTCGGCGTGCTGATGACGATGCCGATCGGTGGTGCGGACATGCCGGTGGTGATCTCGCTGTACAACGCGTTCACCGGTCTGGCGGTCGGCTTCGAAGGCTTCGTGCTGCAAAACCCGGCGCTGATGATCGCCGGCATGGTGGTCGGCTCGGCCGGCACCTTGCTGACGCTGCTGATGGCGAAGGCGATGAACCGTTCGGTGTCGAACGTGATCTTCTCGAACTTCGGCGCCGTGGCCGGCGAAGAGCAGGGCGAGATCAAGGGCTCGATGAAGCCGATCGATGCTGGCGATGCGGGCATCAACATGCGCTACGCCAGCAAGGTGATCATCGCCCCGGGCTACGGCCTGGCCGTGGCGCAGGCCCAGCACAAGCTCTACGAGTTCGTGAAGCTCTGCCAGGACGCCGGCGTCGACGTGAAGTTCGCGATCCATCCGGTGGCCGGCCGCATGCCCGGCCACATGAACGTGCTGCTCGCCGAAGCCGGCGTGCCGTACGACATCATCTACGACATGGAAGACATCAACGGCGAGTTCAAGGAAGCCGATGTCGCCATCGTCATCGGCGCCAATGACACCGTGAACCCGGCGGCCCGCACCAACAAGTCGAGCCCGATCTACGGCATGCCGATCCTCAACGTCGACCAGGCCAAGCAGGTCTACGTCGTCAAGCGCGGCCAGGGCAAGGGCTACTCGGGCGTCGAGAACGAACTGTTCTTCGCCGACAACGCCAACATGGTCTACGGCGACGCGCAGAAGGTGCTGGTGCAGATGATCCAGGCGGTGAAGTCGCTCGATGGCGGCGGCCACTGAGCTTCCGCGCTGAACGAAAAAGCCGCCTTCGGGCGGCTTTTTTTTCGCCTACGGCTGTGGCGGCCGAAGCGCTTTCCGGCCGCGCACTTTGGCCGCGGCCTGATCGGCATCCGGATCGCTACGGCCCACAGCAACTGCGCTGCGAGGCACCCCGGCATTCGTGCGCCTGCGCTTGGCAACGCCTTCGATCACGGTCGTCGCTTGCTCGGCGATGTTGCGGGTGCGGATCAGCCCTTTCAGCAGCTCGAACCAGAACGGCGCGCCGAGCGTCGTCATCAGCGCCGTCAACGCGAGACCGATCACCTTGCTGGCGACGAATAGCGCGCCCTGCAACAGCGCCTGGCCTTTGCTGCAGGCCGTGCCGCCGCTCGGCGGCGTGCACGCCGGCAAGCCGACGCCGTGCCAGCCGAGCGGCAGCCCGAGGTTGTCGGCCAATGCCAGCTGCTGGCCGACACGCTGCGCCAGCTTCTGTTCGCACGCGAGCGTCGCGTCATCGCAGACCGGCGTCGTCGGCGCTGCCGCGCTCGGCATGTTGATCGCCGTCGCGACGATCTTTGCGCGCAGGGCGTCATCCTGCGACAGCGTCCGGACGATCTGCAGCGTGTCGGCGTTCACGGCTACCGCGATCACGGCGCCGATGGCCAGCAGCGCCGTCTGCGCGTGTCGGCGGTACCAGCCGGTGACGCGCGCCATCGACTCGTCGAAATAGGCGGCCAGCGCGGCCCGCACCTTGGCGTCGCTGTCGACGAGCGACAGTCCGCTCGTCTTCAGCATCGTGTTCGCGGCATCGCGAAACGTCGCGTGCTGTTCCGCCAAGGCCAGCAGCGCGCCAACGAACCGGGTCGACGGAATCGCCGACGGCAGCTTGCCGCCTTGCGGCGTGTACGCGCCCTCGTACAGCGAATAGACGAACGGGCTTTCGTAAAACTGCCGGACCATCGTCTGCACCGTGGTGTCGTCGGGCGCGCCTGCGCTGCCGTTGATTCGCGTCAGGATCTCGGCGATTCCGCGCTCGAGCATCCGGCCTCGCCGCCGCAGCCGGGTTTCGAGCAGTTCCACGGCAATCGACGCCGCAGTCGAAAAGATCAGATAGACCAGCGCCAGGCCGATCAGCACATCGAGCAGTTGCAGGATCATCGACATTTCCCCAGGCGGACCGCCGTTGAAAAGCCCGCTGGCACGCCGACGGCCGGGCTGGCGGCATCTCGCGCACCGCTTGAGGCCAGTGTAGGCAGCGCGGCGCACGCGTTGCCAGCCCGGAACCGGCGGATCGGCACGACGGACCGCCCCCCATTCCTGCCGACTCCTGCCGATCGGCAGCGGTCGGGAAATGGTCGGAATTTCGTCAGGATTGCAGATGTCGGCCGGTGCACCGTTCAGGCACACCCCACCGTCAGGTCGTCAGCATGTCCACACGCTCCCCGCATTCCCGCCGGCCCATCCGCTGGCTCTGGTCACTGGCGCTCGGCGTCGTGCTGTCGGCCTGCGATGGCACTGGGCCCGGCCCGGTGACGCCAGCGCCGGCCAACCCGCCGCCACCGAGCCCGCCCGCGCCGACCGTCGCTCGGGTCGACATCGTGCAGACCGGCCTGCTGTTCACCGAGCGAGACCAGACACGCCAGCTGACGGCACGCGTGACGGCAGCGGATGGCGCGGTGCTCGATGTGCCGGTGACCTGGTCGTCGAACGACGAAGGTGACGTCGCCGTCGGCAGCACCGGCGTGGCAACCGCAAGGACCAACAGCGGCTCCAGCCTGATCGTCGCGTCAGCCGGCAATATCCGCTCGACCCCGATGCTGGCGGTGATCAGCAGCGTCGGCCCCGGCACGATCCTCGTCGATGACACGCAAATCGTGCGCGGTCCGGTGGAATCCACGCCAACCGCGGTGCCCGATCTCGACAACACCTACAGCGTGGTGGTCAGCGGCATTGCGGCACCGGCGATCGGCACGCTGATGGCCGGCACCGGCTCGCAGCCCGTCGCCGGGCGCGTCGTCGCGACGCGGGACGTCGCCGGCGGCGTCGAGATCACGCTCAAGCTTGCGCCGATCCCCGAACTGTTCCCCGGGCTCGACATCGATCAGGACTTCGACCTGTCGCAGGCCGAGTTCACGGTGCCCGAAACCATCACCGCCGCCTATGACGTGAGCCGCACCGGCACGAAATTCCGCTTCGTGCCGAAAACGCGCAACAACCTGCAGACCGCCGATGTCGCCACGCCGGCCGGCACCTTTGCGTTCGACCAAGGCTGCGAAGGTGAAGTGAATGGCGCCGGCCTCGGGCCCGGCGCCGCGCCGCCGTTCGTGTTCGAAACGCTGCCCAGCTTCGATCTGGATCTGTCGCCGCGTCTGCAGATTCGGCGAACGCCGGGCGGCGAGATCAAGCGCTTCGCGGTTTCGGTCGACTCGACGATGCGGCTCGAAGCGGCGGTCGCCGCAACCGTCGCTTTTGAAGGCAAGGTCGAGTGCAAGGCCGAATTGGTGGTCTACCGCGTCCCGATTGGTGGCGCGGTATCGCTGGTGATCGGCGGGCTGGTGCCGGTGGGCATCGGCTTTGAACTGGCGGGCAAGGTCACCGTCGCGCAAGTGAAGGCGGGCTACAGCAGCGTCACCCGAGCGAAAGCGGTGACCGGTCTGGCCTGCGACGCGGAATGCGGCTTCCTCGGCGAAATCACCGATTTCACCAGCACCAATACCCCGACCGTCGATGTGCCGGCGATCGAGGACTTCCGCGTCGAACCGGACTTCACGGGCTTCCTCTATGCCGAAGGCGATGTCGGCAATCCATTCCTGAACTCGCTGCGCTTCGAAGCGTTCGAGTTCAAGGCCGGGCCGAAGCTGGAAATCAAGGCCGCCCCGCCAGCGACGCAGATCGCGGTCGCCGACTTCAGTTCGAACTACAAGGTCGTGCTGAAGGCGTTCGCCGGCTTCGGCGACGACATCGAGAAAGTGCTGAACATCCTCGGCGTGGTCGCGGTTGGTGACGAAGTGCTGGAAATCAGCACCGACATCGCCGAATCACCGACCGGCTTGATGCGTGCCGACAAGGCGGAATTCGTCGCCGGCGACGTCGTGAACTTCGCGGTGACGCTCGATGCCGACCGCACCGCCTTCCTCGGTCTCTACAACGTGGGCGAAATCGTGCTGATGCGCAATGCCGGCGGCCTGCGCGAAGTGGCGCGCGTGATCGCAGTCGAAGGACAGCGGGAGTTCAACATCCGCTGGCCTGCAACGAGCGCGGGCCGAAGCACGGAGCTTCATGCCTTCGTGGTCACTCGGCTGCTGCCGTTCGATGTGCTGTCGATCGAACTCGCCAATGCACCGCCGCCAACCGGTGCCGTGCGGCTGCTGCGGGCCCGCGTCGACAGCGTGCCGAGTGCAACGCGCTGCCCGCGCGGGCAGAACTGCGAACCTGCGGCGTTCGATCTGCAGATCCGGGATTCGCAGGGCCTGCCGCTGCAGGATCGATACGCGGTCGATCCCGGACCGGTGACCGGCATCAACACGTCGGCCGACAGCGCCTCAAGCCTTGATCTGCCCGGCGGCAGTGCCGGCGGTTTTTCCAGTCTTGCCGTGAACTGCTCGGGCAGTGCCAGCATCACGCGCGTCAGCGGCGTCGATTTCGCCACTGCGGATTCGGCGACGGTCGTGGCGTTCGAGGTGCCGGCAGGCGCGACCGTCCCGTATGTCGTGAACCTCGAACCGGCACTGGAGTCCGTCGACTTTGCCGGTGCCAATGCGTTCTTCGCGATCATTGCCGATCCCGACGGAAGCCTGTTCCCGGCAACCTCCGCCGAGGCCTTCTACAACGAGCGCGTGCTCAACTTCTTCAGGAGCCCGAACGATAGACGCCGCGCCGGCGCGCCGTTCCTGTTTGGCGCAAGGCAGGGCGTGACGGCCTACGACGCTTTTCCCGAGCAAGGCGGCCGCAGCGGTGTACTGCCACCCGGTCGCTACAGCGTGGCCGTCTACTGCTTCAGCGGCGGGGGTACTGGATCGGGCTCGGCGTCGAACCGCTTTGCGGCGGGCATCAAGCTCGGCAACTGACCCGCAGCCTCGGTGCGCGCGATCGGCACGGCCGGACTTGCGCCAGCGCACGGAAGCCGCCGTCAGCGCCGGTGCGGCGGCTTGAGCTTGTCGCGACGGCCGGCATACCATCCGGACGCGGATTACGGCGCGAATCCGATTACTCGACAACAACAACTACCAGGAGAATGACAATGAAGAATCTGCTCATCGGCGCAGCACTGCTGGCCGCATCGTCGATCGCTTTCGCCGACGCCCCCGGCGGCCCGAACTGCGGCTGGGGCAACATGCTGTTCGAAGGCCAGTCCGGCATCGGCCCGCATTTCCTCGCCACCACCACCAACGGCACCTCGGGCAACGCCACGTTCGGCATGACCTCGGGCACCAACGGCTGCTCGGTTGACGGCAAGCTGACCTACGGCGGCAAGAAGATGGTGTCGGCGCTGTTCGACGAGTTCTCGGCCGATGTCGCCGCCGGTGACGGCCAGGCGCTGAACGCCGTCGCCGTGGCCTACGGCGTGCCGAAGGAAGATCGTGCCGCCTTCGCCTCGCTGGCCCATCGCAATTTCTCGGTGCTGTTCCCGAGCGAGAACGTCACCGCCGATGACGTCGCCTCGAAGCTGGAAACGCTGATGAAGTCGGATGCCCAGTTCGCCAAGTACGTGAGCTGAGCCTTCGTGCGGCCGCCTTCGGGCGACCGCGCCGCAGCCTCCACAGGCCCGGCATCGTCACGATGCCGGGCCTCGTTGTTTCCAGCGCCATCCATCTCGCCTCGATGCCCGTCCTGCGCACGCTCGTCCCGATCCTCGTCGCTGTCTGGCTGCTGTTCCCTGCTCCGGGCCGTGCGCTTGATCCGGCACAGGCGCAGGCGGACGCGAAGTCGCTCTGGCAACGCGCCGAATGGCTGAAGCTGCTGCACTACAAGCCCGGACTGCGTCCCGGCCACTGGCACAGTCAGGCCGATGATCCGGCGTTCTTCCTGGCGGCCGGCGGTGCCGACGATCCGCGCGCCGAGCTCGACGCCACGCTGGCGGCGCTGCGAGCACCCGCCGATTCCGGTGACGCGCACGCCCAGTGCCGCTTCGTGGCACGACTGGCCTGGCTGCGTAGCGAGCTGGATCTTGTCGATCTGCCGCAGCCGGACTGCGCCGCATATCGCGAGTTCCGCTCAAAGGTCCAGGCGCGGCAGGCGGTGCTGATCTTCCCGTCGTACTACCTCAACAGCCCGTCATCGATGTTCGGCCACACGCTGCTGCGGCTCGACGCCGGCGATGACGCGGACGGTGCGGAATACCTGTCGTTCGCGGTCAATTTCGGCGCGGTCGTCGATGCCCGCGACAACGGCCTGTTCTACGCGTTCAAGGGCCTCACCGGCGGCTATCCGGGGCAGTTCGAGGTCGACCAGTACTACAAGAAGATTCGCGAGTACAACCGCGACGAGAACCGCGATATCTGGGAGTACCCGCTGAATCTCGATGCCGACGAGACCGAACGGCTGATCCAGCATCTGTGGGCACTGCGCAACATCCGCTTCGCCTACTACTTCTTCGACGAGAACTGCTCGTACCGGATTCTCGAACTGCTGGAAGTCGCCCGTCCCGGGCTGGATCTGACCAGCGGCTTTCCACTGACCGCGATTCCGATCGATACCGTGCGCGCCGTGCAGAACGCCGGCCTGATGCGCGGCAAGACCTTCCGGCCGTCACAGGGCACCGTGCTGCGCCAGCGCCTCGATGCCCTTCCGGACGATCTGCACGAGGCCGTCGTCACGCTCGGGCAGCACGCCGAAGCGATCGATTCGGACGGCGTGCAGGCGTTGCCGCCGGCGACCCGGGCGCGGCTGATCGACGCCGCCTACAAGTACCTGCGCTTCCGGCAGACAGGCCCGGCACGCGACCCGGCCGTGGCCGAGCGCAGCTTCCGGCTGCTGCAGGCGCTGAAGGCCGAGGCCGGCGCGCTGCCGCCACCCGAGCCGCAGCCCGACCCCGCCAGCGCGCCGGATGCCAGCCACGGCAGCCGCCGGCTGGCGGTCGGCGGCTGGCGCGAGAACGACCGCGACTATCTGACGCTGGGCCTGCGACTGTCGCTGCACAGCCTCGAGGAGAACCGCAACGGCTTTCCGCGCGGGGCGCAGATCAACCTCGGCAATCTCGACCTGCGGATCAGCGACCGCGGCCGCCCCGACATCCAGCGGTTCGATGTCATCGACATCCTGTCGCTGAGCCCGCGTGATCGCTTCTTCAAGCCGCTGTCGTGGTCGGTGATGACCGGTGTCGAACGGCAATGGACCGAGGGCCGCGAGCGGCGCGTCGTGCACGTCAACGGCGGCGCCGGCATGACCCAGGCCCTGTGGGGCGATGCCCGGCTGTACGGCCTGGCGACCGGCCGGCTCGAATACAACACCGGCTTCCGCGACCCGGTGCAGCCAGCGCTCGGCGTCCGCGCCGGCCTGCTCGTTGGCCACGGCGCGCTGACGCTCAATGCCGATCTCGGCGCCGAGCAGTTCGCCAACGGCGACACCCGGCTGCGCGCCGCGCTGCGCCAGAACCTGCAGCTGTCGCGCCAGCAGGCGCTGCATCTGGAACTGCTGTGGCGCGATCAGCAGCCGCGCGAGGAATTCGCGATCGGCCTGCGTTACCTGCACTACTACTGACGCCTTTCAGTGCACCCGATGCCGCGACTCTTGCACCGCTTGCACCACGGGTTTCGACGTATCTCGCTGCTCGCGCTCGCGGCTGTGCTGTGCGGCTGCACCTCGCTGTTCCTGCAGCCGGATCACAAGACCTACTTCGGCGGGCGCGGCCCCGGCACGCCGACCGAAGACATCTGGCTCGCGACGCCGGACGGCCTGCGGCTGCACGCGCAATGGCTGCCGACCCGCACGGCGCCACGCGCGACGATCCTGTTCCTGCACGGCAATGCCGAGAACCTCAGCAGCCACATCAGTGCAGTGGCCTGGCTGCCCGCGCAGGGGTATGCCGTGCTGGCGCTCGACTATCGCGGCTATGGCCGCTCCGAAGGCAGCGCCAGCGTCGATCGCCTGCACGATGACGCGATGCTGGCGTTGCGCTGGCTGATTGCCCGCGATGGCGACGCCGGCGGCCCGGTGATCGTCTACGGCCAGAGCCTCGGTGCCGCGGTCGCGATCAACCTGGTGGCCCGCGCCGATGCCGCCACGCGCAGCCGGATCGCTGCGGTGATCGCCGACAGCGGCTTTGCGAGCTATCGAGGCATCGCGCGCGAAAAGCTTGCGGAAGCTTGGCTGACCTGGCTGCTGCAATGGCCGCTGTCGCTGCTGGTGTCCGACGTCTGGTCGCCGCTGCCGGTGGTCGACCGGATCAGCCCGATTCCGCTGCTGCTGATCCATGGCGAGCGCGATGCGGTGGTGCCGCTGCACCATTCGGAACAGCTCTACGAACAGGCGCGCGAGCCGAAAACGCTGTGGCGCGTGCCGGGTGGCCAGCACATCGATGCCGTTCGCCGGGCCGACCTGCGGGCCCGGCTGCTCGATGACCTGGGCCGGGTCACGGCCGCCGAAGCGCCGCCGGGCCAGCCGCCATTCACGTCGACGACGCCCGCGCCGCGATCAACGGATCGAGCAGCGGGTGCTGGTCCTTGATCTGCTTGCGCAGCGCGGCGATCGCCTGATCGAGCAGCCGCTCGCCGGCCGCCCTGTTGCCAATCGCCAGCAGCCAGCGGCCGCGCGCGCCCTGTAGCGCCAGGCGGCGCAGATCGGTTTCCGGCAGCGCCAAGGCTGACGCTTCGCCGGCATCAAGGGCGCGCGCGGCATCATCGGGCCGCTTCAGCGCCAGCAGGCTCTCGGCCTGCAGGCGACGCAGGATCACGGCCCGAATCGGCTGCGTTTCAGGCAGCCCTTCCAGCACCGCAAGACCGCGTTCGATCAGCGGCAGCGCCTCCGCCGGCCGGCCAAGCTGCAAACGGGCGTTGGCAAGATTCGCCAGCGGCGCGGTGATGTCGAAGCTGCGGGCGTTGCCGCGCTGCTCGTGGCGAGCAACCAGATCGGCGAACACCGCTTCTCCGTCCGCGTAACGTCCTTGCAGGTTCAGCACGAAGCCGTATTCGTTCTGCACATGCAGGGTGTCCGTGCCGGTGGCACCGAAGCGCGCCCGAATCCGCTCGAAGGCATCGCGCAGCGCGCTGACCGCGGCATCCTTCTCGCCGAGCGCGTCGAGGCTGTGCGCGAGGGTGACCTGCACTTTCAGCGTCGTCGGGTGATCGGCACCGAGGACCGCACTGAGCGCCGTGTAGGCGCGGCGGGCATCCTCCGCCCCGCGCGCCGGTACGCCCGCGATGCGATGGATGCTGGCGATCAGGCCACCGGCCTCGCCGGCGATCCAGTTCGGTTCGCCGAGCAGCCGGTCGGCATCGCTGCGCAGTGCCGCCAGCGGATCGACAAAGGTCGGATCGCTGCCCTGCCGGGACTGCGCTTCGAGCAGGCGTAGCCGGGTTTCGAGCGCGGCGACCGGCTGCTGGCGCTGATCGGCGAGCAGGCCTTCGAGCGCGGCCACCGCTTCGGCCTCGCGATCAGCGGAGATCAGCACCGCGGCGCGCTCGAGCCGTGCCTTGTCGCGCTCGGCCGTCGCCGATGCCGACTCCGCGCGCGCGATCGCCTGATCGAACAGGGCAATGGCGGCGTCGTACTCGCCGAATTCGTGACGCAGCACGCCGAGCGTGGTCAGCACCGTTGCGGCGACCGCCGGCTGGCCGGTGAAGCGGCTGTCGACCGCCGTCGCCGCCGCATCGATCGCCGCCCGCACCGTCACTTCCGGCGCGCCGGGCGGGCGCTGCAGCGGATTGGCGGCGTTGAGCAGATCCTCGTTGACGAAGCGGTTGATCGCCTGTGCCTTGGCCGCTTCCAGTTCGGCGACCGCGCGCGCCTGGCTCGCCTGCCAGGCCATGATCGAGGTGGCGATCACACCGATCAGCAGGCTGGCGGCCAGCGGAATCAGCCGGCGGCGGGTTGCGTGCAGGCGGGCGATACGCGCATTCAGCCGCTCCGATTCGGCGATTCGCGCCGCTTCCGCGGCCTGGCGGGCGGCGCGCTGCGGCAGGCTGCGCAGGCGGCGTGCGAGTTCGGCCGCGTCAGTCAAGCGTTTGTCGCCGCGACCGGCCGCCGCCGCGGCGACATCCTCGCGCAGCAGCGGATCGGCGATGTCGCCTTCCCAGCCGGCGGTCAGCGGTCGTTTCAGATCGCCGACGATCATCTGGTACAGCACCACGCCGAGCGCGTAGAGATCGGTCTGCACGGTCGGCTGCTGACCGGCGAGCAGCTCCGGCGCGTAGTAGAACGGCGTGCCGCTGCTGTCGCCGTCGTCAGCAGCGCCCTCGATGCGGGTGAAGCCGAGCCGGGTGATTTCCAGCCGTTCGAGGCGGGCCAGATCCATCAGTCGGCCACTGCCGAAATCGCCGATACGGATCTGCGGCCGGCCGGCCGTATCGAAGCCGATCAGCAAATTCGCCGGCTTCAGATCCTTGTGCAGCACGCCGGCCGCGTGGGCCGCCGCAAGCGCCTCGGCGGCCTGCGCGACCAGCTCCAGACGTTCGGCGAGCGGCACCTTGTTCAGACCACCGCGTGCCTCGGCCCACTGCGGCAATGCGCCGCCGGCCGCGTATTCGGCTTCGATGAAATACGGCGGTTCGTCGATGTTCCAGTCGAGCAGGCGGATCAGGTCCGGGCGCTCGCCATAGGTGTCCTTGAGCACGCGGAACAGGGTGATCTCGCGTTTCAGCGCGGTCAGGCCGCTGGCATCGAGCGCGAACTTGAACACCCGTCGCTCGCCGGTCTTGCTGTGGACCGCCAGCCAGACTTCGCCGAGCCCGCCGCTGCCAAGCTGTTCGCTGAGCGTCCAGTGCGGGCGCAGCGGCAACGTGTCGCCCGCGGACAGCTGCAGCTGTGGCGCGCTGGCCGTCATCGGCGATGCGACTTCGACGGTGACCGGCGCCAGCAGCCGGTAGCCGTAGCCGTGGACGGTACGGATGATCGCCTGCTGCTCGTCGCCCAGCGCCTGGCGCAGCCGCGCCACCGCCTTGGTCAGCACCGATTCCGACAGGATGCGACCCGGCCACACACCATCCTGCAGCTCGTCCTTGGTGACCACTTCGCCAGGGTGGCGAAGCAGGAACAGCAGCAGTTCCAGCGGCTTCGGCTCCAGCCGCGACAGGGCCCCGCGCACGCTCAGTTCCAGCGAGCGGCTGTCGAGGCAGCAGTCGCCGAACCGGTAGATCAGGTCGCGGCGTGGAACCGGAATCGGCGTGTCGAGCGTGGGCACGAAAAAGGGCGACAGCAGCAGGGTGGCCGGCAGATCGGGGACTTGATGACCGTAGCACAGGCGTCCGCTGCAATCGCCCGTGCGCGGGCGTGCCGCGCCGCGTCCCCGGCAGCCCGGTACGATGGCGCCATGCTCCAAGTCGTCTGGTTCAAGCGCGATCTGCGCATCCATGATCACGCGCCGCTGGCGCTTGCCGCAGCGGCCGGCCCGGTGCTGCCGATCTACCTCGTCGAGCCGACGCTGTGGCAGCAGCCGGATGCCGCCGGACGGCACTGGGCGTTCATTCGCGAATCGCTCGTCGAGCTGCGCGCGGCACTGGCCGAGCGCGGCCAGCCGCTGGTGATCCGGCGCGGCGAAGCGGTTGCCGTGTTCGAGGCGCTGCGCCAGAAGCGCGGTGCCTTCGCGCTGTGGAGCCACGAGGAAACCGGCAACGACTGGAGCTACCGCCGCGATCTCGCAGTCGGCGACTGGGCGCGCGAACACGGCATCCATTGGACCGAGATCGCCCAGAACGGCGTGATCCGCCGGATGCGCAGCCGCGATGGCTGGGCGCGGCGCTGGGATCAGCGGATGTCGGCCGACATCGTGGCCACGCCGCAGCAGCTGCTGCCGGTCGACGTCGATGCCGGAGCGATGGCCGCGGAGCAGCTGCCGTGGCTGGCCGATGATCCCTGCCCGGGCCGCCAGCGCGGTGGCCGCTCGCAGGCCGAAGCCGCGCTGCACAGCTTCCTGACCGAGCGCGGTGGCCGCTATCACCGCGAACTGTCGAGCCCGCTGACGGCGGTGGAGTCGTGCTCGCGGCTGTCGCCGCATCTGGCCTTCGGCACGCTGTCGCTGCGCGAAGCGGCGCAGGCCGCCGCCCTGCAGCTGCAGCGCCTCGACGGCCTGCCGCCCGACGAGCAGGCGACCTGGAAACGAGCGCTGCGGGCGTTCATCGGCCGGCTGCACTGGCATTGCCACTTCATCCAGAAACTCGAAACCGAGCCCCAGCTGGAATTCGCCAACACCCATCGCGCCTACGACGGTCTGCGCGAAAGCGAGTTCGACGAAGCCCGCTTCACGGCCTGGGCCGAAGGCCGCACCGGCCTGCCGTTCGTCGATGCCTGCATGCGCAGCCTGATCGCGACCGGCTGGATCAACTTCCGGATGCGGGCGATGTTGTGCGCGGTGTCGAGCTACCACCTGTGGCTGCACTGGCGCCGCCCGGCGCTGCATCTGGCCCGGTGCTTCAGCGACTACGAGCCGGGCATCCACTACCCGCAGATGCAGATGCAGAGTGGCGTGACCGGCATCAACACGATCCGCATCTACAACCCGGTCAAGCAGGGCCTCGACCAGGACCCGGACGGCGTCTTCATGCGCCGCTGGCTGCCGGAGCTGGCAGCGTTGCCGACCGCGCTGCTGCACACGCCGTGGAAGATGGACGAGGCCGCGCAGCGCAGCGCCGGCATCGTGCTCGGCCGCGACTATCCGCTGCCGGTCGTCGATCCGATCGAAGCAGCGCGGATCGCTCGCGACCGCATCTGGGCAGTGCGCAAGGGGCTGGACTTCCACCGCGCCGCCGACGCGATCCAGGAACGCCACGGCAGCCGCAAGGCCGGGCTGCCGCCGACCACGCGACCGCGCCGTGCGCCACCTGCCACGCCGCAGCTCGGACTCGATCTCGGCAGCGACCAGGCGCCGCTTGCCGCCCCGTACGGCGCTGACTAGGCTCCGCAACGCTTCCGGCGCAACGGATGGCCGGAACCGGGGATCGGGGAATGGCGTGAACGCAGCGGTCTTCAAGTATCCGGGCTTCATCAGCTACAGCCATCGCGACCGCAAGGTGGCGGAATGGCTGCATCGGGCGATCGAGCGCTACCGCGTGCCAGCGCGGCTGGTCGGCAGTGCCGGCGCGCATGGTCCGGTACCGGCGCGGCTGTATCCGATCTTCCGCGATCGCGACGAGCTGGCGGCCGGGCCGCTGGCCGACCAGCTGATCGAAGCGATCGCGCAGTCGCGCTGCTTCGTGCTGATCTGTTCGCCGCAGTCGGCGGCCTCGCGCTGGGTCAATGACGAGGTCACCGCGTTCCTTCAGCAGGGCCAGCCGTCGCGCCTGCTGTGCCTGATCGCCGATGGCGAACCGAACGCCGCCGACCCGGCCCGCGAATGCCTGCCGCCGGTGCTGCGCGAGCGCGGCATCGAACCGCTGGCCGCCGGCCTGCACGAGGATGCCGATGGTCGCGATCACGCGCGGCTGAAGATCATCGCCGGCCTGCTCGGTGTCGGCTTCGACGAGCTGAAGCGGCGCGATCTGGTGGCGCGCAACCGCCGGCTGATCGCCGTGGCCGCGCTGAGCCTGGCGGTTTCAGTGCTGACGGCGGCACTGGCGCTGGTGGCGCTGCGCGCCCGCGACGAAGCCGAGCGCAGCCGCCAGCAGGGCGAGGAGCTGATCGGCTTCATGCTCGGCGAACTGCGCGGCCAGCTGGAGCCGCTTGGCAAGCTCGGCATTCTCGATGCCGTCGGCGATCGCGCGATGGCCTACTTCGCAGGCCTCGACCGTGGCCGCGATCCCGGCCCGAGAGCGCTGGCCGCACGCGCGAAGGCGCTGCGCCAGATCGGCGAGGTGCGCTTCGCGCAGGGCCGGCCCGGCGAAGCGGTGGTGACGCTGACCGCCGCCCGTGAACTGCAGCGCGATCTGGTTGCACGCACGCCGGCCAGCAACGCGCTGCTGTTCGAGCTGGGCCAGATCGAATACTGGGTTGGCTATGCCGCGTGGCGGGCCGGTGATTTCGACGGCGCCGAAACCGGCTTCCGCGCCTATCGGCAGATCGCCGAAACGCTGGTCGAACGCGAGCCGGGCAACCGCGAGTGGCGCACCGAGGTGGCCTACGCGCTGAGCAACCTTGGCGTGCTGGCGCACGAGCGCAAGCGCCACGCCGAAGCGCTGCCGCTGTTCCAGCAGTCGATGGCGGTGGTCGAGACGCTGCTGCAGGAAGGCCCGCTGCCGACCGAGGTCAACGCCAGCCTGCTGACCGCGCTGAGCTGGCAGGGGTCGACGCTGGCCGCGCTCGGCCAGCGCAACGAAGGCCTGGCGGTGCTCGGCGAGCACGCCCGCCGCCACCGTGCGCTGCTGGCCCAGGCACCGGATGATCATCGGCTGCTGGAAGCGTTCTGCAACGCGTTGTCCACCTACGGCATCGCCGCGATCGAGGCCGGACAGCCGACGCTGGCATTGGCGATCGCCGAGGAAGGCCTGCAGCGGATCGAGGTGCTGATCGCCACCGATGCCGACAACCTCGACTATCAGGTCGACCGTGCCTATCTGACACAGGTCGACGCCTCGGCCCGCTACCAGCTTCGGCACTGGGACGCTGCCCGCGCCGGGCTGGCCGGCGCCGATGCCGCGCTGACCAGCGTGCTGCAGCGGGACCCGGCGCTGAACCTGGCGCGCGTGTCGCTGCTGTCGGTCTGGGACCTGCGCTACGCGCTGGCCTTTCGTGATGGCGATGCGACGCAAGCGCATCGCATTGCCCAGGATGCGCTGCGGATCGCTGACGGAACGCCTGCGGACAGCCTGTACGCGCCGGTGATCCGGGCCAGCGCCCACCTGATGGCGCTGGAACTGGCGCTGTACGTCGATCGCGACGCGGCCGCCACCGCGCAGCACCGCGAGGCCGCCAGCAGCGCGCTGTCAGCGATCGACGAAAAGGCGCCGGAGATGGGCCGTCGTGGCAGTCGCCTGCAGGCGCTGCTCGGCCTGATGAATGGCACCGATCACATTGCCGACGCAGCGCTCCCCGACAACGCCGCGCCATGGGCCTACAGTGTCATCAGCTTCATCGAGCGGCGCTGTCCGACCTCCGCCCGGCCGATCGAGGCCACGGCACCGACACTGGACTGCCCACGACTGAGGGCGCGGGCGAAACAGGACCGCGGACTCGACTGAAGCGCCCGAGCACCCTCATCAATGGACCCGCCCGGTCCCCACATAACGGAGTTGCCCATGCTCACGTCAATCAGGGATTTCGGACCGAAGAAGGACATGCTGCTCACGCTGACGCTCGCCACGATCACCGGCAACCAATGCCAGAACGTGCCAGAGATCACGCTGGTCTACGGCCGCGTCATCGACTTGAGCGATATCGCGACCTACTGGTTGAGCAGCGAGGCCTACGCGAAGTGGAAGTTCCGCTGGCCGAATCCGGTCAGCGCGAAGAATCCGGCCGACGCCGATGGCCTCGCCCACCTCGAGATCAAATCACTGCCCGGGCAGCGCGGGATTGTGCTGCGACTGAAGCCGGGCGCCACGGCATTCACCGGGATCGACATGCTGCTGCACTTCGTGTCGCGCAGCCGGACCAATCCTGGCGAAACCCTCGTGCTCGATCCGTCGGTCAAGTCGGGCGGCGGGCCGCGCGTCTAGCTAAGCTTCCGCTGCCGCACCGGGCGGCCGTCTCTCTGGCATCACGCGTGCGCAACTTCCGTTACTACGATTTCCTGATGGCCGGCACCGTCGCGGTGCTGCTGTGCTCGAACCTGATCGGTCCGGCCAAGGCCTGCGTGCTGACCTTGCCGATCATCGGCGTCGTCACCTTCGGCGCCGGCAACCTGTTCTTCCCGATCAGCTACATCTTCGGCGACGTGATCACCGAGGTGTACGGCTTTGCCCGCGCCCGCCGCGCGATCTGGGCCGGCTTCGCGGCGATGATCTTCGCGACGACGATGAGCACCATCATTCTGGCGATGCCGGCCAGCCCGACCTCCGAATACAACAAGGTGCTGCAGCCGGCACTGGAAACCGTGTTCGGCAACACCTGGCGCATCGTCGTCGCCAGCATCCTGGCGTTCTGGGTCGGCGACTTCGTCAATTCGTTCGTGATGGCGCGCATGAAGGTCTGGAGCCAGGGCCGGCACCTGTGGATGCGCACCATCGGCTCGACAATCTGCGGCCAGTCGATCGACAGCCTGCTGTTCTACCCGGTGGCGTTCTACGGAATCCTCGACAGCGCCACGCTGGCCTCACTGATGGCGTTCAACGTGCTGTTCAAGGTCGGCGTCGAAGTGCTGTTCACACCGCTGACCTATTGGGTGGTCAACAGCCTGAAGCGCGTCGAAGGGGTCGATACCTACGACACCGACACCTCGTTCACACCGTTCTCGCTGAAGGACGAAGGCCGCAGCGGCAAGGTCGGCTGACAGCGGTGCCGTTCAGCTTGGGTTCGGGCACGGCCTGCGACCGTGCAGGCCTGCCCTGCACTGCCGTTCCGGAGCCATCCCAATGCTGACTCGTCTGTACCTGTCGTTTCTGGTCGCGCTCGTTGCGCTGCTGATGGTCGGTGCCGCCCAGGCCGGCGGCAGCGCCAGCATCGTGGCCGGCGACAACCTGAACGATCCGGGCGCGCAGTCGGTGCGCTCGCGCATCGAGTTCGATAGCGCCAAGCGCGTCCGGCTGCAGGCCAATCGCGGCGTCGACGGCTATCTGCTGGTGCGCGACAGCAGCGCCTATGCCGTGGCCAATCTGAACGGCCAGCAGATGGTGTTCGACTACGCGCAGACCATGGCCCAGTTCGGCGGCATGGCACGCAGCCTGGCACCGCGCTCGCTGGTCACCGATGGCCGCTTCGTCAATCTGACCGGCCCGGGCCGCATCGAGACCATCGCCGGCTTCACCGGCCGCGTCTGGCTGCTGACCACCGTCAACACGGCGGGCCGTGAACGTCAGGACGAACTGGTGCTGACCAGCGATCCGCGCGTGCGCGAACTGACCGACGCGCTGCTGGCCACCGGCCGCATCGTCGCCCATGCGTTTCCCGAGCTTGATTCGGAAGCCAACGAACAGCTGGCGAAGGAACTGCGCAACCGCGGCACCGGCCTGCTGCGCATCGGCAACAGCTTTTTGCTGGAGCGACTCGATCCAGTCACACCGGCGGCCGTGCGCTTCGAACTGCCGAGCCCGCCGATGGTACTGCCCGATCTCGGCAAGCTGTTCGGGCGCTGAGCCGTCGCTGCGATCTCAGAAGAACGCCATCGTCCGCACTTCGATGCTTTCGCGCGGCAGCGCATCGGGCCGGGTATCCGGATGCTCGAACGCGGTGTGGAACATGAACCGGGCGCGGCCGTCGGTTGAACTGTCGTAGGTCTTCAGCAGCAGCGCCTGCGTAGCGTCCATGCCGGGGAAATAGGTCCAGCGATGCGCCGGGTTCGGCCGCATCACGTGGATCTCGCCGGTGCGCTCGCGATACTTCAGGTCCATCAGCAACAGATCGTCCGGCACCTGCGTCGTGGCATCGCAAACCGCAAGCGGCAGTTCCTCGACGCGCGCGCGCAGCGGCTTCCAGACGTTGTAGAACGCCACGCGCCGCGCCAGCAGCGCCTCGGCTTCGTCCGGCAGCAGATCGCGCAGCCGCTGCGGTCCGCTTCGGGCGGTGTAGTCGCTGTGCACCAGCATCACGGCCGGCCGCTGCACCGCGGTCTGCGCCTTCAGGTCGTCCGGCATCCGGCGGCGGATCGTGTGGTCGAAGACCACGACCCGCGCAGCACCGGTGTGGCGCTGCACATGGGCGATGACCTGCGCGTAGTAGGCCGACGTCACCGCCGCTTCGTCATCGAAGGCCGTGAAGCTGGCCGGAAAGTCGTGAATCTCGAAGCCTTCGCGATCGGCGGAAAGCCGCGCGGCATCCGGCCAGCCATCGTGGATCGTCACTTCGCGCGGCTCGCTGCCCGGCGGGTTGCGATCGACCGCTTCGGTCGGCTCGTAGAACCAGGTATTCAGACGCCGACCGTTGTCGGCGCTGTAGTTCACGGTGGCGCGAATCGGCGGCGTGGCGTTCATCGGTATCGGCTCCTGTCGGTCCCCGATCGTTGCGGCCGCGGCCGAGCGCTTCAAGGAAGGAACAGCCCTCGCCGATCGACGGCAGCAGCGCCCGACATCTACGGCGACAGCACCGCCAGCACTCGTTCGATCGACCAGAACGCGGCGACGCTGCCCATCGCGTACAGCGCCGGCACCCGCATGCGCTGCAGACTGGGCAGGCGTGCACCGACCTTCCACAGCAGGAACGCCAGCACGACGACGGCCAGCTGGCCGAGTTCGACGCCGACGTTGAAGCTCAGCAGCGCCACCGGCAGATGCTGCTGCGGCAGCCCGATATCGTTCAGCGCACCGGCGAAGCCGAGCCCGTGCACCAGACCGAACAGGAAGGCGACCAGCGCCGGCCAGCGCCGCGCCAAGGTCGGCCGCGCATGCATCGCTTCGCCGACCACCAGCAGGATCGACAGCGCGATCGTCGCTTCGACCGGCGGGCCGCGCAGCGTCAGCCAGCCGAGCGCGCTGGACGCGAGGGTCAGGCTGTGAGCGGCGGTGAATGCCGTGATGGTCAGCACCAGCCGCTTGTTGAAGCCGACCAGGAACAGCAGCGCGATCACGAACATCAGGTGATCGAAGCCACCGAGGATGTGTTCGACGCCGAGCACGACATAGGCGCTGGCGATCTCGCCGACACCGCGATCGTCGTCGGCGGTACCGAACAGCTGCACCTGCTGCTGGCGGGCGGTCAGCGTGTGGACGCGCGTCTGGCCATCGAGCCAGGTGATGCGAATGATCGCCGCCGAGTAGCGGTCGCCGAGCCCTTCGACCGCCAGCCGGCCGCGCAGGCCGTTGCTGCAGCGCAAGGCGTTCGGCTCGCTGATGCAGCCTTCCGGCCAGACCAGGCGCAGGTCATTGCCCATTGGCCGCTTGTCGTTGACCGCCGACCACTGCCAGATGAACTTGCCCGGCGCCTGCTCGCGCAGCTGCATCTCGGCCATGCTCATCTCGTGCGCGACGGCCGGCCGCGGCAGCCAGGCCAGCAGCAGCAGCGCCAGCACCCACGCAGCGCGGCTCATGGCGCGGCAGCGTCGGCGTCGTTGCGGATCGTGTAGCGGCTGGCGATCTTGCGGACCGCTGCGGTACGCAGCTCGGCCGACCGGGCATCGCGCCAGTCCTGCAGCACCGGTCCGCGCAAGGCCTCGAAGCTGGCCGGCGTCAGCGCGGACTTCGCCGTCACCCGCATCGCGCGCCAGCCGTCCCGGGTCTGCATCGCCTGCCAGACGCCCGGCGCTGCGGCGTCGAGCGCCTTGGCGAAATCGTCGCCGTAGCTCTGCACGATGTTGGCGCGTGGCCGCCCCTTGAACACGCGCAACTCGGCGTCGCCATCGCCGGCCTCGTCGCCGCTGGCCAGCCGGGCGACCAGATCGCGGATCGTGGCTTCGCTGCGTTCGCCGCGAAGCGCGGCTTCCTCGAAGTCGTAACGGGCCGGGGTGTCGTAGGTATCGCGGCGCGCTTCGAACCAGGCCCGCAGATCGGCATCGCTGATCTCCGGCACCGGCAGATCGGCGTCGACCAGGCTCAGCGACTTGAAGATCACCCGCTCGCGGATCGCGCTGTCACCACGATCGACGCCCAGCGCCAGCCCTTCGCGGTACAGCACTTCGTTGTCGAGCCAGATCTGGCGCAGCGCGCGCACCTCGTCGGCATTCGGCTTGCGGCCACGCGCGGTCTCGAACAGCTGTGCCGCTTCGGCATCGACCTCGGCGGTGATGACGATGGTGTTCGGGTCGTCGCGGCGATCAAGCAGCGCGCGGTCGATGGCGAACAGCAGCGCGCCGATCAGCAGGAAGTGCAGCAGCGGCTCACGCAGCCACGATGCCGACGGCAGCGGCGAACACGACGCTGCAGCGGCGTTCGGGGGTTGAGTCTGGGAAACCATGTGCAAGGCACCATCGGGGCGGAACGAACAGCGTTCGCTCCGGCATCTGCGTCAGCATCTGCAGCGGCCACGAACGGTCGCGAAGCTTGGCCAGCGCGTATGTCAGTACCAAGACAGACGCTGGCTCAGGCCGGCGGGAAATCGACGTTCAGCTGTGCGTTGACGACGCCGCCATGCTCGAACACCAGCTTCAGCGGATAGGCGCGGCCGAGTTCCAGCGGCTGACGCAAGCCGGTCAGGCGCAGGTGCAGACCGCTCTCGGCCAGTTCGGGATCCGTTCCAGGAACGAGATCGAAGGACAGCGCGCGCGGCCCGTCCGGACCCACCAACTCGGCACCGCTGGCGACCGGCGTAATCGCACCGATCAGGCGGTCCGCGCTGATGACCCGGCTGAACTTCATGCTGACCACGGCGAACGGCGCATCGGCCGCGGTGGCACGCGTCCACGGGTGGGTGACGGTCAGCGTGTCGGCATCGAATTCGCAGGCGCGCGCGGCCGGCAGGGCAGCGATGGCGGCGAGGCCAGCAGCGGCGCGCAGCAGGCGGCGACGGTCGAGGATCGGATTCATTGCAGGACTCCCGGTCCGGCTGCGGGCCGAACCGATCAAATGGGGGTAACGCAGAAGGCACCGCACGTCGAACGACGTGCGGTGCCTTGTTGCCACGGTGTTGCGGCTTACTTCACGCCCGCGACGATCGTCGAACCGCTGACTTCGACATAGATCGGGTTCGAGTAGAACCACAGGTCGGCCCAGGCAGCGACGTCATACGACACCGCCTTCTGGCCGGCGATCGGCGAGGCACCGGTGGCCACCTCGAGATGCGCCGGGCAGCCGTCGATGCTGGTACCGGTGTAGAGCACATCGTTGGCCGGCACGTTGCTGCCCACCGTGGTGCACGGGATGGCAAGACGCGTCGGGTCGATGGCGTTGGTGTAGACGTCGGACAGCGGATTGCCGTCGGCATCGGTCTCGAACGGCGTGGCCGGCGGCAGGTTGGTGCCGCGCAGACGCACGTAGCCCGACGACCGCAGCGCCGGCACCCGGAACGACATGCGCAGGTAGCTGTCGACCTGCCCGGCCGGCGCCGGTGCAACACCCCAGCGGCTGGAGCCATCGGCGCTGAAGGTGCGCACGACGCGCGCGCTCAGGTTCTTGGCGGCGGCCGGAACGACATCGAGGCTGGCATTGGTGCCATCGGCACGCAGCCAGTCGGTATTGCGCGGCCACTCGCCGGCGTAGTCCGCCGAGCCCGGCGTGCGGTAGCCGCTGACCTGACCGGCAATCAGATCGATGTGGTGCAGGACCGGCGCATTGAGCGGCTGCTCGATGCCGACCTGCTTCAGCGACGGATTGGCGAACACGTACGGCGACTCGTTGGCGCCGCTCGGATCGCGCACGGCGATGCCGACGTAGACATCGGCACCCGGACGCACGACCAGCTTCTGGCCCATCGTCGCGCAGCCTTCCCGCGCGATGCTGGCGTTCTGCTGCGCAGCCGACACGGCCAGCAGCTCGACCTGGGCACGGGCGGCGGCGACTGCAGCCGGCGTGCTGCCGAAGCGATCCGACGAGCAGACCACGAACGCCAGGCGGTCGATCAGATCGCCGGAGGTCGCGTAGTTGTTGCCGGTACGCAGGCCGTCGACCACCGACTGCGGCGTGATCGCCTGACGGCCGTTGCTGGTCGGGTTGTTGACCAGCGTGTGGTTGCGCTGGTACTCGCCCGGGTAGAAGTCCTGCGACGAGCGGCGGTCATCCGGGCCGAACAGGCCGCGGTTGTGCCAGTCGGAGCTGGCGAAGAACCACCAGTTGCGGCCTTCGCCGAGCAGCGCATCCCAGACGCCGCCGAGCTGCGCGCCGTAGATGCCGGTGCCGCCATAGGTCGTGCCGCCTGCGGAGTCGATGCGAACCGGACCGCCGAAGTTGTTGCGCAGCACGTTGTATTCGCCACGAGCGTCGGACGCGCCGTGACCCGGCTGGGTCTCGAAGCCGAACGCGACGTTCGGCGCTGCGTTGTTCAGGTTGCGCAGGTGCTCGACGTTGAAGCCGTTGTTGCCTTCCGGATTGAACGGACCGGCACGCTCGAGATGCGCCGGCACGTAGTAGCTGGTGTTCGGATGGAACGCCGCCATCCACTTCACCGCTTCCAGTGTCTTCTGGTGACCGCGGATACCGATACCCGGACCGGCCAGCGGCACCAGCTTCTTCGCGACGCCATTCCAGTCGGCATCGGCGGCGTTCGGGCTGCCCGGCACCGAGCAGTCCCAGTTGTTGCCGTCGGTCGACGGCTGCGGCAAGGCATTGCCGCGGCTGGTATCGGTGTCGTTGCGGTCGAAGCAGTATTCCCACTGGGCCAGCGCATCGGCGTTGCCGACGGCGCGATACGGCGGCCGTGCCGGCAGCGCCTGGGCACCGAGACTGGCCGGAATCTGGCCGGTGATCACCGACATCGAGGTGTGCTCGTGACCCGGCACCACCGTTTCCACGCCCATGAACAGCGGCCGCTTGCGCAGCGCGGCGAGGTATTCGGTCAGCGGGTACTGGAATTCCTGGATCGACTGCCAGCGCCACATCGAGCGCGTCGAGCCGGCACCGGACAGGTCACCCTTGATCGTGGCGCCGCTGTCGGCCCAGGTCGTCGACGGGCCCTGCCCCGGCACGAACGGATAGGCCGGGCTGGACAGCGTGGCGTCTTCGGTCAGCGTGCAGTTGCGGTTGCCGCGGCCGCCGTGGCCTGCCTGAACGAACCAGTCGAGACCGAAGTTGCCTTCGGTCGTGTCGGTCGACTTGCGGAACAGCTTCTGCATCGAGATCGAGCCATCCGAGCAGGTCGTGTGGTTGTGGAAGTCGCCGGTCACGTACTGGCCCGGCGTGCGATCGACGGCCCCAGCCGTCAGCGGCAGCGCGACGACGCCCGTGGCGCCGGCCATCGCCGCGATCGCCGCCGCGATGCGCGACGTCGAAAACGCGTTGTTTGATTTCATCTGCTTCACTCCGATGTCTGTTGTGGTGCGTCCGGACGGCGTCAGCAGGCCCGCCTTGAAAAAGCTGCTGGAGTGTCGGAGCGCGACATGACGCGGCAGTGAAGCTTTGATGAACGCGAGTTCGTACCGTGCAGCGGCTCAGCGTGTGGCGTCCGCGATGGCGCGCAGCGCGGCAGCCGCTTCCGGCCGTGCCGGCTGGATCGCGTCGAGCGTCTGCAGCAACGCGGCCGCCTGTGCCGGGTCGCGCGCGGCCAGCGCCTGCGCCATCGCCAGCAGCGGATCGTAGGCGGGCCGGAAGTCCGGGCTGCTGCGCAGCACGCCAAGCAGCGGCGCGCCGATCTGCGCCAGCATCGCGTCGACATCGGCACTCGGCCGCACGCTGCGGCCGATGCGGATGAAGCGGTCGCGCGCTTGCCGGTACGCCGCCAGCCGGGCTGCATCACCCGGATCGGCGTCGGCGCCAAGCAGCTCGGCGGGCGCGATCGACAGCGCTTCGAGCAGCGCCAGCAGGCGCTCGGCCGGTGTCGAATCGGGCGCATAGGCCAGCCGCGGTGCGCGATACGCGACCACGGGCCGGTCATCGGTGTTGATCGCTGCATCGGCGGCGTAATGACGCAATGCCGAAGGCCCGGCGATGAAGCTGCCGAGCAGCGCCCAAGCGTCTTCGAGCCCGTAGCGCGATGGCGGCGGCGCGCTGGCCGTGGCCAGCCGCCGGTCGAGCGCGGCCACGTCGAACGGCCGCGCAGCACGCTGGCCGATCAGCCCCACGGTCGGCGTGTCGAGGCCGTAGTTGGCAAGCAGCGCGCGGCCGTCCGGGTACACGGTCAGGAATGCCCGGATGATGCTTTTCAGGCTGTCCGGATCCAGCTGGTGCAGCGGCAGCCACTGGCAGAACAGGCCGTCGTCGGCGAGCCGCGCACGCACCGCTGCAAAGTGCTCGACGGTGTACAGCGCACCGGATCCGCTGCGCGCCGGATGGAAGTTGTCGGCGACGATGACGTCGTACGTCGTGAGGCTGGTGCGGACATGGCGGCGGGCATCGCCGGCGATCATCTCCGGCACGCCATCCGGTGCTGCCGCCACAGCAGGCCGCGCGAACAGCCGCGACGCGGCGATCACTTCCGGCAGCAGTTCCACCGCTTCGACCTGCCGCGTGCGGTCGATCGCCGCGGTCGCCGCCGTGGTGCCGGTGCCGAGACCGAGGAACAGCACCCGCGTTGGCGCCGGGTGCAGCAGCAGCGGAATCAGCGCCTGCCGCCCATCGACTCTCTGGGTGACGCTGCTGCCTTCCTGCTGGCGGTTGTTGATGCGCAGCACGCGAACGCCATCGGCATCCTCGGTGACGCTGACCGCCGCCATCACGCCGTCCTGGTAGCGCAGCAGGCGGCCGCCAGGGGGAATGTCGACGAAGGCCAGCGGCGGCAGCAGCGGGATCGCGGCAAGGATCGCCAGCACCGGCAGCGCAGCCTGCAGCGTCGAACGGTCGGCGCGCAGCGGGCGCTGCAATGCGAGATAGCCGGCGGCGACCAGCAGCAGCGCCCCGCCCGCGCCCAGCATCGGCAGCAGCAGCACGCCGAACAGCGGCGGCGCTGCACAGGCGCCGAGCGTGTTCAGGCCGAGCGCCCGGCCCAGCCCGAGTCCGGCGCGGCTGGCCTCGGTGGCCAGATGGCTGAACATTGCGCCCATCGCGAAGGTCGGCAGCGCGAACGCCATCAGCGCCAGAGCCGCTTCGGCGGCAAGTGCCGACGCCATCCCCGGCGGCAGCGCCGCCAGCACGGCGGCATGCACGGCATCGGCCGCCCACAGGCTGGCTGCACCGATCAGACAGCTGAGCGCCAGCGCCAGCAGCAGGCCGCGGCTCAAGCGTTCGGGATCATCGCCATGACGCCGGACGATCCGCCGATACAGCGCTGCACCGGCCGCACTGCCGATCAGATAGACGGCCAACAGCAGCGCAAAGGTATAGACCGTGTCCTCGGCGACCTCGCCGATCACCCGCACGACGAGGATCTCGTAGCCGATGCCGAGCAGGCCGGTGACCAACAGGCGCCGCCGCAATAGCGGAACGGCAGCCGACGGCAGCAGACGCGCTGCGCTGCCGGCTGGCAGCACACGCCACGCGGCCAGTGCGCAGGCCAGGTTCAGCGCCACGCAGACCAGCGTGGTCGCGCGCAGGCCGAGTGCTGGCACCAGCACGAAAGCGATCGCCAGCACGCCGATCACAGCACCCAGGGTATTCGCGGCATACAGCGCCGCGATCCGGCGGCGGTCGTGATCGCCGGGCCCGCCGGCCGTGATCCGCGCCATCGCCGGCAATGTCGCGCCCATCGCGGCGGTGGCCGGCAGCAGCAGCAGGAAGCTGCCGATGAACGCGAAGCTCCATTGCCCGAACGGCCCGGGCTGCGGCCCGATCAGCGCCAGCAGCGCATTACTGACCGGCGCCATGGTCAGCGCCAGCAGCAGTCCCCAGCCGGCGATCAGCGCTTCCGCACCTGCGTACCAGCGACGTGGTTCGCCGCTGCGCTCGATGCGCGCACCGAAGACCGTCGCGCCGAACGCCAGACCGCCGAAGAAGGCCGTGACCACGGCCAGCACCGCCGGCGCTTCGTGGCCAAGCCACAGCGCGCACTGCTGGGTCCAGACGATCTGGTAGCCGAGCCCGGCGAAGCCGGACGCGGTCATCACCGCCAGCGCGGCCAGGTTGCGGCCGCGCGCCGACCGCATCGGACTCAACCGCTGAATCCGATCGAATAGCCCCAGGAATCGAGCCGGGTCGGAATCGCGTTGAAACTTAAGCTGATGCGCCGCTGGCCCTGATTCGGCGGCACGGCGTGCAGCAGGTAGCTCGGGAACAGGATCAGATCGCCGGGTACCGGTGCCGGGCTGATCCACTTGTCGGCGCTGTACGGCGTCGGCTGCACCGCGACGTGATCGTTGCGGAACAGGAAGTCGCTGCCGCCGGGCGAGCGCATGAACACGGTCTGCGAGCCGGGATGGGTCGGCGTCAGGTAGACCACGCCAGAGATGAAGCTGTTGGCGTGGTTGTGCATCGCCTGATGGCCGCCGGGATCAAGCACGTTGACCCACATCTCCTTCAGCGACCAGCCGATGCGCTCGCCGAACAGTTGCGCGCCGAAGTCGACCAGCTTCGGCGTGATCAGCCGTGCCGCTTCGACGAACAGCGGGCTGTCGCCGGGCTTGAGCATCTCGGTGTGGCTCAGCCGCGAAGACGAGTTGTTGTCCTGCTTCGCGCGTGCCGCGAAGTGCTGCACGAGGCCGTCGACCAGCGGCACACCGAGCACGGCCGGCGCGCGCATCAGCGGCGTCGGGAACAGACCGAAGATTTCATCCATGGCGCGATTGTCATGGACGCGGTGTTGCAGTTCGGTTGCAGCCGGTGCGGTGCTAGTTGGCCTTGCGTCGCGGCCGGGCTTTCGGCGTCAGCTTCAGCACCGGCTCGTCGCTGGCGCCGAGCCCCGGCACCGCGACCATGCCGGCTTCCGCCAGCATCCGTGTCTGCGCGCTGATGGCGTCGCTCGGCCCTTCGGCGACCACATAGCGGCCATCGGGCTGCAGCAGCCAGCTCTGCGCGGTGTCGGCGAGATAGGTTTCCAGATGCTCGCGAACGCGGGCGCTGATCTCCGGATCGCGCAGCGGGAACGCGATCTCCACGCGGCGCAGCAGGTTGCGCTCCATCCAGTCGGCACTCGACAGCCAGACCTCGTCACGCCCGCCGTTGTGGAACCAGAACGCGCGCTGGTGTTCGAGGAAGCGGCCGACCACCGAGCGCACGCGGATGTTGTCGCTCATCCCCGGCACGCCGGGACGCAAGGAGCACATGCCGCGGACGATCAGATCGATCTGCACGCCGGCCTGCGAGGCTTCGTACAGCGCCTTGATCGTTTCCGGCTCGACCAGGCCATTCATCTTGGCGACGATGCGCGCCGGCTTGCCGGCCAGCGCCTGCTGGCGCTCGGCCTCGATGCGGGCGCGAATGCCGGTGGCCAGCGTGAACGGCGCCTGCAGCAGGCGCTTCAGCGCCGGCACCTTGCCGAGGCTGGTCAGCTGCAGGAACACGTTGTGGACGTCGCGGCAGATCTCGGCGTCGGCGGTCAGCAGGCCGTAATCGGTATAGGCGCGCGCGGTGCGCGGGTGATAGTTGCCGGTGCCGAGATGCGCGTAATGGCGCAGGCGGCCGTCTTCACGCCGGACGATCAGCATCATCTTCGCGTGGGTCTTGTAGCCCACCACGCCGTAGACGACATGAGCACCAACGTCCTGCAGCGCTTCGGCCAGCGAGATGTTGTCGGCCTCGTCGAAGCGGGCACGCAGCTCGACGACCACCGTCACTTCCTTGCCGGCGCGCGCCGCCTGAATTAGCGCTTCGGCGACCGCGCTCTTGGCACCGGTGCGATACAGCGTCTGCTTGATCGCCAGCACATTGGGATCCTTCGCGGCCTGGCGCAGCAGTTCCAGCACCGGCGCGAACGAGTCGTACGGGTGCTGCAGCAGCCGGTCCTGGTCGCGCATCGCCGCGAACAGGTCACCGGCCAGCGGCTTCGGAATGCGCGGCGTGAACGGCGGATCCTTGAGATCGGCGCGGTCGATCAGGTCCGGCACGGTCAGCAGCCGCATCAGGTTGACCGGGCCGTTGCACGGGTAGATGTCGGCGTTCGACAGGTTCAGCTCGTCGGCCAGGTAGCGGACCAGCTCGTCCGGGCAGTTGTGCGCCACTTCCAGCCGCACCGTATCGCCCCACTGGCGCTGCTCGAGTTCGTCTTCGAGCGCTTCGAGCAGGTCGGACGCCTCGGCCTCGTCGACCAGCAGATCGGAATTGCGCGTGACCCGGAACTGGTAGCAACCGCTTGGCTCCATGCCGGGAAACAGCTGGCCGACCTGGGCGTGGATGACGCTCGACAGGAACACGAAATCGTACGGCCCGGTGCCCGGCACGCTGGCCGGCAGCTGGATCAGGCGCGGCAGCGCGCGCGGCGCCTGCACGACGGCGTAGCCGATGTTGCGACCGAAGGCATCGCGGCCATCGAGGCCGACGATGAAGTTCAGCGACTTGTTCATGATCCGCGGGAACGGATGCGCCGGATCGAGTCCGATCGGCGACAGCACCGGCATCACCTCGTTCTCGAAATACTCGCGCAGCCACTCGCCCTGCTCGGCGTTCCAGTGCGTGCGGCGCACGAAGCGGATGCCCTCGCGCTTCAGCGCCGGGATCATCACCTCGTTCAGCACCCGGTACTGGTCGTCGACCAGCGCATGTGCGGAGGTCGCGATCGCCGACAGCAGCTCGGTCGGCGAATTGCCGTCGGGCCCGACCGTGGTGACGCCGACCTTGACCATCTGCTTGAGGCCGGCCACGCGGATCTCGAAGAACTCGTCGAGGTTCGAGCACGAGATGCACAGGAACTTCAGCCGCTCCAGCAGCGGCACCCGCGTGTCCTCGGCCTGGGCCAGCACCCGCCGGTTGAATTCGAGCAGCGACAGCTCGCGATTGATGAACGTGGGCAGCGGCGGGGACGGCGGCGCGGAAGTCATGCAGGCATCGACGCAAGAAAAGGACCGGGAATGCTACCCGAAGGCCATTTTGTGAAGCTTCCGTGACAGACACTGCAGGCCGGCATGGCGATCAGCGCTGCACGATCGCCTGCGCGAACTTGACGACGTCGGCGGCCGGCACATCGCCCGGCACTGCCAGTCCGCGCTGCACGGCGGGACGCGCGCGGATCGCATCGCGCCAGCGGCTCAGGTTCGGCAGGTCGTCGATCGCGACACCCGCCCAGCCGTGAATGTTCGGCCACGGAAAGTTGATGACATCGGCGATCGTGTATTCGCCGCGCCCGGCGCCGACCAGGAAATCGCGGCCTTCGAGGCGGGCGTCGAGCACCTTGTACAGGCGCTTGGTCTCGTTCTGGTAGCGATCGATCGCCGGCTGGTACTTCTCGTGCCAGTAGCGGAAGAACACGTTGGCCTGCCCCTGCATCGGGCCGACGCCGCCCATCTGGAACATCACCCACTGCAGCGTTTCCGAACGCAGGCGGGTGTCGGCCGGCAGCAGCTTGCCGTACTTCTCCGCGAGGTAGATCAGGATCGCGCCGGATTCGAATACCGGCATCGGTGCGCCGCCATCGGCCGGCGCGTGGTCGACGATCGCCGGAATGCGGCCGTTCGGATTGATGGCGAGGAATTCCGGCGTCTTCTGCTGGTTCTGGCCGAGATCGAGGCGGTGCACCGTGTACGGCACGGCGAGCTCCTCGAGCATGATCGAGACCTTGTGGCCGTTCGGGGTCGGGGCAGTGAACAGATCGATCATCGGAGCAGGTATCGGGTGAGGAGGATGGGCGACGCTAGCGCGATCGTCCGGTCACTGCCAGCGGCCAAGAAAAAAGGCCGGCGTCCTTGCGGAAGCGCCGGCCTGTTGAGCGCCGCGATCGATCAGGCGGCGACGGCCATCGGCTCCAGCTTGCGCGGGGCAGCGGCGTACTGCGAAGCCAGCGTGTCGATCTGCGCGAGCACGTGGCGGTTGTCGTGATCCCACGGGTGGAAGCCGGGCTTGAAGTAGTCCAGCCACGGCAGCGCGATGCCGCGCAGCGCACCGACCGGGCCCAGCATCAGCCAGCCGAACTTCGCCCAGTCGCGGAGGCTGTGGCGGTGCTCGGTGTCGGCCTTGACCATGCGCGCCATCGTCCAGGCGATCGCCGACAGGAACACGCTGGTGATCACCACGAGTGCCGAGGTGCGCAGCAGGTAGGCGCGCAGCGTCTTGCCCATCACCTTGGCGTACACGTCATAGGCTACCGCCTTGTGCTCGGTTTCCTCGAGCGCATGCCAGCGCCACATCGCGCTCATCGTCGGGTTCGAGCCGTCGATGATTTCCGGCTTGCGCAGCAGCAGATCGCCGTAGATCGCGGTGAAGTGCTCCAGCGCGATGGTGATCGACAGCTGCACGTCGTGCGGCAGCTTCTTGGCCGCTTCGATGATCGTGAAGATTTCGCGGCCGAGCTTCGCGGCCGGCAGGCCCTGCGCTTCGAGCCGCTCGTTGTATTCCTCGTGCTCGCGGCCGTGCATCGCTTCCTGGCCGATGAACGCGGTGATCTGCTTCTTCAGTTCCGGCTCGGTGACCTGATCGCGGTAATGGCGCAGCGAATGGATGAAGAAGCGCTCGCCGTCCGGAAAGAACAGCGACAGCGTGTTCATGTACGCGCTCAGCAGCGGACCGTTGGCGTTCCAGCGCTTGAGGTCGACATCGGCAAGATCGAACTTGAGATCACGGCGGGTAGGCATCATGGCGACAGCTCCAGAGGGAAAGGTTCTGGAATAACTGTGCCATTGATTGATGTAATTATTCAAGCGGAATGTTCAGTGTCAGGTCGACGCGCCGGCGTCGTGGGTATCATTCGCGGCATGAAAGGCATTCTTGGTCGGCTGTCCCCATTTGCGCAGAGCAGCGCCGCGCGCGCGAGCAGCACCGGTACCGCCACGCCGGCCATCCGCGAATACACGATCGACGAACTCGCGCGCCAGGCCGGCACCACGGTGCGCAATGTCCGCGCCTATCAGGATCGCGGCATCATCCCGCCGCCGGAACGACGCGGCCGGGCCGGCGTCTACAACGCTGACCACCTGTCGCGGCTGCGGATCATCGGCCAGCTGCTGGCCCGCGGTTACACCTTGTCGTCGATCGGCGAATTGATCGAGGCACTCGATCAGGGCCAGAACCTGGCGCAGGTGATCGGCATCGAATCGGCGGTCGCCAGTCCGTGGACCGATGAGCAGCCGATGACCTATTCGCTGCCCGATCTGGTCCGGCTGTTTGAAGGCAACTTCGACCCGCGCGTGCTGGCCATGGTCGTCGACCTGGAAATCCTGCAGCAGCAAGGAGCGAAGTTCGTCGCACCAAGCCCAAAGATGATCATCGCCGCCGCCGAGCTGGTGAAGATCGGGATTCCGCTGGCCGACATGCTCGATGTGGTCGGCCAGCTGCGCGCCAATGTCGAACGCGCCGCCGAAGCGATGGTCCAGCTGATCGACAAGCACCTGCTGGAAAAGTACGGCGATGGCCTGCCGCCGCCGGCGGAATCGGCTGCCATCGGTGACCTGATCTGGCAGCTGCGGCCGCTGGTTGAAATGGCCGTTCACGCCGAAGTCTCACGGGCCATGCAGCGCGCGGCCACCCAACACCTGGGCGACCGCCTGAGCCACGTGCTGGAGCAGTTCGAGCGGGCGCGCGGGCAAGGCGGCGCGACGGTCGACCTCGACGCCTGAAGGCTGCCGCTTGGCGCGGCGCGGTCAAGCCGGCAATCAAGGCACCGACGTCACGCGCCAGATGGTGTTGCCAACGTCGTCCGCCACCAGCAGCGCGCCCTGATTGTCGACCGCCACACCGACCGGCCGGCCCAAGGCCTTGTCGTCGGCGTCGATGAACCCATCGAGCACGTCGGTCGGCGGACCGGACGGCTGGCCACCGCTGAACGGCACGAACAGCACCCGGTAGCCACTGCGCGGCTTGCGGTTCCACGAGCCGTGCTGGCCGATGAACATGCCGCTGCCGAGAACCGCTGCGACGCCGCGCGTGCCCGTCGATGCCGCCAGCCCCAGCGACGCCGTATGGGCGCCGAGCGCGTAATCCGGTACCCGCGCCGCAGCCACCCGATCCGGCTGCTGCGGCTTGACCCGCACGTCGACATGCTGGCCGTAATAGCTGTACGGCCAGCCGTAGAAGCCGCCGTCGACGACCGAGGTCATGTAATCCGGCACCAGATCGTTGCCGATCTCGTCGCGCTCGTTGACCACCGTCCACAAAGCCCCGCTTTCCGGCTGCCAGGCCAGGCCATTCGGATTGCGCAGGCCGCCGGCAAACACACGATGGCTGCCGCTGGCGATGTCGACTTCAAGGATCGCCGCGCGCTCCTTCTCTGCTTCCATGCCGTTCTCGGCGACATTGCTGTTCGAGCCCACCGTCACGTACAGCTTGGTGCCTGCGGCATTGGCGATCAGATTCTTCGTCCAGTGATGGTTGATCGGCCCGGCCGGCAGCGGCGTGACGAGTTGGCCCGCTGCGCGATCGATGCGCGTGTCACCCGCCTGATACGGAAAGCGCAGCAGCGCATCGGTATTCGCGACAAACAGCTGGTCACCGACCAGCGCCATGCCGAACGGCGAGTGCAGGCCGGTCAGCAGCACGCTTCTGGCTTCGGCCACGCCATCGCCGTCAGCGTCGCGCAGCACGCTGATCCGATCCGCGCTCGGCGTACCGGCACCGGCCTTGGCCATGACCTTCTTCATCACCCAGCCCCGGATGCCGCCCGCATCGTCAGGGCGTTTCGGCGCATTGCTTTCCGCCACCAGCACATCGCCGTTCGGCAGCACCAGCAGCCAGCGCGGATGGTCCAGGCCGCGGGCGAAGGCCGCGACCTTCAGCCCGGGCGCAGCCCGCGGTGTGCGGCCCTCGGGCCAGCCCTTCGCGGTGGCGATATTGACGGTCGGCAGCAGCGACGAAGTCGGCGTCGGCAAATCGGGATTGACGCCATAACCGGCGGACGCCGGCTGCTGGCTGACCGCCCCGCAGCCGACGAGCGCGACGCTCAGTAGTACCGCTGCACGCGTGGCCAAAGTCCGAAGCGCGCGCGCATCAGGCCGCTGCGGTTTCAGGAACAACGAGGCGTGGTCGAGATTGGGCATGGTGAAGGCGGGAGTTCCTAGGTTTTCAAGATCGATGCGGGTGCAGCGACGCACCCGGAACAGTGTTCTGCAGACACTCGTTACCGAAGTGCCGAAGCAAGGCGGCAGGCTGGCAGCGCAGCACGCGGCGTTCCCGCGCTCCGATTTCGTCGCCATCCGCTGCGAAGGCCCAAACGCTGCGATCACGGACTGCACGCAACGGTGCGGATCAGATAGCCGTTGGCGGGACGCCCCGGAATGACCGGCAATTCCGCAGCATCACGATGCCTGTCTGCCGATTCAGCGATGGGATCGGCCGATCATTACCCTCGACGAGGGCGCTCAGCAGCTCAGCGCCAGCGCCCGATCCGGATGATCGGTGAACACGCCATCGACGCCCATGCCGCGCAGCAGGCGCATCTCTGCCACGTCGTTGACGGTGTAGACGTAGACCTTGATGCCATGGGCATGGGCATCGGCGATCAGCCGCGGATCGACGAACTCGGATGACAGGTTCAGCGTTGCCGCGCCCAGTTCCAGCGCGCAGCCGGCCCAGTCCAGCGGCACGCCGCACAGCAGCGCGCCGATCGGGATTTCCGGCGCCAGCTGCTTGAACTCCCAAAGCTCCGGCAAGTGGAATGACGAGACCAGGAACTTGTCGACCGGCCAGCCTGCGTCGACATAGCTGCGGATCACGGCCGCCACCGCTTCAGCCGTACCGCCTGCCGATTTCAGTTCGATGTTGACGCCGACCCGCTGGTCCACCAGATCCAGCACTTCTTGCAGTGTCGGGATGGTCTGGCCAGCTCCGGCGTCGAGGGCACGCAGTGCTGCCAGCGGCTGATCGGCCAGGAAGCCGCTGCCATTGGTGGTGCGATCGAGTGTCAGGTCATGGAACACCAGCAGTGCGCCGGACGGGTGCAGCTGCACGTCGAATTCCACCCATGGCGCACCGAGCGCGATGCCGGTGTCGATACCCAGCAAGGTGTTTTCCGGCGCATGGCCGCGGGCGCCGCGATGCCCGATGACCGTGAATGCATTGGAGGACATGGCAGGCTCGTCTCAGGCTGGCGACGGCGTACTCTACGCTTGCCACTCGCCGGAACGTCAGCATCGCTGCACGCCGTCCGTTGCCGTTCCGGGCCCCAAGTCCACCCGCGCGATCCGCCAGATCGGGCCATGAAAAGGACGTCACGACATGCTCAGCGCCGCATCCCGCAACGCCCGTTGCCATCATCGGCTGCCCGCCGCCCTCGCCCACGCTGCCGTCGCCGTGATCGCGACATGTGCCGTCGGCCCGCTCGCGGCGCAGGTCCTGCCGCCGGTCTGCGGCTGGTACGAGCCACCGGTGCCGCTGGCCTATCCGGAAACCAACGCGCGCTACTACCAGATCGATCTGCCGGCGCAGCCGCCGGCCGGGGCGCGGATCCGCGTCGAAGGTGAATTCCTCGCCACGCGCTACTTTTCGCTGCAGACCTACGACGCCCGCTTCGATCCGGTCGATCACCTCGCCGACTACCGCCTGCGTGCCGATTCCGGCAGCCGCTCGACCCTGCTCGGTCCGACCGCCAGCAACCCCGCGGTCGCACCGGGCGGGCGCTACACCGCCTACGTGCGCTACGGCACGCCGCCACGCAACCGTCCGCGCAACACGCTGTACACCGGCACCCGCATCGCCGCGCCGGTTCGCGCGCGTCTGTGGCTGCGCGCCTATCTCCCGGAAGGCCGGATCAAGCTGCCGAAGGTAGTGCTCGAAACGCCGGACGGCGACCGTCCGCTGTTCGATCCGGCCAGCTGCCGCGATCCGATCAAGCCGGCGGCTGCCGCGGTCGACTCCACGCCCGTTGCCGCGGCGCTGCCCTCCGCCTCGCCGGCTGCGACCGGCAGCAGCGCGAATCCGCGCCTTCTGCCGTTCGAGGTGTTCCAGGCCGTTGGCGACGATGGCGAGGCGAACAGCCAGTTCGGCCTGAACCAGGACGCCGCCTACATGGCGCTGGCGCTGCGCCGCAGCGACGACGTGATCCTGGTGCAGGGCCGCGCGCCGACTTTCCGCGAACGTGACCAAGCGTTCCCGCTGCGGCCGGAACTGCGCTACTGGTCGTTCTGCCAGAACGACGAGCAGCGCACCACGGCGGTGGCCTGCGTGCCGGATCGCGCGATCCCGCTCGATGCCGACGGCCGCTATCACGTCGTGCTGGCCGATGACCTGCCCAGCGCGCAGCTGCGCGCGCGCGGCTTCGCGTCGCTGCCGTTCGGCAGCGTCCGCGATGGACGCGGCCTGCTGATCTATCGGCAGCTGATCGCGGCGTCGGACTTCGAAGGGGCGGTCCAGCGGGTCGACGACAGCAGCGACCCACGCACCGTCATCGGCGACTACGCGCCACTGGCGGTGCGCTGTCCGCGCGATCTGTTCTCGGCCCGGGTGCGCGCCGGCGATACGCCAGCCAGCGTCTTCACCACCTGCGCTGCTGCACCCTGATCCGGGCGAGGCGCGTCAGACGATGGTGACGATCTTCATCGTGTTGGTGCCGCCCAGTTCGCCGGTCAGGTCGCCGCGGGTCAGCAGCACGCGGTCGCCCGGCACGATGACCCGCCGGTACTTCAGGCAGGCGATGGCCTCGCGCTCGGCCTGCATCGCATCGGCGGTCGACGGATCGAAGCTGACCGGGTAGACGCCGCGGCACATCGCCATCTTGCGGCGCGTGGTTTCGTGACGGGTCAGCGCATAGACCGGAATATTGGTGTCGGTCCGCGACACCATCAGCGCCGTCGAGCCGGACTCGGTCAGGCTGACGATCGCCTTGGCGTGCATCTGCTGCGCGGTCCAGGTGGTCGCCATCGCCACCGCTTCATCGATGCGCTCGAAGTGGTTGCCCATCGTGCGCCGCGAACGCTCGCGGCTCGGCATCGCCCGCTCGGCACCGACGCAGACCCGCGCCATCGCCTCGATGGTCTTGACCGGCCATTTGCCGGTCGCCGTCTCGGCCGACAGCATCACCGCATCGGTGCCATCCATCACCGCGTTGGCGACATCGAGCACTTCGGCACGCGTCGGAATCGGATTGACGATCATCGATTCCATCATCTGCGTGGCGGTGATCACCATGCGATTGGCTTCCCGCGACGCGGCGATGATCTTCTTCTGCCAGCCCGGCAGCTCGGCATCGCCGATCTCCACGCCGAGATCGCCGCGCGCCACCATCACGGCATCGCTGGCCTTGATGATCGCGTCGAGGTTCGGCAGCGCTTCGGCGCGCTCGATCTTGGCGACCAGCGCCGCCCGGCCACCGCCGGCGTTCATCAGCGTGCGCGCCTCGTTCATGTCGGCGGCCGAGCGCGGGAAGCTGACCGCGATGAAATCGGCCCCGATCGAGATCGCGTGGATCAGGTCCTCGCGGTCCTTGTCGGTCAGCGCCGCTGCCGACAGCCCGCCGCCCTGCTTGTTGATGCCCTTGCGGTTCGACAGCACGCCGCCGAGCACCACCACGGTGTCGATGCAGGTGCCCTGCACTGCCGTCACCCGCAGCGTGATCGCGCCATCGTTGAGCAGCAGGATGTCGCCAGCGCGGGTGTCGTGCGGCAGTTCCTTGTACGCGCAGCCGACGGCGTTGATGTCGCCGGCCTCGGCGGCCATCGCGGTATCGAGCCGGAACGCCGCGCCCTCGACCAGTTCGACCGAACCGCCGGCGAAGCTTTCGATGCGGATCTTCGGTCCCTGCAGGTCGGCCAGCACGCCGATGTCGTAGCCCATCTCGTGGGCCACGCTGCGCACCGCGGCCGCGCGGCGCGCGTGATCGGCCGCCTTGCCGTGCGAGTAGTTCAGCCGGACGACATCGACGCCGGCCATCAGCAGCCGCTTGAGCACGGCCGGATCGTCGGTGGCAGGGCCGAGGGTGGCGAGAATCTTGGTGCGACGAGTCATGGCGGCGAGTCGGTGCAGTGAGGAACAGGGCCAGCAGCGCGGGCGGCTATGCCAGTATTGTCGCCCTTCTTAAGCCCCACCGACGAATCGCTGCCATGACCACGCTTGGAACGCCGCTGTCCCCGAACGCCACTCGCGTGATGCTGCTGGGCAGCGGCGAACTCGGCAAGGAAGTGGTGATCGAGCTGCAGCGGCTCGGTGTGGAAACCATCGCAGTCGATCGCTATGCGAACGCGCCGGCGATGCAGGTCGCGCATCGCAGCCACGTGATCAGGATGCTCGATGGCGACGAACTGCGCCGCGTCGTCGCGCTGGAAAAGCCGCACTACATCGTTCCGGAGATCGAGGCGATACACACGCCGACCCTGCAAGCGCTGGAAGCCGAAGGTGTCGCGACGGTGATCCCGACGGCGCGCGCGGCACGGCTGACGATGGATCGCGAAGGCATTCGCCGGCTGGCGGCGGAAACGCTCGGCCTGCCGACCTCGCCGTATCGATTCGCCGACAATCTTGCCGACTACGAAGCCGCCGTTGCCGCAATCGGCATTCCCTGCGTGGTCAAGCCGCTGATGTCGTCGTCCGGCAAGGGCCAGAGCACGATCAAGTCGCCGGCCGATGTCCGCAAGGCCTGGGATTACGCGCAGGAAGGCGGCCGTGCCGGTGCTGGCCGGGTGATCGTCGAAGGCTTCATTCCGTTCGACTACGAGATCACCCTGCTGACCGTGCGCCACGCAGGTGGGGTCAGCTTCTGCGCGCCGATCGGCCATCTGCAGATCGATGGCGACTACCGCGAATCCTGGCAGCCGCATCCGATGTCGGCGCTGGCGCTGCAGCGCGCGCAGGACATCGCCGAAAAGATCACCGGCAATCTCGGCGGCCGCGGCCTGTTCGGCGTCGAACTGTTCATCAAGGGCGACGAGGTGATCTTCAGCGAAGTGTCGCCGCGGCCGCACGACACCGGCCTGGTCACGCTGATCTCGCAGGATCTGCCGCAGTTCGCGCTGCATGCGCGCGCCATTCTCGGCCTGCCGATTCCGAACATCCGCCAACGCGGTGCCGCGGCCTCGTGCGCGCTGCTGATCGAAGGCGAGCATGCGGCGCCTAGGTTCGCCGGGGTCGCCGATGCGCTCGCCGATCCGGACACCCAATTGCGCCTGTTCGGCAAGCCGTCGCTGTCCGGTCGTCGCCGCATGGGCGTGACCTTGGCACTGGCCGATTCGGTGGACGAGGCGCGCGCCAAGGCGCGCGCCGCTGCCGCACGGATCACCGTCGCCGGCTGAGGCGATCACGACTGGCGCGGCCGATCAGGCCTCGCCACGATTGCGACGGTCGATCACCAGCGTTCGCGACCGGCGCAGGAAGCGCCGCATGCGCAGCCGGGCCCGGAACAGGGTGGTTGCCGAGTGCAGCACCCGCCACAGGCTGTCCAGCGGTGCCGACCAGCGAAACTCCCGGAACAGCAGCAGCGGCGGCTGCATCGGCAGGCTGCCGCGGTCGCTGACTTCAAGCATCGGCCCATCGGGCCCCAGGTACTGGACGAAGGCACCGCAGGCCACCAGCTCGCTGATCGACGTGGTCAGGTCAACGCGGCGCAGACCGCAGCTCCGTTCCCAGGCGCGCTCCAGCCGGTCGAATGCGATGCTGTCGCGAACGCCACGCACGCCCTCCTCCCGCAAGACGCGGTACAGGGCGGTGTGGCGGGCGTGCTGCGTGACAAGCATCGGGCTCTCCTGTGAGCGGATCGGCGATCGACGCAGCCTTGCGCGCGGCGGTAGCCGTGGCGGTTTCAAGCCTGCGCCGTAGCGACCCGAGCCCTACAAGACACCGCTTCGGCAGCAGATCCCGGCGTCATCGACTTGAAAGGCGTCCGCAGCCCGATGGAAGGTGCAGCGCCTCGACAGCCGGCAATCAGCCGGGTTTCGGGACGCCGAAGATCCAGCCTTCGGGCTGGCCGTGGCCGGCTGACCAGCGGAGTGGATCGCCCGCGCAGTGGCGCAGCCCGGCCGCAGTGACCAGGGCATCGCACTGGTGATCGTCGAACGTGCCGCGCGCCAGCCCGATCGAGGCCAACGCGTTGAGCACGTGGTTCAGGTCCTCGCGGCTGCGCAGCTTGGCGTTGCCGAAGCCCGCCTGCCGGATGAACAGGCGCGGATAGATTTCGCACAGCACCGATCGGCGGTCGTGGCCGGCAGCGGCATCGAACGGCCAGATCGCGGCGCGGTCCGCGGCATAGCGCTGCAGCTGATGCAGCAGGCGCATGCCGGCCAGCGCGCCCTTGCCGACCTGCTTGGCGCCGATCAGCTGGAACGGCGTCTGCGGGCTGCCGAGCCCGCCTTCGCGGCAGGCCACTTCGGTGGCCCGGGGCGATGCGTTCCAGCCGGCCGGCTGCGGGCCCGCGGTCCAGAAGCGCGGATCGCCTGCGGCATAGCGGCTGCCGAGCAGATCGGCATCGGCGGCGCAGCGCGCCTCGACCTCGGCCCACAGATCGGCAACCGGCCGGCCATCACCGGGCAGTGCGAACGCGAAATCGAAGCCGACCAGCAGCCGCTGCGGTTTCGCCAGTTCGCCGCGCAGCCAGTCGAGTACCGCCGAGCGGGTCCAGGTCTTGCCGGGGGGCGGCACCAGCACTGGCGCCATGCGACCCGCCGCGCAGCTGGCGACCGCGACGCCGGCGTAGCCCGGCTGTGCCGCACCGGACCAGTCGATGCCGACGTAACGGTCGAACGCGGTGTCGAGCGCCGCCTTCGCCATCGTCATGCGCTCGGCAGCGGAATGAACTCGTGCTCGTCCGGCACCGGCGGGAACACGCTGTCCGGACTGCCGTAGCGCCGCCAGTCGGCCTTGGCCTGTTCGATCCGCGCCGCGCGCGTCGACACCAGGTTCCACCAGACGATCCGCTCTTCGGGCAGCCGCGCACCGCCGAGCAGCATCACGCGGCTGGCCGCGGTCGCCGTGATCGTCACGTCCGCGCCCGGCACCAGCACCGCCAGTTCGCCGGGCGGCACCGGCTCGCCGTTGATCTCCACAGCGCCGCTGACGACATAGACACCGCGCTCCTCGTGCTCGCTGCAGACCGGCAGCGCAGCGCCGGCATCGAGGTAGGCGGCAACGTAGAGCGTCGGCGAACGCACCGCCACCGGCGAGCGCACGCCATAGGCGGAACCGGCGATCACCGTCAGCGCGGCGCCGGAACGCTGGATGCGCGGCAAGGTCGCGGCCGGATGGTGGACGAAGGCTGGCTCGATCTCCTCATCGGCTACCGGCAACGCCACCCAGCTCTGGATGCCGTGCATCGCGTAGCCGCTGGCCCGATCGTCCGGATGGGTGCGCTCGGAATGGACGATGCCGCGCCCGGCGGTCATCCAGTTGACGTCGCCCGGGGTGATGTCCTGCCGGCTGCCGAGGCTGTCGCGATGGCGGATGCGGCCTTCGAACAGGTAGGTGACCGTGGCCAGCCCGATGTGCGGGTGCGGACGCACGTCAATGCCACCGCCGGGCGCGAAGGTCGCCGGCCCCATCTCGTCGAAGAACACGAACGGGCCGACCAGCTTGCGGTGCGCGATCGGCAGTACCCGCTTGACCGAAAAGCCGCCGAGATCGCGGCTGCGGCCGGCGATGCGGTCGAGGATGCAGGAACTGCGAGTCGGGTCGGTCATCGGAGCAGAGCGGGCACGGTGCGGGCGTGCGCCGATGATAGGTCGGCCGGGCCGGGGCGGCGGGCGGAGGGTGCTGTCACATATCGTCAACATGCGCTGACTAGCCTCAGCGCTCTTTTGCTCAGGGGACTCAACAATGAATACCAAGAACTGGATGGCGGCGATCGCGCTGACCTTTTCCGCTGCTGCACCGATCATGACCGCTGACGCCGCCGGCCTGAGCTTGACCGCGCTCGGCCGCTACGACTCCGGCATCCGCGGCGAAGGCGCCGCCGAGATCGTCGCTCACGACCCGCGCACGCAGAGCCTGTTCGTCATCAACGCGGCGGCATCGAGCATCGACGTGCTCGATATCCGCGATCCAGCGCAGCCGAAGCTGCTGCGCACGCTGACCGAACTGGGCGGCAATGCCAATTCGGTCGCCGTCCGTGACGGCCTGGTCGCAGCAGCGTTCGCCGCCGAGGTCAAGACCGATCCGGGCAAGGTCGTGCTTTATGACGCCCGCACGCTGGACAAGGTGTTCGAATTCCCGGTCGGCGCGCTGCCGGACATGGTCACCTTCACACCGGATGGCCGCGGCCTGCTGGTTGCCAACGAAGGCGAGCCGAACAGCTACGGTGCGGCCGATTCGGTCGATCCGGAAGGTTCGATCACCGTCATCGACCTGCGCCTGGCGCGCGATTGCTACAACCGCCAGCCGATCCCGCGCAGCTTCGCCGCCGCCGTGCAGTGCGTGACCGAATCCGGCGCCACACCGGCCTCGCTGCGCAAGACCGTCGGCTTCCGCGCGCTGAACAACCGCGCCGACGAACTGCGCGCCGCCGGCGTCCGCATCTATGGCCCGGGTGCGACCGTTGCGCAGGATCTGGAGCCCGAGTACATCGCCGTCGCGCCGGACAGCAAGACCGCCTGGGTGACCTTGCAGGAAGCCAACGCGGCAGCGGTGCTCGATCTGTCCGATCTGGCCCGGCCGCGCCTGCGCACGCTGCTGCCGTTCGGCACCAAGGATCACTCGCTGCCCGGTAATGAACTCGACGCCAGCGACCGCGACAACGCCATCACCATCCGCAACTGGCCGGTCAAGGGCCTGTACCAGCCGGATGCGATTGCCAGCTACCGGGTCGGCGGCCAGACCTACTACGTGACCGCCAACGAAGGCGATGATCGCAACGACTTCATTCCGGGCGGGGAAACCTCGCGCGTGCGTGCGCTCGATGCTTCGACGCTCGACCCGGCGGTGTTCGGCAATGTCGAAAGCCTGCGCGAGAACGCCAACCTCGGCCGCCTGACGGTGACCACCGCCACCGCCCCGCGCAATGCCGCCGGCCAGCTGACCGAGCTGCAGGTGCTGGGCGCGCGCTCGTTCTCGATCTGGTCGTCCGACGGCCGTCAGGTCTATGACTCGGGTTCGGACTTCGAGCGGATCACCGCTGCCCGCTATCCGCTGACCTTCAACACCTCGAACGACAACAACGACCTCGAAGACCGCAGCGACAACAAGGGTCCGGAGCCGGAAGGTGTGGTGCTCGGCGTGATCGACGGCCGCACTTACGCGTTCATCGGCCTGGAGCGGATCGGCGGCGTGATGGTCTATGACGTCACCGTGCCGGCGTCGCCGAGCTTCGTCGACTACGTCAACACCCGGGACTTCACGCTGGACCCGACCGGTGTTGCGCCGACCGACAGCGGTCCGGAAGGCCTCGCCTTCGTCACTGCCGCCAACAGCCCGACCGGCAAGCCACTGCTGGTGATCGGCAATGAAGTCAGCGGCACCACGACGATCTACTCGATCGATCAGGCCAACTGAACGGCCCATCCGCGGTAAACGAAAAGCCCCGCCCGGCGTGATCCGGGCGGGGCTTTTCCGTTGGCGCTCGCTGAACGGCGCTCAGGAAGCCGGTGGATCACGCGCATCCGGCACGGCTTCGACGACATCGTTGCGCCGTATCGACGGCGGCGGATTCAGCGCCGCGTCGAGCACCGAGGCCGCCGGGAAGTTCCACTCGCCGACATCGAGGCCATCGCGCTTCATCTGATCGCGCAGCCGCGCCAGCCGCAGCGGCGCACCGCTGGTCGACACCACGGCGGTGCCGCGCCGCGTCACCAGCACCTCGAGCCGCTGCAGCAGCAGCATGCGGTCGCGCAGGCGATTGCCGGATGGCTGGCGGCCCTGCGCCCACGACGCGGCCGGCAGCCAGACATCAAGCGGCACACAAAGCGCGCCTTCGCCATCAAGCACCACCAGCGCGAAGTCGCGGAACTTGCGAACCGTGCCGTTGCCGACGGCCGCTTCGAGCACCGTCTTCGGGACGTTCAGCGGCATCGGGCGCTCCGCGAGCGCCGTCGTTCGGTGTCGGCGCAATAGAACCCGGACGGGCAACGGAAGGGATACGGAGAAATGAACATGGGCGCTACGGTAACGGCAAACGCAGCCGTTGCGCGCAGCGCCCATGGCCATCATCGGCGATGGACTACCCGGTAGCCGGAATCAATCCCGGCAATAACGGTCGTGGCGATGACCGTGGCCGTAACCATAGCCACGGCCGCACCCGTAACCGCGGTCATAGCCACGGTCGTAGCCGCGGCTGTAGCGGTCGTCGTAGCCGCGATAGTCGACATAGCGACGGTCGTAACCACGGCCACGGCGGTCATAGCGGCGATCGTCGTAGCCGTAGTACCGATCGTCGTAGCGGTTGCGGTTCTGGCCGGCAATCGAGGCACCGACCAGGCCGCCCAGCGCACCGCCGACCACCGCCGCATCGCGGCCACCCACCGAATTGCCGACGGCGGCACCGGCCGCCGCACCGATCGCGGCACCGAGAATCTGATCGCCGCGGCTGCCCGCCATTGCCGGGGCGCTGACCGCAGCGGCCAGCAGCACCGAGGCGGCAATGATTGACTTGAACATGACTGTCTCCAGTGAGTCGCGATGCACGTTGCACCGTGAGACAGAGACTGCGCCGGTCGGCCTGAATTGGGCCTGAACCGGCGCCGGCGTCATTCGCCGATGCTGGCCGTTACTCCGGCCGCGGCTTCTTCGGCTTCGGCTTGCTGCCGGCCGGGGCTTCGTACGGCGTCTTGGCCGGCGGCGCGTTGAGGCGGCTCAGCTTCAACTGCCGACCGACCACCCAGACCTTCTGCAGGTCGCGGAAGATCTCTTTTGGCATGCCGGCCGGCAGGTCGACCAGGCTGTACTCGTTCTCGATCTCGATGCGGCCGATGAAGCTCGATTCGACGCCGGCTTCGTTGGCAATGGCGCCGACGATGTTGCCGGGCTTCACGCCGTGCGTGTAGCCGACCTCGACGCGGAAGGTTTCCATCGGCACCGATTCCTCGCGCGGCGCACGCTTCGGACGCGGCGCGTCATCGAAGCTGCGCGGCGCGCTCGCATCATCCGGACGCAGCGGCCGTTCGGCGCGCACCGGCGGCTCGGAACGCGTCGGCCGTGCTGCGCGCGGCGGCCGTGCCGCAGGATTGCCGGCGGCAGCCGCCGCAGCCTTGCGCTCGGCGTAGCTGGTCGGCGGCGGCGCGGCGCGATCGAATTCGCGGCGCGGTGCCGGACGCGACGACGACGTCGATTCGACGCTGTAGCTGCGCGGCGGCGGTGCTGCCGGCTCCGGCACGTTGTCGAGCAGCAGGTCGGCATCGCCCTGCACCAGCTTGGCCAGCGCGGCGGCGATGTCGATCATCTCGACACCGCGCTCGGTCGCGAAGTCGGTGAGGATGGTCTTGAACGCACCGAGATCGCCGCCGTCCAGCGTGTCGGTGATTTTCTGCGTGAAGCGCGCGATGCGCTGCGTGTTCACCGCTTCGATCGACGGCAGTTCCATCGGCGTGATCGGCTGGCGCGTGGCGCGCTCGATCAGCTTCAGCATGTGCCGCTCGCGCGGCGACACGAACAGGATCGCTTCGCCCGAACGTCCGGCGCGCCCGGTACGGCCGATGCGGTGGACGTAGCTTTCGGTGTCGGTCGGGATGTCGTAGTTGAAGACGTGGCTGATGCGCTCGACGTCCAGACCGCGCGCCGCGACATCGGTGGCCACGACGATGTCGAGGCGGCCGTCCTTGAGCCGGTTGACGGTCAGCTCGCGGGCGCGCTGTTCCATGTCGCCATTGAGCGCGGCGACGTTGTAGCCGCGCGCTTCGAGCTTGTCGGCCAGTTCCTGGGTCGCGGCCTTGGTGCGCGCGAAGATGATCATGCCGTCGAAGCTTTCGGCTTCGAGAATGCGGGTCAGCGCATCGAGCTTGTTGTAGCCGGAGACCAGCCAGTAGCGCTGGCGGATGTTGGTCGCCGTCGAGGTCTTCGACTTGATGGTGACTTCGGCCGGATCCTTCAGGTAGGTCTGGGCGATGCGGCGGATCACCGCCGGCATGGTCGCCGAGAACAGCGCAACCTGACGCTCCGACGGGGTTTCCTTGAGCACGTACTCGACGTCCTCGATGAAGCCCATGCGCAGCATCTCGTCGGCTTCATCGAGCACCAGGCACTTGATCTGCGACAGGTCCAGCGTGCCGCGCTTCATGTGATCGAGCACGCGACCCGGCGTGCCGACCACGACATGAACGCCACGCTTCAGCGCCGACAGCTGCGGGCCGTAGCTCTGGCCGCCGTAGATCGGCAGCACGTGGAAGCCGGGAATCTTCGCCGCGTACTTCTGGAACGCTTCGGCAACCTGGATCGCCAGCTCGCGCGTCGGCGCCAGCACCAGCGCCTGCGGCGGCCGCTGCTCGGGATCGAGCTTGGACAGGATCGGCAGCGCGAACGCGGCGGTCTTGCCGGTGCCGGTCTGCGCCTGGCCGAGCACGTCGCGGCCTTCGAGCAGCTGCGGAATCGTGGCCGCCTGGATTGGCGAAGGGGACTCGTAACCCACCGCATCGAGGGCGGCCAGCACGGCCTCCGACAACGCGAGATCACGGAAAGTAACGGTGCCGTCGGCGACGGATTCGGACATGTCGATACCTGGGTAGGACACTCGTCAACGCGAGCGACCGGGGTGGATGGGCGTTACGAACGCCCGAAACAACCGCGGCACTCGAAAGACGGCGCGATTTTACTCGCTTGTGACCCTCCCCATTGCCGCACTGCGATACAGCCTGCCCGGCCACGCTCGCCGCCGGTCAGCCGGGCTGCCTAGAATTCGGACGAATCCGAGCCGGAGCAGCACCGATGCCAAGCAAGGCCACGACCATCAGCGACTATCTCGACGCGGCGCCGGCGGAACGCCGCGCTGCACTCGACCAACTGCGCGCGCATTGCCAGGCCGCCCTGCCGGATGCCATCGAAAGCATGGATTTCGGCATGCCGAGCTATCGCCGGAACGGCCAGATCGAGATCGCCTTCGCAAGCCAGAAGCAGTACATCGCGCTGTACCTGATGAAGCCGGCGGTGATCACCGCCAACAAGGCCGCGCTGAAGGGGCTAAGTGTCGGCAAGGCCTGCGTGCGCTTCGCGAATCCCGAGCGCATGGACTTCGGCTTGATCGACAAGCTGCTCGCCGATTCCCGCGATGCGCCGGCGGCGCCCTGCTAGCGGGCCGCTGCGCTGCCGAGCTTGCGTGCCATCAGCCACAGCCGGGTGTCGAACTCGCGCTGGTGGTAGTCCGGCAGCATGTATTCGCAAAGGTCGTAGAAACGCTTGTCGTGGTCAGCTTCGCGAATATGCGCGAGCTCGTGGACGACGATCATTTCGAGGAACTCCGGTGCGCCTTCGCGAAACACCGAGGCGATGCGGATCTCCTGCTTCGATTTCAGCTTCGCGCCCTGCACGCGCGAACTGCGCATGTGCAGGCCGAGCGCATTGCGGATCGCGTCCATGCCGTTCTCGTAGCGCACCCGGTGCAGCGGCGCGGCATTGCGCAGGCAGTCGCGCTTCAGTTCGCTGACGTAATCGAGCAGCGCCGAATCGGACTGCACCTCGTGACGCGCCGGGTACTTCTTGTCGAGATAGGCCTGCAGGCGGTTCTCGGCGATCAGCCGGCGCACCTGGTCGAGTGTCGCGGCGGGGTAGCCGGCAAGGTACGGCAGCGCATCGGTCACGTTCAGGCTGCGTCCGGGACCGTCGCGTCGATCCGGTAGTCGTGGCGGCCTGCGCCGACGATCAGCGTCATGTCGCCGGCGATGCCGGTCAGCTCGCCAGTGCCGGAGTCCGGCACGATGCTGACCCGAAGATCCTGGGTGCCACGGGTCATCACGCCGCGATGGACGACCAGGAAACTGCCGCTGCGGCCAGCGAGCGTGCCGCTGATCCGCTCGATCGCGACATACGCCGCCGAGCCAGCCACCGCACCCATGCCGGTCAGCATCTCGCCGACGCCGGTGGCGTCAAGGCCGCCGTGGAAACGCTTGGACAGCAGCATTCGGCCGCGGGCGCTGTCATCGCCGGGCTGGTCGAGCGTCAGTGGCGTCAGGCTCACATCGAACGAACCGGCGGCGGTCAGGTGAGGCATGGCGAACTCGAATGCGGATGGCGCGAGGCGGCGAGCATAGGCAGCGGCGGCAACCCGGACAACCGTTCGAGGCCGCAGCACAGGCCGCTCCAGTACCATTCGACGCTGAACCGCATTGCTTCCCGATCCCATGCCCATCGCCCGCATTGCTGCCGCGCTCGCCATTGCGACCGCTGCCGCCGTCGTCGCCCCCACCTCTCATGCTGCCGGAGCCGCTGCCGTGTCCAGCGCTGTCAAGCCGTTCGATGCCCAGACCCTGGTCCGTCTGGAGCGCGTCTCCGATCCGCGCGTGTCGCCGAATGGCCGCACCGTGGCCTACACGCTGCGAACCACCGACTACGACGCCAACAAGGGCGTGCAATCGATCTGGCTGCACGATCTGGAAGCCGGCACCACGCGCCGCCTGACCGCCGGCAGCGGTTCCTCGCACAGCCCGCGCTGGGCGTCCGACGGCAGCCTGTATTTCCTGTCGACGCGCGGCGGCTCGCAGCAGGTCTGGCGGCTTTCGCTGGACGGCGGCGGCGAAGCGCAGCCGGTCACGGCACTGCCGCTCGATGTCGGCAGCTACGTGCTGTCACCGGCCGGCGACCGCATCGCCGTGTCGGTCGACAGCTTCCCGGAACTGGGTGCCGATCTGGCGGCCTCGAAGCAGCGTCTCGATGCCCGCGCGGCGCAGAAGAACAGCGGCGTGCTCTACGAGCGGCTGTTCATCCGCCACTGGGATACCTGGAAGGACGGCACCCGCTCGCAGCTGTTCGGCTTCGCGCTCGACGATCAGGGTGCCGCCACCGGCAATGCCCAGTGGCTGTCGAACGGGATTGACGGTGACGTGCCATCGAAGCCGTTCGGCGGCGACGAGGAGATCACCTACACGCCCGACGGCCGGTTCGTGATCTTCGCTGCCCGCATCGCCGGCAACAGCGAACCGTGGAGCACCAACCTCGATCTCTGGCGGGTACCGGCCGATGGCTCGGCGAAGCCGGAAAACATCACTGGCGACAGCCAGGCCACCGATACCGGCCCGGTGATTTCCGCCGATGGCCGCCTGCTGGCCTACCGCGCGATGAAGCGCCCCGGCTTCGAGGCCGACCGCTACGCGATCATGGTTCGCGAGCTTGGCCGCGATGGCAGCGTCGGTCCGGCGCGCGAAGTGGCGCCGAAGTGGGACCGCTCGGCTGACAGCCTCCAGTTCTCGCCGGATGGCCGCAAGCTCTACGCGACCGCCGACGACCTCGGCCAGCACCGCGTGTTCGCGATCGAAGTGGCGTCCGGCAAGGCCAAGGCGCTGACCGGCGATGGCTACGTTGAAGGTTTTGCGCTGGCTCGCGATGCGCTGATCGTTGCCCACAACACGCTGGCCGGCCCGACCCAGCTGTTCAAGATCCGCCTGTCCGGCAGCGCCCCGCTGCAGCTGACCCAGCACAACGCGGCGACGCTCGCCGGCATCGGCGTCGGCGACTACGAGCAGTTCTCGTTCAAGGGCTGGAACGACGAGAAGGTCTACGGCCATGTGGTCAAGCCGGTCGGCTACGTGAAGGGCAAGAAGTACCCGATCGCCTTCATCATCCACGGTGGCCCGCAGGGCAGCATGGGCAACCACTTCCACTATCGCTGGAATCCGCAGACCTACGCGGGTGCTGGCTTCGCCGTGGTGTTCATCGATTTCCACGGCTCGACCGGCTACGGCCAGGCGTTCACCGACGCGATCTCCGGCCACTGGGGCGACCGCCCGCTGGAAGACCTGCAGAAGGGCTACGCGGCCGCACTCGCCAAGTACGACTTCCTCGACGAAAGCCGCGCGGCCGCGCTCGGCGCCAGCTACGGCGGCTACATGGTCAACTGGATCTCCGGCAACTGGTCTGCGCCGTGGAAGGCGCTGGTCAACCACGATGGCGTGTTCGACAACCGCTCGATGGCCTACTCCACCGAAGAACTGTGGTTCGACGAGTGGGAGCACGGCGGCACGCAGTTCGAGCGCCCGGCCGCCTACGAGCAGTTCAACCCGGTCAACCATGTCGCCAAGTGGCGCGTGCCGATGCTGGTGATCCAGGGCGGCGTCGATTTCCGCATTCCGGTCGAACAGGGCATCGCCACGTTCACCGCACTTCAGCGGCGCGGCATCGCCAGCCAGCTGCTGCACTTCCCGGACGAGAACCACTGGGTGCTGAAGCCGCAGAACTCGGTGCAGTGGCACGAGACCGTGCTGGCCTGGATCAAGCGCTGGACGGCGGAGTGATGCTGCCGAGGAGTCCGAATCTGCAGGACAAAGCTGTGCCCTTCGCGAGCCGTACCTAGACGCAGCAGCGGGGGGGGGTCGCAACGACGTTCCGCCGGCGCTGGCGCACCGAGCCAGCAGCCGGCGCCGTGTGCCGGTTCCGAAGCGCCGTGATCGCGGCACGCGCAGCGTCAGGACCGGGGCCGAAAAGCATTTGCGCCGCGCCGCATCGAGCACGGCACAATCGACGGCGCGACAGCAGCATCCGTGCATGACAGCAGCCCGCCAGACGGCTGCACGCGGCTCGCGCCGCGAGCCTGACGAGGAGACAGCACTTGAGCATCGACGTTGAACGGCTGTACGGCCGCCGCGCCGACCAACGCTGGGAGCGGATCAGCGTCGGCGACATCTTCGAACGGATGACCTGGAGCGAGCCCGACAAGCTGGCGCTGATCGCCGCTCCCTGCGCCGTCCGCGACCCGGCGTTCGCGCGCCTCAGCTACCGGCAGGCCGATCAGGCGGCGAACCGGATCGCGAATGCGCTGATCGCCGACGGCCTGCAGCGCGGCGACCGCGTGGCGCTGTTCTGCGACAACTCGCCGGAAGCCTTCGTCATCAAGATCGCCATCGCCAAGGCCGGGATGGTCGCCGTGCCGATCAACACGATGATGGCCGCCGACATGGTCGAGCATTCGCTGCGCCATTGCGGCGTGGCAGCGGCCGTGGTCGACGCCGAATCCTGGCCGAAATGCCGCGCGCCGTTCGAGGCCGCTGCAGTCCGGGTGATCGCCGCGATCGCCGATCCGCACGGCGATCACGCGGGCCTGCCGCCGCTGGCCGGCTTCATCGCCGGCCAGCCGGACAGCGAGCCGGACGTGCGCATCCATGGCGACGACATCTGGCAAATCCTGATGACCTCGGGCACCACCTCGATGCCCAAGGCGGTGATGATCTCGCACACCTACAGCTATCTCGCGGCGCTCAATCAGGCGCTCAGCTACTCGCGCGGCCTGCGCTTCGAGTCCGACTACCGGATGTGCAGCTTCCTGCCGCTGATCTACCACGTCGGTGACCAGATCTTCGGCCTGTCGCCGCTGTTCGCCGGCGGCAGCCTGGTGATCGGCCGCGGCTTCGATCCTGAGCGGCTTGCCGAAGCCATCACGCGGGAACGGCCGACGGCGCTGTTCGGCGGCTCGCCGCAGCTGACCGGCGAGCTGGTGCGCTGCGTCGAAGCGGCCGCCGGCCGCCACGACCTGAGCAGTCTCAAGCTGCTGACCTTCGGCTGGGCTTCGATGCCGCCGGCACTGTCCGACCGGCTCGAAAAGCTGGTGCCGGGCCTGCTGCTGGTCGGCATCTTCGGGCAGACCGAGGCGATCGCCCTGCACCGCTTCTCGCCGCAGCGCTGGCCCGAGGTCTACCGGCAGACGGCACCGGCGATCAATGTCGTCGGCCTGCCGTCGCCGCTGCTGGCCTCGACCGTGATGGATGCCGATGGCCAGTCGCTGCACGCGCAGCCCGGTGTCGCCGGTGAAGCCGTATACCGCTCGCCGGTGATGACCGCCGGCTACTTCCGCGACGAACACGCCACTCGCGAAGCATTCCGCGACGGCTGGTTCCACAGCGGCGACATGTGCGAGTACCGGCCAGACGGCTTGCGCGTGATGATCGATCGCTACAAGGACGTCGTGAAATCCGGCGGCGAAAATGTGTCGAGCCTGCGCGTCGAGGCGGTGCTTGCTCAGCATCCGTCGGTGGCGCGGGTGGCAGTGATCGGCCTGCCCGATCCGCGCTGGGGCGAAGCGGTCACTGCCGTGATCGTGCTGCGACCCGGAGAGCCGTACGACGAGGCGGCGCTGTCGGCGTTCTGCCGCGAACGGCTGGCCGGCTACGAGTCACCGAAAGCCTTCGTGCTGATGGACGAGCTGCCAGCCACGGTGGGCGGCAAGGTGCTCAAGTACCGCCTGCGCGCAATGCTGGCCGAACGCGCGAACGCCGGCGGGCGCGCAGAGTCCTGAGCGGCAGCAGCGAATCGATGACCGGACCGGATTGCTGGCCACCGGGCACGGCCGCGACCGCCGTCGGTCGTCATCGACGACCTGTCCAGCAGGCGCTCGGTACAGACGTCGATGAAGCGCTGCGTCGCCGGATCAGGCCGCGGCTGCCGGTGGTCGCTCAGCGCAGCGCGTCGAGATTGACGCAGGCGGCCATCGCCCGGTAGCCGTCGCCGTTCGGGTGCAGGCGATCGCTGCTGTCGAAGGCCGGCAGCAGGTATTCCGGGTTTGCCGGATCGGCCAGGCAGCGTTCGAAGTCGATCACGGCATCGGCGCCGCTGCCGCCACTGCGAATCCAGCTGTTGACCTCGGCCCGCAATGCGGCGGCACGCGCGGTGCCGTGCTGCAGGCCCAGTCCGGTCTGCGGCGTGCCGAGCAGGCCGGCCAGCGTGCCGCGCGCTGGCGTCAGCGTGCCGATCAGCACCCGGATCGCCGCATCGTGCGCCTTGATCCGCTGCACCAGCGTCGCGAGGCCGGCCTGCAGTTCCGCAGCCGTCGGCTCCGGCGGAAAGCCGATGTCGTTGGTGCCTTCGAGGATGATCACCGCGCGCAGCCCCGGCACCGCCAGCACGTCGTGATCAAGGCGCGACAAAGCGCTCGGCCCGTACTGCGGCAGCCGGCCATCGCGCAGCACCCGGTTGCCGCTGAGGCCGGCATTGATCACCGTGTAACGCGGTGCGCCGGCGTCCTGCAGCAGTCGCCGCTGCAGCCAGTCCGGATAGCGGCGATCGCGGCCGGTCGATTGAAGGTCCGCGAGCAGCGGCAAGCCGGGCATTGCCTCGAAGCCGTCGGTGAGCGAATCGCCGAACGCCACCAGTGCCGGCGGCGGCGCGTCATCACCGCGGACCTCGACGGCCTCGATCGCCAGCCAGTTGTTCAGCAGCGCCCGGTCCAGCGACAGGAAGCCTGCGCCGCGCTCGTCGGCACCGCTGCCGATCAGTGCCGCGTACACCTGCTCGCGGGCAGTGAAGTGCTGGCTGACATTGACCGTCGTCAGCGGCACGTCAAGGCTGACCAGCAGCCGTTCGAACGGCGCGACCTCGAAGGCGATCGGATCGCTGAGCGCGTCCACGCCCGGCGCCAGCCGGATCGAATCGGCGCCGCCGAACGTCAGCTTCCGGCTGCTGCCCGGCACCAGCGCAGCCGCGCCCGGCATCTGCTCGCGGCCGATGTGGACCGCCGTGAACTCGGCCGGCAGCAGCCCAAACCGGTTGCTCAGCCTCAGCTGCATTTCGCGGCCTGCGGCATGCGGCGCGATCGGCATCCGCACGGTCTGCGCCAGCAGCACCACGGGCGTCGTGAAACCGTCGCTGTGGCTGGCACTCCAGCCGCGTCGCCAGCTTCCGGCATCGGCACTGTCGGTGGCATCCGTGCGGGAACAGCCTTGCAGCAGCAGCAAGGCCAACAGCGGAAGCAAGCGAAGAAATCGGCATCCATGCATGGGTAACGGACTCCCTGTCCGGTTAACAGTTGTGCACTGACTAGCAGCAACCTTGCCATCCGCCGCCGCGGCCGTCGAGTCAGCGACAATCGGCTTCGCTCCGAACCGTTGACGAAACCATGCCCTCCGCCACGAAAGTCGTCGACTGGTACTTCGATGTCATCTCGCCGTACGCCTACCTCGCACTGCTGAAGCTCGACGACACGCTGCCGGCCGGTGTCGAGGTCCGCCTGCGGCCGCTGCTGTTCGCCGGGCTGCTGAACCACCACGGCCACAAGGGGCCGGCGGAGATTCCCGGCAAGCGGACCTGGACCTACCAGTCCTGTGTCTGGAGCGCTGCGCAGGCCGGCATCCCGTTCCGGTTTCCGGCCGCGCACCCGTTCAACCCGATTCCGTACCTGCGGCTGTGTCTGGCGGCCGGCGCCAGCGCAGCCGCCACGCGGACGATCTTCGATGCGCTGTGGACCACCGGTGCCGACCCGGCCGATCCGGCGCTGGTCGCAGCGCTGGCCGAACGTCTCGGCGTGGCACCCGCAGCGCTCGACGATCCGGCGATCAAGCAGCAGTTGCGCAGCAATGGCGACGACGCGATCAAGGCCGGCGTGTTCGGCGTGCCGACGCTGGTCATCGACGGCCATCTGTTCTGGGGTGTCGATGGCCTGCCGTTCGCGGCCGCGTATCTCGCCGATCCGGGCCTGATGACCAGCGCCGAGATGCAGAAGCTGGCCACGCTGCCGGCCGCCGCGCAGCGCACGCCGCGCTGACCCTGCGGGGCTCAGCGTGGGCGGTCGCGCTCCAGCAGCTGCACCAGCGTCAGCAGGCAGCGGTTGACCGGCGTCGGCACCTGCAGGCGCTCGCCGGTGCGGACGACGAAACCGTTCAGATGATCGATCTCGGTCGCGCGCCCGGCCGCCAGATCCTGCGCGGTCGATGACCGCTGGCCAGGCATGGTCGCGATGATGGCGTCGATCGCGACGCGCGGATCCTCATCGATCGGCACCCCCGCCGCCCGGGCGACCGCGATGCACTCCGCCGCTGCCGCCGACATCAGATCAAGCACGCCCTGCTGGCGCGCCAGATCGCCGTAGCTGCGCTGCGCAATCGCCGACAGCGCATTGACGGCGCAATTGACGATCAGCTTGCGCCACTGCGCGACACGCACGTCGTCCGACACCGTGGTCGGTATGCCGGCCGCGTTCAGCAGCGCGGCAATCGTGGCGCTGTGCGGCGACGCGCCGATCAGCAGATCGCCGCGACCGTGGTGGCGCACGTGGCCCGTGGCGACCATCGCCACCGCGACATAGACCACCACCGGAATCACCGGCCGGCCGATCACGGCAGACAGCCGTTCGGCATTGTCGATGCCGTTCTGCAGGCTCAGCACGCAGGCATCCGCGGACAGATGCGGCGCCAGTTCCCGGCCCAGGCTTTCGGTATCGCCGGACTTCACGCAGACCAGCAGCAGGTCGGCATCCGCCGCCGCAGCCAGCGACGTGGTGACCGGTACCGCCAGCCGCTCGCAGCCGCGATCGGTTTCCAGCAGCAGGCCGTCGCGAGCAATGACCTCGGCCTGAAGCGGGCGGCCGAGCAGCGTCACCGGCTGCCCGGCGCGCGCCAGCATCGCGCCGTAGTAGCAGCCGACCGCACCGGCACCGGTCACCAGGGTTCTCATCGTTGCTCCGCGTTTGTCGTCGATTCCGCCGGCGTGTGTCCCGCCGTCGTCAGCGCGGATCGTCGCGCATTTCAGTTGCCGGAATCGATGCCCGCAGCGGCCGGCCAGGCGATCACGCCAGAGCCGTCGGCATGGCCGACGTGCGCAGATGGCTGTGCGCCGCGCGTTGCAGGGTGCGGCGGCGGTGGCAGGCGGGTTTCGAACGGCATCAGCGCGGCCAGCTGCGTGGCGTCGAGAAACTCGCCGCGGCCGGCCCGCACCGTGCGCACCAGCGCGGCATGGCGTTCCTGCCGAGCCGGGTCGGCGTATTCGGCCCAGGCCTGATCGGGCAGCGTTGCCTCGGCCCGGTCGAGCGAATCACGCGCCGGATTCGACAGCGCAGCGGTCGCCGCGCCGGGCCGCCAGCGGCGGCCGAGATCGCCGAGCCGGCGGCGCAGGTCGTGGCCGCCGAACGGCCGATAGAACTGGACGCTGCGGGTGTCGCTCATCGCGGCCAGCCAGCGCGCCTTGTAGTAGCCGTAGCCCCACATCAGGCTGAAGCAGCGGTAACCGCCGGCAATTGCCGCGCGAACGCCGAGAAACAGGATCGCCGAGCCCGGCGCCAGCCGCGCCACGCGCTCGTCGTAGACGATGTGCAGCGCGTAGCAGTGGCTGCCGAAGCCGGCGCAGATCAGGCCGGCGATCGGCAGGCCGTCGAGCAGCAGCAGCTGGATGCCGAGCGCCATCGGCGGGTCGCCCGCAATCAGGCCATGGTAGTGGCGGCCGAGCTGTGTCGCGTGGTCGAAGCCGGCGTCGGTGCGCGCCTTCCAGCTATGGCTTTCGACGCTGCAGTACAGCGCGAACAGCGCCGGCAAGGTGTCCGGATCGGACGAGGCCAGCAGTTCGACCTCGCCCGCCGCCAGCAGCTGGCGCATCTGCCGGCTCAGGTTGGAGCGGAACTTCTTCGACAGCGCTGCGTAGTAACCGGCCAGCGATGGCCAGCGGATCGCGATGTTGCCGTTCGCCGCATTCGGCCAGTACCGCTGCCGGCAGTGGCGAAGCACGCTCGATGGCGGCCGCAGCGCGCTGTCGGCGTCCTGCTGCTGGAATTCCAGCAGCGTCCATTCGCGGCGGCGGCTCAGCAGGTAGTCGAACATCGCGGTGCTGACCGGCTGCTCGTCACCAGACCGCAACAGCAGCCGCGGCCGGTCGGAGACTTCGGCAGTCAGCAGATCCAGCCGCTGGCTGCGCCGCCCGAGCACCCGCTGTTCGCGCAGCCGCAGCGGCAGGCAGCCGCGCAGCACGCCGCTCTCGTCGCAAGCCAGCAATAGCCACAGCCGGGCGCCGGGCGGAAACAGCGCCGGCTGGCGCAGCACGTGGGCGTAGAACGCGTAGGTCGAGAACGGATCGGGCCGGTCGGACGCCAGGTTCAGTGCATCGATCGCATCACGCCAGTCCGCTGCCGCTTCCAGTTGGTGAAAGCAGTGGACGACGATCACCGCAGCGCAGCGCCCGCGCCATGCAGCGCTTGCAGCACCGGGCCGCCTGCGGCCGGCTGCGCGACCAGCCGCAGCGACGGCTGTTGCGGGCGGATCTCGACCGGGTCTAGCCCGAGCTTGCGCGCCACCCGCTGGCTCAGCGTCTTGGCCCAGGCCACGGCGCCGTCTTCGCGGGTCGACAGGCGGCGACAGCCGAGCCGCGTGCGCAACCAGCGATTGGCGACCTGCACGCGAAAACGGCGCCGGCTTGCGGCCGTGAAGTGCTCGGTCGACAGCGACACGTTGACGCCGTCCAGATTGCTGACGCGGTGCGGTGCGTTGTGCGGCCAGGCCAGCCACTGGCCGGGCTCCAGATCGTGGATCACGGCGTCGCGGTCGTAGGCCGGCTGGTACGGCAGGTATTCGTGGCGTACACCGGCGAAGATGTCTTCGAGCAGCTCGGGCGCCATGTAGCGCGCGTCCAGCGCCGGATAGACCCAGACCCGCTTGCGGCCACGGATGTGCCAGAGCACCGAGGGATGCGCATCGGCGTGGTAGTAGACCAGCGCGTCCGGCGACGAAATCAGCAAGGTGCCCTGGCTGGCATCGGGCACGAAGCCGGGAATCTGCGCTGCCAGTGCTGCGTACAAGGTCGGCACCAGATCGCGGTAGGCCGCTTCGGCGCGATCGATCCGGGTCAGGTTCAGCCACAGCCGGCCGCGCTTGACCGCCTGCAGCAGCGTCGCGCCATCGATGCCATCGATCGCCACCCGATGGTTGTCGCCGAGACGTTCGGGATCGTCGCCCATGCTGTGCGCGTACAGGTGCTGGCGCGGGAAACGGTCGAGCAAGGCAGTCAGCGCCGCGTCGTCGAACATCGCCTGGTCGTGCAGCCGGTGCTGGCCCAGCATCAGCTGCCGGCCAAAGCCCGCACCGGGCTGCCCGGACAGACCGACGCCGGAGTCCTGCGCAATGGCGGGCGTGATGAGGGTCATCGGCGGCTCTCCCGGGTCAGCCTAATCAGGTCTTGATCGGCAGATCGTCGGGCGCGCCCGGCAACACGGTCTGTACGGCAGCGCACGAGCGGGCCTCGCGCAGGCACAGCAGCGCGATGCCGAGCGTGTTGACCAGTTCGCCGATCAGCACACCGAGCGGTGCGCCGGCACTGCCGTAGCGGCCCAGGCCCCAGTAGCTGACCAGCAGCGCCAGCACTGCGCAGGCCAGCGTCAGCACCGACAGCGCGCGGAAGCGTTCGCGCACCACCGGCAGATAGACCAGTTGCTGGTTGACCGCCATCACCACGAAGCTGGCCGACCACAGCATCACCAGCAGGTCGCGCTGCGCGAACTGCTTGTGCAGCAGCACCGCGAACAGCCAGTCGCGCGCCAGCCATAGTGCTGCGACATAGAGCAGCGACACGGCGGCCATCGCGATCGCGAGACCCGTGAGCCGGCGCAGCACCAGGCCAGCACCGTGTTCATGCAGCCAGCGCGCCGCCAGCGGCAGCAGCAGCGCGCCGATGCCGGTCGACAGCAGGTTGACCGGCATCACCAGCAGTCGAGTCGCAGCGACTGCCCCCACTGCGCTGATGTCAAGCGTGCCGGCGACCAGCCAGGTGTAGCCCTGGCTGAAACTCCAGTGGATGGCCGCACCCAGCGCCGACCAGGCAGCGACCGGCGCGATCGCGCGCAGGATTCCCGGTGCGCCACGCGCGTTCCACGGCTCGGCGCGTTTCAGGCTGCGCGCCAGCTGTGCGCTGGCCAGCAGCGCAGCCAGCGCCAGCGCCAGCACCGCCAGCAGCGCCGGTTGCGGACTGGCGATCGCCAGCAGCACGCCGGCCAGCAGCAGGCCGGCATAACCGAGATCGCCGCCGAGCACCGGATGGGCATGACGGAACGCCAGCAGCGCCATGCGGAAATACTCACGGCGCAGCGCGGCGATCGTCGCCAGCAGCGCCGCCGCGACCAGCAGCAGCTGCGAGCGGTCGAGCCCGCCGGTGAAGCCCAGCGCCAGCGCCACCGCTGCAGCGAGCGCGGCCAGCACTGCCACCACCCGGCACTGCTCGCGATACAGGCCGCCGATCAGATCGCCGCAGGCCGATCGATCGAGCCGCGTCATCCGGTTGACCATCGCCGGGCCGATGAACGCCGACTGCAGCGAGGTCGCGAGAATGATCGCGCCCGAGACCAGAACGAATGCACCGTACTCGGCATCGCGGGTGTGGCGGATCAGCAGCAGGCCGACCACGAAGCTGATCGCCGACAGCACCGCCTGGCTGGCCAGCGCACTGCCCAGCAGCCCAGCCAGCACCCGGTGTCTGAGCGCGCCACGCGCGATGCTGCGGAATGCCTGCCGGTGCCAGCCGCTCATCGCGCGCGGCGCTGCGTCGCTTGCCAGCCATCGAGGCGGCGACGGCGCAGCAGGCCGAGCTTCCACAGCATGAACAGCGGCACCCGCAGCAGATCGCGCAGGCCGGCCGCACCGCGGCCGCTGAGCTGCCAGCCGCGCAGCACATAGACCAGCAGGCTGGCGCCGGCGAAGCCCGCCGGCCATAGCCAGCCGCTTGCCTGCCCGTGCAGCAGCGACAGGGCCAGCGCCGCACATGCCAGCAGCAAGCTGCCGAGCACCAGCCACGACAGCGGCGGCACCAGCAGGTCCAGCGCCAGATCGAGACAGACCCGGCTGCGCTGCCGCCACGCGGCCGCTAGCAGCGGCCCGGTCTGCGAGCGGACCAGCGCGAAGCGCCCGCCTTCCCAGCGCTGGCGCTGGCCGGCGGCAACGTCGGCGCTGCTTTCCATCACTGCATTGGCGCAGGCTTCGGCAGCGTAGTGCACGCGGTGACCGGCCAGCCCGAGCGCGATGCCGTACTCCAGATCCTCGGTCAGCGACCAGGCGCGATACGGCACCTCGGCAAGCAGCGCATGGCTCAGGCACCAGCCATTGCCGCGCAGCCCGCAGGACAGCGCCAGCCGTTCGCGCGCGCGAGAACGCAAGCCGTGGATGGCGCCATGGGCAATCGCCATCAGGCCGGTGCGCCAGGATTCGTCCGGATTGAGCACGCCGTAATGCGCCTGCACGGCGCCGGCACCGGCTTCGATGCGGGATGCGAAAGCTTCAAGCAGGTTCGGCGACACCTCGGTATCGGCATCGACGATCACCACGGCATCGGCCCACTGGCCTTCGGCGCTGATCGTGAGCGCCACGCGCAGCGCATGGCCCTTGCCGCACAGCAGCGGGTCATGGCGCTCGCGGACATCGGCACCGGCGGCGCGCGCCACGGCGGCGGTGTCGTCGCTGCAGTTGTCGGCGATCACGATCAGCCAGCAGCGATCGGCTGGCCAGTCGAGCTGGCGCAGGCTGGCCAGACAGCGTTCGATCACCAGCGCTTCGTTGTGCGCCGGCACGATCACGTCGAAACGCAGGCGACGCGATGACCGCGGCGGCGCCGGCAATCCGGCCGAACACAGGCTCAAGGCCAGCAGATACGCGCAGGCCGCCAGCAGCGGCAGCGCCAGCAGCACGAGCAGCAGATGGCCGATCAGCGCCGGCATCAGGCGTACTCGCGGTAATGCAGGCCGGCGAAGCTGCTGAGCTTGCCGAGATTGGCTGCCGCCCGAGTCAGCCAGTGCACAGCCCGGTGCCGGCCGAACGGCCAGCTCAGCAGCGCCAGCACGGCGGCGGCGAGCATCTGCGCCAGCGACCGGACGAACAGCCGCGCCTGCCCGCTGCGCGTGATTGCGCCATAGCGCCCGGCCAGCGCATGGCGGGCGTAGTCCTGGCCGCCGCGCAGAGCCCGCAGCAGCAGCCAGCGCAAGCGCAGACGGGTCGGTTCGATCGGCTCGCGCACCTCCGCTTCATCGCACCAGATGATCCGCGCACCGCGCTGCACCAGCCGATTCAGCAGATCGCCGTCCTCGCCACCGGTGCTGCCGTAGGCCGGATCGAACGGTGGCGTCACGGTGCGCAGCAGCGCCGCGCGCAGCAGCAGGTTACCGAAGCGCAAGCGGTTGCCGGGCACGACGGTGCCGCTGGCCATGCGCGGCCAGTCGTAGAAGCAGCCGCGACGCAGCCAGCTCGCGGCATCGGCCGGCAGCACCGGCAGCACCGGGCCGAGCACGCCGTCGACGCCGGCCGCGTCGGCCGCTGCCGCGAGCCGCGCCAGCCAGTGCGGCGGCGCGCGCTCGTCATCGTCGATGAAGGCCAGCCAGCAGCCGCTGGCGCAGGCCACGGTCTGGTTGCGGGTCAGCGATAGGTTCTTGATCGGCTGGATCGCGTAGACGATCGGGAACGGCGCCGCACGGCGCGCCTGCTCGACGACTGCGCGCGCGCTGCCGGCGGCATCGTTGTCGACCACCACCAGCTGCTGCGGCAACCGCTGTTGCACGGCCAGATCACCGAGCAGCGCGGCAAGCCGCTCAGGCCGGCGGTAGGTGGCGATGCAGACGCTGATCGTCATCGGTCGCTCACATCGATGCCGACGGCGGCGGCGGCGGCCGGTCGATGCGCCGGGCCGCGCCGATCACCGCGCGCAAGTCATGGCGCGCGCGATACAGGTTCCAGCCCAGCAGCGCCGCTGCCGTCCAGTTGAGCAGCACGCCGGCCGGCTGGGTCAGCGCCAGCAGCGGCAGCATCGCCACGAAGAACAGCAGCCGGGTCAGCGGCAGCGGCGCCTGCGGCCAGGCCTTGCCGCCGAAGCGGTAGACGTAATACGGCAGCCAGCGCGCCTGCACATGCGCCATCAGCGCCAGCAGGCCGACCATCGACACCGGCACCAGCACCGCGAAAGCGGCGCTGCGCGCCAGTTGCAGGCCGGGGAACAGCCAGACGCGGCTGCGCTTGTCGTAGCGGTTGTACAGCCGAAACCAGCCAGCGGTCGCCAGCAGCAGCGCCAGCCAGCGACCGAAATCGCCGGGGGTCGGCAGCGCCGGCCAGCGCAGCAGCAGGATCGCGGCGGCACCCGACAGCAGCGCCCACAGCCATGGCTCGACCGTCGGCGTGGCGACTTCGCTGGCGTGGAACGAAGTACTCAGCTTGGGCTCGGCTTCGAAGCGGTCGGCGATCCGGTCGTTGTCGACATAGCCGCACTCGTAGATCGTCCAGAAGCTCAGCAGCAGCAACAGCAGGCCGGCGACGTGCAGCAGCGGCACGGCGGCCAGCGCCAGCGAACTGAGCAGCCAGAATGCGAAATCCTCCTGCAGGATGCCGCGCAGCACGTAGCGCTCGCCGGGCCGCTTGACCTGGCTCAGGTAGCGGCCGGGCCGATAGACACTGGCCAGCGCGCAGCGGTAGCGCGCTGCCGGCCAGCGCGTGCGCAGCGGCACGGCGCAGGCGGCAAGCAGCGGCAAGTCGTCGAGCGAGTCGGTCAGCACCAGGCTATTGCGCACCGTGTCCTCGCCAAGCGCTTCAGCGACCAGCGGCCGCTTGCCGCGGCGGCGGTCCTCACAGCTGGCGGCAAAGCCGGAATCGCGCACCGCGACGATCGTCGATGCGCCGAAGCCGAGCGCGGCGACCAGCGGCGTGACCACGCTGCGAAAGCCCAGCGTGACGATCACCACCGGCTTGTGCCGGTTGCGCAGCGCCTCGATCAGCGGCCGGTTGCCGTGCCGCGCGGCGCGCAGCCCCAGCGAACGGCGCCAGCGCCGCGTCGTCCATGGCAGCAGCGTGCGCACCAGATGCAGACGCCAGACATCGCGGCTGGCCGCACCGCCGGTCCAGCGCCATGGCTTCAGCCAGTCAAGCGCCTGGATCAGCAGCACCGCCAGCAAGGCCGGGCGCGCGCAGTCGAGGTAGTCCTCGGTGGAGTTGCGCAGATACAGCGTTTCGTCGAGATCGATCAGCAACGGGCCGTCGTGCGCGGCAATCGCCGCCAGCGCCAGCGCCGGGGCGCAGTCATGGCCGCTGGCCGGCGCGCACGGCGGGTTCGGCCTTGCCACCGGGCCGTTCACCGGGCCATTCATCGCGTCAGCCCGACCATCGGCAGCGGTGTCGAAAGTGGATTTGGCCGCTGGCGCAAGCGGCGACGCCAGCCGGCCAACGGCTGCTCGACCAAGCGGCGCAGCGCTTCGGCCAGCGCCAAGGTCAATGCGGCCGTGATCAGCAAGGTCGCCAGTTCGTTGTGCTCCGGCCACTGCCGTTGCACGAAGCCGAGGATCAGCTGATGCGACAGGTACACGCTGTACGACACACCACCGAGCCAGACCAGCGGCCGCGCGCCAAGCCAGCGGAACCAGCGGCTGTCGGCCCGCGCCACGGCCACCCACAGCAGTGCGGCCAGCGCCACGCTCTGCAGGCTGTAGCGCAGGCTCAAGCGAAAGAACTCGTTGCGCCAGACCAGCGTCGCCAGCAGCAGCAGCGCGGCGCCGACGAACAACGCCCGATCGCGACGGCCATGCCCCGGCTGCGCGGCAGCACCGAGCAGCGAGTCCGAGCCGAACGCCATCAGGCAGCCGACCAGGATCGCGTCGGCGCGGGTATCGGTGGCCATCATCAGCCAGGCCGGCGAGGCATCGTGCAGCAGCAGCCAGCAGCGCCAGCCGAGCATCGCCAGGCACAGTGCCGCAAGTACCGCGACTGGCAAGCCGCGCCGGCGGCTGCGCAGCAGCAGCACCGCCAGCGGCGGATACAGCAGGTAGTAGTGCTCCTCGACCGCCAGCGACCAGACGACGCCGATGCCGGACGGCATGCCGCCGAAGTCGCTGGCGATGATCTGGTAGTTGCCGAAATAGAACAGCACCGACAACAGGCCGGTCAGCGAGAACGCGCCGGCCACCAGCCCCAGCGACGACAGCAGCGCCGCCAGCGCCACCACCACCAGCAGCGGCGGCATCAGCCGCAGCAGGCGGCGCAGGTAGAAGGCGCGCAGCGCGATCGCGCCCTGCGTCCGGTATTCGCGGCGCAGCAAGGTGGTGATCAGATAGCCGCTGAGCACGAAGAACAGCGTCACGCCGAGCCCGCCGGGCAGCTGCTCGAAGCCGGCATGGGCGAGGAACACCAGGCTCACCGCCAGCGCGCGGATGCCGTTCAGCGAGGCGATCTCGCCGCTGCCAGCAGCGGATGCGGATGCGGGCGTGCTCATGGCCGCGCCGACAGCCAGGCGTCGGGGTTCGGGCCGCTGTCCGTGTCGGGCGCCGCCGGCACTGTGCTGTCGTGCTGCAGGCGCAGGTCGAACAGCGTCCGGGCAAGGCCGGCGGTGGCCAGGCTCATGATCACGAAATCGACGCTGAGCGCGCTCAGCCAGCGGCTTTCCGACAGGTTGGTGATCGCCTGCTGGACGAACAGCGCCAGATACAGCGCACCCTGCGGACGGTCGAAACGCAACAGCCGCAGCGCCTGGCGCAGATAGGCCAGCAGATAGCCGAACAGCAGCAGCAGGCCGACCGCACCGAGGTCGTTGACGATCTCCAGATAGCCGTTGTGGGCCGAACCCGGGTAGAACGCCATCTGCTCGATGAACGCGTACGACGGCGTGCCGATCACCGGCCCGGTCCAGTACGCGCCGTAGCCGGAACCGAACCACGGCCGCTGGTGGATGTGCTCGGACACCAGCGCCCAGATCTCGGTGCGGCCGGTGAAGCTCAGATCCTTGCCGGTGATGGCACCGATCGGGCTGAGCAGCAGGTCGAGCCCCGGCAGCAGCTGCAGCAGCGCCAGCGAGTAGACCAGCAGCAGCAGCACGAAGCCGACGATCAGCTGCGGCGCGTGGCGGCGCATCAGCCACGGCGCGCGCAGCAGCAGCCACAGCCAGCCCAGCGCCATCACCGTCGCCAGCAGCGAGGTCGCGCTGCGCGACAGCAGCAGGCAGGCCGCTGCCAGCGCCATGCCGGACAGCGCCTTCAGCGCCGAGGCTTCGCGCGCCAGCCACGCGTGGCACCAGAGAATCAGGCCGATGCAGGCAATGTCGCCGAAGCCGTTCTTGTGATTGGCCAGACCGCGCCAGGCGCCGGCCAGCTCGGCCGAGGTTTCCTCGTGGATCGCCAGCTGCGGCCAGCCGAGACCGAAGACGATCGAGCCGATCAGCACCGCCGTGATCACCGGCCGCAGCAGGTTCTGGAAGCGCGCCGCATGCCAGCCGATCAGCACCGGCACGGCGCTGACGACGACGATGCTCAGCACCCGGATCAGCCGGCGTGCGGTCACTTCCGGCGCGATCGACCAGCCGATGCTGGCCGCGACCAGCAGCACGAAGGCCAGCAGCAGGCCGGGCAGCAGGCCGCTGGCCCTGCTCACCAGCAGCCAGCCGAACGCGGCGCGCCACAGCAGGATCACGGTGGCGATGCCCAGCAGCGCCAGCCACAGCAGCCGGCTGATCAGGCTGCCGGACGCCGGCGCACCGGCGCTGGCCAGGCTGTCGTAGGCAAAGCCCTCCGGCACGATCATCAGCACCACCAGCAGCCAGACCAGCGCCGCGCTCAGCCACTGGCCGCGGTCGTCGCGTATCCAGTGCGCGCGTCCGGCAGCAGGCAGGCCGGCATCCGCAGCCGGGCGGGCGGCCATGTCAGAAATGGTTGATGACCGCGCCGAGGACGCGCGACCGGGTCGCCCCCAGCCGGCGGATCATTTCGCGGCTGTCGCGATACGGGGTGTGCCGGGCGCGGCTCAGCGACAGCAGGCGGCCGACCACCGTCGCCACCGCGAGGCCGTCGGCATAGCGGCAGATCGGCGGCGTGTCGAAGACCACGAAGGCGTAGCTGCGCTGCCACTCGGCGACCAGCGCGCCGAAGCCCTGATCGGACAGCAGTTCCAGCGCATTGCCGGGCAGCGGCCCGGCCGTCAGCACGCGCAGGTCAGGCAGGCCGTTGACCGTCTGCAGCAGCGGCCGGCGGCCCTGGGCCAGCGCATCGCCAAGGCCGCACAGGTTATCGGCACCGAACAGCAGGTGCTGGCGCGGCTTGCGCAGGTCGGCGTCGACCAGCAAGGTCGGCCGGCCCAGCTGCGCGAAAGCGATCGCCAGTTCCGCCGCCAGCTGCGAGCGCCCTTCGCCGGCGCAGGGGCTGAGCACCGCCACCATGTTGGCGCGCTCGCCGGGTTCGCGGCGCATCAGCAGCTCGGTGCGCAGCAGCCGCACCTTCTCGATCCGCGCCGGATCGAGCACCGCGCTGCTGGCCTGCCCGTCAAGCGGCAGCAGTTCGCGCTGGCGATCATCGGGCCGCGTCGGCGTGCCGGGCAGCGCGGCAGCGGCAATCGGCAGCGGCGTGCTCATGCCGGCAGCCGTCCCGATGCTGGCCGGAACGCTGCCAACGGCCCGAGTTCGACCAGCACCGGAATGCCGAGATCGCGCTCGACATCGTCGCGGCAGCGCACCCGGCGGTGCAGCAGTTCCCAGCACAGCGGCAGGCCGAGGCCGAGCCCGGCACCGGCCACGCAGGCCAGCAGCAGCGCCGCCTTGATCTTCGGCCGCGTCGCCTTCGGTGGCGGTGTGGCCCGGCTGACGAAGCTGACATTGGTGTAGCCGCCGGTCGCAGCGAAACGGATCTCGTCATAGCCGTCGAGGGCGCGCTTGTAGACCGCCTGCGCGGAATCCAGCTCGAGCTGGAAGCGCGCGCCGTCGCCCTGCAGCTGGCGCACGCGGATGACGCTGGCGCGCTGCTCCTCGACGGCCTTGCCGAGACTGGCTTCAAGCTGCTGCGCCGAGGCCAGCTCCGAACTGGCGTTGCCGGAATAGGCCTGCATCTCCGCACCCAGCGCGCTGCGGGTTGCGGCGAGCTGCGAGCGCAGTTCGAGCACCTCCGGATGGTTCGGGCCCAGCGTGGCGCGCAGTTCGGCCAGCTTGGCCGCCTGCAGCGCCCGCTGCGTCTTCAGCGACTGCACCATCGGCGACGCCAGCACCTGATTGCCGACCGCCTGATCGCCCTCGGCTCGCGCTGCCGCGACGCGGCGCGCGTTCTGCGCTTCGAGCAGGCGCTGTTCGAGCGTCGACAGCACCTGCAGGTCGACGTTGTTGCGCGCATCGGAATCGATCAGCCCGCTCTGTTCGCGGAACTGGGCAACGCGCAGCTGCGCGGCTTCGACCTTGTCCTTCAGGCCGGCCAGATGCGCGGTGTAGCGGGTCGCGCGGTCAGTCGCCGGCCCGCTCAGGCGCTGCAGCTGCTGGCTGGCGTAGACATCGGCGACGGCATTGGCGATGCGCGCCGCTTCCTCGGCACTGGCGGCGACAAAGCGGACATGGATCAGCTGGCTGCCGTAGCGGCCCTGCTCGACGATCAGATCGCGACGCAGCCGCGCTTCGACCCAGTTGCGCAGGCCGCCGGCCTCGCCGCCGTAACCGGCGGCATAGCGGCGGTCGTCGACAAGCCCGAGTCGGTCGATGACCCGCAGCAGCACTTCGGAACCGCGGGCCAGCTCGACCTGGGTGGCCATGTAGCTGCCGAGCAGGCCGACCGGAAACTCGCGCCCGGCCAGCGGATCGTTGACCTCGAAATTGACCATCAGCGAGGCCGTGGCTTCGTAGCTGCGCGGCCAGATCGCGCAGATCGCGGCCACCGTCAGCAGCACGCCGGCGGCAATCGCCAGACTCAGTCGCCGGTAAGCCAGCAGGATCACCGTCAGCTGGTTCAGCGACAGGCCGGGATGGCTGAATTCGCGCGGCATCAGCGGCCTTGCCGCGGGCGGCGGCAGGCTGCCGGCCGCGTCCGGCGCGGCAAACGGGGGAAGCTCGTCGGGCAGCATCAGAACAGCCGCTCGCGAACGCGGATCACGTCATCGGCACGCACCGGATCGCCCATGCCGGCGTCGATCAGCTGGACGCTGCCATCCGGCTTGCGACGGCGGATCTCGACCTTGCGGCTGCTGCCGCGCGCCGTGATGCCGCCGCCGCGCGACACCGCCTGCGCGACGGTCATGCCGGTTTCCAGCCGGTACTTGTCCGGCGAATTCACTTCGCCGCTGATGTAGAACTGCGCGGCCTGCGGCACGAAGATCGAATCGCCGCCGTGCAGGCTCAGCACCGGCAGCGGCGTGCCTTCCTCGCCGAGGCCGGCGAGGTCGACCGGATAGCGCCGGAGCTTGCCGGCCTTGTCCGGACGCAACAGCACCACGGCATCGGCGCCGTTCTCGGCAATGCCGCCGGCCGCGGCCAGCACGTCAAGCAGCGAGGTTCGCGATTCGACGACGAAACGTCCCGGCGAGCGCACGGCGCCGAGCACCGACACCTGCTGGCTGCGCGCCTGCACCAGGAACAGCGTGACCTTGGGATCGACCAGGAAGCCGCCCTTGCGATAGGCGGTGGCCACGCTGTGCGCGGCCGCCGCCGGCGACTGGCCCAGCACGGCGACGTTGCCAGCCAGTGGCACCGGAATGCTGCCGTCGTCGGCGACATAGGTCGTGGTGTCGAGATCCGGCATGCCGTAGACCTGCACGGTCACCGCATCGCCGACGCCGAGCACGCGCGGCGCCGGTCCGGCCGGGCTGTCAGGGGCTGCCGACGCAGCGCCACCGGCAGCGGCAGCGCCGCCAGCATCCGCGGCCCGGGCGCTCGGTGCGGCGGCAAGCTGCAGCGCCAGCGAATAGGCAGCCGCCGGCTCGGCCGCCGCAAGACCGGTGACCAGCAGGCCGGCGGCGATCGTGGCGCGGATCGCTGGGCGGATCATCTGGCCCGGCAGCAGCGCCGGCCAGCGCCGGCGCAAGCCCTGACCCAAGCGTCCATACGCCGCATCGGCGGCGCCAAACGCGGTCTTGCGCACGCTTGCCGGGGCATTGCTGCTGGTCACTGAAGTCATGCACTCGCGGGGGCCGCTGTCGATGCACGGTTTGTAGTGGCTGAGGCCGACAACGTCTGTTCGCAAGCGCACCGACGCAGCCCGGCGCCGGCGCTGACGATCGTTGCGGGATTTCGGCCCGACGGCCATCGCGCGAGCGGCACGCCGCGCAGCGGGGAACCACGACGGATCGCCTGCAGCCCTTCACCACTGACGGATCAGACCACCGTGAATGCATCCAGCCCGGCGCTCGACGGCAATCTCGACCAGGACCCACCGGACATTGCGGACCCGTTGCCGGCTGCCGACGCCGAAGCCTGGTGGCTGCGAACGCTGGCTGGCCTGCGCCATTTCGAGCTGCATCCGGACCATCCGCGACCGCCGTTGCACGGCGGCCGTCCGGAGTTGCGCTGGGTCGATATCGACGCGCCGCTGGTCGCGCGCCTGACGGCCCTCGCCGATCGCCACGACGTGCCGCTGGCCACGCTCACGCTGGCCGCGCTGCTGCTGCTGCTGCATCGCTGCTCGGGCGAAACCGACATCACCATCGGCTGCCGGCTCGATGACGCGGCGACGGCGAGCATGCTGCTGCGCGGCGATCTGTCCGGCGATCCGGGCTTCGTCACGCTGCTGCAGCGGGTGGCCGGGCAGCAGCGCGACGGGCAGCGACACGCCGGCGTGTCGCTGGCGCAGTTGCAGCGGCTGCTGGCGCTGCCGCTCGACGCGAGCCGCAACCCGCTGTACTCGGTGCATTTCACAGCCAGCGACCGCGCCGACGATGGCCGCGATCCGCTCGGCAGCACGCACGATCTCGGCTTCACGCTGCATCGGCCGGCCAGTGACAGCCAGCGCGGCTGGCAGCTGGCCTGCGCGTTCAGCCGTGACCTGTTCGCGCCAGCGACGATCGAGCGACTGCTCGGCCAGCTGGCGCGGCTGCTGGCCAGCATTGCCGCCCAGCCCGGCCAGGCACTGTCGGCGCTGGCGCTGCTAGACGACCGCGAACGGCAGGCGCTGCTTCACAGCGGCAACGACACCGAGGCCGACTATCCGTGGCAGCACACGGTCAGCGCGCTGTTCGCAGCGCAGGCCGCGCGGCATCCGGATGCGATCGCACTGATCTGCGCCGGGCGCAGCCTCGACTACCGGGCGCTGGCCGCCGCCAGTGAAGCGCTGGCCGCACAGCTGCGCGTGCGCGGCATCGGCCCCGGCTGCCGGGTCGCGGTGCTGCTCGAACGCTCGCCGGATCTGCTGGTGGCCTTGCTGGCGGTGCTGGCCAGCGGTGCCGCCTATGTGCCGCTCGATCCGCGCTATCCGCTGGCGCGGCTGGCGCAGATCGTCGACGACGCGGCACCGGCGCTGCTGCTCAGCCGCGAGGCGCTGCTGCCGCGGCTGCCGGCGGATGTCGGCCCGGTGCTGATGCTCGACATGCCGATGGCCGCTGCCGTGCCGGATGGCAATGGCGGCAACGCGCCGGCGTCGGCACCGGGCCCGGACGACATCGCTTACCTGATCTACACCTCGGGCTCGACCGGCCGGCCGAAGGGCGTGCCGATTGCCCATCGCGCGCTGTGCAACCTGCTGTGGTCGATGCGCCGCGAGCCGGGGCTGGATGCCGCCGACCGGCTGCTGGCGGTGACCACGGTGTCGTTCGATATCGCAGCACTCGAACTGTTCCTGCCGCTGATCGTCGGCGCCACGGTGATCCTGGCGCAGGATCAGGACTGCGCCGATGGCGATGCGCTGCGCGGGCTGCTGGCGCGCCATCGAGTCACCGTGATGCAGGCGACACCGGTCAGCTGGCAGCTGCTGCTGGCGGCCGGCTGGCAGGCCGGCCCCGGCTTCAAGATGCTGTGCGGCGGCGAAGCGCTGAGCCGCCCGCTGGCCGATCGCCTGCTCGAAGGCGGCGGCGAGCTGTGGAATCTCTACGGACCGACCGAAACCACAATCTGGTCGTCGGCGCTGCGGGTCGGCGCCGCCAGCGAGGCCGAGCGTGCGCTGGCGACGGTGCCGATCGGGCCGCCGATCGCCAACACCCGCTTCCACGTGCTCGATCGCGACGGTGGGCTGGCGCCGCCGGGCGTGCCGGGCGAGCTGTACATCGGCGGCGACGGCCTGGCTGCCGGCTATCGGAACCTGCCGGACTTAAGCGGCGAGCGCTTCATCGCCGATCCGTTTCGCCCCGGTGCGCGGCTGTACCGCACCGGCGACAGGGTGCGCCGTCGCGATGACGGCAGCTTCGAGTTCCTCGGCCGGGTCGATCGCCAGATCAAGCTGCGCGGCTTCCGTATCGAACTCGGCGATCTCGAAGCCGCACTGCTGGCCCAGCCCGGGATCGCCGACTGCGTGGCGCTGATCGCCCCGGATGCCAGCGGCAGCGATGCGCTGCTGGCCTGCGTGGTCTGCGATCCGCCGTCGCCTACGCCGGGTTTCACCGACCGCGTGCAGGCGGCGCTGCGGCGATGCCTGCCGGCCTATCTGTGCCCGGCCGCGCTGATCGTGCTGGCGCAGTTGCCGCGGCTACCGAACGGCAAGATCGATCGCAGCCGGCTGCCGACGCAGGCGCCTGCCGGGGACGTCACGCCAGCGCTGCTGCCGGTGGTCCTTGCCGACGACAGCTGCGAACTGCGCCTGCGCCGGCTCTGGCATGGCCTGCTCGGCCCGGCCGCCATCGGCCGCGACGCCAACTTTTTCGAGATCGGCGGCCATTCGCTGCTCGCCGTGCAACTGCTGGCCCGGATCGAAAGCGAATTCGGCGTGCGGCTCAGTCTGGCCTCGCTGTTCAGCCGCCCGACGATCGCCGGCCAGCTGGCGCTGCTGGCGCAGGGCGACAGCCGGGCCTTCGATTTCCGGCAGGTGGTGCGGCTGCAGGGCAGCGGCCGCCGGCAGCCGCTGATTGCGCTGAACAACACCGGCATCTACTACGGCCTGTCGAAGCATCTGGGGCCGGATCAGCCGTTCATCTCGCTGCAGCTGTTCGATCCGGCGCAGCCGCAGGCCGAGCTGCCGAAGACGCTCGGCGAGATCGCCCGCGGCTATGCCGAGCTGATCCTGCGCGTGCAGCCGTCCGGGCCGTACCACCTGCTCGGCTGGTGCGTGGCCGGCACCCTCGCCTTCGAGGTCGCGCGCCAGTTGCAGGCCGCCGGCCACGCGATCGGCCGGCTGATCCTGTTCGACACCTGGGCGCCACGGCACCTCGAACGGCTGCCGTGGCCGCGTGCGCGGCTGGCCGACTACGCGTTCCGCTGGCAGCTGATCCGCGCCGACTGGCGCCGGGCACAGCACAGCGAGCGCCGCTGGCGCAGCTTCATCGGTAACCGCGGCAGCGTCCGCCGGCTGCGCCGCTGGCTTGCCGGTGGTGCGCCGGCGCACACCACCGAGCCATCCGGCAGCAGCGCGGCGCTGAACAGCCAGCAGTACGACCAGTGGCTGCTGCACTACCTGGAAGCGGCCGTCGATGCCTACCAGCCGCAGCCGCATGCCGGCGCGATGCTGCTGGTGCGCAGCGCGCAGGAGCCATCCGGACGCTTCATCGATCCGCAGATGGGCTGGGCGGCGCTGGTCGAGGCCGGGGTCACCGTGGTGGTCGTCGACGGCGATCACTTCAGCATCTTCCAGGAACCGGAAGTGCAGCGGCTGGCCCGGCTGATCGAGGCCGTGCTGCCCGCCTGAGCCCGTCCGCAGCGTCGGCTGGCGGCGCTGACGCGCAGCCGGCCGCGGATCTGCGCTCCGAAATCGCGCGTGGGCTACCGCACAGACGGCGAGCGCTACCGCTGAGCCGTGATCGACGGTAATCCGGATAGTCGTCAATTCCTAAAGTGGTACACCGCACCCATCGGGACATCGGGTGACCTCCAGCGCGGCCGCAATGGCCCACACAAGCACTGGCGCGGCCAAGGCCGCGAGCGTCGCTCTCCCCTCCATGGAGTGCGTGTCTCATGAAAACGATTCGTTCGTTGCTGGCCTTCTGCGGCCTGCAGTTCGTCCTGCTGTCGGTCCTGCTGGCCAGCCCGCTGGCACAGGCCGCCAGTTACTTCACCCAGGGGGGCAAGCTTTACGACCCCAGCGGCCAGGAGCTGCAGGTGCGCGGCATCAGTCATTACGGCTTCAACGCCGACATCCTGCAGCCGCAGTTCCTGTGGGCGATGGGCTGGAAGGAGCAGATCGCGCAGATCAAGGCGCTGGGCTTCAATGCCGTGCGCCTGCCGTTCGTGCCGGACACGTTGTACGTCAGCACGCCGGTCGATCAGCTCAGCTATGTCGATCCCGGGCGCAATCCGGACCTGCTCGGCAAGACGCCGCTGCAGGTGCTCGACCTGTGGATGGCCGAGGCCGATCGCCAGGACCTGTACGTGATGCTGGATTTCCACAGTGTCTCGAAGCAGCGCCAGTACCCGACGTGGTTTCTGTCGAATCCCGCCGACTACGGCCTGATGTACAACAAGCGCGCCTACAGCGCCGACGACTGGCGACGCGATCTGGCCTTTGTCGCCAGCCGCTACGCGAAGCTGAGCCACTTCTTCGCGATCGACGTCTACAACGAGCCGAACGGCGTGGTGCGCTGGAGCACCGGCGACGCCAATGCCGCCGATCCGGTGAACTTCTGGAAGCCGGCGGTCGAATCGGCAGCGACGGCGGTGCTGGCCGCCAACCCGAACCTGCTGATCTTCGTGCAGGGCATTACCGGCAACTACGACGGCATCGAGAATTCCAGCGTGCCGGTCAACTGGGGCGAGAACTTCCAGCCGCAGGCCTGGCAGCCACTGAACATTCCGCAGGCCAAGCTGGTGCTGTCGCCGCACACCTACGGGCCGGATGTCTACGTCAAAAGCTCGTTCGCGGCGGCCAATTTCCCGAACAACCTGAAGGCTGACTGGGAAACACTGTTCGGCCAGTTCGCCGCCGTGCATCCGGTGGTGATCGGCGAATGGGGCGGCCGTTACGGCCAGGGCGGTGTCGGTGCTGCCGATGTCGCCTGGCAGAACGCGCTGGTCGACTACCTGCAGGGCAAGGGCATCCGCAGCAGCTTCTACTGGTGCTACACGCCGAACAGCGGCGACACCGGCGGCATCCTCGACGACAACCTGCAGGTCCGCCAGGACAAGCTGGCACTGCTCAAGCGGCATTGGGCCGGCGGCAGCTCGACGCCAACGCCGCCCCCGACATCGGCGACGACGCTGGCGCTGGCCACTGATCGCTATGCCGTCACGCAGGAGACACGCCAGATCACCGTCACCGTCAAGCGCAGCGGCAGCAGCAGCAACGCAGTGTCGGTGCGCGGCGCGACCGTCGATGGCAGTGCCCTCGCCGGCCGCGACTACACGGCGCGCAGCGGCATCCTGCGCTGGGCCGCTGGCGACAGCAGCAGCCGCAGCGTCGTCATCAGCCTGAAGACCACGGCGCCGTACAGCGGCAGCCGCAGCTTCGTCATCACGCTGAGCCAGGTCAGCGGCGGTGCCTCGCTGGGCACGGTCAGCAGCGCGACGGTGACCATCACTGGCAGCAAGGCGGTCACGCCGCCAAGCCCGACACCGGCGCCGACCGGCTTTCCGCAGCCCGGCATCAGCAGCTTTTCGCCGGCGTCCGGACCGGTCGGCACCGTGGTCACCGTCAACGGCAACGGTTTCACCGGCGCCAATGCCGCCTGGGCCGGTGCTGCCCACAACGCCGGCCTGGTGGTGATCAGCGACACGCAGGTGCGCGTCACGATTCCGGCCGGCGCCACCAGCGGCGCGCTCGGCATCCTCAATCCGGCGCATGCGGCATTCACCGCCAGCAGCTTCACGGTGCGCTGAAGCGGCGGCGCAGTCGGGCATCACCGACCGCTGCCTGATCGGTACGCCAGCGCACAGATGACGGCAGTACGTAGGCGCTAGAAGCGGGCTCGCCTCCTGATCCTTCCGGTGCCGCCATGCTGCGACCTGTGCACACGCTGTTGCTGCTGTTCGGTCTGCCGCTGCTGCTGATGCCGGCCGATGCGGCCCCGACAACGCCGCTGCCGCCGGCAGCGGCGTTGTCGGTGCGGGTGCAGGGTCGCCATTTCATCGATGCCGCCGGCCAGCCGCTGCGCCTGCGTGGCGTCAGCTACAGCGGCTTCGAGTCGGTGGCGATCCAGGGCTGGAGCCCGAACGATCCTTCCGGGGCACAGGCCGGCCAGCCCGGCGGGCCAAAGTGGTCGGCGATCCGGCGCTGGAACGCCAACACCGTGCGGCTGCCGCTGAACGAGGCCTCGTGGCTCGGGCACGACTGCATCGACAGCGAAGGCCTGCGCCGCAAGCCCGATCCCGGCGGCAACTATCGCGCGGCGGTGATCGCCCAGGTGGCGGCGGCGACCGCAGCCGGCCTGTACGTGATTCTCGACCTGCACTGGAGCGCGCCGGGCAAGGCCTGCCCGATGCTGCAGACGCAGATGGCCAATCGCGATCATTCGCTGGCGTTCTGGACCTCGGTCGCCAGCCAGTTCAAGAACCAGCCGGCGGTGCTGTTCGAACTGTTCAACGAACCGTTCCTGAACTTCGATTTTTCCGGCGACCCGTGGCCGTACATGATGCAGGGCCGCGGTGGCTCGTTCAGCGGCTATCCGGCCACCAGCGGCAGCGGCAAGTGGCGCGACGTCAAGCAGCCCTGGGCGATCGCCAGCTATCAGGCAATGGTCGACGCGGTGCGGGCGACCGGCGCCCGCAACGTCGTGCTGATCGGAAGCCTGCAGTACTGCCAGGACCTGAGTGGCTGGCTTGAACACCGGCCGGCCGATCCGCTGCAGCAGATGGCCGCCGTCTGGCATCCGTATCCGACATTCGGGAAGCTCTGGGGCAGCACCGCTTATGCCCGGCCGAATTACGCGCCGGGGGTTTTCGCCGACGTGCGCCGGATTCTGGACGCCGGCATTCCGGTGATCGCCACCGAAACCGGCGACCGCAATCTGCCCGGCACCATCGGCGCGCCGCTAGTCGCGGCGATCACCGACTGGGCCGATACCCACGACCTCAGCGTCATCGGCTTCACGTGGAATGTCTGGGCCGAGCCGGACAACGTGCTGATCAAGGATGTCGACGGCACACCGACCGATGGCTATGGCGAGGTATTCCGGACCTGGCTGATGCAGCGCTGAAGCCGGCCGCGCAGCAGAGCCTTCAACGGCCCGCCGACGGAACGTGGTGGCTGCCTTGCTCGACAGCGCCGCGCAGCTGGATACCGGTGCGGCCCAGCACCGCGAACAGCTTCGGCCCCTGGATCAGATAGCGCCGCGCCAGACGCCGCGGCGAACGCAGCAGCCGGAACAACCATTCCAGGCCGCAGCGCTGCAGCCAGCGCGGCGCGCGTTGTTCGTCGCCGGTCAGGAAGTTGATCGAGGCCCCGATGCACAGCGCCAGACCGCGCGCGCGACCGCGCTGCTTGAGCCGCTGCGCCAGCATTTCCTGCTGCGGGCAGCCGACGGCCAGCAGGCAGAAGCGGAACGGGCTGTGCGCCTCGACAAAGGCCAGACAGGCTTCGACGGCGGCAGGATCGTGGATGAAACCCATCGGCGGATTGAAATGGACCAGCCCGGTCAGTCCGTAGCGCGCAGCCAGGCGGCGCGACTGCTCGTCGCTGCCACCGATGACGATCAGGCGGTCATCCGGCCGGATCACCCGCGCGAACAGCGCGGCGGTCAGATCGCTGCCGGTACACAGCGGCAGTTGCAGCCCGCGGGTCAGCCGCAGCAGGTGGCCGATGAAGCGACTGTCGAGCAGCACCCAGGCGGCATCGGCGTACAGCGCACGGAAGCTCGGCTCGCGGTGCAGCCGCAGCAGGTGATCGGCGTTGGGCGTGACGACATAGCCGTAGTCGCGCTGGCCGAAGCTGGCGGCCAATGGCACGAAGCTGTCGAGATCGTGATCGTCGATCGTCAGTTCGAGCCCCGGTTCGAGCGTCGGCGCCGACCGCTGCCGCTCGCCGCGCGCCAGACCGGCTGCCGGCGCGTCGATGGCCACCGGCACTGCCAGCGCCTTCAGACGCTGGACGATCGCCGAACGCCGCGCTTCGGCCGAATCCGGCAGCGTGATCAGCACCCAGTCCAGCGCGCGCGACTTGCCGAGATTGACCAGTTCGGCAATCGAGCCGGTGGCCCTGTTGGCGACATCGCCGCTGCGATCCCGGCGGTCGTCGAACACGCCGACGATCTCGACATTGGCACCGAGAGTTTCGCGCAGCCGCACGATCAGCCGGTCGGCGCGCGCACCGGCGCCGACCACGGCAACCGTCTCGACGATGCTGCCGTTGCGCTCCTGCCGGCGCAGCCAGGCGAGCTGCCAGCCGCGGCCGAGCGTGGTGATCAGCAGGCCGTACGCGAACCACAGCAGCAGCCAGTCGCGCGCAGCACCGTTCAGGAAGCCGCCCAGCACGCCGAGGCCGATGACCAGCGCCACGAACATCAGATAGCGCGCAACGTGGCCGGCCATCAGCGCGACACGGCGTCGATCGCTGATGAACGGCACGACGGCCTGATCGTGAAGGATGAAAGCGCCAAGCACGGCCACGGCCAGCGCGGCGCGCTTGCGGTCGCTCCAGAACTCCGGCGACAGCAGATGGATCGCCGTGGCATCGACGAGGGTCCGCGTCGCCAGCCACGCCGCCAGCAGGATCGCGAGGAAGTCCAGCAGCGGTCGCAGGTCGCCCATTACCGCCACTCGATCGCGACTCAGACGGCGTGTTGGTGCTGCTGCCAGCCAGGGTTCGGGAAGCGTCATGCACCCGAGGCTGGGCGCTTGCCGGCAGCGTGTATGTACGCCGGCATACTGTGTACGGCAGCACGCAGAAGCCTTCCGCTACAGCCGAATCCCCAGTTCCAGCCCGGCGATCAGCGCGTCGAAACTGTTGCGCGCCGTCGTTGAACTGCGCGTCTGCCAGGCCGAGTACGGCCGCACCGTCAGCCATCCTTGCGCTTGCCACAGCAGTTGCAGCGCCGCCACCTGGCTGTCGTCGCGGCGCTGGCTGTTGTCGGTCGTGGTGCCGGACTGGCGGAAGCGGCTGAAGCCGTACTGGTAGCTCGCGGCCACGGCGATCTTCACCGTCGGCGTCCAGTTCAACGACAGGCCAGCACCGGTTTCCTGCACCGTGCTGGCATCGCCGACATAGCTGTTGACCCGGCGGAAGGCATCGACGCCGATCGCGGTCTTGCCGCTCAGCTGGCGCGCCAGCGACAGCTTGCCGGTGACTGCCGAAGACCGGCCGCCGTTGTTGCCACCATTGCCAGTCGGGTCCTGACCCCGATCCTGGCGCCGCGTGTAGCCGGCCTGCGCGGACAGGCGCGACAGGCTGTCGATCGTGTAGTCGGTGACCAGGCCGAGGCTCTGCTCGTCGAAGCGGCCTGCCGATGGCACGCCGTTGAACTTGCCGAAGCCGTAGCGCCCGTAGACGCCGGCATCGATGCCGGAACCGATCCGGTACTTGAGCGCCAGATCGGCGCTGTTGTCATCGAGCGCAAAGCGCGGGAAGTCGGGCAGCGGCGAGGCCAGCGTGCGGCCTTTCAGCGCTGCCTGCAGCAGCCAGTCGTCGCTGATGTCGAGTGACGCCGTCGCCGACAGGATGCGCTCGCGTTCCAAGGTCAGCGTCGTGCTGATCCGATCGGTGAACGGCGCCAGCCGCCGTTCCTGGCGGGCATCGACGGTGCCGGCGACCACGCCGGCCAGATCCCAGTCGAGGCCGGCGCCGATCAGGTATTCGTGGTGGTCGATGCGGTTCAGATGCAGGAAGTCGTAGCGCCGACCCTCGACCTTGGCGCGCAAGGTCTGCTGGCTGAGCGGCAGCCGCGCATCGAGCCCGATGACCAGCCGCAGGCTTTCGTCGGCCAGCCGCGAGTCGCCGGTTTCGAGTCTGGCCTGCGCGGCATCCGGCAGGCTGAAGACATTGCTGTTGTATTCGGCCTGCACCGAGCCGTACGGCGTCAGTGGCGACTGGCCGCGCGCCGTGGACGATGCAGCAAGACCGGCCAGCAGCAGGTTGCGCAGCCGGCAACGGGGCGGAGTCGTGCGTTTGCGGATGTCGATGCGCGTGCCGGCATCAATAGGCATTGGTCGCCCGCAGCACCGCCCGGAAGGTGCGCGACAGGATTTTCAGGTCCAGCAGCGGGGACCAGTGCTCGACGTAGTGCAGATCCAGCTCGACGCGCCGCCGCAGTTCGGCGACCGTCGTCGTGGCACCGCGGGCGCCGTGGATCTGCGACCAGCCGGTGATCCCCGGCTTGACCCGATGGCGATGCAGGTAGTTGTCGACGATCTCCTCGCCGAGCCGGCTTTCGGTGCGCATGTCGACGGCATGCGGACGCGGCCCGACCAGCGACATCGTGCCTTCGAGCACATTGAAGAACTGCGGCAGTTCGTCGAGGCTGTACTTGCGCAGCAGCCGTCCGATGCGTGTGATCCGGCAGTCGTCACGCTCGGTCTGATGCAGGGCTGCACCCTGCTCCGCCACGGCGGCGGGCACCTGCATCGTGCGGAACTTGTAGATGTCGAACTCGCGGCTCCTGAAGCCGTGGCGCCGCTGCCGGAACAGCACCGGGCCGGGGCTGTCGATCTTGATCGCCAGCACGATCAGCAGCATCACCGGTGCCAGCAGCAGCAGCAGGATCACGCAGGCCAGCCGATCGACGCCGGTCTTCAATGCCGCGCTCCAACGCGTGATCGGCCGATCGGCCAGCACTCGCACCGCCAGGCGATCACCAATCAGGCCATCGACCTCGGCCGACGGCCTTGCTGCCAGCGTCGATGCGTTGCGGCCACCCGCTTCGCGACCTTGCCAGCGCAGCAGCGCGCGGCTGGCGAAGGTGATCGCAAGCGCTGCAAGCAGCCATGGCAGCAGCAAGGCCGATGGCAGATCGCCGAGCCAGCGGCCGGCAAAGGCAATGACCCCGAGCACGCCGACCAGGACCAGGAAGCGGGCCACGAAGCGGCCAACCCAGGCGGCGCTATCCGCTTCATGGCGCCGCGCGCCGAACTGCCGGTCGTGCAGCGCGAAGGCACCGAGTGCTGCCGTCGTCAGGGTCATGCGCTGCGCATCCATCCCGCCCGCTGCCTGCCAGCCGGACGGTGCGAACAGCGCCTCGAACAGCAACAGGCTGACGTAGCCCACCACCATCAGCGTGACGAAATCGAGCACGGGCAACAGCGGCAACGGCGCATGCGGGCGCGCGTCGTCGGCATGGCCGGACATCTGCCTGAGCAGGTCCGGTGAGACGGAACGGGTCGCGCTTTTCATGGCGGCAACATGGCCTCAAGCCGCCTCCGGGTCTGTGCGCCAGCGGACATAAGCGCGGCTGCCGGCCGTACATGACGATCACGCGCCGGCGCGGGTATCGCTGCGTGCGGCCAGCGATCAGCACGCGGCGTCGCACTTTTGACGGGCTGCGGCCGCTTGTCCGGCTCGGCCAGCCATTGGCTGTCCACCCCATCAAGCAAGGGCACTCATGGCCGATCGCGGGGCACCTCCAATCGGACGCCCGCCATGCCTCGCTCGACCCTGATCGCCCGCCTTGCTCACGCGACACCGCTGCTTCTGCTTGCCGCTGCATTCGCGCCGCCGGCATCGGCTGCCAGTGCCGATCTGGCTGCACCGGAAATCGTCGAGACGGTGAACGTCGGCGGCAGCGCCGACATCGACCTCGGCAGCGACCCGGCGCAGAACGCCGAGGACGGCATTGCCCAGTCACTGCAGTTCGCCCGCATCACCCAGACCGGCGATGGCAACCGGGCGCGGATCGATCAGACCGGCTTCGGCAATCGGGCCACCATCGTGCAGACCGGCAATGGCGGCAGTGCCTGGATCGTGCAGAGCGGCCGCGGCAACGTCGCCTACATCTCGCAGAGCGGCCGCTGACCGGGCTGGTTCAGCGCACCGTGTCGCAGTACGCGCCGCTGCCGTTGCACAGGAACAGGTCGCGCGCCTGCGGACCGTCGAAGCTCATCGTGCGAATCAGCGGGTCGGTGCCCGGCTCGGTGTAGCTGCGCACGGTCAGGCTGTTGACGGCGCCGACATTGCCGCCCGGATTGGTTTGCGAAATGGTCAGGTCGGTACCGCCCTGCTGACGGATGTCGGCCACGTTGAACGAGTCCTGCTGGCGCAGGTCGAGCTGGTTGCCGTTGCCCTGCTGATCGACCGTGGCGATGTTGTCGTCGCCCTGCTGCACCAGCTTGACGGTGTTGCCGCTGCCGGTCTGGTTCAGCAAGGTCACCACGTTGCGCTGCCCGCCCTGGGTGATGACGGCGTGGTTGTCGTCGCCGTCCTGCACCAGCCGGGCGCTGTTGTCGTTGCCGAAACCCTGCGCGATCAGCCCGAGATTGCCGTTGCCGCGCTGTTCCAGCTCGGCACGATTCCCGACGCCTTCGAGCTGATCGATCATTGCGAAATTGACGTTCTGATCGACATAGGCCAGCTGCGCTTCCAGGTCACGCTGCTGGTCGCTGCGGCCATTGTTGGCGGTGATCCAGTCGTGCTGGGCCGCTTGCGCATCGGCGACGCTGCCCGGCTGCAGCGCCTGTGCCGGCAGCGCGGCCGCCAGCGCAACAAGACCGGCGATGCTGAACAGGACGTGGATGCGCTGAAGGATCATGGCTCACCGCGATCGATCGAATGGAAGGATTCCTGCGCCGGCGGCGCGGCCGTCGGTCGACGGCGCGGCGCCGGTGCCGGGCGCGGCGCGGGACTGGCTGGCGCTGCGGGCGCTGCTTCGGGCACCGCGCTGGGTGGCGCGGCAGCAGCAGGCGTCGGCGCGGCCGGTGCCGGGCGCGTCGGTTCGACGTCGTTGCTGCTGTCGGCATTGGCCGCCGGCATGCGCGCCGCGTTGACGATGCGGTCGGCCTGTTCGCGGCGAGCGCGGCGCTGCTGCGCGTCCAGCGCTTCGGCTTCGGCCTGCTTGCGTTCGTTTTCGGCGCGCGCGCGTTCGGCCACTTCGATGCGGCGGCCGTTGAGTTCGGCCAGCGTCCGCTGGAACACCGGGTTCGACATGTCGCGATTGTCGGCAAGGTCCCAGCTGCGGCGCACCACGCCTTCGACGATCACCGACAGCAGCGCCTGCTGGATCGCTTCCTGGATCGCCAGCTGGATCGGCTCGTTGTAGGTGTAGCCGGCTTCCGCTTCCAGCAGTTCGCGGAAGCCGATGAAGCGATAGACACCGGGCGAGATCTGCGTGGAATAGACGGTCTTGGTCGTCGAGATCGAGTGCAGCACGCGGCCATTGCTGGTGTCGATCGCGCGCAGGTTCACGGTGACCTGGTCCTTGCGGTACTGCTCGGCGGCGCCGATGCCGAGGTACTTCACGCCGATGCCGCCGGTGGATACGTTGAAGTCGTAGCCGACGATCGCGCCCTGCAGCAGCACGCGCGCCGGCATCAGCGATGGCAGCTCGGCGCCGGTGCCGGGCCCGATGCTGCCCTTGACGCCGGACTTGTCGTCCGGCTGATCGAGCGCGCGCAGGATCTTCCGCTCGGTCAGCAGGTCCTGCAGGCCTTCACGCTCGACGGCGGTGAACCAGCCGGAATCGTTCATGGCCTTGACCAGCATCGACGCGCCGCCCTGGCTGACCGCGGTCGACAGCGAACTGTCCGGCGCCTGCTTGTACTGGCCGGTCTGGTCGCGGAAGCCGTAGACCGCAGCGGGAATGCGCCCCTTCGGTCGTGGCAGCGAAATCAGGTCATCGGTCAGATTGGTGGCCGGCTCCAGCGAGGCACGCCGCAGCGTGGTTTCCGGTCGCGTGCCCAGGGGGCCGCATGCGCTGAGGAATCCGCAGGCAATGACGATGACAACGACCAGTTTGCGCATGGAAAACTTCTTGACGAGGAATTCAGGAGAACGGCGAAACGCTCCCCCGGATGATTCCGGGGGAGCGCTCGTTTACTGCTTGTCGCTTACGGGCTTGTCGCTGTCGCTTACGGCACGAGGTGCTGATAGACGCTGGCGTAGTTGCCGGTGTTGATGTCGCCACCGTCAGCCGCGTTCGACTGGTAGACGAAGGCCACCGCCTGCGTCGCGCCGTCGAGCAGACCCGACTGGTCGACCACCGACACGTTGCCGTCGCCGGTCTGGTAGACGTACGAGGTGTTGAAGCTGCCGGCCTGGTAGGTCTGCGCGATGTTGAAGCCGCCGACCTGCGCGATCAGCGAGAACTCGTCGGTCGGGGCGCCTTCGTCGCCGGTGTACTGGAACGATTCGGCGGCGTTGTTGCCAACCGCGCTGCTGCCGTCGTTCTGCAGGATGACCGAGCTGTTGCGCTGGCCCTGCTGGCCGATCTGCGCGAACGAGTTGGTCGAGGACTGGATGATCGCGGCCAGGTTCAGCGCGACGTCGGCGCCGTCGAAATCGTCTTCGACGTCGATGTCGCCGGTGCCGGCGTTCAGGTTGCTGAACAGCAGCGGCGCGCCCTGGCGAATGAACGCGAGGTTGCCTTCGCTGGTGGTCGGCTCGGCGAACACGCCGTCACCGACGGTGACGTCGGTCAGGCCGCTGACCAGCATTTCGCCGCCGCTGAAGGTGGCCAGCACTTCGGTGTCGCTGACCGCGTCGAAGAACGTCGCGGCGACGGTGCCGTCGGCGGTCGGGGCCACGTAGGTCGCGCTGTCGTTCGCCGGGATGCCGGAATCGCTGAGCAGCGAGTTCTGGTTCGGGATGATCGAGTCGGCGATGTCGCTGGTCGACTGCACGATGATCGCCTGCGATTCGGACTGGCTGTCCTGCACGATGACGCCGTAGTTGTTCGACGCCTGGCCGAGCAGCTCGTAGGTGAACGGCGTGGCGCCGGTGAAGTTGTCATCCGGCTGGATCAGCTCGACGCCGGCGAAGTCGTTGGCGCCGACGATGCCGCTGAGGATGTCGGTGCCGGCGTTGGTCGCGGTCAGGCCGGTGGCGTCGACAGCCACGCCGCCATCGCCGGTCTCGATCACGCCCTGGATCACGGCGGCGTAGTTCAGCGAGTCGCTGGCGTCATCGACGCCATCCTTGCTGTCGCTCTGGATGATCGCGGCAGCCTGCGGCAGGCCTTCGTTGAGGACCTGGTTGATCGACGCCGTGGCGCCGGCCTGGTCGTACTGGTAGATGACCGCTTCCGAAGCGGTGTCGTCGGCAATGGCCGGAACCGCGAACATCGCGCCCAGCACCACCGCAATTGCATTCTTTCTAAACATGGAGTTTCTCCGGGGTGAAACGAAGTGATTGAAGCCTGGCTCTTGGTGCCGCTCTACGGTGGTGTGGTGCTACCGATTTCAAACGTGCTCTTTTGACCGGTGGTGCGATCGGTCGTGGTGACCGTCACGGTGCCGCGGTTGTTGTCGACGACCTCGATGATGTAGTCCTGGGTTTCGACGATGCCGGGCACCAGCCCGCCATCAACGCCGATGATCTTGGACAACACGGCCGACTGGACTCGACTGAGAATCGCGTTCTGAAGATTGTCCTGAAACCGCGCCAGCCGGTCGCCCGGACTGAGCTCGCGCACCGGCGCGGTGTAGTTGTTCTGCGACTGCGCTTCGTTGAGCAGCACGGATCCATTCAGTGGACTGCCGCCGAATGATGGATTGACCGGTTGGTACACCAGCGGTGAGGCCTGTGCGATCGGCGCGCTCAGCACGCTCGCAGCCAGGGTCATCATCACGATCAGCTTGTTCATGCAGGGTCCAGAGTCACGAAAACAGAAAATCATGCGGGTCATCGAAGTTCGTCGGCACCGAGATCAGGGTCGATCAGCTGTCGCTCCAGCTCCGACGTCATCAATGACTGGTACACGGCTGCCGAAGCATCCCGCCCGGCACGCTCGGCCGCGCGGGCGCTGATGCCGATGTAGCGCTGAAACAGCACGACACCATCGCGCAGCACCGAAATCTGGCTGACCGTGCGCCCGGTCGGCCGCTCGCGCATCACCAGCGAGTAGATGCCGTTGGGGTCATACGCCTGCCATGCGGAGGCGAATGCAGTGAAGAACTGATTGCCGGCGAACGTTCGCGTTTCGTTCAGCAACAGCCCCGGAATGTCGATGTCTGACGCACGCAAAGGCGCGGACAGCGACAGCCCCAGTATCAATCCAATACCCCATCCCCACTTCATGGCCCGACTCGATTCTTTCGAGACTGCGATGACATTCGGCGCTGTCATTCGTCTCTCGATCTGTCTCTGAATTTGTGCCGGCAATGTAAACGCGCTCTATTTCACCGCCATGGCAATTTGACGAAAAATCGACGCGCCGGAATCTTGTCGCCGATATCGACATCAGCAGCGACGCCGTTCGACGGCGTCGCTGCCAGCATCGGCGTCATGGGCTTTCGGTGACCAGCACCTCGACAAACAGCTCGTACTCCGGCGCGCCGTTGCCGCGGGCGGCATCGGCAACCTGTGCGGCCGTGGCGCTGGCGGCGGCGGCACCGGCCGCGGCAGCGGCGGCGGTCCCGGTGTCGACCTGCGTCGTCGGCACGCCGACGCTGCTGCCGCTGACCTGGATGTTGTCGGCATTGGCGACCTGCAGCGCCGCCACGTTCAGATTGCCGCCGACCCGGATGCCGGCGTCGCCGGCATCGACCGTGCCGACCGGCGCGATCAGGTTCGCCGAACCGGATGGCGCACCCGGCTTGCTCTGCAGCGCACCGATACCAGCACCGCTGACCTGCGAGCCGGCGTCGATGACGCAGAACAGATCGTCATTGCAGCGCGTCTCCAGCGGCGGGATTTCCGAACTGGTCTTGGCGCCCTTGCCGGCGTTGATGTCGCCGTTGGAACTCCAGATCAGGATGTCGCCACCCTGCTGCGTGAAGATGCGGCTTTGCGCCAGCAGCACGCTGTCGTCGGCGAATACCCGGATCGAGCCGCCCTGCAAGGTCAGCAGACCCTGCGAGTTCGGACCGACGGCGGCGGTGGTCGCCGTTTCCGGTGCGAACGGCGGTGCCGACGCGCTGCCGACGAGAATGCGGCCGCCCGGTCCAAGGATCGACACATCGCCGCCGAACTGCGTCTGCACGGTGCTGCCACGCACGTCCAGCTCGCCGGTGCGGCGCTTGCTGATCGCGCCGTTGCGGCTGCCGTCGAGCGCGTTCTCGGTGTAACCGGCAGCGGCCGGGAACAGTGCTTCGATCGCCTCGTAGCCACGACCGTACTGGCCAAGGAAGCGGATGTTGTCGACCGAGTACTTCACGCCGTCCGGATGCGCGCGGTCGACGACGGTGCGGCGGGTGCCGTTGTAGTCGAGACCGACCTGATCGAGCAGATCGAGGAACACGGCACTGACCAGCTGCTCGCGCTGCACCGGTGCCAGCGTCTGGAACACCGACCACGCGGCGTCCGGCGTCAGCGTGTCGAACGCACCGGCCGGCTGGCCGCTGCGTGCGGCATCGTCGATCAGCACCTGACGAACGAAGGCGACCAGCTTCGCGCTGTAGTCCGGCGTGCCGAGCGGATCGGCCGGATTCAGCGGGTCGTGCAACACGGCCGGGTTGATGTAGGTGTCGGCGAAGGTATCGACCTTGATGCCACCGGCGATGCCGTAGCGGATGTCGATGTTGGCGCCTTCGCGCGGCAGGTAGGCGTTGGCCAGATTGCCGATCGTGCGGATGCCCGGGTACTGCGGTCCGTTGATGGTCAGGTAGCCCAGCGCGCGCGCTTCGTTGGCCGAGGTCAGCGGGCCGATGTCGCGGCCGGCCTTCAAGGTCAGCGTGCCGGGGCCGCCGAGTTCGAGCGTCGGAATCGACTGCCCCTGCTCCAGTCGCGGCTCGTAGATGTCGCGTCCGGCCGAGATCAGCGTGATGTCGCTGCGGTACAGGTTCTGGCCGCTGAAATGCAGGTTGACGATGTCGCGGCCGGCCTGGATCTGCGCCGCCTTGGTGCTGGCGATGCGCAGTGCGCCGCCGAAGTTGTTGCGCGGGTTGCCATCGATCAGATCGCCGCGTTCGCTGTAGATGCGCAGCGGTTCGCGGTCCAGCTTGTGCAGCGCGTCCGGGCTGTGCAGCCGCAGTTCCGACTGCAGGCCGAAGCGGATGAAGCTCGGCTGCACCGATGCGTTGGTCAGCGGATTGAACACCGACGGCAGCACCGCCAGCGGTGCGTCGATCAGCCCGAGGAAGCGGTTGTTGGCCTGATCGGACAGCGTCACGTCACCCTGCGCCAGCAGGCTCAGCTGGCCGAGCGGCGACGGGAACAGTTCGCCGGAGCGCAGCACGCGCATCGAGCCCTGACCGGCGGTCAGCCGCACGGTCGACGGCAGCAGGTACGGCAGGCCGTCCTGCACCACGGCACCGTTGCCGGCATCGAGATTGCTGCCGTAGGCGGCACCCGGCGTGCTCTGCAGGCTGCCGAAGGTCAGGTTGCCGCTGATCGCCTGAACGTTGATCGCGGAGTCGGTGCTGTAGGCCTGCGAATCGAAGTTCTGGAACAGGTAAGACGGGTTGAACGCGCCGCCCAGAATCAGCGCGCGGCCAGCCACCACCGACACCGTTGCGTCCTGCAGGCCGATCACCGGCGCGTCGCCGCTGCCGGCGCCGATGCGGCCGCCGGCGCGCAGGCTGGCATCGCCATTGGCGACGAACGCCGAGCCGCCCAGCCAGTCATCGCCGGCGCGCAGCCGCAGATTGCCGCCGCCGAAGCGCACGACGGTCGGATCATCGTTCGGATTCGCCGGGGGAATGATGCGGAACGTGGTCGGCAGCGACACCGACAGTTCGCGGATGCTGCCGCCCGCGGCGATATCGACATTGCCGCCGGCGCTCATCACGCCCTGCGCAAACATGCCGAAGTTCAGCGACGAGCGCGCCGCGGCATTGCAGCCCTCGGTGCTGACCAGGCAGCTGCCTTGCAGCCATGGCCACCAGTACTGCGTCAGGTCGGTGCCGGCGCTGCCGGTGCGGCTGCCGTCGACATCGACGACCTGGGTGATGCCGACGATGTCGCCGCCGGTGCGAATGGTCAGATCGCCAGCGCCGGTCGGCGTGGCGACACCGCTGTCGATCACCGGGGCCTGCCCGCCCGCGACTTGCGGCAGACGGGTTGCAACCGGCAGCCCGCCGATCGGCACGCCGGCATGGCCGGCCGTGTAGATCACGCCCGGCGCAGCGGCATCGAGCAGCTGCAGGTCACCGGTGGCGGCGATGTCGATGCGGCCGACGCCAGTGCGCAGCAAGGTCGGCATCACGAAGTTCAGCTCCCGCTGCACCGTCGACTGCGCACGGGTCTGACCGGCGATCAGCACATCGGCGGACGCGCGGAAGCGGTCCTGCAGCGCCAGCGGATCGGCGCTGTCGGTATCGGCACCGGCGACCAGCCGGAACGAGCTGGAATCGTAGGGGCGCAGCTGGCCATCGCTGCCGGCGACCAAGCCGAGTAGCGAGGCGGTGTGCAGCGGCAGCGGGTTGCCGGTGATGCCGCCGGGCGATACGCGGTTGTCGATGCCGACCGTGGTGCTGAACGGATTGACGAACTGGAAGAAGCCATCGCTCAGGCTGGCGTTGAGCCGGACATCGCCGACCGCGCGCAGGCTGATCGCCGGGGCGACATCGCCGGTACGCAGCAGCAGCTGCGGACGGCCGTCGGGGCCCAAGGTGCCAGCGGCCAGATTCCAGGCGCTGGCCACGGTGATCGCGCCGCCATTGATGTCGGCGCTGCTGTTGACCAGATCGATGCCGACCCGGCTGCGCCAGCCCTGTTCAGCCGGCAGGCTTGCCGTGAACGTGAAGCCCGGATTGCGGATGAACGCAGAGAGCGTGTCGGTGACGAAGCTGGCGCGGCCGGCAACGCCGCTGGCGCCGCCCGGATCGAGCACGCCGTCGAAATGCGGCGTGCTGCCGATCGCATCGGCGGCATCCCAGCGGGCATAGGCCTCGATGGTCGGCTGCGCGGTGCCGAGCAGCTGGAAGCCCAGCGCGATGTCGAGACGAATGCCGCCATCGGCGAGCAGCGGCGTGCGCAGCAGCAGGCTGCCACCGCTGTGGCCGGACGCCGTGCCGCCGCTGACATCGATCAGCGCGCCGCTGTCCAGCGAGATCGCCGCGGCGCCATCGCGCAGCACGTTCTGATAGCCGAACTGCGCGTTGAAGCTGCCGTCGCTGGCGCTGCCGACGGCCAGTTCGACGCGACCGCCGCGCTGGTCGGCCGCGCTGCCGCTGGCCAGCAGGCTGCCGCCGAGCTGCACGCCGCGCTTACCGGTCAGCAGGATCTCGCCACCCGCTGCGCCGCGAGCGTCGATCACGCCGTCGATGCGCACCACGCCTTCGCCGTCGGCGCGGCTGTCGGCGACCAGATGCACGGCCTGCGCCTGCAGGACTGCGCCATCGGACAGCAGCAGATTGCCGGTGCGGCTGTGAACGTCGAGACGGCCGTCGATGCCGCCGTCGGCAATCTGTGTGGCCAGACGGTCGAGGTCGACGGCACCACCGCTGTCGATCGCCAGTTCGGCGCGTTCGCCGCTGCCGCGCTGGCGGCCGAGCAGCTGGCCATCGATGGCGATGTCGCCGCGCGTGGCCAGCAGGTCGATGCGGCCGGCATCGACCTTGACCGCGCCGGTCGCCGCCGCCGGAATCAGCGGTGCGGAAACATCGAGCGTGGCGCCGTCAGCGAGTGCGATATCGCCTTCGGCGGCTTCCAGCCGAATGCTGCCGCCAGCCGTGGCGACCGTGGCATCGAACAGGCTGCGGACGCTGCCGGAGGCATCGAGCCGCGCGGCACTGCCTAGCTGCAGATCGCCGCCGGTTGCGGTCAGACGGATCTGGCCGCTGCGCGCGTCGAGCGCGGTATTCCAGTCGATCGCCGCGGCTTCGATGGCGATGCGCGCGCCAAGGCCCGCCGCCAGCGGCGTGCCGGCGCTGCCGGCGGAATTCACTGCGGCCAGCTGACCGAGCGTGGTCAGGCGCAGATCGGCATTGCTGCGGCTGCCGAACCGCGGTGTGTCCAGGTTCAGCGCGGCGCTGCCGAAATCGATGCGGCCGTCGCCGTCGGCGACGATCGCCTGGCGGGCGCCAAGGTCGATCCGGCCAAAGCCGGAGAACACCTGGTTGCTGGTCAGCTGCAGCGCGGCGAATTCGCGGCTGTTCGAGAACAGCACGCGATCGGCTTCGGCGCGCAGGCTGCCGCTGCCAATGGCGGCGGCGGCCAGCGGTTCGGAGTCTTCGGTGTTGACGAAGCGGATCGCATCGGCGACCAGCACGGCATCGCCGCTGCCACCGATCAGCAGGCCGGTGTCGAGCACCAGTTCGCGATCGGCGCGCAGGCGGCTGTTGCCGTCGAAGCGGATCGATTCGCCGCCGATCAGGCTGACCGAACCGATCGTGGCGATCTCGTCGAGGATCGCGCCGCCGAGCCGCAGCGCCGGCGCTTCGCTGGCGCCACTGCTGCCCGTGGCATTGCCGACCACGATGCGCGGCAGCGCCAGGGTCAGCACCTGGCTGTCGAGCTGTGCAGTCGAAGCGAGGCTGATCACGCCGGAGGCTTCCAGCGTCAGCGAGCCGGGCGCGGTCAGCCGCGCGCCGTCGCCGATCCGCAAGCTGCCGAGGCGGCTGCCGGGCACGGTGCGGGCCACCCCGTCGACATCGAGGTACTGCTGGCCGGGCACGTAGTCGCGACTCGGCACGTTGGCGTTGTTGACCGACACCTGCAGGAACGCGCCGTCACCGCTGACCGCATCGAGCGGCTCGCCGGTTTCCTCGTCGAAGCTGCTCGGCAGCGAGCCGATGGTGATCAGGCGGCCGTCGCGGCCGGTCGCGGTACCCACCGCCTGCAGGCCGGCACCGGCGCGAACGACGATGCCGTTGTCCGCCGTCGGCTGATTGGCGGCCAGGACGATCTCGCCGGCCTGCAGCGCGGTGCCGAGGGTGGCGATGTCGATGTCGTTGGCGATGACGCTGAAGCTTTCGATGACGCCAGCGAAATCGATGCTGGTGGCACCGAGCACGATGCGCGAGGCGCCGACCGCATTGAGGCGTTCCGCGCTCAAGGTCACGTAGCCTTCGGTGGCGGTGGCGTTGCCGCTGATCACCTGCAGGCGCGGTGCGGCGATCTGCAGTTCGGCACCGGCGCGGCCGATCGGCGCGCCGGAAATGATGCGGCCGTCCAGCGCCAGCGATTCGCCGGCCAGCAGCGCCAGCTTGCCGGCATCACCCGGTGCCCGCAGCAGCGTTTTCTCGGCTGCGGCGCGATCGCTGAAGTAATCGTTGAGGCTGGTGAGCGCGTATTCCGAGTACTGCTGCCAGACCGGCGCCGACTGCACCTGGAACACCGTGCTGCGCGAATCGCGAGCGCCGGTCAGCGTGTCGCTGAAGTAGCCGGTGGTCTGCAGCGTGCCATCGGCCAGCACCCCCGGCGTGAAATCGGTCAGCGCGTCGATCGCCAGCACGCGCGTGTCCTGCACGACGCGATAGGCGCCGGGCAGCAAGGCGTAGGCGGCCGGCAGCAGCACGTAGGTGCCGGCGGCGAGGCCCGGTGCGCCGTTCAGGTACACCGACTGGCCGATCAGCGGATCGGACAGGAACTCCGGATCGAACGGGGCCAGCCCGCCGTAGCCGGGCACGATCGCGTAGACCGCACGGCCGTCGTCGTACAGCGGTACCGGGGTCGCCACGCCGTTGACGAAGCGGATGTTCTCGCTGGACAGAAAATCGCGGGAGCCGCCGGTGCCGGCAATCCACTCGGAAGCGATCAGATCGCCACCGCCCTTCAGATCGACGCGGGCCGTGGTCTCCAGCTTGACGTCGGCACCGGTGATGCCGATGACCTTCTCCGGCGACTGCAGCAGTTCGTCGATCCGCGCGTCACGGTTGCCGGTGCCGTTGAAGAACAGGTTCTGGCCGTCGAGCGTGCGGCCGTACGGCACGGTCAGCCCGTCCAGCGAGACCGACGTCAGGCTGTTGTTGCCGAGCGTGACCTTGCGGGTCGGCACCGGCAGCAGGAAGCCGGTGTCACCGCCACCGGTCGGGTACTGCAGCAGCGCGAAGTTGCTGAAGTCGTCGGCGTCCTTGGCAAGGCCGAGATAGATCTGGCCGCCCGGCGCGTACAGCGCGCCGTCCTGGCGGATCTCGTCGGCCATCACCACCAGCCGGCCACCGACCGACATCGGCGTGGCACGGGCACCGGCGGCCAGCTTGAAGCTGACGGCGGCCGTCGACCGCCCGGTGCCGAACAGCGACGCGTTGTTGGCGATGATGTAGGCGCTGTTGCCGGTTGCCGGATACAGGCGACCGGCCGAGAACTCGAGGTCCGCCGACACCTGCAGCACGGCCGGCACCTGCTCGTAGCGCAGGCTGTTGCCGACGATGTTGCTGTAGATCGGCGGCGTCACGAAGCGCACGTCTTCGCGCGCAAACATGTCGACCTTGCGGTAGCCGTCCAGCGCGATGTGGCCGCCGATGTCGATCGCCGTGGCATCGACGAACAGACGCGCATCGCCCTTGGTCGGCAGCCAGTTCGCGGTTTCCTCGTAGATGCCGCCAAGGCGATAGCCGTGCAGCGACACGTACGGCGCGCTCAGCCTGATTTCCAGCGCGGCCTCGCTGGCCGTGCCGTCGGCGTTCAGCGGCTTGGCGTTCAGATGCAGCGTGTTGAGGCTGATCGAGCGGCCGACACTGATGTCGAGGCTGTCGATGAAATCGATCGCCACCGGATCGTTGTCGGCGATCAGCTTCGGATTGCTGCCGAGGATCAAGTTGTCGATGCCCGAATCCTCGAGCACCGACACGCCGAAGCGGATCACGCCATCGGGCCGCACGGCCGGATCGGCATTCAGTGCCTGGCCGGGAATCTTCAGCCGGGTCGGCAGTTCGGCCGGAAGTGCCGACAGCTGCAGACGCGTGGCGCCTTCGAAGCCGTTGCTGCCGCGCAGGGCGCCGGTCAGCGGGGTGATGGTCAGCGTGCCGCCGCGCGCCAGATCGCTGCCACCGTCGGCCAGGATCCGGGCATCGAAGTACAGGCCGGTTGCCGCGCCGATGCGCAGGCTGCCGGCATCGCTGAACAGTTCGGTGCCAAGCGGCAGCCGCGTGCACGGGAACAGCACGCCAACGGTTGCCGTGGTGCCGGACAGGTTGATCGTCGCCTGGCGCACGATCGGGAACTGCGGGCTGCCGCCACCGCCGCTGCCACCACCGCTGCCGCCACCACCGCCACCGCCACCGTCATTGCCGCCGAACGACGGCTGCGGGTTGGCCCGCAGATCGCTGGCCGCCGGCTTGTCGGCACCACCGGCCACGGCCGGACGGCTGCCCGGGCAATCGGCGAGGTCGGTGCAGCTGACCGCGATGACCATGCCGGTATCGGCACTGAGCGTGACTTCGCCGCCATTGAGCACGCGGCCGGCGATGTCGGTCCCGGCCAGTGCCGCGGCACTGCTGCGGTCGAGCACGGCAATGCCGGAGACATCGATCAGGCTGTCGGGACCCAGCCAGATCGACTTGCCGGCGACGCTGTAGGCGCTGCCATCGGAGACGAAGCCGGGGTTCTGCGCATAGCCGCCGCGCGCCGTGTCGATGCTCAAGCTCACCGAGCCGCCACGGGCGATCAGGCTGCCGAGCACGGTCAGCTGGTTCAGCGAGCCGAAGTGCAGCGCCGCCCCCGGATCGCCGAGCACGCGCGCGCCGGATTCGACGGTCAGCGCGCCGCTGATGCCGAAAGCCGCGAGATCCGGCGCCTGGATGCGGTTCGGGTCCAGCGCATCGCGCTGGCCCCAGGTCAGGTATTCACCGGCGTAAATGGTCAGATCGACCGGCTGGCGACGGAAATCGTCGAGCACGCCGAGGGTCACGGCGCCGCTGCTGCGCAGCGCCGCCAGCGAGGTGCCGGTCGCCGCGCTGTACAGCTGCAAGCGACCATCGCTGCCGGCCATCGGCATGAAGCTGCGCTTCTGCAGCCGTACATCGGTGTCGGCTGCGATGCGAGCGTCGTACAGCGACTGCAGTTCGAAGCTGCCGAAGCCGTTGTCGGTGAACAGCGATGGCGCCAGCAGCGTGGCCCAGGTCCGGTCGGCCGCAAGGCTGCCGCCAATCTGGAACTCGGCCGCACGCAGCAGCAGGCTGGCGCCACGGTTGAAGCCGAAGCCGATCAGCTGGCCGTCGAGCAGCAGGCCGCCGGCGCTGGATGGCAGCACGGTCGGCAGCGCCAGCAGCGGATCACGGCCGAACGGCACCTGCGGCGCGACATAGGTGCGCAGCGCGATGCTGCCGCCGTTGCCGACGGTCACGCCGTTGACATCGCCCTGCTGCAGGCCGATCGGCCGCAAGCCGATCTGGATGCCGCCGCCTCGGCCGTTGACGAACTCGTTGAACTCGCGCTGCAGCTGACCATCCGGGCGCAGCCAGGTACCGGCGCTGGCATCGAGCGTCGATCCGGCTTCGAGCACGATCGAGCCGGTCAGATCGATGACGTCGGTCACTTCGTCGGCATTGCTGTCGACGCCGAGGCTGGAGGTGCGCGAGCTTTGCAGCGTGGTCGCGCGGATGCTGCCGCCGTTGATCCAGGCGTCGCCGTGGACGGCGTCGGCCGCCGCACCGGCGTCATTGACGAACTGGCCGGAGACATCGAGCGTTGCGCCATTGGCGATCACGATGTCGCCGCGCGGCGCTTCCTGATCGGCCGGCGTCAGCGCCGCCGTGGTGCTGCCGACGTTGTAGGTGCGGCCGGTGGCCTGCAACGTGATGCTGCCGCCGTGCGCCACCAGATCGCCTTCGACGCGGACCCGCGAGCCGCTCAGCTCGATGCTGCCGCCCGATGGCACGGCCACGTTGGTGCCGGCGTCGACAACGATCTCGCCGCCGAGGTCGACCGCTTCGGCGACATCGGCCAGCACTCGCAGGCGGCTGATGCCGCCGTCGCGCAGCGTGGCGACCGGCACCGTGACCCACCAGCCGGCGTCGTCGCGATTGCCGGCATCGGCACCACGCGGTGTCAGCACCGTGCCGGCGCCAAAGCCATCGCCGAACGGCATGCCGGGCAGGCGCTCGGCCAGCCGGTAGCTGAGTCCGGCGGTCACCGGGCTGGTGCTCGGATACAGCACGCTGGTGTAGCTGCCGCCGAAGGTGACGCCACCGCCCAGCGGCTGCTGGCGGCTGATCACCTGCTGCCGGCCGGCATAAGCGCGACCTTCGACCGTCGATGCCAGCAAAGTGCCGTTCTGGCCGGCAACGGTCAGCACGCCGGCGTCGCCACCCCAGATGTCGTCGGCTTCGTAGCGGCTGCCGAGCAGCGCGCTGAGCAGCGGATTGACGTAGCGCTGATCGAGATTCCAGCGCGGGTGCGCTTCGATGGCCTGGCCGGCGAAGCCGACATAGCGGACGTTCGGATCGGCATTGCCGATGTCGACGACCGAACCGTTGGCCGCCACCAGGCGCGTGGTTTCGAGGCGCGCGCCGAGATAGTGGATGTAGCCGCCGCTCAGGTTCAGCACCGAGTTCTCGCGGCCGATCACTTCGCCGCCGATCAGGCTGATGTCGCCGCCGTCGGACAGCAGTTCGCGGACGCTGCGCGACACCTGCTCGACATAGCCGGCGACATTCGCCAGCGGCGTGCCGACCCAGGCCACGCCGTCGTCGCGGACGCCGGACAGGCGGCTGTCGATGACCACAGCGCTGCCGAACAGCAGGCCGTTGCGCTGCAGCGGCGAATCGGCCAGTTCGTTCAGGCCCAGACGCGGCACCGGCACCAGCACGTTGCTGAGCGGCACTTCGATGCCGGCCAGACCGGCAACGTCGATCACCGCGTCGCTGTCCAGATAGACGCGGCCGGCGATCTCGCCGTCACGCAGACCGGCGGCGGACACCGCGGCATCGTTTTCGGCGACGGCGGTCAGCGATACCCGATGTCCCGGGGCTTCAAGCAGCGCGCCGGATTCGACGGTGATCGCGGCACCGCCGATGGTGATGCCGAGCGGCCGGAACAGCGCGTCCGCACTGGCGGTGGAATTGGTGGTGTCGTCGGCGGCGGTGGCATCGTCCGGCAGCACGGCGGTCAGCGCGCCACGGCCGATGGTCACCGCGCCGTAGCGCAAGGTGCCGGCCTGATCGCGAGCCAGCAGATCGATGCTGCCGAGCCGCGACACGCTGGTGCTGGACAGCAGCACGCCGTCCTGATCGATCCGCGTGGCACGCATCGTCAGGCTGCCGCGCAGCGATTCGATGATGCCGGTGTTGTCGATGACGAACTGCGGCGTGATGTCGGCGCCGCCCTGGCTGCGATCGCTGATGCGGCCGCCGGTGGCGACCGAGAAGCCGCGCCCGCCGGCGTTGTTGGTCAAGGTCACGCCGATGCCGGCGGCCAGCGCCACTTGGCTGTCGGTGGCGGCGATGCGGCCGGCCTGGAGGATGTTCGGCGCGGCGAGCAGCGCGAAGCCTTCCTGGTTCACCGAGATCGTGGCGCCGCGCTCGATGCGGATGTCGGCCGGCAGCACGGCGTCGACCTGCGCTGCGGTTTCGATGCTCAGATTGCCGGCATCGACGAGGCCGAGCACGCTGCCGTTCGCGGTATCGGTACCGACCGAGGTCAGGCCGCTGGTCAGGAACAGGCGGTTGCTGGCATCGAGCTGGGCCGCCGTGGTTTCGGCAAGGCTTGAGACGGCGCCGGTCTGGTACAGCGGCAAAGTCGAGACCAGCAGCGAATTGACGTTGACCTGGCTGCCGGCGCCGAACAGCACGCCGTTCTGGTTGATCAGGTAGACCGTGCCTTCGGCCTTGATCTGGCCCTGAACGACGGTCGGCTCGGCACCCGGCTTGACCCGGTTCAGCGCTACCCAGTCGTTGCGGCCGTCGCTCTGCGTGCCGGCGCGCTGATCGATGTGCAGCGTGGTGTTGCGGCCGACGCGCAGCGAATCCCAGGTCAGGATCGCCTTGCTGTCGGTCTGCTCGACGGTCACCGTGTGCTGGCCGTTGTCGACGGTCGCCGTCGGCAGTTCGGCATTGACCCACAGGCAGGCCGCGGCATTCAGGCAGCCCTGGCCGTCGCTGCGCTGGGCCACCGCTTCCTGCACTTCCAGCAGGCCGCCGGCGGTGTGACCGTCCGGAATGTCAGAGTTCAGCGACAACGCCGCCTGCGCCGCGAACTGCTGCTCGCGCCGCGCGGTGTTGATCTGTTCCAGCGACCGGTTCAGGTCGCGCAGCGAGCGGTCGGCGCGAATCCGCGCCTCGTCCGGCGTGGTGACGCCGCCAAGGCCATCGCCGGCACCGCTCGGCAGTCCGTTGCCACCGGGCCGGGCACCGCCGGCCGGGGCTGCACCAACCTGTCCGAACCACTGCGCCGTGCCGAAGCCACCGGCCGCCGCGTCCGCCGGCACGGCCGACAGGCCAAGCCCAAGACCGACCGGCGCACCGATCAGCCCCTGCAGCGCCAGCCAGCGAAGACGGCCGCGCAGCGACAGCACCAGCGGTACCGGCGTCTGCAGCGAGGTCGAACGGAGGGATCGGGTCATGGGCGCGGCATCCTGGAAGCTGAAAAGGTCAGACCGGCTTGTCGGCGACCGTCACCGGTGTCTGGCGCAGATGGGCAATGAAGTCGTGCATCAGGCGATCCCACATCTCGCACTGCGCCAGCAGGAAGCGGTCGGACACGCCACCGGCCAGCATCACGTCGAAGGCCAGCACCAGCAGTCCGTCGCGCTGGAAGCAGCGGCCGAAGCGCTTGCTTTCGTTCCATGCATCGATCAGCGCCGGCGGCAGCCGCTGGTCGACCTTGATCAGGCAGTTGAAGCTGAAGTCGACATAGCGATCGGCGGCCGCGCGCGCCGGGTTGCCGGGCACCAGCAGGAAGCCGAGTCCCTGCACCGCGCTCTGCACCAGCGGCCGCTGGCCATCGCTGGCGGCGTTGGCGCGGAAGCCGCTGCGCTGCAGCAGGTCGGTCAGCCCGTCGATGCCCAGATGCTCGATCAGGGCGGGTGCGCGGGTCGCATCGGGAGCTGCGGTTTCGGTCATGGCGTCGGAGGTTCGGAAGCGGCTGAAGTAGGGCTGGCGGCCGGCGGCAGGCGCTGTTCGCGCAGGCGTCCTTCGTATGTCTGCACCAGCGTTTCGAAGCGGACGCGGTGCACGCCGAGCAGCGGCTCGCGGTCGAGCAGCACATCGGTGAAGCCGCGGTCGTGGTAGCGATCGAGCAGCTCGCGGCCAAGATCGGCAAGCTGCCCGTTGTGGCTTTCGCAGGTGCTGACCGTGCTGCGCACGGATGCGAGGTCGGCATTGAGCCGCTGCTCGCGGGCCTGGGCGGCACGGCCATCGGCAGCGGCGCTGTCGAGACGCCGGGTCAGCTCGGCGATCTGCTTGCGGGCTTCGTCAAGCTCGCGCGCCCGTTCGGCTTCCTGGTTGCCGAGCCGGCCCGCTTCGGCCAGCGCGCGCTTCAGGCGCTGTGTCGTGTCCGGGTCCGCTGCCGGGGCCGCCGGGGCCGAATTGGCCTTGGCCTTGAGCTGGGCGTTCTCGTCCTGTAACTGGCGCAGTTCGAGGATCGTCTGGCGCAGCTGGTCCCGCAGCCGGGTATCGAGCGCGCCTTGCGCCTGCACCAGGCAGGGCACGGCGAGCAGCAGCGGCAGCAGCAGGGAGATCGGTCGGCGCATCGCGGGCTTCCTCGGCATCAGAAGAAGCTGGCGCTGACATCGATCTGCAGCACGTCGATGCCGAGCTTCGGACCGCTGATCTCGGTAGCGCTGAGGTAGCGCAGGCCGATCGTGGCGTTGTCGGTGAAACCGAACGAACCGCCGACGTAATAGCCCTTGGCATTGGTGCCGCCGAGGTGGAAATCGGAGTCGGTGAAGGTATCCGGCACGGCATCGCTTTCGACATAGCGGTAGCCGACCTGGCCCTGCCAGTCGCCGAACCGGCGCAGCACCGGATGGCCGAAGCGGACCTGCAGCTGATAGGCATCGCGGCCGATGTCGACCTGCTGCACGCAGGTGCCGACGCCGGGCGCGCACGGACCGTAGTTGTTGACCGGCACGCGGTCGACGATGCGGCTGCGGCTGAACGCGGCATTGCGCGCGAACTCGCCATCGACGGCCAGATGCAGCGGGCCAGCGAGGCGGACATCAAGGCCGGCACCGAACGAGACGACCCGGAACTTCGACGCCAGGCCGAAGTACTGGAACGCCGGATCGCCCGGGTTGATCAGGCGCAGGTCGCGGACGCCGAACAGCGTGTTGCCCTTCTGCACGAAGCCGGGACGCGAGTTGTCGGTCGCGCAGGTGACATCGACATTCGGCGCGAAGCACGGCGATGACAGCTCGCCTTCGATGTTGACGAACTCGTAGACGGCGCTGTCGGCGTGCAGCGAGGTGTCCTTGTTCAGCGTGCGCGACCATTCCACCTGCAGTGCCGCCAGCCATTTGTCGTAGCTGCCGACCTTGTTGATGCTGTTGCCCGGATAGTTCGGATCGGTGTTCTCGACCGAAAAACCGCCGCCGCGCACGCGGAAGTCGTTGCCGCCGACGCGGTTCGACCAGCTCAGGCTCAGACCGTCGAAGGCCAGATCGCGATCCCAGATCAGATCGAGCGCGCCGGCGTACGGATTCGGCACTCGGCCGAGGCTGACGACCAGGCGCGGATCCGGCTGGTAACGCAGGTAGGCGCGGTCGAGCAGGATGTTCAGCTTGTTGAAGTCGTTGCCGAGCGTCTGGTTGGTGCTGACCGGCGACACACCGTTGCCGGATGCCAGCCGCAGGTTGACGCTCAGGTCCTGGGTCACCGTGAAGCGCGCGCCGATGCGCGCGCGCAGGCGCAGCAGCTGGCGGTCTTCGGTGGTGTTCAGGAATGGCAGCGCCAGCGGCTGGCCAGCGGCCGGCGGCGTGGTGTTGATCGGCGGCCCGCCGTTGATCGCCTGGAAGTTGAAGAACTGGTTGTTGTTGCCGCTTTCGTACAGCTGGCCTTCGCCGCGCACCAGCAGATCGGCAGTGAGGTTGAAGCGCTTCAGCCATTCCGGCACGGCATCCGGCTGCGCCCAGTTTTCGCGGCGCGCGGTTTCGAGGATTTCGTCGCGCAGATCGTCGCGAATGCGCTTGCGCTCCAGCTCGGAGATGTACGGCACCCGTACCCGTCCCGGCGCTGCCGCCGGGGCCGGTGCCGGAGCGGGCGCCGGCGCTGCAGCGGGAGCCGAAGCGGTGGCGGCCGGTGCCGTTGCAGCAGCGGCTGTCGTGTCAGCTACCGGCGGACGCGCCGCGACCGGTGCGGCAATGGGGGCTGCGACGGGCGCGGCAACGGCATCCGCCGGCTTGGCTACCGGCAGCGGCGTCTGCAGATTGGCAGCGGGATCGGCTTCCGGCTCCTGCAGCCGACCGGCCACCGGCGCATCGGCGTCTTCGGCCTGTGCGGCAGCAGCCGGTGCCGGCGCAGTCGCCGGCTTGACTGCGGCCACTGCGGCGACGGCGGTCGATGCAGCGGCGGCCACTGCGACAGTCGGATCGGGCCGTGGCAGCGACGCGGGAGCCGTCGGCGCTGGTGCGGCATTGCTGACGCTGCGCACGCGTGCGGTCGCGGCAATGCCGGCTTCGGTACTCGTGGTCGGCGGCAGCGGCGGCAGCACCAGCGTGCTGCCGACGATCAACAGTTCCGGCGAACCGCGAAACGCCTGCGGATTGGCGCGATAGATCAGTTCGGCGTAACGCCACATGCAGTCCGACGCCGCCGACGGGCAGCGTTCCGCCGCGATCTTCGACAGCACTTCGCCTTGCGCCACGACACGGCGGGCGTCATCGGCTGCAGCATCGCTTGCCGATGGCAGGCCGACCAGCAGACCAACGCCGGCTGCAATGGCGGTAAGCCGGAAGGTGCTGCGTGTGGCGATGCGGATGTCGTTCATGAGGCTTGCGGTGTTGACGAAAGAAGCGTCGGCAGACGAAAGGTGCAGCGGGTCAATTGAGGCTGTAGCCGTCGGCACTGCGTTCCCGGCTGCCGGGGCGCAGGCGACGCGGCTGCGGCACGCTGGCGATCTGCGGCACGCCGCTGAGATCGAACGAACGCGCCGCGTCGACATAGAGCTGATCGAGATCGGCCTTGCCGCTGGAACGCAGCACTTCGACGCGCTCGACGCGGCCTTCCGGCGTGAACCACAGCGCCAGGTCGATCTGCGACTTCTGCTCGCGCAGACGCTTGCGCTTGCGCATCGCTTCGAGCATGCGGTTGCGGATCTGGCCGTCGACGTAGCCGGCGACGGTGCCGCCGCCGCCACCACCGCCGCCACCGCCGAACTCGGAACCGCCGGGGCGGCCTTCCAGACCGAAGCCATCGCCTGCGCCTTCACCGGCGGCATCGAGGGCCGGCGGTCCGGGTGGGGACTCGGACTTAGGGCCCGGCGGCGCCGGCTCCGGCGGTGATTGGTCGACCTTGAGCTCGGGTGTCTTCAGCTTCACCGGCTCCGGCACGTCCTTCGGCGGCGGTGGCGGCGGCGGTGGAGGTGGCGGAGGCGGCGGTGCGATCAGCTTCAGCTGCACGACCGCCGGCACCACCTTGCGTGGCCGCGTCTTGTCGTCGCCGGACAGCAGCCACCAGGCGCCAATGGCGGCCAGCAGCAGGCCGCCGGCGATCGGCAGCCAGCGGCGCACGGCGCGACCGGGCGGCGGGGTATCGGCCATGGCGGGGCTTGCGTGCCTACTGGACCAGCCGCTGGGTGACGAGCCCCAGCTGGGTGATGTCGAGCTGGCCGAGCAGGCTCAGCACGTCGACGACGTTGCGATACTGGGTTTCGCCATCGCCCCGGACGACGACCGGCAGATCGGGCACTTCGGCCTTCTTCTGGCGCAGCCGGCTGCCCAGTTCCTCGAGCGTCACCGGCACGGCATCCATGAAGATCTTGCCGTCGTTGGTGATGGTGATCGCGACGGTCTTGGGCTTGGCCAGGGCCGGCTGGCTGCTGGCCTTCGGCAGGTTGACCTTGATGCCCTGCACCGAGGCCGTGCACATGATGATGAAGATCACCAGCAGCACGTACGACAGGTCCAGCATCGGCGTGATGTTGATGTCGTCGAACGGCTTTTCGTCCTGGACTTGCATGGCGCGCGCTCCGTCAGTGGCTGCGTGACGACACGTCCGCACCGCGGTACTGCTCCGCGACGCGGGTGACGAATTCGTCGACGAACACCTGCATGTCGGCGCTGCATTCCTTGGCGCGCGTCAGCAGGTAGTTGTAGCCAAACAGCGAGGGGATCGCGACGAACAGGCCGGTCACCGTCGCGGCCAGCGCTGCCGAAATACCGGGCGCAATCGCATTGACGTTCACTTCGCCAGCCGCGGCCACCGAAGCGAAGGTGATCATCACGCCGAGCACGGTGCCGAGCAGGCCAATGAACGGACCGCCGGAAATGGCGATGGTCAGCAGCACCATCAGCCGGTTCAGTTCCTGGTTCTCGCGAATCAGCGTGCCGTGCAGCGAGGCGCGGATCGCATCGATCGACTGCGACGACAGCGCTGCGCCCGGCTGCCGGGCGACACGCTTGCCGACCTCGTCGCGACCGACGCGGAACATGCGGCTCAGCGGCGATTCGCCGGCCGGCTCCAGCGCCTGCTGCAGCGTGGTGAAGTCGCCATCGTGCTGCTGGTACAGCGCCATGAACTGGCGGTTGCCCTTGCTGGCAGCGCCGATCTGCCGACCCTTGCGCGCCATGATGTAGAAGCTGGCCAGCATCATCAGCGCGAGCACGATCATGCAGACCCAGGCATCGACGGTCAGCGAATCCATGATCACCGCGAAGTGGCTGCCGCCCGAGCCGGCTTGCGCTTCGTCGGCACCGAAGCTGACCAGACGATCGGCAGAGCCCTGGTTGACGGCGGCCAGCCGCAGCGCGTTGGCATCCTGCTGGGTCTTGGCGATCTGCAGTTCGTCGATCTCGCCAACGAAGCCGCTGCGCAGCGGCTGGCCGGGTGCTGCCAGATCACCGCCGAGCACGGCGGCGCCGGTGATCGCCGGCGTCGGCCGCGGCAGCGTCGCCACCAGCACGCCATCGACGTGCAGGCGCAGCTCGGTGCCGCCGGTGATGGTCAGCAGGTTCCAGCCGTCGGCACCGAGTGCGGCCGTGGCCTGCGCGCTGGTCAGCGCACCGCCGGCATCGCTGGCCGACACATAAGGCACGCCGGCGTTGAGGCCGATCAGCAGCGCGGCACCGCCGGCATCACGCTGGCTGTACAGCACGCCGGTCACGCCGGCCGCGCTGCGCACCCAGGCCGACCAGGTGAAGCTGGTGCCGGCAGTCAGGTTCAGGCTCGGCGAGGCCGGCAACTGCACGCTGGTGGCGCCATCGAAGCGGGCGGCATTGCCGATCAGCCCGCTTTCGTCGAGCGCCGACACGGCGGTGGTCGCGTGATGCGCGAACGCGGTCGCGTCCTGCACCGGGCTGCCCTTCTCGCCGAAGTGGTAGACCAGCAACTGCTCGGCTGGATAGCTGTTCTTGCTTTCGACCGGCACCGTTGCCTTGGCATTGCCGTAGTAAAGCCAGATCGGCGCCGGCTTGCCGTTCGGCAGCAGCGGCACGCGGACCCAGACGAACGCGAGGTTGAAGACCGGATCGTACTTTTCGACGTGATGCGCCAGCTCGGTCTTGTCGTCCTCGGCGATGAAGCGCAGGTCCGCGCCGTCGGCGCCGCCTTCGGCGAAATTGAACACGCCTTCATGCAGGCGCACCAGCACGACGGCGTCCTTGACGTCGCCGGTCAGGACAGCGCCGGCCGGGGTTGCATCAAGCGTGATCGCCTTGCGGTACGACCAGTCGGGATTCCACCAGGCCTGCGCGTTGGCGGAGCCCAGCAGCAATGCGGCCACCAGCAGACGGCCCGGCAACGATCGGATGAAGGACGTGGTCATGAGCGATTGGAGATCCGATTAGAGCGATGCGGAAATGCGGAACAGCAGGCGGCTGTCGCCGTCACCGGTGACCGTGCCCCGGTGCAGCGGCATGGCCCAGTCCAGCGTTCCGCTGAGGTGGTCGATCAGCTTGAAGCTCAGCCCGAAGCCGAAGCTCGACAGGTACTTGGCGCGCGGACTGCTGTTGTCGAGGAACGGGCCGCGCAGCTTCAGATCGGCGCTGTCGAAGAACGCGTACGGCTGAAACTGGGTGACCGCACGCGACAGCAGGCTCGACGGCACGTAGTCGCTCAACGACGGCGCGCGCAGCTCTGCCGACGCGAAGTAGCCGTAATCGCCGAGCACCTCGGCTTCCAGATAGCCGCGCACGTTGTCCATGCCGCCACCGGCGAACTGTTCGCTGGAAATCAGCGGCTGGTCGGTGATCTGCGTGCTGAAGCGCAATCCCAGCTCGATTGCACCCGGCAGCTGGCGCTCGTAAGTCATCGCGTTGCGCAGCTGCAGCATCTGGCCGCGTGCCTGGAAGCGGTTCAGGTCGATCGTGGCGCTGTTGCTGCCCACTGCGGGCGAGGCCACGCTGAGCCGGAAATCGTTCTGGAACGATTGCCCTTCCAGCCGCAGCAGCTGCGTGACGCTGAGCGTGACCGGCACGTACTCGACCGGGGTACGGATTTCGGCACCGGGCCCGACGCTGGCCACGGTGTTGAAGTTCTTGTAGTCGACGCCGATCGCGATGCTCGGGTAGTAGATGCCGCCGATCGCCGGCCACTGCTTGCTCAGCGACAAGCCGAAGCTCTTGCCACTGCCGTTGACATCGACGCCGCTCAGCGCGCTCACGTTGCTGCCGGTGCGCAGCGCATTCGCGGTGACGCTCCAGCTGCCATCGGCAAACGGGATGCGGTACGAGCCGTAGTAGACGCGACCGTCATCGAGCCGGTATGGCGCGATCTGCACGCTCAGGGTCACGCTGTGACCGAGCTGGAACAGGTTGTCGTAGCCGGCAGTGACGACCGCGCGCATGAACGAGGTATCGCGACCGTGGCGGTTGTTCACTTCGGTGGTCAGCCGCAACGGCAGCTGGTCATCGACGTTCAGATCGACATCGATCGTGCCCGGCGTTGCCGACAAGGCCAGCACTGGCGTGACCCGGCGATTGGCCAGCCGATTGGCGTAGTTCAGTTCCTTCTCGACTTCAGCGAAGTTCGGCACCGTGCCTTCGGTCAGCGACGGCACTTCCAGCTTGATCTGGTCGATCGAGGTGTAGCGGCTGCCGAGCACCTCCAGACTGCCGACCTTGCCTTCGACCACTTCAAGTACGACCAGTCCATCCTTGATCGTCTGCTTGGGAATGGTGACGGCAACACTCTTGTAGCCGCGCTGCTTGTAGAGTTGTTCGAGTGCAGTGCGTGCCGCATCGACATCCGAGGCCTTGCGGCCCTCGCCGACGAATGGCTCCATTGCCAGCTGGATTTCGATTTCATTCAGACGCGTATTGCCATCGACGGCAATTTCGAGAATGTCGAAGTTCTGATTGCGAACCGGGACTGCCACCGTGCGTGGAGTCGACGCTGGAGTCGGTTCGGCACTGTATGCTGCAAGGCAGGCACACGCGGCCAGCGCCACCGACAGGTGTTCCAGTGACAGGCCGACGATGCGCAAGCAGTGAGTCCCCAAGACGACAATGAGTATTCGCACCGTCGACTGTGGCCGTCGCTACGGCGGGTGGCGATTCACCACGCTGCATCTGCGTTTCATCACGATGCCTTGTTATTAAAGCTCAACAATTTGTCAATACGATGACATTGACATGTCATTCCCCAGACCGTTGCAATGGCACCCGCCGCAAGCCCGTCCAGACCTGTGATGTCGATCCGAAAGCATAGAGTCCTGACGCTGATCGCAGCCATTGCCGGCATCCTGCTGGTCGTTTATCTGATCGCGCGACCACCATCACGCGCTGCCGTCGTTGCGCCTGTGGCGGCGCCATTGCCATCGACCGATCCATCGGTCGCCGATGCGCCTGGCGACGCCGCCGACGCGCAGTTCGTGTCACCGGCTGTCGCGCCGTCGAGCCCTGCCGAGCCGCTGCCGAACCCGGATGCCGATGTCGCAGCCGTTGTCACGGCCAATGAAGGGGGCGACGAGGCGGCACCCGTCATCGAAGCCGAAGACATCGAAGAAGATCCCTACGCCTACAACGAGCCGATCACCGAGGTTCCGGACGATGCCGGCGTGCAATCAACAAGCGAAGCACCGCTGACGGCGGCGGTCGATGAAGCGGAAATGCCGCTCGATGAACTCGATCCGGAACCGGCGCAAGGACCGGTGATTTCGGCATCCGGCCCACCGCCGCCTGCTGACATCGCCGAGTCACGGCCGTCACCAGTCAGGACCACGCGTGCCGGGGTCTACCAGGGATCCTGCGCGGCAGCGAAGGTGCCGGGCGATCCGGTCCGGTGGATGGATCTGCCGGCCGATGCCCGCGCCACGTTTCCACTGCCGCATGCGGCTGCCGTCGCTTACGCCACCGGCCGGGCGCAGCGCTTCATCGTCATTGACGATGCCGTGTTCCGCGAGGACGACTTGCTGCCGAATGGTCTGCGACTGATCAGCATCGGCCCGTCCAGCGTCGTGCTGGCGTCCTCCGGCTGCGTCGTGGACATTCCACTTCGCCTGATGCAGCGCTGAAGTCGCTTGCGATAGCCGCCAACCTTCATTGACTGGGTTGGCTGGCGTCGGCTGGAAACACTCCACAAGCCGACAAGAAAACGACGCTGATTGCGAGCGGTGGTGTGTCAACAAATTGACATCACCTTGACACGATCCACTTCTAAGGTTCGCCCGCTCGCTTGAGTACGGTGTGGTGCCGTCGTGCAGTTCCAGTTCAGCAAGTCATTTCCGAAGTTTCCACGTTAGTCAATTAGAGTTTAGGGGGCTACATGTCTCATTCATCCAGATCACTGATCGCCGCTGCCGCGCTGGTCTTCACCAGCGCCGCCGGTGCCGCGACGATCGAACAGCCGTCCGTGATTCTTTACGGTGGCGGCGCCACTTTCCCGATCAACGCCTACGTTGGCGATTCCTGGCTTGACGCCGTGCCGAATCGTCGTCTGTCGAACACCCTGCCGCCGGCTGCCGGCGCCAAGGTCAACTCCAACGCTGCCGAAAAGGCTTCGCTGTTCGTGGAATTCGCGAAGAGCACCGCCGCCTCCGGCACCCCGGACCAGAAGACTGGCCGCGTTGGCGTGTCGTACTGCCAGGGTGGCTCGGGCGTGGGCCGCGGCATCATCCAGAACACGCTGGTCGCTTCGGCTCCGTGCGGCGACTACGGCACCGGCACGCCGGCCGGCGTCTCGGCGCCGACCCGCAAGGCTGACTTCGGCGGCTCGGATGCGCCGCTGGCGCAGTCCGACGTGAATGCCTTCAACGCCACGGCGGGTTCGCCGGCGCAGAACTACGGCGAGCTGTACAGCCAGCAGGTGCAGATTCCGGCCGTCGTCGGCAGCGTCGCGGTGGTCTACAACAACGCGGCTGTCGGCAAGAAGCAGGTCAACCTGACCCGTTCGGACATCTGCGGCATCTTCTCCGGCTCGATCACCGACTGGAGCCAGCTGACCAGCACGCCGAAGGTCACGATCGCTTCCAAGCCGATCAAGGTCATCACGCGTTCGGACAGCTCGGGCACGACGTTCAGCTTCACGAACTTCCTGTCGGCTGCCTGCCCGGGCCTGAATGCACCGGGCGACACCGCCGTCACCGGCTTCAAGACGGTCAACGTGTTCTCGGGCGGCCTGCCGACCGGCGCCACGCTGCCGGCCGGTTCGCTGGCGGTTTCGGGCAACGGCGGCGTCGTGACGGCGGTTGCCGCGACCGACGGCGCGATCGGCTACGCCGACGTGGCCGACACGGTCAGCCGCTCGAAGCGCGAAGGTGGTGACAGCCTGAAGTTCGCGACGGTGTCGCGCTCGAAGGATCTGGCCAAGGGCACCCCGGGCGTGATTCCGCCGGGCGGCGACGATGTGACCTGCGTTGGCAGCGGCAAGGTGTTCGTGGCATCGCCGACCAAGGCCGTCAAGTACACCTGCCCGGCCGTGGTCTACAACAAGCTGAGCCCGTCGAAGAACCTGCTGGCCAAGAAGGCGACCGGTCTGGAACTGAACGTGTCGCTGGACAAGGTGCTCGGCGCCAATGACGCCAACGGTCGTCCGACCGTGCTCGACGTCACCGGCCAGAATGCCTCGGCGGTGCCGGGCTGCCTTCTGACCGTGCTGCCGAACGACTACGCCCAGCCGCCGGTCATCGCGACCAAGAAGGCCGCGCAGGACTTCGCGACCTATCCGGTCATCGCCGTCTCGTACCTGATCGCCACCGGCACCGGCAACGGCGCGAAGCTCGCCGATGTGCAGGCGCTGCTCGGCGCGTCGTTCAACCCGACGATCCTGGCGACGACGAAGACCATCGGCAAGACCACCGGCTTTGCGCCGCTGACGCTGAAGCTGAATGGCGCGGTCGTCGACGTGCCGGCAACGGTTGCCGCCTGCGTGCGCGGCTAAGGATGTGAGATGTCGGCCGATCCGACTCGCTTCAGATCGGCCCTTGCTTCCCCCGCTGCACGCGCCGCGTCAGCGGGGGAAGTTCGTTGGGCGTCACCCTCGCCGTTCGATGGCGACCGCCATGCCCTGCCCTCGCGCAGTCAGGCATACCCGGTGCCGAATCGGCAGAACGGGTCCGGACACCGGTCCGTGACGCCGGACACCAGCAGGGTCCTCCCGCAGTACCGGCTCGCCACTGCGATCCGCGATCCGAAATCTGTCGAACATCGGTGACATCGGCGCATTCGCGTTGTCATACGGCTCAGCCAAGCCCTTGACACGCCACCTTGCCGACCTCGCCATGTCCTCGATGCCCGAACACCTGACGCCACCCGCCACAGCGCAACCCGCAGCGGCGGCCGACGCCCTGTGCGTCTACTACGACGGCGGCTGCCCGCTGTGCCGTGCCGAAATCGCCAGCTATCAGCGGACCGAAGGCGGCGAATCGCTGCGCTGGGTCGATGCCCATGCCGGCAGCGCCGCCGACCTGGGACCGGATCTGGATGCCGCAACGGCGCTGGCCCGAATGCACGTTCGCCGTGCCGACGGCACGCTGCTGCAGGGGGCCGCGGCGTTCGCGGAAATCTGGTCGCATCTGCCGCGCTGGCGCTGGCTGGCGAAGCTGGCGCGCCTGCCCGGCATGCTGCCGGTGCTCGACGTGCTGTACACGGTCTTTCTGGTTGTCCGCCCGCTGTGGCGAGGCCGATCCGGTTCGGCCGTCGCGGCGGCATTGCCGCGTGCGCTGCAGCGCGAACTGCGCACCGACCACGCCGGCGAAACCGGCGCGGTGATGATCTACCGCGGGGTGCTGGCCGTTGCCCGGGATCCGGAACTGCGCGCGTTCGCTCGCCACCATCTCGACACCGAACAGCGGCACCTCGGGCTGATCGAGACCGTGGTGCCGAAGCGCTCGCGCAGCGCGCTGCTGCCGCTGTGGCGGCTGTCGGGCTGGCTGACCGGTGCACTGCCGGCCTGCTTCGGCCCGCGCGCCGTCTACGCGACGATCGAAGCGGTGGAAACCTTCGTCGATCGCCACTACGCGGCGCAGATCGAGCAGATCGACCGGCATCTCGCACAGGCGCCGAGCAGCGCCGAAGCCGGTCCGCTGCAGCAGCTGCGCCCGCTGCTGGTCGGCTGTCAGGCCGATGAGGTCGCGCACCGGGACGACGCCGGATCGCGCTGGGACCACCGGCCGGGTGCGCTGCTGAAGGGCTGGCTGTGGCTGGTCAGCCAGGGATCGGCGCAGGCCGTGCTGCTGTGCCGCTACATCTAGCGCCGGCTGCCCCGTTCAACAACTACACGAGACATTGCTCAAGTGATCATCGATCTGGCACGACCGGCTGCATTGCTGGTCAGCGCATGGCTGTTCGGCGGCATGCTGCTGTTCGCGGCGGGCTTTGCCGCCTTCCTGTTCAAGGTGATGCCGGTGGCCGAGGCGCGGACGCTGATCCGCAAGGCCTTTCCGCCGTTCTATCTGTTCGTCATCGGCACGGCGGCGCTGGCGGCCTTGCTGCTGATGCTGGCCGGCGGCGATCAGCGATCCGTCGTGCTGCTGGCGGTGATCGCCGCGACGACGGTGCCGACCCGTCAGGCGCTGATGCCGGCGATCAACCGCGCCACCGATCGCGGTGATCGCCGGCAGTTCGCAGTGCTGCACGGCGTGTCGGTGCTGATCACGCTGGCGCACATCGCCGCCGTCGGCGTGGTGCTGGTCCGGCTGGCTGGCTGAGACCGGTCGCGCTTCGCAAAGTGTGCTGAGAGACGGACGGCCGCAGGCCGGACGCCTAGCGTCGACGGTGCCCCTTTCCGACCTCAGGCCCTTGCGCCTGCACCCGTGGAGCACCGACCGATGATCGACCTGTTCGACCTGACACGCCTTGGCGACATCGCCGCCACAGAGCGAGGCGTGATTCCGTGAGCTACCAAAGCGTCAATCCGTACGACGGCGCGGTACTCAAGACCTTCGTGGCGTTCACCGATCGCGAACTACAAGCCGCCATCGCCACGGCGTCGAACTGCTTCGAGACCTGGCGCCGGAAAAGCTTTGTCGAGCGCGCCGTCGTGGTCGCCGGTGCCGCCCGCTTGATGCACGCACGCGTCGACGAACTGGCGAAACTGGTGACGCTCGAAATGGGCAAGCTGATCGATCAGGCGCGCGGCGAAGTGCGGCTGAGCGCCGACATCCTCGACTACTACGCCCGCCATGCCGCGCGGTTCCTGGCCACCGAAGCGCTGGTGCCATCGTCCGGCGAAGCCGAGGTGCAGAGCAGTCCACTCGGCGTGCTGTTCGGCGTTCAGCCGTGGAGTTTCCCGTACTACCAGCTGGCCCGCTTCGCGGCACCGAATCTGATGGCGGGCAATGTGGTGATGGTCAAGCACGCTGGCTGCGTGCCGCAGTGCGCGACGGCCTTCGAGCAGTTGTGGCTTGATGCCGGCGCTCCGGCTGGCGCCTATACCAACCTGCTGATCTCGTATGCGCAGGTCGATCGCGTGATCGACGATCCCCGCATCAAGGGTGTGGCGCTGACCGGCAGCGTCGAGGCCGGCAAGCGCGTCGCGGCCCGAGCCGGGCAGAACCTCAAGAAGTCGACGATGGAACTGGGCGGCAGTGATGCCTTCATCGTGCTTGACGATGCCGATCTCGAAAAGACTGTCCAGTGGGCGGTCTGGGCGAAGATGAACAACACCGGGCAGTGCTGCGTGGCGGCCAAGCGCTTCATTCTCGTCGACACGATTGCAAAGCCCTTCCTGAAGCAGTTTCGGGCCGCGCTGTCGGCACTGAAGCCCGGCGACCCGATGGACCCGGCCACGACCCTCGGCCCGCTGTCCACCGAATCGGCACTGAAGACGCTGCTCGATCAGGTCCAGCGCGCCGTGGCGGCCGGCGCCACACGGGTGATGGGCGGCCAGCGCATCGACCGGCCGGGTGTGTTCATGCAGCCGACGATCCTCAGCAACATCGCGCCGTCAAACCCGGCGTATCGCGAAGAATTCTTCGGGCCGGTCGCACTGGTGTTCACCGTTCGCGACGAGGAAGAAGCGGTGGCGCTCGCCAATGATTCGGACTTCGGCCTGGGCGCCAGCGTGTTCACGCGCGACATCGCTCGCGGCCGTCATCTGGCTCGCCATATCGATTCCGGCATGGTCTTCATCAATCACCCGACCTGGACTGCGGCCGACCTGCCGTTCGGCGGCATCAACAACTCCGGCTATGGACGCGAGCTGTCGCGCGACGGCATCCAGGAGTTCGTCAACAGGAAACTGGTGCGCATCGAATCGATCGACGCTCCGGCCTAGCCGCAAGTGGAGTCGTTCCGGGAGCGAGCGCCAGCAGTGGATGGCAGCATTGTCAGCAGCATCTGATGGCGGCCGTTCGACGGCCGCCATCAGGTACTGGATTGGATAGATCCGACGCCGTCAGCTTTCGGTTTCAACCACGGTGCTGCCGGCCCAGTAGCCGCTGCGCCCGTAGTGACGGTACAGATCCAGCTCCTGATTGCGGCCCCAGTCGCTGCTGGCGTCATAGGCCGGCGCCTTCTTGATCGACTCGCGGCTGAGATCGACGGACACCATGGCATCGGCCCAGCGCACGTCCTTGATCCACAGCGGCGCGATCAGCACCTTGTGACCGAGCCACCAGTTGCTGGTGTCGACGATCAGATAGCGAATCGCCCAGGTCTCGTCGTCGACCAGAAAGCCGGACACGTGGCCGATGTCACCGTCGCTGGCTTCGATGTGGTACTTGCCGACCGCATTGCAGCTGCGCAGATGCGGGTCGTCATTACGATGCCGAGCCCGTTCATCGCGCAAGTAGACTTCCATTTCCCGCTCGCGCTCCACACGGTCGACACCGGAGCCGCCATAGCCCGGCGCCATCGCGTACGGATACAGCCCTTCGCCCCACAGGCCACCGCCACCCCAGTAGTACGGGTAGCCGTAGTAACCCATCACCTCTTCCTCGTTCTGCCGCGACACCGGCTTGTCGGAGTCGAACGATGGACTGCTCTCCACCTGCGCCTTGGTGATCGATACCGGCAGTGTCTCGGCCAGCCAGTCCGGACGCTGGACCGAGATCGGCGAGATCAGTACCTTGCGGCTCGACAGCCAGCTGCCGGTGTCGACGACGAAGTAGCGGATCGTCCAGGCGTGGTCATCGAAATACAGATCCTTGACCTGTCCGATCTCGCCGTCGGTGGCGCTGATCTTGTAGTCGTGGAGTTCTTGGGCAGTACGCAACATGGCGGCTTCCTCGATGGCTGCCGTGGTACGAAACCGCGGCAATGAGTGGGGCGAGGACGCGCTGCCAGCAACGGGGTCAGCGACTTCTGCGTGCTCGACGCCACTGTGCGCAGCGCGCTGCTGCAGGTCTGTTCGCTGCCATACGTTGATCGCCAATGGGTCGGATGTTGGCCGGCGCCGCAGGTGCAGCAACGCACAGATCGTGCGGTTGCAAGTACCTACGCTGACGCTGCGGGCCCACGAACACCGGACATCCTGAACCATGACCACCGACACGACGAACCTGCCCGTGCTGATCGCGCGCGCACGCGCAATGGTCACCACCGGCAAGGGACTGCTGGCGATCGACGAAAGCAATGGCACCTGCAATCGGCGCTTTGCCAGCGCCGGCATTGCGCAGACGATCGAGATGCGGCGCGACTGGCGGGCGCTGCTGCTGAGCACGCCGGGCCTGAGCCGCTGCATCAGCGGCGTGATCCTGTACGACGAAACCATCCGCCAGACAGCTGCCGATGGCCAGCCGCTGACACAGCTGGCGCACGACGCCGGCCTGCTGATCGGCATCAAGGTCGACACCGGTGCCAAGCCGCTTGCCGCGCACCCGGGCGAAACGGTGACCGAAGGTCTGGACGGCCTGCGCGAGCGCCTGCAGTCCTATTCCGGAATGGGTGCAGGCTTTGCCAAGTGGCGCGCCGTATTCGCCGTGGACGACCGCCACCTGCCGACGCGTGCCTGCATCGCCGCCAATGCCCAGGCGCTGGCCCGCTACGCCGTGCTGTGCCAGGAAGCTGGCCTGGTGCCGATCGTCGAGCCGGAGATCCTGATGGACGGCCCCCACACGCAGGCGCGCTGCGAGGACGTCACCGAGGCCGTGCTGCACAGCGTGTTCGATCAGCTGGTGCTGCACGGTGCCGCGCTGGAAGCGCTGATCCTCAAGCCGAGCATGGTCCTTGCCGGGCAGGCCAGCACGGCTCGGAACACGGCGGCCGAGGTTGCCGAAGCAACGCTGCAATGCCTGCGACGCACGGTGCCGGCGGCCGTGCCGGGGATCATGTTCCTGTCGGGCGGGCAGTCGGCGGAACAGGCCAGCGCCGGACTCAATGCGATCAACCTCAGCGGCGAACAACCGTGGCCGCTGTCGTTCTCGTTCGGGCGCGCGCTGCAGTATCCGGCGCTGCAGATCTGGGCCGGCCAAGCCGCGAACCGGATCGCTGCGCAGGACGCCGTGATGCATCGCGCCCGCTGCAACAGTGCCGCCTTGACCGGCGCATACGGCGCGGCGATGGAAACGGTATGAGGCCGCTGCGCTTCAGGCCGTCGTCGTGGGCGCTGCCGGCTTGGCGCGCCGAACCCAGGCGCGTACCGCCATCTTGCGCAGCTCGCTGAATCCCAGCACGCCGCTGGCCATCACGATGCAGATCCCCCACTGCTCGATCGACAGCGGCGCAGTACCGAAGGCGCGGTTCAGAAAAGCCAGATGGACCACTGCGATCTGCAGGGCCAGCGACAGCAGCACCGTGGCCCATAGCCAGCGGTTGGCAAACAGCCCCTGGAACGCGCTGCGCGTCTCGGAACGGGCACTGAAGCAGTTGAACAGCTGGGCCAGCACCAGCACGTTGAAACCCGCCGTGCGGGCGCGCGTCAGATTCTCGTGGCCTTCGATCAGCCCGCCGGGCAGGAACAGGTCGATGGTCAACAGCGTCAGCAGCGCCATGACGATGCCGGTACCGGCAATGGCGGCCCACATGCGGGCATCGATCATGTGCACGCCGCGACGGTGTGGCGGGCGCGCCATCATGTCCTCGGCAATCGGATCGACGCCCATGGCCAGCGCCGGGCCGGCATCGGTGATCAGGTTGATCCAGAGAATCTGCGTGGCCAGCAGCGGCAGCACCAGACCGACGCTCGCGCTGCCGGGTCCCGATACGGTCGACGTCAAGCCGATCAGATCCGCCGCGATCACGCCGAGGAACACGGTCAGCACTTCGCCGAGATTCGACGACAGGAGATAGCGCAGGAACTTGCGGATGTTGTCGACCACGCCGCGCCCCTCGCGCACGGCGTCGACAATGGTCGCGAAGTTGTCGTCAGTCAGGATCATGCGCGCGGCCTGCTTGGTCACTTCGGTCCCGGTGATGCCCATCGCGATGCCGATGTCGGCGGCCTTCAGCGCCGGCGCGTCGTTGACGCCATCGCCGGTCATCGCCACGACATCGCCCGCCGCCTGCAGCACGCGCACGATCTGCAGCTTGTGGCGCGGCGCCACGCGGGCGAACACCGAGGTGTCGCGGACGGCGTCGGCAAACGCCGATTCGCCTTCAGCCGCAAGCGCATCGAGTTCGATGCCGGTCAGCGCCTTCGCCGCGGCAGTCACGATGCCGAGATCGATGGCGATGCGCAGTGCGGTGCCGGGATGGTCGCCTGTGATCATCACCACGCGGATGCCGGCAGCATGTGCCTGGCGGATCGCCGCTGCCGCCGCTGGCCGCGCCGGGTCGATCATGCCGACGGTGCCGACATAGATCAGTCGATGCTCAAGCTGCGGACCCTCCGTTGCGCTTTCGCCGGCATCGAGCGGGCGAAACGCCACTGCCAAGGTTCGCAAGGCGGCGTCGGCCAGAGCGGCGACATCAACGAGGATGCGCGTGCGCATCGCGCTGTCGAGCGCCACACGGGTCGTGCCGACCTGCAACTGCGTGCAGCGCGCCAGCAGCACATCCGGCGCGCCCTTGACGATCAGCAGCGCGCGGTCCTCATCGTCGTGGTCCGCTTCGATCGTCGACATCATGCTGCGCGCCGAGGTGAATGGAATCTCGCCGATGCGGCTAAAGCGCTGCTTGCGGCGATCGCTGCCACCAAACTTGTGCTCGGCCACCAGGAACGCGGCTTCGGTCGGGTCGCCCTGAATCGTCCAGCCGCCGTGCGCGTCCTGCAGCAACGCCGCATTGCCAGCCAGGCTGCCGCCGCCGAGCACAGCTGCGTTCTCGTCATGCAGCGCACCGGGCGGCAATTTGATCCCGCCGTGCTGCACCTCGCCGACTGGCGCATAGCCGACGCCAGTTACGGTGCTGCTGCCGGACGCGGTGACCACGCGGACGATGGTCATTTCACCGCGCGTGAGCGTGCCGGTCTTGTCGGTGGCAATGACCGAAGCAGAGCCGAGCGTCTCGACCGAGGTCAGCTTCTTGACCACGGCATGGTGCCGGGCCATGCGCTGCACGCCCAGCGCCAGCACCACCGACAGGATCGCCGGAAGACCTTCCGGCACCGCCGCCACCGCCAGCGATACCCCGAGCAGCATCACGCGGACGACATCGGCCGCGGCTCGCACATGGCCAACGACCAGGATCGTCACGACCACGGCGATGGCGATCACCACCGCCGCCAGCCCCAGGACCTTGCCGATGTGGGCCACCTCCACCTGCAGCGGCGTCTGCGGGTCTTCGGTCGCATCGAGCATCGTCGCCACGGCACCGACTTCGGACTGCATGCCGATCGCGGTGACCACGGCCCGCCCGGTGCCCTGGGCAACCGAGGTGCCCTTGAACACCATGTTCCGGCGGTCGCCCAGCGCTGCGGCAGTCTTCAGCGTGGCCGCGTCCTTCAGCACCGGCTCGCTTTCGCCGGTCAGCGAGGCTTCGAGCAGACGCAGGTCGGCGGCCTCGGACAGGCGCGCATCTGCCCCGACGGCATCGCCTTCATTGAGGATCAGCAGATCACCGCGCACCAGCGCGGCGCTGGGAATGCGCTGCAACTGCCCGGCACGCAGCACGCTGGACGTGGCCTGGGTCATCCGCGCCAGTGCTGCGACGGCACTTCGGGCCTTGGCCTCCTGCATCCAGCCGATCACGGCATTGAGCACGACGACGATGGCGATGACGATCGCGTCCAAAGGCCAGCCGTTGCGCCCTTCGACGACCCAGGCCGCAAGCGCCACGGCGGCGGCCAGCAGCAGCAGGTAGACCAGCGGGTCCTTCAGTTGCGCCAGGGCCCGACGCCAGGCAGCGACCGGCGGTACGGCACGGAGTTCGTTGGCACCGTCGCGCGCCAGCCGGCGAGCGGCCTCTGCGGCCGTCAGACCGCTGGCGAGGTCGGTCTGGCAGGCGATTGCAACCGCGTCTGCGGAGATGATTGTCGGATCCTTCGGCACGGCGCCCGGCGACGCGATCGCATCAGGCGTGGCAGTGCGCTCAACCACGGCGTGGCTTGGTTGTCCTCGAATTCCAGGCCGGGCCTTCGGCAGCAGGTGCGATGCAGCGGCTCACGTCGGACGCGTGTGCGAACCGTCGCACAGCGGCGGATTGCCAGTGGCCTTGCAACCGCAGAAGGACACCGTGGCACTGACCTCGGCACGGAACTTCACGGGCCTGATGTCCCCTGCGGTGCGGTGCGAGCCATCGCAGAACGGCTGCGCCTTGCTTCGGCCGCAGGCGCACCACCAGTAATCCTTGCCCTGCACGACTTGCACGGCAAACGGGGTATCGGACGCGCGGACGGGTGTGCTCATGTCGGGCCTTTCGGAAGCGTTGGCAAGGGATGGCGGAATGCCGATCCAGCCTACGAACGCGCGCCCTTCAAGACCGTGCGGCAACGAACATGCGGGTGGTGAAATCGGCAGGCCCGCGCAGCAGCGGCCCGGCTGCGCGGATGCCGATGGCTGCCGTGCCGGCGCGCTGGAAGCCGGCGCGCGAGCGGCTGGCCGATCAGGATTTCGCGCCCAGCTGCAGCCAGATCTCGTTGCGGCGCATGAACCACGGCGTGAACGGCGCGTTGTAGCGCGCGTACACCGCTTCACCGGTCGATTCCAGCCCGGCGGCAGCAAGCGCTGTTTTCAGCTTGCCGAGATGCTCGTTGTAGTTCGACTGCGACCAGAAGCCGGAGTAGCGGATCACCGCGACCTGCGTCGCCGCCACATCGCGAAGTCGAACGCGCGCATCGAGCGGCTCGGGCGCGCTTGCCGCCGTCACGCCTTCCGGCAACACGAACTGCACCAGGAAGCCGCCGGCTGCGGCGGTCTGGGTCACCGGTGCGGTCATCTGCAGCTTCACCGGCGCTTCGGTCTGTGTCACCGGTGCCGTCATCGCCAGCTTCCGCGCACCCTTGTTCTTGCCGAAGATGTATCCGGAAAGGATCGGAAAGGCCTGGCTGCCGGCCTCATCGGCAGGCCCGGGCACGACGACCTCGGCCACTGCGTAGGCAGCGTACTGCCGCAACTCGATCCCGCTCAGCGCGCGGACGACCTGATACCGGGGTTCCTCGGTGGCATGACTGGTCATGGGCAGCGCGATCAGCAGTAAGGTTGAAAGCAGCACGGCGTGCCAGACCCTCCCTGGGCGGCGCAGTTGCGGGATTGAACGGATTTTCATCGGTGGATGGTCGGATGGCGTGACGGGGGCTGTCGGTGCACTGTCGAACATCGGTCAGCGAACAATGGCTGCGATGCCTGCGGCACGTGCAACGGTCGAGGCCCGAACGATACGCAAGATCGGCCGACGATCACCGAGACGATGCACGGCGCATCGGCACGCACATACGGACCGGCTTGCCGGTCATCGGCCACCACCGCCGAACAGCCGCGCGCTGCCGCCGCCGGACAGCGGCATCGCGACACCGATCTCGAACTGCAGGTTCACCACGACCACGATCCGCAGCCGCAGCCCGATGCCGATCGACGCATACAGCGGCCGGCGTTCTTGGCTGCCCAGGCTCGGCCAGGCACTGCCGGCTTCGGCAACCAGCAGCAGGCGCAGCGTGTTCCAGATCACCGGTCGCAGGTATTCGGCGGCGGCGTAGTACAGGAAATCGCCCTGTGCCTGGTCGCGGCGATAGCCGCGCAGCAATTCCGCGCCGCCAACGGTGAAGGCATCGCGCAGCCGGCCTTCACCGCCGCCGAAGTACGAGCCGACATCCGCTTTCAGCTCGAAGGTCTGATACGGCACACCGCCCAGCGGCCAGGATTGGGAGACGCTGCTGGTGACGCGCTGGTAGTCGTAGTCGGAGCCCAGGCCTTTCGATGCGATCTCGATGCGGTTGCCGAATTCGGTGCCGGTCTCGCTGTAGTTGTTGAAGCGGATATCGCGATAGCGCGCGCTGCCAAGCACGGCGATCGCGGTACCCGCTGACGGCGGCGCGGGATCGCTGCCTGTATCGATCGTCTGGTGCTGGATACGCAGGCCACCGCCGATGGTCCAGCCCTGGCTCAGCAGGCCGTGCCGGTTCAGCGTCCGCAGTGCCTGCGCTTCCGCGTAACGGGTGACCTCGCCGTAGTTGCTCAGCTCGCCACGCGCGACCGTCCGGTCCAGGTAGCCGCCGGCCAGTGCTGCGCTCCAGCGCGTATCGGCCAGCAGCGGTGCCAGATAGCTCGCGGTGAGGCTGATCTGGTCCGGGCGGCTGTCGCCATCGTAGGTGCGGCGCACGGCGGTGATCCGCAACGTGTGGTTGAGCCCGAACAGATTGTTGCCGCGCAGCTGGGCGCCAAGCGCCAGATCACCATCGGCGTTCACATCGACCAGCGGGTACGGGTAGACGAACCAGCGTTCGCGCACCGTGAACAGCACGGCCACGCCGTCGTCCTGCGGCCGTTGCTCGACCGTCACCGACAGGAACAGCGTCAGATCCTGGATCGCCTGCCGACTGCGTTCGATGCGCGCCGGATCAGCCGGATCACCGACCGCGACAACCAGCTCGCGCAGCAGCACGCGATCACGCGTCACCCGATTGCCTTCGAAGCGGATCTCCCGGATCGGCAGCAGCGTCGCAGCCGGCGGCGCCGCCACTGCACTGCCGAACGCGAGCAGCAAGAAACCCGCTCCGCAGCGCAGCAGCGGCCTCGCGATCCTCTGCACGATGCTCATGCCCGAGCCTAAGGCAGGCAGCAGCCGTCATTCGGTGCGCTGGCGCGCGTCGTGCAGTGGCGGCAGCGAGCAGAAACGGCGGATCTCGAGCGCGTTGAAGCTTGCCGAGATCACTCCAACGCCGTCTGAACGCATTCCGGCAGCGATGAACTGTCATCGAATGCGTGCACGGTCTGCTGCACCAGTCCAACCGAAAAACCGCCCATCGCCAGGCGGTGATGGCCAGAGGAAAGCCGACCGGCCAGAGCCTGCGTGACGCTGTCCCGAACTGCTTCACGAGACGGCCTCGCAAAGGCGTGACCGCCTGTGCTACGGTACTGACCGTTCGATCAGTCAGTTATCCGGAACCGCTGCTCCGTGACGCCCACCTCATCGCCCTCCGAGCCTGTCCAGAGCGCCGCCGCGAGCGAATCGGGCGCCACTGCGCCGATCGTGGTGTCCGCCGGCGCGCGGGCGATTCTTGATGCCGCCGCGGCCGCGTTTGCGAAAGCCAGCTTCGATTCCGTGTCGATTGCCGACATCGCCAGCCAGGCGGGTGTCTGCAAGGCCAACATCTTTCATCACTTCAAGTCGAAGGAAGCGCTGTACCTCGAAGTGATGCGCGAAGCGTGCAAGGGACATGCGGAGTTCGCCGAAGCCCTGCTGGCCGACCCGACATTGTCGAGCGTCGACAAGCTGCGTCGGCTGATCGAATACGACTTCAGGACCTTGTTCGGCAACGAGGAACGCAGCCACCTGATCCTTCGCGAAATCCTCGACACCGGCTGCCGCACCGGCCGCACGCTGGTGGAGCCGGTATTCCTGCGCAACTTCACGGCGGTGGTCGGCCTGATCCGCCAGGGACAGCAGCGCGCGGAATTCACGACCGACGTCGATCCTGCCGTGCTCGCCATGATGGTCGGCGGAGCCGCGATGATGCTGTTCCAGAACCGCTGCAGCGATGGCTTGCTGGCCGGCGTCGACGGCTCGGCAGACCCGATGGCCTGCGCCAACACCGTATTCCGCACCGTGCTTGGCGGTATCGCCGCGCGCGGTTCATCGCCCGCTACACCGTCCCGACTTCGGGAGATTCCATGACCCTCAAGCAGCGCCCCTGCAGCCGCCTGACCGGCGTTCCGAGGCTGGTACTGGCGCCGGCACTGCCGTCGGTACTGGCGCTGGCACTGGCCGGCTGTGCCGTCGGCCCGGATTTCGAGCGCCCGCAGGCGCCGGTTGCCGATCGCTATGGTGCCGAGCCGGCTCCGGCGCAGACCACCGCAACCGCCGTGCGCGGCGGCGAAGCCCAGACCTTCCTTGCCAAGCCGGTCGATGCCCGCTGGTGGACCGCGTTCGGCTCGCCAAAGCTTGACGCGCTGGTCGAACAGGCCCTGAACGCCAGCCCGACGCTGGCCTCGGCGCAAGCCGCACTGCGCATCGCCGAAGAAAACGCCCGTGCGCGCGGCGGCGCCCTGCTGCCCAGCGTCGATGCGGCGTTCAGCCCGTCACGGCAGAAGATCGATACCGGCAGCTTCGGCAACCCCGGCGGCGGCGGCGTCATCTACAGCCTGTTCAATGCCTCGGTGAACGTCAGCTACGGACTCGACATCTGGGGCGGCACGCGCCGCGGCGTCGAAGCCTCGCAGGCCGCCGCCGAAACGGCGGCGTACCAGCTGGAAGCGACCTACCAGACGCTGATTGCCAATCTGGTCACCAGTGCCGTCGAGACCGCCGAACAGCGGGCGCTGCTGGTGGGCCAGGAGATGATCGTGGCCGATCAGGAACGCCTGCTGACGATCACCGAGCGCCAGCACGAGATCGGCAGCATCGGCCGCAACGAGTTGCTGGCAGCGCAATCGAGCATTGCCTCCGAGCGCGCGAAGTTGCAGCCGCTGCGTCTGGCGCTGACGCGGGCCCAGAACCAGTTGGCGGTCTATGCCGGCCGCTTGCCGAGCGAAGCGGCCGCGAGTCAGTTCGAGCTGTCGGAGCTGACCGTGCCGCAGGCCGTGCCGCTGTCGCTGCCGTCCGAACTGGTGCGCCAGCGACCCGATGTGCTGGCCGCCGAGGCGCGCCTGCACGAAGCCGCCGCCAACGTCGGCGTTGCCACCGCCAACCTGCTGCCGCAGATCAGCCTGACCGCCAGCTTCGGCACCCAGTCGTCGATCTTCGAAAACCTGTTCACCGGCAACATCTGGAGCATCGGCGGCTCGGTGCTGCAGCCACTGTTCCGGGGCGGCGAGCTGACCGCCAACCGGCGCGCGGCGATTGCCCGCTTCGATCAGGCGCGCGCCGACTACCGGCAAACGGTGATCCTCGCGTTCCAGAACGTCGCCGACACGCTGCGCGCGCTGGAAATCGATGCCGACACGCTGAACGCGGACCACGCCGCCGCTGCGGCCGCCGAGGCCCGACTGCGCCTGGTCGAGCGCCAGCACCAGCTGGGTGCCGCCAGCTATCTGGCGCTGCTCGATGCGCAGCAGGCATGGACCCGCACGCGTGCCGCGCAGGTGATCTCGCTGGCCACCCGCATGCAGGACACCGCTGCGCTGTTCCAGGCCCTTGGCGGCGGCTGGATGCAGCGCGACCCGGCGCAGCCGATGCCGCAAGTGCAGGCCACGGCCGCGCCATGAACGCCCGCTTCCCCGCTTGTTTCCGATCCGTAACCGGACGCTCGGCGTCCCGTTCGCGCATCGCCCCCCTGCTTCGGAGATTCAAATGAAACGCTGGCTTTTTCTGGTCCTGATCGTCGTCGCGCTGGTCGTGGGCATCGGCAGCTACAAGGGCCTCGCCGTGTTCAAGATGTTCGAAGAATTCAAGGCGATGGGCTATCCGAAGCAGACCATCTCCACGATCAAGGCCAGCACCGAGGAATGGCGGCCGCAACTGGCGGCGGTCGGCAGCCTGCGCGCGGTGCGCGGTGCCGAGCTGTCGGCCGAAATCGGCGGCCTGGTCGAACAGGTGTCGATCCCGGCCGGCAGCGAGGTCAAGGCCGGCAGCGTGCTGGTGCAGCTGGTGGCGGCAGCGGACCGCGCCAAGCTCGATCAGCTCAAGGCCGACGCCGAGATTGCCGAAGCCAACTTCCAGCGCGACACGCTGCAGTTCGAAGCGCAGGCGATCAGCAGGGCCGCGCTTGACGCCAGCGCGTCAGCGCACAAGAGCGCCCGCGCCAAACTGGCGGAGCAGCAGGCGCTGGTGGCGCAGAAGACCATCCGGGCGCCGTTCAGCGGCCATCTCGGGATCAGCACGATCAATCCGGGCCGCTACCTGAACCCGGGCGACACGATCGTCACGCTGCAGCAGCTCGACCCGATCCATGTCGACTTCAGCCTGCCGCAGCAGGCGCTGTCGCAGCTTTCGAAAGGGCAGAAGGTTCGCGTGCGCACCGACATCGATCCGCAGCAGACCTATGAAGGCACGATCAGCGCGATCAACCCGGTGGTCGACGCCGACACCCGCAACGTCAAGATCCAGGCGACGCTGCGCAACCCGTCGGGGCGGCTGCTGCCGGGCATGTACGCGCGGCTGTCGATCGAGGTCGGCGAGCCCGGCCGCTACATCACGCTGCCGCAGAACGCCGTGGCCTACAACCCGTTCGGCGAGACCGTGTTCGTGCTGGTGCCGTACCGCGTCTACAAGGCCGAACAGGCCGCGAAGAAGACCGGCAAGGCCGAGGCACCGGCGGCAGCACCGGAAGGGACTGCCGAAATGCCCGATGACCAGCTGGTCGCCAAGCAGGTGTTCGTCACCGTCGGACCGACCCGTGGCGATCAGGTGGCCATCCTCAACGGCGTGGCCGCCGGAGACGAAGTGGTCACCAGCGGCACGCTGAAGCTCAAGAACGGCGCTGCCGTGATCGTCAACAACGATGTGCAGCCGGCCAACGATCCGGCTCCGACGCCGTACGAGCAGTGATCGCCGCTCGCGTATCCAGCACCGGCCAGACGCCATGACCTTTACCGATATCTTCATCCGCAAGCCGGTGCTGTCGCTGGTCGTCAGCATCCTGATCCTGGTGCTCGGACTGCGCGCACTGGCCTCGCTGCCAGTGCGTCAGTACCCGGAAACCGAGATCGCGGCAGTCAACATCACCACGACCTACTACGGCGCCAACGCCGATGTCGTCGCCGGTTTCATCACGACACCGCTGGAAGCCGCGATCGCGCAGGCCCAGGGCATCGACTACCTGAGTTCGACCAGCGGCACCGGCGTCAGCACCATCACGGCGACGCTGCGTCTGAACTACGACAGCAATCGCGCGCTGAACGAGATCAACACCAAGGTGCAGTCGGTGCTCAACCAGTTGCCACCGGAAGCGCAGCAGCCGCAGCTGACGGTGTCGACCGGCGAAAGTGTCGACTCGATGTATCTCGGCTTCGTCAGCGACACGCTGCCCGGCAACAAGATCACCGACTACCTGATCCGCGTCGTGCAGCCGAAGCTGCAGGCGGTGCCTGGCGTGCAACGTGCGGAAATCCTCGGCTCGCGAACCTTTGCACTGCGCGCCTGGCTGGACCCGCAGAAGCTGGCGGCGACCGGCCTGACCGCCAATGATGTCTACACGGCACTCGATGCCAACAACTACATCTCGGCACTTGGCAGCACCAAGGGCCAGATGGTGTCGGTGGACCTGACGGCCGGCACCGATCTGCATTCGGTCGAAGAGTTCAAGCAGCTGGTGCTCAAGCAGAAGGACGGCGCGATCGTGCGGCTGCAGGACGTTGCCAACGTCACGCTGGGTGCCGAGGACTACAACTCGAACACCTCGTTCGACGGCAAGCAGTCGGTGTTCATCGGCATCAAGGTGGCCCCCGAGGCGAACCTGCTGACGGTGATCGGCAACGTCCGCGAGGTGTTCCCGGACATCGTCGAGCAGCTGCCGACCGGGCTGACCGGCAACATTTCCTACGACGCCACCGGCTACGTCCGCGACGCGATCGACGAAGTGGTCAAGACGCTGGTCGAAGCGCTGCTGATCGTCGCCGCGGTGATCTTCCTGTTCCTCGGTTCGCCGCGTTCGGTGCTGATCCCGGCGATCGCGATTCCGCTGTCGCTGGTCGGCGCCTTCGTGATCATGCTGGTGCTCGGCTACACGGTGAACCTGCTGACCCTGCTGGCGCTGGTGCTGGCGGTCGGTCTGGTGGTCGACGACGCGATCATCGTGGTCGAGAACGTCGACCGTCATCTCAAGGCCGGCATGAAGCCGATCGATGCGGCCCTGCTCGGCGCCCGCGAACTGGCCGGGCCGATCATCGCGATCTCGATCGTGCTGATCGCCGTCTACGTGCCGATCGGCTTCCAGGGCGGTCTGACCGGCGCGCTGTTCGCGGAGTTCTCGTTCACGCTGGCCGGCGCCGTGGCGGTGTCGGCGGTCGTGGCGCTGACGCTGTCGCCGATGATGGCCGCCCACTTCCTGCGTGCCGATCAGCGCGAAAGCCGCTTCCAGCAGGCGATCGAGCACAACTTCGAACGCCTGCGCCATGTCTACGAGCGGCTGCTGCGGTCGATGCTCGGCAACTGGAACGTGGTGGTGGTGTTCGGCTTCGCGATCATGGCGCTGATCGTGGTGATGCTGCTGACCCCGCAACCGTTCGGAATCAAGAACGAGCTGGCGCCGGAAGAGGATCAGGGCTTCCTGATCACCTACGGCTACGCCTCGCCGAATGCCACGGTCAGCCAGATGGATGTCTACGCACGGCAGATCTACGACGTGATCGACCGGCTGCCGGAACGTGACCAGGTGTTCCAGCTCACTGGCGTGCAAGGCCCCAACACGGCATTGACCGGCGTCATCCTCAAGCCGTGGAGCGAGCGCAGCCGCAGCGCGACGGAACTGCAGAACATCATCCAGACCGAAGTCAACAAGGTTGCCGGCGCGACCGTCTATGCCTCGCAGCCATCGCCGCTACCGACCGGCAGTGGCGGCACCAATACGCCGGTGGCGTTCGTGATCGGCACCACCGAACCGTTCGCCAATCTCGACGAGGTGACCCGCTCGATCCTTGACGAGGCGCAGGCGAGCGGCAAGTTCTACTACATCGACAGCGATCTGAAGCTCAACAAGCCGCAGATCACCGTCAAGGTGGACCGCGACAAGGCCGCCACGCTGGGTCTGACGATGCGCGATGTCGGCAGCTCGCTCGGCGCGATGCTGGGCGGCGGCTACGTCAACTACTTCAGCATCCTCGGCCGTTCGTACAAGGTGATTCCGCAGGTCGAGCAGACCGAGCGGCTGAACCCGGAGCAGATCAACGACTACTACATCCGGACGCCGAACAGTGGTGTCGTGCCGGCATCGACCGTGGTCAGCCTGCAGACGGAAGCCATTCCGACGCGCATCAGCCACTTCCAGCAGCTGAACTCGGCAACGCTGGCAGCCGTGCCGGCGGGTTCACTGGGCGAGGCGCTGGACTACCTGAAGCAGATCGCCAAGGACAAGCTGCCGCCCGGCTACAGCATCGACTACGGCGGCCAGTCGCGGCAGTACGTGCAGGAATCCAGTGCCTTCCTGTTCACCTTCGGCTTTGCCGTGATCATCATCTTTCTGGTGCTGGCGGCGCAGTTCGAAAGCTTCCGCGACCCGCTGATCGTGATGATGTCGGTGCCGATGGCAGTGTTCGGCGCGATGGTGTTCATCTTCCTCGGCGTGCAGAACGCCAGCATGAACATCTACACCAAGGTCGGGCTGGTGACGCTGGTCGGGCTCATTGCCAAGCACGGCATCCTGATCGTGCAGTTCGCCAACGACGAACAGCGCGCCGGCCGCAGCAAGTTCGATGCGATCATGGCGGCGTCCGGCGTGCGTCTGCGCCCGATCCTGATGACGACCGCGGCGATGGTGCTCGGCGTGCTGCCGCTGGTGATCGCCAGCGGCGCCGGCGCCGTCGGACGCAATCACATGGGTCTGGTGATCGCCACCGGCATCTCGATCGGCACGCTGTTCACGCTGTTCGTCGTGCCGGCGATGTATCTGTGGATCGCCTCGGATCACAAGGGCGGTGGCCGTGCCGACGCCGCCGAAGCGGCGCACTGAGCAGCCGCCTCACGCAATACCAAACGCCGCCGCAAGGCGGCGTTTGCCGTTCAGGCACGGCGCAGGACGCGTGGCACCGGCGCCGCCGAGCACTGCCGCTGCAACGCGCTCACCGTGCGCTGCAGTTCATTGCTGATCGGGCCCGGATGGTGGCGCTTGAGCAGCACCGCTGCGGCTTCGAGATACCAGAGCACATCGGCCTTGCCGGCTTCGAACCGTGCAAACAGCGCATCACCGTGTGTGCGGTGGTCGGCAAGAAGACAACGCGTGTTGTGCAGCTTGTCGGCCGCGAGGATCAGCGCCGTGCCGGCATCGCAGCCCTGCAGCCGCCGCAGGCTGGTCCAGCGCCGCGTGCGCCAGTCCGGTTCCTGTACGCGGCCTGCGTCGGTGCAGGCCTGCACGAGCCGAATGACCTCATGGCCGAACAGGCGCTCGATCTCTTCCGCCAGCGCAGAAGGGCCGCCGTGGCCGTCGGCGCGATCCTCGATGGCGTCATGCAGCAGCGCGGCGATGGCCTGCGTGTCGCTGCCGCCGTATTCGAGCACCAGCGCGGACACGCTCATCAGATGCGTCAGATACGGAATGCCGCTGCCCTTGCGAATCTGGCCGCGATGCAGCTCGGCCGCGTAGCCGAGTGCCAGGTGGTAACGGTCGAAGTCGGTCACTGCAGGCGACCGAATCGCGCTCAGTTGTCGAACGCGTGCCGCGCTTCGGGCTTCTCGGCAATGCCCTTGTCGATCTCGACGAAGCGGCGCTTGGTCAGCTCGGCCGGCACGGCAGCAGCGTCGAAGTAGAACTGCTCGTACCACTGGCGGTTCTGGTAGACCGGGCCATCGCCATCGCAGAGCAGCGGATTGTCGATGCGCACCTTGTTGTGCCAGATGTCGACATCCTCGCCGAAGGCCTTGTTGGTCAGCTCGACATAGCTTTTGACCATCGCATCGCAGGCTTCGTCGGACATGCCCGGAAACTTCTTGACCAGCACGCCGAAGCGCAGCTCGAAGCTGTTCTGGTCGATCGGCGTGTGCGAGTTCAGCAGCACCGATTCCACCGGCACGCCACCCATCTTTCCGAACATGTGGGTGATCTGGTAGGCCGGGCCGTAGTAGCTGGCGATCGTGGTCAGGTAGTCGCCGCCGCCCAGGCGATCATTCGCGCCGACCATGATCTGCGTGGCCTTGTGCTGCTCGAACAGGTTCGCGAAGTAGACGACATTGGTCGAGCCGTGCACGGATACGAAGTGCGCCATGTCGGCGATGTTGTCGATCAGCTCGCGACAGTTGTTGTGGATCGTCCAGTTGACGATCGACCAGTCGGACCACTCGTCCGAATACACCGGATCGATGCGCGGAATCGCCTGCTCCACCGGCGGCAAGGCCCCTTCCGGATCGTTCCAGACAAACAGCAGCTTGTTCTGCACGCAGCTCGGCCAGGTCTTGATGCGCGCCTTCGGCGGAATGCGCTTGGCGTACGGAATGTGGTCGCAGACGCCATCGGACCCATTCCAGCGCCAGCCGTGGAACTTGCAGACCACGCCATTGCCTTCGACGGCACCAAGGCCCAGGTCCGCACCCATGTGCGGGCACCAGGCGTTGAGGATGCGGATCGCGCCGTCCTCACCCTGGAAGATCACCAGCCGGGTGCCGAAGATGTTGAGCGAATGCGGCTTGCCATCGGTGTAGTCGGACGCCAGCCCGAGGCAGTGCCAGCCGCGTGCAAAGCGGGCCGGCACTGGTGCGGCTTCGATGGTGTGCAGCGGCACGGCCCGCTCGGATTTCATGACGGCGCTCATCGGCGGTTTCCTGGCGTACGGGTTGCAGAAAGGTGGAATCGATAGGGATGGCCGCAGTCTCCGGCGCGCTCCGCTGGCCTGCATCGTCCGTTGGGATGAAGCTCGGCCGGCAGCTGTGGCGCAGTCCCGCTCAGGCCGGCAACTGGCGGCCGTGCGCAGCGAGGTAGTGCGCGGTGAGGTTCGGCTTCTCGGTCACCGGCGTCACGATCTCGAAGATGCGCGAGTAGCTGGCATGCTGGATCAGCCACTGGCCATCGCGCTTCACGTAACGGTCGCGGTACAGCGCGGTGCCGTCGGTGATCAGCATCAGTTTCAGGTTCAGGAACCAGTCCTTCAGGTACCAGATGCCGGTCGCCTCGGTATCGGATACCAGCTCGATCTCCGGATGGTTGACGTGGTGCATCGCCACCGCCTCGGCGTGGAAGGCGTAGCTCAGCGCTTCCAGAATCGTGTCGCGGCCCTGCGCTTCGAAACGGTAGCTGCCGCCGACGTAGCAGACGCTTGCGTCTTCGGTGAACAGCGTCTTCAGCAGTGCCATGTCCGCCATGTCGATGGCGCGGCAATAGCGGTACTTCAGCTGGCGGATGGCTTCGATGTCTTCAAGGCGCTGCGACATGGGGAACTCCTGTTGAACAGTCTGCTGGGGATGGCGCAAACGGCGTGCTGGCGCTGACTCACACGCCGAAGCCGCCGGACACGTTGAGCTGCTGGCCGGTGATGTAGGCGGCGCGGTTCGAAGCGAGGAACACGGCCGCATGGCCGATCTCCTCCGGCTGGCCCCAGCGCTTCAGCGCCAGCAGCTTTTGCGTCTCGTCGATCCAGGCCTGGTTGAACACGCCGCGCTGCAGCAGCTCCAGGAACATGCCGGCCTCGATCACGCCGACCAGCACCGAATTCGCGCGGATGCCGTGCCGGCCTTCCTCCTTCGCGATGCCGCGCAGCAGCGCCTCGTTCGCGGCCTTCGGCACCACGCTGAGCCCGTCCTTCGCCGGCCACCACAGATGCCCGGCCGAACCCAGATGCACGAAGGAGCCACCACCGCCGCTGCGCAGCACCGGCAGGCAGGCCTGCACCACGTTCAAGAAGCCCAACGTCTCGATTTCCAGCGAAGCCCGCCAGAGCGCGGCCGGCGTCTCGGCCAGCGGCAACTGTTCGACCACCGGCCCCACGGCGAACACCACGGTATGAATGCGGCCATGCGCCGCGAGCGCTGCCGCCACGGCAGCGGCGACCTGCGCCGGCTCGCGCACATCCGCCGCATGAATGCTGGCCGCGCGGCCCTGCGCGCGCATCGCCTCCGCAGCCGTTGCCGCCACGGCCTGCTTGCTGCGATAGACCAGCGCCACATCGCTGCCGGCCTCGGCAAACGCCTGCGCCACCGTGCGGCCGATGCCACCGCTGCCGCCGAACACCAGCGCCGCACCCTCCGGAAAATCGCCAATGCTCATCGCCGCACGCCCTCCCAGGCCAGTGGCGCGGAGTATTCAGGCCGTCTCGGGGGCGGGCTTCGTCCATTGGGGTGATGGAGGCGTCGTGCATCGACGCCGGGCTGACGCCAACGCATTGATTCCGTCCGCCACTGACATCGAGTCGACAGCAGCGGCAGCGATGCCGTGCTTCGAATGGTTTGCGCTAGCGATTCATGCGCAGCGCCTGCGCGACGATGCCATCGGTCATGCCGGTGAAGCCGCGCTGCAACTGCCTGCGGAACAGCCGGCGCACCAGCGGCATCAGCCAGCCGGATAGCTCGAAGTGCGAGCGATATCGCGTGCGGCCATCGGCCAGCGCTTCGATGCGGTGACAGCGATTGCTGACGATGGCTCGGCTCCAGCCGCCGTCGAGGCCGTAGCAAAGGTGGCTCATCGGCACGTGCTCGAAGATCACTTCGGTTTGCGCCTGCGGGCGCGACAGCAGGCGCACCTGCATGTGGATGGGATCGCCAGGTACCAGGGTCGACCGGCACTCGATGCAGAACGGATTCCATTCGCCGTAGCGCGGCAGATCGGTGATGACCTGCCAGACCGTGGCCGCTGGCGCGTCGATCACGCGCTCGAGGCTGATCACGAAGCTCATGGCGTCACCGATGCTGCGTGGTCGGCCGTGGCCGCCGCCATGAACGCCGGGCGTTCGCCGCCGCCGTGCAGCACCAGGTTGGTACCGGAGGCATAAGCCGCAGCCGGCGACGCCAGCCAGACACAGGCCGCGCCGATGTCCTGTGGCGTGGCCATGCGGCCGAGCGGCACCGTTGCCGACACCTGCGCGATGCCGGCCTCGTCGCCGTAATGCAGATGCGATTGCTCGGTCTGCACCAGCCCCGGTGTGACCGCCACGACGCGCAGCCTGGGGGCCCATTCCACAGCCAGCGATTGCACCAGGCTGAGGATGCCGGCCTTGGCCGCGCCGTACGCCGCCGTGCCCGGCGAAGGCCGCAGCGCGCTGACGCTGGCGACGAACACGATCACGCCCCCAGCCGCCTGCGCCTGCATCAGCGCGTTCGCTTTCTGCGCGAGATGCAGCGGCGCCAGCAGGTTCAACGCGATGATCGACTCGTGAAAGCGCGGCGAGGCCTGGGCCGCAAGCGCGAACGGCGCGCCGCCGGCGTTGTTCACCAACACGTCCAGGCGGCCGTGGCGTGTAGCGATCTCCGCGAACAGCACATCGACGGCGGCGCGGTCACGGACATCGGCGGCGATGAACTCGGCGCTGCGCCCGGCCGTGCTCGGCAGCGTTTCCGGCGGCTGGCGGCCACAGATCACCACGGTGTCGCCGGCTGCGAGAAAGCTTTCGCTGATGCCCCGGCCCACGCCCCTGGCACCGCCGGTCACAAGGATCACGCGGCCGGTTGCAGGCGCGGTTGCGGCGGAAGCGGGCGGCACGTGGACAAGCTCCGGATCAGGGTTGGCGTGGCCTGATGCTAGGCCAGCGCGCTTGCGCTTCCGTACTCCGAAAAGACGAAGTCGCGATGCGGCCGCTGCCAGACCATGCGCAGGCTCGCGGTGCCGCCGCGCGCTTCGATGCTCACGCCACCGGACCGCCATGACTGCAGCCCTGCCCGTTCCCGAAGGCCGTTACGCCACGCTGGCAAATGGCCGGCGCATCCACTATCTCGATGAAGGTCCGGCGAACGGTCCTGTCGTCGTGTTCCTGCATGGCTCGGGTGCCGGCGCCTGCGGCTACAGCAATTTCAAGGGCAACTATCCGGCGCTGGTCGCGGCCGGCTACCGCGTGATCCTGCCGGACCTGATCGGCTTCGGTTACTCGGACAAGCCGGCGGATGTCGACTACCCGCTGAGCTTCTTCGTCGAATGCGTGAAGCAGGCGCTGGACGTGATCGGTGTCGCGCGCTGCACCGTGGTCGGCAATTCGCTGGGCGGTGCCGTGGCGCTGCAGTTCGCGCTCGATCATGCCGCGATGGTCGAGCGTCTGGTGCTGATGGCACCGGGTGGTCTGAACGATCTGCCGGAATACCTGGCGATGCCGGGCATGGCCGCGATGTTCGCGCTGATGGGCTCCGGCGTGCCGCCGACGGCCGAGACGCTGCGCGCCTTTTTCACCAAGGCTTTCGTCGTCAATCCGGACTGCGTCGAGGACAGCCTCGTCGCCGAGCGTCTGGCGCTGATGAAGCTGCAGAACCCGCAGGTCATGAAGACCATGAAGGTGCCGAACCTGAGCGAGCGGCTTGGCGAGATCCGCTGCCCGGCACTGGGCTTCTGGGGCATGAACGAACAGATGATGCCGGAGAGCGGCCTGCTGAAACTGGCTCGCGGCATGCCGGCGCTGCGCATGACATTGGTACCGCAGTGCGGACACTGGGTGATGATCGAACACCGCGCGCTGTTCAACCGGCTGCTGCTCGACTTCCTCAGGTACGGCTGATGGCGCTCGCCGATCCCCGCATCGAAACGCTGGGCGACGAGCTGCACGCGGCACTGCGTGCACGCCGCACGCTGGCGCCACTGACCGAGCGCGAGCCCGGTATCACGATTGGTGACGCGTACAAGATTTCATCGCGCTTGCTGGCACGGCGCCAGGCCGAAGGCGAGCGCGTGGTCGGCAAGAAGATCGGCGTGACCAGCAAGCCGGTGCAGGACATGCTCGGTGTGCATCAGCCGGACTTCGGCTTCCTGACCGACCGCATGCAGGTTGCCGATGGCAGCACCGTGAGCCTGTCGGGAAGCGGGCTGATCCAGCCGCGTGCCGAAGGCGAGATCGCCTTCGTGTTGAAACGAGACCTGCGCGGCCCCGGCATCACCGCCGAGCAGGTACTTGATGCCACGGACTACGTTTCGCCGTGCTTCGAGATCGTCGACTCGCGCATCCGCGACTGGCAGATCCGCATTCAGGACACCGTGGCCGACAACGCCTCCTGCGGTCTGTTCCTGCTCGGGCCGCAACGCATCGCGCCGCGGGCCGTGGATCTGGCTGCCGTGAGCATGCGCATCGTCAAGAACGGCGCGCTTGCGGCGACCGGCATCGGCAGCGCCGTGCAGGGTCATCCGGCCGCAGCCGTGGCCTGGCTTGCGAACACGCTCGGCGAGTACGGCATTCCGTTCCTCGCTGGCGAGATCATCCTGTCCGGCTCGCTGGCACCGCTGCTGCCGGCTGTGGCCGGCGACTACTTCGAACTGTCGCTGGCCGGTCTCGGCACGGCGTCGCTGCGCTTTGCTGACTGAGAACCCCGCATGTCCAAGATCCGCTGCGCCATCATCGGCCCCGGCAACATCGGCACCGATCTGCTCTACAAGCTGCGCCGCTCGCCGGTGCTGGAGCCGGTCTGGATGGTCGGCATCGAAGCCGGTAGCGAAGGCCTGGCGCGCGCCCGCGAGCTGGGCCTGAAGACCACCGATCAGGGCGTTGCCGGCCTGCTGCCGCACGTGCAGGCGGACGGCGTGCAGATCGCGTTCGATGCGACCTCGGCCTATGTGCACAAGGCCAACTCCGATGCGCTGAACGCGCTCGGCGTGATGATGATCGACCTCACGCCGGCGGCGATCGGCCCGTACTGCGTGCCGCCGATCAATCTGCGCGCGCATGCCGGCCGGCGCGAGATGAACGTCAACATGGTCACCTGTGGTGGCCAGGCGACGATCCCGATGGTCTACGCGGTGTCGCGCGTGCAGAAGGTCAGGTATGCGGAAATCATCGCGACCGTGGCCAGCAAGTCCGTCGGCCCCGGCACGCGCAAGAACATCGACGAGTTCACGCGCACCACGGCCGGTGCCGTGGCCAGGATCGGTGGTGCCGATGAAGGCAAGGCGATCATCGTGATCAACCCGGCCGAGCCGCCGCTGATCATGCGCGACACCATTCACTGCCTGACCACCGAAAAGCCCGACGAGGCCGCGATCACGGCCTCGGTGCACGCGATGCTGGCCGAGGTCCAGCGGTACGTGCCGGGCTATCGGCTCAAGAACGGGCCGGTGTTCGATGGCCAGCGCGTGACCGTATGGCTTGAGGTTGAAGGCCTCGGTGACTTCCTGCCGAAATACGCCGGCAACCTCGACATCATGACCGCCTCCGCAACCCGCACGGCCGAGATGTTCGCCGAGGAAATCCTCGCTGGCCGTCTGAAGCTGCAAGCGGCATGACGCCTTTCTCCCTCTCCCGCCGGGAGAGGGCCGGGGTGAGGGCGTTCGCGACATGAATCCGATTGATTCAGATCAATCGCCCTCCCCCATCCCCGCTGCCGCCGGACGCGGAGAGACCATCGCAAATGGAACGCTGACATGAACCTCAAAGGCATCGCGATCAAGCTGCACGACATGTCGCTGCGCGACGGCATGCACCCGAAGCGGCATCAGATCAGCATCGAGCAGATGAAGACCATCGCCGCCGGCATGGATGCCGCCGGCGTGCCGCTGATCGAAGTCACGCATGGCGATGGCCTTGGCGGCGCCTCGGTCAACTACGGCTTTCCGGCGGCGACGGACGAGCAATACCTGCGTGCCGTCGTGCCGCTGATGAAGCAGGCCAAGGTATCCGCGCTGCTGATTCCGGGCATCGGCACGGTCGACCATCTGCGCATGGCTGCGGACTGCGGCGTCAGCACGATCCGCGTGGCCACGCATTGCACCGAGGCCGATGTCTCCGAACAGCACATCAGCCTCGGTCGCAAGATGGGTCTCGACACCGTCGGCTTCCTGATGATGGCGCACATGATCGGGCCGAAGGCGCTGCTGGCGCAGGCACGGCTGATGGAAAGCTATGGCGCGAACTGCCTCTACGTGACCGACTCCGCTGGCTACATGTTGCCGGACGATGTCAGCGCACGGATCGGCCTGCTGCGCCAGCAGTTGAAGCCGGAAACCGAGCTGGGTTTCCACGGCCATCACAATCTGTCGATGGGCATCGCGAACTCGCTGGCTGCCGTCGAGGCCGGTGCGCGGCGTGTCGACTGCGCCTGCGGCGGCATGGGGGCCGGTGCCGGCAATACGCCGATGGAAGTGTTCGTCGCCGTCTGCGCACGGATGGGAATCGAGACCGGTGTCGACGTGTTCAAGATCTCCGATGTCGCCGAAGACCTGGTGACGCCGATCATGGATTTCCCGGTGCGCATCGATCGCAACTCGCTGACGCTCGGCTATGCCGGCGTGTACTCGTCGTTCCTGCTGTTCGCGCAGCGCGCCGAAGCGAAGTACGGCGTGCCGGCGCGCGAGATCCTGCTGGAGCTGGGCCGCCGGCGCATGGTTGGCGGGCAGGAGGACATGATCGAGGACACCGCGATCACCATGGCGCGCGAACGTGGCCTGAGGCCACGCGCGAACGCCGCCTGAGGCGCTGGCCATGGCACCGGCCCGGGACCTGTCGCTGATCGTCATCGCCTATGTCGTCTGCATTGCCGGCGCAGCAGCGACATTGTTGGTCGTGCCATGGGCCGCGCCCTGGGATGCGTTCGCGGCCGATGTCGTCGCCACCGTGCTGATCTTCGGCTTCAGCGTGCGCTATCGGAACTCCAGCTTCTACGACGCCTACTGGAGCGTGATCCCGCCGCTGCTTGCCGGCTGGTGGATGGCGCGCAATCCGGCTTCGCTGAGCGATCCGCGCGCCTGGCTGGTCACTGCGCTGGTCTGGTTCTGGGCGATCCGCCTGACCACCAACTGGACCGTGCACTGGGGCGGCCTGCACCACGAGGACTGGCGCTATCCGCTGGTGCGCGCACGCGCCGGAAAGGCTGGCGTCTGGGCGGACCTGTTCGGCATCCATCTGTTCCCGACCGCGCAGGTATTTCTCGGCTGTCTGCCGATCTACGCGGTGATGAGCCGCACTGGCGCGCCACTCGGCGCGCTCGATGCGCTGGCGGCCGTCGTGACCTTCGGCGCAGTGATGATCGAGATGATTGCCGACCTGCAACTGCATGCCTTCATCAGGCAGCGCAAGCCCGGCAGCTTCATCACCACCGGCCTCTGGGCCTGGTCGCGGCATCCGAACTACTTCGGCGAGCTCGGCTTCTGGTGGGGCCTGATGCTGTTCGGCCTTGCCGCAGCACCCGGCGAATGGCCGTGGCTGATTCCGGGCTCGATTGCCATGACGCTGATGTTCAAGTTCGCGAGCATTCCGCTGATGGATCAGCGCAGCATCGCGCGTCGCCCGGCCTATGCCGAACACATGCGGCGCGTATCCGCCCTGCTGCCGCTGCCACCGGGCAAGCCCTGATGCGTGGTCAGTGGCAGCGCCTTTTCTGGCTGCTGCTGCGCGATGCGGCCGCGTTCGCGGCGATCATGCTGCTGTGGCGCTATGCCTTGCAGCTGAACCCGCCGCTGAGCAAGGCCGGCATTGCCGTGCATGCGCTGACCGCGCTGGCCACGGCGTTCGCCGGCTATCTGCTGCACGAATGGGGACATCTGCTCGGGGCCTGGGGCAGCGGCAGCCGCTTCGAGCTGCCACGGCCGTTCGAGACCTTTTTCCTGTTCCGCTTCGACAACCTCAACAGCACGCGGCCGCAGTTCTTCGCGATGGCGCTTGGCGGCTTCGCATCCAGCCTGCTGACGGTGATCGCGCTGGTGCTGCTGCTGCCAGGCGACGTGCTTGCCAGCCAGATCGCGCTGGCGCTGACCGCGCTTGGTGTGATCGCGACCTTCATCATCGAAGTGCCGGAGTTCCTGCGCGTGGCGCGCGGCGGGCCGATTCCGAACGGTGCCGCCTTCGTGCATGCCGGCGTCACCGAAGGACGGCACTAGCGCGCAGCACCGCTGCCGTGCCGGCGGCCTTCACCTGAATGGAGTAGGACTCGCGCGCAGCCGCATAGCACCATGCTTCGGCACTCGCGCATGGCGCGACCCCGATATCCACGTTGCGGCAGGAGAATTCACGATGGGCGACATCAACCTGAAAATGCTGCTCGAGTCCAAGTCGCTGGAGCGCGCGCCGTTCCCGATTCCGACCGGCTGGTTCTTCATCGGCTTCTCCGATTCGCTGGCGGCCGGCGAGATGCGCAACGTCCACGTGCTTGGTCAGGAGTGGGTGCTGTTCCGCACCGAGAGCGGCAAGCCCGGCATGAGCGATCCGTACTGCCCGCATCTCGGCGCGCACATGGGCCATGGCGGCAAGGTCTGTGGCGAGCATCTGCGCTGCCCGTTCCATCACTGGGAGTACGACACCGCCGGCTGGTGCAAGAGCATTCCCTACGCCAAGCTGACGCCGCCGATCATCAAGAAACAGGCCGTGCTGCGCACGCTGCCGATGGTCGAGCGCTACGGAATGATGTGGGCCTGGTTCCATCCGGCCTGCGAAGCGCCGAGCTTCGAGCTGCCGTACATCCCGGAAATGGAAGACGCCACCGGCTACGCCGGCACGCGCCGCGGCAGCTGGACCGCGAATACCTGCATCCAGGAAATTGCCGAGAACGGCGTCGACACCGCGCACCTGAAGTTCCTGCATGGCGCGCCGATCATTCCGCCAGTCGAAGCCAGCTATGACGGCCCGGTGATGACGCTGGACATCGGCCGTGGTTACATCGTCGGCAAGTCCTACGGCCCCGGCCTGAACGTGCTGCGCTTCACCCAGCACGGCGTGACCGCGACGATGATCTCGTACACGGTGCCGCTGACCCATGACACCACGCAGATGAACATGTCGTTCCGCCATGTCGACTATGCCGAGGGCACGCCGGAGCTTCAGGCTTCGAAGAAGATCATCGACCACATGATCGGCGCGGCCGAAGGCGAGGAATCGGCCGGCTTCGAAAGCGTCGACTTCATCGTCTGGAACAACAAGAAGTTCCGGCCGAACCCGCTGCTCTGCGATGGCGACGGCCCGATCCTGCAGTTCCGCAAGTGGTTCCAGCAGTTCTATACCGACCCGGGCTACGTGAAGGTCTGAGCCGCCGCAGCGACGCATTCCCGCGCCCGTGCCGTTCGGCACGGGCGCTTCATTTCACGTCAGGACAGCAGTGATGAGCGAGCTCAGGGTGATCGGGCGCGATGGCAGCGAGCGGCGGCTCGAAGCGTTCGAAGGCGGGGCAGTCATGGATACGCTGCGCGATGCCGCTACCGGCATCCTCGGCACCTGTGGTGGTGCCTGCTCCTGCGGTACCTGCCATGTCTATGTCGCGCCGGAATGGCTGGACCGGCTGCCGGCCAAAGGCGAGGACGAGACGATGATGCTGGAAGCGATCGGCGAGCTGGTGCCGCTGCGCGCCGGCTCGCGTCTGGCCTGCCAGCTGCCGATGACGGCCGCGCTGTCCGGCCTGGTGCTGGAGATCGCGCCGGAGCTTTAAGACGGCTTGCGTTTCAGTGGCCGCTGCGTGCGGCCGCGTTCGGGCTGAACCGTTCCGGCTTCATGTCGCTGCGGTTCAGGCGCCAGCCGTCGGCACCGGCCTCGTTGACCAGATAGGCAGCCTCGTAGGCCGCAGCGTCAAGGTCGTGAAAAACCGACACGCCGCGATGAAAGGCCTGGGCGTCCGGCGCATAGCGGTAGTTCACGAAGGCCGTGCGCCACAGCTTGCCGCGCAGGTCGTAATTGTCGGCCCACAGCGCCAGCCAGCTGTCCTCGTCGACATACAGCACGCGGCGGCCATAGACATGGCGCAGGCCCGGCTTCAGCCGGCCTTCGATGACCCAGACGCGATGCAGCTCGTAGCGCATGACGTCCGGATTCAGCGTGCCCGGCTTCAGCATGTCGGCATAGCGCAGCGCCGGATTGTCGAGCTGGAAGCCGTTGTACGGCACATAGCGCTCGCTTTTGCCGAGCAGCGTCCACGTGTAGCGCTCCGGCGAGCCATTGAACAGATGATCGTCGTCAACCGTGCGCAGGCCCGGCGGCACCGGATAGTCGAAGGCGATGTCCGGCGCCTGGCGCAGCCGCCGCGTGCCCGGGTTGTAGACCCAGACCTGCGTGCTGCCGCCGCTGTAGTCGATCGGCTGGAAGCCAACGCTGATCGTGCCGCGGTCACGCTGCGGCAGCAGCACCTCGTCGCGGAACCAGGCGCCGACCTTCGCGTCGGCCGGCGGCTTGCCGGAAGCCTGCACGGCGGGATCACCGTAGGGGCTCAGCGTCATGTAGCGCTGCCGGCCCCAGGCGATCGCGCCATTGGCGTAGACCGAGGCGATGTCGATCGTCGCGGTCTCGTTCCAGACATGGCGCGTGGCCAGCACGTTCCAGATCGCCTGCAGGCCGTCCTTCGGGATCGGAAACGGCAGCGCACCGGCTGCACCTTCGAGGCGCAGTCCGTTCGCGGCAAGACCTGCGCTGGCAGCGTTGCGCTTGGCGGCCGCGCAGCTGGCTTCGGGCACGGCGAAGTCGCGGTGGCTGGCATAGACCGGCATCCGGAACTGCTGCGGGTACTTCGCGAACAAGGCCTTCTGGCCTGCTGTCAGTCGGGCCGCGTGCGGTGCGGCGTTCTCGGCCGTGATCGTGAACAGCGGCTGCTCCTGCGCGTACGGGCCGGCATCCCAGGCCTTCGGGTCCTTGAGTCCGGGCCAGCCATCCAGCCATTGGCCGCTGTAGGCCGCGACACCGGCTGCGCTGCCGGCACGCTCGGCACCGAGGCAGGTCAGGCGCGGGCCACCCAGCTCGTTGATCGACGCTGCCGGCGGCGCGCCCTGCACCGGCAGCCATGCGAGCAGCAGCACTGCAGCGCGCCGGGTCATTCGAAGTGCGCGAGATCGGCCGCCGCACGCGGCTTGGCCAGCAGCGGCACGAACAGCAGCGCGAAGACCACTGCGGCCGACAGCAGCAGATAGATATCGGCATAGCTCATCGCGGTGGCCTGCTGCTGCGCGAGACGGGCGATGGTCAGCAGCGGATCCTCAGCGACCGTGCCCGCCTGATGCGGGCCCAGCAGCATCGCGCGCACCGGCTCGCGCGAGGCGCGGGTCGATTCGGCGAGCGTTTGCCAGTGCAGCCAGGTGCGCTCGTTGATCATCGTCGCGACCAGCGCCAGACCGACGGCACCGCCGAGGTTGCGGGTCAGCGTGTACAGCCCGCTGGCGTTGTTGACCTCCGACAGCGGCAAGGTGCCGAGCGCCAGATTGGTCATCGGAATGAACGCGAAGATCAAGCCGCAGCCACGCAGAATCTGCGGCAGCAGGAACTCGCCATAGCCCCATTCGGCCGTCAGATGGCCGTTGACGAAGGCGCCGATCGCCAGCAGCGCCAGGCCGATGGCAATGACCAGGCGCGGGTCCATGCGCCGCGACAGCCGCGCAACCAGCGGTGCCGCGAACACCATGCTCAGGCCCTGCACCATCATGATTTCGCCGATCTGCAGCGAGTTGTAGCCGCGCACCTGGCCGAGAAATACCGGCGTGACATACGACAGCGTGAACATGCACAGGCCGATCAGCGACGACACCAACGAGGTCAGCGCGAAGTTGCGATTGCGGAACGCGCGCAAGTCGACGATCGGATGCTCGGCCGTGAACGAGCGCCAGAAGAACAGCGCGCCGCCGATGACGGCAAGCGTGGCGGTGATGGCGACGCTGCGTTCGGACAGCCAGTCGTGGCGCGGGCCCTCATCCAGCGTGTATTCGAGGCTGGCGAGAAACGTGGCCATCAGCAGCAGGCCGGGCCAATCGGTGAGCCGGAACATCTCCGGCCGTGGCCGGTCGACATCGACCAGCCGCCAGACACCCCAGGCGCAGATCAGCCCGGGCACCAGGTTGATCAGGAACAGCCAGTGCCAGGACACGAAGGCGGTGATGTAGCCACCGACCGTCGGCCCCAGCGCCGGCGCCATCATCGTCAGCATGCCGCCGACCAGCTGCGGCCGTGCGCGGTCGCGGTCGTCCGGAAACAGCAGGAACATCGCCGCGAACGAGGTCGGGATCATGCCGCCGCCGAGAAAGCCCTGCAGCACGCGGAAGCAGACCATCGAGCCGAGATCCCAGGCAAGGGCACAGGCGACGCTGGCCAGCGTGAAGCCGACCGCCGAAATCACGAAGTAGACGCGCGTCGACAGCAGCCGCGCGAGATAGCCGGACAGCGGAATGGCGATGACTTCGGCGATCAGGTAGGCGGTCTGCACCCACTGGATCTCGTCGATGCTGGCCGACAGCCCGGCCTGGATCTGGTTGATCGAGCTGGCCACGATCTGGATGTCGAGCACGGCCATGAACGCGCCGATCGACATCGCCATGAAGCCCCACCAGTCGCGGCGCGCACGCGCCTTGGCGCGGGCTGCGTCGTCGTTGCGCGCGATCCCGGCCACGGCTGCGCGGCCGCTTGCGTCAGGCGAGCACGGAGCGCGAGATCACTTCCTTCATGATCTCGTTGGTGCCGCCATAGATGCGCTGCACGCGGGCGTCGGCAAACATGCGCGTGACCAGGTATTCGTTCATGTAGCCATAGCCGCCGTGCTGCTGCACGCACTCGTCGAGCACCTGCTGCTGCATGTCGGTGACCCAGTACTTCGCCATCGACGCAGTGGCGTTGTCGAGACGGCCATCGACGACATCCTGGATGCAGCGGTCGACGAACACCCGCGCGACGCGCGTGATCGTTGCGCACTCGGCCAGCTTGTAGCGCGTGTTCTGGAACTCGGCGACGGCCTTGCCGAAGGCCTTGCGCTCCTTCACGTAGCGCACCGTTTCGGCCAGCGCGCCTTCCATCGCGGCCACGCCACCGATGGCGACGATCGCCCGTTCGTACGGCAGGTCGGTCATCAGTTGCGCGAAGCCACGGCCTTCGATGCCGCCCAGCAGGTTCGCGGCCGGCACCCGCATGTCCTCGAAGAACAGCTCGGCGGTGTCCTGCGCCTTCATGCCCATCTTGTCGAGGATGCGGCCGCAGCGGTAACCGTTCAGATCGCGGGTTTCGACCAGCAGGATCGAGATGCCGCGCCCGGCCTGCTGCGGATCGGTCTTGACCACCAGCACCAGCAGCTCGGCGAGGTAGCCATTGGTGATGAAGATCTTCGAGCCGTTGACGATGTAGTCGTCGCCATCGCGCTCGGCGCGGGTGCGGACGGCCTGCAGGTCGGAGCCGGCCCCCGGCTCGGTGAAGCCGATCGCACCCACCAGCTCGCCGCTGGCCAGCTTCGGCAGATAGCGCTGCTTCTGCTCTTCGGTGCCGTGGTTCAGCACATAGTGCGCGGCGATGCTGTGCACGCCGGTCGCGAAGCCGCTGATGCCACGCCGCAGCAGTTCTTCATAGACGATCGCCTCGTGGCGGAAGTCGCCACCGGCGCCGCCGTACTCGGCCGGAATGTCGGTGCACAGAAAGCCCATCGCGCCGGCCTTGCGCCAGATCTCGTGACCGACATGCTGCTGCTTCCGCCAGTGCTCGTCCTGCTTGACCATCTCGCCATCGACGAAGCGCGAGACGGCATCGCGAAACAGTTCGAGGTCGGCATCCATCCACGGCGAGACGTACGGTGCTGCGGGGTTCGGGGCAGGCTTGGACATGCGAGAACTCTCTTCAAGGAATAAGCGGGTTCGGATCAGGGCCGACCAGTGACCAGCGCGCGAATCGCGGAATCACCGAGCGCGAGAACCAGCGTGGAGTCGACCACGCAGCGAGTCGCACTGATCTTCCAGCCCTGCGCCGTACGCCGGTAGGCATCCTCATAGCGCGCGCCGAGCTGGGTCAGCGTGGCGTCGCGCGTGTTGATCAGCTGGTAGTGCAGGCCCCATTCGCCGCGCGCCGTATCGGTACCGGTGATCTCGATGCGCGGATTGACGCCGTGGTGCATCTCGACCATGTGCGGATGGCAGGCCATCTGGGTGAACACCGCCACCAGTGCATCGGCGCGATCGAAGCAGCCGATCACGCCGTAGTCGATCGCCACCTCACCATCGACGAAGCAGGCGCGCATCGCGGCCGGGTCCTTGCCATCGCAGGCAGCGAAATAGCGTGCCTTCAAGGCGCGGATCGCATCGCTGTCCTCAAGCCGTTGCAGTCTTGCGCGCAGGGCTTCGACATCCATGGTGCAGCTCCCCGTTTGTTGTTGCCTGCATCGTACTGAGCCGCGCCAATCGGGCTCTACCGCAAACAGATGAAGTCAGGTCCGGGCACGCGGCATAGCGTGCGCAGTACTATGGATCCGGGGAGCGTGAGCCGATGTCGAAGCCGCAGCATGCAGCGGAGGCCGTGGCCTCGGGCCAGGCCTGGGAGGCTTTCTGCGACGCCTTGAAGCGCAGCGGCCAGCAGATCCTGCGGCCGGAAACACCGGAGGACAAGCTGCATCGCGCCGAGGGCTATCGCTATCTGACGCGTCTGCTGCGCATCGGCCTGGAAATGCATCTGGAATTCGCCGATCCGGACTTCCCGGGCTTCTTCGCGCCTTCGCACGAGACCGCCAAGATCGGCGCCGACAATCCCGACAACCTGTATCTGATGGGCCGGCTCAATGGCCGGCACGCGTACCGCATCCGTGGCGAACGCGGCAGCGTGTCCTACCTGAGCTTCGGCACGCAGAAGGGTGGCTACGAAACCAATGGCCGCATGGAGCAGACCGGCTTCATCGATCTGTCCACACTGCAGGTGCAGGACGACGGCCAGTTCGAGATCCTGCTCAGCGCAACGCCACAACCGGGCAACTGGCTGCGGCTGGAGCCGGACAGCAATGCCGTGATCGTGCGCCAGACCTTTCTCGATCGCGCCCGCGAGCGCCCGGCGCAGATGCGCATCGAGCGACTCGGCTCCGGCGAAACGCCGCAGCCGCTGTCGGCGGCACGACTGCAGCAGGGGCTTGAGAACGCGGCGCGCTTCGTCGAAGGCACGGCCACGCTGTTCGCGAACTGGGCGCAGAGCTATCTGCCGCACAGCAACACACTGCCAGCGGCCGATCAGGCGCTGTGTCAGCGCGTCGGCGGCGATCCGAACATCCACTACTACCACTCGCACTGGGCGCTGGCCGATGACGAGGCCTTGATCATCCATCTGCCGCGCATTCCCGAGTGCCGGTTCTGGAATCTGCAGATCAACAACTACTGGATGGAATCGCTCGACTACCGCTTCCATCGCATCTGCCACAACCAGCATTCCGCGGAGCGCGATGCCGATGGCGGCGTGACCCTGGTACTCGCGCATCGTGACCCCGGCCATGCGAACTGGCTGGAGACCGCCGGCCACGGCAGCGGCACGATGTGCCTGCGCTGGGTCGGCGCCAAAGAGCATGTGCAACCGCTGACCCGTGTCGTGAAGATCACCACACTCGCTGCGGGCTTTGCCGCATGAGCGCCGTCGAGCGTTTCGATCCGGCGGCACTCGAAGCGGCCGCGCGCGAGCAGAGCGGCGGGCTGTCTGACTTCGGTGATCCCAGCTATCGCATCGGCCTGCAGGTGCTGTGCCGCTCGCTTGAGGACGAAGCCGGGCTGTCGGACTTCGGCCGCGGCCTGCTGCGGCACAAGCTCGTCGAGCTGCTGGTGAACCGGCTGCGCATCGAGGACTGGTTCCAGCGTCATCCGGAGATCGAGCAGGAAGTGCTCGAAGCCCCGATCGTCATCGTCGGCCTGCCGCGTACCGGCACCACGCTGCTGCAGCGGATCCTGTCGCGCGATCCGGCGCTGTACGCGATGCACTGGTGGGAATCGCGCTACCCGGTGCCGTTTCCCGGCGAGGACCTGCGCGCGCCGGTCGAGCGCATGGCGCGCGCGCGCGGCGAGGTGCAGGTCATGGTCGAGGCGATGCCCAAGCTGATGGCGATCCATCCGATGGATGCCGACGAGGCCGACGAGGAAGTGATGCTGATGGAGCATGCCTTCATGTCCTCGTTCAACGCCTACGCGAACCTGCCCTCGTACATGGCCTGGCTGCATGCCGCCGACGAGACGCCGGCCTACGGCTATCTCAAGCGCGTTATGAAGTTCCTGCAGTGGCAGAAACGCCAGCGTGGCATCACGGCGAGCCGCTGGGTGCTGAAGGCGCCGCATCACCTGCTGCGCATGGCGCTGCTGCTGCGCGAGTTTCCTGGCGCGAAGATCATCCAGACCCATCGCGATCCGGTTGCGACGATCCCGTCGATCGCCAGCTTCATCCATACGCTGTGGGCGATCTACGCGACCAAGGCCGATGCGACTGCCGCCGGCCACGAGTGGAGCGCGCTGATGGCGCGCGCGTTCCGCCACACGATGGCCGTGCGCAAGGAGCAGCCCGCGCCTTTTCTCGATGTCGCCTTCGTCGATACCGTGCAGCGGCCGTTCGAAGTCGTGCGGGCGATCTACCGACACTGCGGCGTGCCACTGACAACTGAGGCGGAACAGGCCATGCAGCGCTGGCTCGCCGAGAACCCGCGCGACACGCGCGCCGCGCATCACTACGCACCCGAGGACTTCGGCCTCAGCGTGGCTCAGCTGCAGGCCGACTTTGCGGACTACCGCGCCAAGCACATTCCCGCCTGATTGCAGGCCGACACTGCGGAGCAAGCATCGATGCTGCTGAAGGACAAGATCGTCGTCGTATCCGGCATCGGCCCGGGCCTGGGCGTGAAGCTTGCCGAGGAAGCGGCGCGCGAAGGCGCGGCCGGCCTGGTGATCGCCGCGCGCACGGCGGCCAAGCTCGATGATGCCGAAGCGCGCGTGCGCGCGATCAACCCGGCCTGCACGGTGCTCAAGTGCGTGACCGACATCGCCGACCGCCGCCACTGCGATGCCCTCGCAGCTGCAGCCCTCAAGCGCTTTGGCCGCGTCGATGCATTGGTCAACAGCGCCTTCGTGCACGGCGAGATGGACCATGCGTCGACGGCCGATCTCGATGGTTGGCGCGCGGTGTTTGACACCAACCTGCTTGGCACGCTGAAGCTCACGCAGGCGCTGATTCCGGCCTTGTCGGTGCAAGGCGGTGCCGTGGTCATGATCAACACGATGGCCGTGCGCAAGGTGCCGCCGCTTGGCGAAGCCGGCTACGCGGCCTCGAAGGCGGCACTTGCGACCAGCGTGAAGTACCTCGCGACCGAGCTTGGATCGAAGCGCATTCGCGTCAACACCGTGCACATGGGCTGGATGTGGGGCGCGCCGGTGCAGGGCTATGTCGCCTGGCAGGCCGGGCAGCTCGGCATCAGCGAGGACGCGATCAAGGCGCAGATCGCCGCGAACATTCCGCTCGGCTTCATTCCGCCGGACGAAGACTGCGCGAAGGCTGCGCTGTTCATGGTCTCCGACCATGCACGCGTGATCACCGGTGCATCGCTCGACGTCAACGGCGGCGCCTGGATGCCCTGAGGCGCATCGAGATCCGTCATGGAAAAGCTGATCTATCTGCTGTGGCGCAAGCCGGGTACCGAGCCCGAGGCCTTCGCGCACTCGGTGCGCACCGAGCTGGCCGACCGCGTTGCCGCCCTGCCCGGCGTGCAGCGTGTGCAGGCCAATGTGCAGGACGCCGATGTGGCAGCTGCAGCCGCGATGCGCCAGACGCTGCTCGACCCGGCGATCGATGCGCTGCTGCAGGTCTGGGTCGATACGGCGGTCGATGCGTTTCGCGCACCGCTTGATGCCGTGATCGCGGCCGGCTGTGCGCGGCATGCGGCCTATCGGGTCTGCGAATCCGAACCGCTGGTGAACACGCGCCATCCGCCGCAACCGGGCCAGCGCACGGCCGGCTTCGCGCAGATCGCCGTGCTTCGCCAGCCATTGCGGTTGACGCGCGAGGACTGGCTGCGGCTTTGGCAGAACGGTCACACGCGAGTCGCGATCGACACGCAGGACACTTTCGAATACCGGCAGAACCTGGTCGTGCAGACGCTGACTGCCGACGCGCCAGCCATCGACGCGATCGTCGAGGAATGCTTTCCGGCCGCAGCGATGCGCGATCCATTCGCGTTCTTTGCTGCAGCCGGCGACGAAGCGAAGTTCCGCGAGCATCTGCGGCTGATGATGGACAGCGTCGATCGCTTTCTCGATCGCGGCCAGCTCGATGTGCTGCCGACCAGCCAGTATCGGTTGAAAGGCTGGCGCTAGCCGCCGCGGTGGAAGCGCTGCGGGTCGAACATCCCTTCGTTCGGCTTGGCATCGGTCTGGTAGCGACCGGCGCGCAGCGTGGTGCGCGTGCCGCTGGTGAAGTCTTCCATTTCCAGCAGCGTCGGATACCAGTGTCCGTCGGACTGCGCGAGGCTGGCCGGCGGCGTGCGCAGGCGCTTGCGCAGCTTTTCGCCTTCGTAGAACTCGGCCTTCACGGCCACACAGCTGGTCGGCTCGACCCAGACCTTGATCGTGCTGTACGGCGACGCGGCTGACGCGGTCTGCCGGATGCTGAGCTGCTGCACCTTGCGGCCATCGATCTCGGCCTCGCCCTCCAGCCGCCCGTTGGCACCGGTATAGCCATTGCGGATCAGCTTGGCCTCGGCGTAGCTGAAATCAGTGCCGAGCAGGCTGCCGTTCGCAAAGCTGCCGGTGATGTGGCGCACGCGGCCCACGCCAGGCAGGAAGACGTACATGTCGTCCTCGGCCTTGCCGGCGAACTCGCGAATCAGATAGGCCGCACCCTTCACCGAAGCGGGTTCATCGAGCAGCATCAGCACGCGCAGCTGACCGCCCTTGCGATCGGCGAACAGGTGGCCGCCAAGACGACGCTCGTCACCGCTGCGATCGACCGAGGCCAGCGTGAACGCCTGCACGCGAAGTGTGGCCGGGACCTGCGCATGCATGCACTTCAGCACGGCGTCGTACGCGGCATCGGCGTGTGCCTGCGCTGGCAGCAGCGCCGCCGCCAGCAGCGGCCACGACCGCGTCAGACGATGCGAAGCCTTCATGAAGGTACCGGCAACGCGTAGTAGTCCGGCCGGCCGGCCGTCCACAGTTCGCCCCACAGCTTGCCGCCGCCGTCGACGGTCAGCACTTCCCCGGTGATGAAGCTGCCGGACGGTGCCGCGAGGTACACGCAGGCTTCAGCGATTTCCATTGCCGTGCCGGGACGCTTCATCGCATTCGCACGCGGAAACTCTCGAACGGCTTCCGGCGGATAGACCGCAAGGCCTTCGGTGGCGGTGAGCCCCGGCGCAACGCAGTTGACGCGGATGCCGAGCGGGGCCCATTCCACCGCCACGGTACGGCTGGCGCCGATCACGCCGGCACGGGCGGCCACGGTATGCGCCACGCCGGGCATGCCGCGCTCGGTCACCACGACGACATTGACGATGGCACCGCCACGGCCAAGATCGCGCCAGCGCTGCGCAGCTCTTTGCATCATGAACCAGGTGCCGTTGAGGTTGTTGTTGACGACCGCCGACCAGCCTTTCGGCGCGTAGTCGATCGCCGCCTGCGGGAACTGGCCGCCGGCGCTGTTGATGACCAGATCCGGCGCGCCGAACGCGGCCTCGGCTTGCGCATAGATGTTCAGCACCTGTTCGTGCTCGCGGACATTGCCGGCCACACCGATGATCTCGACGCCGCGGCTGCGCGCGTAACTGACGACGTGATCGAGCTTGTCCTGGCTGCGGCCGGCGATCACAACGCGCGCGCCCAGCCGGCCCAGCAGCAGCGCCGTCGCGCGGCCGATGCCGCTGCCGCCGCCGGAGACCAGCGCAGTCTTGCCGGCGAACAGATCGGGCCGGTAGACCGTCTCGGCCTGCCACAGCGCATCGAGCGCCGCGTCCTGCACGGCCGCCGTGCTCATCCGCGCAGCAGCTCCTCGCTGATGATGATCTTGCGCACTTCGCTGGTGCCGGCGCCGATTTCCAGCAGCTTGATCGAGCGGTACAGGCGGTTGATTTCCGAATCCCAGATGTAGCCGTTGCCGCCATGCACCTGCACGGCCTCGTTGAGAACGCGGTTCATCGTTTCGGCGACGTACAGCACGCCGGCCGCGGTGATCTTGTGAATCTCGCCACGACCGCCGCCATCGGCCTCGACCGTGTTCGCGGCACGCAGCGTCTGGTAGGTGAACAGGCGCATCGACTCGACCCAGGTATACATGTCCGCCAGCTTGGCGCGGATCATCTGGAAGTCCGAGATCGGCCGACCGAACTGCTTGCGCTGCTGCGCGAACTCGATCGACAGCTGCAGGGCGCGCTCGGCGATGCCGAGGCAGATCGGCGAAATCATCGCGCGCTCCAGATCGAGCCCGCTCATGACCACCTTCACGCCCTCGTTCTCGACGCCAACGAGATTCGCGGCCGGCACGCGGCAGTTGTCGAACACCAGCTCGGCGGTCTGGCTGCCGCGAAAGCCCATCTTGATCAGCTTCTGCGCGACCTTGAAGCCGGGGAAGTCCTTCTCGACGAGGAAGGCCGAGATGCCCTTCGCACCGCGCTCCTTGTCGGTCTTGGCGTAGACCAGCAGCACGTCGGCGATCGGGCCGTTGGTGATGTAGAGCTTCGCGCCATTGAGCACGTAGTGGTCGCCATCGCGCACGGCGGTCGTGCGCATCGAGCCCAGCGCATCGGAACCGGCACCGGGCTCGGTCAGGCCCAGCGCGCCGATCAGGCGGCCGGTGCACATCGCCGGCAGATACTTCGCCTGCTGCTCGGCATTGGCATTGCGCAGGATGTTGTGCAGGCACAGGTTCTCGTGCGCGACCCAGCTCAACGCCAGTGCATGGTTCCAGCGACTGAACGCCTGCAGCACCAGGCCGCTGGCCATCAGATCGAGTGCCGAGCCACCGAAGCGCTCCGGCGCGGTGATGCCGAAGTAGCCGGTATCGCCGATCAGCGGGAAGGCCTGCGCCGGCCACCATTCCTCGTCGTCCATGCGCTTGGCGAGCGGATACAGCTCCTGGCGCGCGAAGCGATCGGCGCCGTCGAGAATGTCCTGCTCGTCGTTCGAAAGTCCGGAAAAGACCTGCGCAAGCGAGCGCTGCTCGCGGTCCAGCGTGCCTTGGTCAGCCATCGGTTGCCTTGAAAGTGGGAGCCTGTCGCGACCATAGCCCAGGCCGGCCATGCTGCGCTTCGTCCGATCTGGTGAGGCCAGCCCCGGTCGGCACAGGTTCAGCGCGGCAGCGGCAGCAGCGCATCGACCAGCCCCCAGGTCAGCGCCCGTACCGCGCCGATGCGCTGTCCCGACAGCACCAGCCAGGCCGTGCGCTGGCGGCCGATGCGGCGGGCAATGCCGACACAGCCGCCGGCGCCCGGAATCAGGCCGTAGCGCAACTCGGGCAGCTGGAACCAGGCGCCCGGATCGGCATCGATGTGCGATGCGAACGACGGCAGCTCGATGCCGGCGCCGATGCAGGCGCCATGCAGATGCACGCGCAGCCGGTCGGCACAGCCGAGCAGCGCGCGTGCCGGCAGGCGCAGGCTGCGCACGGCATGACCGGTCGCGGCATCAGGCACCTGCCCGAACTCGTCGAGATCGCCGCCGCTGCTGAAGCACTTGCCGAGGCCGCTGAGCCGCGCTGCACGCAGGCTGTCGTCGGCGGCGACCAGCGCGAAGGCCTCGACCAGCGCATCGCGCATCTCGGCCGACATGGCATTGCGCCGCGCAGCGCGGTTCAGCCGGATCTGCAGCACATCGCCGTCGCGCTGCAGCAGCACCGGTGGGCCTTGGTCATCCACGCGGCTCGGGTTCGGCGGCTGGCGGCTGGCGAGCCACTGCCGATGCTCGAGCCCAGCCTGCAGCGTCGCATAGGCGAGGGACTCCGCCGTCAGCGCGGCCGCCATCGGCAGGCCTTCGCCGAGCCGGAGCAGCTGCACCAGCACGCTGGCAGCCAGCGGCGCGGTGCTGATCGCACGCGTCAGCAGCTCGGCGTCCGCCGCATCGGCCGCGACGACATCGGCGGCCGCGAGCAGTGCGGCGTCGACAGCGTCGGTGGCCAGCGCAATGCTCGGGCACGGCAGCTGCGCAAGCCAGTCGATCACCCGCGCGCGTTGTGCGGCGTTGCTGCCCTTGGCAGCGGGATCGAACAGCAGCGAGGTCTGCGCCGACAGCGGCGAGCACGGCGGCTCGCCCGCCGCTGGATCGGCCAGCGCCAGCAGGGCGTCGAAGCGCAGCGGTGTCGGTGCGGGCATGGCCGAAAGCTTAGCCGGCCTCGCCGGGCTCACCGTTACTGCAAATGGGTGAGGCCGACTCACCAGCGCTGTCGCAGGCTTCGCCGTCATCACGAGGAGCCCCCGCATGTCCGAGTCGGTCCTGATCGAACGCCGTCAGCACGTCACCTGGATCACGATCAATCGTGAAGCGCGCAGGAATGCGATCAACGAGGAAGTCATCCGCGCCATCGAGGCCGGAATCGCCGCCGCCGGCGCCGATGGCGAGACGCGCGCCATCGTGCTGACCGGGGCTGGCGACAAGGCGTTCTGCGCCGGTGCCGACCTCGCCAAGAACGTCAAGGGTGCTGCGTTCGCTGTCGACTACGCGCAGCCCCGGCATTACGTCGTCGATCTGTTCAAGCGCTTGCAGGAGTGCCGCTTGCCGGTGATCGCCCGGGTCAATGGCGCCGCGATGGCCGGCGGCTTCGGCATCGTTTGCGCCTGCGACATGGCGGTGGCCGCCGACGATGTCCGCATCGGCACCACCGAAAGCCGCATCGGTGCCTCGCCGATGATGATCCTGCCGTACATGATGCGGGTGCTGCCGCCGCGCCGGCTGCAGGAGATGTGCATCACCGGCGAGCCGTTCACCGCGCGCGAAGCGCTGGACTGGGGCGTGGTCAATTACGTGGTGCCGCGTGCCGAGCTTGATGCCAAGCTGGACTGGCTGCTGGCCCGCATCATCGACAAGTCGCCGACCGCGATCCGCCTTGGCAAGCAGGCGTTCCATGCGATGCGCGACATGAGCCTGCGCGAATCGCTGGAGTTCGCGCAGGTGATGATCCCGGTGATGTCGAGCACCGAGGACGCCCGCGAAGGCATGGCCGCGTTTCAGGCCAAGCGCAGCCCGGAATGGACGGGGCGATGAAGGCTGCGGTTCGTATCGGCTGCGGAGCCGGCTTCTGGGGCGATTCACCGGAAGGCCCCGAGCAGCTCGTCGCCCACGGTGCAATCGACTACCTGGTGCTCGACTATCTGGCCGAGATCACCATGTCGCTGCTGGCGCGCGCCCGCGCCAAGGACGCGAATGCCGGCTATGCCACCGACTTTCCGGACCTGATCGCGCGCCTCGCGCCGCAGCTGAAAGCACGCGGCATCCGGGTGGTCAGCAATGCCGGTGGCGTCAATCCGGAAGCCTGCCGTGCGGCGATCGAGCAGCGGCTGGCTGCGCAGGGCATCGCGCTGCGGGTGGCCATCGTCACCGGTGACGACCTGCTGTCGCGCGCCGCCGAGTTCGCCGACACGCGCGAGATGTTCAGCGACGCCGCGATGCCGGCCAAGCTGTGGAGCATGAACGCCTATCTCGGCGCGTTCCCGATCGCCGCCGCGCTCGATGCCGGTGCCGACATCGTGCTGACCGGCCGCTGCGTCGACAGCGCCGAGACGCTCGGCGCCCTGATTCACGAGTTCGGCTGGAAGGCCGACGACTTCGATCTGCTCGCCGCCGGCAGCCTCGCCGGCCATGTCATCGAATGCGGCGCGCAGGCCACCGGCGGCATCGCCACCGACTGGCGCGAGGTCGTCGACGACTGGGACCGCATGGGCTTTCCGATCGCCGTCTGCCATGCCGATGGCCGCTTCATCGCGACCAAGCCCGAAGGCAGCGGCGGCCGCGTGGTGCCCGAGACGGTGGCCGAGCAGATCGTCTACGAGATCGGCGATCCGGCGGCCTATCTGCTGCCCGATGTCTGCTGCGATTTCCGCGACCTGCGCCTGCGCCAGATCGGCCCGGACCAGGTCGAGGTCAGCGGCGCCCGCGGCACTGCACCGACCGATACCTACAAGGTCTCGGCGACCTACCAGGACGGCTTCCGCAGCAGCGGCACGATGCTGATCGGCGGCGTCGATGCCGTGGCCAAGGCCGAAGCCGTGGCCGCCGCGATCCTCAAGCGCACGCGCCGCCTGTTCGCGCAGCGCGGCCTCGCCGACTATCGGCGCACCGACATCGAACTGCTCGGCACCGAGAGCAACTGGGGCGCGAATGCGCGCCGGCGCGACACCCGCGAAGTGATCCTCAAGCTCGCCGTGCATCACGACGACCGCGCCGCACTGGAGATGTTCAGCCGCGAATTCATTCCGCCTGCGACGGCCATGGCCCAGGGCATCACCGGCTTTGCCGGCGGCCGTCCAAGCGCAACACCGATGGTGCGGCTGTTCTCCTGCCTGGTGCCGAAAGCGGCCGTGCCGATCGCCATCGATGGTCAGCCGTACACGCTGCCGACGGTCGCCTATGGCAAGCCGCAGCGCTCGGCAGCGGACAGCGCGACCGTGCAGCGGCCGGACGGACCGCAGCACAGCGTGCCGCTGATCGCGCTGGCCTATGGCCGCAGCGGCGACAAGGGCAATCTCTGCAACATCGGCGTGCTGGCGCGCCGGCCCGAGTTCCTGCCGCTGCTGCGTGCGCAGCTGACCGCCGAGGCCGTCCGCGGCTATCTCGCGCATTTCGTGCTGGGCCGCGCCGAGCGCTTCGAGCTGCCCGGCCTGCAGGGCTTCAACTTCGTGCTGCACGAGGCCTTGGGCGGTGGCGGCACTGCATCGCTGCGCCATGACCCGCAAGGCAAGCTGATGGCGCAGATCCTGATGGACTTCCCGGTCGACGTGCCCCAGCCGTGGTGCGCGCCAGGCGGGCTGCTGGCCGATAGCGATGGCCCGCAGCGCTAGCGCGGTGGCGGCGCGCGCAGCACGCCAGCCGGCCGTACGGCGGGCGCGTGCCGAACGCGTCGACGAGATCCTCGCGGCCGCACGCGCCGTGTTCTGCGAGAAAGGCTATGCACAGGCCGCCGTCAGCGAGATCGCGGCCCGGATCGGCGTCGTCGAAGGCCTGATCTACAAGTACTTCCCGAGCAAGCGCGCGCTGCTGCTGGAAGTGCTTGCGCAGTGGTACGAAGCGCTGTTCGACAGCTGCACGCGTGATCTGTCGGCCACCGAAGGCGCGACCGCTCGCCTGCAGCGCGTGATCTGGCGCCATCTGTGCGCCGTGCAGGCCAATCCGCTGCTGTGCCGGCTGATGTTTCTCGAAGTGCGCTCCGAGCACGACTACCGGGGCTCGCAGCTGCACGCCTTGAACCGGCGCTACACGCAGCTGCTGATCGGCGTGCTCGAGCAAGGCATCGCCGCCGGCAGCTTCCGCCGCGATCTGCCGCTGCCGCTGCTGCGCGACCTGATCTACGGCGGCATCGAGCATCAATGCTGGAACTACATCTGCGGGCGCGGCGTGCTTGATGTCGAGCGGCTCAGCGCCCAGATCACTTCGCTGGTGCTCGACGGCATCGTCACGCCACCCGCGCCCTCCCTTCCGACTCGCCGCAGCTCCCGCACACCATGAAGCCCATACCCGATACCCGTCACTGGCCGTTCCAGTCGGTGCTCGTCGCCAACCGTGGCGAGATTGCCGTGCGCGTGCTGCGCACCGTGCAGCGCCTCGGCCTGCGCGGCTGCGTTGTCCATCATGCGGCCGACCGCGACACGCTGGCCGTGCAGATGGCCGACGAAGCGATCGAGATCACCGGTGCCACGCCGGTCGCCGCCTATCTCGATGGCGCACAGATCCTCGCTGCAGCGCAGCGCTGCGGCGCTGGCGCGATCCATCCGGGCTACGGCTTTCTGTCCGAGAACGCGGCCTTCTGCAACGCGGTCGCGGCGGCAGGGCTGGTGTTCATCGGCCCGACGCCGGAGCAGATCCAGCTGATGGGCGACAAGGTACGGGCGCGCAACTTCGTCGAGCGCGGCGGCTTTCCTGTTGCGCCCAGCGCCATCGAGGACGATGACCCGGCGACGTTCAACGCACGGGCCCGCTCGGTCGGCACGCCGCTGCTGATCAAGCCTTCGGCCGGCGGCGGCGGCAAGGGCATGCGCATCGTCCGCGATCTCGCCGTGCTCGATGCCGAGATCGAGCGTGCGCGCAGCGAAGGCCAGCGCTACTTCGGCGACGGTCGCCTGTACGTCGAGCGCTACATCGAGAACCCGCGCCACATCGAAGTGCAGGTGCTTGGCGATGCCCACGGCAGCGTCGTGCACGTGTTCGAGCGCGAATGCTCGGTGCAGCGCCGCTTCCAGAAGATCGTCGAGGAATCGCCGTCACCGGCGCTCGATGCCGCGCTTCGCACGCGGATCTGCGAAACCGCGGCCGGCATTGCGCGCTCGGCGGGCTATCGCAACGCCGGGACCGTCGAGTTCATCTTCGGCACCAGTGGCGAGTTCTACTTCCTGGAAATGAATACCCGCCTGCAGGTCGAGCATCCGGTCACCGAAGCGATCACCGGGCTCGATCTCGTGCAGGAGCAGCTACGCATCGCCGCCGGCGAGCCGCTCGGCTACGCACAGGACGCACTGACCACGCAGGGCCACGGCATCGAGCTGCGCATCTACGCCGAAGACCCGGCGCGCGGCTATACGCCGACCACCGGTCCGGTGCTGCGCCTGCGCGTGCCGCCGGGCGAAGGCCTGCGCTGGGATTCCGGCGTGCTTGAAGGCGGCGAAGTGACAGCGGCCTTCGATCCGATGATCGCCAAGCTGATCGTGCACGGCGCGGACCGGACGCAGGCCATCGCGCGCGCCGAACGCGCGCTGGCCGACACCGTGCTGCTCGGCTGCAAGACCAATATCGCCTTCCTGCGCCGGCTCGTGCAGCACCCGGCGTTCATCGCTGGCGATGTCCACACCGGCTTTCTAGATGCCAATCCGCAGATCGCGGCCGAGCCCGCCTTGACTGCCGGCACGCAGCGCGCCTTGCTGGCTGCCGCTGCGCTGTCGACGCGGCCGCTGCGCGATGCCGCCGATGCCGTGCCGGCGCTGCATGCGGCGATCGGTCCCTGGAGCAACTGATGACGACAACGCTGATTGCCACGCGGCAACACCACTTCCGGCTCGGCGAAGACGAGCAGGCCATCGCGCTGGTGCGCACCGCTGACGGCCATCTGCTGCACACGGCGGACGGCGCATCGGCCGTGTCGGTCGAGCGTGATGCGCAAGGCCGCGAGTGGCTGCGCATCGACGGACGGCGACACGAGGTGTTCATCGCCACGCGCGGCGACGAGGTCTTCGTCCATCTCGATGGCGAAGCCCACGCACTGCGCTACCAGCATCCGCTGCAGCGCCTCGCCGCGAGCGGCGCCGGCAGCGCCGAGGACAGCGTGCGGGCGCCGATGCCCGGCAGCCTGGTGAGCCTGCCGGTCGCCGTGGGTGATGCCGTGCAGCGCGGTCAGGTGCTGCTGGTCATGGAGAGCATGAAGATGGAAACGACGATCACCGCGCCGCGCGATGGCGTCGTGCACAGCGTGCATTACGCGGTTGGCCAGAGCTTCGATCGTGATGCACTGCTGCTGGAACTGGAGTCGAACGCGTGAACAGGCTTGAATCGAAGATCAATACCAGCGCGGCCGACTTCCAGGCGAACGCGGCCCACAACCGCACGCTCGTCGCAGCCTTCCGCGAGCAGCAGCGCGCTGCCCGCGAAGACCGGCCGCAGCGCGATGTCGAGCGCCTGCGCGCACAGGGCAAGCTGCTGGTGCGCGAGCGCCTGCAGCAGCTGCTCGATCCGGGCACACCGTTTCTCGAATTCTCGTCGCTGGCCGCGAACGAGGCCTATGACGGCGAGGTGCCGGGCGCCGGCTGCGTGACCGGCATCGGCATCGTGTCCGGCCGCGAGGTGGTGATCAATGCCGGCGATGCGACCGTCAAGGGCGGCGCCTGGTATCCGCTGACCGTCAAGAAAACCATTCGCGCGCTCGACATCGCGATCGAGAACCGTCTGCCGGTCGTGCATCTCTGCGACTCCGCCGGCGGCTTCCTGCCGCTGCAGGCCGAGCTGTTCGCCGACAAGTACTACGCCGGCCGGATCTTCCGCAATCAATGCATCCTGTCGAAGATGGGCGTGCAGCAGGTTGCCGTCGTGCTCGGCCATTGCACGGCCGGTGGCGCCTATGTGCCGGGCCTGTCCGACTACAACGTGATCGTGCGCGGCACCGGCGCGATCTTCCTCGCCGGTCCGCCACTGGTGAAGGCGGCAACCGGCGAGGAGAACACCGTCGACGAGCTCGGCGGCTGCGACATGCACACCAGCGTGTCCGGCACGGCCGACTATCCGGCGGCGACCGAAGCCGAAGCGATCGCGATCGCGCGCGACATCGTGGCCCAGTTCCGGCGCCAGCCGAAAGCCGAGGTCGAGCGCCAGATTCCCGAAGCGCCGCATTACGATCCGGCCGAGCTGTACGGCGTGATTCCGCGTGACATCAAGCAGCAGTTCGACATCCGCGAAGTCATCGCGCGTCTGGTCGACGGCTCGCGCTTCCACGAGTACCAGCCGGCCTATGGCAAGACGCTGATCTGCGGCTATGCCCACCTGTGGGGCTACAAGATCGGCATCCTCGGCAACAACGGCGTGCTGTTCAACGACAGCGCGCTCAAGGGGGCGCACTTCATCGAGCTGTGCAACCAGAACCGCACGCCGCTGCTGTTCCTGCAGAACATCACCGGCTTCATGGTCGGCCGCGAGTACGAGCGCCGCGGGATCACCAAGGACGGCGCCAAGATGATCATGGCCGTGTCGTGCAGCGAGGTGCCGAAGTTCACGGTGATGTGCAACGGCTCGTTCGGCGCCGGCAACTACGGCATGAGCGGCCGCGCCTTCGATTCGCGCTTCCTGTTCTCGTGGCCGCAGTCGCAGATCAGCGTGATGGGTGCGGAGCAGGCCGCGAACACGCTGGCCGACGTCAAGATCCGCCAACTGGCCAAGCAGGGGCTCAAACTCAGCGCCGAGGACATCGAGGCGATCCGTGCGCCGGTGCTCGGTGACTTCAAGCGCAAGCAGAGCGCGCGCTGGTCGACGTCGGAGATCTGGGACGACGGCATCATCGATCCGGTCGACACCCGCAATGCACTGGGCATCGCGCTGTCGGCATCGCTGAACGCGCCGATCGCCGATCCCCGCTACGGCATCTTCCGGCTCTGAGCTGTGCAGGCACCAGCAGACGCGGGAGCGGTCCGTGCCGGACTGCATCCGCCGTATGCTGGCACCACCACTCGTGCCCGGCGGGTCGGTCAGAAAAGGCGACGGCCGGACCGCTCGGCTACTTCAGCATCTCCATGTCGCTATGGCCCCAGAACGCGCGCATCGACGTGAACTGACCGGCATCGTTGAAGCGCATCACATCGATGACGCGGATCACCGCGCGGCCGCTCGGCATGTTCAGCTGCACGTCGAACGCCATCGCAGCGGAGTCGCCCTGCGAGGCGCGAATCGGGGCCGCCAGCGCCAGCTTGGCCCCGGTGCCGATGGCCATGCGATAGAACGTCGCAATCTCGGCAAGCCCGACCTTGACCGGCGAACCGACCGGGTCTTCGACCGTCGCGTCTTCGGCATAAAGCGCGATGATGCCGTCGGCGTCGACCCGGTTGAAGGCATCGATGTATTCCTGCATCGCGCTTTTCATTCGCTGCTCGCTGATCATGTCCGCCCTGTCCGTTCACCGGCCTTGTGGCCGCGCAAGCAGGCTGCGGCAAGCACCGTCTCGGGTAATCATCCATACGGATGAACCACTCGGCGGATGCTTGCAGGAACATGGTGCAAATCGACTTTGTTTCTGCTGTACTGAATTTGGAATGCGGTCATGGCACGAGGTCAAAACAGCCAGCCCGCATTGAACCGGGGGAGAACTGATTACCGTGTTAGTCCAATCGACGTTCGACGGGGCAGAAGCGCTTGAGGCATTGCTGCCTTCCGCATCACCGCCCGCAGTACAGGCACTGCCCGCCGCAGACCAGCTGATCGCGGCGATATACGAAGGTCCACTGGAGTCCACTCCATGGACGAGCGCGCTGCACGAATTGCGCGAACGTCTGCGGGCCGCTCACGTCACGCTGATGCTCAGACCGCCGTCTCAGGACTCCAGCGGTGTGATGATCAACACCGGTGATGTCAGCGTGCAGGCCACCGAATCCTACGAATCACATTTTTTCGCGCTCGATCCCTTCGTGAGGCTGACCGAGGGCGAAGTGATTACTGCAGAGGAGCTGATCGGCAAGCAGGCCTGGCTCAGCAGCCCGATGTACCTCGAGTATCTGAAGCCGCTCGACATCCGTCACCTGCTCGGCGCCGACATCTACACGTTCGAAGGCATCGAGTGCCGGCTGCGCATCACGCGCGCGCACGAAGCGCCACCATTCTCGGCGTCTGAAAAGGCGTTGATCCGATACGTGCTTCCGCATCTGAAGCGCTCGATCCGCCTGCATGCGCGGCTTGATGCACTGGAATGTGATCGCGCGCTGTTCGCCGGCGCGGTCAATCGCATGCTGCTCGGCATGATCAGCTTCGCACCGGACGGCACGATCCTCGAAATCAATCAGGAAGCACAGCGCATCCTGGCCGAGAAGGACGGCATCCAGCGTTCAGGCAGCGGTCTGTCGCTGTCCAGCAACCAGGAGCATCGGGAGTTGCAGCGGCTGATCCGCCAGGCGCTCAGCGGCAATGCGACCGACAGCGGTCCGGCCGTCGTCGAAGCGATGTCGGTCACGCGCCTTTCGGGCCGCAGCAAGCTCGGTATCGTGGTGCGCACGATTCCGCTGGGGCCGTGGACCGAAAGCAAGCGCCGCCCTGCTGCCGCGGTATTCCTGCGCGATCCGGAGTCCAACAGCGCCACGCCGTCGCAGGACATCGTGCGCCGACTGTTCGGGCTCACACGCATGGAATCCGCACTGGCGATCCTGCTTGCCGAAGGGCTGACGCTCGACGAGGCAGCCGAGAAGCTCAACGTGATGCGCAACACCGCGCGTACGCACCTTCGCTCGATCTTCTGCAAGACCGGCGTGACGCGCCAGACCATGCTGGTGCGCCTGCTGCTGAACAGCGTGATTTCTCTCGGCTAGAACCAAGCCCTAACGAAAATGCCCCGGACTGGCCGGGGCAGGTTCGTTTGGATGAAGGAGAACGCTCACAGTGCGGCGAGCTTGTCGCCGTCAAAGATGCTGGTCAGGCGCTGCGCCAGCATCAGATCGCCATCAACCTGCAGCTTGCCGGTCATGAACGCCGTCATGCCATTGAGCGTGCCCTTCAGCAGATCGATCAGGTCCTGGTCCTCCATGGTGATCGTGACATCCGGCTGGGCAGTACTGCCTTCACTCGCCACGCAGCTGCCGCCCTTGATCGTGATGTAGACCGGCTGGGCGACGTTGAACTGCAGCACGCAATCGCTGCCAGCCGCTTCTTCGGCGTTGAATGCAGTCGGTAGCTTCTTCAGGAATTCCGCGGCGCTCATCAGTGATCTCGTTCTGTGGGTGTTGCTGGAATCTAAGGTCTGCAAGCGCGTCCTGCCTACTTCAAACGGCTGACTCAGCTTCGCTTGCACGTCGCGGATACTCGTGGGCATTCCAGGCCAGCAGCAACGGCCCTGCTCGATGCCCCCTCCACGACCGTAGACCACAAGCCGGGACGCAAGCCATGACCACCATCATCTTTGTCGAAGCGAACGGCACGCGGCATGCGGTTGATGGGGTGGATGGGCAATCATTGATGGATATTGCCGTCACAGCACGGATCCCCGGCATCGTTGGCGACTGCGGTGGTTGTTGCGCATGTGCAACCTGCCACGTCGAACTCGACGATGGCTGGCAGCGTCTGCTACCGCCCGCTGACGAGGCGGAGACCACGATGCTCGAAGCAGCAGTCACCGTGACGCGCAACAGCCGCCTGTGCTGCCAGATCAAGCTCCGCACGGAACTCGAGGGTCTGGTCGCGCATATCCCCGAGCAAGCGATCTGAGCGCCACGATCGCAGGCGCCATGGTTGCAGCCCCTCGGGCGATGTCGTGGCGCGAAACACGACGCACCTGAACTCTCATGTATTCGGACGATGTTCCGTCATCGCGAAGCTTCTAAGTTGGCGCGCAGTGCAATCGTCAAGAATTGCTCGGCAGGGGGAGCCAATGAATCACTGGGTATCAAAAACAGCAACGGCTGTTGTAGGCGTTGCCTGTCTTGTCGGCATGCCCGCAAGCGCAGGCTCATTCCAGTTCGGAGAAATCGAAGGCGATTACAAGCTGACACTGACCTATGCGCTTGGCGTACGGACGGAGCAGCAAAGCCAGGCACTGATCAACGCGCCAATCGACGATTTCCAGCGCGAGATCCTGCCGGACATCGGAGGCGGGCGCCTGGTCGGCTTCACCAATACCGGTCAACCGATCTCGCAGAATTTCGACGATGGCAACCGCAACTTCAGTCAGTGGGCACTGATCAACAATCGGCTGACCAGCAACGGCGAGATCTCGTTCCGATACCGGAACTTTGGCGCGATTTTCAGCGGCTCGGTCTTCTATGACGATGTCTACGCGCGTGGCCGCAACGACAACGACTCGCCGGCCACAGTGAATCTGCTTGGCGATAACGGCGCGTTCCCCAGTGCCAACCGAACCAACAACAACAAGTTCTCCAGCGATACGCGACGCTTCAACGGCAGACGCATCCGAATACTGGAAGCCTATGTCTATACCGATCTGGATGTCGGCGACGTGCCGCTCAGCATCCGCCTTGGCCAGCAAGTCTCGACCTATGGAGAAAGTCTGTTCTTCTCCGGAGTGGCGAGCACCCAGGGGCCGTTCGATGCCACCAAGGCATTCGTGGCCGGAGCGGAGATCAAGGACATCATCCTGCCGGTGCCGCAGCTTTCGATCCAGGCCGAAGTGCTCGATGGTCTGACCCTGCTAGGCACTTACCAATTCAACCATCGGCCCTCGGAAATCTTCCCGCAGGGTGATTACTTCTCGCCCTCGGATGTCGTGGGTCGAGGCGCTGTCTTCGCATATGGCTCCGCCAATCCACTGATCGGTGATTGCGAAGGCCTTCTGGAATTCGATAATGGTCTTGATCTCGACAACCTGTGTCGAGTGCTGACGCCGCTGCTGGGCAACAGCCAACCCGGTGATCTGGTGTACGCCGCGCCGAGCATCATTGCCGTCCGCGATCGCGATATCCAACCGAGCGAATGGGGTCAGTATGGCCTCGGTGTTCGCTACGCAGTGACACCCAGCACGACATTGAGTGCTTATCGGGTGCGATACCACGACCACAATCCGACCGTGCAGCTCAACGTGGGCTTCGGATTCATCGGTTCCGTGGCCGGCATCCCGATCACCACGCAGGTCATCAACCAGCCGGTACCCACGTCTTACAACATCCGCTACTTCGACGGCATCAGCATCAGCGCGCTGACCTTCTCGACGACACTCGGCGTGCTCAGCGTCGCCGGCGAACTCAGTCATCGCCAGAACGCGGCCATTCCGATCCGTGCACGGATCTCCGGTGTCGTCAGTCCGATCTTCTCGCGCGGTAGCCTGACCATGCTGCAGCTGTCGTCCATCTTCACGACCAATCCGAAGCTGGTCTTTGATGATCTGGTGATCGTCAGCGAAGTCGGCGCCGTGCATGTGAACAGCGTCAATGGCATCGCCGACAGCGAAGGCATCAACACGATCGGCAACGGCGACGAACTGTTCTACAACCGCACGTCATGGGCGGCCCAGATGCTCGCGTTCACGACCAAGCGCAATGTCCTCGCCGGCTGGGATCTGCAGCTGCCGCTGTCGCTGGGCTTCATCGCCAGCGGCAATCCGTCGCTTTCCGGCGCATTTGCTGCGCTTTATGGTGAGGGCGATGTTCGTCTTGGCTATGGTGCCAAGCTGATCTATCTGCAGAACTTCGAGCTTGGCCTGAACTACAACATGTTCTTCGGCAATCCGGAAAAGACGATCACCGGGACGATCATCAAGGCCAACCCTTACAGCGACCGTGATTACGCGACGCTGAGCCTGAAGTACAACTTCTGATGCTGACCCAAGGCAGCAGCCCCGGCTTCGATTCGACCGAATTCCGCAAGGCACTCGGTTCGTTCGCAACCGGCGTCACGATCATCACCACGCGTACCGCCGACGGAACGCCGCTGGGCATGACCGTCAGCAGCTTCAACTCCGTATCGCTGGAGCCGCCGCTGGTGCTCTGGAGTCTGGCCAACAGCTCCCTTAGCCTGCCGGCCTTTCGCGCTGCCGATTACTGGATCGTGCATGTGCTCGGCATCGACCAGGAAAGCCTGTCCGGGCGCTTCGCGAAGCGCGGCGAGGACAAGTTTGCCGGCCTTGAGCATGACGACGGCGTTGGCAGCGCGCCGCTGCTGCGCGGCTGTAGCGCGCGCTTCCAGTGCCGTACCGCGTTTCAGTACGAAGGCGGTGACCATGTGATCTTTGTCGGCGAGGTGCTCGCATTCGATCGCGAGGATCACGCCCCGCTGGTTTTCCACGGCGGCCGCTATGCGCACGCCACCCGCCGCGATGCGCCAGGCATCCAGCCGCGCAGCGCGCATCTGGAAGGCAGCTTCGGCGAGGACTTCCTCGGCTACCTGCTGGGTCGCAGCCACTTCCAGTTCTTCGCCCAGATGCAGCCGCTGCTCGCACGCGAGGCGCTCAGCGATGAAGCCTTTCATGTGCTCAGCACGCTGACGCTGAAGCCGCAGCTGCCACAGACCGAACTGGCGACAGCGACCGCCGGCATCGCGACGGATGGTGGACAGGCCGGGATACGGGCGCTGCTGGCCAGCGGCCATGCCAGGCACTGCGAGGAGATCGGCGACGAGCCCTGTTATGCGCTGACGGACACCGGCAAGGCCTGCGCGCTGCGCCTCGTTGCCGCGGCGAAAAACATCGAGCGCGAGCTGCTTGCACGGCTCGGGCCTGGCGAGGCGCCGGTGCTGAAGTCGCTGCTGAATCGTCTGATCGGTGCCATTGATCCGGCAGCAGCGCAGCTCTGGGAGCGTGGCGCAGCCTGAGATGCCGGAAGTCGCATGCGTCGGTGCGCGGCGCCGAAAGGCACCACGTACCGACGGCTGATCAGGCCTTGCGGAAGCGGCTGGTGAAGCGAATCACGCCGTTGATCGCATTGATCGCCGGGTCCGGCAGATGGAAGCCCTTGCCGAGCATCTGGCCGATCATCTGCTTGTACTTGTCCGAATACGGCGGAAACATCAGGTTAGGATCGCCGAGCGGCGGACCTTCCTCGACGACGGCACGCGCATTCGAGCATTCGAGGAAGCTGTGGCGACCGCCGATGCGGCCAATGCCACTGGCATTGACGCCGCCGAACGGCAGATGCGGATTGGTGCCGGACTGGATCAGGTTGTGATTGACCACGGTGCTGCCGGCGGTCGTGTGGGCGAGGAACCAGTCGATCTGCGCGCGATCCTTGGCGAAGATATAGGTTGCCAGCGGCTTGGCCCGACGCTGGATGCGCGGCACGACGTCCTCGCGATTTTTGAACGGCAGCACGCAGAGGATCGGCCCGAAGATCTCCTCGCTCATGATCCGCATCTCTTCGGTGAGACCCGAGAGCACGGTCGGCGCGATGAACAGGTCGGCGGCATCGGTCTGCCCGCCGGATTCGACGACCGCACCTTTTGCGATCGCATCGTCCAGCAAGGCCTTGATGCGCGCGAAGTGGCGGGCGTTGATGATCCGTGGCAGCTCCGGAGACCGCTGGAAGCCGTTGCCGCTGGCGTCGTACATGGCTTTCAGCGCGGCCGACAGCGCATCGATGAAGCGGCGCTGCACCGACTCGTGCACCAGCGCGTAATCCGGAGCCAGGCAGACCTGGCCGCAGTTCGCGACCCGGCCCCAGGCGATCTTGCGGGCAGCATCGGGAATGTCCGCACTGGCATCGACGATGACCGGATTCTTGCCGCCCATTTCCAGCGTCACCGACGCGAAGTGCTCGGCCGCAGCCTTCATCACCAGTCGGCCAACGGCATGACCGCCGATGTAGAAGATGTGATTGAACGGCAGGCGCAACACCTCGGCGGCGACTTCGGGGCCACCCTGCACCACCGCGAACTCGTCTTCGTCGAAGCAGCTGGCGACGATATCGGCCAGCACCTGTGCTGACAGCGGGGCGAGTTCGGACGGCTTCAGCAGCATGGTGTTGCCGGCGGCGATCGCGCCCATCAGCGGCACCAGACCGATCGCAATCGGCGCGTTCCAGGTCGCGAGGTTCAGCACCACGCCCTTCGGCTCGTACTTCACGTAGCAGCGCTTGCCGAGCGTCATCAGCGTGCCCTGCACGTCCTCGCGCGCCATCCAGCTCGCCAGATTGCGGCAGATGAATTCGGCCTCGGACTTCACCATCAGCAGCTGCGCGTCGATGTCGGTATCGCTGAGGCGCAGCTCCTTGCGCCCAGCAGCAAGGATGGCCGGGCGTGCCGCCAGCACCGCCTTGAGCAGGGCGCGCAGCTTGTCGGCACGCTGCTCGGCTGTCGTCGCTGCCAGTGCCGGCGCCTTCGCGGCCAGCCGGTCGAACTGCTGCCGCAGGTTGTCGCTGTCTTTCAGCTGAGCATTCATTGCCGGCCTCAGCTCTTGTAGGCCGGAATCTTGAAAGTCATGCGCATCATGCTTTCAAGCTGGCTGTCCGACAGCAGCCGGCGCATCAGGCCCATCGGCTTGACGTCCTTGCCGAGATATTCCATCGGCTTCCACTTCTTTTTTGAAAGAATTTCCAGCGTGCCCTCGAGCGCCTGCTCCGGCGTGCTGCCGGTCTTTTCCAGCATGTCCGGCAGCACCTGCATCATGACCTTGCCGAGATGCGGCTCGTAGACCCGGCGCACCGCTTCCGGCTGCATCGCCCAGGTCTTCCTGGTGTTCTCGTGCGAGTTCGCCGACATCGCGGTCAGCACGCCGCCGGGAATGATCGAGGTCACCTGAATGCCGAACGGCGCCAGCTCGTGACGCAGCGTCAGCGTCATGCCGTGGATCGCGTGCTTGGTCATGTTGTAGGCCCCGGCACCGACCGGATTCGCGAGGATCGCGCCGGAGCTGTAGTTGGCGATGCGCGAGCCCGGCGCGTTCTTGCGCAGCAGCGGCAGGAAGGCCTGGATGACGCGCAACTGGCCGAAGGTATTGATGTGGAACAGGCGCTCGAGCTGCACGAGGTCGGTGGCTTCCAGCACGCCGACGGCGATGTTCGCGACCCCCGCCACGTTCATCAGCAGGTCCAGGCCTGCGCCGTTCAGGGCCTTGGTCACGGCTTCCGCGCTGTGCAGCACGGAATCGGTCTTCGACACATCCTGATCGATGACCGTGAGGTTCGGACCATTGACCAGATCGGTCGGCGCACCGGGCAGCACGCCGGCGAACACGTTCCAGCCCTGCTTGCTCAGCGCCTTCGCCAGCAGGTTGGCCTGACCGATGTTGGCACCGGTGATGAATACGTTCTTGCTCATCGTGGCAATCCTCGCAGCGTGTCAGTGGCCGGCGCGCGCAAGCGCATCCGGGCTGTATTCCTTTTCGGTCTGCGGCTGGTTGATGCGCCACCAGTCATTGCCGCGCTCGTTGACCAGATAGCCGGCCTCGTAGGCGCCCGAGCTGAGGTCGTGGTACAGCGTTGCGCCGCGGTGGAAGGTCTTCGATTCCTGCGAATAGAAGTAGTTGACCATGTTCGTGCGCCACAGCTGCCCGCGGCCGTCGTAGTTGTCGGCGAGCAGCGTCAGCCAGCTGTCCTCGTCGGCATAGAGCACGCGCTTCGAGTAGATGTGGCGCACGCCGGACTTCAGCGTGCCTTCGACCACCCAGGCACGGTGCAGCTCGTAGCGCATGTAATCCGGGTTGACCGTGCCGGGCTTGATCAGATCGCTGTACTTGACCGCCGGATCGTTGATGCGGAAGTTGTGATACGGCACGTAGTACTCGCGCTTGCCGACCAGCTTCCAGGTGTAGCGCTCGGGCGAGCCATTGAAGCCGTAGTCGTCATCAACCGTGCGCAGGCCGGCCGGCGGCACCGGGTAGTCGAAGCCGACTTCTGGCGCCTGCCGCACGCGGCGCAGGCCAGGGCTGTACTGCCAGCTTTGCGTTGCATCCTTGCTGAAATCATTCGGCTGGTAGCCAACGGCCACGAAGCCCTTGTCGCGCTGCGGCAACAGGTAGCCGGTCGAGAAGTAGGCGTTGATCTTGTCCTGCAGGCTGCCGCGCTTGTTCGGATCGTTGTTCGGGTTCATGGTCTTGAACCGGTTGCGACCCCAGGCAATGCTGCCATTGGCGTACACGTCCGCAATGTCGGTCACTGCCGATTCGGTCCAGGCGCGATGCGGGTTGATCATGTTCCAGATCGCTTCCAGGCCCGAGGCCGGGAACGGGAACGGAATCGCACCGCTGGTCGCAGACACGCCATAGCCGTCATTGGCCAGCTCCGCGGTCGTCGCGTTCTTCTTGACCGTCTCGCAGACCCACGGGGCGAAGCCGAAGTCTCGATGACTCGGGTAGACATTCATCTTGAATGCCTCCGGATACTTCTTGAACAGCGCCTTCTGGCCTTCGGTGAGCTTGTCGGCGTGTTCGGCCATGTTCTGCGCCGTGATGGTCAGCGTCGGCTTCTCGGCCGCGTATGGCCCCGGTTCATAGCCGAAGGGCTTGCTCTGCCCCGGCCATGTGCCCACGTACTTGCCGGTGTAGGCGGGCACGCCACTGGCGCTTCCGGCGCGCTCGGCACCCTGGCAGGTGTACTTCTTGCCATCGAGTTCGGCGGCCTTCTCCGCCTTCACCTTGGCGCTGGCGGGCAGGCTGATCAGCAGGATCGCGGCAGCCATGCACAAGCTGCTCGCGAGCTTCGGTTTCAACATGGTGTTGGTTCCTCTCGCACGTCGGGCAGCGTGCTGCCCGGATGTAGCCACCGGTGGGTTCCGGTGTGCCGGATTGGGTGTGCATCGATGCTAAGCGTCCTGCCGCCCGGCGCCTCCCTCAAACCAAGTAGAGGCTGCCCGGTCCATCGCCGTCAGGCGTTCGGCCTCAGGCGTAGTCCTTCAGGAAGCCGACAGCAACGCGAATTTCCTCGTCGGCGCGCTTTTCCATGTCGCCGACGATGAACTTCTCGAGCGTGCCGCCGACCACCGGGATCTTCGCGTTGATCGTCCAGTGGAAGGTCACGACCGAGTCGCCGCCGTCCTCGGCGATGGTGGTGTCGCAGGACATCTCGACCGGCATGCCGACCGGCTCGACGAGCACACGCCCGGTCATCGTCGTGACGTCCCACAGTTCCTCGTTGATCACCCGTGTCTCTCCGCCCATGAGCTTCTTGGCGCCGCCGGGGGCTGCCACCGGCACGCGGCGGTCGATCTTGATCCTGAAGTTCCTGCCGTCGAAGGCATGGTCGAGCACTTCGAACCGGGTGGTCCCAAGCGCTTCGAGCTTGCGCGTATGGAACGCGCGATCCGTGAACATCCGCATCAGCACGGATGCGGAGGCCGGATAGCGAGCGGTGCTGGTGTGCTTGAGCATGGTGGCAGGTTCCTGAAGCGGGCCTCAGCCCACGTAGATTTCGAAGGCCGATTTCGGCGAGCCGCATTCCGGGCACTGCCAGTCTTCGGGCAGGTCCTCGAAGCGGGTGCCGGGCGCGATGCCGTGGTCGGGCATGCCGTTGGCCTCCTCGTAGATGAAGCCGCAGATCACGCAGATCCACTGCTTCATCACGCGCCCTTGTTGGTCTGCACCATCAGCCGCGTGATTCGGCGCGCGTTGTGGTGCTTGTAGTCGTAGTCGATCTGGCCGTCACCGTTGACCAGCGTGGCCTTCGGGTAGCGCTTCATGAACTCGCTGATCATCAGCCCGCCCTGCACGCGGACCAGATAGGTGCCGATGCAGAAGTGGGCACCGGCGCCGAACACGAGGTTGCCGTCGAGGCGGCGTTCGATGTCCAGACGATCCCAGTCCGGATACTTCGCCGGGTCATGCCAGGCCGCCGACAGATTGATCAGGATGCATTGCCCCTTCTTGATCTGCTGGCCGGCGAACTCGGTGTCCTGGGTGGCGAAGCGGAAGAACGGGAACTTGCCCATCGAGCCGTGGCGCAACAGTTCGATGATCGCGTTCTCCATCAGTTCCGGACGCTGCTGCAACTTCGCGTACTGCTCCGGATGCTTGAGCAGGCCGAGCATCGCGTAGGTGTGCAGATCGGTCGCGGTATCCGAACCCGCAGTGATCAGCGCCAGGATGATCGACAGGATTTCGTAGTCATCCAGGCTTTCGCCGTTGTCGCTGGCACCGACCAGGCTGCCGAGGAAGTCGTCACCGGGATGCGGCAGCGCGCGACGCTGGGCAATCTGCTCCTTGAAGAACGCGAGGCCTGGAAGTGTGGTGGCGACGGCGGCATCGCGCTCCTTCGGGCTCAGGTTCGGACGCGTGGCCAGCACGACGCCGACCGCGAAGTCGTGGAAGAAGCCTTCCATGTTGGTCGGCACGCCGACCATGCGCGCGATCGAGCGCACCGGCAGCTTGGTGGCGATGGCCTCGTAGACATCGAAGGTGTCGGCATCGCCGATGGCATCGAAGCATTCAAGGACCAGATCGCGGATCTTGCCGTCGATCTTGCCCATCACCGGCTTCGAGAACGCTGGCATCGTCAGCTTGCGCAGCTTCAGGTGATCACGTGTGGAAACCGTGAACAGCGACTTGTCGAAGGTCCGGTCGTAGTCGTTCTTGTCTGCGTCGGCCTTCGCTGGCGGCGCGTGTTCCCACTCCATGAAATTGGGGCTGAAGACGTTGTTCTTCAGCATTTCGCCGCACAGCTCGTGCGAGTTGACGACCCACATGCTGAGATCGCGGTGATAGGCGATCGGATAGTCGCGCAGCAGCATTTGCCAGGTGGCCCGCGGCTCGCGAATGAAGGCCTGCGAAAACGGGTTGAAGATCTTGCCGCTGATTTCTATGCGGCCAGGTGCAGCGGCGATTGCGGACATGGGGCTCCTCGTTGGCGCTGTGCGCTCGGCCGCGCTGCCGGCGGGCGAGTCGATCGGATTCGGGCGAGCCTGCGATGCCGCGCTTCAGGCGCGAGTCGAGGCTTGCAGTGCAGTGCAGGCAGTGTCCGGAATGGCTGCCGCAAAGTCCTACTCCGCACGGACGAGAGCCCGATCAAGGCTCCAATCGAGGCACTAGCGAAGCCCGAACTCGGCGAGCACGGCAGCGGTATCGGTGCCCAGCTCGCGTGCGCCGATACCGCTGTCGACGCTGCTGCAGCCGCGTTTGCGAGCGGCGATTGGCGCCTGCGCGCCAGCCGCCTGCTGGATCAGATGCTGCAGCACCTCGACCAGCGACAGCGCGATCAGCCGCCCGCCTCCCGACCGCCATGACGCCCAAGCCGCAAGCGCGGCATGCAGGCCAGTCATCGGGTCACCAATCGCATCGCCGACGAACAGATGCTGACCGCACTGCCGATGCAGCAGCGACGTGAGCCCAGCGGCCACACCGGCATCGTCGCCATAGGCGATCCAGTGCTCCTGCAGCTCGCTGCGGCCGTGGCCGCTGAGCGCAATCCAGGTCGGCCGACGCGGACCGGCGATGATCGCTTCGGCATCGATGCCGAGCTGGCGCAAAGCCCGCGGCCGCGAGGCCTCGATGATGATGTCGGCCTCGGCCAGCAGCGCGCGCAGCTGTGCGCGGCCGGTGGTGGTCGCGAAGTCCAGCGCAACGCTCTGCTTGCCTGCATGCAGGCGATCGAAGAAGGCCGCATGGCCGGCACGTGCGCCGTCGGGCCGACCGAGGCTTTCCAGCTTGATCACGCGCGCACCGAGGCGCTGCAGCAGACGGCTGCACAGCGGCCCGGCCCACAGCGACGACAGATCGACCACCAGCGGCGTCTTGCGCGCCGGCAGCGGGCGCGCCGTGGCCGGGGCCTGCGCATGCACGCGCAGCCAGGGCACCGGCATGCTCGGGCAGGCCTGGTCGGCGGCCAGCGCCAGGCCCAGCAAGCGGCCCTGCTCGATCAGGCGGTTTGCTGGATAGGCCTGCACGCAGGCGGCAAGCGCAGCCCAGTCGCCGGGCGCAACGCAATCCTGTTCGAGCCAGGCCGGAAGCAGATGCCAATCGTCGTCACGGGCAAGGCTCAGCGCGATATGGCCGTCGGCAGCGGCAAGCAGACGGCAATGGCCACCGGGCGCAATCGCACCGTTGCGGCGCAGGCCAGCCAGCACGGCGCGCTCGCTGAGCAAGGTATCGCCGTCGAGATCAGCGAGTGCCGCCTCCGGCGCCAGCGCCTGCAAGGCGGCAAGTACGCCGTCGGCAAGCGCGGGCAACGGCAGCGGCACGCGGACCGGCGGGCCGTCCGCAGGGCCGCTGAGCGCGGCAAACGCCGATGCCGAAGCGGCGTCGGCCGCAGGCGTTGCCAGCGCGGAGCAGTGCCGGGTGACGGCAGCGCCCAAGTCGGTCAGCAGCTGCGTCGCGTAATCACCGGCGACGCCCGGCGCATCGACCGTGCAGCGCCTGCCGTGCAGCTGCATCACGGGATCGTTCTCATCACTGCCCTTGGCCGTGAGGGCGGGACGACGGCCATGCCCCGCAGAGCATCGCATGGGCATGCCCGGTTCCGGCCTGGCGCCCACCGGATCGCTAGACGAAGTCCTGACGCAGCACACGCCGCAGCAGCTTGCCGGTCTCGTTGTACGGCAAGGCCGACTTGAACAGGATGCGCTGCGGCACGCGCGACGAGCGCAGCCGCTGCTTGACCAGCGTCTGCAGCTCGCTCTCGGTCGCTTGCGCACCGGGCTTGAGCACGATTGCCGCCGCCACCCCTTCGCCCCACTGCGCATCCGGCATCGCCACGACCGCAGCATCGGCAACTGCCGCGTGATCGAGCAGCACGGCCTCGATCTCGCCGGGCGAGATGTTCTCGCCCCCCCGGACGATCACGTCGTCGGCACGACCATCGAGAAACAGGAAGCCTTCGCCATCGAGCCAGCCGCGATCCCTTGTCGGGAACCAGCCGTCGGCGTCAAGCAGGCTGCCCTGCGCAAGGTATTCGCCGGACACCTGCGCGCCGCGCACGAACACGAGGCCGGGCTGGTTCGGGCCGAGCACGCGGCCGTCCTCATCGCGGATCTGCAGCTCGACCGCCATCGTCGCGCGGCCGACGCTGGCCAAGCGCTGCTGCACGGCCGGGTCGCGGCTGGCGGCTGCGGCACGGTGATCGTCCGGACCCAGCACGGCGATCGTCGAACTGGTTTCGGTCAGCCCGTAGGCATTCGTGAAGTCGACCTGCGGGAACAGCACCATCGCGCGTTCGATGGTCGCCAGCGGCATCTTGCCGCCGCCGTAGGCGATCGCCCGTAGTGCCGGCAAGGCTGGTGCTTCGCCGCTGGTCTGCAGATGCTCGACGATGCGCTGAAGCATCGTCGGCACGAGGAAGGCATTGCTGACGCCGTGCTGGCGGCAGGCGGCGAGCCAGGCGGCGGCATCGAAGCCGTCGAGCTGCACCATGCGCCGGCAGGCGTAGGTCGAGCTGAGCACCGAGGAGATGCCGGCGATGTGGTACGGCGGCACGGTGACGACGATCGCGTCGTCTTCCTCGGCCGAGGCGAACTCGACCGTGCCGACGATGTACGACATCAGATTCTCGTGGCGCAGGATCGCCGCCTTCGGCTTGCCGGTGGTGCCGCTGGTGAACAGCTGCACGGCGATTGCGCGCGGGTCCTCGGCGGGCTCGGGCAAGGCTTCGGCTGCAGGCAACGCGAGGAAGTCGGCACGCGGGATCGTCTGGATGTCGGCGCGCGGCGTCAGCAGCGGCAGGAACTCGGGCCCGGCAACGAGGTAGGCCGGCGCGATGCGCGCGGCCAGTTCGTTCAACTCGGCCGGCGTCAGGCGGAAGTTCAGCGGCACGTACGGCAGGCCGGCATAGGCCGCCGCGAACAGCGCGACGGGTGCCGCGGGCCCGGTCACGTCGAGGAAGCCGACATGCCGTGCCCCGCTGGCCAGCGCCGCCTGCGCGCCGGCCTGCGCGCGTTCACGCAGTTCGGCATAGCTCAGCGCGCTGTCGCCGCAGACCACGGCCGTGCGCTCGCCGAAGGCTTCGGCGGCCATGTCGAGCAGGGTCGTGATGTTCATGGCGCGCGCTTCAGTCGGACGACGGCAGCTGCTTGGCCTGCTTGATTTCCAGCGCTGCACCGTCGAACACCATGCCGCCCTGGCCACCCTTGGTGCACAGCAGTTCCAGCGATTCGTCGGCATTGACGTAGCGCTTGCCGATCAGCGTGCCGCCGAGCTGCGCCGGATCGGCCGCCGCGCCGGCCGCCGCAGTCTCGGTGCCGGTCAGCATCGCGACACCGCCGCACAGCAGCGTGTGCTCGCCGGCCGGTGCCTTGATGACCATGACCTGTGCATCGCAGACCGCGCTGCGGAATTTGGAACCTGCCTTGAGGCTTGCCATGACTTGAGCTCTGGAATCAGGAGTGGAGCGAGGAAGGTGCGGCTTGGGCGGCAGCGAATGCCTGGGCCCAGCCGGCAAGGCGCGAATACAGCCCATGACGCGCCGGAAACAGGAAATGACTGTGCCCGGCCTGCGGCAGCACGTGCAGCAACAGGTCGTGGCAGGCGGTGAAGCTGGCCGGGATGCGCTGCGCCGGGCCGACCAGATCCAGCTCGCCGACGCCGACGAACACCGGCACGCTGATCGAAGCGGCCTCAGGCGCGACATTGCCCGGAAACATCGCCTGCGTCGCGCCGACTGCCAGCACCGGTGCCGCTGCCGGACGCAGCGCCAGCATGCCCTTCATCTCGGCGCGCTCGGCAGCGAACAGGCCGGTCGACGGCCGTGACGGCTTGAGGGTGGCAAACGGTTCGCCGAACTGCGCGCGCGCCAGTTCCGGCAGGCGCATGCGGAAGGCTTCCGTATCGCCGATCAGCGCGCGCGCCTCAGGCACCAGGTAGTCCGGCAGGCCGTCACAGCCGAAGCCGAGCACGGCAATGCCGGCATGGCTGGCATGCCGCGCCTGCTGGACGATGCTCAGCAGCGCGCCGAGCGAATGGCCGACGCCGATGCTCTGCAGCTGCGGCAGTGCCGGCAGACCGGCCACCAGACTGCCGTCGCGCAGGCCGGCGCAGACCGCCGCGATCGCCGCGTGATGCGCGTCGGCCAGCACTTCGGGGCGCAGCGCCCAACCGTCGCTCGGACGGTCGCTGTCGCCGATGCCGACCGGATCGACCAGCAGCACCAGCAGACCGCGCGCGGTCATCTGCGCGGCAAAGCTGTACGACGTATCGCCATCGTCCGGCCGCAAATCCCAGTAGCGGCGGTTCATGCCACCGCCCGGCATGCAGACGAGCAGCACCGGCGCGGCTGAAATCCGCTGCGGCAATTGCAGCTCGACGGCGAGCTTCAGCGTGTCGACGTCGCCGCCGATGCGCAGGCCGGTGTCGATGCGCAAGACCCGCCCGACCGGGGCCGGCGTGGCAGGGCGCACAGCACTGGCCGCTTCACTCATGCGTGGCGGAACTCAGGCTCGCGCGAGAATCGCGCCGGCCATGCCGGAGGACACCAGCACGTGGCCGTCGCCGCTGACCTGATTGACGGCCGTGCGGCGGATCTGGCGCACGCCTTCGGCCATCGTGTTCATGCCGTGGATGTAGGCCTCGCCGGCCAGACCGCCATGGGTGTTCACCGGCAGGCGGCCATCGATCGCGATCTCGCCGGCGGCGATGAAGTCCCTGGCTTCGCCGCGGCCGCAGAAGCCGAAGGCTTCGATCTGCATCAGCACGTGCGGCGAGAACGCGTCGTAAAGCATCGCCGCGCGAATGTCCTGCGGGCCAAGGCCGGTCTGGCGATACAGGCGCTTCGCGGTGCCTTCGGCTTCCGGCATCACGGTCAGATCGTCGTGGTAGAAGTTGGCGATGACCTCGACATTGCGCGGAATCGACTGCGTGGCACCGAGGATGCGCACCGGCGGCTGCTTCAGATCACGCGCCCGCTCCAGCGAGGTCACCAGGATGGCGACACCGCCATCGCTTTCCTGACAGCAGTCGAGCAGGCGCAGCACCGGCTCGACGATCCAGCGCGAGTTCTGGTGATCCTCGAGCGTGATCGGCTTGCCATAGAACCAGGCGTTCGGATTGGTCGCCGCGTACTTGCGCTGCTGCACGGCCATGCGGCCGAAATCGAGATTGCTGACGCCGTACTTTTCCATGTACGGACGCGCCGCAAGCCCGGCCCAGGTGCCCGGCGTCATCGCGCCGAACGGCAGGCACCAGAGCAGCGATCCCGTGCCATGACCGGCCGTGTAGCCAGCCATGTTGCCGCCCTGCGGCGCCTGGCCGAAGCGGTATTGCGAGCGCTCGTTCATCGCGCGCCAGATCAGCACGTTGTCGCAGACCCTGGCATCGATCAGCGCCATCGCGTGGTAGAGCGTGGCAGCAGCGGCGGCACCGCCGCCGGGGATGCGCGAGGTGTAGGCGAGATCGCGCACGCCGAGGCAGCGGGCAAGACTGATCTCGTCGCTGTTGTCGATCGTGAAGGTGATCATGCCGTCGATGTCCTTCGGATCGACACCGGCATCGGCACAGGCCGCCAGCGAGCACTCGGCCGCCAGCTGCAGCTCGGTGCGGCCCGAGGCCTTCGAGAATTCCGTCGCGCCGATGCCGGCAATCGCCGCCTGACGCAGGCTCATGAGGCGCTCCGCGGCCGGAACACCGGCACCTGATGCTTGCCCATCGTCGCATCAAAGCAGACCTCGACCGGCAGATTCAGGCGCACGTCCTCGAAAGCGATGCCGACGATGTTCGAGACGAAGCGCGTGCCCTCGTCCAGCTCGATCACGGCGACCGTCGGTGGCTCCTTGAAGCCGAACGCTGGCGGATGGATCGGCTTGATCCAGCTGATCACGCGGCCGCGTCCGGACAGCTCGACGATCTGCGTGTTCAGGCTGTTGCAGCTCGGGCACATCGGCGCCGGCGGGAAGCGGAAGGCGCGGCAGTCACCGCACTGCTGGCCGACGAACGCGCTGCGGTCGGCCGCGTCCCAGAAGAACTGGGTATCGAGTGTCGGTATCGGCGCGATGCGCGTCGGCTTCGGCGCGCTGCTGTCGGGACTGGAATCCATGCTGGGCGGGGTGCTCATGTAAGGACGTGGTTGGGGCTCAGGCCGCGCGGCGCGGCGGCATGCGCGGCATGCCGGCGAAGCCGACCGCGAACTGTTCTTCCAGCGTGCGGATCGCCGCTTCGTCGTAGCCGAGGCCGCCGAGAATTTCCTGCGTGTGCTCGCCGACCAGCATCGGCCGGCCCTGGATCACGCCCGGCGTGTCGGACAGGCTGAACAGCAGGCCGATCTGGTCGAGCTTGCCGACGCTCGGATGATCGTAGGACGCGACCCACTGGCGACGCTGGAACTCGGGATCGTCATGCAGCTTCAGCGAAAAGTCTTCGGACACGATCTCCACCGGCACGCCGGCCGAGTCGAGGATCGTGAACCAGGTCTTCGCGGCGGTCTTCAGGAAGCTTGCGGCGAGCAAAGCAGCAAGGGCCTCGTCATTCGCGGCGCGCGCTTCGGCGCTGGCGAAGCGGGCATCGCCGCTCAGCTCAGGCTGGCCGATCGCCTCGAACAGCGCCTCCCACTGCGCGGCCGTCTGCACGACCAGGCACAGCCAGCCCTGCTTCGTCTCATAGAGGCGATGGCCAGCCGAAAAGCCGTACTGCATGCCATCGACCTGCGGCCTCGCGAAGCCGCTGCCATCGGGACGCGCCACGGCGTAGCTGGTGTTCAGCAGCGCGGCATTGATGATCGAGGTATCGACCATCTGGCCTTCGCCGGTGCGGTCGCGGTGGTACAGCGCCTGGATGACCGCGACTGCGCTCAGGAAGCCGTTGCCGGTATCGCCGAACGAGGTCAGGCTCCACAGCGGCTTGCCGCCGCGCGCCATGCCGCCGTCCTCGTACTGGATACCGGACAGGCAGGCACCGGTCTGGTCGTTGCCGGGCAGGCCGGCGCGCGGGCCGGTCTCGAAGCCGCGCGTATGGCAGTAGATCAGCCGCGGATTGATCTTCTTCAGCGATTCGTAATCGATGCCGAGGCGCTCGGCAGCTTCGTAGCGCATGTTGTGATGGACGACGTCGGCCTGCTCGACGAGCTTCAGCAGCACCGCCATCGCACGCGGGTCCTTCAGGTTCAGCGTCACGCTCTTCTTGCCGCGGTTCGCCATGTAGGCGATGTGCACGCGATGCCAGAACATGTCGTACAGGCCGTTGACCTTGATCACGCGCGCGCCGAGATCGGACAGCAGCTGCGCGCCGAACGGCCCGGCAATCGCCAGCCCGAGGTCGAGCACGGTGATGCCTTCCAGCGGTGCCGACAGCTTCCTGCCGCCCGCCTTCGCGGCCGCCACTTCCTCGAGCTTCGCAAGCTCGGCTTCGGCGCGCACGGCCGCGCTGTGCTCGCCGACTTTCGGAGCACGCATGCCGGGCGTGCCCGGAGTCGCGCTCATCTTGTAGGTGTGGCCGACGGTGCGGATCGGGCCCAGCTCCTCATCGACCGTCTCGATCACGCAGCCATCGGCCAGCAGCAGCGGATCGGCCAGCGAGGCCTCGACCGAGCGCACGTCCTGCATCGTCATCTCGGCGACGGCTGCGGCATCGACCCATTCCTTCGCCGGGAACTTGCGCACCGCTTCGGCAAGGATCGGCTGGTAGTGCGTCATCACCAGCAGTTCCTCCGGCCCGGTGCCGAAGCGGTCCGGATCGTTCTGCACGGTCAGGTTCGGCGTGGCGTTCAACTGCTCGCCTTCGGAGGCGGTCAGGATGAAGCGCGGGTTCGGCACCCAGTTGTGAATCCAGCGGCCGTCCTTGCACTGGAACTGGCCCTTCGGCGCCTTGCAGCCGAGGATCCAGCTGTCGAAGCCCGGCGCGTCGATGTTCTCGGCGCGCATCCAGACCCCGGCCGCGCCGGCCATCGCGCCGAGCATCAGCGAGGTCTCGACCCACTGGCCGCGGCCGGTGTGCTCGCGCGCACGCAATGCCGCATTGATGCCGACCGAGGCCGCGAAGCAGGCCCCGAGGCTGGGCCAGCGCGAAGCCGGGAACAGCGGGCCCGGACGTGGCGCGCCCTGCACGTCCTCGTACGGCACGTCGACATCCGGGAACGGATCCGGCCGGCCGGCCATGCGGTTCAGCGCGCCTTCGGTCCAGCCGCGCTGCTCCCAGTGCAGGCCGGTGCGTGCGGCCACGAGGGCATCGAGCGCCGGACGATCGGCATGCGCGTGGTCGCGGCCATAGCCGGTGATCGAGCAGTAGACGAGGCGCGGATTGATTGTGCTCAGCGCGGCGTAGTCGATGCCGAGCTGCGTGGTCACGCCCGGCGCATAGGACTCGACCAGCACATCGGCGGTCTTGACCAGCGCGAGGAAGACATCGAGATCGGCCTTCGCCGTCAGATCGAGCACGGCGCTGCGCTTGCCGCGTTGCCAGACCTTGTAGCCCAGCGCCAGCGTTGGATCATGGCGCGCTGGATCACCACCGGGCGGCTCGATCTTGGTGACGGCGGCACCGTGATCGGCGAGCAGCATCGTCGCCATCGGGCCGGCAATACCCCCGGACAGATCGAGCACGCGGAGTCCTTCCAGCACTGCAGCCATCACTCACCTCGGGGTTGTTGGAACGAGGCTGCGCGTGCTGCGCGCAGCGCCCTGCATGGTCTGCAGTGTCGGTTCAGCCGAGGCGCAGACGCATACCTCAAACAGATGAAGGCTTGCTCGCGTGATCGAGCGCGGCATCGTGAAGCGCAGGCCGGCGCCCGAAGAAGAAGGCACCGAGCGCCGGCAGCAGGCAGATCGCGCCGAGCATGTTGACGAGGAACATGAACGACAGCAGCAGGCCCATGTCGGCCTGGTACTTCAGCGCCGAAAGCGTCCAGGTACCGACCGCCACGGCCATGGTGATCGCGGTGAACACCGCTGCGCTGCCGCGCTCGCGCATCGCGCGCTCGAAGGCCTGCGCGAACGTCACCTTCGGATCGTGCATCGCGTGCTGGATCTGCTCGAACAGGTAGATGCCGTAGTCGACACCGACGCCGACGCCGAGCGCGATCACCGGCAGCGTTGCGACCTTGAGGCCAATGCCAAGACTGGCCATCAGCGCATTGCAGAAGATCGAGACCATGGCCAGCGGCACGATCACGCAAAGCACGGCGCGCCACGAGCGGAAGGTGACGAAGCACAGCAGGATCAGCGCGCCGAAGATCGCGAGCAGCATGCCCACTTCGGCTTCCTCGACCGCCTCGTTGGTCGCCGCCATCACGCCGACATTGCCGCTGGCCAGGCGCAGCTTCACGCCGTCGACCGGATTGGCGGCGATGAAGGTTTTCAGCTCGCGGATCACGTGGGCGATCGTCGCGCCTTCGTGGTCCTTCATGAAGATGTAGACCTGGATCGCGCGGCAGCTCTCATTGTTGAGGCCGTTGTTCGGATCGAAAGCCTTCGAGCCGGCCGACAACCCGGCCTCGGTGCGCGGCAGCGCGCGCCAGCGCGGATTGCCCTCGTTGAACGCGCCGATCACCAGCTTGCCGATCGAGCCGACGCTGACCACCGACTGCACGCCGGCGATGCCACGCGTGTAGAGCTCCAGCCGGTCGACGAGGCTGGTGACCTCGTAATGCAGGCAGGAGTCGCCTTCGAAGCCCTTGGCCTCGACGATCACCGACAGCACGTCGACACCGATGTCGTAGCTGCTGGCGATGCGCTCGCTGTCGCGGTTGTAGCGCGAGTCCTTGCGCAGCTCCGGCACGCCGCGCCCGGAATCGCCGATCACCAGCCCGCGCGAAACCACCGTGCTGCCGGCCAGCAGCACCAGGCTGAGCACCAGCACGCCGGCCGCGATGCGCGGCTGCGCACAGCGCGCGACGAGCCGCGTGAAACGGCTGGTCTGCTGCGCTTCGATGCGCAGCGAGTGACGGCGGCTGCCGTCCTCCAGCCGCACATGGGTCAGCAGGATCGGCAGGATCATCTTGTTGGTGACGATCATCAGCAGCACGCCGGTGCAGGCGGTGATGCCAAGCTCGCGCACGATCGGGATGTCGATCAGCATGATCACCGCGAAGCCGAGCGCATTGGTCAGCAGCGCCACCGCTCCCGGCACGAACAGCGTGCAGAACGCGGTGCGTGCGGCGGTGACGGCATCGGCACCGGCAACGACCTCGCGCCGCCAGGCGCTGGTCATCTGCACGGCATGCGAGACGCCGATCGAGAACACCAGGAACGGCACCAGGATCGACATCGGATCGATTCCGAAGCCGATCAGCGGCAGCACGCCAATCAGCCAGAGCACCGGCAGCAAGGCGACGACCGTCGCCGCCGCCGTCAGCCGCAGCGAGCGCGAGTAGCGGTACAGCAGCACCAGCGTGATCGCGAAGGCCAGACCGAAGAACGCGAACACGCCGAGCAGGCCCTTGATGACATCACCCAGCAGGCGCGCGAAGCCGATGATGTTGACCTCGATGTTGGCGCTGTACTCGGGGTTGGCGACGGTCTCGATCGCCAGCTCGGTGGCCGGCAGCGCGACCGTCTCGAGCGCGTCACCGTTCTCGGCCTTGTGCGTGGCCTTGATGGTCTGGAAGCGGCCGAGCAGGCCGTGGTCGACATAGCCCTCGTGCACGACATCGCCGGCCTTGAACGGCGGGTGGTCGGCCTTCAGCCGATAGACGTACTTCTTCGGGTTTTCGATGCGGCCGCGAATCTCTTCGAGCCGGTTCTGCACGTCCCAGTAGTCGACCCGCTGCGGGCCATCCGGGCCGGCGGCGGCATCGTAGTCCTGCAGGTCGGCGCGGATCATCGCGCCCTTCAGGTTGTTCGCGACCAGCTGGCCGATCTGGCCGGAATGCTCGACATTGCGGCGCACCGCTGCCAGCTGCTCGGGCGTGCCCGAGTAGCGCGCCGGCACCACCGGCTCGCCACGGAAGCCGTCCTCGGTGATCTCGATGTAGTAGATGTTCGGCGTGAAGATCGACGACACGTGCGTGCGGTTGATGCCCGGAATGAAGAACACGTCGTCGGTGGCCTTGCGCATCGCCTCCATGAATTCGAGGTTGTAGATGTCGCCCTCGCCGCGCCAGTGCAGGTTCACCAGCACGGTGTTCGCGCCGGAAAAGTCCTGCAGGTAATCCATCATCGTCTGCATGTACTCATGCTTGACCGGGATCAGCTTCAGGAAACCGGGATCAAGGCGCACCTTGGTCGCGCTGTAGCCGAAGGCCAGCGTCAGCGCCGCGAACAGCACCGACAGCAGATGGCGGTGGCCGATCAGGCGATCGGCAATCGCGTTGACCACCCGCTGCAGGCGCGTCACTTGGCGGCTCCGGCAGTGGCTTTCTGCACCGCCAGACCCAGTTCGCCACCGGTCAGCCAGTGCGCGCTGCCGAGTGGAATGATCGCGGTCAGGGTACTGCGCCCCTGCGTGGTCATCTCGCGGAATTTCCGGCCGCCGTCGCTGGACTGCAGCACGGTGTTGTTCGCGCCAACCAGCACCGCTTCGCCGTTGCGCAGCGCGATGCCGCCGAAGATCGAGTCCGTGGCCGGCATGTTCGCGGCGCGCCAGCTGTTGCCATCGTCATCACTGGTGAAGGCATTGCCGCGCATGCCGTAGACCAGCAGGCGGCCGGACGTCAGCGTCAGCGCGCCGAACAGCGAGCCCTTGTAGATCGCCGGCTGCTCGACCCAGCTGCGGCCGAGGTCGGACGAGGTCGCCATCAGGCCGCGCTCGCCAACCAGCAGCAGGCGGCCATCGCGCAGGCGCAGCATCGCGTTCAGATGGCGATCACCGAGCACCTCGCTGGCGGCCCGCTGCCAGTGCCGGCCGCCATCGTCGGAGACCAGCATCTGGCCGAAGCCGCCGAACGCGAACAGCCGGCCCTCGAACGGACCGGCAATGCCGAGCAGCGGCTCGGAGCGCTCGCCGTCGAAATGCACTTCGGTCCAGCTGCGGCCGCGATCGCTGCTGCGCAGGATCCAGCTGTCGTGGCCAACGGCCAGCGCGGTGTCCTGGTCGATGAACTGGATCTGGGTCAGCGTCGAGCCACGCTCGGGATTCACTGCGGCCTGCGTCCACGGACCGGCGGCCTGTTCGGCGATCAGGATATGACCCTGCTCGCCGACGGCGATGAAGTCCCCGCCATGCGCGACCAGGCCACTGACGATCAGCCCGCCGGGCTGGATCGTGGTTGCTGCGAAGCTCGGTGCCGGACGCGGTGAAAATGAATAGAACGCAGCCGCCACGACCGCCAGCGAGAACAGCACGGCCGGCCAGCGCCGGCTGCTCACGGCAGGAACAGGCACAGCGGCCGGCACGGCATGCGAGTCGGCGACCGTCGCGACGACCGGGGCAAGCACCGCAGGTGCAACGCCGGCCGGGGCGACGGCAGCCGGTACGTCGGCCACTGGCGCGACAGTGGCTGGCACGACGGGGGCCGGCATGATGGGCGCTGATCGGCTCCGGCTGGTCGGTGCAGGGCGGGATGCGGTCGCGGTCGGCACGATGACGATCTGCATGGGATCACCCCGGAATCTCGAACAGGCCGGCGGCACCCATGCCGCCACCGATGCACATGGTCACGACGACATGGCGCAGGCCGCGCCGACGCCCTTCGATCAGGGCATGGCCGACCATGCGCGCGCCGGACATGCCGAACGGGTGGCCGATCGCGATCGCGCCGCCATCGACATTCAGGCGCTCGTTCGGAATGCCGAGCTGGTCGCGGCAGTACAGCACCTGGCAAGCGAAGGCCTCGTTGAGTTCCCAGAGGCCGATGTCGGACACCTTGAGCCCGTACCGCGCCAGCAGCTTCGGCACTGCGAACACCGGGCCGATGCCCATCTCGTCCGGCCGGCAGCCGGCCACCACCGCACCGCGATAGATGCCGAGCGGCGCCAGGCCGCGCGCCTTCGCGGCGCTGTCCGACATCAGCAGCACGGCGGCTGCGCCATCGGACAACTGCGAGGCATTGCCGGCGGTGATGTGCTGGCCCTGCGCCACCCACTTGCCGTTCTTCCAGACCGGCTTCAGCGCGGCCAGGCTGTCCAGCGTGGTGTCGGCACGGGCACCTTCGTCGCGCAGCAGCGTGACCGTCTCGTGTCCGGCCGGCTGGCCGTCCTTGTCGTAGCGCAGCTTGTTCGAGGCCAGCGGCACGATCTCGGCATCGAAGCGGCCGGCCGCCTGCGCCGCTGCGGTGCGCTGCTGCGACTGCAAGGCGTATTCATCCTGCTGCGCGCGGCTGATGCCGTAGCGCGCGGCGACCAGCTCGGCAGTCTCGATCATCGGGATGTAGGCCGTCGGTTCGGCTGCGATCACCGTTTCGGACTGCGCGCGGTAGGCGTTCTTGTGCGCGTTCTGGGTCAGCGAAATGCTTTCGACGCCGCCGGCGATGACGATGTCCTGCTCGCCGGCGATGATGCTGCGCGCAGCAAAGGCCACGCTCATCAGGCCGGACGAGCACTGGCGATCCAGCGTCAGGCCCGGCACGGTGTCCGGCAGACCGCCGGCCAGTGCACAAAGCCGGCCGAGGTTGTAGCCCTGCGTGCCCTGCTGCGCTGCGGCGCCGATCAGTACATCGTCGACCTCGCTCGGCGCGATGCCGGCGCGGGCAACGACCTGGCGCACCACATGTCCGCCGAGTGCCGGCGCCTCCGTGTCGTTGAACGCGCCTCGGTAGGCCTTGCCGATGGCGGTACGGGCAACGGAAACGATGACGGCTTCGGGCATCGGGGACTCCGGCGGCGGTCTGCGGAAAGTGCAGAGCCGGACACTAACCCCGGCCGTGGAGCGAAACTTCGTTCAAAAGTAGTAGCGCGAGATGGTGTCGGCAACGCAGGCCGGGCGGCTCTCGCCGTCGATCTCGATGGTCACCCGGATTGTTGCCTGCACGCCGCCGTCCCTGGTTGTCTCGACCGCCACCAGCTCGCCTTGCGCGCGAATCCGCGCGCCGACGCGCACCGGCGCCGGGAAGCGCACGCGGTCGCAGCCGTAGTTGACGCCCATCTTCATGCGCACGTCGATCAGTTCGGGCTGGAAGCGCGCGACCAGCGCCAGGCTCAGGTACCCATGCGCGATGCAGGCACCGAACGGGCCGTCCTTCGCACGCACCGGGTCGACGTGAATCCATTGATGGTCATCGGTCGCGTCGGCAAAGGTATCGACGCGCTGCTGCGTCACGCTCAGCCATTCGCTGGTGCCCAGCGGCTTGCCGACGGCGGCGAGAAGTTCGGCAGCGGAGTCGAAACGTGGCGGCATGGCAGGCTCGGTGGGGATCAGGGTTGCTGGCTCGATGCGGACAGCACTTCGCCAACCAGGTACGAGGCGTAGTCCGAAGCGAGGAACACCATCACGTTCGCGATCTCCCAGCCTTCGGCGCCGCGGCCAAACGCTTCGCGCGCGGCAAGCTCGTTCAGCAGCGACTCGGGCGCGGTCTTGCGCAGATGTTCGTGGAACACGATCGACGGCGACACGGCATTGATGCGCACGCCGAACTCGGCGGCTTCCAGCGCGCTGCAACGGGTCAGCGCCATCACGCCGGCCTTTGCGGCCGCGTAGTGCGCCTGTTCCTTCTGCGCGCGCCAGCCGAGCACCGAGGCGTTGTTGACGATCGCGCCGCGGCCGCGCGGCTGCATGTGCTTGAGCATCGCGCGCGTCATGCGGAAAGTGCCGGTCAAGGTCACGTCGATGACGCGCTGCCATTCCTCGTCGCTCATGTCGACGACGCGGCGGCTGCCGCCCAGGCCTGCGTTGTTGATCAGCACGTCGACACCGCCGAGCTGCGTCTCGGCTGCGGCGACCAGCGCCTGCACCTCGGCCTCGACGGCGACGTTGCCGAGCTGGCCGTGCACCGGCACGGCCGGAAAATCCTGCTGCAGTGCAGCCACCGCTTCACCGAGCCGGCGCGCGTGGATGTCCGCGATCATCAAGGCGCGGCAGCCTTCCTCCAGGCAGCGGCGCGCGGCCGCGAAGCCGATGCCGCCACCGGCGGCCGCGGTGATCAGCACCGACTTGCCGGCCAGCAGGCCGTGGCCGGGCACATAGGGGGGCGGCGGAATCATGGTCGCGGGCTCGGCTTGGCTTGGAATGGGATCAGGCGGCAGCGGGCCGCGGTTCGCGCGGCAGGCCAAGGCCGCGTTCGGCAATCAGGTTCAGCTGGATCTCGTTGGTGCCGGCGTAGATGGTGTCGGCGCGCGAGAAGAAGAACAGCTGCTGCAGGCGGCGGATCAGCGGGTCATCGGACACCACGTCGGCCTCGGGGCCGAGCACGTCCATCGCCAGCTTGCCGAGCTCGCGATGCCAGTTCGACCAGTAGTGCTTGTAGATCAGCGCCTCGCGACGCAGGCCGGCATCGGCGCGGTCGGCGAGCACGCGCAGCGCGTTGTAGCGCATCGCGCGCAGCCCACACCAAGCCTGGGCGACGCGCTGGCGCAGCTGCGCGTCGTGCGTGCGGCCGCTGCGGCGCATCGCGTCCAGCACCAGCTCGAACTCGTGCAGGAAATGCATCTGCTGGCCCAGCGTGGACAGCCCGCGCTCGAATTCGAGCAGGCCCATCGCGATCTTCCAGCCTTCGCCGGGCGCACCGACGATGTGCCCCGCTTCGGCCACAGCACCATCGAAGAACACTTCGTTGAACTCGTTGCCGCCGGCCATCTGCCGGATCGGCCGGATGCTGATGCCGGGCTGGCGCAGCGGCAGCAGCAGGAAGGCCAGCCCCTTGCTGCCCTTCGAGCCCGGCACGCAGCGCGCGACGACGAAGATCCAGTCCGACTCATGCGCCAGCGAGGTCCAGATCTTCTGGCCCTGCACGCGCCAGCTGCCATCGGCTTCCTGCCAGCAGCGCGTCTGCACGTTGGCGAGATCCGAGCCGGCATTCGGTTCCGAATAGCCCTGGCACCAGAACTCGGTGCCGGCGCGGATGCCCGGCAGGAAGCGCGCTTTCTGCTCCGGCGTGCCCCAGGCGATCAGCGAGGGGCCGAGCAGCGTTTCGCCGATGTGGCCCATGCGGCCCGGGCCGCCGGCACGCGCGTATTCCTCGTGGAAGATGACCTGCTGCGCGATCGACAGACCGCGCCCGCCTTCGGCCTTCGGCCAGCCGACGCAGGTCCAGCCGCCGCGGGCGAGTTCCTGTTCCCAGCGCCGGCGCAAGACCGGGTCGGCCTCCTCGTCACCGGGCCCGCCACGATGGCGCACGGCTTCGTAGTCGCCGCACAGATGGGCGTCGAGCCAGGCGACGATCTCGGCGCGGAACAGCTCGTCCTCGGGCAAAGCAGGTCGCGCTTCGGTCATGACAGCAGGGCCTCGCTGATCTCGGCGCGCAGCGCGTCTGCCGTGCCGAACCAGTGGCTGCCGGCCTGCGCGCGCTTGAAGTAGAGCTGGGGATCGTATTCCCAGGTGAAGCCGACGCCGCCATGCAGCTGGATCGCTTCCTGGGCGCAGTAGAACTGCGTGTCCAGCGTCAGCACGCGGGCCATCGCACAGTCCATCGCGAGACTCGTGGTATCCGCTGCCGTGGCCGCCAGCTGCGCCGCACCAACCACACCCGAGCGCGCCGATTCGATGCGGATCATCATTTCCGCACAGCGATGCTTGACCGCCTGGAAGGAGCCGACCGGACGGCCGAACTGCTGGCGCGTGGCGACATAGGCGACGGTCAGGTCAAGACACTGCTGGGCACAGCCCAGCGCTTCGGCCGCCAGATAGAGCTGGGCAAGCGCGGCTGCGCGCTTCAAGCCATCGGCACTGCGCGCGGGCGCGTCGATGCGCGCATCGGTGGTCAGTGCGACGGCGGTGAACGTCGCACGGTGGAAACGGCGCGTCGCATCCCAGGTCGGCAGGGCTTCGAGCTGCAGGCCGTGGGTCGATGGATCCAGCGCAAACAGCGCCGGCTGCGCCGCGCCATCGACGCGCGCCAGCACCAGCAGCAGGCCGGCCGTTCCGGCATCGGGAATGCGCGCGATCTCGCCATCAAGCTGCCAGCCGCTCGCGGTACGCATCGCGCGCAAGCTGGCAGCGCTGCTGGCCCAGTCCGGAGTGGCCGGCATCGCTGCCGTCGCCTGCAGTCTGCCGTCGGCAATCAACGGCAGCAGGCGCGCCTGCGCCGACTCATCGGCGACCTGCTGCAACAGATTCGCCGCGAGGCAGACCGTCGACACGAACGGCGCGCACAGCAGATGCCGGCCGGCCTGCTCCAGCAGCAGCACCAACTCCGGCGCGCCGAGGCCCAAGCCGCCCAAGGCTTCGGGAATCGCCAGCCCGCACCAGCCCAGCTCGCTGCGGATGCGCGCCCAGACCTCGGGGTCATGGCCTTCGGGTCGGGCCATCGCGGCGCGCACGGCGGCGGAGCTGCTGACATCGCCGAGAAAGCTTTCGGCGGCGTCGCGGATCAGGATCTGGTCTTCGCTGGCGTGCATGGCAGGCGCGGACTCAGGTGCCGTAGACCTTCTGTGCCGGCGGGGCTTCGGCAATCAGCCGAGCGACGACATCGCCCAGCTCGGCCGGCTGCCAGCGCGCGCGCTTGTCGGTGATCTGGCCGGTCTTCCAGCCGTTCGCGATCGACAGCTTGCCGCCTTCGACCTCGAACACGCGGCCGCTGCAGCCGCCGGACAGCTCGCTGCTGAGCCAGACCACGAGCGGCGCGACGTTCTCCGGCGCGTAGTGATCGAAGCTGCCATCGGCTGGCGGCTTCATGATGGCGCCGAACGGACCCTCGGTCATTTGCGTGCGCGCGGCCGGGGCCAGCGCATTGGCGGTGATCCCGTAGCGACCCAGCTCGGCCGCCTGCACCAGCGTCAGCGCCGCGATGCCGGCCTTCGCCGCGCTGTAGTTGCTCTGGCCGATGTTGCCCTGCAGGCCGGCGCCGGAGCTGGTGTTGATGATGCGGCCGGCGACCTTGCCGCCGTTGGCCTTGACCTGATCGCGCCAGCGCTTGACCAGCGTGTTGGCAATGCAGAAATGGCCTTTCAGATGCACCTTGATGACCAGATCCCATTCGTCCTCGCTCATCGAGGCGAACATGCGGTCGCGCACGATGCCGGCGTTGTTGACCACGCCATGGGCATCGCCGAACGCGGCAACGGCCTGCGCGACGATGGCCTCGGCACCGGCCATGCTGGTGATGTCGTCGCTGTTCGCGACAGCACGGCCACCGGCGGCGATGATCTCGGCGACGACGGCCTCGGCCGCCTCGCGGCGTATGTCGTTGACCAGCACGCCTGCGCCTTCGGCCGCCAGCGCCAGCGCATAGCCACGGCCCAGACCGGCGCCCGCGCCGGTGACGATGATGCTGCGGTTGTCGCAAATGCCCACGAAAGAATGCTCCTGTGCAGGTCTTCCCTCTCCCGTCGGGAGAGCGATCGAGGGTGAGGGACTGCTTTGGCTCAGCGCCCCTGACCCTGGCCTCTCCTGGAAAGAGAGGAGGAAAAAACTTAAAGACGCTCGATGATCGTGACGTTCGCCAGGCCGCCGCCTTCGCACATCGTCTGCAGGCCATAGCGGCCGCCCGTGCGCTCCAGCTCGTGCAACAGCGTGGTCATCAGCTTGGTGCCGGTGGCACCGAGCGGATGCGCCAGCGCGATGCCGCCGCCGTTGACGTTGGTCTTCGCGTGCGGGTAGCCCAGTTCCTTCAGCCAGGCCAGTACCACCGGTGCGAAGGCCTCGTTGATCTCGACGAGGTCGATGTCATCGAGTTTCATGCCGGTCTTCTTCAGGGCATGGCGCGTCGCCGGGATCGGCGCGGTCAGCATGAAGATCGGGTCGTCGCCGCGCACGCTCATGTGGTGGATGCGCGCGCGGGGCGTCAGGTTGTAGCGCTTCAAGGCCGCTTCCGAGACGATCAGCATGGCCGAGGCGGCATCGCCGGTCTGGCTCGACACGCCGGCGGTGATCGTGCCGCCCGGTGCCAGCGGTTCGAGCTTGGCCATCTGCTCAAGCGTCGACTCACGCGTGGTTTCGTCGTGCAGCAGGCCGTGGGTCTCGATGATCTCGCGCGCAAACCGGCCTTCGGCGATCGCGGCGCGGGCGCGCCGGTGGCTTTCCAGCGAGAACAACTCCATTTCCTCGCGGCTGATCTGCCACTTGTCGGCGATCATCTGGGCGCCGACGAACTGCGAAACCGGGGCATTGCCGAAGCGCGCGGTCCAGCCGGTGGAGCCGGAGAACGGATCCTTGAAGCCCAGCGGCTGCGCCGCGATCATCGCCGAGGAGATCGGGATCTGGCTCATGGTCTGCACGCCGCCGGCAATGACCACGTCCTGCGTGCCGCTCATCACCGCCTGCGCCGCGAAGTGCACGGCCTGCTGGCTCGATCCGCACTGACGGTCGATGGTGACGCCGGGCACGTCGAGCGGCAGGCCGGCAGCCAGCCAGCAGGAGCGCGCGATATTGCCGGCCAGCGGGCCGATCGCATCGAGACAGCCGAAGATCACGTCGTCGTAGTCTTCGGCCGGAATGCCATTGCGCGCGACCAGCGCCTTGATCGCATGCGCGCCGAGATCGGCGCCGTGAATCTGTGACAGCGTGCCGCGCCGCTTGCCGGTGGGCGTGCGCAGCGCATCGACGATGAAGGCTTCAGCCATGGGGTGGTGGTCCGTTGAAGGGTTAGGGTTCAGGCGGTGGCGCTGCGCACCGCGCGCGTGGCGCGGGCTGCCGGCTCGGGGATCGCGAAGGTTTCGCCAGGCCCCAGGCGCACGCCGTCAGCGAGTACGTGCTCGGCAAGACGCGCCTTGTGGAAGCTGCGGTCGCCCCAGCTGGCATCGAGCGCCCAGGCGCGCTTCATGAACATCTGCAGATCGGCTTCCCAGGTGTAGCCCATCGCACCATGCACCTGCAGGCTCTTGCGGGCCGCCAGCAAGGCCGCTTCGCCGCAGGCGAGCTTGGCCTGCGAGGCATGGATCGAGGCCAGCGGCTGCTGCTCGGCCAGCGCATAGGCAGCGCGATGCAGCACCGGCCGTGCGAACTCGATCTTCACCGCGACGTCGGCCAGCTGATGCTTGACTGCCTGGAAGCTGCCGATCGGCTTGCCGAACTGCTTGCGCTGCGCGGCGTAGTCGATGCCGAGATCGAGCATCCGCTGCGCGAGGCCGAGCAGCTGCGCCGCCAGCGCGACGGTCGCGCGGTCATGCACGGCCTGCCAGAGCGCGGCGCCGGCCTGCGCGCTGCAGATGCGCGTCGCATCGCTGGCCGTCCAGCGCACCTCGAACAGACGGCGCGAGGCATCGATGCTGGTGCGTGCAGCGAGCTGTACCTGATCGCGACGCAGCGCATGGATCTCGTCGGCATGCCAGAGCAGCAGCAGATCAGCGAGCTCGGCATCGGCAACCAGGCGATTGACCGGGTGGCCCACCGCCACGCGGACCTGCCCGCTGGCGATGCGCGGCAGCCAGTCCTGCTTTGCCGCTGCGCCATTCGGCAGATGCTGCAGCAGGTGCGCGGCAAGATAGGCGGTGTCGCTCAGCGAATCCGGGATCGCGTAATAGCCCAGCTCGTACTGCACGAGCACCCATTCGAGATCGCCAAGCCCCATGCCGCCATGGCTTTCCGGTACCGACAAGGCGGTGAGTCCCTGATCGGCGAGCTTGGCGCGCAAGGCAGCCGAACGGCCGCTGGCGGTTTCCCAGATCTCGCGCAGCATCTCCGGGGCGGCTTCCACCATCAGGAAGCGGTGAATGCTGTCGCGCAGGGCGATAGCGTCGGCGCTGAAGTCGAAGTCCATCATGCCCTCGGCAGGCCGAGCATCCGCTCGGCAATGATGTTGCGCTGGATCTCGTTGGAACCGGCATAGATCGGCCCGGCCTGCGCGAACAGGAAGCCGTCCAGCCAGCCGTGTTCGCCGGCGGCGGGCGGCTCATCCATCAGCTCGCCGTCCTGGCCGAGGATGCGCATCGCCGTCTCGTGCATCAGCAGGTCGAGCTCGGACCAGAAGATCTTGTTGGTGCTCGCCTCGGGGCCGATGCTGCCGCCCTGCACCAGCCGGCTCGCGGTGTTGTAGGTCGACAAGGTGTAAGCCTCGGCCTGCATCCAGCTGCTGACCACGGCATCGCGGATCGAGGGATCGCGATCGGCCGACGCGCGGCGGCTGCGGTAAAGCTCGACCAGTGCCTTGGCCGTGGCCTGGAAGCGGGCCGGCGAGCGCAGCATCAGGCCGCGCTCGAAACCGGCGGTGGCCATTGCCACATTCCAGCCGCTGCCTTCCTCGCCGAGCAGATGCTCGGCCGGCACCTTGACGTCGTCGAAGAAGATCTCGGCGAAGCCGGTCAGCCCGTTCAGCTGGCGGATCGGCCGGATGGTGATGCCCGGCAGCGTCAGCGGCACCAGCACGAAGCTCAGACCGTGATGGCGCGTGGAGCCGGCTTCGGTACGGAACAGGCCGAAGCACCAGTCGGCCCAGACGGCCCGCGTCGACCAGGTCTTCTGGCCGTTGATGAGGTAGTAGCTGCCCGAAGGCGCATCGACGCGCTCGGCCGCGCAACGGATCGCCGCCATGTCCGAGCCGGCGCCGGGCTCGCTCCAGCCCTGCGCCCAGATGTGTTCGCCCGAGGCCATGCGCGGCAGGAAGTGCTGCTTCTGCGCTTCGGTGCCGAACTCCATCAAGGTCGGCGCCAGCAGGAACACGCCGTTCTGGTTGACGCGCAGCGGTGCGCCGGCACGCCAGTATTCCTCCTCGAAGATCAGCCATTCGATGAGGTCGCAGCCGCGGCCGCCGACCGACTCCGGCCAGGTCACCGCACTCCAGCGGCCGCTGTGCAGCTTGGCTTCCCAGGCGCGATGCTCGGCAAAGCCCTCGGCGGTATCGAAGCTCTTGAGCGGCTGCTTCGGGACATGGCGCGCAAGCCAGCTGCGCACCTCCTTGCGAAAGGCCTGCTGGCTGGCCGTGTAGGTCAATTTCATGGCGGTTTCAGGATTTGAATTCAGCGTCGCGCTTCTCGACGAAGGCCCGGCGCGTCTCCGCCGAGTCCTTGCTCATGTAGGCCTGCAGCGTGAAGCCCTGCTCCCAGCGGTACTTGTCCTCGAGGCTGCCGTCCTCGATGCCGTTCAGCGATTCCTTGGCCAGGCGCAGCATCACGCCGCTCTTGGCGGCGATCTTGGTGGCCAGCGCCAGCGCGGTGTCGCGCAGCGCAGCCTTCGGCACGACGGTCTCGATGGCCCCGAGCCGCCAGGCTTCGGCGGCGGTGATCGGCTCGCCGGTGAAGTACATCGCGCGCACCTTCTGCACCGGGAACAGCCGCTGCAGGTGCGCGCCACCGCCCATCGCGCCGCGATCGACTTCCGGGACGCCGAAGGTCGCGCAGTCGGAGGCGACGACGATGTCGGCGGCACCTGCCAGACCGATGCCGCCGCCCAGCACGAAGCCGTGCACGGCGACGATCACCGGCAGCGGATTGCGATGCACGGCCTCGAAGCTGCGGTAGTTGCCGGCGTTCACCGACACGATGCGCTCCGGCTCGCGGTCGAGCTGCTTGATGTCCACCCCGGCGCAGAAGCCGCGGCCTTCGGCGCGAACCACGATCACCCGCGCGGCCGGCTCGCGGCCGAGCCGGGTGATCTCGTCGGCCAGCGCATGCCAGCCGGCGTCGTCAAGCGCATTGACCGGCGGCCGGTTGATGACGAGCTCGGCGATGCCGCCGGCAAGCTGGGTCTGGAATGGCAGGCTCATGCGGCGCTCGGCAGTCGGGCAGCAGTGGGGGCCAGTGCCGCGAGCCGGCCTTCGGCTTCGCGGACGATGGTGTCGATCAGTTCGGCCACGCTCGGCAGCGCATCGATCACCGCTGCGACCTGGCCGCTCGGCAGCACGCCTTCATCCGGATGGCCTTCGACCATCGCGCGCTGAATCAGCATCGGCGCGTTCGCGGCCATCATCGTCTGCACTGCGGAGTCTCCTTCGCGCAGCGCGGCGACGAAGGTTTGCAGCATCTGGCCGACACTCATGCCGGTATGCGCGCGCCAGCGCCAGGCGCTGGCCAGCGCCACCAGCAGGCGACGGGCAAGGCTGCCCTGCTCAAGGCTCAGCAATGCCGGGTTGTCGATCATCCGTTGCGGCAGGCCATCGACCGCCGTGCTGGCGCGGATCTTCGCGGGATCGTTGACCGCGAGATAGTGCTGCAAGGTGGCGCGCGGCACCGGCGAGTCGGTGGTCATCAGGAAGCGCGTGCCCATCGCGATGCCGGCAGCGCCATAGGCCAGCGCTGCCGCCAGCCCGCGGCCGCTGTGGAAGCCGCCAGCGGCGACCACCGGCACGCGCACGGCGTCGAGCACCTGCGGCAGCAGCAGCGACGTCGGCACCGAGCCGGTGTGGCCGCCGCCCTCGCCGCCCTGCACGGTGATCAGATCGGCACCGAGTTCGACCGCCTTCAGCGCGTGCTTCAGCGCGCCGACCGTCGGCATGCACAGGATGCCGGCGTCCTTGAAGCGGCGGATCGTCGCGGCATCCGGGCCGCGTCCGTAGCTGACCGCCCGCACGCGGTCGCGATGCTGCAGGCACAGCGCGATGACTTCGCGGGCATTCGGCTGGAACATGTGGAAGTTCACGCCGAAGTTCGCGGCCGTGGCGCTGCGCAGCTTGGCCAGTTCGGCTTCCAGCGTGGCCGTGCTCATCGTCGCGGCCGCCAGAAAGCCGAAGCCGCCGGCATTGCTGGTGGCGGCCACGAGATTTGCGTCGGCGACCCAGCCCATCGCGGTCTGCACGATCGGATGGCGGCAGCCAAGACGTTCGCAGAGCACGGTGTGCAGGGCGCTGTTCATGAGGCCTTGTCCGCTTGGCGCCTGTTCGCCTCGGCCATCGACTTCGCGTCCTGGCCGCCCAGGCTGTTGCCGCGCACGAGGTCGCTTTGCGCGTGCGCGAAGTGATGCATGTGGAACACCGCGTCCATCGCCGTGCGCTTGCCGCGCAATTCCTCGACGTGGTTCACCGCCTGCTTGGTCAGCCACAGGCCGAGGCGGCTCTTCTCGGCAAGGTTCGCGGCCATCGCGCGGCCTTCGGCTTCAAGCGCGTCGCGCGCCACGATGCGGTTGACCATGCCGAAGCCGTGGGCGCGCTGCGCGCTCATGCGCTCGCCGAGCAGCAGGAATTCCTTGGCCACGCGCGGCGGCAGCTCGAAGGCGTGCGCGAAGTATTCGACGCCGGGAATGCCCATGCGCAGCACCGGGTCCTGGAAGAAGGCGTCCTCGGTCGCGACGATCAGATCGCAGACCCAGGCCAGCATCAGGCCGCCGGCAATGCAGGCACCCTGCACGAGCGCGATGGTCGGCTTCGCCACATCGCGCCAGCGCCGGCACATGCCCAGATAGACCTCCTGCTCGCGCGTGTAGAGCAGCTCCGCGCCCGGCTTGTTGACGTGATCGGGCAGCAGATGCGTGCGCTCGAAGCGCTTGTGCAGGTCGCGGCCCGGCGTGCCGATGTCATGCCCGGCCGAGAAGTGCTTGCCGGCACCAGCGAGCAGGATGACCTTCACGGCATCGTCGTCGACAGCGCGCCGGAACGCGGCATCGAGCGCATAGGTCATCTGCGAGTTCTGCGCGTTGTGATACGCGGGCCGGTTCATCGTGATCCAGGCCGCGCCCGCCTCGACGCGGTACAGCACCGGCTCTTCGGTCTCGTAATTGATGTCGACCTTGCGCGGCTCGACACAGTCGTTCGCACCGTCACTCATGCCGCGCGCTCCGCAGCCTGGCGCACGGCCGGCGGGTTGTCGCGCAGCACGCTGCCGCGCAGGTTGTGCGGATCCAACCGGCGAATGATCGCCAGCTGCTCGGCGCTCGGCAGCGGCGTGGTGCCGAGGTTCGGGGCGGCGATCAGCGGGAATCCGGTTGCCGCCTGCACCTGCTCGAAGCTCACGCCCGGATGCAGCGAGCGCACGCGCACCGCGTGCCCGGGGCCTTCGAAGTCCATCACGCAGAGATCGGTCACGATCAGCCGCAGGTCGATGTCGTCGCGACGCATGCCGGGCTGCCAGCGCGCCGGGTTGTAGCCGACGCCGGACACCATGTCGACCTCGCCGCTGACGAACACGCGCGGGCCATGGTTCGGCACGAAGAACGAGTTCGCATGGCACAGGCTGTTGCCAGGCAGGCCGCGCACGCCAAGCACGGCGGACTTCGGCTTCGCGTAGTCGCCGACGGCGGACAGGTTGGTCTGGCCCCAGCGGTCGATCTGCGTCGGCCCGATCATCGCGTGGCGACGGCCGCCCCAGACGCATTCGAAGACCCGCTCGAACGGCAGATAGCCTTCGATCTTCGGCTGGTAGTCGCCGCGCGGGCCGAGCGGCACCGGCTCGGAAACGAGATAGGCCTCGCTGTCGGTCATCAGCAGCTCGGGGCTGTGCGTGAGCTTGGCCAGCGAAGCGCCGAGGCGCGGAATCGTGGTGATGCCGGAGGCCAGCAGTTCGCCGTTGTCGCGCCAGGCTTCGCTGGCGGCAACGATCATCAATTCGGCCAGCGTGACGGCGTGGGTGATGGCGGTGGATTCGCTCATGACTGTTCAGAACACCGGCAGCGGCAGGCGGCCGATGCGCACCGCGCCGCCACACTTGTCGAGATAGGCGGCTTCGCCGGCATCGATGAAATCGGCGCGATAAGCCGCCCAGCCTTCGGCGGCCAGGGCCGAGGCGCAGTAATGCTTCAGATGCGCCATGTCCCAGCCGTAGTCCGGTCCGAAGCTGGTCGGATGCGCGCCGGCCGGCGCATGCACGACCGCGCTGACCAGGTAGCGCTCGAAGCGGTTCGCTTGCGCGCGTGCCGGATCGAGCGCGAGCTGGGCATGCAGGCGCTCGCAACTGACGATCGTGCGCGTGGCGGCGCGGGCGTACAGGTGATCGAAGTACACATCGTGGCCATCGAGCAGCGTGTTACCAAGCTGATCGGCCTCGTTGACGTGCAGCAGCGCGGCATCGAGCTTCAGCGCCGGCATCGCGACATAGACATCGCCATCGTCGTACGGCGACGTGACGGTGCGCAGTCCGGGGTTGCGGGCCAGCACATCGCTGCCAAGGCCGACACGCGTCGGCAGGAACGACATGCGCATGCCGGCGGCGCGCAGGCCCCATTCGAACATGCCCTCGTCAAGCTCCATGACTTCGAGCACGCCGCTTTCACGGGCCCGCCGGTAGTAGGGCTCAAGCGGAATCGCATCGAGCGTCACGAACGGGAACACCAGCTTGCGCACCCGGCCGGCCGCGCACAGCATGCCGACGTCCGGGCCGCCGTAGCTGACCACGGTCAGATCGCGCAGCGACGAGCGCAGGATCTCGCGCACCAGCGCCATCGGCTTGCGCCGCGGGCCCCAGCCGCCGATGCCGAGGGTCATGCCGTCCTGCAGGCTGGCGACGGCGGCCTGCAGCGTCGTGGTCTTGTCGAGCGCCATCAGCGGAAGCCCACCGAGAAGTCGTGACCCCAGACGCTGACCCGCTGCATCTCGGTCGTGACATGGGTGGCCGGATCGACGGTGATGCCGTTCCAGCCGTATTCGATCGCGAAGCCACCGGGCGTCATCATGTAGAACGAGGTCATGCCATCGTTCTCGTGTTCGCCGAGCGTCGCCATCAGCTTGGTGCCGCTGGCCAGCATCCGGTCATGGGCAAGGCCGACATCGGTCATCGAGCCGACCTCCACCATCATGTGCACGCAGCCGGCCGGGTTCGGCATTTCGGCCAGTGCCAGGCTGTGATGGCGGCCGCAAGCGGCGTGCAGGAAATGGATGCGCATCACCGGCGCGTCCGGCGCCGGCTGGAAGTTGAAGACATCGGAGATGCCGAAGCCGAGCAGCTCGGTGAAGAAGCGCTCGGTGGCCTCGAAGTTCAACGCCGGCAATACCGTGTGGCCAAGGCCGTAGGGATCGGTCACGAAGCCCTGTACGCCGATCGGCGATGTGAACGGCGCGTCCGGCAATGTGCGGCCATGCCCGAGTTCGTGGCGGTTGCCCGAGGGATCGTCGAACTGCACGAGTGCCGCAAGACCGCGCGCAGCAAGCAGCGCCTCGTCGGCCCGGTGCACGGCCACGCCGGCGGCCTGCAGGCGCCCGATGATGGCTTCGAAGGCGGCAGCATCGGCGACATCCCAGCCCGATGCCAGATAGCGATCATCAGGACCAGGTACGACGAGGATGCGGTACGCGCGGTCATCCATCTTGATGTGCAGCAGGCCGCCGGCCAGCGTCGTTGCCATGCCGAGCACCTGCTCGGCGAAGGTCTGCCAGCGCGATAGATCGGTGCTTTGCACGACGCTGTAGGCCAGTGCCTGGATGCCACCCATGGGCTCGTGACTCTTGGTGTGTGAAGGTGGCCGCATTATCGGAACCGCGCTGCAGCCCACGCTTCATCCATTGGGGTGAGGGCAGCGCGGCCACTGGCCGGACATGCCGAACGACCGGTCAGGGGCCGATCCGCAGCCAGCTTCCCGATCGGCCGGCCGCCAGTACACCAACGGCCTGTTGGCCGCAGCTTCATCCATAGGGACGAAGCCCGCCGAGCGCCGATGCGTTGCCATGCGCCGGGTCCGATCCGACACGAGCATCACCATGCTGAGCCTTCAGGAAATCTCCGACCGGCTGGAAATCCAGCAACTGATGTGCGACTACGCAAGCGCGATCGACCGCCGCGATTTCGACGCGCTGGATCGCGTGTTCACGCCGGATGCGCAGATCGACTACCGCGCGATGGGCGGCATCCATGGCGACTATCCGAAGATCAAGCGCTGGCTTCAGCAGACGCTGCAGTGGTTCCCGGCCTACTACCACATGCTCGGCAATCTCTCGATCGTCTTCGATGGCGATCGCGCGAGCACGCGCTGCATCTGCTTCAACCCGATGCGCATGCCGCTGCCCGGCCAGCCGCAGCCGCAGACGGTGTTTTTCGGCTTCTGGTATCTCGACGAACTGCTGCGTACGCCGGATGGCTGGCGCATCACCCGCCGCGCCGAGCAGAAGTGCTTCGACTTCAATCTGCCGGCGCAGCTTGCCGGTATGGCCGGGCCGCCATGACGCGGTCGTCCCAACGGACGATGCCGCTGCGCCGTGGATCGAAATAATGCCTGCAGCCTGAGCGCGATCTGTCGCCGCTCTGGCGCCCCTGAGCTTGCCCCTTCGCGCCGCGACGAGAGTTGATCCCGCCCATGCCCGCCGACGCCTCCGCTCCCGCATCGACTGCCGACGGCACGCTGGCGATCGAGGGCCCGATTATCGTCTCGAACGAGGCCGAGGCCGGCTGGTCGCAGCACTGCGACGTGCTGATCGTCGGCTTCGGTGCAGCCGGTGCGGCTGCCGCGATCACCGCGAAGGAAGCTGGAGCGGACGTGCTGATCGTCGATCGCTTCAACGGCGGCGGTGCCTCGGCAAAAAGTGGCGGTGTCGTTTATGCCGGCGGCGGCACGCGCCAGCAGCGCGCAGCCGGTTATGCCGACACGCCGGAGCAGATGCAGCGCTATCTGCTGCGCGAAGTCGGCGATGCGGTGACGCCGGACACCGTGCGCCGCTTCTGCGAGGACAGCGTCGGCCTGATCGAATGGCTGGAGTCGATCGGGGCCTCGTTCGACTCCGACCAGCCGCCGCCGAAGACCTCGTATCCGCCCGATGGCTGCTACCTCTACTACAGCGGCAACGAAGGCCTGGACGACTCGGCCGCCGTGGCCGTGCCGGCACCGCGCGGTCACCGCATGCGCGATGCCGGCCTGTCCGGCAAGGCGCTGTTCGCGGTGCTGCGGCGGCGCGTCGAAGCGCTTGCGATTCCGGTGCAGACGCAGTGCGCGGTGCAGCGGCTGATCGTCGATCGCCACAGCGGCGCCGTGGTCGGCGTGGAAGTTCAACGCCTGCTGCCGGGGTCGGCAGCTGCCGTGGAGCATGCGCGGCTGATCCGCCGGGCCGAGGCGGTGCACAACGTGTTGCCAGCGCTGGCCGATCGCTGGCGCGCGCGCGCCAGCCTGATCGAGCGCGAGCAGGCGCAGCGCCTGCGGATTCGCGCGCGGCGTGGCGTGCTGCTGAGCACGGGCGGCTTCGTGTTCAACCGCGAGATGCTCGCGCGCCATGCGCCGAAGTACCTCGCCAACATGCGCCTGGGCACCACCGGCTGCGATGGCAGCGGCATTCGGCTGGGCCAGTCGGTCGGCGGCGTTGCCGCGCGCATGGACCGCGTCTCGGCCTGGCGCTTCATCAATCCGCCGCTGCCGTGGGCCAAGGGCATCGTCGTCGATCGTCACGGCCAGCGCTTCTGCAACGAGCAGGCCTATGGCGCACGGCTCGGTGTGGCGATGTGCGAAGCCCGCGAAGGCCGCGCCTGGCTGATCCTCGATGCCGGCCTGCGCCGCCGCGCGATTCGCGATGCCTTGTTCGGCGGCCTCTGGGCATTCCAGAGCGTGCCTGCACTGCTGCTGATGCTGTTCTCGCCGCGGGCGCGCAACGTGGCCGCGCTTGCGCAGCGCATGAGCATGCCGCCGCAGGCGCTTGAAGCCACTGTTGCGCAATACAACGCGGCGGCGCAGGGCGGCGATGTCTTCCACAAGTCGCCAGCGATGATCCAGCCGCTGACCGAAGGCCCGTTCTGGGCGCTCGACATCTCGGCCCGCAATCCGCGCTTCCCGTGCCCGGCGATCACGCTCGGCGGCCTGCGTGTCGATGAAGCCACCGGTGCCGTGCTCGATGCCAATGGCTGCGCCATCGCCGGCCTGCATGCCGCTGGCCGCGCGGCGATCGGGCTGGCTTCGAATCACTACATCAGCGGGCTGTCGCTGGCCGACTGCCTGTGGTCCGGGCAGCGGGCGGCGCGTGCGCTGGTCGCATCTGCTGCGGCGCAGACCGCCGCGGCCTGAGCCGAGCAGCACCGACAACCAGCAGAACAACAAGAAACTCATTCGGGGAGCAGACATGGGACGCGTAGCAGGCAAGGTGGCAATCGTGACCGGCGCAGCCAGCGGTGTCGGCAAGGCCGATGCGGAACTGCTTGCGCGCGAAGGCGCCAAGGTGGTGCTGACCGATGTCAATGCCGAAGCCGGCCGCAAGGTTGCTGCTGCGCTCTGCGCGCAGCACGGCAGTGGCAGCGCATTGTTCCTCGAGCACGACATCGCCAGCGAGAACGACTGGAAGACGGTCATCGCGACCACCGAGGCCGAGTACGGCGGTCTCGACATCCTCGTCAACAATGCCGCGATCCTGATCTACGGCAACATCGAGAACACCAACCTGGAGGTCTGGCAGAAGATCCAGCGGGTGAATTCCGATGGCTACTTCCTGGGTTGCCATCACGGTCTTGCAGCGATGAAGCGGCGCGGTGGCGGCTCGATCGTCAACATGTCGTCGATGGCCGGCATCGGCGGCGTCGGCTCGTTCTGCGCGTATTCGGCGAGCAAGGGCGCCGTGGCGGCGATGACGCGCTCCATTGCCGCGCACTGCCGCATGAACCTCTACAAGATCCGCTGCAACTCGATCCACCCGGACGGGATCATGACGCCGATGGTCAGCGGCCTGCAGGCCTCGATGCCGAAAGGTCAGCAGAGCGCCGTTCGCCCGATGGACCAGAAGCAGCTGATGGCGCGCTTCGCCAAGCCCGAGGACATCGCGAACCTCGTGCTGTTCCTCGCGTCCGACGAATCCAGCTTCATCAACGGCGCGGAGATGCGCATCGATAACGGCTATCTGATGTGGGCGGATTGATCGTCCCTGGCCAAGACCGCGCCATCCCTGGCGCGGACTGTTCAACCAAGCAGGAGCTTCTGTTCGATGCATGAAGTGGCCACGGTCGAAGTCGCGCTGGATGGCGCGAGCCATCAGCTCGTCGCCGAGCCCGGACAGATCCTGCTCGATGTGATCGAGGCGGCGGGACTGGCGCCGCCTTACTCGTGCCGCGCCGGCTGCTGCGCCGCCTGCATGGCGAAGCTGGTCGAAGGCCAGGTCGAGATGATCTCGAACAGCGTGCTCAACGAAGACGATCTGGCCCAGGGCTGGGTACTGGTCTGCCAGTCGATCGCCTGCAGCCCGAAGCTGAAGCTTCAGTATCCGGAGTGATGTCATGAGCCTGACCTTGCCCGGCTGCTTCGCCGCCAGCGTTGCCGCGCACCATGACCGTCCCGCGCTGCAGGGCGAGGACGGCCATGTGCTGAGCTATGCCGCACTGGACGCCGAACGCCGCCGCGCTGCGCGCGCCTTGCTGGCGCTCGGTGTGCAGCCGCAGGCGCGCATCGCGATCTGGGCCGAGAACAGCAGCGAATGGGTGATCGCAGCACTGGCCATCATCAGCGTCGGTGCCGTGCTGGTGCCGGTGAACACGCGCATGCGCGGAGCGGAAGTCGCCTATGTGCTGGAACGCAGCGGCGCCAGCCTGCTGTTCTGCGCCGGCCGCTTTCTGGGCCAGTACTTCCCTGCCCAGCTGGATGGCCTGCGTCCGGCCAGCCTCCAGCATCTGATCGTGCTTGGAGTACCCGAACGGGGCGACCGCAGTTTCGCGGACTTGCTGACCCAGGCGGATGCGATCAGCGAAGCCACGCTTGACGCCCGCATGGCGGCGGTGCGCCCGGATGACCTGATGGACATCATGTTCACCTCGGGCACCACCGGCCGGCCGAAGGGGGTGATGAGCGCGCACGGCCAGAACCTGCGCGTGAGCCTGGAATGGGGCAAGCGGGTCGGCCTGGTGCCGGAGGATCGCTACCTCGTCGTCAATCCGTTCTTCCATGCCTTTGGCTACAAGGCCGGCTGGCTGACGGCACTGCTGCATGGCGTGGCCGTGCTGCCGCATGCGGTGTTCGATGCCGCGGCCGTGATGCGCAGGATCGCCACCGAGCGCATCAGCGTGCTGCCCGGGCCACCGACCTTGTTCATCAGCCTGCTCGATACACCGGATCGCGCCAGCCATGATCTGTCCTCGCTGCGCGCGACGATGACCGGTGCGGCCAGTGTCGCGCCGACACTGGTCGAGCGCATGCGTGCCGAGCTGGGCTTCAAGGTGCTGCTGACTGGCTATGGCCTCACCGAGGCATCCGGCATGGTGTCGTTCTGCCATGCCAGCGACGATGCCGAAACCATTGCCCGCACCTGCGGCCAGGCGCTGCCGGACACCGAGCTGCGCTGTGTCGATGAACACGGCCGCGCCTTGCCGCCGGGCGAAGCCGGCGAGGTCGTGGTGCGCGGCTACAACGTGATGCAGGGCTATCTCGATGATCCGGCCGCGACTGCGGAGGCCATCGATGCCGACGGCTGGCTGCATACGGGCGATGTCGGCGTGCTCGACGCGCGCGGCTATCTGCGCATCACCGATCGGCTGAAGGACATGTACATCACCGGCGGCTTCAACTGCTATCCGGCCGAAATCGAACGGATGATCGCGGCGCATCCGGCCGTGGCCCAGGTCGCCGTGATCGGCGTGCCGGACGAGCGCCAGGGCGAGGTCGGCCGCGCCTATGTCGTGCCGCGCCCGGGTCAGCAGATCGATGAGGCCAGCCTGATCGCCTGGTGCCGCACGCAGATGGCCAATTACAAGGTGCCGCGCTCGGTCGCCGTGGTCGGCGCACTGCCGACCAATGCCGCCGGCAAGGTCATGAAATTCGAGCTGCGCAAGCTCGACAGCCGCGAGGAGACAGCCGCATGAATGACGCAAGACCACTGCAGCGCGTGGTGGCCGTGGTGACCGGGGCTTCGCGCGGCGCCGGCCTCGGCATCGCCCGCGCACTCGGCGCGCAGGGTGCCACCGTCTACGTGACCGGCCGCTCGCTGAACGAAGGCGATGCGCCGCTGCCGGGCACCATCCACGCTACGGCCGCGGAAGTGACCGCTGCCGGCGGTCGCGGCATCGCCGTGGCCTGCGATCACGCCGACGATGCGCAAGTCGCCGCGCTGTTCGCGCGCATCGGCGAGGAGCAGGGCCATGTCGACATCCTGGTCAACAACGCGACCTTCCTGCACGACCAGCTGATCGAGCCGGGTGGCTTCTGGACCAAGCCGATCGAGCTGGTCGACATCCTTGATGTCGGCCTGCGTTCGGCCTATGTCGCCAGCTGGCATGCCGCGCCGCTGATGCTGCAGCAGCGGCGCGGGCTGATCGCGTTCACGTCGTCGTTCGGCGCCAGCTGCTACATGCACGGCCCGGCCTATGGCGCGCAGAAGGTTGGCGTCGACAAGTTCGCGAAGGACATGGCCGTGGATCTGCGGCCACATGGCGTGGCCGCCGTGTCGATCTGGATGGGCATGCTGCAGACCGCGCGCACCCGCCGCGTGATGGACCAAGACGCCGCGAAGTACGCCGGCTTCTGGGAAATGGCCGAGACGCCGGATTTCACTGGCCATCTGATTGGCCGCCTGTATCGCGATCCGCAGCGCATGGCGCGTTCCGGCGAAGTGATCATCGGTGCCGAGCTGGCGCTCGACTATGGCCTGAAGGAACTCGACGGCCGCCAGCCGCCTTCGCATCGGCCGATGCTCGGCGGCCCGGCACAGGCGCATCCGGCCATCGTGCAATAGCCGTGGCGGCCGGACTGGCGCGGGCCGAAGTGCAGCAGCACGCGCAGCCGCCTTCGCATCCCGCCGTGATCAGCGCATGAGCGCCGAGCACAGCGAACCTGACGACAAACGGCGCTGCGTGCTGGTGACCGGTGCTGCCAGCGGCATCGGTCTGGCCACCGCCGAGCGGCTGGCCGCGCAAGGTACGCGCGTGCTGACCGTCGACCGGCATCAGGCCGAGTTCTGCGCCGATCTCGGCGAGCCTGCCCAGCGCGAAGCGCTCGTACAACGCATACAGGCCGCCACGCCGAAGCTGGATGCCGTGATCGCAGCCGCCGGCATCAGCCAGGGCGATGCCGCACAGGTCATCGCCGTGAACTACTTCGGCAGCACGGCGCTGCTGACGGCATTGCGCCCGCTGCTGGCGCGCGGTGCGGCACCGCGCGCGCTGGTGATCTCGTCGATCGCCTCGCGCATGCCGGTCGATGCGGCGCTGATCGAAACCTGTCTCAGCGGTGATGAAGCCGCAGCCCGCGAACGCGCCATGCGCTCGCGCGCCCTGCCCTATGCCAGCTCAAAGGCGGCACTGGCGCGCTGGGTGCGGCGTACGGCCGTACATGCCGACTGGGCCGGCGCCGGCATCCTGCTGAATGCGGTGGCGCCGGGCACCGTCGAGACGGCGATGACCCAGCCGATGCTCGACCTGCCACGTGGCCGCGCGATGCTCGAACAGATCACGCCGGTCGCCATCGGCCGCTTCGGCCGCGCCGAGGAAATCGCCGCACTGCTCGCCTTCCTGAGCAGTGCCGACAACAGCTACATGCTCGGCCAGGTGGTGTTCGCCGATGGCGGCTGCGATGCGCTGCAGCGCGGCGATGCGCAGTGGTGATGCACCCGTCCCTGGTTCCGCTGTTCCGCCCATATTCCTGAAGGAGCACCGCATGAAACGTCTCGCCAACAAGGTTGCCGTCATCACCGGCGGCGCACGCGGCATGGGTGCGGCGACGGCGCGGCTGTTCGCCGCCGAGGGCGCGAAGGTGGTCATTGCCGATCTGCTGGTCGACGACGGCGAGGCGCTGGCCACCTCACTCGGTGCGGACGCCTTGTTCCAGCGCCTCGATGCCAGCGATGAAGCCAGCTGGCACAGCCTGATCGCTGCCACCGAAGCGCGCTTCGGCAGCATCGACGTGCTGGTCAACAACGCCGGCGTGCTGCTGTTCCGCACGATCGCCGAAACCAGCAAGGCCGACTTCGAACGGGTGATCGACGTCAACCTGCTGGGCTGCTTCCTTGGCGTGAAGCTGGTCGGCGCCGGCATGGTCGCGCGCGGTCGCGGCGCCATCGTCAACATCTCCTCGGCCGACGGCATGAAGGGCGCGAATGGACTTGGCGCGTACTGCGCCAGCAAGTGGGGCATCCGCGGCCTGACCCGCGTGGCGGCGATGGAATACGGCCACCGCGGCGTGCGCGTGAACAGCGTGCACCCGGGCGGCATCGACACCGCAATGGGCAACCCGTACGCCGAAAAGCGCGAGGACGTGAACAAGCGCTACACGATGGTGCCGCTGCAGCGCGTCGGCGAACCGGATGAAGTGGCGAGGACCAGCCTGTTCCTCGCCAGCGATGAGTCTTCGTATCTGTGCGGCGCGGAGATTGCCGTCGATGGCGGCATGCTGACGGGGCAGTATTACGTGGGATTTCCGGGGGCGCCGGGGGTGTAGTGCTCGACGAGAGCGGGTCGCAGGGCAGGAAAGCGTCGCCCGGATTGCCGCGCAGACGGCGCTGCTCGTATATTCTTTGGCTCTACACACTGCACACAGTCGGGAGTACCGTCATGAACACCAAGGTCGCGATGTGGGGCAACAGCAACGCAGTGCGCCTGCCGGCCAGTCTTGCGTCTGAAACCGGCCTGACGGAGGGTGCTGAGGTCCGCCTCGTGAAGACCGAGCGCGGCATCCTGATCGAACGTCGTCGGCAGCGCGCCACGCTGGCGGAACTGCTGAGCAACACGCCTGCGGATGCCGAGGTCGCTGGCTGGGACCAGAACGTCAGGCTTGGCAGCGAGCTACTGTGAAAGCGCCACAGCGCGGCGACGTCGTGCAACTGCAGTTCGATCCCGCATCCAGTACTGAAATGAAAGGGCCGCATTTCGGCCTTGTGGTCTCACCAGCGGCGTTCAACGCCCGGTTCCAGAAAGCCTGGATCTGTCCAATCTCCCAAGGCGCGACCGACGCGGCACGCGATGCCAGCTTCCTCGTGACGCTGATGGGCACCGGCTGCAAGACCGTGGGCAATATCCATACGCACCAGCTGAAATGCCTCGACTATGCGGTGCGCAAGGCGCGAAGAATCGAGACGGTGCCGGCGGTCGTGATCGCGGAAGTGCTGGATCGTCTGCGGACGGTACTGGAGGATTGAAGCAGTACAAGGCGAACACCGAGCGCTGAGCGGATTTGCGGGACGTTGCAGCGCGGCCTCGAGAAAATCTCGCCTGAACGGAGGAGGCACCCAGACGCCGCGTCCGCTGCAATGCGCCTCATGGACAACTCCGCCACGCCTTCGCCGACCGCCCCGAATGCCGCTGCCGCGATCGGCAGCAGCCCGCGCCATGACATCCCGATGGTCAAGGGCCTGCCGTTGATCGGCAGCACGCTTGAAATGGCTCGCGATCCCGGGCGCTTCTTCGCGCGCTGCTACCGGGAGTACGGACCGGTCTATCGCTTCAAGATCTTCGGCCGCAGCTGCACGGTGCTGGCCGGACCGGATGCCGCGCACTGGATGGGCACGCGCGAGGGCAAGGAATGCCTGCGCTCGAAGGAGTTCTGGGAAGGCCTGCTTGGCGAGTACGGTGCCTCGCAATCACTGCCGGGGCTGGATGGCGAACGCCACAAGCAGCTGCGCGATGTGCTGCGCCATGGCTATTCGCGTGAATCGATCATCGGCCGCTACAACGAGCTGATCGCGATCACCGATGGCTCGATCGAGCGCGACTGGCCGCGTGGCGAATTCGTGTACTGCCTGCCGGCGATGCAGATGATGGTCACCGACCAGCTCGGCACCATCCTGACCGGCCGCGCGCCGCTGGAATACGTCGCGGATATCCGGATCACCATCCTCAATATCCTCAACGTGCTGATCACGCGCCAGCGGCCGCGCTTCTTCCTGTGGAATCCGGCCTATCAGCGCGGCAAGCGGCGCGTGTTCGAGCTGGGCGACCAAATGATCGCCGACTACCGCGCACGCGGGCCGCTGAAGGAAGGCCAGATGCGCACCATGGTCGACGACATCATGGAAGCGCACGACACCAACCCCGGCCTGATGCCGAAAAGCGATCTGCGCCTGCAGCTCACCGCACCCTATGTCGCCGGGCTCGATACGGTTGCCAACACCACGGCGACGATCGTGTACCTGGTGCTCAAGCATCCGGACGTGCTGAAGCGCATCCACGCCGAAGTCGATGCGCTGTTCGTCGGTGGCCGGCAAATCGAGGAGAGCGAGCTGAAGCAGCTGACCGTGCTGAACGGCGCGATCATGGAATCGATGCGCATGTACCCGATCGCCGTTGCGCAGATGCGTACGGCCACGCGCGACTTCGTCTGGCAGGGCTTCCAGATCAAGGCCGACGAGATGCTCTACATGGCCACCGCCGTGCCGCACTACATGCACGAGTTCTATCCGGAGCCGGACAAGTTCGATCCGGATCGCTACGACAAGACGCGCGCCGAGCACATGCAGTCCGGTGCGTATTCGCCGTATGGACGCGGCCCGCATACCTGCCTTGGCAAAAGCCTTGCGGAAGTGCAGCTGCTGCTGTCGATGGCACGGCTGTTCTGGCGGCTCGACCTTGCGCTTGAATCACCGGACTACGTGCTGAAGACCAAGACCGCGCCGACGCCGGGCCCGCATCCGAGCTTCAAGGTGCGCGTGCGCGGCTATCGTCACTAGGCTGCTGCGCGTCCCAAGGAACGCCGGGGATCACGCCGGCCGGACGTTCAGCCGCGCATCGTTCTCCGGCCGCAGCACGCAACGAGTGCCGCCTGGCTTGTACATCTCGGCCACGCACTGGTTGCAGGCCGTGCAGCCGGAGCGATCGGCAAGGCCATCGCGGAACTGGTTGATCAGTGCCGGCTCGTGCAGCAAGGCGCGGCCCATCGCGATGCCGTCGAAGCCTTCATCGAGCAGCGACTGGATGCCGACCAGCGACTTGGCACCGCCGAGATAGGCCAGCGGCATGCGTACTGCTGCACGCACCTGCTGCGAATGCGGGCGCAGGTACAGCTCGCGGAACACGGTCTTCGGCGCGGTCAGCATCATCAGCCGGCCAGCGGCACGCGCGAACGCGGTGTCGACCGGCCCGCCGGCCGCAGCCGGCAGCGGACTGCCGAAGATCGCCCACGGCGATTCCACGTTCATGCCGCCGCTGAGCACCAGCAGATGCGCGCCGCTGGCTTCCAGCACCTTTGCGATGGCGCTGGCATCTTCGGCCGTGCCGCCGCCGTTGAAGCCTTCGGTCACGCTGAGCTTGCAGCTCACCGCCATCTCGCTGCCGACGGCATCGAGCACGTTGCGCAAGACCAGTGCAGGAAACGCCGCCCGCTGTGCTGCAGAGCCGCCCCAGGCATCGCGGCGGCGGTTGTACTTCGGCGACAGGAACTGGCTCAGCAGATAGCCGTGCCCCATGTGCAGTTCCACGGCATCGAAGCCAGCCGCGCGTGCGTTGCGGGCGGCCGCTACGAACTCGGCAGCACAACGCATCAGCGCCGCTTCATCCATCGCCTGCTTGAACCAGCGACCGACGAGCAGACCCGGCGGATTGAAGCCGCCGGACGCCGAGCCGGGCCAGCGCGTCGTGAGCTTGCGCAGGAAGTTGAAGGCACCGCCATGGGTGATCTGCGCGCAGGCTGCTGCGCCTTCCGCATGCACGGCATCGGTGAGCCGGCGCAGATGCGGCACGGACTCGGTATCGAGCAGGATCTGGTTCTCGAAAGTACGGCCATCGGCACTGACGGCGCAGTAGGCGACGGTGGTCATCGCCGCACCACCGGCGGCGATCGCGCGATGGTGCTCGACCAGCAGCGGCGTCGGCAGCCCGGCGCGCGCCATGCCTTCGTTGGTGGCCGACTTGATGAAGCGGTTGCGCAGCGTCAGCGGGCCAATTCGCAGCGGTTCAAACGGCGTGGGCATCGCGTGCGCTCCTGTGTGCCTGTGCTGCAGTCAGGCTGATGACCCGCCGTTGCAGGTGCGTCCCGGCCCTTCGCTTCGCTACGGGCGTTCGGACCCGCTGCGAGCAGTGCTCGCAAAGGCGCTTCGGCTGCCCGGCCCTTCGCTTCGCTGCGGGCGTTCGGACCCGCTGCGAGCAGTGCTCGCAAAGCTGCGGGTCCTCACCCCAGGTAGGCCTGACCGCCGTCGACGGCGATGCTCTGGCCGTTGATGTAGCGGCAGTCGTCGCTGCACAGCGTGGCGACGAAGCGGCCGATGTCCTGCTCGCAATCGCCGACGCGCTGCATCGGCACGGTCTTGATGAAAGCGGCGGCTTCGACCGGGTTGGCCTTGGTCCACCACTCCATGCCGGGCGATGCCGCAAGCGGCAGGATGGCGTTGCTGCGAATGCCGTCGGCAGCCCATTCGCTGGCGGCCGCCCGGGTCAGCGAGCGGATCGCTTCCTTGACGGCCGAGTACGCGCCGTAGTGGCTGGCGTCCCAGCGCATCGCTGCCGGTGACGCGAGGTTGATGATGCAGCCGTCGCCACGCAGATGCGGATGGGCGAGCTTCATCAGCCGGAACGTCGCCAGCGGGCCGGAATCCCAGCCGGCGGCCAGGGCGTCCTCGGTGACCGACAGCAACGCGCCGAGCGGCACTTCCTGCGCGTTGTTGACCAGAATCTGCAGGCCGCCGAGCGTGGCAACCGTCTGCGCAACGATGCGCGCCAGCGCTTCGGCATCCTTCACATCGCAGGCCAGCGCCAGCGCACGGCCACCGCGACGCGTGATCTCCGCTGCGGTCGCTTCGACCTTCGCCAGCGTGCGGCCAGTGACCGCCACCGCTGCGCCTTCTGCCGCCAGCGCGTAGGCGATGCCTTGGCCCACACCCTGTCCGGCGCCGGTCACCAGCGCCACCTTGCCTGCGAGTCTGCTCATGCGGAGATCGGTTCGAACGCGGAGTCGAAGATCGGAAAAATCAGTACTCAGGCCGCGACTGCAGCGGGCACTTCGCCGCGCGCAACAGCCTGGGCGATGTCGCGTGCGGCGATATAGCCGAAGGTCATCGCCGGCCCCAGCGTGGCGCCCGGCCCCGGATAGGTGCGGCCCATTGCGGCGGCCGAGGTGTTGCCGATCGCGTACAGTCCTTCGATCACGCTGCCATCGGCGCGCAGCACGCGCGCCTTGGCATCGGCATCGAGCCCGCCCTTGGTGCCGATCTCGCCCGGCGTGACTGGCATCGCGTAGAACGGGCCTTTCACCAGCGGTGCCAAGCACGGATTGGGGCCGATCTTCGGATCGGCGTAGTAGCGCTCGAAGACATTGCCACCCTTGTTGTAGTCCGTATCAACACCGGTGGCGGCCTGCGCGTTCAGGCGTTCGACGGTCTTGGCCAGGGTGCTACCATCGACGCCGATCTGTGCAGCCAGTGCCGCCAGCGTGTCGGCCTTGTAGTAGACGCGTCCGGCCCAGTCGGCCGGCAGCTTCTTGTCCGGCACGATGCTGCCCGGCAGCAGCGGCCCGCAGGGATAGTTCTGGCGGAAGCGCGCATCGAAGATCAGCCAGCACGGCACCGATAAGCCGGTGCGCGCCTGATCGGCATAGATCGCGTTGACGGCCTCGGTGTACGGCGCGGCCTCGTTGCAGAAGCGCTGGCCCCGCTGGTTGACCATCACGCAGCCAGGCAGCGAGCGCTCGACGAACAGCGCCGCAGCGACCGTGGTGCCGGGCACGACGACAGTCGGCGTGCCCCAGACCATGTTCATGAAGCGCAGGCCGGCGCCGAGCTTGAGCCCGGCCTCGATGCCATCGCCAGTGTTGATGCCGGGCGCGGCGCTCCATTCAGCGCGGCTCGGCTGCGGCAGATAGCGGTCGCGCATCGCCTGATTCGACTCGAACCCGCCGCTGGCCAGGATCACCGCGCGGCGCGCGCCGAAGCGCAAGCTCCGGCCGTTCTGCGTGACGGTCACGCCGCGCACGCGGCCGCCATCCTCGATCAGCGACTCCAGCGCGGTGTCGTAGAGCAGCGGGATCTGCTGCTGCAGCATCGCGTGGCGCAGCGCGCCGACCAGGCCCTGGCCGAGCACGAGGCGGCGATCGCGCCAGCTGCGGCGACGCCAGGAGAAATCGGTCCAGTAGTTCCACATCAGCTTCAGCGTCAGCCGGATCCAGCCCGGTGCACGGCCGAACAGCGTGTGCGCTTCGACCTGGTCCATCGCCACGCGGCCAAGCACCAGCGTGCCCTTGTACGGCTCGCGCTGGCGTTCGAATTCCGGACCGAGCTTGGCGGCATCGAAGGCCGCCGGTTCCATCGTGCGCGCGCCGGGCTTGCCGCCGGGCTGATCGGGGAAATAGTCCGGGTACTTGGCGACGCTGCGGAAGCGCACGCCGAAGTCGTGTTCGAGATGGCGGACCATTTCGCGTGCGGAATCGACATAGGCTTCAAGGCGATCCGCCGCGACTTGGTCACCGATCAGATGGTCGAGATAGCGCAGCGCCTCGGCGCGTGTGTCCGGAATGCCGACGGCCGCCATCTGGTCGTTGCAGGGAATCCAGATGCCGCCGCCGGACACCGCGCTGGTGCCGCCGTACTGCGATGTCTTTTCGAGCACCGCGACCGACAGCCCGCGCGCCTGGCAGGCCAGCGCGGCAGTCATGCCGCCGGCACCGGAGCCGATCACGAGCACATCGAACTGCTGATCCCAGCGCATCGGAAAATCGCTGACGCCCATGGCTTGCTCCGACGGCGGTCTAGATGAAGTAGTCGGTGTTGTCGCGGCCCAGCAGCACGCCGCCGAAGTTCTTGCCGAACTGGTCCGGGTTGTTCGCGTAGTGGCCGCGCGCCGCCATGATGTCGGTCATGTACCGATGCAGCGGGAAGTCGGTGAAGATGCCGCGCCCGCCACAGGCCGAGAACAGCTGGTAGACCTGACGCGCGCAGCGCTCGACAACCTGCGAGGCCTGGTGTCGGAACAGCAGACGCTGGTGGATGTCGTCGAGCGGCTGGCGTGCGCGGATCTTGCCCATCAGCACTTCGAAGTTCCGGTGCAGCACCAGCTTCATCTCGTCGATCGCGGTGGCTGTTTCAGCCGCCGCGAGCTGGGCCGGTGCCTGCTCCGAGGTCTTGTTGCCCATGTCGCCGACGCGCACCTTGGCGAAGTCGAGGAAGGTATCGAGCGCGCCCTGCAGGCCGCCGATCGCAGCCGTCGACACGGCGCGCACGAAGATCTGCCCGAACGGCATCTTGTAGAGATCGGCCGTGAACGTGTCGCGGCCCGGATTGGTGCCCATGAAGCCGTCGCTGGCCTTGTGCGTGCGGTACTCGGGCACGAACACGTCCTTGACCACGATGTCGTTCGAACCGGTCGCCTTCAGGCCCATCGTGTGCCAGGTATCGACCACTTCGTAGTCGGACTTCGGCAGCAGGAAAGTGCGGTACTCCGGCGGCTGGCCCGGGTTGAAGATCAGGCCGCCGAGGAACACCCAGTCGCAGTGATCGATGCCGCTGGAAAAGCCCCAGCGGCCGCTGAAGCGGAAGCCGCCCTCGACTGGCGTGACCTGCCCCTTCGGCATGTAGGTCGACGCGATCAGCACATCGGTGTCGCCGTTGCCCCAGACATCGGCGGCGGCGCGCGGATCGAACAGGGCGATCTGCCAGTTGTGCACGCCGATCACGCCATAGGCCCAGGCCGTGGACATGCAGCCCTCGGCCAGCGCCATCTGCACGTCATAGAACACCTGCGGGTCCATCTCGTAACCGCCGTAGAGCTTCGGCTGCAGCACGCGGAACAGGCCGGCTTCCTTCATCTCGGCGATGGTCTCGTCGGGCAGACGGCGCGCTGCCTCGCCCTGGGCAATGCGCGCCTTGAGCCGCGGGGCCAGCTCCCGTGCGCGCTGCACCAGCACTTCGGGCGTGACCTCGGAGCTGGATTTCAGCTTGGGCTGGGGGCTGGGCATGGGCGTGACTTTCAGGGCTTGGGCCGACATGAGGCGCTCCGGGAACAGGGGAAGGGGAAGGCAGGGAATTGGACTGCAGCGAGGATTCCACCGGCCCGAGGGGGTGGCTTCGTCCGAAGTGAGTAGCCCGGCACCGGGTTCCGGCTGCCGTCTCGTCTGCCCATCTCGCAACCTGCCACCATCGGCTGCGCATGGCAGCCCGCATGCTTGGCGGCAGACCGCACTGAGCCCGCAAGTCGAGGCAGCGTGCCGGCGCCGGCGGCGCTGTCGGCCCGCGTGCTCGGCTCCCGACGATGCGTTTCCCGCGTGGCGGCCCGAGTATCGGCAGCGGCTTCGCAGTCATCGCGGCGGCAAACAAAAAGGCCCGATGCCATTGCGGCATCGGGCCTTCAAGTCATTGATTTTGGTGCGCCCGAGAGGATTCGAACCTCTGACTTCTTCCTTCGGAGGGAAGCACTCTATCCAGCTGAGCTACGGGCGCAACGAGCAAAAGCTTATCACGCAGCCAGCCGCCGCAATGAAGCGGGGTCGACGATCCGGGCCAGCATGGCTTGCCCTGAAGGCACTCGCCGGCAGCCACAGTTATTCTCTTCGCCCGGTCCATCCGCCGTAGCAGTACCGGTTCTGGCACCGACGCGCTGTGACCTGTCCGACCGAACGCCACCCGCCGCCATGCCTGCACTGACTCGCCTCGCCCGCTACGAGCAGCAATTGGCCAGTGCCACCAGCTACGCGGAATGGCGCGAGGCGGCGCAGGCGCATGATCGGGCGTCCGGCGCGTCCGGCTGGCAGCAGCGCGACGCGTCTGCGCAATATGACTTCCGCTCGGTACGGCAGCGCCTGGATGCCCTGCGCCAGTTCCGCCATCAGAGTGACAACGTGGGGCTGCTGTACAGCCTGAATGAGGGTGTCCACGGCAATCTCGATGGCATGGGCAGCTCGGCGCTGTACCGCCGTGCGCGCTTCGGCACGAAGCAGCTGGTGGACGATTACGTCGCCGAGGTCATCGCAGCGCTGCAGCATCTGGCCAGCCCGGCTGCGGACGATCTGCCATGGGCCGTCCGTCACGACTTCTTCGAACGAGCCAGCACCTGCTTCGGGCGCTCGGCCCTGATGCTCAGCGGCTCAGGCTCGCTGTTCTACTTTCATGTCGGGGTGGTCAAGGCACTCTGGGAACAGCGCCTGCTGCCGAACGTGATGTGCGGGTCCAGCGGCGGCGCGCTGGTGGCGTCGATCGCCGGCACCCACACCGATGACGAACTGAGCCGGATGTTCGAGCCCGGCTTCCTGCTGGCCGAAGTCCAGCGCGAAACCAGCCTGTGGCAGCGCATATCGGTTCTGCGGCCAGGCTCGATCTCGCCCGACGGCGTCCGCGACATGGTCGAGCGCCTGGTGCCGGATATGAGCTTTCAGGAAGCGCAGGCGCGCACCGGCCGCAAGATCAACATCTCGATCGCGCCCGCCGAAAGGCACCAGACCTCGCGACTGCTCAATGCGATCGCCTCGCCGTCGGTCTGTCTCCGCGAAGCCCTGCTCGCAACGATGGCGGTCCCCGGCATCTTGCCGTCGGTGATGCTGATGGCGAAGGGGCCGCTCGGCGAACGGCTGCCGTATCTGGAGAATCGCCGCTGGGTCGATGGCTCGGTCAGCGATGACTTGCCAACCAAGCGCATTGCCCGTCTCTACGCGGTCAATCATTTCATCGTCAGCCAGACCAACCCGCTGGTGCTGCCGTTTCTCAGCGCCAGCGGCGGTAGCGGCAACGGCGGCGCGCTGGCGCGCTACCGCAAGGCGCTGCGGCGGATCACGCTGGAAGTGGTCGATGCCAATCTGGCGGCGCTGGAAGGTCCGTCACAGCGCCACCCGACGCTGGAACGCTGGCTGACCATGACCCGTTCGGTGATCAACCAGCGCTACACCGGCGACATCAACATCTTCCCGGACTACCGCCTGGTCGACCCGCGCAAGCTGATGCGGCTGCGCACCGAAGCCGAGGTGCTGGCACTGATCCGCGGCGGCGAACGCGCCACCTGGGAGAAACTGGAGATGGTGCGCCTGCAGTCGGCGATCGGCAGGACGCTGGATGACATTCGCGCGCAACACATCGTTCCGGGCAGGGTGGCGTCGGCCGCGCCGGCGGCGACGCCGGCCTGAAGTCGCAGCCTCAGGTGCCGCGCAGTACCGAGTACTCGCGGAACAGACGGGTCGGCAGCGGGATTTCGAGCGCCCAGACGATGCTCATCGGCCGATCACCCTCCCAGGATTCGAGCCGCACAGGCCCACATGCGCGATACGGATCGGCAGGCCGTTCGCGGACGAACAGCTGATAGGTCCAGCCGTTCACGGCGCTTTCGATATACCGGCGGCCGACCTTGGTGTCGGGCCCGGCGCTGTTCTGGCTTTGCCAGTGGAAGCGTTCTGGGCTGATCGCGTAATCACGGTAGGCGATGCGGTCGTGATAGCCGTCACTCTTGTCGAGCGTGACGAACAGCAGTTCGGTCTGCCGCGCAGGTAGCGCCAGCAGGCCGGCCTGGAACGGCGTACGGCGACTCGCCGTCAGCCAGCCAACCGCCGTCAGGATTTCCCGAATGCCGTAGGCCGCATGCAGACACAGCGGCAGATCGTCGAGCCCGGAGATCGCAGTGGCAGAGGGCAAGGCACGCGCCTTCAGCATCGCCGCCAGTTCAGCGAGTTCCTGACGAATTGGCGGATGCGAAGCGAGTCTGGCAACAAACTGGGCACCGCTGCCGGTCTGGCCGTGCTGGCTGTCGATCTGATACGCGAACATCTGATCGAGCAGCGCGCTGTGCGCGTCACCTGGCGCGCCAGCGGCGATGGCAGCAAGGCGATTGAGCCGCAACGGATCGTCGACATGCAGCAGCGCCGCGAAACGCTTGCTGAAGTACGGCTCCTCCGGCCCCGGCTCGGCGACCATCAGGCCAGCATCGCGCTTCAGCGTGGTCCAGCCGCTCGCCCCACCGCTGGCATTGCCATTGCGATAAACCTCGTCGAGCGCCAGCTGCTGGTCATCGAGGAATGATGCCAGTGCGATTTCGCCGCGCGGCCGCTGCGCGACCCAGGCCTGCAACTCGGTCTGCAATCGACGCCAGCTGTTCTGGCTCAAGGCCTTGAGGCTGGCCAGCACCTGCTCCCGGGTCTGCTTCTGCAACTGGATATGGCAGCCCGGCGGCAGGCTGCCGAAGCCCTGCTCGACCGCTTCGCTCAGCTCGCGGCGGTTCAGGCCGGTGAGGCTGCCGAGCAGGCGATCGAAGCGGAACTCGGCGCGATGCTGGCCAACGAAGTCGAGCACCAGACAGCTGTCCTTGCCGGGCGCCAGACGCAGGCCGCGGCCGATCTGCTGCTGGAACAGCACAGGGCTTTGGGTCGGCCTGAGCAGCAGCAGGGTGTCGACCACCGGCAGGTCAACACCTTCGTTGTAAAGATCGACGGTGACGATCGCGCACAGCGCGCCGCTGGCCAGCTGGGACGGCGCGCGACGGCGCAGTTCGGTGTCGCCATCGCCGACCACGCAGGCGGCCGGCAGGCCAACGCGGTTCAGCCAGTCGGTCATGAACCTCGCGTGGGCTACCGAGACACAAAACACCAGCGCCTTCGACTGGCGGGGATCGGCGACCAGCCGCTGCCATTCGCTGACCACCAGACGGGCACGCACCTCGTTGCCGGTGACCAGCTTGTCGATCGCGTCGCGCTCGCCGCTGCGATGCCAAGGCACCTCGGCAAAGTCGGTCGCGTCATCGCAGGCGTAGTACTCGAACGGCGCGAGCAGTTGCAGGTCCAGCGCATGCCAGAGCCGCAGTTCGACCGCTGGGCTGCCATCCGGGCGCATGTCGAAGTACGGGCCAAGTGGCCGGCCGTCATGGCGCTCCGGGGTCGCGGTCAAGCCCAGCAGGCATTGCGGTCGCAGGCGGGTGGCGATGGCGTCGAAACTGTCGGCTGCCAGGTGATGGCATTCGTCGATCACCACCGTGTGCCAGTACCCCGCGCCCAGCGTAGTGATCAGATCGCGACTGGCAAGGCTGGCCACCGTCGCGAACAGATGCTTGAACGAGGCCGGCTGCGTGCCGCCGACCAGCAGTTCGCCGAACTGCGGATCGCGCAGCACTTCGCGATAGCTGCGCAGCGCTTGGCGCAGGATTTCCTCGCGATGGGCCACAAACAGCAGCGCCGGCTGGCCGCCCAGCCGTGCGCATAACCGTCGGTAGTCGAAGGCCGCAACCATGGTCTTGCCGGTTCCGGTCGCGGCGACCAACAGGTTGCGGATGCGGCCGCGCGCGCGCTCCGCGTCCAGCTGGTCGAGCATTTCCAGCTGATAACTTTTCGGCTGAAGATCAAAGAAGCGCAGCGGTGTGGCGTCGTCCGCACGCAGGCTGCCGGACTCGCGCAACAGCGCGGCACGCAAGCGGTCGCGATCGTCGCTGCGGCTTGGGTCGTAAGCTTCGAACTCACCATCGGCCCACAGCGTTTCGAAGTGGGCCACCGCACGTTCGAACAGCGCGCCCTGCGCACGTTGCGTGAGCTTCACCGTCCATTCCAGGCCGCCGGTCATCGCCGCCCCCGACAGGTTGGCGCTACCGACATAAGCCGAGCCAAAGCCGGTCGCCCGACGGAACAGCCAAGCCTTGGCGTGCAAGCGCGTGCGTCGGCCGTCGTAGGACACGCGCAGTTCGCAGCCGGGCAACGCCGCCAACTCGTCGAGCGCCTTGGCGTCGGTCGCACCGGTGTAGGTCGTGGTCAGTACCCGCAGCCGCGTCGCAGGGCGGCCGGAGGCGTCGATCGCCGTGATCGCCTTCAGCACGTCGGCGATCTTTCGTACGCCCTCGACCTTGATGAAGCTAACTAGGATATCGACGCTGTCCGCCGAGGCCAGCTCGCGGCGCAGCTCGGGCAGCAAGGCAGGCGAGCCCTTGCCGGCGGTGAACAGCCACGGCAGCGCCAATCCCAGTTCCGGTGCCTGCGGGAACTGCCGATCGCGGCGGATCGACTTCAGCACGCTGGGCGGCAGCGTCACCGGATCCAGCAGCGCGGCGGCGTCGGCCGATGACGTCTGGGCGGCAAGTCGTGCCCGCAGGCTGACCAGCAGCTCGTTGATCAACGACAGCTGTGCAAGTCGTTTGTCGGCACCGTCGCCCGGCAACTCGTCGAGCACGGCGGCCAGCTGCCGGCCGATCAGCTCGCCGAGCCATTCGGCGGCATTGCCAGCCAAGGGCTCGCGTCTGGCGCTGGCGTCGTCAAGCCGGGCCTGCAGGCTTTCGGTCAGCAGCAGGTCATACAAGCCTTCGGGCAGATTCACGCCATACGTCCAAGTTGATCGCGGTGGCTGCGATCATGCGCACTGCGGCCGGTCGCGACCAGGCCCCAATAAGCATCAGCCCGTGGTGTTCCTGACCTCGTGCACAATCCGCCGCACCCATTGCCGCTCGCACCCCGTGGCCCACCGCAAACCCCATCTGCCGGAAAAGATCTGCCTGGTCTGCCAGCGTCCTTTCGCGTGGCGGAAGAAGTGGGAGAAGGTCTGGGACGAGGTGCGCTACTGCTCCGACGCCTGTCGTGGCCGGCGGTCATCGGCGGTTGCTTCCGCTGCGTCCAGCGCCGGGTCGGCCGTGCCGACACCCGAGCTGCGGACCGCGAGGAAAGCACGGCGAACCTGAATTTCCCTTCCCCATGAACCTTTCCCATGCGCAATCTCATCGTCGTCCTTGGCGACCAGCTGGACGAACAATCCTCGGCCTTTGACGGCTTCGACCCGACGCAAGACCGGCTGTGGATGTGCGAAGCCGCAGCCGAGGCGAACTACGTCTGGAGCCACAAGACCCGCATCGCGATCTTCCTCGCCGCGATGCGGCACTTCCGCGATGCCCTGACGGCGCGCGGCTGGCCGCTCGACTACCACGCCACCGGCACGCATCCGCACGCGACGCTGGCGGATGCACTGGCAGCGTCGATCGCCGTGCTGAAACCGGCTGCAGTGATCGTCGTCGAGCCCGGCGAATGGCGGCTGGCGCAGGACTTCGAGCGTGTCTGCGCAGCGGCCGGCGTGCCGCTGGACGTGCGCGTCGACCGCCACTTCATCACGACTGTCGCCGAGTTTCGCGCCTGGATGGGCAGCCGTAAGCAGCCGCGGATGGAGCACTTCTATCGCGCCGTCCGGCAGCGTACCGGCGTGCTGATGGACGCCGATGGCCAGCCTGAAGGTGGCGAGTGGAACTACGACCACGACAACCGTGAAGCCTTCGGCAAGTCCGGGCCGGGCTTCGTGCCGAAGCCGCGCCGCTTCCTGCCCGATGCCGTCACCGCCGAGGTACTGGCGATGGTCGCCGAGCGTTATGCCGATCATCCCGGCGAGCTGCAGCACTTCGACTGGCCCGTGACCCGCGCCGATGCGCTCAACGCGCTCGACGATTTCATCGAGCACCGGCTGACCGCTTTCGGCCCGTTCGAGGACGCGGTCTGGGACACCGAGCCGCTGCTCTATCACTCGCGCCTGTCTGCCGCGATGAACCTGAAGCTGCTGAACCCGCGCGAAGTGATCGATGCGGCGGTCGCTGCGTATCACGCCAAGCGGGCGCCGATCGCGAGTGTGGAAGGCTTCGTGCGCCAGATCATCGGCTGGCGCGAGTACGTGCGCGGCCTGTACTTCTGGCACATGCCGGCCTATCTCGATGACAACGCGCTCGGTGCCGAGCAGCCGCTGCCGAAGCTGTACTGGACCGGCGACACCGAGATGAACTGCCTGAAGCACGTGGTGCGCGACACGCTGGCTCACGGCTATGCGCACCACATCCAGCGGCTGATGATCACCGGCCTGTTCGCGCTGCTGTTCGGCGTGCGGCCGCGCGCAGTGCACGAGTGGTATCTGGCCGTGTACGTCGACGCCGTCGAATGGGTCGAAGTGCCGAACACCATCGGCATGAGCCAGTTCGCCGATGGCGGCCTGATGGGCTCCAAGCCGTACATCGCCAGCGGCAAGTACATCGACAAGATGAGCAACTACTGCAAGGGCTGCCGCTTCGATCCCGGCGTCAGCACCGGGCCGAAGGCCTGCCCGTTCACGACCCTGTACTGGGATTTCCTCGACCGCCACCGCGAACGCTTCGCCGGCCATCCGCGGCTGGTGATGCAGGTGCGCAACCTGGATCGGCTGAAGCCGGAGGCGATCGCCGCGATCCGCGGCGAAGCTGCGCTGCTGCGCGAGCGGCTGGCCTGACGGCGACCTTGAATAATTGTTGACACTGTTACGTTAACGACGGCAGCATTCCCACATGGCCCGTATCCGACAATCTGACGACGCCCGCGCGAAAAAGCGCGACGACATCCTGGACAGCGCAATGGCGGTGTTCGAGAAGCACGGCGGCCTGGAAGCGCTGAGCTTCCGCCGCCTGGCCACCGAGATGGACCTGAGCTACTCGGCGCCGTATCGCTACTTCGCCAACAAGGACGAACTGGTCAACGCGCTGCGCGCCCGCGCGTTCCGCTGGCTCGAGCAGGCGATGCGCGAGGCCATCGCCGGCATCGACGACCCGAAAGCGCGGCTTGAAGCCGTCGCCGCTGCCTATATCCGCAGCGGCATCGAGCGGCCGGATCGCTACGCGCTGATGTTCTTCAAGCTCAATGACACTGACGCCGCGCACAACTCGATCGAGCTGAAGTCCGCCCGGATCGATGCGCTGGATGTCTGCCGGCAGGCGATTGCCGATGGGCAGGCCGCCGGGCAGCTGCCGGATCGCATCGATGCACTGACCGCCGCGCACCTGTTCTGGATCGGCGCGCACGGGCTGGTGTCGCTGCAGGTCGCCGGCCAGTTCGTCATGGGCCGCGACCTGCCCCTGCTGGTGCCGACGCTGATCCGCAGCCTGCGCGCCGGACTTGAACACTTTGACGGGACGCCGGCCACACGGCGCCCAGCGATGACCGAGGAGAAAGCGCATGTCCCAGCACGCCCAGCAGCCCGCCGCCGGTAGTCCGATCCTGCAGCCGACACCACGGCGCATCCCGTTCGAGTTTCCCGATGACCTGAGCCCGCAGTGGAAGCCGGACGATCCGGAATTCTCGGCGATGGTCAACGGCGCCTCGCTGGTGATGCCGTTTCTGGAGCCGTTCCTGATCCGCACGATGCGCGAGGCGCTGCCGCAAGTCAGCGATGCAGCCGTTGCTGACAGCGGCCGCGCGTTCAACACGCAGGAACAGCATCACTACCAGGCGCATCGCCGCTTCAACGAGCTGCTGAAGCGCAGCCGCTATCCGGAACTGGCGGAGATCGAGGCCGACATGACCGCATCGTATGCGCGGCTGGCCAAGCGCTCGCTGCGCACACGGATGGCCTACACCGCCGGCTTCGAAGCGATGACGCTCGGCGTTACCCGCTGGCTGGTCGACTATCGGCAGCTGCTGTTCGGCGGCGCCGACACCCGGGTGGCCTCGTTCATCCTCTGGCACTTCGTCGAGGAATCGGAACACAAGTGCGTGGCCCATGACGTCTACCACGCGCTGTACGGCAGCGGCCTGTCGTCGTACCTGGCGCGCGTGATCGGCGTGCTGCACGGCTCGCTCGATGTCATGTGGTATTCGATGCGCGGCTACCGCGCGATCCTCAAGCACGACAGCCTGTGGTACCGGCTGTCGTCGCGACTGCGGCTGGCACGGCGCCTCGGCGGCTTCGTGCGCCACGTCAGCCCGTACCTGCTGCGCGCGATGCTGCCAGGCCACGATCCCCGGCAGGAGCCGAACCCGAAGTGGGTCGATGACTGGCTAGCCGGCCATGCGGCAGCGCCGGACGACGGCGTGCCGCTGCTCGATACCCGGCATCCCGATCTTCCGGTGCCGTTCGCACAGGGTCTGGCGCGCTCGCCGGTGACGATGCCTGCATGACCGCGACTGACGCCCTCAGGCCGCTGCGCCGCCTGCTGATCGGCCACGGCGCGCTGCTGATGTTCATCGGTGGCGTGATCGGCTTCGGCTTCCTGTTCCACCTGATCGGCGCGATCACGCTGTGGCCGTTTCCCGGCACGATCGAGTTCCAGATGCCAGGCAGCTACAAGGCCTGGCGGATGTCGCATCTGGAAGCGTTGATGAACGGCTCGATCATCTGGCTGGTGGCGGCCTTGCTGCCGCATCTGCCGTTCTCGATTACCGGGCTGCGCCGGCTCAGTTACGGGATCATCGTCACCGGGTGGACGCTGGTGGCCGGCGCGCTGTTCGACGCGCTGTTTCCGAACAGCCGCGGCCTCGCGGCGAATTCGCTGCTGACCAACAACATCGCGTTCGGCCTGTTCTACGTCGGCATCCTGATCGTCATGGCGATCCTGGCGCTGATCGCCTGGCGTTCGCTGCGGCCGGAGCCACCATCGCCATGAGCCAGACCCTGACACCGGCCGAACGCGGCCGCCTGACCCTGCTGATGCACGGGGCCGCCGTTGCCGTGATCGGGCTGGTCTCCGGCTTCGGCCTGGTCTTCGCGATTCTCGACGCCTGGCAGGTCTGGCCGGTGACGCTGAACACCACCGTACCCGTCCCCGGCAGCGAGCATGGCTGGCGTGTGGCGCACGTGGCTGGCGTGCTGAACGGCATGCTGATGATCCTGGTCGGTCTAGCACTGGTACCGGCCGCACCCGGCCCGGTCGCACAGCGCTGGATCGTTGGCGGGCTGGTCTGGACCGGCTGGGGCAATACGGTGTTCTTCCACCTGGCGAACGCGTCGAGCAATCGCGCGCTGACGGCCGGCAGCAGCCGCCTCGGCGAAGCCGATGTCGCCGGCGTGATCGGCTATCTGGTCGGCGGCAGCACCATTCCGTTCACGATCCTCGCGATGCTGCTGCTCGGTCTCGCCGCCCGACGACAACTGCAGCAGCGCTGAATCCGCGCCGCGTGCTGCCGCCGGGCGCCAGCGCTTAGGCTGCCAGCACGTCGCGCAGTGCGGCTTCCAGCGTCGGGAAGCGGAACCGGAAGCCCTGATCGAGTGCCGCCTGCGGAATCACCCGCTGGCCGCTCAGCAGGATTTCGGCCATCTCGCCCACGATCATCTTCAGCGCGAAGCCCGGCATCGGCAGGATCGCCGGGCGCTTCAGCACGCGCCCGAGGGTCTTGGCGAACTCGGCATTGGTGACCGGCTCCGGTGCGGTGCCGTTGTACGGGCCGCTGGCCATTTCGCGTTCGATCAGGAAACGGATCAGCGCGATCAGATCGGCGCGGTGCACCCAGCTCATCCACTGCTGGCCGGAGCCCATCGGACCGCCGCCGCCCAGCCGGAACGCCGGCAGCATCTGCGCCAGCGCGCCGCCGCCGGCCGGACCATCAGGCCCCAGCACGATGCCGGTGCGCAGCGTGCAGACGCGCACGCCCAGCGTGCTGGCCTTCTGCGCTTCGGCTTCCCAGTCGCGGCACAGCGTCGCCGAAAAGTCGCTGCCGGCCGGTGCGGTTTCGGTCAGCTTGTCGTCGCCGTGCGGGCCATACCAGCCAATCGCCGAGCCGGACACCAGCACCTTCGGCTTGACGGCCAGACGGCTCATCCAGTCGACCAGCCGCCGCGTGGTGTCGATCCGCGACGTGCGGAAACCCATCTTGGTCACCGGGTTCCAGCGCGCCGCACCCAGATTGGCGCCAGCCAGGTTGACCACGGCATCGACGGCGTCGGCCCGAGCCAGGTCGCGAATCGCTTTTGCGCCGCTCGGCACCCGGTTGCCGGACGAGGTGATTTCGCGGGTCAGCACGGTCACCGAGTGACCGTCGGCGAGCAGGCTGGACGCCAGTTCGCGGCCGATGAATCCGGTACCGCCAGTAATCAGGACATGCATGGTGGGAAGGGCTCGAAAGGTTTGCCGGACTGTATCGGAACCACTCCGTCCGGCGTGACCGCGATCACTGCATCGGCCGCCGCCGGCTGCACCGGATAGCCGCCAGTGAAGCTGCCGAACGACGGCAGCACGCCGATCCGCTGCGCATGGCGGAACCAGAACACCGGCAGCCGCGCGGAATCGCGCCGCGTCTTCAGCAGCAGCACCGGATGGATGTGACCGGCCAGCACCAGGCCGCGCGGGTCGGCGTCCGGCTCGTGCGCGAACACGAACGGCGGCTGGTGCAGGCTGCCGGTCACCCACTCGATCTGCCAGGCCGCCGGCAGTCGCTCGACGTGCCGGTCGTGGTTGCCGCGAATCGCCGTGATCTCCAAGGCGGCGTGCTGGCTGCGGAAGGCGTCGATCGCGGCCATCGCCGGTTCGTCCTGCGACAGTCGCGCGTGGAACAGATCGCCGAGCACCAGCAGCCGTGTCGGTGCCTGGGCCGCGATCAGTACCGCGAGCCGGTCGAGATCGGCGGCCGTCGCGCCACTCGGCACCGGCACGCCGGCGCGCCGGAATGCCGCGCCCTTGCCCAGATGCACGTCGGCGACGATCAGCGTGCGTGTGCGTGGCCACAGCAGCGCCCGGTCCGGCAGCGCGATCAGCGCTTCGCCGGCCATCTCGATGGCGGCACCGGCGCCGCAGTCCGACATGCGAAAGGCGCTCAGACCGGGCCGAGAATCTCGCCGATCCCGATCGCCGCCAGCGCCTCGGCGTCGGCCAGCTTGAGGCGCTTCATCGGCAAGCCGTCGCTGGGCGACAGCGGCGTGCGGCGCAGGTCATCGAGCCCGAACATCGCGACATCGACGCCGATCTCGCCGGCTTCGAAACGGGCCAGCGGCACCGGCTCCTCGCGACCGTCCGGATAGCGGTAGTCGCGCTCGTCCTGCTCGAACGGGATGCCGCGTTCGGCAAGGAACAGGTCCAGCGCCTCGGGGCGATCGGCAAAGCCGTGGATCTGCACGCGATGGGCCGCCGTGATCGCGCCGCTGACGGCAGCGCCGACCATGCGCGGCGAAAAATCATGCAGCAGCTTCATCGCCTGCACGGCCGTGCGGCGCAGCGCGATCAGCCGTTCCGCGTAGTCCTCGCCGCCGAAGATCCGCTGGTATTCGATGACGGCCGCCTGAATGCTGGCGTTGTCGGGCATCGCGCTGCGTGCCGACAGCCCCAGCCGCTGCATCGCCTTGTGCTTGGCGGCGCGGTAGTCGAGCACGTCTTCCTCGCAGACGATGCGCGCGCACTCCGCGATCAGTCCGCGGCTGTCCTCGCCAGCACTGCCATGACCGCTGCGCGCTTTCATCAGAAAATGTCGGCGCTGGCGTCGTCGGGATTGCCGTACGGGCTGACGCCGTCATCCGGCGGCGGCACGTGATCGCTCTGCACGATTTCGTACAGCGCCCCCGGCGTGTCGCCAGACACCAGCTTGCCGGTGGCCGGATTGATCGCGATCTCGGTCAGGCCGGCCGGCTTCGGCAGGCTTTCCTGCGCCACGCCCTTCAGCGCGGTCTTCATGTAGTCGATCCACATCGGCACCGCTGCGCGACCGCCGACTTCGCCCTTGCCGAGCGGCTTCGGCTGATCGAAGCCGACCCAGGCGATGCCAACCAGCGACGACGAGTAGCCGTTGAACCAGGCATCGGTCTCGTCGTTCGAGGTACCGGTCTTGCCGGCCAGATCGTCGCGGCCCAGCGCCCTGACCTGGGTGGCCGTGCCGCGGGTGACGACGTCGTGCAGCATGCTGGTGATCAGGTAGTCGAGATCGGCCGACAGCACGCGTGGCGCCCGGTCTTCCGCTGCGACCGGCGGCTCGACCGGTGCGACCGGCTCAGCCGGCTCGGCCGGCGCTGCGATGACGGCACCGGTCTCCGGATCCAGCGTCGGCTCCGGCGCTGGTGGCGGCGGCGCATCGCAAGCAGGGCAGGCGCGCTTCGGCCGCGCGCGGAACACTTCGCGGCCGCTGCCGTCCTTGATCGATTCGATGAAATACGGCTCGATCAGGAAGCCACCATTGGCCAGCACCGCATAGGCGCGCGCCTGCTCCATCGGCGTCATCGAGGCACTGCCCAGCGCCATCGTCAGATCGGCCGGCAGCCGCGCTTTCTCGAAGCCGAAACGGGTCGCGAACTGCCGCGTGTACTCGATGCCGACTGCTTGCGCGATGCGCACGGACACCAGATTGCGCGACAGCGCCAGCGCTTCGCGCATCCGCATCGGGCCACGGAACTTGCCTTCGTAGTTGCCGGGCCGCCAGTCGTCATCCGGGTTGACGCTGGACGTGAACACCACCGGCGCATCAAGAAAGATCGACGCCGGCGTGTAGCCCTTCGACAGCGCAGCGGTGTACAGGAACGGCTTGAAGCCGGACCCGACCTGCCGCCGCGCCTGCGTCACCCGATTGAAGTTGCCGAGGAAGAAGTCGTAGCCGCCAACCAGCGACTGCACGCTGCCGTCGCGCGGATCGAGCGCCACGAAGGCGCCCTGCACTTCCGGCACCTGCGTCAGCCGCCAATCACTGCCGATCTTGGCGACGCGCACGATGTCGCCGACCGCCGGTTGCCGCCGGTCGTTGAAGCCGGCCCAGGCAAACGCCTTCTTCGGCAGTTCGACGATGCCGTTCTCGGTGATCACCCGCAGCAGTTCCGGCGTGTAGCTCAGCACCGCGGACGGCAGCAGGCCGGCGATCGGGGGCCGTGCCTCGAGCTGGGCCAGCACTTCGGGGGCGGCCGGATTGCTGGCCAGCAGCGTGCGGATCTCGGCAGGCAACTTCGCTTCCGCACCGTTGTAGCCGTGCCGTTCCTCGTAGGCCAGCAGGCCGCCGCGCAGCGCGGCGGTCGCCGCCTGCTGGCGGCTGCTGTCGAGTGTCGTGGTGACGACGAAGCCATCGGTGTAGGTCGCTTCGCCATGCTTGGCGAACAGTTCGGCGCGCACCATCTCGGCCACGTACCGGCCTTCGATGTCGACCTTGGCGGCATGCTCGAACGCCGTGATCGGCTCGGCGGTCGCCGCCTTCCACGCGCGATCGTCGATGTAGCCGAGGTCGTGCATCCGCCGCAGCACGTAGTCGCGGCGGTTCTTCGCGCGCACCGGGTTGTTCAGCGGGTTGTCGCGCGACGGGGCCTTGGGAAGGCCGGCGATCAGCGCCATTTCGGCAACACTGAGCTTGGCGACGTCGCGACCGAAATACACCGATGCCGCCGCGCCGACGCCGTAGGCACGATTGCCAAGGAAGATGCGGTTCAGGTACAGCTCGAGAATCTCTTCCTTGCTCAGCTCGGATTCGATCTTCTGCGCAAGGAAGATTTCCTTGAACTTGCGGGTGAAGCTGCGCTCGTTGGTCAGGAAGACATTGCGTGCCAGCTGCATGGTGATCGTCGAGCCACCCTGGCGCTTCTCGCCGGTCGACGCGAGGATCACCACCGCTCTTGCAAGTCCGGCGAAATCGACGCCGGAATGCTCGAAGAAGCGGTCATCCTCGGCTGCGAGGAAAGCCTGCACCAGCGGCTCCGGAAACTGCGCGAACGCCAGCGGTTCGCGCCGTTCGGCGCCGAACTCCCCAATCAGCTTGCCATCGCGGGTATAGACCTTCAGCGGTACGCCGAGACGGATTTCGTGGAGGCTTTCCACCGATGGCAGCTGCGGTGCGACCCAGGCCTTGACGGCCAGAAAGCCGCCCGCCGAAACGACCACCAGAAGGACCGCGCAGATCAGCGCGATCCGGCCAAGCAGGCTGCCGCGACTGCGGGATTCAGGATTCAATCGGGAGTCTCGGTTGGAGCGCCGGATGACCGTGCGGAAGGCCATCGGACAAAGGCTGCGGAACGGGCTTCGCGCAAGGCTGGGACCAACGCTTGCAGGGCGCCGTTCATCGCCTGCTTTAGGTCTTCGATCAGGCACTTAGAGAAGAAAGCTCCCGTCGCGCCGTACACAACGTGGGCTATATTAAGTCCTGCTCCGGATGGCGTCATCCGACCGGCTCGTTGCACTGCTCAAGCAAGACCACAGGAAGCCGATAACGGCTGTTCAGCAAGGATCCACCGGGGGCTGCGGTTCATGTCGATCAAACAGTCCCTGTTCGGGAAAGCCAGCCGCGAACTGATCGGCCTCGACATCTCGTCCAGCGCCGTGAAACTGCTCGAACTGGCGCGTCGCGGCGACCGCTACAGCGTCGAGTCGTTCGCCATCGAACAGCTGCCGCATGGCGCGGTGACCGACCGCCAGATCACCGATCCCAAGGCCGTGGCCGAAGTGATTACCCGCGCCATCAACCGTGCCGGAACGCGCAACCGCCAGGCCGCGGTCGCCGTCGCCGGTTCGTCGGTGATCACCAAGGTCATCGCGATGTCGGCGGCACTGTCCGACAACGACATGGAAGAGCAGATCAAGGCCGAGGCCGACCAGTACATCCCCTACCCGATCGACGAGGTCAATCTCGATTTCCAGGTGCTGGGGCCTTCGGCGCGCGACCGGGAAAGCGTCGACGTGCTGCTCGCCGCCTGCCGCAAGGAGCAGGTCGAATCACGGATCGCTGCACTTGAGATCGCCGGGCTGACGCCGCTGGTCGTCGACATCGAGGCCTATGCGCTGGAGAACGTCTGCGAGCTGCTGACCCACCAGATGCCGGCCAATGGCGTCGGCAAGACGGTGGCCGTGGTCGATGTCGGCGCCTCGACAACCTCGCTGCTGGTGCTGCACGACCTGCAGAGCGTCTACACCCGCGATCAGGCCTACGGCGGCCGGCAGCTCACCGAGGACATCATGCGGTTCTACGGCATGAGCTACGAGGAAGCCGGCAAGGCCAAGCGGCTGGGCAATTTGCCGGCGAACTACGAAAGCGAAGTGCTCAACCATTTCATCGCCGACATGGCACAGCAGATCGACCGCTCGCTGCAGTTCTTCTTCGCTGCGGCTTCGCGGCACAACGTGATCGATCAGCTGATCCTCGGCGGCGGCTGTGCCCATATTCCCGGCATCGACGTGGCGATCCAGAAGCGGCTGCAGATTCCCTGCGTGATTGCCCAACCGTTCGCCAAGATGAACATCGGCAACCGCGCCAAGCCGGCGCAGCTGGGGCAGGACCAGGCGTCGCTGCTGATCGCGGCCGGGCTGGCGCTGCGCGCCTTCGACGTCGTCAACTAGGGCCGCCCGCCATGGCAACCCGGATCAACCTGCTCGACTGGCGTGCCACGCGGCGCGCGCGGCGGCGCAAGGAATTCCTGAGCCTGCTCGGCTTGAGCATCGGCGCGGGTGTCGCGCTGCTCGGGCTCGGCTACATGACGATGACCGGCGCGGTCGAGCATCAGGATCAGCGCAACGCCTACCTCACGGCCCAGATCAACGATCTGGACAAGCAGATCAAGGAAATCGAGGAGCTGGAGAAGGTCAAGGCCAACCTGGTTTCGCGCATGAACGTGATCCAGCAACTGCAGGAAAGCCGCTCGGCGACGGTCCATTTCTTCGACGAGATCGTCAACACGCTGCCAGACGGCATCTACCTGTCGTCGATCAAGCAGAGCGGCCAGAACGTGACGCTTGAAGGCACTGCGGAATCGTCCGGCCGTATTTCCGCCTACATCAAGAATCTCGATGCCAGCCCCTGGTTCAGCAATCCGAAGCTGGTCGTGATCAAGACCGGCGAGAAGAACAAGCAGCGCAACAGCGAGTTCACGCTGCAGGTCACCAACCTGACACGCGCCGCCGCCGATTCCGAATCGGCCGCCGGCATCAGCGTCGAGGGCCAGCCATGAATCTGGCGCAGGCCTATGCCGAACTGCAGACGCTGGATACCAAGAACCCCGGCGCCTGGCCGCGCTGGGTGCATGTCGCCGCCTCGCTGCTGGCCTTCGTGTTCCTAGTCGGGCTGGGCGTGTGGACGCTGATCGTTCCCGAGCACGACAACCTGCAAGCCGCCGAAGCCCGCGAGACCACGCTGCGTGGCGAATTCGAGAAGAAGCAGCGGAAAGTCGCTGCGCTCGACGCCTACAAGGCGCAGCTGGACACGATGGAACGGGATTTCGGCGCGATGCTGCGCCAGCTGCCGTCGAAAACCGAAGTCGAAAACCTGCTCAACGACATATCCCAGACCCGCGTCGCCTCCAGCCTGGAAGAAGAGCTGTTCCAGCCGCTGGCCGAAATCCCGCGCGATTTCTACGCCGAAGTGCCGAACAAGATCGTCGTCACCGGCACGTATCACGAGATGGGCGCCTTCGCGAGCGGCGTCGCCGCGCTGCCGCGCATCGTCACCGTCGATGAAGTGGAGATCCAGCCGGCCACTGGGCAGGGCGCACAGGGACTGCCGCGCGGCACGCTGCGCATGAGTGCGCTGGCCAAGACCTATCGCTATCTCGACGACAGCGAAGTCGCGGCAACGGCCGAAGTGGGTGCCAACGGCAAGCCGGTTCGCCGCAGTGCCTCGCGCAGCCGGGGGACGCCATGAGCCATCGGAGCCGCGCAGTGCTCGCCGTGCTCGGTACCGCGCTGTTGCTGAGCGGCTGCAGCCGCGACATGAGCGAGCTGGAAAGCTGGGTCGCCGAGGTCAAGGCGCGCAAGAGCCGCGAGATCGATCCGATTCCGCAGATGAAGCCTTACGAGGCCTATGCCTACGTCGGCGAGAACCGCCGCGATCCATTCGTCACTTCGCCGGGCGAACAGCGCCCGAACGAAGCCGGCGAGCTGACTGCACTGCGTCCGGATCTGAACCGCAGCCGCGAACCGCTGGAGGAGTTCCCGATCGATGCCTTGCGGCTGGTCGGCGTGGTCACCTTCAACAGCAAGACCTACGCGATGGTCCGCGCACCGGATTCGGTGATCCACCGGGTCACCATCGGCGATCACATGGGTCAGAACTACGGCCGCATCAACAAGGTCAGCGAAGCCGAAGTCAGCCTCACCGAGATCATCCCCGACGGCTTCGGCGGCTATCTGGAGCGCCCTGCGGCACTGGCAGCAACCGAATGAACGTCTCATGAACCCCTGTCCTGCCCGCCTCAACCGAATCCCGCTGTCCTGGAGCACGCCGATGTCGACTCGAACCTCTGCCGGACCGGGACGCCATCCGCGGGTCGCGCCGCGCGGTACCGGCTGGCTGCGCCGCATCGCCGGCCTGCTGGCCGTGCTGGTGCTGGCCATCGGCAGCCTGCCGGTTCGCGCCGAACCGGCGCGCGCGCTGCAGAACATGGACTTCGTTGCCCTTGACGGCGATCGCGTGCTGCTGACGCTGACCTTGTCGGCAGCGTCGCCGGAGCCGGCGGTGTTCAGCATCGACAAGCCGGCGCGGCTGTCGATCGACCTGCCGGAAACCACGCTGGCGCTGACCGAGCGCTATCGCAAGGTCAACATCGGCCAGGTGCGCTCGATCTCGGCTGCCGAAGCGCGCGGCCGCACGCGGGTGGTCGTCGAGATGGCCGCGCTGACCGCGCACAAGGTGCGCGTCGACGGCAACAAGGTGCTCGTCGAACTCGCGGGCCAAGGTGCTTCACTGACCCGCAGCGCGCCGGCAGCGTCAGCCCCGGCGAGTGCTGCAGCCGCGCCCGCGGCGCCGCGTCAGGGGCTGATTTCCGATGTCGACTTCCGCCGTGGCGAGAAAGGCGAAGGCCGGGTGATGATCACGCTTGCCGATGCCCGCAATGCTGTCGATGTCCGCGAGGAAGGCGGCCGCGTCATCATCCGCTTCAAGGACACCGCCCTGCCCGAGCGACTGGCCAAGCGCCTCGACGTGCTCGATTTCGCGACACCGGTGAAGTTCATCGACGCGGCGCGCGACGGCATCAACACGCAGATCACCGTCACGCCGATCGCTGCCGGCGATTTCGAGCAGGTGGCCTACCAGTCGGCCAACGTGTTCACGCTGGAACTGCAGCCGGTGTCGCCGGACAAGCTCGAGGAGCGGCGGCGCCAGGAGCCGAAGTACACCGGCGAGCGGATTTCCCTGAGCTTCCAGAGCATCGACGTGCGCTCGCTGCTGCAGATCATTGCCGACGTCGCCCAGACCAACATGGTGGTGTCGGATTCGGTCACCGGGCAGATCGCGATGCGCCTGCAGAACGTGCCGTGGGATCAGGCGCTGGACATCATCCTGCGCACCAAGGGTCTCGGCAGCCGCACCAGCGGCAACGTCACCCTGGTGGCGCCGCTCGACGAACTGGCACAGCGCGAAAAGGCCGAACTGGAAAACGAGAAGCAGAAGGTGCAGCTGGCCGCACTGCGTTCGGAAATCATCCAGGTCAACTACGCCAAGGCCAGCGAGCTGGCGATGCTGATCAAGTCCAAGGACAACTCGGTGCTGTCGGAGCGCGGCAGCGTCACGGTCGACGAGCGCACCAACACGCTGCTGGTCCTCGAAACCCGCGAAAAGCTCGGCGAGATCCGCACGCTTGTGCAGCGGCTCGACATCCCGGTTCGTCAGGTGTTGATCGAATCGCGCATCGTCGTCGCCCGCTCGAACTTCCAGCGCGATTTCGGCGCCCGGCTCGGCGTCAACGGCGTGCGCACCCGCGACGGCGGCAACGGCGGCCTGATATCGGTGGGCGGCTCCGGCGAAGGCACCAACTCCACGTTGCCGGGCACCGGTGGCTCGGGCAACGGCCAGCCAAGCATCGGCGGTTCCAGCGGCACGCCGACCACCGCCGGCACCATCGGTGATCGCTACAACGTCAACCTGCCGGTGGTGAACCCGGCCGGCTCGATCGCGCTGGCGATCCTCGGCCGCAATTCGCTGCTCGATCTCGAACTGTCCGCGCTGCAGTCCGAAGGCAAGGGCGAAGTGATTTCGAGTCCGCGGGTGATCACCGCCAACGGCAAGCAGGCGGCGATCGAGCAGGGTCGCGAAATCCCGTTCCAGAACGCCACGTCCTCGGGCGCCACCGCCGTGCAGTTCAAGAAGGCGGTGCTGAGCTTGAGCGTCACGCCGCAGATCACGCCGGACAACCGGGTGATCATGGATCTGGCCGTGACCAACGATTCGCAGGGTGCCAATGTCGCGCAGAGCGGCGGCGGCTCGGCACCGGCGATCGATACCCGCAAGGTCACCACTCAGGTACTGGTCGACAACGGGCAGACCGTCGTGCTCGGCGGCATCTACGAGCAGAGCTCGAACGACAGCGTCACCAAGGTGCCGCTGCTCGGCGACGTGCCGCTGCTCGGCGTGCTGTTCCGCACCAAGAGCAAGGTCCAGAACAAGACCGAGCTCTTGATCTTCATCACGCCGAAAATCCTCAGCGAAGGCCTGAAGGTAAACTGAGCGCCCCGTCGGGGCTCGCCCGAGCCCCGACCCTCTTCATGGCGTGCGTCAAGGCGTGGTGTCCGGGCCGGTGAGCAACAAGCGCAACATCTACCTCGTCGGCCCGATGGGCGCCGGCAAGACCACAGTCGGTCGGCGCCTCGCCGATGCGCGGCGCATGGAATTCATCGACTCCGACCTGGAAGTCGAAGCACGTACCGGCGTCAACATCGCCTTCATTTTCGAGAAGGAAGGCGAAGCCGGCTTCCGCAAGCGCGAACGCGCCGCAATCGCCGAACTGGTGCAGCGCGAAGGCGTGGTGCTGTCGACCGGCGGCGGTGCGGTGATGGACCCCGATTCCCGCGCGCTGCTGGCCGCCCACGGCTTCGTCGTTTACCTGCACGCCAGCGTCGATCACCAGCTGGCCCGCACCGAACGGACCGACAACCGCCCTCTGTTGCAGGTCGGGGATCGCCGTGACACCCTCCACCGCCTGTTCACGCTGCGCGATCCTCTTTATCGTGAAATCGCCGACCTCGTCGTCCACACCGATGGACGCAACGCCCGAGCTCTCGCCCGCGAGATCGAAGACCACTTCGTCCGCCCGGTCGCCGCACCGGCACCCTGAATCCTCGCGCCGGCGGCTGCGCGTCGAACTCGGCGACCGCAGCTACGACTTGAGCATCGGCGCCGGCCTGCTCGGCGATCCCGACACCTATGCGGGACTGCGCGGCAAGACGTTGCGCGTGGTCACCGATGTCAACGTCGCCGCCTGCTATCTCGATCCGGTGCTCGATGCCCTGGGCCTGACCCGCGAGCACGCCTACGTGCTGCCGGCCGGCGAACTGCAGAAAACCTGGGCCAACGCCGAAGAAGTGCTCGACTGGCTGCTCAGCCAGCGGATTGCCCGCGACGGCATCCTGATCGCCCTTGGCGGCGGCGTGATCGGCGACCTGACCGGCTTCGTCGCGTCGATCTACCAGCGCGGCATCGCCTTCGTGCAGATGCCGACCACGCTGCTGAGCCAGGTCGATTCCAGCGTCGGCGGCAAGACCGGCGTCAATCACGCGCGCGGCAAGAACCTGATCGGCGCGTTCCATCAGCCGATCGCGGTGTTTGCCGATACCGACACGCTGAACACGCTGCCGCCGCGCGAGCTGTCGGCCGGCCTCGCTGAAGTGATCAAGTGCGCGATGCTCGGCGACGCCGGCCTGTTCGCCCGCCTGGAGCGCGACATCGATGCGCTGCTGGCACTTGATGCTGTCGCGCTGGCCGAAGCCATCGAACGCTGCTGCGCGCTGAAGTCGCGCATCGTGGCACTCGACGAACGCGAGTCGCTGGCCGGCGGCCCGCGCACGCTGCTGAACCTGGGGCACACGTTCGGCCACGCAGTCGAAACCTTCACCCGCTACGAAAGCTGGCTGCACGGCGAAGCGGTCGGCCTGGGGCTGGCGATGGCGGCCGATCTGTCGATGCGCCTTGGCTGGCTGAAGCCGGCGGATGCCGAACGCTGCATCCGGCTGATCGAACGGGCGCGGCTGCCGATTGCGCCACCCGCCGGCATGACGCCGGACGACTTCCGCAGCCTGATGGCGCGCGACAAGAAGGTCGCCGCCGGCAAGCTGCGGCTGGTGCTGATGCGCACGCTCGGCGACGCAATGACCACGGCCGACTTCGATCCGGCAGCGTTCGACGCCACGCTCGATCATTTCTGCCGCGCGGCCGCGCAGGCCGCATGACACTCGCGCCGTACGCGGCACGGGAAGACCGTTCGCGCGGGCGCCGTCACCCGGAAGCGCCGCCGCAGGGTCGCAGCGAATTCCAGCGCGATCGCGATCGCATCGTCCATTCGTCGGCGTTCCGGCGGCTGGAATACAAGACGCAGGTGTTTGTCAGCCACGAGGGCGATCTCTATCGCAACCGGCTGACCCATTCGCTGGAAGTCGCGCAGATCGCCCGCAGCCTGGCGCGCGGCCTGCACCTGAATGAAGACCTGAGCGAAGCGATCGCACTGGCGCATGACCTCGGCCACACGCCGTTCGGGCATGCCGGCCAGGATGCGCTGGACGACTGCATGAAGGCCTTCGGCGGCTTCGAGCACAACGCGCAAAGCTTGCGCGTGGTCGACGAACTGGAAGACAAGTACGCCGAATTCACCGGGCTGAACCTGAGCTTCGAAACCCGCGAAGGCATTCTCAAGCACTGCTCGCAGGCGCGAGCGGTCGCGCTGGGACCGGTTGGCGAGCGCTTCCTGACCAAACGCCAGCCCGGTCTGGAAGCGCAATTGACCAACGTCGCCGACCAGATCGCCTACAACAATCACGACGTCGATGACGGCCTGCGCGCCGGCATCCTGACCGTGGACAAGCTGCTCGACGTGCCGCTGTTCGCGCGCTTCCACGCCGAAGTGACGGCCCGCTACACGGCGCTGACGCCGCGCCAGCTGCGCCACGAAACGATCCGCCGGATGATCAATGCGCTGGTCATCGACCTGCACGATGAAACCGGCAAGCGGCTGGCCGAAGCGCGTCCGGCCGACATCGACGCGGTTCGCGCCCATCCCGAAGCGCTGGTCGCCTTCAGCGACGCGATGCAGCGTGACAACCGCGACCTGAAGCGCTTCCTGTACGAGCACTTGTATCGGCATCACGCCGTCTACCGGGTGATGTACAAGGCACGGCGCATCGTCCGCGAGCTGTTCGAAGCGCTGTTCGGCGATCTGCGGCTGCTGCCGCCGGAGTTCCAGAGCGCCGCGGTGAAGGCCGATGGCGATGCCGGCCGGGCGCGCGTGGTCGCCGACTACATCGCCGGCATGACCGACCGATATGCCGCCGAAGAACACGCCCGCCTCTACGACCTGAAACAGCTGCGCTGAGCCGGTCGCGCCCATGGCCCGCCTTCCACGCCTCACTGTCACTGGCTATCCGCACCACGTCATCCAGCGGGGCAACAACCGGCAGCCGGTGTTCGTCGACGATCAGGACCGGACCACCCTGCTGGGCCTGCTCAGCGAATACGCGACGCGCGACAAGGTGGCCATCCACGCCTGGGTGCTGATGGACAACCACTTCCATCTGCTGGCCACACCATCCACCGATCGCGGCCTGCCGCTGATGATGCAGGCGGTCGGCCGGCGTTACGTGCAGCTGTTCAACCGCCGCCACGGCCGCACCGGCACGCTGTGGGAAGGCCGTTACCGCTCGACGCTGGTGCAGACGGATCGCTATCTGCTGGCCTGCATGGCGTACATCGACCTCAATCCGGTGCGTGCCGGAATGGTGCAGAAGCCGGCCGACCATCGCTGGTCCAGCCATCGGCACTACATCGGACAGGTACAGGACCGGCTGGTCACGCCGCATCCGCTGGCCTGGGCGCTTGGCAACACGCCGTTCGCACGGGAAGCGGCCTATGCCGGCCTGGTGCAGCAAGGCATCGCCGCCGACCAGCAACAGGCACTGACCGACTCGGCACTGAAGGGCTGGGCGCTCGGCGACCGAGACTTCCTCGGCGAACTGGAAGGGAAGACCGATCGTCGGATGACACGCGGTCGCGCCGGCAGGCCCGTTTCGCGAAAACCGCGCGCCCCGACAACGTGACTGGCGGCGAATCCTCAGCGTCTTGGCGGACTTGCGGCAGATTTTGTTCTGTCCCCAAATTCAGCGAGCGCCGTCCGCTCAGCGAATTAATTTGTATCTGACCCCAATTATTTTGCGGGAAATGGGCTTGGCATTGATGTTGCGGCGCAGTACGCTCAATTTCTCCGCAAGATCCCGAGTACGGTCAGCCATGTCGCACGAGCCAGCATCCGCCGCCGAACGCCAGCACGCCGAAACCCACGGCCTGTATCGCAAATCCAACGAGCATGACGCCTGCGGCATCGGCTTCATCGCCAACATCAAGGGTGAAAAGGCGCACTCGATCGTCGAGCAGGGTCTGCTGATCCTGAAGAACCTCGAACATCGCGGTGCCGTCGGTGCCGACCCGCTGATGGGCGACGGCGCCGGCATCATGATCCAGCTGCCGGACCAGCTGTACCGCGAGGAAATGGCCAAGCAGGGTATTGAACTGCCGCCGCTTGGCGAGTACGGCGTCGGCATGGTGTTCCTGCCGAAGGAAACCGCATCTCGGATCGCCTGCGAGCAGGAAATCGAGCGCGCTGTCGTCGATGAAGGCCAGGTCGTGCTCGGCTGGCGCGACGTGCCGGTCGACCTGTCGATGCCGATGTCGCCGACGGTGCGCGCCAAGGAGCCGCTGATCCGTCAGATCTTCATCGGCCGCGGCGCGGACATCACCGTCACCGACGCACTCGAACGCAAGCTGTACGTGATCCGCAAGTCCTCGGGCCATGCGATCCGCGCGCTGAACCTGATCCACGGCAAGGAGTTCTTTGTGCCGTCGATGTCGGCCAAGACCGTGGTCTACAAGGGCCTGCTGCTGGCCGACCAGGTCGGCGTCTATTACCTCGACCTGCAGGACGAGCGCTGCGTGTCCGCCCTCGCCCTCGTCCACCAGCGCTTTTCGACCAACACTTTCCCGGAATGGCCGTTGGCCCATCCGTACCGTCTGGTCGCGCACAACGGCGAGATCAACACGGTCAAGGGCAACTTCAACTGGATGCGCGCCCGCGAAGGCGTGATGAAGTCGGCCGAGCTCGGCGACGACCTGAAGAAGCTGTATCCGCTGATCTATGAGGGCCAGTCGGACACCGCCTGCTTCGACAACGCGCTCGAACTGCTGGTGATGGCCGGCTACCCGATCGCCCAGGCCGTGATGATGATGATTCCGGAAGCGTGGGAGAACCACACGCTGATGGATGACGACCGGCGCGCGTTCTACGAATACCACGCGGCGATGATGGAGCCCTGGGACGGCCCGGCGGCAATCTGCTTCACCGACGGCCGCTACATCGGCGGCACGCTCGACCGCAACGGCCTGCGTCCGTGCCGCTTCATCGAGACCGACGACGACCTCGTCGTGATGGCCTCCGAATCCGGCGTGCTGCCGATCGAGGAATCGCGAATCACCAAGAAGTGGCGCCTGCAGCCGGGCCGCATGTTCCTGATCGACCTCGAAGAAGGCAGGATCATCGACGACGAGGAAATCAAGGACACCTACGCCTCGGCCGAGCCGTACAAGGCCTGGATCAACCGCATCCGCATCAAGCTCGACGAACTGAAGCCGCTGGCCGGCCGCGAAGTGGCGCTGCCGGAACCGCCGGCCTCGCTGCTCGACCGCCAGCAGGCGTTCGGCTACACGCAGGAAGACCTGCGCGTGCTGATGTCGCCGATGGCCGTGCAGGCCGAGGAAGCGACCGGCTCGATGGGCAACGACTCGCCGCTGCCGGTGATGTCAAACAAGCTCAAGCCGCTGTACAGCTACTTCAAGCAGCTGTTCGCGCAGGTCACCAACCCGCCGATCGACCCGATCCGCGAAGCGATGGTGATGTCGCTGGTGTCGTTCATCGGCCCGAAGCCGAACCTGCTCGACACCGCCAACCTGAACCCGCAGATGCGTCTGGAAGTGACGCAGCCGGTGCTCGACGTGGCCGACATGGCCAAGCTGCGCGACATCGCCGCCCACACCCGCGGCAAGTTCAAGAGCTTCGAGATCGACATCTGCTACCCGGTCGCCTGGGGCAAGGAAGGCGTGGAAGCGCGCCTGGCCAGCCTGTGCGCGAACGCGGTCGACGCGGTCAAGGATGGCTACAACATCCTGATCCTGACCGACCGCAAGATGGACGCCGATCACGTCGCGATCCCGGCGCTGCTGGCCACCTCGACGATCCACCTGCACCTGGTCAACAAGGGCCTGCGTACCTCCACCGGTCTGGTTGTCGAGACCGGCTCGGCGCGTGAAGTGCACCACTTCGCGCTGCTCGGCGGCTACGGCGCCGAAGCGATCCATCCGTATCTGGCGATGGAAACCCTCGGTGCGATCGCGCAGGGCCTGCCCGGCGAGCTGAGCCCGGACAAGGCGATCTACAACTACAAGAAGGCGGTGTCGAAGGGCCTGATGAAGGTCATGTCGAAGATGGGCATCTCGACCTGGATGTCCTACTGCGGCGCGCAGATCTTCGAGGCCATCGGCCTGAACCGCGCGCTGATCGACAAGTACTTCACCGGCACCGCGTCCTCGATCGAAGGCATCGGCATCTTTGAAGTCGCCGAGGAAGCGGTGCGCCTGCACAAGCTCGCCTTCGGCAACGACAAGGTGTTGGCCAACGCGCTCGACGCCGGCGGCGAATACGCCTTCCGCGTGCGCGGCGAAGAGCACATGTGGACGCCGGACGCGATCGCCAAGCTGCAGCACGCGACCAAGGCCAACAGCTTCTCGACGTACAAGGAATACGCCCAGATCATCAACGACCAGTCGAAGCGCCACATGACGCTTCGCGGCCTGTTCGAGTTCAAGGTTGATCCAGCCAAGGCGATCTCGATCGACGAGGTCGAGCCGGCCAAGGAAATCGTCAAGCGCTTCGCCACCGGCGCGATGTCGCTCGGCTCGATCTCCACCGAAGCCCACGCCACGCTGGCGGTGGCGATGAACCGCATCGGCGGCAAGTCGAACACCGGCGAAGGCGGCGAAGACCCGGTCCGTTACCGGCTCGAGAAGCAGGGCATCGTCATCAAGGAAGGCGCGACGATGGCCTCGATCATTGGTGAAGACCAGGTCGAAGCCAACATCGTGCTGAAGGAAGGCGATTCGCTGCGCTCGAAGATCAAGCAGGTCGCCGCCGGCCGCTTCGGCGTCACCGCCGAGTACCTGAATTCGGCCGACCAGATCCAGATCAAGATGGCGCAGGGCGCCAAGCCCGGCGAAGGCGGCCAGCTGCCGGGCGGCAAGGTCAGCGAGTACATCGCCCGCCTGCGCTTCTCGGTGCCGGGTGTCGGCCTGATCTCGCCGCCGCCGCATCACGACATCTATTCGATCGAGGATCTGGCCCAGCTGATCCACGACCTGAAGAACGGCAACAACCGGGCGTCGATCTCGGTGAAGCTGGTCGCCGAAAGCGGCGTCGGCACCGTGGCCGCGGGTGTCACCAAGGCCAAGGCCGATCACCTGGTGATCGCCGGCCATGACGGCGGCACCGGTGCTTCGCCGCTGTCGTCGGTGAAGCACGCCGGCGCGCCGTGGGAACTGGGCATGGCCGAAACCCAGCAGACGCTGGTGCTGAACGGCCTGCGTTCGCGCATCCGCGTGCAGGCCGATGGCCAGATGAAGACCGGCCGCGATGTCGCGATCGCCGCGATGCTCGGTGCCGACGAAGTCGGCTTCGCGACTGCGCCGCTGGTCGTCGAAGGCTGCATCATGCTGCGCAAGTGCCACCTCAACACCTGCTCGGTCGGTGTCGCGACGCAGGACCCGGTGCTGCGCAAGAAGTTCGCCGGCAAGCCGGAATACGTCGTCAACTACTTCTTCTTCGTTGCCGAGGAAGTGCGCCAGATCATGGCGCAGCTGGGCATCCGCAAGTTCGACGAGCTGATCGGCCGCGCCGACCTGCTCGACAAGTCGAAGGCGATCAACCACTGGAAGGCACAGGGGCTGGACTTCAGCCGGCTGTTCTACCAGGCGCCGAGCAGCGAGCCGGTGTTCCATGTGATGGAGCAGGACCACGGCCTCGACAAGGCGCTCGACGTCAAGCTGATCGAGAAGGCCAAGGCGGCGCTGGAAAGCGGCGAGCAGGTGCAGTTCATCTCGCCGGTGAAGAACCTGAACCGGACGGTCGGCACCATGCTGTCGGCTGAAGTGGCGCGCCGCTACGGCCACGAGGGCCTGCCGGACAACACCATCCACATCCAGCTGCAGGGTACGGCGGGTCAGTCCTGCGGCGCGTTCCTCGCGCACGGCATCACGCTGGACCTCGTCGGTGCGGGCAACGACTACGTCTGCAAGGGCCTGTCGGGTGGGCGGATCATCGTCCGTCCGAACACCGAGTTCCGCGGCTGGGCGGTCGACAATATCATCGTCGGCAACACCGTGCTGTACGGCGCAATCTCCGGCGAAGCCTTCATCAACGGCGTGGCCGGTGAACGCTTCGCGGTGCGCAACTCCGGCGCGGTGGCCGTCATCGAAGGCACCGGCGACCACGGCTGCGAATACATGACCGGCGGCACCGTGCTGGTACTGGGTGCGACCGGCCGCAACTTCGGCGCCGGCATGTCCGGCGGCATCGCCTATGTCTACGACCCGGACGGCAGCTTCAACACCAAGTGCAACATGGCGATGGTCGCCATCGAGCCGCTGATGGTGAAGAGCGAGCAGGAAGCCAACGTCGACCGCGCGCTGTGGCACAGCCTGGAGCGCAACGGCAAGAAGCAGACCGATGAAGCAATCGTCCGCTACCTGCTGGAGCGGCACTTCAAGCACACCGGCTCGACCCGCGCCCGCAACCTGCTCGACGACTGGCAGAACGCCCGCCGCGCCTTCGTGAAGGTGTTCCCGCACGAATACAAGCGCGCGCTCGGCGAGATGTCGGCAGCACCGGTGGCGAAGAAGGACGCCCTGCCCGCCTGAATGACGTGAACGGCGGTGCCCGGTCGTGGCAGGCTGCGCTGCCGCCACCGGGCGACGCCACCTCACGGAACACACGCCACATGAACCGACCGCTCAAGGCCGTACTGATCGCCAGCCTGCTCGCCGTCACCACGGCGGGCAGCGCCGTGGCTGCCGAGATCTACAAGCGGCCGGGTCTGTATTCGATCGATGCCGAGGGCTGGGACCTGCAGCCGGGCCAGGATGGCGCGCTGATCCTGCGCTGCCGGGACTGCAAGACGCCGGTGCAGGTGCAGATCGACTACTCGCCGGAACGCACCGGCGAAGCGGCCAAGGGCGGCAACAAGGCCTTCCTGGCGCGGCTCGACACCGCCGATGCGCAGAAGCAGTTCGCCGAACTGATGGTCGAGTCCAGCCTGCCGGAGGAGATCGAGGTCGGCGAAGACGTCGAGATCGAGATCGCCACGGTCAGCAAGGCCAAGGTCGGCGGGCTCGACGTCTTCCAGTACGTCGCGCTGATCGACGGCGGCGGCAAGGTGACGCAGGAAAGCTCGCTGGTGGCGATCCAGCGCAACCGCATCGTCAAGGTGGCGCTAAACCACTACCAGGGCGCGCTCGACGAGGCCGAGAAGAACCGCATCGCGGCGCTGTTCAAGAGTCTGAGCTTCGACTGACGCCGGCCGACGGCGCCCGACACACCCGAATTCGCACTTTTCACCGAGGCAACAACAGATGGGCAAGACCACCGGCTTCATCGAGTACCCCCGCCAGAAGGAGGCCTACCTCCCGGTTCCCGAGCGTGTGAAGAACTACAAGGAATTCGTCCTGGTTCTCGAAGACGAGAAAGCCAAGACCCAGTCCGCCCGCTGCATGAACTGCGGCACGCCGTTCTGCATGACCGGCTGCCCGGTCAACAACATCATTCCGGACTGGAACGACCTCGTTTACACGGCCGACTACCGGAACGCGCTCGACACGCTGCACTCCACCAACAACTTCCCGGAATTCACCGGCCGCGTCTGCCCGGCACCCTGCGAAGCCGCCTGCACGCTGAACGTCAACAACGATCCGGTCGGCATCAAGTCGATCGAGAACTTCATCGTCGAGAAGGGCTGGGCCAACGGCTGGATCGTGGCGCAGCCGGCTGCCGTGAAGACCGGCAAGAAGGTCGCCGTCGTCGGCTCCGGCCCGGCCGGGCTTGCCGCCGCGCAGCAGCTGGCGCGCGCCGGCCATGACGTGACCGTGTTCGAGAAGAACGATCGCCCGGGCGGCCTGCTCCGCTACGGCATCCCCGGCTTCAAGCTGAACAAGGAAGTGGTCGATCGCCGCCTGGAACAGCTGAAGGCCGAAGGTGTCGAGTTCCGCACCGGCGTCTGTGTCGCCAACACCAAGGGCACCACGGTCACCAATCTGGCCAAGGACACGATCAGCCCGGACGAGCTGAAGGCGCAGTTCGACGCCGTGCTGCTGACCGGCGGCTCGGAGCTGCCGCGCGATCTGCCGGTGCCGGGCCGCGAGCTGAAGGGCATCCATTTCGCGATGGAATTCCTGCCGCAGCAGAACCGCGTCGACGCCGGCGACAAGGTCAAGAACCAGCTGCGCGCCGATGGCAAGCACGTGGTCGTGATCGGCGGCGGTGACACCGGCTCCGACTGCGTCGGCACCTCCAACCGTCACGGCGCGGAAAGCGTGGCCCAGTTCGAACTGCTGCCGCAGCCGCCGGAGACCGAGAACAAGCCGCTGGTGTGGCCGTACTGGCCGACCAAGCTGCGCACCTCCTCGTCCCACGAGGAAGGCTGCAAGCGCGACTGGTCGGTCGCCACCAAGCGCTTCGAGGGCGCCAACGGCAAGGTCGAGAAGCTGATCGCCTGCCGCCTCGAATGGAAGGACGGCAAGATGCAGGAGATCCCCGGCTCCGAGTTCGAGATGAAGGCCGACCTGGTGCTGCTGGCGATGGGTTTCGTGTCGCCGGTCGGCTCGGTGGTCGAGGCCTTCGGCGTCGACAAGGACGCGCGCGGCAATGCCAAGGCGACCACCGATGGCGAGGGCTGCTACAAGACCAACGTCGACAAGGTGTTCGCCGCCGGCGACATGCGTCGCGGCCAGTCGCTGGTGGTCTGGGCGATCCGCGAAGGCCGCCAGGCGGCCCGCGAGGTCGACCAGTTCCTGATGGGCAGTTCCGACCTGCCGCGCTGATCGCCGCGCAGCACCGTGTTCCAGCAGGCCCGCCACGTGCGGGCCTGCTGCGTTATCGGCCCCGCTGCGCCATCGATCCCGGCACGGGCGGCAGTGTCGCCATCGGCAGCTGCATCCAGGACCGCAGCTGGCGGCGCCAGTGCCGCAGTTCCAGATCCAGCCACTGACGGGCGCTGATCAGCGGCGGGCCGCCATCGGCCGACAGTTCGGACGCGGCCGGCACGGCCAGAGCCGCTTCATCGCACTCGGAGTCCTCCGGTTCCGTCGCCTCGTCGTCCGCCGGCGTCTGGTGATCGTCACCGTCGGCGGCGTCATCGGCGTCACAGGCCTCGGCGGCATCGGGCGTGTCGGTCGGCGCGGCAGCCTCGCGCGCCGGCCCGAGGATCAGCAGCCCGGACAGCAGGAAGCTCTGCATCGGCCACAGCCCGGCCGGATCGAGCACCGCCTGGAAGCGCAGGCTGTGACCGGCCAGCGCCGCCGCCGAGCCGGGGTAGTCGAGATCGACGGTCGCCTGCGCCAGCTGCTCCAGCGTCGCGCGAATCAGCTCGAGCCGCGTCGCATCGACCGGCACTGGGCCGGTCTGGCGCTGCAGGCTCAGGCCCAGCGTGACGTCGACCTGGCGCTCGTCGAGGCCGTGGACGATGCCGCGCACCAGCACCTGCAGCCATTCGCCCGGGCCACGCGCCGCCGGCGTCACAGTAGCGGTCGCAGCGGCCAGATCCGGCCCGCCGGCCGCCAGCAGATGCAGGCGACTGGCCGGCTCGCCGGTCAGCCCGCCCAGCAGGTCCAGCATCAGCGCGGCAGCCGGACGGCCCGCCGCGGCCGGGTCGGGCGGCAAGGCAACAGTCGCTGGCGACAAGGTCAGGCGATCCGCCGCTGGCCGTGCCGCCGCCCATCCGGCAGTCCATCCCGCTGTCGGCCCCGCAGCACCAGGGACCACCGGCAGTGCGCCTGTCGCCGATGACACCGGGGCCAGCAGCGCCGCGACCGCAGCGGCGGCCGGCGCCACCGGCGACAGCGGTGGCACTGCCGGCGGCACGACCGGCGACGAAGGCACCGACATCGGCGCGCGGTCGGCCGCGAGGTGATCAAGCGCCGTCCACGGCGTGGCGGCGACCACGGCCGCGGCCTGCAGCACCACGGCCGGATCGACGCTCGCCGTGCGCAGGCCGGCCGGCAGCGGCGCAGCCGGCGGCGACAGCACGACAGTTGGCAGGCTGACGATCCGCACGACCGGCTCCGGCAGGCCGGGCACGGCGTCCGGCCCCGATGGCAGGACCCCGCCCAGCCTGCGGGCTATCGGCCGCCGATCGCCCGGCTTGAGCAGCAGCGGCTGCCGCTGCGCCGACAGCCGGCGATAATGCCGCCATGAGCGCTCCGATCCTGCTGTCCCCGAATGAAGCCCGGGTGCTGGCGGTGCTGGTCGAGAAATCGATCACCACGCCGCAGTACTACCCGATGACCGTCAACGCCGTGATGATGGCGGCCAACCAGAAGAACTCGCGCCATCCGGTCATGAACCTGACCGAGGGCGAGGCCGGCGCGGCGCTGAACCAGCTCGAGGCGGAAAAGTTCGCGACCCGCGACGACCACGCCGGCCGGGTGCCGAAGTGGCGGCACCGCTTCCAGCACCAGCTGCTGCTGAAAGCCCCGACCATGGCCGTGCTGGTGACCCTGATGCTGCGGGGCCCGCAGACGCCGGCCGAGCTGCGCGCCAACGCCAGCGTGCTCAACGGCCCGGCCGATGCCGAGGGCGTGCAGGCCGCGCTCGACGACCTCGCCGACCGGGCCCAGCCGATGGTGATGCTGCTGCCGCGCCTGCCCGGCCAGGCCGCCGCCCGTTACGCGCACCTGCTGTCCGGCAAACCGGAACTGCCGGCCGCCGACAGCGTGGCCGCAGCCGCCCCGACGCCGCGTGCGGCCGCTGCCGCGCCGTCCGGCAACGGCATGGAACGGCTGGCGCAGCTGGAAGCGCGGGTGCTGGCGCTGGAAGCGCAGCTGGCCGAGCTGGAACGCCGGCTCAGCGACGCCGGCGGCTGAGCTCAGGCCGGCGCGCGACCGCAGCGGTTCACAGCCGGTAGGCGCCGAACTTCATCACCTGCGAGACGCCGGCCATGATCGCCTTGACCGGCGCCGGCACTGCGCTGGCGCCGGCTTCGGCCGCTTCCTCGCCGTGGCGCGCCTCGTCGACCCGCATCGCCTCGACGATCGCCCGCGAGCGGCGATCCTGGCGCGGCAGCTTGCCGAGGTGCTCGTTGAGATGCTCGACGACCTGGCGCTCGGTTTCCTCGACGAAGCCGAGACTGGCCCGGTCGCCGACCAGCCCGGCCGCCGCGCCGATCACGAACGAGCCGGCGTACCACAGCGGGCTCAGCGCACTCGGCTGCTCGCCGAGTTCGCGCAGCCGGGCGTCGCACCACTGCAGGTGGTTGCGCTCCTCGCTGGCGGCACGCAGCAGGTGTTCGCGCACGGCACCGTCGCGGGCCACCAGCGCCTGGCCTTGGTACAGCGCCTGGGCGGCGACTTCGCCGGCATGGTTGACGCGCATCAGGCCCGCCGCATGGCGGCGCTCGCGATCATCGAGCGGGGCTTCGGCAACCCGCTCGGCCGGATAGCGGGCCGGCGGGGCGGCGTCGCTGCGGCTGCCGGCCAGCGGTCCGCGCAACCACCATTTCAGGCCCTTGCCAACCTGCATCAGCAGGCGGTCGGCAGGGGTGTAGTCACGTCCGGTATCGGCATCGGCTGCCGTGTGCAACGTCGTTGCCATTTGTGGCGCTCCAAGGTTTTTCCTATTCTGCGGGGGTCATCCGCCACTCGCCACCGGTCCTGGTGCCGCATCTGTGGCCACCCCCTCTTTCGGAACCCGCCATGAAATTTCCACTGCTTGACCGGCTGACGCCGGTGCTGGCGGTGCTGGTATCGACTGCCGCACTCGCCGAACCGGTTCCCGCCGCCTCGTACGCCGCCGCCGGCCTGCCGCCCGCCGTCGCCAGCGCAGCCGCCGGCATCGATGCCGAACGCATCCGCAGCCATGTGCGCTTCCTGTCGCACGACCTGCTCGAAGGCCGCGGCACCGGCAGCCGCGGTGGCGACATCGCCGCCGAATACCTGGCCACCCAGTTCGCGCTGGCCGGCCTGAAGCCGGCCGGCGACGACGGCAGCTTCCTGCAGAAGGTCCGCTTCGCCGGCAGCCAGACGCTCGACAGCACCAGCCTGTCGTTCGTGCCCGGCGGCGGCGAGGCGCTGCCGCTGAAGCTGATGGACGACTACGTGGTGTCGAACCAGTCGCTGACCGAGACCACCCGGATCGACGCGCCGCTGGTGTTCGTCGGCTACGGCATCGAGGCGCCCGAGTACCAGTGGGACGACTACAAGGGCATCGACGTGCGCGGCAAGGTGGTGATGGTGGTGGTCAACGAGCCGCCGTCGACCGATCCGAAGTTCTTCAAGGGCGAGGCGCTGACCTACTACGGCCGCTGGACCTACAAGTTCGAACAGGCGGCGCGCAAGGGCGCGATCGGCGCGGTGATCGTGCACCGCGACGATCTGGCCAGCTATCCGTGGTCGGTGGTCAAGAGCTCGTGGAGCAACGAGTCGGTGGCACTGGCCGACGACCCGCGCCAGAAGCTGCAGGCCGCCGCCTGGCTGCAGCTGGAAGTGGCGCGGCTGCTGCTGTCGCTGTCCGGCCGCGATCTCGACGAGGCGATCCGCCAGGCCGGTACGCGTGACTTCAAGGCCTTCGAGCTGCCGGTGCGGATGAACGCCACGATCAACAGCAGGGTGCGCCGCTTCGAGTCCAGCAATGTCGTCGCGATGCTGCCCGGTGCCGACAAGGGCGCGGGCCGCCAGGCGCTGCTGTACAGCGCCCACTACGACCATCTGGGCGTGGTGCCGGACCAAGCTGGCGACAACATCTACAACGGCGCGATCGACAACGCCACCGGCTGCGCCGTGCTGCTGGAACTGGCGCGCGCCTATGCCTCGATGAAGGCCAGCACCGGCACACCGCCGCCGCATCCGGTGCTGTTCGCGGCGGTCACCGCCGAGGAAAAGGGCCTGCTCGGCTCGAAGTACCTCGGCGAGCACCCGCCGCTGCCGGTCGGCCAGATCGGCCTGAACCTGAACTTCGACAGCTTCGCGCCGTTCGGCGTGCCGGAAAGCGTGAAGCTGCTCGGCTCCGAACGGCTGAACTTCTTCCCGGCCGTGGAAAAGACCGCCAAGGCCTTCCGGCTGGCGATCGAGGCGGATTCCCGGCCGCTGGCCGGCAGCTACTACCGCTCCGATCACTTCAGCATGGCGCGCGTCGGGGTGCCGGCGTTCTCGGTCAGCCTCGGCGACAAGTTCGCCGGCCAGACCCGCGAATGGGGCCAGGAACGGGCCCGCGAGTACACCGCCCGGCACTACCATCAGCCGAGCGACGAATACCGCCCGGACATGGATTTCACTTCCAGCGCCGAGATCGCCCGTTTCGGCCTGGCGCTGGGCTGGCAGGCGCTCGGCACCAGCACGCCGATCGCCTGGCTGCCCGGCGACGAATTCGAAGCCACCCGACTGAAGAGCGAACGCAACCCGTGACGCCGAGCCCGCTGCGCGCATGACCTACTGGCTGCTGTTCTTCCTGATCGCCATCGTCGCGCTGGCCTACGCCCGCGCCGGCATCCGCACCACCAGCGCGGTACTGGCGGCCGTGGTGCTGTTCTACGGCGTGTTCGGCGATTCGCTGCTGGCCTTCCTGCTGATGTTGTTGGCCGGCGTCGTGGTGCTGCTGCCGCTGAACCTGCCGGTGCTGCGCCAGGAATGGCTGTCGCGGCCACTGTTCCTGCGCTTCAAGCGGATGCTGTCGCGGCTCGACGAACGCCAGCTGGCGGCGCTGTCGTCTTCCGGCAGCGGCTGGGAAGCGCAGCTGTTCAACGGCACGCCGGACTGGAGCCGCTTCCACGAGCACTACAGCGCCCAGCTGACGCCGGACGAGCGCAGCCTGCTGGACGGCCCGCTGGCCGAGTTCTGCAGCCGCTACACCCGCGATCCCGAAGCCGGCCCGGCCACCCAGGCGCGGCTGCGCGCCTACGGCCTGCACGGACTGGCGATCGACAGCCTGCACGGCGGGCGCGGCCTGTCGGCGCTGGCCCACGCCGCCGCGCTGACCCGGCTCAGCGCCAGCATCAGCCGACGGCTGGCGCAGCGGGTCGGCGCCACCGCGCGGCTGGCCTGGATCGACGCGCTGCAACGCCACGGCACCGCCGCCCAGCAAAGCCAGTGGCTGCCGATGCTGGCGGCCGGCGCCCACCTGCAGACCGCCGAAGCCGGCGACGTGGTCGGCGATGCGCGCGTCGAAGCCGGCCCCGACGGCCCGCTGCTGCAGCTGGAGCTGAACGTCGAGGTCGACGCGGACGCCGACATCGTCGGCCTGTGCGTCGACCTGCGCGATCCGGACGGCCGGCTCGGCCGCGATGCCGCGATCGGCCCGACCTGGCTGCTGATTGACGCGGCCCAGCTGCGCGCCGCGCCGAGCCGCCTGCGGGTCGGCTTCGACGCGGTGATCGGCGGCGGCGAGCGGATCGGCGCCGCCGCCCGCCACGCGGCGGAAAGCATTGCCGTCGCCGATGCCGTTGCGCCGGTCGCGATCCACGCCGGCTGCGCCACCGCGCTGGCGCTGGCCAGCGGCAGCATCGCCCGCCTGCGCCTGCCGTTCGGCGAACCGCTGGGCAGCCGGGTGATCGCCGAGGAAGCGCTGGCCACGCTGGCCGCTCGCGCCTGGTCCGCGCAGGCGCTGGCCACCGCCACGGCGCGCGCCGTCGATCGCGGCGAAAAGCCCTATGCCGCCGCCGCGTTCGCCCGCACCCTGGGTCTGCTGCAGGCGCGCGAGTGCGCTGCTGCCGCGCGCGATCTCGGCATCGACCGGACACTGCTGGCGCCCCGGGTCGAGGACGTCGACGCCGAGCCGGACGACGGTGGCGAACCGACGCTGCTGGCGCGTCCGGACGTCTACAGCGCCTGCGTGCTGCGCAGCCACGCGGCCTTCATGGCGGCGCTGGCCGCCGCCCAGGACCCGAACCCGGCCACCGCGCTGACCCGCTTCGACGACGCGCTGTGGACCCACGTCGGCCACCTGTTCGGCACCGCCACCCAGGCGTTCGCGCTCGGCCTGACCGCCGGCAGCAGCCTGTTCGGCAGCAGCACCACCGAAGCCCAGCATCTGCGCCGGATCAACCGCTACAGCGCAGCACTGGCGTTCGCCGCCGATGTCGCGCTGAGCCTGCTGGCCCGCGAGCTGGGCTCGCGGCGGCCGTACACGGCGCTGCGGGCGATGCGCGAGGCTTCCCGGCGCAGCCTGACCACCTGGCTCGGCGATGCGCTGGCCCAGCTCTATCTGGCCAGCGCGGCGCTGCGTCAGTTCGACGAGGGCGGCGCGCATGCCGACGAGCGTGCCGTGCTCGAACTGATCTGCACCGAGGCCTTCGCCGCCTGCGAGGAAGCGCTGGACCGGCTGATCCGCCACCTGTCATCGCCGCTGCTGGCAACGCTGACCCGGCTGATCGTGATGCCGCTCGGCGCCAGCCGCCGCGCGCCGCGCGAAGTCACCCAGCGCAACGTCGCCGCGCAGCTGCAGGGCGACAGCCGCCTGCGTGAACGCCTGTCCGAAGGCGTCGGCCTGCCGGCCGATGCCAGCGCCTGGCCGCTGATCGACGAAGCGCTGCGGCTGCAGGCCGACGCTGCCGGCGCCGAGGAGCGGCTGGCCCGGCAGGCCGCCGGCCGGCCGCCACGGCATCTGCCGACCCGGATCCGCGAAGCGCAGCGCGACGGCCTGATCGACGAACAGCAAGCCCGGCAGCTGCAGGATTGGCTGCTGGCCGCGCGCAGGATCCACCCGCCCCGCTGAAACCCGACGTCCGTCATGCCCGCCCCGACTCGCGCTGCCTTCCCGCTGATCCGCAACCTCGCCGCGCTGCAGGACGTCCCGTTCGATCTGCTGGTGATCGGCGGCGGCATCTACGGCAGCTGGACCGCAGCCGACGCCGCCCAGCGCGGCCTGAAGGTGGCGCTGATCGAGCGCAGCGACTGGGGCGCGGGCACCTCGCAGTCGTCGTCGAAGCTGATTCACGGCGGCCTGCGCTATCTGGAGCACTACGAGTTCGCGCTGGTCCGCCATGCGCTGGCCGAGCGGCGCGTGTTGTCGCGGCTGGCGCCGCACCTGGTGCGGCCGCTGAACTTCGTGGTGCCGGTCTGGAAGGGCGCCCGCGTCGGCCGCATGCAGCTGCTGGCCGGGCTGACGCTGTACGACTTCCTGGCCACCGGCAAGCAGCCGGTGCCGCGTTTCAAGTCGTTCTCGCGCAAGAAGTTGCTGGCCGCCCATCCCTATCTCGACGAAGCCGGGCTGAAAGGCGGCCTGCGCTACGGCGACTGCCAGGAGGACGACGCCCGGATGACCCTGTTCGTGGTCGCCGCCGCCCAGGCTGCCGGCGCGGTCTGCGCCAATGCGGTGGCCGCCGACGAACTGCTGTTCGATGGCGACCGCTGCGTCGGCGCGCAGCTGCGCGATGCCGAGACCGGCGAGCGCTTCGCGCTGCGCGCGTCCTGCGTGGTCAACGCCGGCGGGCCGTGGGCGCACCGGCTGCCGGGTGCTGCGCCACCGGCGGTCAAGCTGGTCAAGGGCGTGCATCTGGTGCTGCCGGCGATTCCGGGCCTGGAAGACGCCTTCCTGCTGACCGCGCCCAGCGACGGCCGGGTGTTCTTCGTGATTCCGTGGAACGGCCGGACCCTGGTCGGCACCACCGAGTCGCAGGTCGAGGACGCCACCGGCATCGCGGTCGAGGACGCCGAGGCGCGCTATCTGCTGGATGCCGTCAACGCGCTGATGCCGGGCCTGGGCTGGACGCCGGACCAGGTCATTGCCCGCTTCGCCGGCGTGCGCAGCCTGCAGGCCGAGGACGCCGACAGCCTGGCCGCCGTCAGCCGCGAATTCACCGTGCTGACGCCAAGGCCGGGGCTGGTCTGGCCGCTCGGCGGCAAGTACACGACGGCGCGCTGCGACGCCGTGGAGATCGTCGACCGAGTGTTCGACAGCCTGGGCTTGGCGGCCGTCGAATCGCGCAGCGATCGCACGCCGCTGCCCGGCACGCCGCAGGATGTCCGCGAGCTGGGCGACTTCACCGGCTGGCAGCAGGAAGCGATCAGCGGCCTCGCCCGTCGCGGCCTCGACGCCGACACCGCCCAGGCCCTGACCTTGCGCCACGGCACCGGCATCCGCCGGGTCGAGGCGCTGCTCGATGAAAACCCCGCCTGGTGTGCGCGCATCCACCCGGATGCCCCGTATCTGCGCGCCGAAGTGGTGCTGGCGGTTCGCGACGAGATGGCGCGCCGGCCGGACGATGTGGTGCGCCGCCGGATGCCGCTGAGCCTGATCGTGCCTGAGGCCTCCGGCTGGCGGGCCACCGTGGCGGCGCTGATGGCCGAGGCGGGCGCGCCGGCCGCCGCTGCTGCCGGTCAGGCGTAGTCGAACTCCAGCGCTTCCGCCCGGCCGGGCCGACTGCCGGCGCGGATCCACGAGGCGCGCCGGGCGTCGACGCTGAGAAACCAGGTCTGCCGCGTGCCGATGCCGCGACCGGCGGCGAAGGCCCGGCAATCGAGCACGGCGGCGCAGGGCGCATGGTCCGGATCGCGCACCGAGCGATACCGGATCAGGCGGATGTCGGCGGCCCGCGCGCTGCGCGCCAGCTGGCGACAAGGCTGGTAGTCGTCCGGGTGCATCCAGAGCACCGTGTCGGCGGCCAGCGGCGCGACGCCGAGATCGAGCGTCAGTCCGCTGGCAGCGGCGCGGAACAGCGTGTGGGCAATGCCGGCCAGCGCCTGCAGCCCGTCGCTGTCGGCGACGAAGCGGCAACGCCAGTAGCCGACTTCGGCGCAGGCCGTCGCCACCGTGTCGGCCCCGTACCAGACGCCGGGATCGGTGAGGTCGCGGAAGCGCGAGCCATAGCGGCCGGACGGATAGCGGAACGGCGTGAACAGCAGGTAATCGAGCGCGCGGCAGGCTTCCGGAATCGCCGGCTTGGCGGCTTCGAGCAGGTCTTCGAGCAGCGCCTGTTCGGCGCTCGAATCGACCAGCGCCCGGGTCGCCACCACATGCTGCGCTTCCACCGCCCGCCACAGCGCCAGTTCGGCGACCGTGGCCTCAGATGCGAGAGCGCGAGGCGTCCAGGTAGTGGAGGACATCGATCAGCCCCTCGCAGTTGCCGAGCAGCTTCGCCGGCTCGCCGCCGAGCGCGGCGTTGCCGGAATGCAGCCAGGCCTGCATCGCATCGGTCTTGCCGCCGGTGATCGCATCGAGCGAGCGATAGACGCGGACCAGCAGGGCCGCCAGTTCCCAGGGCTTGGTGTCCGGGCTCAGGCGCCAGCTGCCGGCGTGCAGCCGCGACGCCGTCGCCGGACTCAGGCCCAGGGTGCGCGCCAGCTGGGCCTGCGACAGCCGGAGCCGCTCGGCAGCCCGGACCACGGCCTTCGAAAGCACGTCCGCAGCCTCCGGCGCCGGTGCGGCTGCGCGGTAGGCAAGAGCAGGTTCTCGTGTTTCCATGGAAAGAATCGTGAACCTCTCTTTCTTTTATTGCAAGACCGGACGCGACGGGCCGTTCAGGGCAGCGGCGGTGGCGGCTCGTCCGGCACGGCGTTGACGGCTTCCGGACCGCCGAGGAACTTGGGTTCCGTCGACAGCACGTAGAGATCGAGCACCGCCTTCACGCGGGCGAAGACTTCACGCAGGTAGGTACGGCTGAACACGCCGATGCTGTCGCTGGTGGCCGCGTAGCCGACCACGCGGATACCCAGCTTCTTGGCGATGAACACCGCGCGGTAGGCGTGGTACTCCTGGGTGATGATGGTCATCCGCTCCAGGTTGAACACCGCCTGTGCCCGGCTGACCGAATCGAAGGTGCGGACGCCAGCGAAATCCATCGTGATCGCCTGCGACGGGATGCCGGCCTTGGTCAGCTCGCGCCACATCTGGCGTGGCTCGTTGTAGGTGGAATCCGGATTGGCGCCGCTGACGATGATCTTCTTGATCTTGCCGAGCTGGTAGAGCTGCACGGCCGCCTCGATGCGGCCGTAGAACTGCGGGTTCGGCCGGCCGTTGCGGGCGTAGGGGCTGCAGCCGAGCACGAGGCCGACCTCGTTGTCCGGCAGCAGCGACCAGTTCGAATAGACGTAGGCCTCGGAGTTGTTGACCACCCAGTTGTTGATCAACAGCATCAGCCCGGCCGCCAGCGCCGCGACCCAGATCAGGCCGCGGCGCAGGCGTCGACGCGTGGAAGCTTTCAGCTTCAAGCCAGCAGCCCGTAGAACATCAGGCCGAAGCAGACCAGCTGCACGGCCCAGAACGTCGCGCGGGCCAGCACCAGCGGCGTGTTGACGCCGAGGATGTGCACCAGACTCTGGCCGAGACGGGCATAGACGACGTACATCGCCAGCCCGGCGGTCGCCTCCGGCTTGCCGATAGCAGCGGCAGCGAGCACCAGCACGGCGAAGATCGGCAGGTTTTCCAGCGTGTTGGCATGGGCATCGGCGACGCGCTGGATGAAGCCGGGGTCGTTCGGGTTCTTCGACCCGCGCGGCCACGAGGTGATCGGCGTGCCGGTCAGCAGCGCCACGCCTCGGTAGGCGAACACGGTCAGCACCAGCAGGAAGGCCCAGCCGGTGAACAGCAGCAATGCATGCACTGAGACGGTCATTCTTGTTCTCCCGTTTTATGCGCTGCGAGGATGCAGCGAGCAGCGACTATAGGTGGCGACGGAAGACTCGGAAACCGTTGAATTTCGGCCGTCGATCTTCAGCGCTGCGGATCGACTGCTCAATGGCTCAGCCGCTTGATCGCCTTGTCGAGCCCGGACAGGGTCAGCGAGAACATCCGGTCCTGCCCGATCAGCTCCAGCGCGGCGGTGATCGACGGCGTGTACTGCCAGCGCTCCTCGTGCTCGGGGTTCAGCCAGACGGTGCGCGGATAGGCATCGAGCAGCCGCTTGAACCAGACCGCGCCAGCTTCCTCGTTCCAGTGCTCGACGCTACCGCCCGGATAGAGAATCTCGTAAGGGCTCATCGTCGCGTCGCCGATGAAGATCACCTTGTAGTCCGGCGTGTACTTGCGCAGCACGTCGAACAGCGGGATGCGCTCAGCGTGGCGGCGGCGATTGTCCTTCCAGACCGATTCGTAGATGAAGTTGTGGAAGTAGTAGTACTCCAGGTGCTTGAACTCGGTCTTGGCCGCCGAGAACAGTTCCTCGCAGACCTTCACGTGCGGGTCCATCGAGCCGCCGACATCGAGGAACAGCAGCACCTTCACCGCGTTGTGGCGCTCCGGCACCATCTTGATGTCGAGCCAGCCGGCGTTGCGGGCGGTCGAGGAAATGGTGTCGTCGATGTCGAGCACGTCCGGCGAACCCTGGCGCGCGAACTTGCGCAGCTTGCGCAGCGCCACCTTGATGTTGCGGGTGCCGAGTTCGACCTGATCGTCGAGATTCTTGAACTCGCGCTTTTCCCAGACCTTGGCGGCGCGCTTCTGGCCGCCTTCGCCGCCGATCCGCACACCTTCCGGATTGAAGCCGGAATTGCCGAACGGGCTGGTGCCGCCGGTGCCGATCCACTTGTTGCCGCCCTGGTGGCGTTCCTTCTGTTCCTCAAGCCGCTTCTTCAGCGTTTCCATCAATTCCTCGAAACCGCCGAGCGAGGCGATCTTGGCCTTCTCCTCGTCGCTCAGCAGCTTTTCCATCTCGCGCCGCAGCCATTCGTCCGGGATCGCGCCGCCGAGCAGGTCGAACATCGATTCCACGCCCTTGAAGTAGGCGGCGAACGCGCGGTCGTAGCGGTCGTACTGGCTTTCGTCCTTGACCAGCGTCATCCGCGCCAGCAGGTAGAAGTCGTCGATCGAATAGACGACGACATGCTTCTTCAGCGCTTCGAGCAGGGTCAGGAACTCGCCGAGGCCCGGCTTGAGGCCGGCGGCACGCAAGGTCAGGAAGAATCCGAAAAGCATGGCAGTCGGGGCGAAAAGGGCTTTGCGGCATTCTACCGTCACCACTCGCCTGCCCTGCCGCCACCATGATCAAACCCGACACGATGCGCGCCGCCGAAGCGCATCTGCGCAGCGTCGACTCCCGCCTCGCCCGGCTGATCGATCGTCACGGCCCCTGCACCATCGGCAGCCGTCATCGCGATCCGTTCCATGTGCTGTGCAGCTCGATCATCGGCCAGCAGCTGTCGATCAAGGCCGCCGACACCATCCAGGCCCGGGTCGCGGTGCTGACCGGCGCCGGCAAGCGCTTCCTGCCCGATCACTTCCTGGCCGCCGACCACGACGCGCTGCGCAGCTGCGGTCTGTCGAACGCCAAGGCCAGATGGCTGCGGGCGCTGGCTGAAGCCAGGGCCGACGGGCGGCTCGATTTCGCGGAACTGAAGAAGCTCGATGACGAAGCGGCGATCGAGGTGCTCGACGCCCTGCCCGGCATCGGCCGCTGGACAGCCGAGATGTTCCTGATCTTCGCGCTCGACCGGCTCGACATCTTTTCGCTCGGCGATGTCGGCCTGCGCAATGGCCTGAACCGCCTACACAACAGCGGAGCCAAGCTCGACGACGCCGAGTCCCTGGCGCGCGTCGCCTGCTGGGCGCCGTACCGCTCGGTCGGCAGCTGGTATCTGTGGCGGGTGCTGGAGGCCGACACCCTCGTGCTGTAGCGTGCGCTGCGCGCACGATCTCGCCCGCTGCGTGACCATCCCGATTCCGCCATCCCGCTCTCGTGCGCGGAGCGCACGCTACCGCAGGATCAGTGGCGCATCCGGCAGTTCGTTGCCGACATCGGCCCGCCCTGAAGGATGGCGCGACAGCACGTCGGCCACCGTCTCGATGCCGGCGATCGCACCTTCGGCATAGCGCTCGGCGCGGAAATGTTCGCGCATACGTTCACAGGCGATCTGCCATTCGGCCGGGTCGACGCGGCCATCGCCGACGCCGCGATCGGCGACGATCTCGACCGCGTGGTCGGCGTACAGCAGGTAGATCAGCACGCCGTTGTTGTGCTCGGTGTCCCAGACCCGCAGTCGCGAAAACACTTCGAGTGCCCGTTCGCGCGGCGTCAGGCCGGACCACAGCTCGCGTGGTTCGAGCGCTGCCTCGATGACGAAGCGGATCTCGCCGGCGTGGCGACGTTCGCAGCTGCGCACGGCCTCGGTGATGCGCGCCATCACCGGCGGCGGGAAGGCGCGACGCACCGTCAGCGTGCCGGTCGACAGATGCCGGAACCAGCGCCCGAGTGGATGGGATGTAGAGGGCATCTCACCAGTCTCCCGAAGCACCGCCGCCGCCGAAACCGCCGCCGCCACCGCTGAAACCACCACCACCGCCGCCGAAGCCTCCGCCACCTCCGAAGCCGCCGCCGTAGAAACCGCCGCCACCGCGGCGGCCGCCACTGCTCCAGGCGATGGCCGCGAAGATCGCGGCCACGATGGCGATCACCACGCCGGCCGCCAGCGAGGCCAGCACCAGCGCGCCGACGAAGCCGAGGATGCCGCCGACGCCCAGCGAGGCGATGCCGGTGCCGAGCACGCGGCGTACCGCACTCATCAGCCCCCAGACGATGATGAAGGCGACGAACAGCAGTTCCAGCGGCGGATGCTTCGATGACCCCGAGGCGCCGCGGCCGGATTTCGGCGCAGGCAGCGCTTCGCCGTTGACCACGGCGATCATCCGGTCGATGCCGGCATTGATGCCGCCGGCGTAGTCGCCGCTGCGGAAATGAGGCGCGATGTCCTCGCGGACGATGCGCTTGGCGATCGCATCCGGCAGCGCGCCTTCGAGCCCGTAGCCGACCTCGATGCGCAGCTTCCGGTCGTCCTTGGCGACGATCAGGATGGCGCCGTCATCGACACCCTTGCGACCGAGCTTCCAGGCCTCGGCCACGCGGATGCCGTACTGCTCGATGGTCTCCGGCTCGGTGCTGGCGACCATCAGCACGGCGATCTGGCTGCCCTTTTCCGCTTCAAGTGCGGCGAGCTTCGCCGTCAGCGCCGCCGCATCGGCAGACACCAAGGTGCCGGTCTGGTCGATGACCCGCGCCGTCAGCGGCGGCACCGGAGCCTGCGCCCGCGCCGCACCGCCAACCAGCAGCAGCGCGGCGGCCAGCAGCGGCATCCACCCGGTCCGGACGATCATCGGCAGCGCGCGGCCGGCGATGGCGGGCGCGCCGATCAGGGTGCCGGTGCCGGCGCCGGGCTGGCGCCGAAATCAACCTTCGGCGCGCTGGAAATCGCTTTCTCGTTCTCGACCTCGAAGCTCGGCTTGGTCTTGGCGCCGGTCGCCATCGCGGTCAGGTTGGTCGGGAAGCTGCGCACCGTGATGTTGTAGGCGGCCACCGCATCGATGTAGCGCTTGCGGGCCACGGTGATGCGGTTCTCGGTGCCTTCAAGCTGCGCCTGAAGATCGCGGAACAGGCCGTCGGACTTAAGCGAAGGATAGTTCTCGGTGACCACCAGCAGCCGCGACAGCGCGCCGCTCAGTTCGCCCTGCGCCTGGGTGAATTTCTGGAACGCCGCCGGATCGTTCAGCAGTTCCGGCGTCGCGTTGATGCCGCCCACCTTGGCGCGCGCCTCGGTGACACCGAGCAGTACATCCTTTTCCTGCGCGGCGAAGCCCTTCACCGTCGACACCAGGTTGGGCACCAGATCGGCGCGGCGCTGGTACTGGTTCAGCACTTCGGCCCAGGCCGACTTGATCTGCTCATCCTGCGATTGCAGCGTGTTGTAGCCACAGCCGGACAGCACCAGCGTGGCGGCGATCATCAGCAGTGCGGACAGACGGTTCAGCATGCGGCTCTCCCGGAAACGTGGACGGAGACTTGGACGGACGCGTGAGCGATCGGCAACAGCTGCCGACCTTCCGAACTTGGGGACACGCTGCAGCCAGTCAAGCGGCCGTGAACACGCCGGCCGGCCGGCTCAGATCGCCAGCGCCGCTTCGAGCAGTTGCCGCGACAGTTCGCCGATCGGCTGCTTGCGCCGCATCGCCATCGAGCGCAGCAGCTGGTAGGCCTGCTCCTCGTCGAGCTCGCGACGCTTCATCAGCAGGCCCTTGGCGCGGCCGATGTCGCGCTGGTCGGCAAGCCGGGTGCGGGCGTCGTGCAGGGACTTCTGCAACTGCTGCTGCCACTCGAACCGGGTGACTGCCACCTCGAACACGGCGCCGAGCGAGACCCGGTCGAGCGCGCCGACCACGTAGTCGCTGACGCCACTGCAGATCACCCGGCGCGTCAGGCGCGGGTCGTTGCGTTCGGCGATCAACGCCATCGGCCGCGGGTGCGCGCACTGCGAGCGGCCGATCACCGCCAGTGTGTCGTCGGTGGGGACGTCGACGCAGACCATCACCAGATCCGGGCGCAGCATCGACAGCGAAGCGGGCGCCTCGTCGCTCATCGGCAGGCAGCCGACCACGCAATGGGCACCCGCCTGCAGCGCATCGGTCAGCGCCTGCAGGGGTTTCGAGGCATCGTGCATCACGGCGATGCGCGCGGCCGGCTTTCGTGAGGTCATGGGCGGCTCCTGGCGGCGACTTTCGATTCAAAGATAGCAAATCAAATGCCATGTTTAGGAGAAATCAGGCGCGCCCTTGTCGTCTCTTTCTTTGGCGCTAAGCTTCGCCGCAATCGAATGGAGCCCTGCGTGAGACTCTCTCTCTACACCGACTACTCCCTGCGACTGATCGTCTATCTCGCCGGCACCCGCGACGGCAAGCCGGTCAGCGTGTCAAACATCGCCAGGAAGTACGCGGTCTCGATGCATCACATGCACAAGGTGGCGCAGGGACTGCGCAAGTTCGGCTACATCGAATCGGTCAGCGGCCGCAGCGGCGGCCTGCGCCTGGCACGGCCGCCAGAGTCGCTGTCGATCGGCGAGATCGTCGAAGCGATGGAAGGCAGCGGCCACATGGCCGACTGCGCGCGCGGCCCGTGTGCGCTGAACGGCGCCTGCCTGCTGAAAGGCGTGCTTGATCGCGCCGAGCGCGCGTTCATCGACGGGCTGAAGAAATACAGCGTCGCCGACGTGGTTCGCGGCCCGACGCTGCTACGGCTCGAACAGCTGCTGGAGCCGGAAACGGCCTGAAGCTTCAGGCCGCCCCGGCGGCTTGTTCAGCTGGAGCGCCGGGCCATGAAGGCGATGCGCTCGAACAGGTGAACGTCCTGCTCGTTCTTCAGCAGCGCGCCATACAGCGGCGGCAGGCTCTTCTTGACGCTGGTCTCGCGCAGCGCCGCCGGGTCGATGTCCTCGGCCATCAGCAGCTTCAGCCAGTCGAGCAACTCGGAGGTGCTCGGCTTCTTCTTCAGCCCCGGCAGTTCGCGCAGGCCGAAGAACGCTTCCATCGCTTCCTTGAGCAGCGTCTTCTTGATGTCCGGGTGATGGACATCGACGATCTTCTGCATCGTGTCCTTGTCCGGGAAGCGGATGTAGTGGAAGAAGCAGCGGCGCAGGAAGGCGTCCGGCAGTTCCTTCTCGTTGTTCGAGGTGATGATGATCACCGGCCGGTTCTTCGCCTTCACGAGCTGCTTGGTCTCGTAGACGTAGAACTCCATCTGGTCCAGCTCGCGGAGCAGGTCGTTCGGGAACTCGATGTCGGCCTTGTCGATCTCGTCGATCAGCAGCACCGGCGTCGTCTCGGACTCGAAGCACTCCCAGAGCTTGCCCTTGACGATGTAGTTGGCGATGTCCTTGACCCGCGAATCGCCCAGCTGCGAATCACGCAGGCGCGACACCGCGTCGTACTCGTACAGGCCCTGCTGGGCCTTGGTGGTCGATTTCACATGCCACTCGAAGTACGGCATGCCCAGCGACTTCGCGACTTCGATCGCCAGCCGGGTCTTGCCGGTGCCCGGCTCGCCCTTCACCAGCAGCGGCCGCTGCAGCGTCACTGCGGCGTTGACGGCAAGCGTCAGATCATCGGTCGAAACGTAATCCTGCGTACCTTCGAAGCGCATGGAAGCCCATCCGGAATAAGGGAAAAATGTGCCCGAAGTTTAGCCGAACGACCCGCGCGGCCGCCCCGACGAAGGCTTTGCTAGGATCGCGGCTGATCCCCAGACAAGCCGCGCCGCGGCTGAGGAAATCCGACATGAACAAGCTGATGTTCGCGCTGCTGCTGACGCCTGCCCTTGCCTTCGCGCAGTCCGGCGACAGCGCCTCGCGCATCAAGCCGCGCGAGAAGCCGGCCGATTCGGCACCGGCGAACCTGGTGACCTTCACCCCGTTCACCGAGCTGCAACCGTTCCCGGCACCGCCGGCCCATGCCTGCGTGCAACCGCCGGTGGCCAAGGCCTTCGCGTCGCAGAAGGAAGCGGATGCCTTCAACGCCGCGCTGAACAACTATCAGGCCTGCGTGAAGAACTACGTCACCGTCAACACGGCGGCCGCCAATGCCCACGCCGAAGCCGCCAACAAGGCGGTGGCCGAAGCCAATGCCTACATCGCCGAGATCAATTCGAAGTTCTCGTCGACCGACAAGCAATAGCACCGGCCACAACGACAAAGGCGGCGACCGGGATGCCCGGTCGCCGCCTTTTTGCTGCGCGAGGACTTCAGCCCTCGGCGCGCGCTTCGAGCGCCGCCACCGCCGGTAAGGTCTTGCCTTCGAGGAACTCGAGGAAGGCGCCGCCGGCCGTCGAGATGTAGCCGACCTGCTCGCCGATGCCGAACTTGGCGATCGCCGCCACTGTGTCGCCGCCGCCGGCGATCGACAGGGCCGAGGACTTCGCGATCGCCGCCGCCAGCACCTTGGTGCCGTTGGCGAACTGGTCGAACTCGAAGACGCCGAGCGGGCCGTTCCAGACGATGGTGCCGGCGCTGACCATGATGTCGGCCAGCTGCTTGGCGGTATCCGGGCCGATGTCCAGGATCAGGTCATCGGCCGCCACCTCGGTCGCCTTCTTGACCGTGGCTTCGGCAGTCGGCGAGAACGCCTTGGCCGTCACCACATCGGTCGGAATCGGCACCGAGGCGCCGCGCGCCTTCAGCTTGTCGATGATCCGCTTCGCTTCCGGCACCAGATCGGCTTCGGCCAGCGATTTGCCGATCGACAACCCGGCCGCCAGCATGAAGGTGTTGGCGATGCCGCCACCGACCACCAGCTGGTCGACCTTGTCGGCGAGCGCATCGAGGATGGTCAGCTTGGTCGACACCTTGGAGCCGCCGACGATCGCCACCAGCGGCCGCTTCGGATTGCCGAGCGCCGCGCCCAGCGCTTCCAGTTCGGCCGCCACCAGCGGGCCGGCGCAGGCGATCTTGGCCTTCAAGGCCAGCGCGTGAGTGGTGGCTTCGGCGCGGTGCGAGGTGCCGAAGGCGTCGTTGACATAGACATCGCAGAGCGCGGCCATCTTGGTCGCCAGCTCGTCGCTGTTCTTCTTCTCGCCCTTGTTGACGCGGCAGTTCTCGAGCAGCACGACCTCGCCCGGGGCGACGGTGAAGCCGCCATCGACCCAGTTCTGCACCAGCTTGACCGGCTGGCCGAGCAGCTCGCCCATCCGCGCGGCGATCGGCGCCAGCGTATCGGCCGGCTTGAACTCGCCTTCGGTCGGACGGCCGAGATGCGAGGTGACCATCACCGCCGCGCCCTTGGCCAGCGCCAGCTTGATGCCGGGAATCGATGCGCGGACACGGGTGTCCTCGGTGATGTTGCCGGCATCGTCCTGCGGCACGTTGAGATCGGCGCGGATGAACACGCGCTGGTTCTTGAGGTCGAGGTCGGCGAGCTTCTTGAATTTCATGATCGGAATCCGGGGTTCAGCGGAGGAAAAGCAGGAATCGTCGGGCAAAAGAAAGGGGAACCGGAAATCGCGTGACGATTCCCGGTTCCCCGTTCGGCCTGCCGTGCTGGGCGCGCGAGCTGGCTTACTTGCCAGCGACCACGCGGGCCATTTCGAGGCACTTGTTGGAGTAGCCCCACTCGTTGTCGTACCAGCTGACCAGCTTCACGAAGGTCGGGTCGAGGGCGATGCTGGCCTCGGCATCGAAGATCGAGGTGCGGGCGTCGCCGCGGAAATCGGTCGCCACCACCTTGTCCTCGGTGTAGCCGAGGATGCCCTTCAGCGCGCCTTCGCTCTGCGCCTTCAGTTCGGCGCAGATCTCGGCCATCGTCGCCGGGGTGCTGAGTTCAGCGGTCAGGTCGACGACCGAGACATCCGAGGTCGGCACGCGGAAGGCCATGCCGGTCAGCTTCTTGTTCAGTTCCGGAATCACCACACCGACGGCCTTGGCGGCACCGGTCGACGACGGAATGATGTTCTCGAGGATGCCGCGGCCACCGCGCCAGTCCTTGTTCGACGGGCCGTCGACGGTCTTCTGGGTCGCCGTGGCGGCGTGCACCGTGGTCATCAGGCCGCGCTTGATGCCCCACTTGTCGTTGATCACCTTGGCCAGCGGCGCCAGGCAGTTGGTGGTGCACGAGGCGTTGGAGATCACCGCCTGGCCGGCGTAGGTCTTGTGGTTGACGCCGTAGACGAACATCGGGGTGTCATCCTTCGACGGTGCCGACAGCACCACCTTCGGCGCACCGGCGTCGAGGTGCTTCTGGGCGGTGACCTTGTCGAGGAACAGGCCGGTCGACTCGATGACGACGTCGGCGCCGACTTCGTTCCACTTCAGGTTGGCCGGATCGCGTTCCTGGGTCAGGCGGATCTTCTTGCCGTTGACGACCAGGTGGCCGCCGTCGATCGACACTTCGCCCTTGAAGCGGCCGTGCACCGAGTCATAGCGCAGCATGTAGGCGAGGTAGTCCGGCTCGAGCAGATCGTTGATCGCGACGATTTCGATGTCGCCGAAGTTCTGCACCGCGGCGCGCAGCACGTTGCGGCCAATGCGGCCAAAACCGTTGATACCCACTTTGACAGCCATGATCTTCCTCTCGAGTCGGTGATCGCCTTGCTGGGGTTGACGACGCACTGCCGGGCGGACAGCGGAGCATCGGCCGCCCGGCGCGGCACTCTCGGCCGGGAGATATCTCGACATTCTACCGCCAGCCCCCGGGGCCGATCACGCAAAAAGCGGGATTGGCGACGCCAACCCCGCTTTTTAGGACCCAATGACGACAGCTGCCGGCTTTTAACCGCCAGAAAGCGTGAAGTTGATCGGCAGCTCGACGAGGAACTCGGTGTACTCCGGGCTCACCGACGGCGGCACCGGCGGGAACTTGCCGATCCGGGTAAACACGTTCCGCGCTTCCTTGTCGAGCTCGGTGTAACCCGACTTGTCGATCAGCACCACATCGAGGATGTTGCCGTCGCGGTCGATCCGGACCCGCAGCTTGCAGACACCTTCTTCCTCGTTGCGCAGGGACTTTGCCGGGTACTGCACGTTCTGCTGGATCACGCCCTGCAGCGTGTTGTAGTACGAGGTCGGCACGCCGACCTTCGGACCGCTGGGCGCCGGCGGCGCCGGAGGTGCCGGCGGCGCGGGTGGAGCCGGTGGCGGCGCGGTAATCGGCGTTTCCGGGCCAGCCGTCGTCGTCACCACTTCAGGTGGCGGCGGCGTCGGCGTGGGCGTCGGCGGCGTGATCTGCTTCGGCGGGGGCGGCTTGTCCGGTGGTGGCGGAGGCGGCGGTGGTGGGGGTGGCGGGGGCGGCGGCGGTGCCAGTTCGACGATCACCTGCTTCTTCGGTGTCGGCGCAACGTTCACCGTCGGGCGCACGAGGTTGATCAGGTACAGGATCAGCGTCGCATGGAAGATGATCGAAAAGACCATCGCCGTGCTCAGCGATTTCTTGCCCTTCTTGGACGGATTGCTCACTGGGGATAGCTCCAGCCCTATTGCTGGGCTTCGGCCATCAACGAGACCTTGTAGAACCCGGATGCCCCGACAAGACTGATCAGTTCGACGACCTTGCCGTATTCCACGCCCTTGTCGGAGCGGATGTAGACGAGATTGTCAGCCTGCTTCACGGAAATCGCGCGCAAGGCCTGACCAAGCTGTTCGTAGGGCACCTGCTGGGTCAGCGGGCCGTTGTTGATGAAGTACTCGCTCGCGGTATCGATCGAGATGATGAGGGGATCACGCGGCTTGCCCATCTCGTCGAGAGAGGCCTTCGGTAGCGTGATCGGCAATTGCGGCAGCATCAGCGGCGCGGTGACCATGAAGATGATCAGGAGCACCAGCATCACGTCGACCATCGGCGTGATGTTGATCTCCGCGACAGGCGGCATTTCGCCTTCGTCACCGTCCCCGGATGAGACCTTGACGTTCAGGCCCACGGGATCAGCTCTTGCCGGCCGGGGCGAAACGCTTGGCGAGGCGGCCTGCGTAGATGCCGACGACGGTGCCGACGCGGCCGGAGTAGCGACCCATGTCGGTCGACAGCTTGTTGTAAGCCATGATCGCGGGAATCGCCGCCGCCAGACCGATACCGGTGGCGATCAGCGCTTCGGCGATACCCGGGGCAACGGTGGCCAGCGAGGTGTCGCGGTTGGCGCCGATGCTGGTGAAGGTGTTCATGATGCCCCACACGGTGCCGAACAGGCCGATGAACGGCGCAGCCGAACCCACGGTGGCCAGGAACGGCAGGCCCTTGTTCAGGCGGCGGATCTCGTTGGAGAGTTCCAGGCGCATCGCGTGCTCGATGCGATCACGCACTTCGTGCAGCGCTTCGTGAGCGTGCTCGCCCGAGCCTTCGCGCCACTCGCTGTTGCCGGCTTCGACGACCAGCGCCAGCGGGTGCTTCTTCTCGTCTTCGTAATTGATGATGTCTTCCAGCGTGCCGGTCTCGATCTTGTCTTCGAGACGGCCGATCGCGCCGTTGGCCTTGGCCATGGCGATGAACTTGTCGAACATCACCGTCCAGCACCAGAACGAGAAGAACACCAGGATGATCAGCACGCCCTTGACCACCGGGTCTGCGTGCGTCACGAGCGTCATGATCGACAGGTCGGCCGGGTTGATCGCACCGGCGGCCTCGGCCGCAAAATTGATGAGACTGGCTGCCACGGGAGGTACTCCGTAAATTGATTTCTGATACGCCGGAAACGTCTGCGCGGTGCCAGCAAAAGATGCACCAACGCGAGCGGCGAACTGGGGAAGCGCGAATACTACTGAGGTGCCGACGCCATAAGCAAGCAAGCCCGTCCGGTCATCAAACCCTCATGAAGCATTTGTTTAACGTCAGTTTTTTTCATTCTGACCAGGCCCGTCGAAGGCCCCGCCAGCGGTGACGGGCCCGCTTCAGCGCATCGTCACCAGCTCCTCCGCACTGCTCGGATGGATCGCCACCGTGTCGTCGAAGTCACGCTTGGTGGCCCCCATCCGGACCGCGACGGCGAAGCCCTGCACCATCTCGTCGGCGCCGGCACCGATGACGTGGACGCCCACCACCCGCTCTTCCGGGCCGACGCAGACCAGCTTCATCGCGCTGTCCTGCTTCACCTCGAGCAGACCGTAATACAAGGCCTTGAATCGCGTACGGTAAACCTTGACTGCTGCAGTTCCGTGACAGTCGATCGCCTCGGCCTCGCTGAGCCCGACGGTGCCGATCGGCGGATGGCTGAACACGACGCTGGGGATGTTGCGGTAGTCGAGGCGCCGATCGCTCTGGCCGCCGAACAGGCGATCGGACAGCCGCCGGCCGGCGGCGATCGCCACCGGCGTCAGCGGCACCCGGCCACAGACATCGCCGACCGCGTGCACGCCGGCCCGGCCGGTGTCCTGCCATTCGTCGACGATCACATGCCCCGTTGCGTCGACGGCGACTCCGGCCTCGGCCAGCCCCAGCCCCTCGGTATTGGCCTGCCGGCCGGTGGCCCAGATCAGGGCCTCGCTGCGCAGCACCTGACCGTCATCGAGCGTGATCCGCAGCGCCTCGTCCGGCTTAGTGACCGATGCAACCTGACGGCCGAAGCGCAGCGTGATGCCGTGATGGCTGCAGGCCGCCCGCAGCTCGTCGCCCAGCAGCGCGTCGAAGGCATTCAGCAGGCGCTCGCCGCGCACCAGCAGCGTCACCTCCGCGCCCAGCGCCTGCAGCAGGCCGGCCAGCTCCACCGCGATGTAGCCGCCGCCGGCCACCACCACCGACGCCGGCCGTTCGGTCAGCGCGAAGAAGCCGTTGGAATCGATGCCGAGTTCGGCGCCGGGCACGGTCGGCACCCGCGGCCGGCCACCGGTGGCAATCAGCACGTGGCGGGCCGCGATCCGCACGTCGCCACAGGCCACGCGGCCATCCGGCAGCAGCCGGCCATAGCCGTTCAGCAGCTGCACGCCGTCCTTGTTCAGGCCATCGCGATAGATGCCGTTGAGACGGCGGACATAGGCTTCGCGGCGCGCCACCAGCGCCGCCCAGTCGTGGCGATGCGGCCCGACCGAAAAACCGTAGCCCGGCGCATCGGCCAGCACGCCGGCGATCTGCGCGGCATGCCACATCAGCTTCTTCGGCACGCAGCCGACATTGACGCAGGTGCCGCCGAGGCGGTCCGGCTCGATCAGCACGACCTTCGCGCCGTACTGGGCGGCGCGGCGTGCCGAGGCAATGCCGCCGCTGCCGCCGCCGAGCACGGCGTAGTCGCACTGCAGGGTCGTCGTCGTATCGGTCATCGGCAGCTCCTGCAGGTTGGGGCGTCAGTCTTGGCGGTGACCGCGTCGACCGGCGTCAAGGCGTAAGTCGAGCAGTCGAAGCCGGGCGCATCGCGGCGTGTCGGGTGGCGTGCTTCAGGCGCGCTTCCATTTGATGTTGCAGCCGACACTCGGCTGCTGGTCGGCGGCGATCGCCTGCCCGGCCAGCAGCGCGTCGAGCGCCGCCCGTATCGCGTGGCCAGTCACCGGCTTGCCGTTGCCGGGCCGCGAATCGTCGAGCTGGCCTCGATAGACCAGCTGCAGATCGGCATCGAAGACGAAGAAGTCCGGCGTGCACGCAGCCTGGTAGGCGCGAGCCACGTCCTGCGTTTCGTCATACAGATACGGAAAACTGAAACCGGCAGCGGCCGCGAAGTCGCGCATCAGCGCTGGCGCATCCTGCGGGTAGTGCTCGACATCGTTGCTGGAGATCGCGACGACACCGAGACCCCGCGGCTGGTAGTCCTGCGCCAGCCGCGCCAGTTCGGCCTTCACATGGATCACGTACGGGCAGTGATTGCAGATGAACATCACCACCGTGCCGCTGCCGCCACGCAGCGACGACAGCGAGCGCCGCAGGCCGGCGGCCGGGTCCGGCAACTCGAACGCGGGAGCGCGGGTACCGAGCGGCAGCATCGTCGACGGGGTCTGGACCATCGGAACTCTCCGGATTCAGGCAAGCGGGCCGGCCGGCCAGCGGCGGGCGGCCCGGGCCGCCGCGCCGCATTGTAGCCAGCGATCTCCGGCAGGCCGTCAGGTGCAGCCCCTTGGGGCTTGCTTTACGCTATCTGCCTATCCGCATGACCCGATCACACGAGGAACCCGCAGTGACTCAAGCCACGAGCAGCTATCTCTTCACTTCCGAATCGGTGTCCGAAGGCCACCCGGACAAGCTGGCCGACCAGATCTCGGATGCCGTGCTTGACGCCATCCTCGCGCAGGACAAGCGCGCCCGCGTCGCCTGCGAAACCCTGGTCAAGACCGGTGTCGCGATCGTCGCCGGCGAAGTCACCACCTCGGCCTGGGTCGATCTCGAAGCGCTGGTCCGCAAGGTCATCAGCGATGTCGGCTACAACTCCTCCGACGTCGGCTTCGACGGCGCCACCTGCGGCATCCTGAACATCATCGGCAAGCAGTCGCCCGACATCGCGATGGGCGTCGACGGCACCAAGAAGAAAGAGAAGGCTGCCGAGGAAATCGGCGCCGGCGACCAGGGCCTGATGTTCGGCTACGCCTGCGACGAAACCAAGGAACTGATGCCGGCGCCGATCTACTACAGCCATCGCCTCGTCGAGCAGCAGGCCAAGATCCGCAAGGCCAAGAAGGGCGGCCTCGCCTGGCTGCGCCCGGACGCCAAGTCGCAGGTCACGCTGCGCTACGAGAATGGCGTCGCTGTCGGCGTCGACGCCGTGGTGCTGTCGACCCAGCACAGCCCGGACATCAAGCTCAAGGACCTGCGCGAAGCGGTCATGGAGTCGATCATCAAGCCGGTGATCCCGGAGAAGTGGATTTCGAAGGCCACCAAGTTCCACATCAACCCGACCGGCAACTTCGTCATCGGCGGACCCGTGGGCGACTGCGGCCTGACCGGCCGCAAGATCATCGTCGACAGCTACGGCGGCTGGGCCCGTCACGGCGGCGGCGCGTTCTCCGGCAAGGACCCGTCGAAGGTCGACCGCTCGGCCGCCTACGCCGCCCGCTACGTCGCCAAGAACCTGGTCGCCGCCGGCCTCGCCTCGAAGATCGAAGTGCAGGTGTCGTACGCGATCGGCGTGGCCGAGCCGACGTCGATCTTCGTGACCAGCTTCGGCACCGGCAAGGTCAGCGACGAAGCGCTGGAAAAGCTGGTCCGCACGCATTTCGACCTGCGCCCGGGCGGCATCATCAAGATGCTCGACCTGATCCACCCGATGTACCAGGCCACCGCCAGCTACGGCCACTTCGGCCGCAAGCCTTACGAAGTGACGCTGAACGGCGAAACCTTCACCGCCTTCTCGTGGGAGAAGACCGACAAGGCCGAACTGCTGAAGGATGCGGCGAAGAAGCTGAAGTAAACCGCAAGGCCTGCGACAAGAAAGGGACGCTTCGGCGTCCCTTTCTTGTTGGCGACAGGTCGTGAGTTTCAGGCGTTGGCAGCGGCTTGCGGTTCCGGCACAAAGTTAAGTGCGGCCCGGCCATTCCCGCCTCCGGCAGGAGTGGCGTTCAGCCCGACGCGGCGCATGCGCCGCAAGCAGACAGCAGCGTCGTCAATCCGATGAGACCCCGGCCATTCCCGCCTCCGGCAGGAATGGCGTTCAGCCCGACGCGGCGCATGCGCCGCAAGCTTGTCGGGCTTCACCCCGTGTTCTGCAGTCCTTGGGCGACGCCGTTGACGGTGGCCACCAGCGCATTCATCAGCGCCTCGTCCGTCGAGCCCGAGGCGCGCCAGCGGGCGAGCAGATCCACCTGCAGGAAGCTGATCGGGTCGATGTACGGGTTGCGCACGCGGATCGACTCGGCGAGCCGCGAGTCCTTGGCCAGCAGCGCGTCCTGGCCTCTGAGCTTCAGCACCCAGTGACGGGTGCGTTCGAATTCAGCGGCGATCATCGGGAAGAAGCGGGCGTGCAGGCCGCCGGACAGCCGCGAGAAGCGTTCGGCGATGTCGAGGTCGCACTTGGCCAGCACCATGTCGGTGTCGTCGAGCATCACCCGGAAGAACGCCCAGTCCTGCGCCATCTCGAACAGGCGCGCCTCGCCGATTTCCTGGGCGGCGCGTTCCAGCCCGGCACCCAGGCCGTACCAGGCGGTGATGCCGGAGCGGCACTGGGTCCACGCGAACACCCAGGGAATCGCGCGCAAGCTTTCGACGCCGACCATCGTGCCGCGCCGGCTGGGCCGGCTGCCGAGCGTCATCTTTTCGATCACGTCGATCGGCGTGGCGGTGCGGAAGTAGTCGACGAACTCCGGCGCATCGACGAAGGCGCGATAGGCGCTGCGCGAGTGCGCGGAGATCGCCGTCATCGCTTCGCGCCAGGCGCCTTCGCGGGCTTCCGGCACGCGTGGCCGCAGGGACGCTCGCAGGGTGGCGCCGACCATCTGTTCGAGGCTGCGCAGCGCCAGCGCGCGGATGCCGTACTTGCGGTGGATGACCTCGCCCTGCTCGGTGACGCGCAAGGACCCGGCCACCGAACCGCGCGGGCTGGCCATCAGCGCCGGCACGATCTTGCCGCCGCCTCGGCTGGCCGAGCCGCCGCGGCCGTGGAAGAACTTGAGCTTGATGCCGAACGCCTGTGCCGCTTCCAGCAGTTCGACCTGGGCGCGCTGCAGGCCCCATCGGGAAGCCACCGTGCCGCCGTCCTTGCCGCTGTCGGAATAGCCGAGCATCACCGCCTGTCGATCGCCGCGCGCGGCGAGGTGGGCGCGGTAGAGCGGATCGCTGAACAGCGCGCGCAAGGTGTCCGGGCCGGCCTTCAGGTCGTCGACGGTCTCGAACAGCGGCGCGATGTCGAGCGGCACCTGTCCGGCCACATCGACCATGCCGCCGTGGCGGGCCAGCGCCAGCACCGCCAGCACGTCGGCGGCGCGCTGCGCCATCGAGATGATGTAAAGCCCGATGGCGTCGACGCCGTAGCGGGCGATCGACGCGGCCAAAGTGGTGAACACGGCTGCGCAGCGGACGGCGACGGCGTCGTCGGAGGCGGCGAATGCCGTGCTGCCGCCGGCGTAGGCGCGCAGGCGATCGGCCTGGGTGGCGCCGTCCCGCTCGGCCCAGTCGGCGTCGCCGATCAGCGCGGCGACGGCTTTTGCGTGGACGCGCGAATCCTGCCGGCAGTCGAGCCGGGCCAGATGAAAGCCGAAGGTGCGCACCCGCCACAGCAGCCGGCGCACCGCGTACCAGCCGGCGTTCAGGCCCTTGCCGGCCAGCAGGCTTTCGGCAACCACTTCGATGTCGGCGCGGAACGCCTCGGCGTTTTCGTAACCGCCGGGCTCGTCGCGGCTGGTCGCCCGCAGCCGGGCGCGGACCTGGCTCAGAAACAGCCGATACGGCATGTCGGCGTGGCGCGGCTTCAGCGCCGCAGCGGCGTCCGGCAGCAGCTCGCGATAGGCCGCCGTGCGGCGCAGCAGCTCGCCGGCCACTTCGACCCGATCCAGGGTCTGGCTCAAGGTGTCGGACAGCTCGCCGACTTCCGCCGCGTAGCGTTCGAGGATGCGGGCGCGCTGGCTCTTCAAGGTGTCGGCGATGGTGTCGGCACCGACGTTCGGATTGCCGTCCATGTCGCCGCCGACCCAGGAGCCGAAGCGCAGGATGCGCGGCATCTCCACTTCGGTGCCGTAGACGGCGCGGATCGCGTCCTCGAAGGCTTCGAAGAAGGCCGGCACGATGTTGTAGATCGCGCCACCCAGATAGAAGCCGACGTGGTCGCATTCGTCCTGCACGGTTGGCCGCGCGGCGGCGGTTTCGCGGGTCTGCCAACTGGCGGTCAGCGACATCCGCAGCCGGCCCCAGTCGGCCGCGCGTTCGGGCGGCGTCAGGCTGGGGTCGAACTCGTTGATCAGGCAGCGGACGATCTGCTGCTCCTTTTCCAGAATCGAGCCGCGCACCGCTTCGGTCGGATGGGCGGTGAATACCGGCTCGACATCGAGCCGGTTCAGCCACAGCAGCAGTTCGCGGGCGCTGACGCCGGCCGCCTTCAGCTGGCCCAGCGCATCGAGCAGCGAATCCGGCTGCGCGCCGGCCCCGGCGCGTTCGTAGTCGCGACGGCGGCGGATGCGGTGCACGCGCTCGGCGATGTTGACGCCCTGGAAGTAGGTGGAGAACGCGCGGGTCAGCCATTCGGCCTGCACCACCGGCAGGCCGGACAGCAGCCGCGACAGTTCCTCGGCGGTGGCGCTGCCTTCGCGGCGGCGGATCGCTGTGGTGCGCACGGTTTCGACGCCGTCGAGAAAGGCCGGCCCCTGCTGCTCGGCGAGCATTTCGCCGACCGTGGCGCCGATGCGGCGCACGTTCTCGCGCAGCGGGGCATCGGCGGCATTGCGGGAAGTGGCGCGGGAATCGGTGCTGGTGCCGGGGGTCGTATCGTCCATGCCTTTCCCTGAGCAAGAGCAGTGCCGGAATCACCGCAATGCAGCTCGTGAAACCGGCATTCATGAAAGCGCTGCATCCAATACCAGAGACCCCGGAGCACAAAGGCACGGAGGAGAAAAGCCAAGGGCACGGAGGCCAGATGTCCACCCAGTCTTTCTTTGTGCCCTTGTTGTTGCTGTTCTCCGTGCCTTTGTGTTCCGGAAAGCTTTTTGACGGACAAGGCCAATGGCTGGTGTGGACGGATTGGCGATCTATCCCTTTATCCGCATAGGCGGATATACTCGCCGTCACGATCCCCGAGGGGCGCTGCGACCGTCGCCATGCGATGACGGCCAGGCTCGAGGCAGGCTGTACGTAACGGCGCCCAGTGCGAACGAACTTCCAAGCGAATTCACTCGAATCAATCACTGGAGCGATGCTCATGAGCGCTGTCCTGCACCCCGGCACCACCCCGCACAAGAATGGCGTCGCCGACTTCAAGGTCCGCGACCTGTCGCTGGCCGAATTCGGCCGCAAGCGCATCCGCATGGCCGAGGAAGAAATGCCCGGCCTGATGTCGATCCGCAAGAAGTACGCGCCGCTGCAGCCGCTGAAGGGTGTCCGCGTGACCGGCTCGCTGCACATGACCAAGGAAACCGCCGTGCTGCTGGAGACGCTGAAAGCGATCGGCGGCGACGTGCGCTGGGCGTCCTGCAACATCTTCTCGACCCAGGATGACGCTGCTGCGGCTGTGGCCGCCGCCGGCACGCCGGTGTTCGCCTGGAAGGGCGAGACGCTCGAGGAATACTGGGACTGCACGCTGGATTGCGTGACCCACGTGCTGCCGGACGGCTCGCTCGGCGGCCCGGAACTGGTCATCGACGACGGCGGCGACGTGACGCTCCTGATCCACAAGGGTGTCGAGATGGAAGCCGGTTCGAACTGGATCGACACGCTGTCGGGCAACCACGAGGAGCAGGTGATCAAGGACCTGCTGCGCCGGACCAAGACCGAGCGCCCGGGCTACTGGACCAAGGTCGCCGCCGCCTGGCGCGGTGTGGCCGAAGAAACCACCACCGGCGTGCACCGCCTGTACCAGATGTTCGAAGCGGGCAAGCTGCTGGTGCCGGCGATCAACGTCAACGACTCGGTGACCAAGTCGAAGTTCGACAACCTCTACGGCTGCCGTGAATCGCTGGCCGACGGCATCAAGCGCGCCACCGATCTGATGATCGCCGGCAAGGTCGCCTTCGTCGCCGGCTACGGCGATGTCGGCAAGGGCTCGGCGCACAGCTTGCGGGGCTTGGGCGCCCGCGTGATCGTCTCGGAAGTCGATCCGATCAATGCGCTGCAGGCGGCGATGGAAGGCTTCGAAGTCAAGACCATCGAAGACGTGCTGCCGTTTGCCGACATCTATGTCTCGGCCACCGGCAACAAGGACATCATCAGCCTCGAGCACATGAAGGCGATGAAGAACAACGCGCTGGTCTGCAACATCGGCCACTTCGACAACGAGATCCAGATGGATCGCCTGAACCAGGACACGAGCGCCTCGCGTGACCAGATCAAGCCGCAGGTCGATCGCTACACGTTCAGCGACACCGGCCGTAGCATCTACATCCTGGCCGAAGGCCGCCTGATCAACCTCGGCTGCGCCCACGGCCACCCGGCGTTCGTGATGTCGAACTCGTTCTCCAACCAGACGCTGGCGGCGATCGACCTCTGGAAGAACAAGGACGTCTACGAAAAGCAGGTCTACCGCCTGCCGAAGAAGTTGGACGAGGAAGTGGCGGCGCTGCATCTGGAGCAGATCGGCGTCAAGCTGACCAAGCTCACGCCGGCCCAGGCCGATTACCTCGGCGTGCCGGTCGAAGGTCCGTACAAGCCGGACCACTACCGCTACTGAGTGTGGTGCCCGGCGCTGCGGCGCCGGAACCCGCCGGCCGGATTCGCGCGCATGCCCTCGGGGCGCGCGAGTCCGGCCCGGTCAGCCTTCAGGGGGCGGGCGACTGCCCCTTTTTGCTGTCCGCGTCTGCCGGCAGCTCGACAGGATGCTTTTCATGGCGGCACATCCCGCACAGTTTTCGTTTGAGCTGTTCCCGCCGCGCACGCCAGAAGGTGTGGCCAAGCTGCCCGGCATCGCGGCGGCGCTGGCGGCACTGAAGCCGAAGTACTTCTCGGTGACCTACGGCGCCGGCGGCTCGGACCAGGACGGCACCTACGACACCGTGGTCAAGGTCGTCGAAAGCACCGGCATCGAGGCGGCGCCGCACCTGACCTGCGTCGGCTCCTCGCGAGCCCGGATCGCGACTCTGCTCGACCGCTACAAGGCGGCCGGCGTGAAGCGCATCGTGGCGCTGCGCGGCGACCTGCCGGCAACGGCCATCGGCACCGGTGCGCCGGGCGATTTCCACTACGCCAGCGAGCTGCTGTCGTTCATCCGCCAGACGCACGGCGACAGCTTCCAGCTGGAAGTGGCCGCCTATCCGGAAATGCACCCGCAGGCGCGCAGCCCTGAGGCCGATTTCGAAGCCTTCCGGCGCAAGGTCGACGCCGGCGCCGATGCCGCGATCACGCAGTATTTCTACGTCGCCGACGCCTACTTCGATTTCCTCGAACGCTGCGCGAAAGCGAACATCACCATTCCGGTGATCGCCGGCATCATGCCGATCACCAACCACGCCCAGCTGACGCGCTTCTCGGCCGCCTGCGGGGCGGACATCCCGCGCTGGGTCCGGCTGCGGCTGGAACAGCTGCAGGACGACAAGGCGGCGCTGCAGGACTTCGGCCTGGACGTCGTCAGCCGCCTTTGCGAGACCGTGCTGAAGGGCGGCGCCCCGGGCATCCACTTCTACACGCTCAACCAGGTCGAACCGACGCTGCGGCTGTGGAAGCAGCTCGGCCTGCCGGCCTGAGGTCAGCCGGACAGGCGCCGACTGAAGCACCGCCGGGGCCGCTGTTGCCGAGCGTGATGCGCCGCGATCGGCTTAAGCTCAGCGCCGCATGATCCTGCATCTTCTCGACTACGCCGGCGTCGCCGTGTTCGCGATCAGCGGCGCGCTGGCGGCCGGCCGCAAGAGCCTCGACGTGCTGGGCGTGGTGGTGATCGCGCTGGTCACCGCGACCGGCGGCGGCACCATCCGCGACATCCTGCTCGACCGCAATCCGGTGTTCTGGATCGGCGAGCCGACCTATGTCGTGGTGATCGTGCTGGCGGCGCTGGCCACCATTCCCTACACCCGCTGGCGGCGTCCGCCGCTGCAGAGCCTGCAGATCGCCGACGCGCTGGGGCTGGCGTTCTTCTCGATCGCCGGCGCCCAGGTGGCGCTCGGTGCCGGCCATCCGGGCTTGATCGCGGTGATCATGGCGACCATCACCGGGGCCTTCGGCGGCCTGCTGCGCGACGTGCTGTGCAACGAGATCCCGATGATCCTGCGCAAGGGCCAGCTGTACGCGGTGGCGGTGATCGTCGGCGCGTCGATCTACGTGCTGCTGCTCGATCTCGGCATCAGCCGCTGGCCGGCGACGCTGACCGGCATGCTGGCCGTGGCAGCGATCCGCTTCGCGGCGATCGTCTGGAACTGGTCGCTGCCGGTGTATTCGCTGCCCGACGCCGCCGACCGGAGCCCGGACTGATGCGCCGCCTGTCCCTGCGCCGCCGCAGCCCGCTGTTCTGGCTGGCCGTTTCGCCGCTGCTGTTCGCCGCGCTGGCGGTGCTGCAGGTGCTGATCCTGCGCGTGGTGCCGCCGTTCACCAGCGCCTTCATGCTGGCCTCCGACGCGCCCGAGGTCCGCTACGACTGGGTGCCGTGGGAGCGGATCGCGCCGGCGGCGGCGCTGGCGATGGTGGCTGCCGAAGACCAGAAGTTTCCCGAACACTGGGGCTTCGATTTCGAGGCGATCGACAAGGCGCTCGACCACAACAAGCGCTCGCGGCGGGTCCGGGGCGCGTCGACCATCAGCCAGCAGACCGCCAAGAACCTGTTCCTGTGGTCCGGGCGCAGCTATCTGCGCAAGGGCCTGGAAGTCGGCTACACGGTGCTGATCGAGCTGCTGTGGCCGAAGCGGCGGGTGCTGGAGGTGTATCTCAACGTCGCCCAGTTCGGCCCCGGCGTCTATGGCGTGGAAGCCGCCGCGCAGACCTACTTCCACAAGCCGGCCGCCCGGCTGACGCGCCGCGAATGCGCGCTGCTGGCCGCAGTGCTGCCGAACCCGGTGCGGCTCCGGCTGGATCGGCCATCGGCCTACGTGCTGGGCCGCGCCAGCCACATCGAAAACCAGATGAGCGCACTTGGCAGCAGTTACCTGAACGATATGCACTGATTGAGGGCAGAACTCGTCGTTACCTCAAGAATCGGCGCTTAATCACTGAAATCTATGGAAAAGATCAGTTCACACACAGTTTCTGTGGATAAGCTTGTGAACAAGCCTTGGGGAGGCCGCGTAAGTGACGGTCCCACCATGGATTTTCCGCGTTGCGGCTAATTTATGACCATGCCGCTTTATTCAATTAATTCAAAGTGTTGACGAGTTTTTCAGGCTTTTTGACGGATTTGTGTCGCAGCCACGGGGCTTTGCGGCGATATCGCCATTTCGATGTGCATAACTGCCGCCCGCCGCAGTCGCGAACCGCGTCTTGTCAAGCTTTTTTCGCCACCTCTTTTCCGGACCGCCGCCGATGAGCCGCCCCAGCACCGTGCTATGCCTGTCCGGCCACGATCCGGGCGGTGGCGCCGGCCTGCAGGCCGACATCGAAACCCTGGCCGCGCACGGCGTTCATGCGCTCGGCGCGATCACCGCGCTGACCGTGCAGGACAGCCGCGACGTGCGCCGGGTGGTCGCCACCGATCCCGCGCTGCTCGACGAGCAGCTGACCGTGCTGCTGGCCGATGTCCGGCCGGATGCCGTCAAGCTCGGCCTGCTCGGCAACCCGGCGCAGCTGCCGGTGATCGTCCGTCACCTGGCCCGGCTCGCGGTGCCGGTGGTCTGCGATCCGGTGCTGCGCGCCGGCGGCGGCACCGATCTGGTCGCCGCCGGGTTCCCGCCCGCCCTGCGGGCGCTGCTGCTGCCGCAGGTCACGGTGCTGACCCCGAATGCCGCCGAGGCGCGTCGGCTGGTGCCGGACGCCGCCGGCGATCTGGCCGCCTGCGCGGCGGCGCTGCTGGCCGACGGCTGTCAGCGCGTGCTGATCACCGGTGGCGACGAAGCCGCCCCGACCGTCGTCAATCGCGCCTACGGCGGCACTCCGCCGGTGCGGGTCCACGACTGGCCGCGCCTGCCGGAAACCTTCCACGGCGCCGGCTGCACGCTGGCCAGCGCCATCGCGGCCCGGCTGGCGCTGGGCGACACGGCGGACGAGGCGATCGTCGCCGGCCAGCGCTGGACCCAGGCGGCGCTGGCGCGCGCGGTCGCCCTCGGCCTGGGCCGCCGCATTCCCGGACGCCTCCTGCAATGACCGAACGCCTGCTCTATGCCGTGACACCGGACACGCTCGCCGCCGATCCGGCGCGGCTGCTCGATGCCTGCGCCGCCGCCATCGCCGGCGGCGCCCGGCTGCTGCAGTACCGCGACAAGGCCAGCGCGCCCGACCGTCGGCAGCGCAACGCCGAAGCGCTGCTGGCGCTGTGCCGCGCGGGCGGCGCGCGCTTCATCGTCAATGACGATGCGGCGCTGGCTGCCGCCATCGGTGCCGATGGCGCCCACCTGGGCCGGTCCGACGGCAGGCTGGAAGCGGCACGCGCCAGTCTCGGGCCGACGGCCCTGATCGGCGCCAGCTGCGCCTCGGACCTGCTCCGGGCCGAGACCGCGCTGACCCAAGGTGCCAGCTATGTCGCCTTCGGCCGCTTCTTCGCCTCGACCACCAAGCCGGACGCCCCGCCGGCCGATCCCGCCGTGCTCGGCGCGGCGCGGCAGAGGATCGGCGCGCCGATCTGCGCAATCGGCGGCGTGACGCCGGATAATGGCGCGCTGCTGCTCGCCGCCGGTGCCGACTGGCTGGCCGCCGTCGATGGCCTGTTCGGGGCCGGCGACCCGGCCACCATCGAACGCCGCGCCCGCGCCTACTGCGCGCTGTTCGCGGCGCCGCCCCGCTGATCCACGACCAGGACTGGAAACGACCGCATGACCCGCTCCGAAGCGCTGTTCGAACGTGCCCAGGCCTCGATCCCCGGCGGTGTCAATTCGCCGGTGCGCGCATTTCGCGCAGTCGGCGGCACGCCGCGCTTCATTGCCTCGGCCGACGGCGCCTACATCACCGATGCCGACGGCAAGGCCTACGTCGACTACATCGGCAGCTGGGGCCCGATGATCCTCGGCCACCAGCATCCGGCGGTCCGCGACGCGATCGTCGCGCAGGCGCAGATCGGCGTGTCCTACGGCGCGCCGACCGAAGCCGAGATCACCATGGCCGAACTGCTCTGCGCCCGGGTGCCGGGACTGGAACAGGTGCGGCTGTGCTCGTCGGGCACCGAAGCGACGATGAGCGCGCTGCGGCTGGCGCGCGGCTACACCGGCCGCGACAAGATCCTGAAGTTCGAGGGCTGCTACCACGGCCATTCCGACTCGCTGCTGGTCAAGGCCGGTTCGGGCGCGCTGACTTTCGGCGTGCCGACCTCGCCCGGCGTGCCGGCCGATTTCGCCCAGCACACGCTGACCGCCGACTACAACGACCTCGGTTCGGTCGAAGCGCTGTTCAAGGCCAATGCCGGGCAGATCGCCTGCGTGATCGTCGAGCCGGTGGCCGGCAACATGAACTGCATCCTGCCCAAGCCCGGCTTCCTCGAAGGCTTGCAGAAGCTCTGCAAGGCGGACGGCGCGGTGCTGATCTTCGACGAGGTGATGACGGGTTTTCGGGTCGGCCCGAAGGGCGCGGCCGGCGTCTACGGCATCACCCCGGACATGGTCACCTTGGGCAAGATCATCGGCGGCGGCCTGCCGGTCGGCGCTTTCGGCGGCCGCCGCGAGATCATGCAGAAGCTGTCTCCGGCCGGGCCGGTCTACCAGGCCGGCACGCTTTCCGGCAATCCGCTGGCGATGGCGGCGGGCATCGCGCTGCTGAAGACGCTCGACGACGCGGCGATCTACGCAAAGCTCGAAGCGACCACCGCCGCGATCCTGACGGGCCTGAATGCGGCGGCGAAGGCCGCCGGCATTCCGTTCACCACCGTGCAGCTCGGCTCGATGTTCGGCCTGTTCTTCACCGACCGGCCGGCGATCACCAGCTTCGCCGAAGTGACGCAGTGCAACCTGGAACAGTTCAAACGCTTCTTCCACGCGATGCTGGCGCGCGGCATCTACCTCGCGCCGAGCGCCTACGAAGCCGGCTTCGTGTCGGCCGCGCACGGCCCGCGCGAAGTGGAGCTGACCATCATGGCGGCGCGTGAAGCCTTCGCGGAGCTGAAAGCGGCATGAGCGAGGAGAACGCCGGCTTCATCGCGAAGCTTCGCAAGAAGATCAACAAGGGTGATTCCTGGCTGACCTATGACCTCGGCCGCCTGTTCACCGACGACAAGCTCAACGATGACGCGATCGAGATCATCGAGGAACGCCTGCTGATTGCCGACGCCGGCGTCGAGGCGACGATGCAGCTGACCCAGACCTTGCGCAACGAGGTGATGGCCGGCCGCATCAAGACCGAGACGCAGCTGCGCAAGGAGCTGAAGAAGGCGCTGCTCGACATCATCGGCCCCTGCGCCAAGCCGCTGGTGGTGCCGAGCGACATCAAGCCGTACGTGATCTTCGTCGCCGGCATCAACGGCGCCGGCAAGACCACGACCATCGGCAAGATGGCGGCGAAGTTCAAGAAGGACGGCAAGAGCGTGCTGCTGGCCGCTGGCGACACCTTCCGCGCGGCGGCTGTCGAGCAGCTGACCACCTGGTCGGAGCGCGCCGGCGTGCCGATCCTGTCGCAGGGCGCCGGAGCCGATTCGGCCTCGGTGATCTTCGACGCCGTGCAGGCCGCCAAGGCGCGCGGCATCGACGTGGTGATCGCCGATACCGCCGGCCGCCTGCACACCCAGAGCCACCTGATGGACGAGCTGCGCAAGATCCGCCGCGTGGTCCAGAAGCTCGACACCTACGCGCCGCACGAAGTGATGCTGGTGGTCGATGGCACCGCCGGCGGCAACGCGCTGAACCAGGCCGTGCAGTTCCACGAGGCGATCGGCCTGACCGGCCTGACCATCACCAAGCTCGACGGCACCGCCAAGGGCGGCGTGCTGCTGGCGATCGCCAAGCGGATGGCGCTGCCGGTGCGCTTCGTCGGCCTCGGCGAAGCGATCGACGATCTCGAAGTGTTCGACGCCGATGCCTACGCCGAAGCGCTGGTCGGCGGCGCTGCTCTCGGAGACGGGCGTTGAGCGAGGCGCTGATCCGCTTCTCGCAGGTCAGCTACCGGTATCGTGACGGCGGCCGCGAGATCCTGCGCGACGCCGATTTCACGCTCGGTCACGGCGAGATGGCGTTCCTGACCGGCCCGAGCGGCGCCGGCAAGTCGACCGTGCTGAAGCTGATCGCGCTGCTGGAGCGGCCAGTCAGCGGCGAGATCACCGTCGACGGGCAGACGCTGTCGGCACTGAGGCCGCGCGCGGTGCCGGCCTATCGCCGGCAGTTCGGCATGATTTTCCAGAACTTCGCGCTGCTGCCGGATCGCAGCGTGTTCGACAACGTGGCGATGCCGCTGATCATCCGCGGCCACTCCGGCGACGACATCGGCCGCCGGGTGCGCGCCGCGCTCGACGCAGTCGGCCTGCGCGGCCGCGAACGCGACTGGCCGGTGACGCTGTCCGGCGGCGAGCAGCAACGGGTCGGCATCGCCCGGGCGGTGGTCGCGCGGCCACGGCTGCTGATCGCCGATGAACCGACCGGCAACCTCGACCCGGCGATGGCCGCCGAGATCATGCAGCTGTTCGGCCGCTTCAACGAGGTCGGCGTCAGCGTGCTGGTGGCCACCCATGCACTGGGGCTGATCCGCCGCCTGCCGCACCGGATCCTGAGCCTGCAGGATGGCCAGCTGGTCGACGACCACGGCGATGCCGGGAGCGTCTCGTGAGCGGCGCCAAGCGGGTCCGCGCTGCGCCGGCCGCCGGCTCGCGCTGGCTGCTCGACCACACGCGGGCGATCTCGGCGACGCTCGATCAGCTGGCGCGCCGTCCGTTCGGCACCTTGCTGACGGCGCTGGTGATCGGCATCACCCTGGCGCTGCCGGCCGGGCTGTACGCCGTGCTCGGCGGGCTCGACGCGGCGTCGTCGGGCCTCAAGGGCTCGCTGCGCGTGTCGCTGTTCCTGAAGGACACCGTCGACGAGGCCGCCGGCCGCCAACTGCACGCCACCATCGCGCGCAAGCCGGGGATCGGCGAAGCGAAATACATCTCCCGCGATGCCGCGCTGGCCGAGTTCAAGGCCCACTCCGGCTTCGGCGAAGCGCTCGACATGCTCAGCGACAATCCGCTGCCGGCGACCATCGTGGCAACCCCGGATGCAGCGCTGCCGAAGGCGCAGGCCGAGGCCTTGCTCGACGCGCTGACCCGGCTGCCGGAAGTCGACAGCGCGCGGCTCGACCGCGAATGGCTGGAGCGGCTGTACGCGATCCTGGCCGTCATCGAGCGGCTGATCCTGCTGATCGCCGGGGCGCTGGCGCTGGCGGTGCTGGTGGTGGTCGCCAACACCATCCGTCTCGACATCGCCTCGCGGCGCGAGGAAATCCTTGTGCTGAAGCTGATCGGCGCCTCGGACGCCTTCATCCGCCGGCCGTTCCTGTACACCGGCCTCTGGTACGGCCTGAGCGGTGCGCTGCTGGCCTGCCTGATGGTGTTCGGTGCGGGGCTGGCGCTGGCCGGGCCAGCCCAGACGCTTTCCGGGCTGTACGGCATCGGCACGGGCGCAGGCACGCTTGGCGTGGACACGGTGTTCGCCGTGTTCGGCGCCGGCGCCGCGCTCGGCTGGCTGGCGGCGCTGTGGACGGTCAGCCGGCACCTCGGCGCGATCGAGCCGCGCTGAGCCCTTGCATCCGGCGATCTGTGCCCCAAGGGATAAGTAATGGGGAATGGCCATCCTGGCCCGCGCCGCGATGCAGAAAGACTATCGACAGACCGAATGTCGATTGAACTTCTTGGCGGCTTAGCACTCCAAAAATGCGAGTGCTAACATCTCGACCACTTTTCGGGGGATACACGATGACTGCTCTTGCGCTTTCGCAACGCTCTTCAGCGCTGCCGGTGCCGCTGGCCGGCAGCCTCGATACCTATATCCGGTCGGTCAGCCAGATTCCGTTGCTGACGCCGGAGGCGGAACAGAAGCTCGCCCATGAACTGCACGACGAAGGCAACCTCGCCTCGGCGCAGAAACTGGTGCTGTCCAACCTTCGTTTCGTCGTCCACATCGCCCGTGGCTACCAGGGCTACGGCCTGCCGCTGTCGGACCTGATCCAGGAAGGCAATATCGGCCTGATGAAGGCCGTGAAGCGCTTCGATCCGGGTGTCGGCGTGCGCCTGATTAGCTTCGCCGTGCACTGGATCAAGGCCGAGATCCACGAATACATCCTGAAGAACTGGCGAATCGTGAAGATCGCCACCACCAAGGCGCAGCGCAAACTGTTCTTCAACCTGCGTAAGTCCAAGACCCATTTGGGCTGGATGACGCAGTCGGAAGTCGAGGCCGTGGCCCGTGATCTGAAGGTGAAGCCGGAAGACGTGCTGCAGATGGAATCGCGGCTCGGCGGCGCCGACGTGTCGTTCAGCGCGACGCCGGAAGACGGCGATGAATCCTTCGTACCGGAAGACTATCTGGCCGACCGCAGCGACCAGTTCGCGGCGATCGAGGAAGCCGAATGGCAGGACGCCCGCGAGGAGCGCATGAAGCAGGCGCTGGTCTCGCTGGACCCGCGTTCGCGCGACATCCTGCAGCGCCGCTGGCTGGCCGACGAATCGAAAGCCGGCCTGCAGGAACTCGGCGACGAGTACGGCGTGTCCGCCGAGCGGATCCGCCAGATCGAGGTCGCGGCGATGAAGAAGCTGCGCAAGGCGATCGAGGTCGAGGAAGCTGTGGCCTGAGCTTGCTGGTCGCGGCCCACAAAAAAGCCCGGCGGATGCCGGGCTTTTTTGTGGGCGATGGGCCTATTGAACGCGGTTTGAGACACCCATGGCGACCGACGTCTCAGCGCAGGTAGTGGTCGACCAGCAACGCAGTGAAGATCGCCATCAGATAGACGATCGAGTAGCCGAAGGTCTTCATCGGCAGGCCTTTGCGCGGCGCGAACTTGAGTTGCACGGCCATCTGCAGGAAGCGGCCGCCCAGCAGCAGCGCGGCGATCAGATACGGCCAGCCGCTCATGCCGACCGCGAACGGCAGGATGGTGACCGCGATCAGCAGCAGCGTGTACAGCAGCACCTGGGTGGCCGTGAACTCGACGCCGTGCGTGACCGGCAGCATCGGCACGCCGACCTTGGCGTATTCCTCGCGCCGCTCGATCGCCAGCGCCCAGAAATGCGGCGGGGTCCAGATGAAGATGATCAGGAACAGGATCAGCGCGTGCGGGTCGATGGTGCCGGTCACGGCAGCCCAGCCGAGCACCGGCGGGGCTGCACCGGAGGCACCGCCGATGACGATGTTCTGCGGCGTCGCGCGCTTCAGGAACAGGGTGTAGACGCCGGCATAGCCGACCAAGGTCAGCTGCGTCAGCACGGCGGTCAGCGGGTTGACGAGAAACCACAGCACGACGAATCCGGCCAGGCCGATCGCGGTGGCGAAGGCGATCGAATGCGTCAGGGTCAAGGAACCGGTCACCAGCGGGCGGCCGCAGGTGCGCTTCATCCGGGCGTCGATTTCGCGATCGATGATCTGGTTCACCGCCGCTGCCGAGGCTGCCTGCAAGGAGATGCCGATCGTGCCCCAGAGCAAGGCCGCCAGCGGCGGCAGACCCGGCACGGCCATGAACATGCCGACGATCGCGGTGAAGACGATCAGCATGACCACGCGCGGCTTGCACAGCTCGTAGTACTCGTGGAGGCGCGACACCGGCGCCGGCGCGGGTTCGGCTGCCGCTGGATCGATCTTCAGCGGCGGCGTGCTCGTGGTGGTTCGCGTCATGGCCTTGCCTTCAGTGCGTCGGGCGACGCGAGTCGCCGCGCCAGACCGTGTGGTTCAACGCCAGCACGGCCAGCAGCAGCACGGCCGCGCCGGCGTTGTGGGCGTCCGCCAGCCACAGCGGCAGCTGCTTGAGAATCAGGCCGATGCCGATCGCCAGCTGCAAGGCCAGGGCGGCCAGCAGCGCCAGGCCAAGTGCGGTGTACGGCGCACGGCGCAGGCTCAGCAGGTAGCCAGCCACGGTCACCAACATCAGGCTCAGCACCAGGGCACCGTAACGGTGCACCAGATGGATGGTGGCGCGGCTAGCGGTGTCGAGCACGCCGAACTCGTAATCGATGCCGAGACCACGCCACAGCTTGAAGGCTTCGCCGAGATCGCCCTTCGGCAGGTAGGAATCGTGGCAGGCGGGGAAATCCGGGCAGGCCAGCGCTGCGTAGTTGGTGCTGGTCCAGCCGCCCAGGAAGATCTGCCCGCAAAGCAGCAGCAAGGCAGCGAGCGACAACGGCTTCAGCAACGCGGCGGCCGGCGGGGCACTGGCGGCCGCGCGACGCGTCGACAGCCACATCCACCAGAGCAGCGACAGCGTGGTCAGGCCGAGCATCAGGTGCGTGGTGACGATGATCGGCTTGACCTTCAAGGTCACGGTCAGGGCGCCGAACACGATCTGCACCAGCACCACGCCGACCACCGCCAGCGCCAAGCGGCGCGGCAGCGTCCGGCTACAGTCGCGCCAGGCCAGCACCGCGAGCGCGCCGATCAGCAGGCCGACGACGCCGGCGAGGTAGCGGTGGACCATCTCCTTCCAGGCTTTCGGTGCTTCGACCGGCCGTTCGGGATACGCGGCTTCGGCGGCCGCCACTTCGTGCTGGGCGTCGGGCACGCCGATATGGCCATAGCAGCCGGGCCAGTCCGGGCAGCCGAGGCCGGCATTCGACAATCGGACGTAAGCGCCGAGGACGACGAGGCAGAAAGTGAGAACCAGCGTCAGCAGGTTCAGGCGATGGAAGGTGTCGAGCATGGAGATAGGTATCGCGAGCGCTGCATTTTACTACCGCGCAGCCCCGGCAATCCGGCCGCCGAACGGCAACGTCGGGCAGGGACCGAGGTGTGAACGACGAACGCCGGTCAGCCGATCGACGACAGCCGCAGCAGCTTTTTCAGATCCTTCAGCAGACCACGCTGGAATTCGTCGGCGCTCGGCTGGTTCTCGTAGGTCATCAACCAGTTGCCGTTGGGATCGACAACGTAGACGGCCAGCGGATCGGCGGACTTCAAGACCTCGGCGGCCCGCTGCCCGGACGGCCCGATGTCGGCAACGATGTGGAGGATCTTGTGCGCCTCGCGCAGCTGGCTAGCGGCGGCATGCGCGGCCTCGGCATCCGGGACGATGAACACCAGCTGCACGCGGTCCTTCTCGACGCCGGCAGCGCCGAGCGCCAGCCGCACCTGACGGCTCGAGGCCAGACGATCGGCGCAGGCGCTATCGCAGTGCGCCCCACCGAGCTGCACGAGGCTCCAGCGCCCGAGCAGCAGTTCCGGCTGCGGCTGGTCGGCGTCGCTGCTGAGTTGCAGCGCCGGCAGCGGCGTGGTCGGCACCACCAGCGTGCCGTAGTTGGTGGTCACGCCGGGCCGCATGCCCGAGCTGTACAGCAGCCAGGCCCCGATCAGCGGGCCGACGAACAGCACCCCGAGCAGGACCAGCGTCAGGCGGGATCGTCGCAGTTGAGCGGCTTGCGGATTCATGGGCGGCGTTTCAGGTTGAGTTTGAAAAAGATCACCAGCAGCGTCGCGGCGAACGCGAACCACTGCGCGGCATAGCCGTAATGGCGCTGCGGCGGAAATTGGCGATCGGCCTGCGTCCAGTCACGCAGGAAGCCATGGTCGGCCTGCGGATCCAGCAGCAGCATGCCGACAGCAGTCTCGCGGCCGTACAGGCAGCGCAGATCCTCGGTGGTCGGATAGCCGACGATGCGGGGCCAGGCGGTTTCCGCCGACGGACAGTTGTCGATCTGCAGGCGCAGCGCCGGCTGTGGCAACGAGCGCCACAGCCCGGTCACGTCGACGTCCTGGTCGGGGACCGGCAGATCCGGACGCTTGCTGCGATCCGGGTTCTGCGCCAGCCAGCCGCGATTGACCAGCGCGATGCCGCCGGAGGCCAGCCGCAGCGGCGTCAGCACCTGGTAGCCCGGAATGCGATCGTGCACCTGGTTGTCGAGCAGCAATTGCCGGCCGCCGTCGTAACGACCACGCGCGGCCACCCAGGTGGCATCGGCCCCGTCCGGAACCGGCGTGTCGACTTGCAACGGGATCGGCGCCTTCGCTTCGGCGCGCTGGTACTGGGCGTCGAGCGCCTCGCGCGCCAGCCCGCGATGCCACTGCCACAGCCCGAGGCGGATGGTGATCGCACAGCCGATCACAGTGCCGAGCACGGCCCACCACGGCGGGCGGAACTGCCATCGCGACATCATCGGCGGCGGTACTCGGTTGGTCGCGACGCAAGGTCGCGGTATCGGGGCTGCACGCGGCGGCTTACCATCGGGTCACCACTTTTCCCTATCCCGTCATGCTTCCCAAACTGATCGTCACCGTACTGCTCGTCGGCATCGTCATTTCGCTGTTCTCGGCGCTGTTCTTCATGCTCAAGGACACCAGCAAGAGCAAACGCACCGTGCGGGCGCTGACGGCGCGCGTGGGCCTGCAGGTGGCGCTGATCGTGTTCCTGCTGCTGGCCACGATGATGGGCTGGATCCATCCGCATGGGATCGGCGGCTGATGGACCGCGCCGCAGGAGCGGTGTTCCCTCGATCTCGCGCACCCGCGCTGTCGCCCGAATGACGAAAGCCCGACCGGTGACGGTCGGGCTTTCCGGTCCTGCGGACCTGCGGCCTGAGCGGCCGCAGTCCTGTCCGATCCTCTCAGAGGATGTAGACGAAGATGAACAGGCCGACCCAGACCACGTCGACGAAGTGCCAGTACCAGGCCACGCCCTCAAAGCCGAAGTGGCTCTCCGGCTTGAAGTGGCCCGCCATCAGGCGGCCGGTCACCGAGATCATCATGATGGTGCCGAGCGTCACGTGCATGCCGTGGAAGCCGGTCAGCATGAAGAACGTCGAACCGTAGATGCCCGAGTGCAGGGTCAGATTCAGTTCGTGGTAGGCCTCGATGTACTCCGACGCCTGGAAGTACAGGAAGATCGCGCCGAGGGCGATGGTCGCCCACATCCACAGGATCGTGGCCTTGCGGTGGCCATCCTTCAGCGCATGGTGCGCGAAGGTGATGGTGACCGACGAGGTCAGCAGCAGCAGGGTGTTGATCAGCGGCAGGTGCCACGGCGAAATCGTCTTGAAATCGCCACCGATGGCGCCCGGCCCGTTGGTCGGCCAGACGTTCTCGAAGCTCGGCCACAGCACCTCGTTGGTCAGCACGCGGCTGCCTTCACCCGAGAGCCACGGCACCGACAGTTCGCGGGCGTAGTACAGCGCGCCGAAGAACGCTGCGAAGAACATCACTTCCGAGAAGATGAACCAGCTCATGCCCAGCCGGTAGGTGCGGTCGACCTGCTCGCTGTACTGGCCGGTCTCGCTTTCCTTGGCGACGCCGCGGAACCACGAGAACACGATGTAGATGAACAGCGCGCCGCCGACGAAGAACGGGATCGGTCCGGGATGGCGGTCTTCCAGGTACATGCTGACGCTGTACAGGATGGTGCCGAGCGCGATCGTCAGCAGGAACGGCCAGACACTGGGTTCCGGAACGAAGTAACGGCGGTGACTGGAATCGCTTGCTGCGGCATGGGTTGCCATGACGGTTTCCTTTGACTGACTGCTGACTGACGAACTTAACTTTTGGGTACTGCCTGACTCTGCACCGGCGCCGCTTCCGGCTTCACCTGGGCAAAGGCAGTTGCATCGAAGAAGGTGTACGACAGGGTCACGGTCTCGACATCGGCCGGCAGCTCCGGGTCGAGCATGAAGCGCACCGGCATCAACTTTTCCTCGTTGGCGGCGAACGGTTGCTGGTTGAAGCAGAAGCACTCGGTCTTGCGCAGGTGCCGCGCGGCATTCCACGGCGACACGCTGGGCACTGCCTGGCCGATCACCGCTTCGCTGCGCTCGTTCTTGGCCTTGAAGTTCACCGTGTACAGCTTGCCCGGATGAACCTCGACGACCGGCTGCTCGGCACTGAAGCTGAACACCCGGCCACCGTTGACGGTGGTGACGAACTCCACCTTCACCGTGCGGGCCTGATCCTCGCGCTCCACCACCTGGGCGGCCGGCACCAGCATCGCGCTGTCCTTGCCGTTGAGATTCACCAGCTGGCAGATCGCGTTGTACATCGGCACCAGCACGAAGCCGAAGCAGAACATGCCGCCGACCACGATCAGCAGCGTCCAGATGCCGCGTGCCTTGCGCTTGCCGTCGGTAGCCACGATCAGCGATTGCTCACGGCGATGAAGAAGCCGACATAGAACGCGATGGCGATGAGCATCAGCACCAGCGCCAGCCGCACATTGCGGCGTGCGGAAGCCGGCTTCGGGCTGTCAGGCATCGTCGTCATCGCGTCCGGTGATCAGGCTTCAGTGGGCCGCGGCCGGCTCGTCACCGACGTGCGGCGGATCTTCGAAGGTGTGGTACGGCGCCGGCGAGGCGACCGTCCACTCCAGACCCTTGGCGCCTTCCCAGACCTGAGCGCTGGCCGGCGCCATGCCCTTCCGCCAGATGGCGCAGCGGAGGAAGTTGTAGACCATGATGAACTGCGCGATGAAGTACAGGAACGCGCCCCAGGTGGAGATCACGTTGAAGTCGGTGAACTGCACCGCGTAGTCCGGGATGCGGCGCGGCATGCCGGCCAGACCGACGAAATGCTGCGGGAAGAAGGTGACGTTGATGAAGATCGCGCTCAGCCAGAAATGCAGCTTGCCGAGCGTCTCGTTGTACATCACACCCGTCCACTTCGGGATCCAGTAGTAGATGGCGGCGATGATCGAGAAGATCGCGCCCGGCACCAGCACGTAGTGGAAGTGGGCGACCACGAAGTAGCTGTTGTGGTACTGGAAGTCGACCGGCGCGAGCGCCAGCATGATTCCCGAGAAGCCGCCGATCGTGAACAGGAACACGAAGCCGATCGCGAACAGCATCGGCGTTTCGAAGGTCATCGAGCCGCGCCACATCGTGGCCAGCCAGTTGAACACCTTCACGCCGGTCGGCACGGCGATCAGCATGGTCGCGAACATGAAGAACAGTTCGCCGGCCAGCGGAATGCCCACGGTGAACATGTGGTGCGCCCAGACGATGAACGACAGGAAGGCGATCGACGCCACCGCGTAGACCATCGAGTCATAGCCGAACAGCTGCTTGCGGGCGAAGGTCGGGATGATCGTCGAGACGATGCCGAACGCCGGGAGGATCATGATGTAGACCTCCGGGTGGCCGAAGAACCAGAAGATGTGTTCGAACATCACCGGGTCGCCGCCGCCAGCGGCATTGAAGAAGCTGGTGCCGAAGTACTTGTCGGTCAGCAGCATCGTCACCGCACCGGCGAGCACCGGCATGACCGCGATCAGCAGGTAGGCGGTGATCAGCCAGGTCCAGACGAACAGCGGCATCTTCAGCAGGGTCATGCCCGGCGCGCGCATGTTCATGATCGTGACCACGACGTTGATCGCACCGGTGATCGACGAGATGCCGAGCATGTGGATCGCGAAGATGGTCAGCGGGAACGAGGCACCGCCCTGCAGCACCAGCGGCGGGTAGAGCGTCCAG
>JAPLSB010000024.1 GCA_026398875.1 Gammaproteobacteria bacterium | reverse complement strand
GCCGACACGGACGCGACCGAAGTTGAAGCTGCTGACGTTGGTCTTGATTGCCGGCTGCAGGCCCTTTCCGGTGCCGGACAGGCGGATCAGATCCGGGCTGGTGACGGCATTGCTGGTGATCCGGGTTTCGCCGGTGCGGGTGCCGACGGCCTTCGGCGAGAAGCGGATCGAGATCGTGCAGGTCGCACCCGGTGCCACCGACGTGCCGCAGGTCGTCGTGTGGCGGAAATCGCCGGTGGTGACGATGCTGCTGATGGCCAGCGGTGCCGTGCCGGTATTGCTCAGCGTCACCACTTCGGCTTCGCTGGTGGTTTCGACCCCGATGTCGCGGAAGCGCAGCAGGTAGCCGGTACCGAAGTCCAGATCGTTCATGTCCAGCGCCAGCGCCGGCGCGGTTGTGACATCCGCGGCTTCGATGCCGATGTTCAGCATCGCCGTCTCGGCCGCGTCGAAATCGGCATTGCCGGCCTGACTGGCAGTGACCGTGCAGGTGCCGACGGCGAGGGCCGTGACCGTGCTGCCGCTGACGCTGCAGGTATCGGTCGTGCTGCTGAAGGTGATCGGATTGCCCGAAGCACCACCAAAGGCGGAAAGCTGGCTGGTCTGGCCGACCTTGATCGTTGACGGATTCGCCGTGAACCCACTGATCAGCTGTGCGGCCTTGGCAACCGGCACGTTCAGCGACACCTCGTCGGCCGCTTCGAAATCGGCATTGCCGGCCTGGCTGGCGATCACCGTGCAGGTACCGGCCGATAGCGCGGTGACCATCGCCCCGCTGACCGAGCAGATCTCGCTGGTGCTGCTGCGGAAGCTGATCGAATTGCCCGAGGCACCGCCGGATGCCGACAGCGTGGCCATGCCGCCGACCTTCAGCGACGCCGGGTTGGCCTTGAAGCCGCTGATCAGCTGTGCGGCCTTGGCGACGGTGATATCGAGGGTCTTCTGGGTGGCCGCGTTGTAGCCATCATTGCCGGCCTGATCGGCGGCCACCGTGCAGGTGCCGGCCGACAGTGCCGTGACCATCGCCCCACTGACGAAGCAGATCTCGCTGCTCAGGCTCTTGAAGCTGACCTCGTTGCCCGACTCGCCACCGGTGGCCGACAGCGTGGTCATTTCACCGACCTTGAGCGTGGTCTTGCCGGCAGCGAAGCCGGTGATGGTCTGCGCACCCTTGGCCACCGTGATGTCGACGGATTCGTCAGCAGCGGCGAGATAACGGAACGTCCCGGTATCCCCGGTACCGGCCAGTGTCGCCTTGACGGTGCAGGTGCCGGCAGCAACGCCGGTGGCGATCACCGTGGTGCCGATTGGACCGCCGACAAACGGCATCACCGAGCAGATATCGGTGGTGGTGCTGGTCAGGTCCGGCTTCAGGCCCGAGGTGCTGGTGCCGGTCAAGGTGCTGCCGTCGCCGCCGACGGTGATACTGGTCGGGGAGGCCTTCAGCGTGATCGTCGGCGTGGCATACGGTGCCGAGCAGGTTGCGGTGCTGCCAGTGCCGGTCCCGGTGCAGCTCCAGCCCCAGGCGCCATCAGTGCCGGCGACGGCGCTGGCGGTACCGGTTTCGCACAGCGAACAGCTCGTGGGTGCCGTCGCAGTGGCCTCGCCGTTGGCCGTGCCGCAAGCAGCGTCAACGGGCGGCACGACCACGCCGCCTTCATAGGCGCCAAGGTCGATGGTGCCGCCCTGAACGCGGTCGCGTCCGTCGAGGTCCTTGGGCCGAGTGTTGGCCGCGTTGTCGCCGACATCGAGCGCAGGGCTGCCGGTTTGCAGGCGGTAGTCGCCCACGCGGTTGGGAACCACGGTGCAGAACTTGGCATCGACAAACTGCGGGTCGGCATCGCTCAGGTTGTTGCTGCCGTCGATGCCGCAAGCCGGGTTCCAGGTGCCGCCGACTTTGCAGCCCTGCAGCAGCGAGTGGTGAAAGGTGGGGTTGGGCAACACGCTGCTGTCCGACGACAGCTTCACGTCTTCGCCGGTGTTACCCCAGATGATGCTGTTGCGGTAGGTACCGCAGCTCTCGCCCGGGCCGGTGCAGCTCAAGCCGCCGACCGCCGTGTTGGCCTTGCCGTTGCCGGCAATCGTCAGGCCGGTGAAGCTGGGGGTGGCGCCTTCCACCACCAGGCCGGTGCCGCCGTTGCCGTGGATCAGCACGTTGTCGATGATGGACGTGGCGCCGCCGGTAATGTGCAGCCCGCGCTCGCCATTGCCCCGGATCACCAGATTGCGCAGCGTGGGTCTGCCGCCGTCTACCTTCACCGCCGATTCGAGGGCGCCTTCGATGTGGAAGCCATCGAGAATCGTGCCGCGGAGGCGCGACTGAAGGGTGACCACCGAGGTGGCATCCCCTTCATCGACGATGCCGTTGTCGTTCAAATCGCCACTGAGCACGGTGACGTTTTTTTTCAGGTCGCGAGCGGCGAGCTTGACGAGGAAGTCGTCGTCATTTGCGGGTTTCGGAATGTCGGCCGGAAAGCCGCCATAGAGCGCAGCAACTGCGCGTCCCTGAAGCAAGTTGAGCGGTACCTTGTAAGTGCCGGCGGCCAACAGATAAGCCGGGTAAGGGTTGCGTCTGGTAGCTGGCCCGTCTACGTCTCCCCTGCCAACGAGAGCAAAATCATTGGCTGCGGCTTCCAATTCCGACTGGGATTTTATGAATACATAACTCAAAAAGGTGCCGCCGGACTGCGCCATCGCCGACGACGAAGCCGCCAGCAGCAGCGCCGCGGTGGCGAGGCGGAGCAAGGGGTGGGTTTTGAGGGTCATGGTTTCGCTCGCGGGTTCGTGAACGGCGGGGTCAAAGGCAAACGGTTGGGCGGATGGCCGGTGATAGCCCCACCCGAGCCACGCAAAGCCCGGATGCCATCTGCGTTTCTGGTGGTTTTCGGCGCGCCACGAAGCAGCGGCCTCAGCGTCGGAGACGCCGCGCACGCGGGCATCCGTGGCGGTGATGTGGTGGCTGCCGAGCCACGGTCGGGTGTTCCATGTCATTGCCTGTATCTCTTCCTCTCGGTGGCCCTGATCGCCAATGCCTGTGGGTCGTCCGCACGGTCTGCCGGCCATTGTCGGCCGGTCGCAATTTGCCGTGCTGATCATCAAGACGAGATTCGCCGCTGAAACCGGACACGCGGCAGCAAAAAAAACTTTCCAGAGGTCCCGCCCGCTTCTTCACGAAATGCCGGCGCATGGTGCCGACGCAGACCGCAAGCCTGCAGTGGTTAGGGGGTCCTACTGAAGTCGCCGGTGAGATGCCTTGCGCGCGGGCTGCACGTTGCTGCGGCCGATGGTTCCGGCGCTTGAAAATCCGGCCGCTGTCCATACCGGTGGGCTTCGGGGCGGTGCGCTGTCTGGCCTGCCGACCCCATCCCCGGCCTGCCAAACCCGCGCTGCCCGATCCCGCCATGAACCGGACGACGACCCGACAGACCCTTCGCTGCCGCGCCTCACGCGGCTTGCGCCGGCGTTGCATCCGTCCGCCGCCGGCCTGCTGAGCGGATCCGGCGGGTTCTGGCACCGGCGGCAGCGATCGCCGCCGTGCTGACCGATTCGCGTGCCGTTGCAGCAGTCCTGCCAGCCGCTTGCCAGTCTGGCCTGGGCGGCTGCCGACGACGCGCATTCCATCCCTGTCACAGGAGTTCCTCACGATGATTCAGGTCGAACACCTGACGCGTCGCTACGGCCCGTTCACGGCTGTCGACGATGTCAGTTTCACGATCGGCAACGGCGAGGTCGTTGGCCTGCTCGGCCACAACGGCGCCGGCAAGACCACGATCATGAAGATGATCACGGGCTACCTCGAACCGACGGCGGGCACGGTCCGCATCGATGATCTGGAGGTAGGCCGCGATACCCGGGCGATTCAGGCGCGCATCGGCTACCTGCCGGAAAACTGCCCGGTGTGGCCGGAAATGACGGTGATCGACTACCTCGATTACCAGGCGGCGCTGCACGGCGTGCCGGATGCGCGCCGGCCGCGTGCCGTGGCCGAGGCGATCCGCCGCACGGCGCTGAAGGACAAGGCGACGGCCGCCATCCAGACGCTGTCGCGCGGCTACCGGCAGCGCGTCGGCGTGGCGCAGGCGCTGCTGCATGCGCCGGACATCATCATCCTCGACGAGCCGACCAATGGCCTCGATCCGACCCAGATCCGCCACATGCGCGAGCTGATCCGCGAACTGGCGAAGACGGCGACGGTGATCGTGTCGACCCACATCCTGCAGGAGGTGCAGGCGGTCTGCGAACGGGTGCTGATCCTGCGCGCCGGCCGGCTGGTGGTGGATTCGCGGATCGATGCGCTGCGCACCGGCAGCGGGCTGCAGATCGAGGTGGAAGGCGATCCGCAACCGGTGCTGGCAGGGCTGCCAGCGGTGACGGCGATCACCGCGAGCGGTCGCCATGACGGCCGCAGCCGTTACCGGCTCGATGCACCACTGGATGCGGCACCGGCGGTGGCCGATGCGCTGAGCCGGGCCGGCGTGCGTCTGCACGCGCTGATGCCGCTGCAGCGCGATCTGGAAACCGTGTTCGCCGAGGTCAACGGGCAGCGCCGCGACGCCGTTGCCGAACTGGAGGAAACCGCCGATGCCTGAGCCGATGCCTAAGTCGATCCATCACCGCCGCCTGGCCGCCGACGTGCGGCGCATTGCCGCGAAGGAGTTCCGCAGCTTCTTCGCGACGCCGGCCGCCTATCTGTTCGTCGGCGCCTTTCTTGGCGTCACGCTGTTCGCGTTCTTCTGGCTGGAATCGTTCTTCGCTCGCAACCTGGCCGACGTGCGGCCGCTGTTCCAGTGGCTGCCGCTGCTGCTGATCTTCCTGGTGGCCGCGCTGACGATGCGCGCCTGGTCCGAGGAGCGCCGTGCCGGCACGCTGGAATCGCTGCTGACCGCGCCGGTGTCGCCGCTGGCGCTGGTGCTCGGCAAGTTCAGCGGCTGTCTGGCGCTGGTGGCCGTGGCGCTGGCGCTGACCGTGCCGCTGCCGGTCACGGTGGCGCTGCTCGGGCCGCTGGATGTCGGCCCGGTGGTCGGCGGCTACATCGCCACGCTGTTACTGGCGGCGGCCTATGTCGCGATCGGCCTGACGATGAGCAGCCGCACCGACAACCCGATCGTCGCGCTGATCCTGACCGCGCTGGTCTGCGGGCTGTTCTACTTGGTCGGCTCGGATCTGCTGATCTCGCTGTTCGGCCATCAGGTTGGCGGCGTGCTGGCCCAGCTCGGCGTCGGCACCCGCTTCGAATCGATCACCCGCGGCGTGCTCGACCTGCGCGACCTGTACTACTACGTGGCGATCGTCGGCGTGTTCCTGACGCTGAACCTGTACGGGCTGGAAAAGCTGCGCTGGGCCGGCAACCCGGCCAGTGCCCGGCATCGCGGCGCGGCGCTGGTCGCCGGCCTTGCGGCAGCGAACTTCATCGTCGCCAATGTCTGGCTGGCGCCGGTCAGCGCGGTGCGCGCCGACATCACCGACGACCGGCTGTATTCGCTGTCCGATGCCACGCGCCAGCAGCTTGGCGTGCTGCGCGAGCCGCTGGTGATCCGCGGCTATTTCTCGTCGAAGACCCATCCGCTGCTGGCGCCGCTGGTGCCGCAGCTGAAGGACCTGCTGGAGGAATACGCGGTAGCCGCCGGAGGCCGCGCCAGCGTCGAGTTCATCGACCCGACCCGCGACCGCGCTGCCGAGGACGAGGCGGCGTCGAAGTACGACGTGCGGCCGGTGCCGTTCCAGACCGCGACGCGCTACCAGTCGGCGGTCGTGAACTCGTACTTCGACATCGTCATCGCGTATGGCGACCAGCACGAGAAGCTCGGCTTCCGCGAGTTGATCGAGGTGAAGGCGCGCGGCGAGCGCGATCTGGACGTGCAGCTGAAGAACCCGGAGTACGGCATCACCCGCGCGATCCGCAAGGTGGTCAACAGCTATCAGGCCGGCGGCAACCTGTTCGAGCAGCTCAGCCGGCCGGTCCGCTTCGTCGGCTACCTGTCGGCCGACGCGCGCTTGCCGGGCGATCTGAAGCGGCTGGCCGGCGAACTGCGCGAGGTGGTCGGCGATCTGCAGAAGCAGGCCGGCGACAAGCTCGGCGCCCGCTACGAGGATCCGGACGCCAATGGCGGCGCACTGGCGCGCGAACTGACGCAGCGCTACGGCTTCGGCCCGCAGGTGGCCAGCCTGATCGACCCGCAGCCGTTCTGGTTCTACATGGTGCTGGAGGGCGATGGCGATGCGCCGGGCGTGCCGATCCCGCTGCCGGAAACGCTGGACAAGGAGGCGCTGAAGCGGGCGATCACCGCGGCGCTGCAGCGTCAGGCGCCGGGCTTCCTGAAGACCGTGGCCGTGGTGAAGCCGGAAGGCGAGCCGCCGTCGCAGTTCAATCCGCGTGGCGGTGGCGCGCGCTACACGCAGCTGGATGCCGCGCTCGGCGAAAGCGTGCGCAGCCGCGATGTCGACCTGAAGGACGGCCGGGTGCCGGAGGATGTCGACCTGCTGCTGGTGCTCGGGCCGAAGTCGCTCGATGACAAGCAGCGTTTCGCGATCGACCAGTTCCTGATGCGCGGCGGCGGCGTGGTGCTGGCGACCTCGCCGTACGACGTCGAGATCGGCCAGACGCTGACGGCGTCGAAGGTCGATTCCGGACTCAAGGACTGGCTGGCGCACTACGGCCTGACGATCGGCGACAGCATGGTGCTCGATCCGCGCAATGCCGCACTGCCGGTGCCGGTGGAGCGCAACATCGGCGGCCTGCCGGTGCGCGAGCTGCGGATGCTGCCGTATCCGCATTTCCCGGATGTGCGCGGCAACGGGCTGAACGATCGCCACCCGATCACCGCCGCGCTGACCCAGCTGACCCTGAACTGGGCATCGCCGATCACCGTGGATGCCGCGAAGAACGCGCAGCGCCACCCGGTGGAACTGCTGCGCAGCTCGGATGAGTCCTGGCTTTCCGACAGCACCGACGTGCTGCCGGAATACCGGCTGTATCCGGACACCGGCTTCAAGCCGGGTGACACCCGCAAGGCCGAGCTGATGGCGGTGGCGCTGGAAGGCCGCTTCGATTCGTTCTACGCCGGCAAGCCGTCGCCGCTGGCGGTATCGACTGCCGCTGCACCGGCGGCAACCGATGGCGCGGCCGGCGCTGCAGCCGCAGCAGCGAAGCCTGCGGTGACCGGGGTGATCGAGCATTCGCCGGACAGCGCGCGGCTGGTGCTGATTGCCAGCAACAGCTTCGCGACCGATGCAGCACTCGACTTCGCATCGCAGGGGCTCGGCCAGGTCTACACCAAGCCGGTGGAGTTCCTGCAGAACAGCATCGACTGGTCGCTGGAGGATCGCGGCCTGCTGAGCCTGCGCGGGCGCTCGACGCTGGCGCGCACGCTGGTGCCGCTGGCGGAGGCCGAGGCTGCCGTGTGGGAGTACCTGAACTATGCGCTGGCGCTGCTCGGCCTGGCGCTGCTCTGGCTGTGGCGGCGCATGGCGCGCAAGCGCGACGCCCGCCGCTACGAACGCATTCTCGCGGAGGTCTGAATCCATGCAGAAGAACATTCGTTGGCTGGCCGGCCTGCTGGCCGTGCAGATCGCGCTGGCGATCGGCCTGAGCCTTCGTGGCACCGATCTGGTTCCGACAAGCGCCGATGGCGCGCTGCTGAGCGTCAAGGCCGACATGGTTGATCGCCTGACCGTGGACGGCCCGGACAAGGCGGTCGTGAAGCTGGTCAAGCAGGACGGCCAGTGGCGGCTGCCGGCGGCCGGAGATTTCCCGGCCGATGCCGAACGGGTTCGGCAGCTGCTCGACAAGCTGGTGCAGCTCAAGGCCGGCGTGCCGGTGGCGACGACGCCCGGCGCGCAGGCGCGCTTCAAGGTCGCGGCCGATGGCTACGAACGGCGCATCGTGCTGGGCCAGGGCGACAAGGCGCTGGCCACGCTGTTTCTCGGCACGGCGCAGGGCGCGCGGCAGGTGCTGGCGCGCGTCGATGGCAGCGACGCGATCCATGCGCTGGCGCTGGCGGTGTACGAGATTCCGCTGAAGTCCGACGACTGGCTCGACAAGGCGATCGTCAGCGTCAAGGCGGACGATGTGACCGGACTCGCACTCGGCGACCTGCGGCTGACGCGTGGCGTGGCACTGCCGGATGCCGCCGCTGCGGTGAAGCCGGCCAGTTCTGCGCCGGCGCCGGTCTGGACCGCCAGTGCCGGCCTCGCCGACGGCGAAAAGCTGTCGACCGATGCGGCCTCTGCGCTGCTGTCGGCGCTCGCCGGTCTGCGCATCGACAGCGTGCTGGGCCGGGAAGCGCAGGCGGGCTATGGACTCGAGCAGCCGGTGCTGGCGCTGACCGCCGTGCGCAAGGACGGCAGCCGCGTCGAGTACCGGCTCGGCAAGCAGCTGGTCGGCGAGGACTATGTGCTGAAGGTGTCGACGCGACCGGAGTACTTCCGGATGCCGGCGTGGTCGGTCAGCACGCTGATCGATGCTGCCAAGCGCGACCGGTTGACCGGCGTGGCGACCGTCGCCGGTGCTCAGCCCGCGGCGTCGGCCGCCGGTTCCTGATCCTCGACGCGGATCAGCAGCTTGCCGAGGTTGTAGCCGGACAGCAGTCCGGCCAGTGCGCCGGGGGCGTGTTCAAGGCCGTCGATGATGTCTTCGACGACCTTGACGCGCCCTTCGGCGACCCAGCGGCCCATGTCGGCGAGGAAGGCATCGAAGCGGGCGTCGAGGTGGTCGGTGACGATGAAACCCTGCAGCCGCACGCGGCGATGCAGGAACACGCGCATGACGCGCGGCGTCAGGTCATAGCCGGCCGGCAGGCTGGTGGCGTTGGCCCAGGCCACCTGGCCGCACAGCGGCATCCGCGCGAAATCGTTGAACAGCGGCAGCGCCGCTTCGAACGCGGCACCGCCGGTGTTCTCGAAGTAGATATCGATGCCTTCCGGGCAGGCTTCGGCGAGCAGGCGCGGCAGTTCGTCGTCGTGGTGGCTGACGCAGGCATCGAAGCCGAACTGCTCGACGGCCATGCGGCACTTCTCCTCGCCGCCGGCGATGCCGACGACGCGACAGCCCTTGAGCTTGGCGATCTGGCCGACCGCCGAGCCGACCGGCCCGGTCGCCGCCGCAACCACCACCGTTTCGCCGGCCTTCGGCTGGCCGATGTCGAGCAGGCCGATGTAGGCGGTCAGCCCCGGCATGCCGAGTGCCGACAGCGCCAGCGTCGGCTGCGCCATCGCGGGATCAAGCTTGCGCAGGCCGCGGCCATCGGACAGCAGCCAGTCCTGCCAGCCGGCATCGGCAACGACGCGATCACCGACTGCGAAATCCGGGTGCTGCGACACCGTGACCCGCGAGATCGTCTGGCCAACCATCAGGCCGCCAATCGCGACCGGCTCGGCATAGCCGCGGCTGGCGTTCATCCGGCCGCGCATGTACGGGTCCAGCGACAGGTATTCGGTCTTCAGCAGCAGCTCACCCGGACCCGGTACCGGGATCGGCAGCCGTTCGACGCGGAAGTGCTGCAGCCCCGGCGCGCCGACCGGCCGCTCGGCCAGCAGCAGCCGGCGATTGACCGGGCTTTCTTCGACCGGCGGAACATCCACGGCATCAGTCACGATCAGCGCCTCGGGCAGCGTCAGGGGGCGCCTGGATCAATCGCTTCGTGCAAGCGGAGGTTCGCTGGAAGGCAGCCAGAAAAAACCCGGTGCACAAAGGCACAAAGGTGAAAAGCAAGGACACCAAGAACCGCTTTTCTTCGTGTCCTTGTCTTCGCTGTTCTTTGTGCCTTTGTGCTCCGGAGCTTTGAAAGCGCGAATCAAAAGCTGCAGCTCCGAATCTCGGTTCGTTCGAAGTCGGGCAGCAAAAGCCCGGGGCACAAACGCACAAAGGTGAAAGGCAAGCACACCAAGAACTGCTTTTCTTCGTGTCCTTGTCTTCGCTGTTCTTTGTGCCTTTGTGCTCCGGGGCTGTGAAAGCGCGACTCAAAAGCCGCAGCCGCGAATTCCTGTTCGGTGTGGATCAATCGCTTCGTGCAAGCGGAGGTTCGCTGGAAGGCAGCCAGAAAAAACCCGGTGCACAAAGGCACAAAGGTGAAAAGCAAGGACACCAAGAACCGCTTTTCTTCGTGTCCTTGTCTTCGCTGTTCTTTGTGCCTTCGTGCTCCGGAGCTGTGAAAGCGCGAATCAAAAAGCCGCAGCCCAGAGTCAAGGTTCGCTGGAAGTCAGGCAGTGAAAGCCCGAGGCCACAAAGGCACGAAGGTGAAAGGCAAGCACACCAAGAACTGCTTTTCTTCGTGTCCTTGTCTTCGCTGTTCTTTGTGCCTTTGTGCTCCGGAGCTTTGAAAGCGCGAATCAAAAGCCGCAGCCCAGGATCAGGGTTCGCTAGAAGTCAGGCAGTGAAAGCCCGAGGGCACAAAGGCACGAAGGTGAAAAGCAAGGACACCAAGAATCGCTTTTCTTCGTGTCCTTGTCTTCGCTGTTCTTTGTGCCTTTGTGCTCCGGGGCTGTGAAGACGCGACTCAAAAGCCACAGCTCCGAATCTCAGGCCGCGGTGTAGCCGCCGTCGACCGCCAGTTCCGCACCCGTGACCCACTTCGAGGCATCGGAGGCGAGGTAGATCACCGCGCTGGCAACGTCATCCGGCGAGCCGAAATGGCCGATCGGATGGGCAGCCAGGAATGCGGCTTCGACGGCCGGCACATCGGCGCCCAGCCCGGCTTCGGCGAAGTGGGTCAGCAGGTCGCGGCCCATGTCGGTCCAGACCACGCCGGGGTGGATCGAGTTGGCGCGGATGCCGGTCTTCAGCTGCGCGCATTCCAGCGCCACCGACTTGGTCAGCAGGCGTACCGCGCCCTTCGAGGCGTTGTAGGCGGCAAGGCCAGTGACGCCCACCAGGCCGGCAACCGATGACAGGTTGATGATCGAGCCGCCACGGCCGGACTTGCCGCCTGGACGCATCGCTCGCACCGCGTGCTTGCAGCCGAGGAAGACGCCGGTGACGTTGATGTCCTGAATCCGGCGGAACTCCTCGGCGGTGCATTCGGTGACCAGCGCGGTGCGCTCGATGCCGGCGTTGTTGACCAGGATGTCGAGCCCGCCGAAGCGCTTGATGCAACTGGCGATGACCTTCTGCCACTGCGCTTCGTCGACGACATCCTGCGCCATGAATTCGGCTGCGCCGCCGGCGGCCTTGATCGCCTTGACGGTGGCCTTGCCTTCCTTGGTCAGGATGTCGGTGACCAGCACGCTGGCGCCTTGCTGGGCCAGTGCCATCGCCATTTCGGCGCCGAGACCGCGTGCGCCGCCGGTGACCAGCGCAACCTTGCCGTCGACGCGAAATGCCTTGCCGTAGTCCTTCATGGTGTTCTCTCCTCGCGGGGTGTGTGATGCGCCTCGTGGCGCTTTTCGTCGGTACTGCTGCTGCAACTGCTTCAACAAGAAAGCCGGTCTCCCGTGGGCGGGAGACCGGCTCAGGATCCAGCGAAAGCCTGGAACCGCCTGGCTAGATCAGCCGATCAGAACTGGTAGCCAACGCGGAAGGTGATTTCGTCGGCGAAGCCGATCGTCGACAGCGCGTTGTTGTTCGGATTGCCGTGCACCTTACCGTTGATGTACGTGTAGTTGATGTCGGCGGTGACGTTTCCGGTCGGCTTCCAGCGGATGCCCGGCTGCAGCAGCAGGCCGCCGTTGACGTCGTAGAGGCCGGCGAAATCGATGCGCCAGATCGCCTGCGGGAACGGCTGCTGCATCGCGAACACGACGTAGTCCGAACCGCCGCTGGCGCCGGTGGCGACAGCATCGGTGGAGCCACCATAGCCCTGCAGCGAGCGGCCGAAGATGTCGTCCTTCGTACGGTGCATGTACTGGAACACCATGTATGTCGCCGGAATCGAGTTCGAGAAGCGCTGGTACTTCTCCATCACCAGCGCGCTGACCAGATTGCCGGTCTTGATGTAGTCACGGCTCAACGACGGATTGGTGAAGCGCCGATCCGGCGTGTAGGTGCTTTCCAGGTTGATGATCAGCTGGTCGAGCAGCGAGCCCGGTTCGCCTTCCACCACGTAGCTGACGCCGCCGCCGATGTTGTATTCGCGGAAGTACTCGCGCGCGATGTGGCCGCGCAGGCCATCGCCACCGGCGATGAAGAAGGTGTCGAGCTGGCGTGCGGCATCGGCGTAGTTGTCGACCGGGCTGGCCAGCAGCTGGCCAGTGGACGGCTGGAACTCGTTGATCGCGGCGTTCAGGCCGGTGACGCCGTTCAGGCGCACCATCGCTGCGTAGTTGAACCATTCCTGCGCCGAGTAGACGCCACCAGGGCTGGCTTCGAACGGCGTCTGGGCCAGGATGTCGCCAGTCGTTGGCAGGCCACCGATGCCGCTGTACAGCGTATTCAGCGTGACGCCGAACACGTTGTTGTTCGGCAGGTTCTTGTTGACGCCCGATGCCGTCCAGCGGAACACGCCGTCCGGGTTGTAGCGGCTGACGAAGATCGCCTGCGCGCCCCACTGGCCGAAGTTGCCCTTGAAGCGGATGCCGTAGCTGAGCTTGTCGTTGACCGCGCCGTACTGGTCATGAACGGTGAACTGCGCCGGGATGACGTTGTACTGCGTGTTCGGGTTGCCGTAGATGGTCGGCTGGAACTTCTGCACGAAGGCGTCGGCGAGGATCTCGTCGGTGAACTGGTAGTTCACGCGAACCGCGAGGCTCGGCACGCGCTCGTCGGCGAATTCTTCCTGGGCGCTGTCGAGAATCAGGTGGCGGCGCAGGTCGAGGCCGTTGACGACGTCGAGCACGCGGAAGAACAGCGCCTGACCCCAGGCGATCTGCTGGTTGCCGACGCGGACGTTCAACGGGCCTTCCTGGTAATCCAGGAACAGGGCAGGGAAGTAGACGAGGTAGTTCGGTCCGGCGGCTTCGAGCGGGTTCGGGCGCTTGAGGCCGGCCACCTGGTATTCGAAGTAGTTCGGGTCGCCACCGTAAAGCGTCGGGTCGCCGCCGCTGATGCCGCCGGTGTCGGCGTTGGCAACGCTCAGCGGATCGAACTCGCTGTAGTTGCCCGGATCGAACACCGCACGCAGACGGCCGACCAGCTTCAGACTCGGCGTGAACTTCATCGCGCCTTCAAGTTCGACGCGCAGCAGGTGCAGGTTGAAGAAGTTGTTGGCCGGCGTGACCGGACGGGTAACGTCGCCACCGAGGCCGACGGCCGGAATCGAGAACGGCGGCAGCAGGCCGCCCAGCCCATCGACCGGCTGCGGCACGCCCGGCTGGCGATTGACCGCCACGCCATTGAAAGGATTGCCGCGCTGGTTGTTCGGATTTTCGCCGCCGAGCGTGATCGCCAGCTCCGGACGAATGAAACCGCCCCAGCTGAAATCGAAATCGCTGAACAGGCCCCCGCCTGACGAACTGCCATCGCCGCTCTGATCCACTTCTTCCTGAGCGACGGCTGCATGGGCGGCCATCAGCATTGCCGCTGCTGCGATCACACGGATCGCGGGCATCTTGCTGCTCATTTCATTCCCCTCCTGAGGTTTTCGAACCCGACTTTTCTAGTATTCGGAGCGCCGGTCCTGCATCGATCATTCAGTTGTCGATTTTCAGGATCCGCCCCGCCTGACCGACCGCGAGCGCAGCCGAGCTGCCCTCCGGCTGGCCGATGCCCTGGTACCACAAGGTGTTGACGCCACCGCCGGTGACAGCGGTCCAGCTCTGTCCGCCGTCGGGGCTGTAGCGCATGTCGCGCATGCCGGTGACGGTGACCCGGTCGTCGCTGCTGGCCGACACGCCGAGCAGGATCGCCTGCGTGCCGGCGTCGAGCTTGGCCCAGCTCGTACCGCCATCGTTGCTGCGCAGCACCGTGCCGTTCTGCCCCACGGCGTAGCCAATACCACCAGTGCCGAGGTAGAGCGCGAACAGCGAAGCCTCGCCCTTGTTCAGCAGCTTCCATTCGTCGCTGCCGGCCGCCTTGCGCAGGATCAGCGCGAACTCGCCAGCGATGGTGATCGTGCCGGCTTCGTCGATGTGGGCAGCGTAGACATGCGGCTCGGTGCCGGCTTCGGCGAACTGCTCCCAGACCGGCTTGACCGGCGTCCAGGTGCTGCCGCCATCAGCCGATGACAGCACGGTGCCGAATGCGCCAACGGCTACTGCGGCGCCGCTTGAATTGACGCTGACCGACAGCAGGCGTTCCTGCGTGCCGGACTCGATCTTTTTCCACTCGGTGCCTTCGCGCTTCAGCACCAGGCCTTGCTGGCCAACGGCGATCGCGTGGTCACCTTTCAGGGCGATACCGAGCAGCGCGAGCCGCGTCGGGATGTTCTTCAACGGCGTCCAGGTACTGGCACCGTCGGTGGTTTCCAGGACATAGCCGGGCGCGCCAGCGGCGAGGCCGTGCTTGCCATCGAAACTGACCGAGAACAGGGAATCGTGCACGGTGCCGGTCAATACCGGCGTCGCGTTGGCAGCGGCGGACGCGTCACCAATGGCCACGCTGCCGAACAGCGTCGCGCCCAAGGCAAGCGATTTCAGGATGTGCTTCATGCGCTGACAGGCTCTCGTCCGTAAACGTTCGAATTCGGAAAGGTACCCTCCGCCTGCGCGGAGGGTACCGGACAACATGACGACTGGGCAGGGCCGGGATTAGCCGGTGCCGAGGCGCGCGATGGCCTGCGTCGTCAGGTACTTCGAGTACACGTCCTCGCCCTGCTCGGAGAACTTGGACTTGTAGCCACCGGTGACCTCGCGGACCTGCGAGAAGCGGCTCATGCGGTTGGCCTGCAAGTCATGGCTGTGCACGTAGACCCACGACCAGTCCGGATGACCCTGCGCATCCTTGACGGTCATCTTGTCGTTCGAGTACTGCGCGAATGCCGGCTCGAAGGACTTCCAGATCTCGCCGCGGCGGTCATAGGTGATGTACGCGACGAACATGCCGTTGCGGGCGTCGATCCAGATGCGCTTCTTGCCGACCGGCGAACGCGGGTAACCCGTCGGTTCGGCTTCCAGCACGATGCATTCCGGAATCAGTTCGAACCAGGTGTCGAAGAACGTCTGGCCCTTCGGACCACCATGGACGGTGCGCTCGTAGTTCGGGTGGTAGCCACCGCGGAAGTTGATGCCGCTGATGCAACCCATCATCGGCTGGCGGCCGACGATCTTGTAGTTGCCCCAGGTCAGCATCGGGTCGCCGGCAGCCCAGGCATCGGACAGGAACAGCGTGATGCCCGGCACCAGCGGTTCGAAGCGCTGGTTGGTCGGGAACTGGCGCACGCGGCGGAACGCCGGCAGGTAGCCGTAGAGGTCCGGGAACTTGGTCTGGTCGTAGTACCAGGTGTTCAGGAACGACGAGCCGGCGGTTTCGGTCGGCGAGGTGAAGAACACCGACTGATAACGGAGCAGATCCTTCTTGCCGTTGTAGACGGTACCGTCCGGGCGAGCGGTGGTGTTCATTTCGCACCAGACGAAATCGTACTTGTAGGCTTCCGAGCCGTCCGGGGCGATGTCCCAGTCACGGATCGCATACTGCGAGTACGAGTGACGACCCCAGGCCAGTGTCAGGTTCGAGATCGCTTCGATACCGTTCTTCGGCTCCGGGAACGGGTTGCCGCCATTCCACGGACCGCCGTCCTTGGCCGCGATGTTGCCGGTGGCATCGAACGTGGCCGTGCCCTGGTTCTTCAGGGTGGCCATCAGGTACTGGTTCGGGAACAGCTTGGTTGCGTCCTTGGTGGACTCGACGACGTTGATCTTGCGGCCCTGCTTCTTCAGCTGGATGTAGGTGATCGGATCGAACAGATCCTTCACTGCATCGACGTTGTTGCTGTCGATCACATCGCCCGGCTTGATCTTGCCCTTGGTGTAGGCCGAGATCGACAGCAGTTCATCCGGGTAGGCCTTGCTGGTGTCGCCGGTATTGCCAACCATCGGCCACATCGGCGCGAGCACGCCGGCCGTGCCGACGCCCTTGGCCGCTTTTTCCATGAGCATGCGGCGGCCGTAGTTGAAGTCGTATTTCTTGATTCTCATTTTTCACTCCTCGCTGACGTTGCAGAAATGATGACGGTGCTGGATGCGCCGTCGTAGTGATTGACGTTCTTCCGGGTGACGCGACGAAACTCGGCAATCCACAGTGGATTACGGAAATCGCAGTGCTGTGGACTCACCGGCCGACAGGCGGTTGTCAGCTGCGCAAGCACGGTCAGTGGCTGCCCTGCGCGCTTGCACCGACGGCTTCGTCTGCCGCGCCCGTGAACGCCGACAGATCGACCCCTTCGCCAACGAGCAGATCCTTACGCTTGACGAAGTTCGGCTTGATGATCCAGACCAGCAGCGGCAACAGCACCAGTGCCAGCACCATGTTGAACAGCATGGTCAAGGTCAGCAGCAGACCCATGTCGGCCATGAAGCGCAGCGACGACATGAAGATCCACGGCAAGATGCCGACGAACATGATCGACGCGGTGAACAGGATCGCCTTGCCGGTGGTGACCAGCGACACGGTGATCGCCCGGCCCCAGTCATGATCCTGGGCGTGGTACTCCTCGCAGATCCGGGACAGCAGATAGATGCCGTAGTCGATGCCGACACCGACACCGATCGCTGCCACCATCAGCGAGTTGATATCGAGGCCGATGCCGATGACGTGCATCGCTGCGTTCAGCGAGAAGTTCGCCATGTTCACCGGAATCAGCAGGATGATGCCGGCCACGAACGAGCGGTAGGCGAGGCTGCAGCCAAGCAGGATCACCAGGTTCAGCAACGCGATGATCAGGTAGTGGTAGCGCTCGACGACGTGATTCATCGCGTACTGCAGTGCGATGGTTCCGGAGCCCAGGCGAATGGTGAATTCCTTGTGGTCGGCACCGACTTCGGCGACCGCTTTCGCAGCTTCGCGCAGTGCGGCGTCAACGGTTTCCTGCTTGTTGTCCTTGAACCACAGCGACACGGTGCCGTTCTGCTGCTCGAAGTCGATGACATGCGAGAACGCCTTCGGGCTGGAGCCGACCATCACCGCACCGGCTGCCGCCGACACGTAGAAGTCCGTCGGGTCCAGTGGTGCCCAGCGCGGATCTCCACCGGCGAACAGGCGGTTGGCTTCCTGCAGGTAGTCGCCGAATGACAGCGTGGCGCGCGGCGCGTCCGGCGCATTCTCGATGATGTGCTGAAGGCGCTGCATTGTCAGGATGGCGTCCTCGCGCTGCATCAGGCGCGCCGGATTCTTCTGGTCCTTGGCTTCGAAGATGATTTCCAGCGTGTTGACGCCAGCGAAGTTGCGATTGATCTGCCGGACGGCCTCGTTGAACTCGGAATCGTCCCAGAGCAGGTTGGAGCCTTCCACCGGGTTGCCGACACGGATCTGCAGCGCGGTCTGCACCGCGAAGAAGCCGATGCCGATCATGATGCCGGCGGTCCATGGCGCTGCGCGGCCGTAGGTGACGCCGGCGATGCCGCGCAGCATGCGCTGCAGCAGCGTGGTGCGACCCTTGCCGACCAGTTCATCGACATTCTTCGGCGGCGGCAGCCAGGACAGCAGCAGCGAAATCAGCACGACGCCGGTCGGGATCAGCCAGATGCACCAGAAGCCGCAGAACAGCGCGAAGCGCTCCATCGCCGGGATCGGCGCGATGGCGATCAGGAAGATGCCGACGATGTCGGTGAAGATGCCGAGGATCGAAGGCGCCATCATCACGCCCATGGTGATTTCCGCCGCCTGCTTGCGATCCTTCAGGTGGGCGTAGATCTCGTAATAGCGTTCGGTGAACTGCACGCAATGCGAGAACGAACGAGCGATCAGCAGCAGCGGCACGACCATCAGCAGCGGCTCGATCGGCGACTTGATCCAGCCAGTCAGGCCGAAGCCCCAGATCGCGGCGACCGTCGACGTCACGATCGGCGTGACCACGCCGACCACGTTGCGCATGTACAGCGCCAGCGAAATGATCAGCGCGCTCAACGTGATCGCGAAGATCTTGAACATCTCCGACTTGTACGTGAACACCCAGCCGGTCAGCGCTGGCTGGCCTGCCAGATAGACGTTGTGGTTCTCGTCGCGGGCAGCCAGCACCATGCCCTGCACGTACTTGAACGCTTCGGCGTAGTCGAGCCGGGACTCGTTGAACGTCGCGTTGATCAGCGTCGCCGACTGGTCGGCGGAGATCAGGAAGGTGCGCGCGTTCGGCGACTTCTCCACTCGCATCTTGAAGTCGGCGATTTCCTCCGGCGTCTTCGGCACCGCGTCGCCCATCAGCGGACGCATGTCGATGCCGAACGGCGTGGCCTCGGCGTAGCGCGCCTTTTCAGTGGAGATCGACAGGATCTGGTCGTGATCGACGCCCGGTGCGAGGTCGATGTCGCGGGTCATGTTCCAGACCTTGCCCAGCGTTTCGGCGTTGTAGATGTCGCCGTTCTTGCGCTGCACCATCAGCGTGAAGGTCAGCGGATTGCCGAAGTTCGGATGATCCTTGAAGACCTGTACATAGGGTTCGTCACGCGGCAGCAGATCGGAAAAGATCGTGTCGAGGCGCACGTCCTTCAGGCCAATGCCGAAGAACAGCGTGATCAGCGCGAACACCGCGCCGCTCAGCCCACGGTGATTCATCACCCACTTGGCGATGCGGAAGCGCAACGAGAACATGCTGTGTGGCCTCGACGGAAAGGATGCTGCCCAGCTGAATGGTCGCCCGAGGACGACCTCGGTTTACTTCAGGGGGCGGGTGTCGACCGACGGCCACAAACGGGCTCGATGACACTCATCGATGGCTTCGACATCCATTCCGCTCCTCCAAACGATGGTTGCCTGTAGCGGCGGCAGTGGTCTGCCGTGCCAGACAACCTGCACTTTAGTTGTGGGCCGATTAGACGGCTTGAAGGAGGGAGCGGCACTACACCATCGGGTAGTTTTGGCCGGGTAGGGCTAGCGCTTCCGGCCGGTCTGCGATTGCTGCAGTGCGGTGCCGAAACCGACTCGACGTTGCACCCGAGTCACCGGGATCAGACGATCAGCCCGAGCTGCCGTCCGGCCGTGATGGCCTGCACGCGGCTGCTGACCGCAAGCTTCGAGTAGATGTTCTTCAAGTGGAACTTGATGGTGTTTTCCGACACGAAGATCCGGCTGGCCATTTCCTTGTTCGACACGCCGTTGGCGAGAAAAACAAGAATCTCCTTTTCTCGATCGGTCAGCGCTTCGAGCGGGCGCTGGCCTGCGCTGCTGCTGGCACCGGGGCTGCGGCCGGCGGCGTTGAGCAGCAGTTCGAGATAGACGCGGCTCGGTCCCAGCCGGCTTTCGCCGCCCGACGGCGATTCCTGCAGCGCGGCGTACTCTTCCTGCAGCAAGGTCAGGATGTCGCTGCCCTCGTCGATCATCACGCGGACATAGCCACCGGGTTCGGAGAGCTGCAGCGCCTTGCGCAAGCTGCGGTGCGCGGCGTTGCGCTGGCCCTTGCGATGCTGCATCACGGCGTCGAGCAGATGCAGCTTGATCAGCCGGTAGGCGCGGCCGGAGGCATTGGCCATTTCCATTGCGATCAGCTCGGCAGCGTTGGTCCAGTCGCTGCTGTAGATCGCCAGACGGATGCGTCCGAGCGTCTCGCCTTCGATCTCCTCGGCGATCGGCAGCCAGCCTTCCGGTTGCGGCAGCGGGTCCGGCACGATGCTCGCGGCCAGCCGGCTGGCGCGTGCCAGATCGCCGGCCAGCAGCAGGCGCCGCACGCGTTCCCAGTTCAGCGTGGCGACCGGACGCGTCCAGCCGTTGGCGCGGCAGATCGCTTCCGCTTCATCGAGCACTTCATGAGTTCGCGCGTGGCGACCACGGGCATCGTGGCCACGCGCGGTGGCCATGAATGCCGTGAGCATCCAGTCCGGAAGCGTTGAATCGGCAATCGCGGACAGGTGCGCTTCGGTCAGCGCTTCGAGCGCATTCAGCTCGTTGCTTTCGTACAGCGCCAGCGCGAACCCGGATGCGATGGCTGCCGATGCGAACGACTTGTCGAGTTCCGGCTGATGCGCCGCCATCGCGCTGCGGAAGCGGCTCAGCGAATCATCGACCTGGCCGCGCAGCACCAGGCCGAAGCCTTCGATCGCCACCATGTAGCCGCCGCTGAACGTCGCCTGCGCGCGATCGTTGTAATTGCGGGCGATCGCGATCAATTCCCGGCCGCGTTCGAAATCGCCGCAGGTGATCGCCCGATAGGCCAGCAGATTGGCTGCCGCGCCGTATTCAAATGCGCCGAAGCCGACGACATCGCGATTGCGCACGTCGACCCGGCCAATCAGATCGAAGCCTTTTGCCACCTCATTGCGGGACATGGCCGCCATCGCCAGCACGATGCCGCAGTGTCCGTTGGTGACCGCCAGGCCGGCCTGCGCAGCCGCGCCTTCCTCCAGCGCCGGCTCGAGCTTGCGCAGTTCCGCGTAGCGGCGCAGGAAGATCAGCGCGTAGGCGACCTTGACGACCAGATCCTTGCGACTGGTGATGCAGGACAGCGGCAGGCTCGCGAACCAGCGTTCGACGGTCATCAGGTGGGCACGCGACACCAGCGTGGTCGCCCATTCGTTCATCGCCTCGGCGGCCAGTTCGCAATCGCGGCTGGAGATCGCGTGATGGATCGCGTCCTCGTAGCAGCCGTTGCGGAAGTTCCAGGCGGCTGCCCGCTGGTGCACTTCGCGGGCAATCTCCGGCTTTTCGGTGCGCAGTTCCTCGGCCAGGAACGACGAGAACAGCGCGTGGTACTTGAACCAGTGTCCTTCGGCATCGAGGCTGCGGATGAACAGGCCGGAACGCTCCAGCCGCAGCAGCGTGTCCTGCGAACGGCTGCGGCCGGTCACCTCATCGCACAGCGATGCGGTCATCCGGCTCAGCAACGAGGTGCGCAGCAGGAACTCCTGATCGTCCGGCGGCTGCAGGCTGAGCACGCTGTCGGTCAGGTACTCGGCCAGTTCACGCGGGCGCGAGGCCCCGAAGTCGCCGAGCGAGCGGCGTACATCCGGGTTGGCAAGGCTCAGATGGAACAGTTGCAGCGCCGCCGGCCAGCCTTCGGTGTGCAGGTAGATCGATTCGACCTCCTCGCGGCTGACGTTCAGCGATGCGCCGCGCGAAGCGAAGAAGTGCTCGACCTCCAGCCGCGAGAAGCGCAGGTCATCGGCGCGCAGCAGCGTGGTCTGGTTGTTGACCAGCAGCTTGGCCATGCCGATGTCGGGCACCGAGCGCGAACCGACGAAGATCCGCACGTTGGCCGGCACGTGCTCGAACAGTTCGCGGAAGAAGGCCAGCACCGACTTGTTGGTCAGCACCTGGAACTCGTCGAGGAAGATCGCCACCGGCGCGCCGGTTTTCAGCAGGCGGTCGACGAACCAGTCGGTACGCGTCCGCAGCTTCGGCGAGGCGAAATCGTCATCGCTCGGTGGCGCATCGCGGGCGCCGTCGCCGATCAGCGCCAGCACCAGGGCCTGCAGGTGCACCGAGAAGCGGCGGCTGTCGTTGTCGGCATCGTCGAAGGTCAGCCAGCCGGTCAGGCAGCCGTCCCGTTCGCACAGCGTCTTCAGTTGCTGCAGTGCGGTGGTCTTGCCGTGCCCGGCCGGTGCCTGCAGGAACACCACGCGTGCCGACGATCCGCGCAGCGCGCGCTCCAGGATGTCCTTGCGTTCGATGGCACCGGCGTAGCTGGTCGGGGCAAACAGCTTGTGGCTGTAAACCTCGGCTTCAGCGTTGGCGGCAGCGGCGGTATCGCTCGTCATGCAATGGCGGGTCTCGTGCTGCACCGGCGCGCGGCGGTGCGGGGCGGAGACTGTACAACGGCCGCGCGCTGCAGCGAGCGCATGCCTTCGGGCTGCGCGCCGCTGCAGTCGCTGCCGGTTGTTTTCACGCCACCTTGACCACGACCTTGCCGAAGTTGCCGCCGCCGAGCAGATCGACGAAGCCTTGTGGCGCGGCTTCGAGGCTGTCGATGACGTGCTCGCGAATCTTCACCGCACCCGCTTCGATCGGGGCGGTCATCTCGCCAAGGAAGCTGGCGTAATGGGCCGGGTACTGATCGAAGATGATGAAACCTTCGATCTTCATGCGCTTGAACAGCGTCTCGGTCAGGAAGCCGGGCAGACGGTCGGCGCCGCCAAGGCCGGCGCCGGAGTAGTGGGCGATCAGGCCGCAGATCGGCATCCGCGCATTCATGTTCATCAACGGCAGCACGGCGTCGAAGACCGGGCCGCCGACGTTCTCCATGTAGATGTCGATGCCGTTCGGGCAGGCGGCCTTGAGCCGGGCCGGCAGATCGGCACCGCGATGGTCGATGCAGGCATCGAAGCCGAGTTCCTTGACTGCATAGCTGCACTTGTCGGCGCCGCCGGCAATGCCGACGACATGGCAGCCGGCCCGCTTCGCCAGTTGTCCGATGATCTGGCCGACGGCGCCGGTGGCGGCGGCGACAACGAAGGTTTCACCGGCCTTCGGCTTGCCGATCTGGCTCAGCGCGTACCACGCCGTGAAGCCGGGCATGCCGAGGCTGCCGAGATACAGGCTGGGCTGCTTCGTGCCTTTCGGCAGCTTGACGATGATGTCTTCACCGCCCGACACCGCGTAGTCCTGCCAGCCCGAATACGACTGCACGAGATCGCCGATCTGATAACCGGCGTGGTTCGATGCGACGACCTCCGACACCGTTCCGCCGACCATCGTTTCGCCCGGCTTGACCGACGGCATGTAGCCATCGGAATCGGCAATGCGAACGCGCATGTACGGGTCCAGCGACAGCCACAGCGTGCGCAGCAGCACCTGGCCCGGCCCCGGTGTCGGCACCGGCACGGTCTCCAGGCGGAAGGTCTCTGCCGTCGGCTCGCCTTTCGGCGAGGCCACGAGAACGAGGCGGCGATTGGTGCTGGACGATTGCGGCATGGTCGGGTTCCTGGGTGCGGGAGGAAAAACGGCAGTGGCCGCTCGCGCCTTGCGGCGGCGGCCAGCGGGATCGATTCGACATGAAGTCGCGACACGGACCGAGGTCGGCTGGCAGCAGACCTCGGATACCGCCCCGCCGGTGGCCACTTGGCGAGTCCGCCTGAGCAGGCAACGGGGCTTGCGTCGACGGTGACGGCGCGTCAGCAGTGCGATGTGACGAGCGCCAATGCGCAGCTACGATTCGGACGTCGGGCCTTGCTCAGGCCCGGGTCAGCATCATCTGCAGCAGTTCGGCGAACGACGCAGCGCCCATCTTCCGCATCAGGCGACCGCGATGCGCTTCAACGGTCTTGTAGCTGATGCCGAGCGCGCGACCGACTTCCTTGTTGCTGCGGCCAGCCACCACCTGTTCGAGAATTTCCCGTTCGCGGATGGTCAGTCCTTCGAGGCGCTGGGCGAGGCGGGTTTCGCGCTGCCGTGACTGCTGGCGCGCTTCGTCCTCATGCAGGGCCTGCTGCACACGTTCCAGCAGCAGCGGGTTGTTGCCGGGCTTGAGCAGGAAATCGATGGCGCCGCCCTTGATCGTGTCGACCACCACCGGCACGTCGCCATGGCCGGACAGGAACAGCGTCGGCATGTTGATGTGCCGGCGCTTGCATTCCTCGAACAGTGCCGGGCCGGACATGCCGGGCATCTGCACGTCGAGCACCATGCAGCCGCGTGCATCGGGCCGGGCAACGGCGAGGAAGGCTTCGGCCGATTCGAAGGTCTGCACCCGGAGCTTCACCGATTCCAGCAGCCAGCGCAGCGAATTGCGCACCGCAGCGTCGTCATCGACGACGAACACGGTCGCTTGCGGATCCTGGTTTTCGCTGTCTGCTCTCATGCTTGTTCCACCCTGCTCAAGTCAAAACGGAATGCAGCGCCACCCGCGCTGCCGGTGTCCACATGCAGCGTGCCGCCGTGCGATTCGACGATCGTGCGGCACACGGCAAGGCCGAGGCCGAGGCCGTTGCGCTTGGTCGTGTACCAGCTCTCGAAGATGCGCGGCAGATCGGCTGCAGCCACGCCAGGTCCGCTGTCCGACACGACGACCTCGATGCGCTGGCCGCTCGCGATGGTCCGTGTGTCGATCTGCAGGATGCGTGGTCGATCGCAGGTTGCGGCCATCGCATCGATGGCATTGCGCAGCAGGTTCAGCAGCACCTGCTGGACTTCGAGCGGGTCGGCGGATGCCTGCGGCGCGTCAGCGGCCAGGCAGACACGTACGTCGATGTCGTGCGTGCGGCAGTCGTCGTCGATCAAGCACAGCGTCTGGCGAATCAGCGCATGAAGATCGATGGCCCGTGCGTCGGGGACATGCCGTGAAACGAAGTTGCGCACGTGGCCGACGATGCCGCCGGCCTGCTCGACCTGTTCGATCGCCAGCGCCAGCGCGGCTTGGATGGACTCTGGCTCGAAGCCGCCGTGCTGCAGTCGCAGCTGGCAGCCGTGCAGATAGTTCAGCGTCGCTGCCAGTGGCTGCCCGAGCTGGTGGGCGAGGGCGCCGGCCGTCTCGCCGGCGGTGTTCAGCCGAGCGACGCGCGCCAGTTCGCTCTCGTGCTGACGCCGGGCGTCGGCGAGAGCGCTTTCAGCCGCTTCCCGACGCCGTGCTTCGTCGCGCAGTGCATCGCGCATCCGGCGCAGTTCGCTCTGGCTCAGCGCCAGTTCGGCCTGTGCGCGGCTGAGACTGCGATCGTCGCGAGCGATCGTCCGGGCTGGCGCGCGGGCAGTCTCGGTATCGGTACCGTAGGCGGATAGTGCGCTCATGCTGCGCCCTCGCGGGCATCGCGGCACACGTTGAAACAGGGGGCCATGCTCTCCTCCGTCCGGCTGGGAATCCCGTACCGGTTTTTGTGGATTGGAGCGTCGGCGCTCGGCATAGGGGTACGCACTACCCTTATGGGTGGAATCCTCTACCGCGATTCGGATGCCGCAGCGCAGCACGAAAAGCGGTGAACGAGCGGCCGCTTGCGGCGGTAGCCGCTGCGGGTTTACGGTGCCGGCACTGGACATGCCACCCGGCATGCTGACGCAAGCAGCGGATTTTTCAGCGATTCGCGGCTGCAACCAGATGATCCGGTACCCGACGAAGATTCGGGGCCGAAGCTGCGACCCGAGGAGCAAGACATGCGTATCACCCGTTATGACCGCGGCTATTCCCGGCGCAAGTTCCTGTCCGATGCCGCGCGCGGCGCGCTGGGGACCGGCGTGCTGATGTCGCTGTCGGACGCCATCGCCGCCAACGGCGAGATCTCCAAGGCCTACCCCGAAGAACTGCTGTCGATCGAGGGCTACACCAAGGGCAAGGTCAAGACCGGCGACATCATCGACGCCAGCAATGTGGAGTTCGTCAAGGATCTGCTGGAGCCGGTGCGCTACGAGCAGATCCTCAAGCAGGGCCGCAAGCTCAAGATCGGCAAGACCACGACCGACATCATGCGGCTGTCGCCGTGGGACTACATCGAGGCCACGGTGCGCAACGCCGGCAAGGCTGGGTTCGATGCCAAGGGCAATGTCGTCAACAAGGCCGATGGCCAGCCGTGGATCGGCGGAAATCCATTTCCGGAGCCGGCGAATGGACTCGAACTGTTCGCGGCCCAAACCCTGAACTGGGGCCGGCACGACGCCTCGTTCTATGCAATGAAGCTGTACGCCGTCGATCAGTCAGGCGACGTGCGCTTCCGCTACTCGGGCGGCTGGTGCGAGTTCTCGCCGGTGGCCCGGGTGACCATGGAGCCGAAGCCGTACTGGCCGCAGAACAAGGGCAAGCTGCGCTTCCAGAGCGTGTTCTTCCTGGAGCCGCAGGCCTATCGCGGGACCTCGTTCCTGAACATCTGGGACTACGATCATTCGACGTTCCCGGCGTTGTACGGCTACGTGCCGGAGTTCCGGCGAATTCGCCAGTTTCCATCCGACCAGCGCTTCGAACCGCTGATTCCCGGCCTGACGCTGTTCCTGTCCGATGCCTGGGCGGCCGGTGATCCGCTGTACACCTGGGGCAACTACAAGGTGGTCGGTCGCGGGCCATTCCTGGCCGGGCTTGCTGATGGCTGGGCATCGGATCATCCGAACTGGGAACACAAGACCCACGGCGGGCCGAAGGGCAACACGTTCTGGGATGCCACCGTCGAACTGGTGCCGGAAGCGGTGATCGTCGAAGCCGAACCGGTCAAGTTCCCGCGCGCGCCGATCGGCAAGAAGCGGGTCTACTTCGATGCCCGCAACCAGATCGTCATCGGCATGGTCACCTACGACCGCAACGGCAAGCCGTACCGGTCATTCGACGGCGCCTACTCGGTCTACGATCAGGGCGGCAAGAAGTTCATGGACGGCAAGCACCCGTACTGGAGTTGGGCGCATGTCACGTCCAGCGACATCCAGACTAATAGCGTCACTCGACTGGAGCAGGTCCGGACGCTGGAAGGGGTGTACCAGAGCGGCGCCAACGAGCAGAAGTACTACGACCAGTATCTGACCCAGGCCGCGCTGCAGCGACTCGGTGCCGTCTGAGCCGCGCTGCCGATTTTCCCCATTAGAGCCCGTCCAACGGGCCGAACTGTTGACTGATCTTCCATGAACACGTTGCGCGCTCGTCTTGCTCGCTGGGTGCTTGCGCACCGGCAACTGTCGTACCTCATCTTCGCGGCCATTACCGTGTTCTTCGCTGCCGGTCTGCCGCGCGTGAAGCTGGAAACGGTGTTCAGCGATCTGCTGCCGACCGACGACCCGTTCGTGCAGGTCTATCAGGCGCACCCGAATTTCGGCAGTCCGCTGACCGTGATGGTGATGATCCGGGTCAAGGATGGCGACATCTTCAACGAGAAGACGCTGGCCAAGACCTGGCAGATGACGCGCGACATCGACAAGGCGCCGGCCGTCGATCACGAGCAGATCCTGTCGATCACCACCGAAAAGGCCCGCTTCGCCGAAGCCACGCCGGAAGGCATCGACATGCGGCCGTTGATGTCGAATCACCCACCCGCCAATGCCGAGGAGATCGCCGAGTTCCGGCATCGCGTCGACCGGGCGCCGAATGTCCGCACCTTCCTGATCTCCGAGGACAATCGCTCGACGATCGTGATGGCGACGTTCATCGAAGCGAAGATCGAGTACGGCGAGGCGTTCGAATACGTCGAGTCGTTGGCCGCTGCCGCGCGCGATGACAACCACGAAGTGTTCATCGCCGGCCAGCCGACCCTGATCGGCTGGGTCTACCGCTATGAATGGCAGATGGTCGGCATCTTCTGCGTGACGCTGGCGCTGCTGATCGGCGCGCTGGCGCTGTACATGCGCAACCTGGTTGGCGTGCTGACGCCGATCATCACCAGCGCCACGGCGGCGATCTGGGCGTTTGGTCTGGTCGGCTGGCTGAACATCTCGATCGAACCGCTGCTGATGATCGTGCCGCTGCTGCTGACGGCGCGTTCGTTCTCGCATTCGGTGCAGTTCACCGAACGCTTCTACGAGGTGTTCGCGGCACTTGGCGGCCAGGTGAAGGACCGCGTCAAGGCAGCCGAAATCACCATGACGGTGATGATGGCGCCAAGCGTGCTCGGCATCCTGACTGATGTGCTCGGCATCGTCGTGGTGATGGCCGCGCCGATTCCGGCGATGGTCCGCCACGCGATCTTCTGCGGCATGTGGGCAGTCTGGCTGATCCCGACCGGCTGCGTGATGATCTCGCTGCTGTTGGCAACGCTGCCGCCTCCGAAGAACGTCCAGCAGCTGACCGGCCACGGCAAGGAATCCGGCGTGCATCGGCGCATCCAGCGCCTGCTCGGCGGCATTGCCGCGCTGAGCCACGGCAAGCGTGCGCGACTGACCACCGTCGCGGTGGTGATCCTGTCGACGCTGGCAATCTGGACGTCGGCGCAGATCAAGATCGGCAACCCGGTCGAAGGTACCAACCTGCTGTGGTACGACTCGGCGTTCAACCAGTCGGTGCGGGCGATCAACGGCAGCTTTCCCGGCGTCAATACGCTGGAAATCGTGCTGGAAGCGAAGGATCCGGAATCGCCGGAATGGACGTCGCACACGGTCGACAGCTACGAGACGATGACGCGTCTGCAGGAGCTGATGGAGAAAGGCCCGAATCCGCCACGGGCGACGCTGTCGTTCGCCGACTACTTGCGTGAATCGAACCGGCTGTTCAACGGCGGTGACCCGCGCTGGTCGATGATCGACCCGCGCGAGCGCGCGGTGGCGTCTGCGGCCATCGGCTCGATGATGGGGTCCAGCTCGAAGAACTTCAGCCACGTCGTCGACGGCACGCTGCAGCACTCCACCGTTTCGCTGTGGTATCCCGACAACAAGCAGGAAACCGTCGATGCCGCGATCGCCGCAGCCACGGCGGCGGTGGCGGTGGTCGGCGATGATCACAAGGCGTTCCGCGTGCGGCTGGCCACCGGCACCATCGCGCTGCAGGAAGCGGTCAACCGGGTGATCGAGCGCTACCAGTGGGTGGTGATCGTGGTGCTGAACGTGTTCATCCTGATGATGTGCATCGCGGCCTACAAGTCGGTGGTCGCCGGCATCATCCTGCTGATTCCAGTGAACCTCGCCAACGAAGCACTGATCGCCGCAATGCATCTGCTCGGCGTCGGCCTGGACACCAATTCGATGATCGTCGCGGCGATCGGCGTTGGCGTCGGCATCGACTACGGCATTTACCTGTTGAGCCGCATCTGCGAGGAAATCCAGACCACCACCGGCAGCGATGACCAGCGCTGGGCCGCAGCGATCGACAGCGCACTGCGCACCACTGGCAAGGCGATCCTGTTCACTGCCAGCGTCATGGTCATCGGCATCATTCCCTGGTACCTGATGTCGGGGCTGAAGTTCGTGGCCGACATGGGCCTGCTGCTGATCGCGATCATGGGCATCAACATGGTGCTGGCGCTGGTGGTGCTGCCGCTGATCATCTGGTGGGTGCGGCCGAAGTTCGCGCTGCGGCCGAATTCGCTGGTCAGCGAAGGCGTCGATCTGGCGCTGTTCACCGAGGGCAAGGTCACCGCCAAGATCTGAAGGCCGCTCCTCGACTACCCGAACGGGCGGGGGGCGCGGTCGCCGCTGCTGTCAGTCTCGACGCTTCGACGCGACCGGGCCGCCAGAGCCCGGCGATCCGTGCCACCCGAGGAGACTTTCGAATGGATGACCGCAGCCCGATCGCGACAAGCACCGACTTCGACGCCATCGTTGTCGGCGCCGGCTTTGCCGGCATGTTCATGCTGCACCGCCTGCGCCAGCAGGGCCTGAAAGCGCGGGTGTTCGAGCGCGGCAGCGGTGTCGGCGGCACCTGGTTCTGGAATCGCTATCCCGGTGCCCGCTGCGATACCGAGTCGATGGAGTACAGCTACCAGTTCGATGACGCGTTGCAGCAGGAATGGAACTGGCCGGAGCGCTACAGCGCGCAGCCGGAGATCCTGAAGTACGCCAACCACGTTGCCGATCGCTACCAGCTGCGCGATGCGCTGCAGTTCAACACCAAGGTGCTGAGCGCGAGCTTCGACGACGCACGCCACTGCTGGACCATCGTCACCGACGATGGAAAATCGGTCACCGCGCGCTACTTCATCATGGCCACCGGCACGCTGTCGGTCGCCAACAAGCCGAAGTTCGCCGGGCTTGATGCGTTCAAGGGACGCGTCTTCTATACCAGCGACTGGCCGCATGAAGGCGTGGATTTCACCGGTCGCCGTGTGGCGCTGATCGGCACCGGGTCCAGCGGAATCCAGTCGACGCCGCATATCGCCGCGCAGGCCTCGCGACTGACGGTATTCCAGCACGCCGAATTTTTCGGTGCCGGCCAACAACCGCGTGCTCAGTGAGGAAGAGCGCAACGCCACCAAGTCGCGCTACGGCGAGCTGCGCAACTTCACGTACCAGCAGCCGTTCGCAACCGATTTCCACATGAACGACACCTCCGCGCTCAGCGTGTCGGCCGAGGAACGCCGGCGCATCTACGAAGAGCGCTGGAACGGCCTTGGCGGCCTGCACTTCATGGCCGCATTCAACGATCTGATGTTCAACGGCGAAGCCAACAAGACGGTCGCCGAGTTCATCGTCGACAAGATCCACAGCATCGTGAAGGACCCGAAGAAGGCCGAGATCCTCGCGCCGCGCAACGGGGTCGTCGGCTGCAAGCGGCTGTGCAGCGACAGCGGCTATTTCGAAACCTTCAACCGCGACAACGTCGATCTGGTCGATGTCTCGAAGAGCCCGATCGAGGAAATGACCGAGACCGGCATCCGCGTCGATGGCACTGACTACCCCGTCGACGACATCGTCTTCGCCACCGGCTTCGACGCGATGACCGGTGCGCTGCTCGGTGTCGACATCCGGGGCCGCAATGGCCAGTCGCTGCGCGACAAGTGGGCGGCCGGTCCGCGCACCTATCTGGGCCTGCAGACGGTCGGCTTCCCGAATCTGTTCATGATCACCGGGCCGGGTTCGCCATCGGTGCTCTCCAACATGATGGTGTCGATCGACCAGCACGTGAACCTGATCAGCGACACGATCCGCTATCTGGAATCGGCCGGCATCGTCGAGATCGAACCGCAGCAGGCGGCAGAAGACGACTGGGTGGGCCACGTCAACGACGTCGCCGACCTGACGGTTTACCCGACCTGCAACAGCTGGTATCTCGGCTCCAACGTGCCCGGCAAGACTCGCGTGTTCATGCCGTACGTTGGCTTCAACACCTATGTCGCCAAGTGCCGGGATGTCGTCGAGAACGGCTACCAGGGCTTCGTCCTGGTGCCGAGCGGGCGCGAAACTGCAGCAGCCTGAGCCTCGCACCGGGCGGATCCGCTTTGGCGGGCCGCCAGTTCGTCATCGGAACGCCCCATGAACGCCGCATCGATCAAGACCACCATCGACAGCTACATCGCCGCCTGGAATGCCCGTGACTTCGAGGGCATGGCGGCGCATTTCACCGAGCCTGCGGTGTTCGTGCTTGCTTCCGGCACGCACGTGCTGCCGACCCGCGCAGAACTGGCCGATTTCCTGCGCGCGGTGTTCGTGCCGCTGGAGGCACGCGGCTTCGGCCATACGGTGATTGGCGCGATCATCAGCCGCCTGCTGTCGGATGGCCTTTATCTGGCTGAAGTCGACGATATCCGCCGTTTCCACCGCGACGGTCCGCTGATGGAAACGCTGGAGGTGCAGTACACGCTGCGCCGCGATGCGGCTGCGGTGGCCGGCGGGCTGTCGATGGTGTCGGCGCTGTGGTGCGATCCGGGCTGGCGAGATCGCCGGCTGTAACGCGTCAAGGCGATAATGCGGGCACCTTCTCGCTCCTGTTCTGCCCATGTCCGCAAGCCCGACGCGCCTCATCCGATCGATCTGTGTGTTCTGCGGATCGCGCCATGGCCGCGATCCGGTCTACACGGCGGCGGCGCGGGAGCTGGGGCGCCTGATGGCCGAACGCGGCATCCGTCTGGTCTACGGTGGCGGCAGAGTCGGGCTGATGGGCGAGGTCGCCGATGCAGTGCTGGCCGATGGCGGTCAGGTCATCGGGGTCATTCCAACTTTGCTGGTCGAGAAGGAAGTGGAGCATCGCGGCCTGACCCAGCTGCATGAAGTCGGCTCGATGCACGAGCGCAAGGCGCTGATGGAGCAGTTGTCCGATGCCTTCGTCGTGCTGCCCGGTGGCTTCGGCACGCTCGACGAGGCCTGCGAGATCCTGACCTGGGGGCAGCTAGGCCTGCACCGCAAGCCGCTCGGGCTGCTCAACTCGGCCGGCTACTACGACCGGCTGCTGGCCTTCCTCGACCATGCTCGCGACGAGGACTTCCTGTCCGATCAGAACCGCGAGCGCGTCCTTGTCGAGACCGATGTCGCGGCACTGCTCGACCGCCTGATGAGCAGCTGAAGCAACGCCGAGGGCATCGGGCGGAGCCGGGAAGTTTTCCCATTTACCGGTTGGCGGGCGCCCTGCATTTTCGCTCCGGAAAACGACCGCGCCGATCGAGCGTGGCATTAACGCAGAACGGGAGATCGACGTGATCCGCAAGAGCCTCTTCCTGTCGCCGTTGTGGCTGGCGACCGCACCACTGTGGGCGCAGGACAGCGCCGGCAAGCCCGACGCTGCCGCCGCGACCGCGACCACGACCGCGCCGGTGCAGCTGGCACCGGTCAAGGTGATCGGCGTCACCCCGGTCGATACCGGTGGCGTACCGCTCGACCGCTATCCCGGCAATGCCCAGGCAGCGACGGCGCTCGACATCCAGAACGCGCAGGCGCAGTCGGTCAGCGATTTCCTGAGCCGCAGGATCGGCAGCGTCTTTGTCAGCGATGCCCAGAACAATCCCTACCAGCCGGACCTGTTCTATCGCGGCTATTCGATCAGCCCGCTGCTTGGCCTGCCGCAGGGACTGGCGCTGTATGTCGACGGCGTGCGCGTCAATGAAACCTTCGGTGACGTCGTCAACTGGGATCTGATTCCGGACGCCGCGATCGGCTCGCTGCAGCTGGTGCCCGGCTCGAACCCGGTGTTCGGTCAGAACACGCTGGCCGGCGCGCTGACCCTGCGGACCAAGAGCGGCTTCGATCTGGACGGCAGCCGTATCGAACTCGGCGGCGGTTCGTTCGGCCGCTTTGGCACATCGGTCGAGCACGGCTGGTCGCAAGGCAAGTACGCCGTCTACGTGGCCGGCGAGTACGACCGCGAAGATGGCTGGCGTGACTTCTCGCCGAGCCGCATCGGCCGCCTGTTCACCAAGGGCAGCTATCTGGACCAGCAGACCTCCGTCGACTTGTCGGTGAGCCTTGCCGACAATCGCCTGACCGGTAATGGCGCCGCACCTGTCGCGCTGCTGGAACGCGAAGGGCGCGGCCGGATCTTCACGTATCCCGATCTCACCGAGCCGCGTCTGGGTGCGATCAACCTGCAGGCCAGCCACGCATTCTCCGAGCATGTGACGTGGTCCGGCGGTGCAGCGTTCCGGCGCAACTATTCGAAGTCGCTGAACGGCGACGGCACCGAGTTCGAAGCCTGCGCCGACCCGGCCAACGTCGACGGCGACGGCAATCCGTTCCTGTGCGAGGAAAACGATGACGGCGAGGAAGTGCTGACCACGCCGGATGGCATGCCGATCGTCGCCAGCGAAGCCAACGATTCGGCGACGGTCAACACATCGTCGACCGATCAGTACGCGTACAGCCTGCGCACGCAGCTGGTGTTCACCGGGGCCAAGCCGCGCGACCGGATCATCGTCGGCGGTACCGCCGAATTCGGCCGCGTCAGCTTCGCCTCGCAGACCGAAGTCGGCGCGCTGCGTGATGACCGCGGCGCCGAAGGCAGCGGCGAGGAGGTGCTTGATTCGTTCGTGCGGCTGCGCACGCGCAAGTACGTCTACAGCGGTTTCATCGTCGGCAACTGGAGCCCGCTGGAGCCGCTGGACATCACTGCCGCCGCCAGCCTGAACCACACGCAGGTGGTACTGCGCGATCGCGGGCCGGATGACGATCTCGACGGCAATCACCGGTTCACGCGCGTCAATCCATCGATCGGCGCGACCTGGCAATTCATTTCTGGCACGCCGGCGCTGACCGGCTTCGCCAACTACGCCGAATCGGCCCGTGCGCCGACGCCGGTCGAACTGACCTGTGCTGACCCGCTTGATCCATGCCGGCTGCCCAATGGCTTTGTCAGCGATCCGCCGCTCGATCAGGTGGTGACTCGCACGATCGAAGCCGGCGTGCGCTGGGAAAGCACGCGCTTCAGCGGTGCGCTGGCCCTGTTCAACAGCGAGAACAAGAACGACATCCTGTTCATCACCGACGGCGAGCTGACCTCGACCGGCTACTTCGACAACGTCGGCAAGACCCGTCGCCGCGGCATCGAGCTGGGCGGCAATTACCGGATCACACCGGCGCTGAGTGTCGGCCTGCAGTACACCTACCTCGATGCGCAGTTCCTTGAAGGCTTCCTGGTCAATTCGCCGAATCATCCGGTGCGCAATCCGGATGACGAGGAAGAGGCGGCCGAGGGCGCGCGTCAGGTCAATTCCGGCAATCGCATTCCGCTGGTGCCCCGCCATCTCGGCAAGGCGACGATCGAATACCGGGTGCCGACCTTCGGTGTCGGCTTCGAAGCGACCGGCCGCAGCAACTCGCCGTATCGCGGTGACGAGTCGAACACCGACCCCGAGCTGATTCCGGGCTTCGTGATCTTCGGCCTGTACGGCGACTACAAGCCGCTGCCGTGGCTGACCGTGTTCGGCCGGGTGTCGAACCTGTTCGACCGCGACTTCGCGACCTTCGGCGTCTACGGCGAAGCCGAGGAAACGCTGGGCGAGGACTACGAAGGCGAATACCGCTTCATCGGGCCCGGCGCGCCGCGAGCGTTCTTCGGCGGTGTGCGCGTGCAGTTCTGAGCGACGCGCGGCATGGGGTATCGCGGGCGGTGATTGCCGCGGCGGCAGCGGTCTGGAACAGTGGCGGCCGCCGGCGATCCCAGCCGCCATGCCGAGCCGCCCATCTGTGCTGCCTGTCCTTGTCACGCTGGTCCTGATCGCGGTCTCGCGCTGCGTGCTGCTGCTGCGCCAGCGCGCAGTGCTGCGGCCGCAGGACCAAGCCTATGCGATGGGTGTCGTCACCCAGCGGGTCGGCCAGCAGCTCTGGCAGCAGGGCTGGCCGCTGCTGCTGATCGCGCTGCTGCCGCTGCCGAGCAACGCCGGGCCGCTGCTGCTGTTCGCGCTGGTGGTGGTCGGCTGGCTATGGGAGCTGCCGCCCAAGGCCGCCAAGCCGTTCGTGCTGGATGCGAGGCACGGCATGAACCGGATGACCGTCGCCGCCTTCCTGCGCGAGCAGGCGATCAAGCTGGCGCTGTTCGCCGCGCTGGCCTTGCCGGCGGCGTGGCTGGCGCTGGAACTGCTGAGCCGCACCGACAAGCAGGCGTGGCTGGCGATCTGGGCGATCGGCTGGGGTGGCTGGGCGGCCCTGCGCTGGCTGCAGCCGCGCTACATCGCGCCGCTGTTCGATCAGGTTGAAGCCTTGCCGGCCGGTGAACTGCGCAGCCGGCTCGAACTGCTGCTGAGCCGCAGCGGGGTTCGCGAGCAGCGCCTGTTCCTGCAGAAAACGTCGGCGCGTTCAGCGCAGGCCAACGCCCAGGTGTCGGGCAGCGCGCGGGCGCCGCGGATCGTGCTGAGCGACACGCTGATCGCCATGCTCAAGGCCGACGAGATCGAAGCCGTGGTGGCGCACGAACTCGGCCATATCCAGCGCGGCCATCTGCGTTTCCAGCTGCTGATGATCGGGGCGGCCTCGTTCCTGATGGTGATGGTCGCAGCGGCGCTGACTGCAGGCATTGCCGAGCCGGCGGCACGGCTGGCGCTGGCCTGGGCACTTCTGCCGTCGCTGTGGTTCGCCGCGCTGCCGCTGGTCAACTACTGGTATCGACGCTTCGAGTTCGAGGCCGATGACAGCGCCGCAGGCAATGCCAGTGCTGCCGCGCTGGCGCGCGCACTGCGCCGGCTGACGGCGAACAATCGCAACGCGCCGGTGGCGGATCGCTGGTACGAGCGCGTCTATCACACCCATCCTGCAACGTCGGCACGACTCGACCGGCTGGATGCAGCGGGGACATGAGCGCGGCCCTGCGCACGGTGCTGCTGACCGTGCTGACGCTGTGCTGTTTCGCGGCCAATTCGATCCTGACCCGCATTGGCCTGCGTGATGGCGGCATGGATGGCCTGGCGTTCGCGCTGATCCGCATCGCCGCCGGTTCCGCGATGCTGGTACTGCTGCTGTCACGGCGCGCAAGCGGGCTGCGCAGGCTGGCCGGTGACTGGCCGTCGGCGCTGGCGCTGCTGATCTACGCAACGGCGTTCTCGGTTGCCTATCGGTCGATCCCGTCCGGCACCGGCGCGCTGATCCTGTTCGGCGCCGTGCAGGTGACGATGATCGGCAGCGGTGTCGCGAATGGCGAGCGGCCACCGTGGCCGGAATGGTGTGGGGTGCTGGTGTCGATCAGTGGCCTGCTGGTGTTCCTGCTGCCGGGGCTGCAGCGGCCGCCGCTGGCCGGCAGCCTGCTGATGCTGGCAGCCGGCATCGGCTGGGCGGCGTACAGCCTGCGCGGCAGAGGCAACGGCGATCCGCTGGCCGCGACGGCCGGCAACTTCGTGCGGGCGCTGCCGCTGACCGTGCTGCCATGGCTGGTGTTCGGCGACTTCGAGATCAACACCCGCGGCCTGCTCTGTGCGTTGGCCTCCGGCGCGCTGGCGTCGGGGCTGGGCTATGCGCTTTGGTACACGGTGCTGCCGGCGCTGTCGGCGCTGCGTGCCAGCGTCGTGCAGCTGGCAGCGCCGATGCTGGTGACGGTATTTGGTGTGCTGTTCCTCGGCGAGCCACTGAGCCTGCGGCTGGTCGCCGGCAGTGCGCTGATCCTTGGCGGGCTGGCGCTGGCGACGCTGTACCGCGCCGGGCGCGTAGCGGCGCCGAGCAACGCCTGATTCGGAATGCGAGGCGTGCTTCGCCGCGATGGACTGCGCCACACTGCGCGCCCCATTCCCCTTGATCCGGCGGCGCCTGTCGCCGTGGAGAACACGCGCATGCAGAGCCATTCGATCGTCCGTGCCGGCCCGCTTGAAGAGGTGCCGGCATGAACCTGCGGCTCGACGGCCGGCTGGCGCTGGTCACCGGCGGCACCGGGGCGATCGGCAGCGCAATCAGCACGCGGCTAGCCAGCATGGGTGCGCGAGTGATCGCCGTTTGCCTGCCGGCCGAACAGGCGGCAGCCGAGATGCTGCAGGCCGACTGGCAGGCGCAGGGTCTGACGGTCGACATCGCGGCTTTCGATGTGGCCGATCCCGATGCGACCGAAGCTGGGCTTCATGCCGTGGCGGATCTGCACGGCGACATCGACATCCTGATCAATTGCGCCGGCATCACCCGTGATGCGCCGCTGAAGCGGATGACGGTGCAGCAGTGGCAACAGGTGCTGCGCGTCAATCTGGATTCGATGTTCAACACCAGCCGCGTGCTGGCCGAGCCGATGGCGGCGCGCGGCTGGGGGCGCATCGTCAACATCAGCTCGGTCAACGGTCAGAAAGGCCAGTTCGGGCAGACCAATTACGCAGCGGCCAAGGCCGGCGTGCACGGCTTCACGATGGCACTGGCGCTGGAAGTGGCGCGCAAGGGCGTCACCGTCAACACCGTGGCGCCGGGCTACATCGACAGCCCGATGATCCGCGCGGTGCCGGAGGCGATCCGCACCGACATCCTGCGCGGCATCCCGGCCGGCCGTTACGGCACGCCGGACGACATCGCTGCAGCGGTCGGCTTCCTGTGCTCGGACGCAGCGGCCTACATCAACGGCGTGCAGTTGCCGGTCAACGGCGCGATGTATCTGAGCGCCTGAGGAACCGTCGCATCGATTCCATGGCGGAACCTCGACGTGCACCGGCGGTCGGTTCACCATCGCGTTCCATCGTTCACATCGTGCCGAGGTCGCCATGTCTGCTGAAGTCGCTGCCTATTCGCTGCCGGAAGTCGATGCCGAAACCTTGCGCGCGACGCTTGCCGATCACCGTGTGCCGGTGCTGGTCGAGTACATGACCGAACACTGTCCGTGGTGCCAGCGGCTGGAGCCGGTGCTGGCGGCAGCACAGCCGAAGTTCGAAGGCCGGGTGCGGATGGTCAAGGTCGACATCGAACGCTGGCCGGACGTGGAACCGACCGATCACCCGCGTGCGGTGCCGACCATCGCCGTGTTCCGCGAAGGGCGGATGATCATGACCAAGAGCGGCATGATCCAGCGCCAGCAGCTCGAGGTGTTCCTCAATCACTGGCTGGACCCGGCGAACGAGGGTTTGAACTGACGGTCAGGCAGCAGCGCAGGCAGTAGCATGCGCAGCAGTCAGCATCGCGCGCCGTGCGACGGCCGCGGCACGATCCGGAACACCGGACGAACAGAATCAGCGGAGGAGCCATGACGTTTTCGGGTATCGGTGCACGCGGTCTGTCGCGGCGGATGCTGCTGGGTATTGGCGCTGCCGCATTCGCAGCGGCGATGCTGCCGGCACGGGCAGCCGACCGGGCCAGCACCATCCGCATCGGCGTGCTGCAGTTCGGCACCGTCGCCTGGACGCTCGACACGCTGAAGCATCAGGGCTTCGACAAGGCCGGTGGCTTTGACATCGAAGTGGTGCCGATGGCCGCGCCGAATGCTGCGCAGATCGCGCTGCAGGGTGGGGCGGTCGACATGATCACCACCGACTGGCTGTGGGTGAACCGCAACCGCGCCGATGGTCGCAAGGTCCAGTTCGTCGCCAACTCGACGGCGCTCGGCGGGCTCTATGTGAAGGCCGACAGCGGCATCAAGCAGCTTGCCGATCTGAAGGGTCGCGAGATCGGCGTTGCCGGCACGCCGGTCGACAAGAGCTGGCTGTTTCTGCAGGCCTACGCAAAAAAGACTGCCAGTCTCGATCTGCGCAAGGACGCCAAGCCCAGCTTCGCGGCACCGCCGGCGCTGAACGAATTCATCCTGCGCGACAAGCTGCCGGCGGTGCTGAACTTCTGGCCGTATGGCGCGCGACTGAAAGCCGCCGGCCTGACCGAACTGCTGGACATGAAGGACGTGCTGAAAGGCCTCGGGCTCGCCAGGCCGGCGCCGATGGTCGGCTGGGTGTTCAACGAAAGCTGGTCGTTGGCGAACCCGGATCTGCTGAAGCGGTTCCTGATCGCCGTCGACAAGACCAATGCCGTGCTGCGCGACAGCGATCCGGCCTGGGTACGGCTGAAGCCGCTGATGAAGGCCGACAGCGAAGCCGATTTCATTGCCTTGCGTGATGCTCATCGCGATGGCATCCAGCCCGACGAACTGGTGGTCGATCTGCCGGCGATCCAGCGCCTGTATGCGCTGCTGGCAGCCGAGGGCGGCGAGGAGCTGGTCGGCAAGTCGGCGACGCTCGATCCGGCGACCTTTCACAGCACGAGCGGACGCGCGCCCTGATGCCGGTGGCGAAGTCCGCGATGCCGGGCGGCGTGCCGGACGCGGTGATCCGGTCCGCTTCGCTGCTGGCGTTGCTGCTGATCTGGCAGCTGGTCGCGCTGCGCGTCAATGACCCGCTGCTGCCGTCACCGACGGCGGTGCTGGCCAGCCTGTTCCACCATCTGACCGCCGGCGAACTGCTGCATCACCTTGGCGTGACCTTGCTCAGAGTCGCTGCCTCGTTCGTGATCGCGATGGTCGTTGGCGTTGCCGTTGGCGTCTGGATGGGTCGCAGCAAGCTGGCGAACAATCTGTTCGACAGCCTGCTGGTGCTGATGCTGAACCTGCCGGCGCTGGTCGCGGCAATCCTGTGCTTCATCTGGATCGGTCTGAACGAAACGGCTGCGGTGATCGCGGTGGCGATCAACAAGATCCCGACCGTCATCACCAATATCCGCGAAGGCGCGCGCGCGCTCGATCAGCAGCTGCTGCAGGTCGGCGAGGTCTACCGCGTGCCGCGCATCACCGTGCTGCGCCGGATCGTGCTGCCGCAGCTGTACCCGTACATCATGGCGTCGGCGCGCTCGGGCCTGGCGCTGATCTGGAAGATCGTGCTGGTGATCGAACTGCTTGGCCGCTCGGACGGCATCGGCTTCCAGCTCGGCAGCTTTTTCCAGTTCTTCGACCTGACCAGCATCCTCGCGTACACCGCCGCGTTTGCTGCCGTGGTGTTCGTCATCGAGGCACTGCTGCTGCGGCCGCTCGATCGCAAGCTCAACGGGTGGCGGGCATGAGCCGGCTCGATGTCGCGATCCGCGCCAAGCGTCACGCCGGTGCTCCGGCCGACACGCTCGGCGAGCTGCAGTTCAGCGCCGAATCCGGCGATTTTCTTGCCATCGTCGGGCCGAGCGGCGCCGGCAAGACCACGTTGCTGAAAATCATCGCCGGGCTTGATCCGGCGTTCGATGGCGCGGTCAGCGCCGGCCGCGACACGCGGGTCGGTTTCGTGTTTCAGGAACCGCGCCTGTTGCCGTGGCTGGATGTCGCCGACAATCTTCGCCTCGTGCAGCCGGACTTGCCGGATGCGCTGATCGACGCCGGGCTGGCCAAGGTCGGCCTGCCGGGTACGGCGCATCAGTTGCCGCTGCGCCTGTCGGGCGGCATGCAGCGCCGCGTGGCGCTGTTGCGCGCCTTCCTGATCAAGCCCGAACTGCTGCTGCTCGATGAACCGTTCATATCGCTCGATGCGCCCACCGCCGACAGCCTGTACGACGTGCTGGCCGCGCTCAGGGCCGATGTGATGCCGACCACCTTGCTGGTCACGCACGATCTGCGCGAAGCACTGGCGCTGGCCGACCGCGTGCTGTTCGTCAGCAAGAGCCCGGCGCGGGTCATCCTTGATCATCGCGTGGCGCTGCCGAAGCCTCGCCACCGCGATGACGATGCGGTGTCGCAGGCCCACCACGAACTGATGTCCCGACATCCCGAATTGCTTGGCGGACTTGCCGCCGCCTGCCCGAAACCGGAGGCCGTCTGATGACGTCGCCTGCTGCAAACACGCTTCCCCAAACCCTGGAAGTTCGCGACGCCGTTAAATCGTACGGCGACGTGAAAGCCCTGCAGGGCGTGTCGATGACGATCGCGCCTGGCCAGTTCATGGCGCTGCTCGGCCCGAACGGCGCCGGCAAGTCGACGCTGTTCCAGCTGCTGTCCGGCCTGTTCGTGCCCGATGCCGGGGCGATCAGCATCTGCGGCGAGGATTTCCTGAACAAGCCGACCGTCGGCCTGGCAAAGATCGGCGTCGTGTTCCAGCAGCCGACGCTGGATCTGGATCTGAGCGTCACCGGCAACATGCGCTTTCATGCCTCGCTGCACGGCCTCGGCCGCGCCGGACGCGCACGGATCGCGCCGCTGCTGGCGCAGGTCGGCCTGGCCGGATCCGAAGACAAGATCTGCCGCACCTTGTCCGGCGGCAATCGCCGCAAGGTCGAACTGGCGCGGGCGCTGCTGCACCAGCCGGCACTGCTGCTGATGGATGAAGCCACGGTCGGCCTCGATCCCCAGTCGCGTACCACCTTGATGGCCCTGGTCAAGGGCCTGTGCCGCGATCAGGGCCTGTCGGTGCTGTGGGCCACGCATCTGGTCAATGAAGCCGAACAGGCCGACCGCGTCTATGTGCTGCACCGGGGCAAGCAGCTGATCGAAGGCACGCCGGAAGGCGTCACCGCAGCCAGCGGCTGCGCGACGCTGGAGGAAGCGTTCCTGAAAATGACCGTTCCGCCGCCAGGCGTACCCGGCGCCGGCGGCAAACCCACGGAGAAATCGGCATGAAGCCTGTCCACCTGATCGTCGCCGCCAGTCTGCTGGCCGCCCTGCCGGCCAGCGCCGGCAAGCTCTACATCTCCAGCGAAAAGGACAACGCGGTCACCGTGCTCGAGTCCGGCAGCCTGAAGCCGCTTGGCAAGATCAAGACCGGCGACAAGCCGCGCGATCTGGTGTTTTCGCCGGACCGCAAGAAACTCTACGTCGCCTGCGGCGAAGGCAGCCGGATCGACGTGATCGACACCGCGACCGACAAGGTCATCGGCAAGCTCAACGTCGGCGAAGACCCGGAGCGTTTCGTGTTTTCGCCGGACGGCAAGACCGTGTGGGCGACGCTTGAGGAAGACGGCATCGTCTCCGGCACCGATGTCGCCAGCGGCAAGCGGCTGGCCGAGATCCCGGTCGGCGACGAGCCGGAAGGCATTCTGATCACGCCAGATGGCAAGACCATCTACGCGACTTCCGAAGTGGCCAATCTGGTTCATGTGATCGACGTGGCCTCGAAGACGGTCAAGGCCAACATCAGCGTCGGCAATCGGCCGCGCCGCTTCGCGCTGACGCCGGATGGCACCACGCTTTGGGTCTCGAACGAGCTGTCCGGCACGATCTCGATCATCGATACCCGGACCAACGCCGTCACCGGCGAAGTGAAGTTCCAGCCGAAGGGCTTCCGCGCCGAGGACATCACGCCGGTCGGCATCCTGATGACCAGGGACGGTTCGACCGCCTACGTGACGATGGGCAGCGCAAATCACATCGCCAAGGTCGACGTGAAGACGCGTGATGTGAAGGGCTATCTGCTGACCGGCGGCCGGCCATGGGGCATCGCGCTGACCCGCGATGAAAAGACGCTGTACGTGACCAATGGCCAGTCCGACGACATGGCGGTGATCGACGTCGCCAGCTTCAAGCTTGCCAAGGCAGTACCGGTTGGCCGCGTGCCGTACACCGTCGGTATTCTCGAATGAAGCGCCTGCTGACCCTCATCGCGCTGGCACTGCTGGCGACGATTCCTGTCGCCCGCGCAGCGGACATGCCGTTCCGGATCGGCTATCTGGAATGGTCAGAAGACCCGCGCTATCGCAACGAGCGGATCAAGGCCGAGTATCCACTGCTGCCGTGGGGCCGGCCGTTCGCGGCAGCCGAGCAGGCCATCAAGGAAACCGCGTTTTCCGGCAGCGCGCTGAAGCTGCGCTTCGAACTGCTGAAGCGCGAAGCGGCCGACGCGACCGCGATGGTCGAGATGATCAAGGCGATGGTGACGGCCGGCGTGCACTACGTGATCGTCGATGCCGACGGCGCGGTGATGGCCGATGTCGCCAAGCGCACGGCTGGCCTGCCGGTGACCCTGTTCAACATCGCAGCACAGGACGACGCGCTGCGCGGCGCACAGTGCAGTGCCAAGCTGCTGCATGTGATTCCCAACCACGCGATGCTGACCGATGCGCTGGCCCAGTATCTGGTGCTGCGCCGCTGGTCGAACGTGCTGGTGCTGCAGGGCCCCTTGCCGGCCGATGCCGCGCTTGCTGCTGCCTGGGCACGATCGGCAAAGCGGCTGGGCCTGAAGATCGTCGATACCCGCCCGTTCAAGCTCGGCCTCGATCCGCGCGAGCGCGAGCTGAACAACCTGCAGCTGCTGACCGGTTCGAAGGACTACGACGCCGTGTTCGTCGCCGATACCGACGGCGAGTTCGCGCGCAACGTGCCGTACCAGACCGCCAAGCCACGGATCGTCGTTGGCGCCAGCGGGCTGGTCGCCGATGCCTGGCACTGGTCCTGGGAGCGCGATGGCGCGCGCCAGCTGAACAATCGCCTGCTGAAGGCCGCCGGCCGCCATGTCACCTCGTACGACTGGGCCGCGTGGATGGCGGTGAAGAGCATCGTTGAAGCGGTGATCCGTGCCGGCACGCCGGACTATGCGAAGAGCTACGCCTACCTGCGGGGTCCGGACATCGTCATCGACGGCTTCAAGGGCTTCCGGATGGGCTACCGGCCGTGGGACGGCCAGCTGCGCCAGCCGATCCTGCTGAACACCGGCAATTACGCGATTGCCGTGGCGCCGATCGAGGGCTTTCTTGATCCGGTCAACAATCTCGACACCCTGGGCTTCGATGCCCGGGAAACCGCCTGCCCGAAAGCGCAGGCCTTGGGTAGCGGTTCAGGAGTGGCCAAATGAGAGCAGGACACGCGCTGGAAGCGCTGGGCGCGATCAGCTTTCGCGAGCTGCGCAAGTTCATGCAGCAGCGCTCGCGACTGCTGTCGGCGCTGGTCCGGCCGCTGTTGTGGCTGGTGGTGTTCGCGGCCGGCTTTCGCAACGTATTCGGTGTCGCGGTCATCGAGCCGTATTCGAGTTTCATCGAGTATCAGGTCTATGTGGCACCGGGCCTGCTCGGGATGATCTGCCTGTTCAACGGCATCCAGTCGTCACTGGCGATGGTCTATGACCGCGAGATGGGGATGATGCGGCTGCTGCTGACCGCGCCGCTGCCGCGTGCCTGGCTGCTGGCCAGCAAGCTGGTTGCCGGCACCTTGCTGTCGCTGGTGCAGTGCTACGCGTTCCTGATCGTCTGCGCGCTGTTCGGCGTCGATCTGCCGTGGATCGGCTGGCTGTATGCGCTGCCGGCGCTGCTGCTGGGCGGCCTGATGCTGGGCGCGCTGGGGCTTTTGCTGAGCGTCTACATCAAGCAGATCGAGAACTTCGCCAGCACGATGAATTTCGTGATCTTCCCGATGTTCTTCATGTCGTCGGCGCTGTACCCGCTGTGGAAGCTCAAGGAATCCGGCGCCGAATGGCTGTACTGGGTGGCCAGCGTCAATCCGTTCACCCACATGGTCGAGCTGACCCGCTTCGCGATGTACGAGCAGCTGAACATCACGTCGCTGGCGGTGGTCGCGGGTTCCGCCACGGTGTTCTTCGTCTGGGCCGCCTACGGCTATGACCCGCAGCGCGGCATGCTCAAGAAGCGGGCGCAGGCCTGATTCGCGACACCTGAGCCAGAAAAGCCGCCGGATCGCTCCGGCGGCTTTTCACGTTGCGGCAGGCTGACGCGGCTCAGACGATCTCGAAACCCTCGTAGCCCTTGGCCTTCACGTCCTCGCAGGCCGCGCGATAGTTGCCGACGCCGAGATAGCCAAGCACCCGGTTCGATTTGCCGGCGACGTTGGCGCCGGTGTACCAGGACTTGGTCTTGCTGATCAGCGTCATGTTGGCGACTTCGTCGTGATGCGCCATCCAGCGGGTTTCGAAATCCGCCGTCGCCTCGATGCTGCTCGCGTGGCGCGCCTCGCGCAGGTGCCGGATGCAGTCGCTGATCCAGTCGACCTGCTGCTGCAGACAGGTCGGGGCATTGCAGAACGCGGCACCGGGCGCGAACGGGGCCGAGGTCATGAACAGGTTCGGGAAGCCGTGGACCTGCAAGCCCATCGCGGTGCGCAGGTCGCGCGCCCAGTGTTCCTTCAGCGACAGGTTGTCGCGGCCGCGGATGTCGATGCGCGTCAAGGTGCCGGTACTGGCATCGAAGCCGGTGGCGAAGATCAGCACGTCGAGATCGAATTCCTCGGCGGTCGTCTTCACGCCGCGCGCAGTCAGCTTTTCGATCGGCGTTTCGCGGACATCGACCAGACGCACGTTCGGCTGGTTGTAGACCTCGAAGTAGCCGTTCTCCAACGGCACGCGCTTGGTGCCGAAGCCGTGATCGCGCGGCAGCAGCTTGGCGGCGATCGCCGGATCCTTGATCCGCACGCGGATCTTGTCGCGCACGAAGTCCGACAGTTCGTCGTTGATCGCCTGATCGAAGAAGGCTTCGCGGAAGCCGGACAGCCAGAAGTTCAGTGAGCCGTCGGCCCAAAGCCGTTCCAGCGTCGCGCGCCGTTCCTCCGGCGTGACATCGGCGTAGGCACGTGGATCGGGGTCGACATCGAAGCCGACGAAGGTATTCCAGACGATCTCCCTGATTTCCGGGTAGCGGGCGCGCAGTGCTGCGCGGCTGCTGTCGTCGAGCTTGGGGTTGCTGATCGGGATCGCGTAGTTCGGCGTGCGCTGGAACACCGTAAGGTGGGCGACCTCGGGCGCGATGGTCTGGATCACCTGGATGCCGGTCGCGCCGGTGCCGACGATGCCGACCCGCTTGCCCGCAACGTCGACGCCTTCCTTCGGCCAGCGCGCGGTGTAGGCGATCGTACCGTTGAAGTCCTCGGCACCCGGATACGGCGACAGCAGCGGTGCCGATACCGGCCCGGTACAGGTGATCAGGAACTGGCTGCTGACCGTTTCTCGCTGGCCGCTGGTGCTTTCGGTGTCGACGATCCAGCGCGAGGCCGCTTCATCCCAGACGGCACGGGTGACCCGCGTGTCCAGCGTGATGTCGCGACGCAGGTCGAACTTGTCGGCCATGTGGTTCAGATAGCGCTCGGTCTCCGGCTGGGCCGGGAAGCGCTCTTTCCAGTCCCATTCGGCGAGTAGTTCGTCGGAGAACCAGTACTGGTAGACGTGGCTCGGCGAGTCGGTCCGTGCGCCGGGATAGCGGTTCCAGTACCAGGTGCCGCCGACGCCACTGGCGGTGTCGAAAACGCGAACCTTCAGGCCCTGTTCGCGCAATCGATACAACTGGTACAGGCCGGAAAAGCCGGCGCCGATGACAACCGCATCCACCGTATGCAATGCAGCCTTGGTTTCGCTCACGGGTCTCTCCTCGCTGTTTTCGCCGAATCCGCCGGTGCGCGTAGCCCGGGGTGGGTCGATCATGCAGCGGCGTCGCGACGATGCGTAGCGAGGTCGTGCCCGCAGCAGGCTGCGGCCAACAAAAAAGCCGCCGGTGCGAGCGGCGGCCTTTCGACAGCGGGGCTCGATTCAGACGCCGCCGATTTCCAGCAGCTCCGACGAGCTTTCGACCACTTCGCCGCTGGCAGCATCGACTTCGATGCGGTAGTCGCCGTCGGCGGTCTTGATGTCGTACTCGTAAGAGGCCTTGCCGTCGGCCTCGAGTTCGAATTCGACGCGCTCGACCGTGCCGGCCTTCGCTTCCAGTGCCTTGGTGCGGGCAGCCGCTTCATCGACCTTGGCGATTGCGGCGAACGCCGGATCCGCAGCCGAGGCGACGCGGGTTTCGCTTTCGACGATCGTGCCGGCGCTGTCCGAGCACTCGATGTCGAACAGCTTGCCGTCGGCCTGCTTGATTTCGAATTCCCAGACGCGGCCTTCCGGCTCCTGCTTCAGCGTGGCCTGGGTCAGCTCGCCCGGCGCCTGCGCCAGCGCGGCCTTGGCGCAGCTTTCGATGCCGGCATTGCTGTTGGCCACGACGGTGGCGGGTGCTTCCGGCGCCGGGGCGGCAACGGTGGCGGCGGGCGCCGGGGTTTCGGTCTTCGCGCAGGCGGCAAGGGCAAGCGCTGCAACGGTCAGCGCGAGGGTCTTGTGGGACATGTGTTGCTCCGGGAAAGCGCCGGCGCGGAATTGCGCAGGCTTCGATGGAAGGTTGAAACGAAATTTTAGCGCTCCGCAGCATTCCTGCTGTCTGGAAGCGGCGTGCCTGCCTGACATGCGAAAAACCCGGCGTGGGCGCCGGGCTTCGCTGCTTGCTGCCGGTCAGACCGGGCCGGGTTCAGTCACGGCGATTGCCGCGGCCACGGCCACGGTCGTCGTCGCGCCGGTCGTCGCGCCGGTCGTCGTGACGGCCGTTGCGGTGGTCATGCCGGCCGCGGTAGTGCGGCACATAGACGTTGTTGTACCAGGCGTTGTCGACGAAGTAGACCGGGCGGCCGCAGGCGTCGTAGCGGCTGCAGTAGCGGCGCCAGTTCCGGCGATGAATCGGCGGCACGCGGACGTAGTACGGCTGCTCGATGATCGTGCGGCGCTCGATGATCACCGGCTCGCGGTAGATGATCCGCGGGCGCGGGGCGTTGTCGATATCGATGCGGCCATAGAAGCCGGGCTGGCCGATGTTGATCGACACGCCGACGTCGGCGGCCGACGCCGGCACTGCCGACACGGCGCTAACCAGCAGCAGGACAGCGGTGAACAGCGATTTGATGCTCATGTTCCATCTCCAGGTTCCCGATCCTTGCTGCCGTTGCTGTGCCACGGTGCGGATCGGTGTGCGTGAAGACTAGGCTCGGCGGCTGAACATGTCATGAACCTGAACGGTCGCCAGGTGAGGCGGCTCACAGTAGCCGCGAAAACAGCGTCGCGATGCTGAGAAACGAGAAGAATCCGACCACGTCGGTGACCGTGGTCAGGATGATCGACGACGACTGCGCCGGGTCCTGACCGAAGCGGCGCAAGGTGATCGGCACCAGCGCGCCAGCAAAGCCGGCAGCAACCATCGAGATCACCATCGCGGTCGCGATCACCAGCACCAGTCCGATCGAGCGGCTCCACAGGTAGACGCCGATGGCCGTGGTCAGCGCGATGCCCAGTCCGTTCAGCAGCCCGACGCTGACTTCCTTGGCGACCACGCGCGGCCAGTGACGGATGCTGATCTCGCGCAGCATCAAGCCGCGCATGGTCACCGCCAGCGCCTGCGCGCCCGCGTTGCCGCTTTGCCCGGCGACCACCGGCAGCAGCACCGCGAGTGCGGTGTACTTGGCGATGACGTCCTCGAACAGGCCGACGACCGATGCCGCGAGGAAGGCAGTCAGCAGGTTGATCTGCAGCCAGGGCAGGCGCTTGGCAACCGCGAACAGCGGCGACGACAGCGCCCGCTCGTCCTTCGAGGCGCCGACCATGGTCTGGATGTCGAGGCTGGTTTCCTCCTGCATCGCATTGACCAGTTCGCCCTGATGGATCACGCCGATCAGTCGGCCGCTGAAATCGATCACCGGCAGTTCGGTCAGCGCTTCGTGCTGCTCCAGCAGGTCGACGACCTCCTCGCGCGGCACGCTGTCGTCCACAACGGCGATGATCGGCTGGCGCAGATCGGCAAGCGTCTGGTCCAGTTCGGCCAGCGCCAGATCCTGGATTTCGACACGGCCTTCGAGCCGCCCGCCATCACCGATCAGATAGATCTCGCGCACGCCGCGGCGGCCAGCGCGACGCAGGCGGGCCAGGGTCTCGGCGACCGGCAGTGCGTCGTCGAAGGCAAGAAAACGCGGATCCATCAGCGCACCTGCCGAATCCGGCAAGCGCTGCATGCTGGCGCGAAGCTCGTCGGCGACTTCCGGGTTCAGCAAGTCCAGATACTGGCCGCGCTGGTTTTCGCCAAGCCGGTTGAGCAGCGCAACGGCTTCGGTCGGTTCCAGCTCGGTCAGGATGTGACGGGCAATCCGCGCGGGCAGCAACGGCAGCACCGACTGCTCGATGTCGCCGGTCAGGCCGCGCCAGACCGGCATCAGCACCTGCAGCGGCTGGCTCGCGAAGACGCTGGCGATTTCGTCCGGCGGCAGCCGTTCAAGCCGCCGTGCCGCTTCACGCGGGTAATCGAGCAGGTAACGCAGTGTCAGTGCCGCCGATGCGGTCTCGACGCTCATGACGTGGTCTCCCCTTGGCCGGCATCGACAGGGCGCGGACCGCCGGGCAGCCAGGACACCACGACGTCGATCAAGCCGGAAACGCCGGACCAGTAGCCATTGGCGAGCAGCGACAGTGCATCGGCCGGCGTGTGGCCCCGTTCGCGGACCGTCGACGGTGCCAATGCCAGCGCCAGCGCCGACTGCCAGAGCACGCCGGCGAAGCGTTCGCCGCGTTCGACCACAGCCAGCGCGCGATCGCTGGCCCAGCCCGGGTGGTCACGCATCGCGCCGATCAGCGACTGCGCCGGCACGGTGACGCTCGGCGGCCGCATGATCCGGCGCAGAGCCATGTCCGGTGCCACCCGCAGCAGCTCGACCAGTGCGATCACGCCGAGCAGGCGTTGATCGTGATCGACGACATACAGCGCGTCGTGTTCATGCTCGGTTTCGCGCAGCCGCTCGATCGCGTAACCGGCGTTGACGTTCGGGGTCAGTGCCAGCGCGTGCGGATCGGCCCAGGCGCCAACGGTGTTTTCCGGATAGCCGAGCAGCAGCCGGAACGTCACTGCATGACCGGCCGGCAGCAGCGCCAGCAGCGTGTCAGCGCGGGTGGTCGGCATCTGCCGCAGCACGGCAACCCCCGCCTGCGGCCCCATCGCCCTAAGCAGGCCGGCGGCGCTGTCGTCGGCCAGCCGGTCCATTGCCCGTGCCGAGAACAGCGGCAGCATCTGTCGAGCCACCGGGGCGGCGAGGCGCTGCGGGATCGATTCCAGCAGGTCGGCCGCGACACTCGGTGCCAGCCGTTCAAGCACCCGCGCGGCGTCGACCGGATGGGCTTCGAGGAAAGCCAGCGACAGGCTGGCGGCTTCAGCCACGGCGATCACCCTGCGTCGAACCATCGGCCGGGCGATCGATGAGCAGCACGATCGGCGCGTCGTTGAACAGTTTTGCCGGCAGGCTGACCCGGCCGTCGCGGGTCTCCAATACCAGGCTGGTCGCCGACATCTCGAGGATCTTGCCCTCGTAACCGTCGACTCTGACCTGCTGGCCAATCGCGTAGGTCTGGCGCAGGTAGTGGCTGCCGATCAGGTTTGCGACATAGCTGCGCGAGGCGAGGCTGACCGCCAGTGCTGCAGCGCCGACCAGTGCCGCGACGATCACCGCCGCCATGATCACCACGAAGGTGACGCGGACGCCGATCTGGTCCGCGCCGACCAGGATCGCGGTGATCAGGATCACCGCCTGAACCATGCTACCGAGCAGCTCGCGCTGGGCGCGGACCTCGCCGATTGGCGCCGCTTCGACCAGTTGCCGCGCCATGCGAGCGGCCAGCACGCCAACGATGATGATCAAACCACCGGCGGCCACCGTCGGCAGATAGCCGACCAGCTGCGCCAGCCATGACGTGAAGATGCCGAGGCCCATGACCTCGGTGGCAGCCGTGACGAAGAACAGCAGCACCAGCCAGAACAGGATGCCGCCGAGCAGACGCGCCGAGATCAGCGGCAGCTTGACGCTCGCGCCGGTACGGGCGATCGAGGACTGCGACAGCACACGCTCTACGGTCATCACCACATTGGTGCCGATCGAACGCAGCAAGCGGGCGATCAGCCAGCCGACCAGCAGCAGCAACAGCGCGCCGATCAGCTTGGGCAGGAATTGCGAGGCCTTGCCGAGGAACGCGGACAGCACGTCCTGCAGGGCAGTGCTCCATTCGGCGAACAGGTTCAAGGGCTGGGGCTCCGGAGTCGGACGCGGAGTCGGCGGCACTCAGCGCAAGCCGTCAGGCAGGCTGGACGGTGCGCTGGCACGAAGCCGCGAGTGAGACGAGCCTTGAACTTAACACAGGGTCATCGGGCGCCGACCCGACTCGAAGTCGGGCCGGCGCCCGGCGTGGCTTACAGCTTGACGTCGCTGATCTGCAGCACCGGCTGGGTGTTGGTGTAGTTCGGGATGTCGGCCAGGATCTCGGCCGACGGCGGGCCGAACGCGGTCTGGAAGGCATCGACCGAGTCGAAGTACAGATGGCCCATCGCGATATAGGTTGGCGGTGCCCCGGGTGCGCCGCCGGCCAGCCCGGATTCGACCGCCATCGACTTCAGCGCCGCGCCAACCTTGCTCTTCACCATCGGCATGTGGCTGTTCACGTAGTAGTCGATGTCGAACTTGGCACCGGCACTGTTGGGGTACATCACGCTGACCTTGATCATCGGTTACGGCTCCTCACGTGGGGCTGGCCATATCGGCCGGCTTCTTGGTATGGCGATCCGAGTTCTTCGGATTGCGGAAGATGATCGGCTTTTCGACCGTGGTGCTGCGTGCGCTCGACACCGCCTCGTCAACCAGATGACGCAGCGGCGATTTGTCGCAGACCGGATCGGTGGCGGCGGCATCGCCGGTGAACTGGAAGGCCTGGCAGCGGCAGCCGCCAAAGTCCTTTTCCTTCTCCGGGCACGACGAGCAGGGCTCCTTCATCCAGCCAAAGCCACGGAAGCGGTTGAAGGCATCCGACGCCTGCCAGATTTCCTTGATCGAGGCGGTCTGCACGTTCGGGAATTCGAAGCCCGGCAGCTGACGCGCAGCGTGACAGGGCAGGGCGGTGCCGTCGGGCGTCACCAGCAGGAACACCGAGCCCCAGCCGTTCATACACGGCTTCGGGCGCTTCTCGTAGTAGTCCGGCACCACGAAGTAGATGTCCATCTTGCCCTTGAGCCGCGCCTGGTATTCGTTGGCGACTCCTTCGGCTTCGCGGACCTGTTCGAGCGTCGGCAGCAGGCGATCGCGATTCAGCAGCGCCCAGCCGTAGTACTGCGTGGTCGCCAGTTCGACGTAGTCGGCTTCGAGTTCGATCGCGAGGTCCAGCATCTCGCGCAGGCGATGCAGGTTGTCGCGATGCAGGACGAAGCACAGCACCATCGGAAAGCCGGCGGCCTTGACGGCGCGCGCCATGTCCAGCTTGTGCGCGTAGGCGCGCATGCCGGCGATCTCGTCGTTCTGATTCGCTTCGCTGCTCTGGAAGCTGACCTGAATGTGATCAAGCCCGGCCGCCTTCAGCGAACGGGCACGCGCCGCATCCATGCCGATACCGGAGGTGATCAGGTTCGAGTAGTAGCCGAGCTTCGTGCTTTCGGCGACCAGCGTTTCAAGATCCTGCCGTACCAGCGGCTCGCCGCCGGACAGGCCGAGCTGCAGCGCCCCCATCGAGCGGGCATCACGCAGCACGCGCAGCCATGTTTCGGTGTCCATGGTCTTGCCATGGCCGTTGAAGTCGACCGGGTTGGAGCAATACGCGCACTGCAGCGGGCAGGCATAGGTCAGCTCGGCAAGCAGCCACAGCGGCGGCTTGATGGCCGGCATCACGACCGGGTCAGGCGATCCACCCTCGTGCATGGGCTACCTCCAGAAAACTCTTCACATCGCCGGAGATGTCGCCGGCTTCGGGGAACTGCGCCATCAACGCGGTGGCGATGTCCGTGGCGGTCTTCTGACCGTCGACCGTCTTCAGGATCATCGCCGCCGATTCGCTGAGCTGCACCACCCCTTCCGGGTAGAGCAGCACGTCGCAGCCCTGCACGGTCTCGTACTGGATGCGGTGGCCGCGGGCCAGCTTCAGCGGGCCATCGTGCAGCGGCTTGTAGTCGGTTGCGTACTCGATCTTCTTCTCGTACGCATCAGACATGGATCGCTCCGCTGATCTCGGCTGCCGTCATGCCTTGGCGGAAGCCTTCGACGCAGTGATATGGCGGCTCGTTCTTCACATAGGCCATGGTCATCGCATCGAGCATGGTCCACAGGATGTCGAGCTTGAACTTAAGCAGTTCCAGCGCGCGTTCCTGTTCGGCGCGGGTACGGAACAGGTCGAGCGTCAAGCCAAGACCGTGCTGCACGTCGCGGTGCGCTTCCTGGACGCGGCCCTTGAAGTAGTCCAGCCCGCTGTTCTCGATCCACGGATAGTGCTTCGGCCATTCGGCAATGCGCTCCTTGTGGATGCTGGGCGCGAACAGCTCGGTCAGCGACGAGGCCACGCCTTCCTGCCAGGACGCACGGCGCACGAAGTTCACGTAGGCATCGACTGCGAAACGGACGCCGGGCAGCACGTGGCGATGGCTGACGATGTCGTCGCGGTTCAGGCCGACAGCGATGCCGAGGCGGACCCAGCGCTCGATGCCGCCCTCGACTTCGTCGTTGCCGTCATGGTCGATGATCCGCTGGATCCAGCGGCGGCGGACCTCGCGATCCGGGCAATTGGCGAGCAGGGCGGCGTCCTTGTTCGGGATCGCCGTCTGGTAATAGAAGCGGTTCAGCACCCAGCCCTGCACGGCTTGTTTGGACAGCCGGCCTTCGTTCATCGCCCGCTGGAACGGATGATGGATGTGGTAGTACGGCTCGAAAGCCTTGAGGCGTGCGGCGAACTCTTCGCGGGTCCACGGCAGGTCGTGCGTTGCGACGGCTGCATTCATCTGACGGCTCCTCCTGCAGGTTGTGGCGGCTACAGCTCGAACACCATTCCGTCCTGTGCCACTTCGACACCGGCGGCGCGAACGGCGGCTCGCTCGGGGCCATCCTCGACGAGGATCGGATTGGTGTTGTTGATGTGGATCAAGACGCGGCGCGCCTGCGGATAAGCCGCCAGCACTTCGAGCATGCCACCGGGGCCGGACTGGTACAGGTGGCCCATTTCGCGCGCCAGCTTCTTGCCGACGCCGCGACGGCTCATCTCGTCGTCGGTCCAGGTGGTGCCGTCGACGAGGATCAGGCTGGCTTCACGCATCGCCCGCTCGACCGGTGGCTCGATCACGCCCAGCCCGGGTGCGTACAGCGCGCACGCGTGGGTGACGGTATTGCGGATCACCAGCCCGAGGTTGTCCCCCGCTGCCGGTGCTGCGCGATGCGGCGAGTACGGCGGTGCCTTCGAGGTCAGCGCGAACGGTTCGAACTGGATGCCAGCGATCTCGGGCACGGTGAACGCGCTGCCGTCCGGCTTGACCTCGTGCCAGTCGACACCGCAGTAGTGTTCGAGAATGTTGAAGATCGGAAAGCCGCTGGTGAGATCGGCCTTGACCCGCGCCGAGCAGTAGATCGGCAGGCGCACGCGCGATTCGCGCAGCATCAGCAGGCCGGTCACGTGGTCGATCTGCGCGTCCATCAGGAATACCGCCTTGATGCCGGTATCGCGCAGGCTGCGGTTCGGCTGCAGTTCCGGGTTCGACAGGATCTGCTGGCGGATGTCGGGTGATGCATTGATCAGCACCCAGTCGCTGCCGTTCGACGACACGGCGATCGACGACTGCGTGCGAGCAAGCGTCCGCAGGCGCTGCGTGCGGCAGCCGTCGCAGGTCTCGCAATTGCAGTTCCACTGCGGGAATCCGCCGCCCGCTGCGGAGCCCAGAATCTTGATTTTCATGACCATGGTTCTGCCGGGATGCAGCGGCAATTGCTGCGCTGCAGCCAAGAAATCGTCTCGCAAAACAAAGCCCCCGTTTCCGGGGGCCCCATTCTGCATCTGCCGCTATCGGGTCTGCGCCGTCCGGAATGACCCGGTCGGGCATGGCCCGGAAGACTTAGCGGTTCAGGATGTACATCGTCACTTCCATGCCAAAACGCATTTCGGTGAAGCTCGGGGTCGTCCAACGCATGATCAATCCTCCATTTTGTTCGCAGTGGTGTGCCGCATGCCCTTAAAAGGACGATGCGGCAGTGCAGAGACTATGCCACGTCAGGTCAAGTTCCCAATCGTCTCTATCAATCATCGCGATTGCAAACCTGCAAGTCTTTGTCACAGCTGGACTTTAAGGCGATTTTGAAGCTCGGATCAAGCCGTTTTCCGGCATCGCACGCGACGACGAAGACGGGTATTGCGGTGTCGGGAATCAGTCGCTGTGTCACATCCGGGACAGATCGTCGCGACGTGCTTCGCCAAGCGGAATCGCGTGGCGCTTCAACTTGCGATACAGCGTGTTGCGGCTCATGCCGAGATCGCGGGCGGTCATCGTCATGTTCCACTGATTGGTTTCGACAGCCCTCAGGATCGCAGCCTTTTCGGCAGCCTCCAGCGGGTTGACTGCAGTCGCTGCCTGCAGCGCCGGTGCTTCGGCAGGTGGCAAGGCCTTCGACGCCGTCGCTGGCAGGGCCCGCGCGTTGGCGGTCTGGAAGCTGCGCGGAAGATCGGCAATGCGGACCACGCCGTCTTCGCAGATCGCCAGCGCGGTGCGGATGACGTTACGAAGTTCGCGGATATTGCCGGGCCAGTCGTGGCGCAGCAGGCATTCGAAGGCGTCGGATTCGATCGAAACCGCTTCGCCAGCCCGGGCTTCGAGCGCGATGAAACGGCGGATCAGCGACTCGGCATCGACCCGGTCCTTCAACGCCGGCAGTTCCAGCGTCATGCCGTTGAGGCGGTAGTAAAGATCTTCGCGGAACGTGCCTTTGGCTATCATCTCGCGGAGGTCGCGATGCGAAGCGCTGACCACGCACAACTCCACCTTCACTGCCTGCTCGCAGCCCAGCGGCACCACTTCCTGTTCCTCCAGCACACGCAGCAGGCGGGTCTGCAGGTTCAGCGGCATGTCGCCGATCTCGTCGAGGAACAGCGTGCCGCCGCTCGATTGCTGGATGCGGCCGCGCATGCCTTCCTTGCGGGCGCCAGTGAAGGCGCCAGACTTGTAGCCGAACAATTCCGACTCGATCAGCGTTTCAGGAATCGCTGCGCAATTGACCGCGACGAATGGCTGGGCCGCGCGGATGCTGGCGAGGTGGATGGCCTTCGCGAACACTTCCTTTCCGGACCCGGTCGGGCCCTGGATCAGGATCGGCACCCGCGTGTCGGCCAGCCGCCGCGCGGCCCGGATGTTGTGCAGCATCTGCGGATCCTGGCCGGCGAGGTCGGCTAGCGACAAGGCATTGGCCGACGGTGCGGGAACGATCTGCACCCGTTCGCTGGGCGGTCGCCGGGCACGGTCGCTCTGGGCATCGATGCGACCGATCAGCTGCGGTGGCGCCAGCGTCACGAAGAAGCGGCGGCCGTAGCGCTGATCGCGCACCGGCATCAGCGCCATCCGCGTGTTGATCAGTTGGGCAAGCTCCATTTCGCCAATGTCGAACAGCTCGCTGACCGGCCGCCCGATCAGGCTGGCGCGACTCGGTTCCGACAGCAGCGACACGGCCATGTCGTCGGCGGCGACGATGTGGCCATCCTCGGACAGCGCCAGTGCGGCATCGTGCAGCAGGTTCACGAACTCCGGACGACTGTGGAAGCGCAGCACTCGATACGGCTGGCAGCGGCGCAGGAACAGGCACTTCTCGATCATCCGTGCCGAGGTGTTGACCAGCGCCATCGTGTGCATCTGGCTGGCGCGCGTGTCGTGGCTGCCGACTGACGATGCATCGAGCACGGCAATCAGTTCGCCGTTCAGGTCGCGGATCGGGGCGCCAGAACACGACAGGCCGATGTGCCGGGCACGGAAGTGATCGTTGCGATGGACGGTGATCGCCCGGCCTTCGGCGATGCAGGTGCCGATGCCGTTGGTGCCCTCGCTCTTCTCGCTCCATTCGGCGCCAACCAGCAGGCCGGCGCTGCGGAACATCTTGTTGAGCGTGGGATCGACCTTGTCGGTCAGGATGATCCCCTTGGCATCGGTCAGCAGCAGCGCGTACCCGGAGCCGCTGATCTGGTCATACAGCGTGTCGATCTCGGCACGGGCGATCTCCACCAGTTCGTCGTGGCGTTCCTGGAGGTCCTTGAGGTTGCTGGAATCGATGACACTCGGTGCATGCAGCCGAGCCGGGTCGAGCTGGAACTCGTTCAGGCAGCGTTGCCAGGACACCCGGATCGCTTCATCGAATCCGGCCTTGCTGACAAGACCGCCGTTGATTGCGCGCAACACGCCATTGGCGTGCTGCACCGCCGCGTTGTCGCCCATCTCCTCGCACCTCATGTCGAACGCCTCGTGCGGCTTCGATGCCGAGGCTTATTGATTGTCTTCACGCGACCAGATCGTCCCAGTGGGTTGCCGGCGCGCCGGAAGCAACACTGGTGCCACCGGACGGTAGTCGCGCGTGGACACCGCGTCAACGAGAGCGTGCCGTTCGTAAACGGTCGTCACGCGACGGCATAGGGGGCAAATACTGTGTCACCGCCGCGACAGCGGTTTTGTCTGGCGCATCGGTCCTGAGACAGCGCAGGATAGATGTGCTGCGACCTGGCACTGAAAGTCGTGGGTCTTCAGCACTTTGCGCGGTCACGTCCGGATGGCTTGCTTCTTGCCATCGCGAGGCCGTCGCGACGCAGTCGGGCCGCTGATCATCGACAACACATGATCAGGCCGGGCTGTCGCAGGCACTCATGTCATTTGAAATAACGATTACGAGGAGATCAGCAATGGATGGATCAAAGGGTCTTGAAGCACTGGGCGCAGCTGCCCGCAAGTTCATCAGCACGCCGAAGCAGATCCTGATCGACGGCGCCTGGGTCAATTCGACTTCGGGCGAAACCTTCGAGGTCTACAATCCGGCTACCGGCCAGGTTGTCGCTCACGCGCAGAGCGGTTCGAAGGAAGACGTCAATGCTGCCGTGGCTGCCGCCCGGCGCGCGTTCGCCGACAACAGCGAGTGGCGCAAGATGTCGCCGGCCAATCGCGGCAAGCTGCTGCATCGCATCGGCGACCTGATCCTGAAGCACCAGGACGAACTCGGCGAACTGGAATCGCTGGACAACGGCAAGCCGGTCGTCGTCGCCAAGATTGCGGATGTCGCGCTGGCCGCCGATATCTTCCACTACATGGCCGGCTGGGCCACCAAGTCGGAAGGCAACACGCTGGACCTGTCGGTGCCGTTTACCCCGGGCACCGAATATCACGCGTACACCAAGCGCGAGCCGATCGGCGTCGTTGGCCAGATCATTCCGTGGAACTTCCCGATCCTGATGGCGGCCTGGAAGCTCGCTCCGGCGCTGGCCTGCGGCTGCACCGTGGTACTGAAGCCGGCCGAAGAAACCCCGCTGACCGCGCTGCGTCTGGCCGAACTGATCCAGGAAGCCGGCCTGCCGAAGGGCGTGCTGAACGTGGTCACCGGCTTCGGTGAAACCACCGGTGCGCCGCTGGCCGGCCACCCTGGCGTCGACAAGGTCGCGTTCACCGGTTCGACCGAAGTCGGCAAGCTGATCGTCAAGGCCGCCGCCAACGACCTCAAGAAGCTGACGCTGGAACTCGGCGGCAAGTCGCCGAACATCATCCTTAACGACGCCGACCTGTCGAAGGCGATCCCGGGCGCTGCAAGCGCGATCTTCTTCAACCAGGGCCAGACCTGCTGCGCCGGCTCGCGCCTGTTCATCCAGGACAAGGTCTACGACGAAGTCATTGCCGGCATCGCCGCATATGCCAAGGGCCTGAAGGTCGGTCCGGGTCTCGATCCGTCGACCCAGCTCGGCCCGCTGGTCTCGCAGAACCAGCTTGATCGCGTCAGCGGCTACCTGAAGGCCGGTCCGGCCGAAGGCGCTTCGCTGGCCGCCGGCGGCAGCCGCTGGGGCAACGAAGGCTATTTCGTCGAGCCGACCCTGATGGTCAACGTCGCCGACAGCGCCAAGGTCGTTCAGGAAGAGATCTTCGGGCCGGTGCTGGTGGCCAGCCGCTTCACCGATCTGGACGACGAACTGGTCCGCCGTGCCAATGACTCCGTCTACGGTCTGGCGGCCGGCATCTGGTCGCAGGACGTGTCGAAGATCCACAAGCTGGTGCCGCGCCTGCGTGCCGGCACCGTCTGGGTCAACTGCTACAACGTCTTCGACGCCTCGATGCCGTTCGGCGGTTACAAGCAGTCGGGCTGGGGCCGCGAGATGGGTCATCACGTGCTGAACAACTATCTCGAAACCAAGTCGGTCTGCATCGCCTACTGATCGGGTCTCGGCCGTCTTCGGATGGCCGTCAGCAGTTGTCAGTGACACGAGGCCCGGGTGATGCTCACCCGGGCCTCGTTGTTTTGAGGTGAAGACCCGTCATCAAGCGCCGCATCGAGCGCACCTTGCCTGAGGAGGCAGCACATGATTCGAATCCTGCTGGTGGATGACCACGCGGTGGTCCGTGCCGGCTACCGGCAGTTGCTCGAGTGCGCGCCGGAGTACCAGGTGGTGGCCGAAGCGGCCTCTGCCGCAGCGGGCTACCGACGCTTTCTGGAGTGCGCGCCGGATGTGGTGATCATTGATCTGTCGCTGCCCGGGGTCGGTGGCATCGAACTGCTGCGCCGCCTGCGCGCGCGGCAGCCGGACCTGCGGGCGCTGGCGTTCAGCGTTCATGAAGAGCCGATGTTTGTCGATCGGGCGATGGCGGCCGGTGCGCTGGGCTATGTGTCGAAGCGTTCGGCGCCGGATACCTTGGTGGCCGCCGTCGATGCGGTGGCGCGTGGCCGGGAATTCCTGTCGCCGGATCTCGCGCATGCCCGCGCCAATCAGCGCAAGCCGAACGATGCCTTGCACAGTCTTTCGCAGCGGGAGTTCGAGATTTTCCGTCAGGTGGCCGAAGGGCGTTCGGTGCGTGACATCGCCAGTGGTCTGTGCATCAGCGGCAAGACCGTTTCCAACCATTACTCGCAGATCCGCGTGAAGCTCGGCCTGCGCTCGGCGGCGGAGATGGCGCGCCTGGCCATCGTTGCCGGCATCGTGCGTGTCTGAGCTCGCCGTCGATCAATCGGAGGCATCGGCCGGCGGCCCGCGAGGCCTGCTGCGCGCCCTGATGACGCGGCTTGATCTGAAGACCCGGCTCAGCCTGTCGATCGGACTGCTGCTGGGTGTGGTGCTGCTGCTGGCGGTCTACGCGGTGCTGGGCAATTCCAAGCGCGCCGTACAGGGCGAAATCGACGCGGTGATGCGGCTGGCGAGCAATCTGCTCGACGACAAGGCGATTCCTGCCGAGGCCACCGATCAGACCGTTCTGCCGGTGCTGATCAGCGTCTTCGATCACACGCGTCATCTCTGCGTGGCGCGGGACGGCGCGGATGCCGCGGGCAGCCAGCGGCCTTGTCCGGCCGCGATCGACGATTCGGTTCCCGACTGGTTCATCGCCCATGTCACGACCGCGCCGCGCGCCTTGCGCGTCGAACTGCCGACTATCGATGGTCAGCGGCAGCCAGTGCTGATCCATTCCGATCCGGCCGACGAGATTCTTGAGGCATGGAACGAGGCGCGTCCCTTGCTGCTGCTGATCGTGGCCATCGGCTTCCTGACCAATGCGGTCGTCGTGTTTTCCGTCTGGCGCGCGTTGAAGCCGATCGACCTGATCCGCGATGCGCTTGGCCGCATCGGTCGGGGCGATCTGCACCCGGGCTTGCCGAAGGCCACGACCCCGGAGCTGAGGACGATCATCGATGGCGTGGTCGAACTCGGCCAGAGCCTTGAGCAGGCCCGCTCCGACAACCAGCGACTGCTGCGGCACAGCCTGGAAGTTCAGGAGCGCGAGCGGCGGTCAATCGCGCGCGAACTGCACGACGAGATCGGCCAGAGCCTTGCAGCGATGGATGCCGAAGCCGCACTGCTGCACCAGCGTGTCGCCCTCGCGGCGCCGGAGCTTTCCGTGCGCACTCAAGGCATTCGTAGCGGCATCGGCAGTCTTTACGACGGCCTGCATCTGCTGCTCGCACGACTGCGCCCGGCCGGGCTTGACGAGTTCGGACTCGGCCCGACGCTGGAAAGCCTGGTCGCCGACTGGTCCGGCCGTTGCCCTGACATTCGCTTCGAGGTGCGGATCGACGTCGAGCGGGTTGCCGGCGAAGGGCTGGTGCAGGTCTATCTGTACCGCATCGCGCAGGAGGCGCTGGTCAACATTGCCCGCCATGCACGGGCCCGGCGAGTCAGCGTGATGCTGTGCCGCGATGTTGATGCGGCGCTGCATCTGCGCATCTCCGATGACGGCTGCGGTCTGCCTGCCGATCTCCGCTTCGGCGGCGGCAGCGAGGCGCGTCGCCGTGCGAAGCCCGATGGCGATCGGGTCGGCTTGGGGCTGTTGGGCATGATCGAACGCGCTGAAACGCTCGGTGCGACCTTGCGCATCGATTCGCTGCCCGGTGAAGGCACGACGATCTCGGTACGGCTGCCACTGCATCCGCCGCTCTGATCGGCGCATCTGTCACCACCGGCTGTAACGCCTGTGACTCGAAGGTCGTCCCTTCAATGAAACAGGCTGAAGACGCGTGCAGACGCGTGCAGGCCGGGCAATTGACATAAACATCACTCCATTCAGTGCCTTGGGAAGTGTTCCTGATTTGGCATGTCGATTGCTCCTCGGGGCTCGTCGTCACACTTGTGCGGGTTGCAGCGGGTTGCAGGCCAGCGGTCAACAGACTGGTCCATAGCTGCTGCAGCTGAAGAGGAAGTGGGGCGGCGCCGGATGGGGGTTCGCAGCAGCGAACGTCCATGCGGTACCTCTCGACAATATTGGGGAATTAAAAAATGTCCAAGATGAAGCAGCGAAACCTGATTGCAGCCGCAGTGGCTCTGCTGTCCTCCACGGGCGCCAGCGCGCTCGAACTCAATGCCGGTGATTACAAGTTCACCGTCAACGGCAACATCAACGTCCACTACATCTATTCCAGCTGCGAGAACAACGCGTCGCTGATCGGTGGCGGCCTCGCCTGCACCGAGAACGGTTCTGCCGGCAACAACTCCAGCATCTCCAACGGCCTGCTGCCCGCGGCGCTGTCGTTCGGCGTCATCACCCAGCAGGCGGGTCTCGACATCGAAGCGCACTTCGGCTTCTACCCGGGCGTCAGCAGCAATGATGGCGGCAGCCCGAACCTGCAGCAGGGCGCACCGATCGGCAGCAACGTCGGCCTTGCCACCACCGGCCTCGACGTTCGTCAGGTCTATCTGACCTTCGGCAACAAGGACATCGGCACGTTCCTGTTCGGTCGCAACTTTGGCCTGTTCGGCTTCGACGCGATCATCAATGACATCACCATCCCGGGCGTAGGTGCCGCAGGCGCGGCTGCTGGCGGTGCGCCGGCCAACACCACGCTCGGCTCGATCGGCCTCGGCTACCTCTACACCGACACGCTGGCCCAGATCAATTACTCGACGCCGGACTTCTCGGGCTTGAAGGCGACCGTGGGCATCTACGACCCGCTGAACCCGGTCGCTGGCGCAGTCAACCAGAAGTCGGCTCCGGGCTTCCACGGCAAGGTGACGTACACCACCGAGCTCAGCGGTGCGAAGGTCTATCTGTCGGCTTCCGGTCTGACCCAGAAGCAGAATGATCAGGGCCCGCTGGGGGACGTCAGCTACACCGCATCGGCCGTCGATTTCGGCGGCAAGGTGTCGATCGCCGACTTCGAGTTCGCCGGCTGGTACTACCTGGGTGACGGCGTCGGTACCACTGCGCTGTTCCTGCTCGGCGACGCCAGCGCCGCGGGTCTCGGCAAGCGCGAGTCGGACGGCTTCCTTGCGCAGGCGACGTACAAGCTGGGCGCCACCAAGTTCGGCATCAACTACGGCGAATCGAATCTTGACCGTGCCAACGGCGAAGCGGCGTCGACACTGGTGAAGTCGAACAAGAAGGTCACCGGTGGCGTCTATCACTCGCTGACCAAGAACCTGACCCTGGTCGGTGAAGTGACTTCAATCGAAGCCAAGAACCACCTCGGCGGCAAGAACGAAGCGCTGAACTTCAACGTCGGCACGTTCCTGTCGTTCTGAGGCGCCGTTCCGAAAGCGAACCTCTCCTTGCGCCAAATTGACCGGGCCTTGCGCCCGGTTTTTTTATGGCTGCCGGGTAGGTAGGGACTTCCATCGGCAACGGTGTTTCACTTGCCACCCGCCCGGAACCGCTGTGTCGTGGATGAGCCAGACGAGGAGTTCGTCCCGGCAATGTGACAGCACTGGCAAGGCTGTCCCTCGCTGGAGACAGCTCCTTAAGATGTGGCCGCTTATCAGGGCGCCGGTGCTTGGGTCACTGCGGATCGGGCTGCAAGGCGCCCGTCGGATGGAGGAATTTTCGCCAATAATTTCAATGATTTGTCGTGCAGCATCGAGCGGGCGGGAAGATTTCTCCGGGCGCGCGGTGTTGCTGCATTGCACATCGATTGACTGGCACCGATCGTGCTTCCCGGCGCGCCGGTGACACCTGCTTTTCGCCACACCAGTACACAACAAAGCTTGAGGAGAAACTAAAAATGTCCAGTTACGCAACAGCTCGCAACACGGCCGGAGCCCGCTTCAAGGCGCTGGTCGGCCTCGCACTTGCTGCCAGTGTCTCGTCGGCCTTCGCAGGCCCGGTGACCGACGCGATGATCCTGAACGACCAGAACACGCCGAACGACGTGCTGACGGTCGGCATGGGCACCACCGGCCAGCGCTTCAGCAGTTCGACGCAGATCAACTCCGACACCGTGGTCGATCTGGTGCCGGCGTGGTCGTTCTCGTTTGGTGGCGAGAAGCAGCGCGGCCAGGAAACCCAGGCGCTGGTGCATAACGGCAAGATCTTCATCACCGGCTCGTATTCGCGCCTGTGGGCGCTGGACCAGAAGACCGGTGCCAAGCTGTGGTCGTACGAGCACCGTTTGCCGGAAGGCATCGTGCCGTGCTGCGACGTCGTCAATCGCGGCGCCGCGCTGTACGACAACCTGGTGATCTTCGGCACCCTCGACGCCAAGCTGGTCGCGCTGAACGCCGACACTGGCAAGGTCGTCTGGACCGAAACCATCGACGATTTCAAGGGCGGCTACTCGTACACGGCCGCACCGCTGATCGTGAAGGGCAAGCTGATTACCGGCGTGTCCGGCGGCGAGTTTGGCGTGGTTGGCCGCGTCGAAGCGCGTGATGCCAAGACCGGCAAGATGGTCTGGTCGCGTCCGACCGTCGAAGGCCACATGGGCTACCTGAACGGCAAGGAAAACGGCATTTCGGGCAAGACCAACGCCACTTGGCCGGGTGATCTCTGGAAGACCGGCGGCGCTGCCACCTGGCTGGGCTGCACCTATGGTGCGGACACCAACCAGATCTACTGCGGCACCGGCAACCCGGCTCCGTGGAATGCCTTCACCCGTCCGGGCGACAACCTGTACTCGACCTCGACCGTCGCGATCAACGCCGACACCGGCAAGATCGAGTGGAGCTACCAGGGCACGCCGAACGATCACTGGGATTTCGACGGCGTCAACGAGTTCATCTCGTTCGACTACAAGAAGGACGGCAAGACTGTGAAGGCCGGTGCCAAGGCCGACCGCAACGGCTTCTTCTACGTGCTGAACCGCGAGAACGGCAAGCTGCTGTCAGCCAGCCCGTTCGTGACCAAGCAGACCTGGGCTTCGGGTGTCGATCTGAAGACTGGCCGTCCGGTGGAATCGAACAACCGTCCCGGCGATCCGCAGAAGGCCGAAAAGGGCTCGTCGGTGTTCGCCGCGCCGTCGTTCCTTGGCGGCAAGAACTGGATGCCGATGGCTTATTCGGGCCAGACCGGCCTGTTCTACGTGCCGGCCAACGAGTGGGGCATGGACATCTGGAACGAGCCGATCACCTACAAGAAGGGTGCGGCCTATCTGGGTGCCGGCTTCACGATCAAGCCGCTGTATGACGACTACATCGGCGCACTGCGTGCCGTCGATCCGGCCACTGGCAAGATCGTCTGGGAATACAAGAACCCGGCGCCGTTGTGGGGTGGTGTGATGACCACGGCCGGCAACCTCGTGTTCACCGGCACGCCGGAAGGCTTCCTGAAGGCGTTCGACGCCAAGACGGGCAAGGAGCTGTGGAAGTTCCAGACCGGTTCGGGCGTGGTCGGTCAGCCGACGACCTGGGAAATGGATGGCGAACAGTACGTCGGCGTCGCGTCGGGTTGGGGTGGTGCCGTTCCGCTCTGGGGCGGTGAAGTGGCCAAGAAGGTCAAGGACATCAGCCAGGGTGGCTCGTTCTGGGTCTTCAAGCTGCACAAGTCGGGCAAGGCCACCGTTGCCCAGCAGTAACGGCGCGCAGGCTGTCTGACCCCAAGTCATAAGCGGAACGAAAGAGGAGTCCGGGTGCTCCGGGCTCCTTTTTCGATTCACGCGGCTGCATCCCTTGCCCCGTTTACTTTGCCGTTTCCGGCCCCCCTCCGGCCGCCGGAACTGTCCATTTCATTCGCAATCCTGGAACCCACGATGAACCGCAATCCGATCAAGCTCGCCGCACGCGCGGCCGTCACCGCACTCGGTTTCGCCAGTGCCGTCGCCTTCGCGCATGGCGATGTCACGCCGCAGGCCGTCGATACCTCCAAGCTGCCGCCGCTGGCAGCGCCGGTCGACAAGAATCCCTACGTCGGCAACCCTGAAGCGATCAAGCTGGGTTCGTCGGCGTTCAACCAGAACTGTGCACGCTGCCACGGTCTCGGTGCCGTTTCCGGTGGCATTGCGCCGGACCTCCGCTACTTGCCGACTGACCAGCCTACCGATGAATACTTCAAGGGCAAGGTCCAGAACGGCGCAGTCCGCAACGGCGTGACATACATGCCGGCATTCAAGGACGTGTTCAAGGAAGAGGCGATCTGGGCGATCCGCAGCTACCTCGTCAGCGTCCACGTCGAAGACTGATGAAGGCGTTCAATCAGCTGGCCGCAGGACTGGCGCTGCTGGCCGCGTCAACGATCGGCCTGGCGCAGGCCGACGACGACAATCCCGACAGCTTTGACCTGGTGCAGAAGAAAGGGTCGATCGAGTTCATCGTTTACCGCGACTTCCCGCCGTACTCGAACGAGACCGGCGGCGTATTCACCGGTGTCGACATCGACATGGGCCGTGCGCTTGCCGCAGCACTCGGCATGAAGGCGAGCTTCCGCACCTTCATTCCCGGTGACGACCTCGACGACGACCTGCGCAACCAGCTGTGGCGCGGCACCATCGTCGGCGGTTCGGTCGGTGACGTGATGCTGCACGTCGGCGCCGACCCGCAGTACGTCGCGCGCCAGGACAAGGTGTCGATCTTCGGCGTCTACTACCGTGAAGCGATCGCGGTGTCGTTCGATCCGCAGCGCTTTGGCAGCTACACCACGCTTGATGATCTCGAAGGCCACAAGGTTGGCGTGGAACTCGGCACGCTTGCCGATCAGTACCTGACCAACTATCACGGCGGCGCCATCGCCAAGGCCGTGCAGCGTTTCCCAACGCTGAACGAAGCTGCCAAGGCTTACTGCGAAGGCAAGCTCGACAGCGCGATCGCGCCGAAGGGCGAACTGCAGGGCCTGATGCACGACAACGGCTGTCCGGAACGCTACGCGGTACCTCAGCCGCTGGTGCTGCAGGGCATCTATCACGGCGCCTGGGAACTCGGCATCGCGGTTAAGAAGGACAGCCCGAAGCTGCGCGATGCGCTGGCCAACGCGATGGCGAAACTGATCGAGAGTGGCGAGATCAAGGCCATCTACGCACGCCATGGGATGGACTACAACGCTCCCGGCCTGCGCTGAGGGCGGCACAAGTCGTAACCGGGAGGCTGCATGTCGAAGCTGCCGCTGATCGTGGTGCTGAGTATTTCGCTTCCGGTGTTCGCTGCCGAGCTTCCGGCTGACCCGCTGAATTCGCCGGCCTGGAGCACGATCGCCGGCCGTTACTTCAAGGGCCAGCCGGTGGTGTTCGATGCCCGGGTCAAGGTCACGGCGCCGGCCAGTGCCGAAGATCCGCTCGACGTGCCGGTGCAGATCAGCGCCGAAGGTCTCGCGGATGTCCAGGAAATGCTGGTCGTCGCCGACCTCAATCCGATCCAGAAGATCCTGAGCTACGAGCCGCTGCACGCGGCACCGAGCCTTGCGTTCCGCTTCAAGGTCGAACAGTCGACGCCGATCCGTGCTGCCGCCCGAACCCGGGATGGCGTCTGGCATCTTGGCGGCGTCTGGCTCAGCGCCGCCGGTGGTGGCTGCACGACGCCGAGCTACGGAAGTGCTGATCCGGTCTGGCAGACGCGGCTGAACGAAGTTCGCGGCCGCCTGTGGCCGGCTGATGGCCGTGGTACCCAGCGCCTGCGGCTGCGCGTGATTCACCCGATGGATACCGGACTCGCCAATGGCATTCCGGCGTTCTACATCGATCGCATCGTGCTCAGCGATGCCAAGGGACTGACCTTGGCGCGGCTCAACACCTTCGAGCCGATTTCGGAAAACCCGGTGCTGAGTTTCGATCTGAACGGCAGCGGTGCGGTGCGCGTCGTCGGCGGCGATATCCAGGGCAACCAGTTTTCCGCCGAGATCACGCCGTGAGCCGCTGGCGCTGGCTGGCGGCGCTGGCCGCGGCCGTTGCGTCGACGCTGGCCAGTGCTGCGGGTTTCGACTACCAGTTGCAACCGCGCAAGGTCGCCGATGGCGTCTATGCGCTGATCGGCAAGACCGAGAACTTCAGCCGCGAGAACGGCGGCAACATCGTCAACACCGGTTTCATCATCGGTCGCGATGGCGTCATCGTCATCGACTCCGGGCCGTCGAAAGCCTACGGCGAGCAGCAGCGCGCCGCGATTGCCCGCGTGACGGACAAGCCGATTGTGCAGCTGCTGCTGACCCATGCGCATCCCGATCATGTGTTCGGCAATCAGGCCTATCCGGGCATCCCGATCGCCAGCCTGCCGGCCACGGCGGTGACGCTCACGCAAAGCGGCGACGCCCTGCTTGGCAACCTGTACCGGCTGGTCGGCGATGCGATGCGCGACACCGAAGTTCGCCTGCCGAATGCCGCAGCGGCCGATGGTGCCTTCAGCATGGCCGGCCGCAAGCTGCGGCTGATGGCGGCCCGCGGCCACACCGATGGCGATCTCATGGTGTTCGACGAAGCCAGCCGCACGCTGTTTGCCGGCGACCTGGTGTTCTTCGAACGAACGCCGACCACACCGAATGCCGATCTTCCGCACTGGCTGAGCACGCTGGACAGCCTAGATTCGCTCGATTTCGCCGTGCTGGTGCCCGGTCATGGACCGGTGCTGCACGACCATGCCGGAATCGCCCAGACCCGCGACTATCTGCGCTGGCTGAGGGACGGCCTGCAAGGGGCGGCCCGCCGTGGTCTGGACATGCCCGAAGTGCTGCAATTGCCGGTGCCGGAACGCTTCCAGCAACTGGCGGTGCTGAAGACCGAGTACGAACGCTCGGTGACGCATCTGTATCCCGCCTACGAGCTGGATACCTTGCCCACGATCCCGAGATCGAAGCCGAAATGATCCCTCGCACTTTGCTGCACCGCCTCACGGCGATCGCGCTGATGACGCTTTCTGGGGCGGCTGCGGCAACAGAGCAAGGCAAGACGCTCGACTGGCCCGTCTACGGACGTGACGCCAACAACCACCGTCTTGCCGACATCACCGCGATCAACCCGAAAACGGTAGCCAGGCTGGTCCCGAAGTGGATCTACCAGAGCGGCGTCAGTGGCACGTTCCAGGCCACGCCGATCGTCGTCGATGGCCGCATGTACGTGTCGCTGCCCGGTGCCCACGTGGTGGCGCTCGATGCCCGGACCGGCCGTGAACTGTGGCGCTACGAGCACGTCAAGCGCGTCGAGAAGATTTGCTGCGGCCCGGCGAACCGCGGCGTGGCGGTCGCGAACGGACGCGTGTTTGTCGGCACGGTCGACGCTCGGCTGATCGCGCTCGATGCCGCGACCGGCAAGCTGCTGTGGGATGTCGAGGTCGCCCGCAACGATGGCGCCGAGGAAACGGTTGCCGGGCTGGCAAGCGGTGACCAGCTCAAGGCGCAGAAGGTCAGTGGCGCCTCCGGTGTCGGCTTGGCCGCTGCGCCGCTGGTGTTCGAGGGTCGCGTGATCGTGGGTGCCAACGGCCTCGGTTACGGCCTGCATCTGGACAGCAGCCGTCCCGGTGCGCCGCTTGGTGCCGTGGTGGGCTTGCCCGGCGCATTCGGTGGCGTTGGCTTCCTGGCCGCCTTCGATGTCGCGACCGGCAAGCCGGTCTGGCGCTTCGACACGATCGCCCGGCCCGAGGATGGCGGCTGGGAAGGCGCCTATTCGGCGACTGGGGCCGGTGGCGTGCCGCTGACTCGCGATCTGGCGGCCGAACGCGCACAGGCCGACACGCGGCGCGATGCCTGGAAGAGCGGCGGCGGTTCGATCTATTCGACGCCGACCGTCGATCCGGCGACCGGGACGATCTATTTCGGTGTCGGCAATCCAAGCCCGCAGATGAATGGCGATGGTCGGCCCGGCGACAACCTGTATACGTCGAGCCTCGTCGCGATCGACGGCCGCACCGGCAAGCGGCTGTGGCACTGGCAACAGGTGCCGCATGACTTGTGGGGTTATGACGTGGCCTCGCCGCCGGTGCTGATCGAGGCCGCCGTCGGCGGCAAGCGGATTCCGGCCGTCGCGCAGGCCTCGAAGCTGGGCTGGATGTTCGTTCACGATCGCACCGACGGCCGCCTGCTGTACCGGTCTGACGCCTTCGTGCCGCAGCAGAACCTGTTCGCGCAGCCGACGCGGGACGGCATCACCATCGCGCCTGGCATCGGCGGCGGCGTCAACTGGTCGCCGGTCGCGGTCGATGCGCCACGCGGTCTGGCCTTCGTCGCGGCGATGCACATGCCGACCACCTACACGGTCAAGGAGATTCCGGCGGCTGATGGCAAGCCGGCAGTGCCGTACTTCTCCGCCGAGCCGACGCAGGGCGAGCGCTGGGGTGTGCTGGCTGCGATCGACCTGAGGCGCGACGGCAAGCTGGCCTGGACGACGAAAACGCCGCAGCCGCTGGTCGGGGGCGTGCTCGCGCTGACCGGCGGCGTGGTGTTCACCGGCGAGGGCGACGGCCATCTTTCGGCCTTCGACTCGAAGACCGGCAAGCGCCTCTGGCAGTTCAACTGCGGCGCCGGCGCCAATGCGCCGCCGATCGCCTACGTGATCGACGGCAAGCCGTACGTCACCGTCGCTGCGGGCGGCAGCGCGATCTGGGGCTTCCGGCAGGGCGATGCCGTGGTGACGTTCGGGCTGCCGGATTGATGCGTCCCGCGCGCTTGTCGTCATGCGGTCCGCGCGAGGGGCGAACCCTCGTCACTGCCGGATCAGCATTGTTCCGTGATGCCGGCAGGCAGAATGCCGGCGCGCATTGCAGGTGCTGAACAGCGTCCCGGCGCGAATCGGAACGCTGCAGCGGCAGCAAGAGTGTCGGACGTCAGCGACGCCCCCCAAAACCACAACACGATGAGGAGAACCCATGAAGCTGATCAATTCCTTCGGCCCCAACCCGCGCGCCGTGCGCATGTTCCTGGCCGAGAAGGGCATCACCCTCGACAAGATGGACATCGACATTCTCGGTGCCGTCGATAACCGCCAGCCGGCCTACCTGGCGCGGAATCCCGGCGGTCAGACGCCGGCGCTGGAACTGGATGACGGTACGGTGATCGGCGAAACCGTCGTCATCTGCGAATACCTGGAGGAACTGCATCCGACGCCGGTGCTGGTCGGCGCCAACGCGCTCGCCCGTGCGGAATCGCGGCAGTGGCAGCGGCGCGTCGAACTGAACATCACCGAGTACATCTACAACGCCTTCCGCTTCGCCGAAGGCTATGGCCTGTTCAAGGACCGGGTGCACTGCATTCCGGTCGCTGCGCCGGAAATGAAGGTGTCGGCGCAGAAGTGGCTGAAGAAGCTCGATGGTCTGATCGCCGGCCGCAGCTTCATCGTCGGCAACGAGATCCGTCTCGCCGACATCATCCTGTACTGCTGCATGGACTTCGCGAAGGACCTTGGCCAGCCGATCGATCCGGCGAACGCCAACATCGCCGCCTGGTTCAAGCGCATGGACGCCCGTCCGAGTGCCACATCGAGCCTCAGCCCGAACTGGACCGACGTGAAGATGCGCGGCTGATCGCGCAGCCCGACTGCTGCCACGGGCCCGGCATCGCCTCGCGATGCCGGGCTTTTTGCTGTCTGCCCGTCGTGAAGGTTCGCGGGCGGCGGCGTCTCTTGTCCGATTCCGATGAACGGCCGTAGCCGGAATGTCAGGAAGCACTGCAAAAGGCGACAGCAGGTCATTCAAATTGCTACAGTTTCGGGACAGACCGCTCATCAAAACGGAAGTCAGAGCCATCGTGATTGCCCCCAACCTCCGCCGGCCGTCGACAAAATCCCTGATCGGCGGCGTCATCGTGATGCTCGCGGTGCTGGTGACGGCGGCTGTCAGCCCTGCGCAGGCCGCGTCGGCGACGCCCGCGTCGAGCCGCCCGGCCGCCAAGTCAGGCGTTGCCACCAAGCCCGGTGTTGCCGCGAAGCGGGTGACCCGCAAGGCGGCGTCGAAAGCGATATCCGGCGCGAAGCACAAGGCCGTCAAGCGCAAGCGTCGCAGCGCGCGGAATGCAGCCCGCGTCGACGCCATCGATGACCTGACGCTGCGCTCCAACAGCGTGCTGGTCGTCGATCAGGACAATGGCGAACTGGTGGCGATCAAGAATGCCGACACGGTCATGCCGATCGCATCGCTGACCAAGCTGATGACGGCGCTGGTCGTGCTGGACGCCCGCCTGCCGCTCGATGAGGTTCTCGAGATCGGCCCGGAAGATGTCGACACCGAGCGCCACACGCATTCGCGGCTGTCGGTAGGCACGCAGCTGCGGCGCGACGAGATGCTGCTGCTGGCGCTGATGTCGTCCGAGAACCGCGCAGCGATGGCACTTGGCCGTCACTACCCCGGCGGCCGCACGGCGTTCATCGCCGCGATGAACGACAGGGCTCGGGCACTCGGCATGACCAAGACCCGTTTCGCCGACACGGCGGGTCTTTCGAACGGCAGCCAGTCGACCGCTCGTGACCTGCAGCACCTGATCCGCGCTGCGCACGCCAAGCCGCTGCTGCGTGCCTATTCGACGCAGCCGGAGGCCGATGTCACGGTCAAGGGTCGTACGCTGACCTTCGTCAACAGCAATCGGCTGGTTCGCAACACCAGCAGCGACTGGCAGATCGATCTGCAGAAGACCGGCTTCACCAACGAGGCCGGTCGCTGCCTGATCATGCACGCCACGGTGCTGAGCCGCCGCCTGATGATGGTGTTCCTGGATTCGGACGGCACCATGACCCGCTACGCCGATGCCGCCCGCATTCGTCGCCAGCTCGAGCGGCAGGCGCGGGTAGGGGCCAAGCCGGTGAAGGTGCAGGATGCATCGGTGATCGGCGCGGCTTCCTGATCGTCGGCGCTGTTCCCGGCGCATGGTTGCACCGGATGCGCGAATCGCGCTGCGGCAGCCGGACCGAAGCCCAGTTTCTAGGAGGGCGTCGCCGAAAGGTCAAGCGTCGAGGTTTGATCCGATGCTTCGGCGTTAGCGCTCGAAGGCCTGCAGTTCCATCGTCACTTCGCCGCCGACGATCTGCGTGGTTTCCAGCGGCTCGACTCGCTGCAGCTTGATCAGCCCGACATCCGGCGCGTACCACTCGGTGTGCTTGACCACCACCTCTGACCCGCCAAGGCGCGGATCGGCCAGCACGTGGATCAGCGCATCGCCCTCGGCCTTGATGCAGTGCTTGAAGGTGCCGGCCGGCACGGTCACTTCCTCGTCGACGGCGGTGATCTTCATCGCCAGCGTGAAGCGCACCGACTCGTGGTGCAGGAAGCGCTCGCGGAATGGCACGGCGCGTTCGAGGATGAACGGCTGGCTTGGCTGCTCCCAGCTGTCACCGAGCTTCGGTGCAATCGGCAGCACGGTACGCGCCACCGCATCGTCACGCGGTTCCAGTTCGACCGTGGTCCTGAGCGCGCTGCGCACGATGTTGCCGCCATCGAGCTTCAGCCAGTACTCGGTACCCAGGCTGTTGCGGCGCAGCCAGTAGGTATCGCCGCCGCGCTCGCGCGGTCCGGCGCTGGTGATCTCGAAGGTTTCGGTCTTTTCGCCCAGCGGATTCGCTTCATGCAGGTCGTAGATCCAGCGGTGGCCAGAGGCGAGCGGGAAGTACGGCGTGTCCGGTGCGCTGCCGCAGGCGGCGAGCAGCAGGCTGGCAAGACCGATCGGCAGCAGGCGCAGGTTCATGACGGCGCGTCTCACTTTTCGGGCAGCGCCGGATCAGGCAGATCGGCCAGCGAGAAGTTCGCAGTACCGGCACTGCGCTTGTTGTCCGACACCACGTTGGACTTGTTGCGCGGCCCGGCCTTGCGGCCGATCTGCGGCAGCCCCTGCTGGCGTTGGCGCTCGCGGGCGTCCTGGATCTGCTTGTGGTCTTCCGGCGTGTACGGCAGCTCGTAGCCACGCGGCTCCGCCGCGGGGCCGTCCGGCGTCAGCTCGGTGGCCCAAAGATGGATCAGGCCAGGGTCACCGGTGGCCGCGTTCGGCTCGCGGACGCTGGCGGCGTGATACAGGAAGCGCTCGGGCAGCGGCTGCTTCGTCGGCCAGCCTGCCAGTCGTTCCCAGGCATGGTGGGTGACGATCGCCATGGCGATGAAGGCGAGGATCAGCACGGTTTTCAGTCGCGCAGGAATCGAGGTCCGAATCGCCAACGCAAGCGCCAGCAGGACCAGCAGGAAGTACAGCAGCGACAGCAGAACGATTCCTTGAGACATGGTCTGGCGTGGGGTGGTGGAGTGATCAGTCTCGCGACTTGACCAGCGATTTCTGGAGAGTGTTGATGTTGGTCACGCTGCCATCCGGCAGCACGGTGAAGCGCACTGCGGTCTTTTCCTCGCCCTGACGGGTGAGTTGAACGGTGTCGTAGTACAGAACCGTCAGGACCGGATTGACCTTGACGACATTGACCTGCACCGGCACCGGCGCAGTCGCGTTCGACTTGTAGTTGTTGATGTTCACCGTGTACTCACCCGGCGCCTTGCCGCGCAAGGTCACCACTTCCTGATTCAGCGGATTGATGATCTTCTGGCCGTTGACGGTGATCGTGTCGTTGGCGATGCCGCGATCATCGCGGTCCAGATGCATCTGCCCGGAGTCCGGGTGGCGAAACCAGACCACATCCCCATCGCCGCTTTCCACCCAGGTATCGATGTCGTCTTCGGATCCATCCGGCCAGGTGGTGGTGATGATGAACTCGGCCTTGGTATCGATCATGCCGGTCTTCTTCGCTGGCGGGTTCAGGAACAGCAGCAGCATGAACATCAGCATCGTGAAGCCCATCAGCACGTTGAACAGCAGATCCGTGAACGGATCGACCTCGAAGTGCTGGCGATTGGTACCTCGTCGGGCCATGGGCGCGGTGTCGGTGGCGGGCCGCGGCTCAGCGCGTCGGGCGATCGGCAGCCGGATCCGGCAGCGTGATGATCAGCGCGAACAGGCGATCGGCAGCCCGGTCGATCGCCAGCATCTGGAAGCCGATCAGGATCGAGCCGACCAGGCCGGCGATCGTGTGGTACAGCGACACGCGCATGCCGGTTCCCATGCCGCGAATCAGCGTGTCGATGCCCTGCGCCTGCAGGTCGTTCGCGCTGCCAACCGAGGCCAGCATCATCACGAAGCCGATCACCGTGCCGAGCAGGCCGAGCTTGATGTGCAGGCCTGCCGAGAACCAGCCCAGCTCGGTGCGGCCCTTGATCCGCTCGTGCAGCAGATCGCCCAGCGGTGTTGCGTCGCGGCTGCCAAGCGACGCTCGTTCGCGCAGAAAGTCGCCCGCCCAGGAGTGGGCTGGCAACGGCGCGCCGCCGAGATGGGCCAGCAACACATCGTGCTGCTGCGACAACTCCCAGGCCAGCATGCCGATGTAGCCGGTGGCAACGAGGAACAGCACTGCGACTGCCGGTGTGAGGAAGGTCGGATCGTCGAGCAGCAGCAACTGCAGGTAGCCGGGGCCGGTGCTCAGATAGATCAGGTAGCTGATCGCCGAAACGATCAGCAGCCAGCGATGCCACGGCGAGCCGGGCACCTCCTGTGCGCGCAGTGCTTCCACCGCGCTACCGGGTGGCACTGCCGAAGCTGTCCATCGAAATGCTTTCATACCAGTCATAGGCTTGGGCCGCCTCGCGTTGCCGCAGCCCGTCCGGCGGGTTCAGCGGACTGACCCCTTCGGAGACGATGGCGATGCGGCCGCTGGCAGCGGAATAGAAACCGGATACCGAGATCGCCGCGTCGTGCGCGACCATCGAGTAGCAGGTGTTGATCATGCGGGCATCGGGCGGCTGACGACCAGCAAGGGCAGCCGCTATGGCCGATGCCGCGAGCTTGGCCTGCGAGTTCGCGGCGAATGCCGATTTCGGCATCGGTGCCGCAATCGCTGCATCGCCGAGCACGTGGATGCCGGCATGGCGGGTCGACTCGAAGGTCTGCGGATGTACCGGGCACCAGCCGGATTCGTCGACCAGATCAGCGCTTCCGGAGATGGCAGCCGCCTGCTGCGGCGGCACGATCGACGCCAGATGAGTGCCGATCGAGTTCGGCTGATCGCGCAGCCAGACCTCGCCGCTGCTTGGGTCGACGCGCACCACCTCGCCACCCTTGGCGCGCGGAATCCACTCGATCATCCCGCCGTAGCGCTCGTCCCACTCGGCGAGGAACAACGGCCGCTTGGTGAAATCGTCCTTGGCATCGGCAATCAGGATCTTGCAGCGCTTGCGGTCGGTGGCGAGCAGATGCTCGGCGATCAGGCTGGCGCGCTCGTACGGGCCGGGCGGACAGCGGTACGGATTCGGCGGCGAGCTGATCAATACCGTGCTGCCATCAGCCAGCGCGTCGATGCGATCACGCAGTGCTTGCACCTGTGCGCCACCGGTCCATGCGTGCGGCATGGCGCCGGACAGCGCCGGTGTCAGTCCTTCGATGACGCCCCAGCGCATTGCAATGCCCGGCGACAGCACGATGCGATCGGCGTGCAGCTGCTGGCCGCTGGCGACGCGCACGCGCTTCGTGATCGGGTCGATCGCGGTGACCTCATCGACCAGCGTCCGCACGCCGTGCGCGCGGCCGATGTCGATGGTGCTGCGGCGGATGCTGTCGATGCTGCGAAGGCCGGTTACCGCCAGATTGGTGAACGGCCCGGTGCACCAGTGCGTGCGGGCGTCGATCAGCAGGATGTCGGTGTGGGGCGACAGTGCCCGCAGCGTCTTTGCGAATGTTGCACCGCCGAAGCCGGCGCCGATCACGATCACCCGGGCCTTAGGCCGAGCCACTGCCAGCAATGGTGTTGCGCCGCCAAGGCAGGAGAGGGCAGCGGACTGCAGCCAGCGGCGGCGCGAGGGGTTCATCGCGCGGCGGATGTTCCGAGTTCGGCCGCCAGCGCGTCGATTTCAGTATCGGTCAGCGCTTTCGCGAACCGCGCCATGATCGAGCCCGGCTCGGGTGCTTCACGCGCCGCCCGCAGGCTGGCTGCGATTCGCGCTGCTGAATAGCCGGCCAGCGATGGCATCGACGCCGCATTCACCGCCGGCTGGTGGCAGCCCTGACAGGACAGCGCCAGCGGCGACAGCCGTTTCGCCGATATGGCCGATGGCGTCGCCAGTGCAGGCGCTGCCGCAATGAGGCCGGCGACAAGCAAGCTGGCGGAGAAGCGAAGGCGGGGTGTCGGCATGGTCGGCGCGGAGAGCAGTAAACGTGCCGTGAGATGAGACCCGCAGAATAGCGATCAAGCCCTTGTTTGTGCGCCGTATTCGGCCGATGGCGGACGAGCCCCTGTCATGTGCTGTCACGGAAGCGGGACAGTGGATGTCGACATGCACCAGGGAATCGAGGCGATTCCGACGGAGCGAGGCATCGACTAAGCTGCGGTCTCGTCGATGGCTTGGTTCGTGTGCCGCACGCCTTTCAGCATCGACACCCCAGTCGACGCAGGGCGGGCAGACATGAGCAATCGCTTCCTGAGATGGGCCGGAACCTGGATCGAGGACAACATCCCGCCCGGCGCCAACCCCGATATCGAAACCTACGCCGCCCGCGCGAAGCGCCTGATGGACAAGTTGGTTGCCGAGGCTGCCGATGCGGGCTTCACGCGCGCCGAAATCGAAGAAGAACGCGCCCGCCTTGCGCCTCAGATGCTTGCCGCGGCATCGGATGACCGGGATTTCGACGTCAATGCCTACCATCTCAAGTCACTGCTGGCGCAGGAGAATGAGGACGGGGATTGAGGTTCGTGCCGAGGGGCTGAGGGTAGTACTACGGGTCCACACGCGCCTTGCTCGATAGCCGAGGCTTCTGCTTCGGGTCTCCGCTCGCCGACTCGATCGGCGGCGCGACATGGGCGGGGCTCACACCGGACGGTCGCTGAGAGCTTCGGTCGAGGCCTCGAGCTGCACCGGCACGAGGGTCGCCGTGCGGATGTCCGTAGCAGCAGACAGTGTCTGGGTCATGACCAGTTGCAGCGACTCTGCGGGCGTCACCTCCGCCGTGATCACGGCCTTGATCAGCATCGGAGCCGGATCGACGCGGTTTGAATCGATGAAGGCCTCGAAGTCGAGGTGCGGGCCGGTCGAGCGACCGGAGGTACCAACCGTGCCGATCACCTCGTCCGCCTTTACCTGGGTGCCGACCTTGATACCCGGCTTGATTGTGGCTAGATGCGAATAGCCGGTCTCGAACAGGTTCGAGTGACGCACCACCACATAGCGGCCGCGATCCTTGGTGCGTGCAACCTTCACGACCGTGCCTGCCGCTGCGGCATGGACCGGCGTGCCGGTGCGCGCGCCGAAATCGATGCCGCCATGGAAGCGCATGCGCTTGAAAATCGGGTGCCGGCGCCAGCCAAACGCCGACGTGATCGGCGCGCCGTGCACCGGCGGCGTGATCTTCGGATACGCCGCCGAGCCCAGCGTGTTCGAAAGGCGAGCGGCCATGGCGACTTCAGCGCCAGCAGGCAGAGCAATGCCAAGGTCCAGCGCCATCGCGGACTGCGACAGCGTCAGTCCAACCACGGCGGTGGCCAGTGAGAACCCAATCTTCGTCAGCAACTTGCGCATGGCATCGTCCGGCTACAAATGATTTACTCGTCAACATGACATACGAATCATGTTGCGGAGCAGCATAGTAGCCAAAAAGCTGGAGATGTCAATTTTCTGACGCTTTACGGACTTTCTGTCCGACGAGGCGGCCCGCCGGCCGAGGTCCGGAACTCGCGACGTGTCGGATTCAGGTTCCCACTGTCAGCGATGTCCCCTGGAAAGCGCAGTGCGAAATTCGGTGCGACGCCGATGCTGGGCTTGCCGTGTCACGGATTTCGCTGCGCTCTACCCCGGCTGCTCTGTCGGCAGCGTTACTTGCCGCGAACTCGAACGACACACATTCCGGTCGAGCACCGGGTCATGGATCGCCGGTCGTTGGCACGCTTGACGCAGTCCGAGCGTGCAACCGGCGCAGGGCATCGACCAGCCCATGGTCGCTTGGTTAGAGCAGCGCGAGATCCGGACGACGTAGATCCCGGATACGACCTCACTAACTGACGTCAGGCTTGGCCCCGCTGTCAATAATTCTTTAAAAGAAAAAATGTAGGTTCTGATCAATGACGACCCATGTCGAAAGTGATCGGAATGGAGACTTGGAACTCCGTGAATTTTTCAGGTGTACTGGGTGAAACTGGAGGGAATTTTCCGATGCGTTCAATAGTTGCCCGACACTCTGCATCCAAAACAGCCGAACCTGCGCTCTTGCTTAATTCGTAGCTGATCAAATTACCTGTTCGCAAGATCTTGATAAAGACGATGCAGGTTCCTTGAATGTTATTTCTATACGCGCGCTCAGGATAAGTGACATTCTGAACGATCAAGCCTTGTAGTTCCTCATAATATGAGATTTTCTCATCAGTACTGCTTTGAACATTGACCTTTTTGTGTTCTCGTTGTTCGTCAGGAACCCCGGTTGTGGAGTCGTTTGTTTTATTTTCTGTATCCAGAAAGTTTATCTCCAGAGATCTCTCTAGAGCTTCGGTGACTTCGCTTTGTGATTGATCTGGATTGTCATCATGCTCTTCCAGTGAGGCGTATAGATACCATATCGTCGAATCAACCGAAGTGCTTTTTTGTTCTGAGTTTTCAGTAGTCCCATGGCGATAAACGGGATTCAACATATCGGATCCTTACGACGCTCTAATCCCCCCAACTGCTCGATGATCTTTGTCAGATGGGCTAAAAATGCCTGTCTGATCCGTGGAAACGGGTAGCGAAACCAACAACAAGAATGAAAATGCTGCTGGCAATCGGTGAGTTGCTTTCGGCATGGATGCTCCGCTGCGAGCTTGGTGATTTGATTTCCGAGATTTGGCAATGCTTGATGGTAAGGGTCAGCTTTCCGAGCGTCTTAGGTCGTGAAGCGGGCGGCACTTGGGCGCGTCGAGCCCGGCTAGCGAGTTGCTGATGAAGCGATTGAATGCGAGCTATTGAAGAAATAAAAAAGCCGCCCGGTTCTTCAACCGGGCGGCTCTTCAATCAGCGATAAAGCGAAGCGATCAGTTGACGACTGGATTCAACTCGCCCTTGGCGTAGCGGCTGGCCATCTTGTCCAGATGCACGACCTTGATCTTCGAGGCCTTGCCGGCGCTCTCGAATGCTTCGAAGCGCAGCTGGCAGATGTCCTTTGCAGCAGCGGTGGCGACCTTCAAGTAGCCGCGCGGATCGAATTCTTCCGGCTTGTCGCCAAGGTAGCGGCGGATCGCGCCGGTCATCGCCAGACGGATGTCGGTGTCGATGTTGATCTTGCGCACGCCGTGCTTGATGCCTTCGCGGATTTCCTCGACTGGCACGCCGTAGGTTTCCTTGATGTTGCCGCCGTACTTGCGAATGATCTCCAGCCATTCCTGCGGCACGCTCGACGAGCCGTGCATCACCAGATGGGTGTTCGGAATGCGGGCGTGGATCGCCTTGATCTGGCTGATTGCCAGCACGTCGCCGGTCGGCGGACGGGTGAACTTGTAGGCGCCGTGGCTGGTGCCGATGGCAATGGCCAGCGCATCGACGCCGGTGGCCTTGACGAACTCGGCGGCTTCGTTCGGATCGGTCAGCAGCTGCGAATGATCGAGCACGCCTTCTGCACCGACGCCGTCCTCCTCACCGGCGGTGCCGGTTTCGAGCGAACCCAGGCAGCCCAACTCGCCTTCGACCGACACGCCGACGGCATGTGCCATTTCGACAACCCGCGCGGTGACGCGGACGTTGTAGTCGTACTCGGCCGGGGTCTTCTGATCTTCCTTCAGCGAGCCGTCCATCATCACGCTCGAAAAGCCCGAGCGGATCGAGGCCTGGCACGAGGCCGGGCTGGCGCCGTGGTCCTGGTGCATGCAGATCGGGATGTGCGGGTACGACTCGATGGCCGCTTCGATCAGGTGGCGCAGGAACGGTTCGCCGGCGTACTTGCGAGCGCCGGCGGAGGCCTGAAGGATCACCGGGCTGTCGCAGGCGTCTGCGGCCTGCATGATCGCGGAGACCTGCTCCATGTTGTTGACGTTGAACGCGGGCAGGCCGTAGCCGTGCTCGGCCGCATGGTCCAGCAATTGGCGCAGGGAAATCAGTGCCATGAATTCAATCTCTTTGGGTTTGTTGGGGGCGGCGCTAGGCTGATATCAGCTTTTGACACCGCCACTTAGGGTAACCGACGCAGACACCGTGCCGGAACAGGCGAGTGCGACTTCGGTCAGGGTTGGAATCACCCGGTCGGCACCGGCCAGCTCGGCCGGTTCGCCGCCGTTGTAGCCATACGGCACCATCCATACCGGGACGCCGGCATTGCGGGCGCAGGCGACGTCGATCGACGAGTCGCCGACCATCAAGGTCCGCGCCGCGGCGGTACCGAACTTTTCCAGCGCGTACAGGATCGGGGCGGCGTCCGGCTTCTTCCTGGCCAGCGTGTCGCCGCAGACCAGCAGGTCGATCAGCGCTGGCAGCGGCCCGCCGGCCAGCAACTGTTCGACGAAGCGGGTTTCCTTGTTCGACACGATGGCGCACTTCACGCCGAGCGCCCGCAGCGTGCGCAAGGTCGACACTGTGTCGGCGAACGGCTGGCTTTGCGGCGCCAGCCGAGCGTAGTGATGCTCGAAGCGGAGCAGTGCCGCGTCGATGTCAGCATCGCGCTTTGTGGCGGTAGTGCCTGGTGGCGCCACTGTGTCATAGGCCTTGGCGATCGTCTGGCGCACGCCGTGGCCGATGAAAAAGCGCACGCCGGCGATGTCGACCGGCGGCAGCCCCTGTTCGGCGATCGCCAGACTGACCGCCGCGCCGATTTCCGGCGCGGTTTCGAGCAGTGTGCCGTCCAGATCGAACAGCACGGCGTCGAACGGGCGGCTCATGCGCTTCAGTTGCTCGACCGTTCGATGATCGCCGGCGCGGTCGTGGTTTCGACCACCTGCTGCGCCGCCTTGACGACCGCCGCAGCGGTGATGCCGAAGTACTCGTAAAGCGCCGGCGCCGGGGCCGATTCGCCGAAGCTGGACATGCCGACGAAGCCGCCGTCGAGGCCGATGTACTTGTACCAGCCGTCAGCCGTGCCGGCTTCAACCGCGACCCGTGGCAGGCCGCGTGGCAGAACCTCGGCCTTGTAGGCGGCGTCCTGACGATCAAAGACGTCGGTCGACGGCATCGACACCACGCGCGCGCCGATACCGAGCGCGGCGAGGCTGGCCTGGGCCTGCACCGCCAGCGTCACTTCCGAGCCGGTGGCGATGAGGATCACGTTGATCGGCAGTTCCGATTCGGCCAGCACATAGCCGCCGCGCTCGATCAGCGCTTCGGCGCCGTCGCCATGCTTCTGCTGGGCCAGGTTCTGGCGCGACAGCAGCAGCGCCGCCGGGCCGTCGTGGCGTTCGATCGAGGCCTTCCAGGCCACCGCCGTTTCCAGTGCATCGCAAGGCCGCCAGACGTCCAGGTTCGGAATCGCGCGCAGGCTCGCGGCATGCTCGACCGGCTGGTGGGTCGGGCCGTCTTCGCCGAGGCCGATCGAATCGTGGGTCAGCACGTAGATCACGCGCAGCTTCATCAGCGCGCTCATGCGCATGCCGTTGCGCATGTAGTCGGAGAACACCGCGAAGGTGCCGCCGTACGGAATGAAGCCGCCGTGCAGCGCCACGCCGTTCATGATCGCCGCCATGCCGAATTCACGGACGCCGTAGCTGACGTAGTTGCCGGTTGCACCAACCGTGTGGAACGCGGCGCTGGCCTTGGCTGCCGTGAGATTGGAGCCGGTGAGGTCGGCCGAACCGCCGAGCAGTTCCGGCACCGCGGGCACCAGCGCTTCGAGCGCGACCTGCGAGGACTTGCGAGTGGCGACCGCCGCCGTCACGCCATGAGCCGAAGCCAGCAGCGCCTTCGTGGTGTCCAGCCAGTTCTTCGGCAGCAGGCCGTGCTGAGTGCGCAGGAACTCTTCCGCTTCATGCGGGAACGCGGTCTTGTAGGCAGCGAATGCCGCGTTCCAGGCCGCTTCCTTGGCGTCGCCAGCTGCGCGGGCATCCCAGGCGGCGCGGATGTCGTCGGGAATCTCGAACGGGCCATAGTTCCAGTCGAGCGCGGCACGGGTGGCAGCGACTTCGGCGGCACCGAGTGCCGCGCCGTGAACCTCCTCGGTGCCGACCTTGTTCGGCGAGCCCCAGCCGATCTGGGTGCGGGCGATGATCAGCGTCGGCTTGGCGGTCTGGGCCAGTGCTTCCTTCGTTGCTGCGTCGATGGCTGCCACGTCGTGGCCATCGATCGGGCCGATCACGTGCCAGCCATAGGCCTTGAAGCGGGCGGCGGTGTCGTCGCGGAACCAGCCTTCGACATGGCCGTCGATCGAGATGCCGTTGTCGTCGTAGTAGCAGACCAGCTTGTTCAAGCCGAACACGCCGGCCAGCGAGCAGACTTCGTGGCTGACGCCTTCCATCAGGCAGCCGTCGCCAAGGAACACGAAGGTACGGTGGTCGACGATCGTGTGGCCCGGCTTGTTGTAGCGAGCGGCAAGCAGCTTTTCAGCCAGCGCCATGCCAACGCCGTTGGCGATGCCTTGACCCAGCGGACCGGTGGTGGTTTCGACGCCCGGCGTGATCGCGAATTCGGGATGGCCGGCGGTCTTCGAGTGCAGCTGGCGGAACTTCTTCAGCTCCTCGATCGGCAGGTCGTAGCCGGCCAGGTTCAGCGCTGCGTAATGCAGCATCGAGCCGTGGCCGTTGGAAATCAGGAAGCGGTCACGGTCAGCCCACTTCGGGTTGTTCGGCGAGTGCTTCAGGTAGTCGCGCCACAGCACTTCAGTGAGATCGGCCATGCCCATCGGCATGCCGGGGTGGCCGGACTTCGCGGCTTCCACGCCGTCGATGGCGAGAAAGCGGATGGCGTTGGCCAGACGGCGACGGGCGGCGGCGTTCAGTGGGGCGGTCATGACTTGTTTGGGCTTGAAAAAAGCGATCTCACGCAGAGAACGCAAAGGACGCAGAGAACGGCAACAACACTTCCGGTCTGGCTGTTCTCTGCGCGCTTCGCGTTCTCTGCATGAGGAATGTTGTTGGGGTGGGCCGCCCGGTCAGGCGCGGCGCTTCTTGTCCATCAGACGCAGGATCATCGGCGTGAAGATCATCTGCATCGCGAGCGACATTTTGCCACCCGGGCAGACGATGTTGTTTGGCCGGGTCATCATCGAACCGTGCAGCATGCTCAGCAGGTACTGGAAGTCGATGCCCTTCGGGTCGGCGAAACGAATCACCAGCATCGACTCGTCGGCGGTCGGAATATCGCGTGCAATGAACGGGTTGGAGGTGTCCACCGTGGGCACGCGCTGGAAGTTCACGTGGGTGCGCGAGAACTGCGGGCACAGGTGGTTGATGTAGTCCGGCATGCGCCGGAGGATCGTGTCGACAACCGCTTCCTGCGAGTAACCGCGCATGTTCTTGTCGCGGTGCAGCTTCTGGATCCATTCGAGATTGATGATCGGCACCACGCCGACCAGCAGATCGACCTGGGCGGCGATGTTGTGCTTTTCGTCGGCATAGCCGCCATGCAGGCCTTCGTAGAACAGCAGGTCGGTGTTGTCCGGAAGATCGACCCAAGGCGTGAACGTGCCGGGGTCCTGCTTGTACGGCGCGGCCTCGTCGGCATCGTGCAGGTAGTGACGGATCTTGCCGGTGCCGCTCTTGCCATAGCTGCGGAACAGCTTCTCGAGTTCCTCGATCAGGTTGGCTTCCGGGCCGAAGTGGCTGAAGTGCGTGTTGCCCTGGCTTTCTTCCTCTTTCAGCCGCGCGCGCATGCCCAGCCGATCGAAGCGGTGGAAGGCATCCCCTTCGACGACACCGGGCTTCAGCTTTTCGCGCCGGAAGATGTGCTGGAACGCTTTCATCACCGTCGTCGTTCCGGCTCCAGATGAGCCGGTCACCGCGATGATCGGATGCTTGACGGACATGCGCGTCTCCTCGTGTCGATCGCCTCGTGGTGTGCGGGCGGCTGTTCTGGTGGGACTTGGGCTCAGACTTCCGAGCGGTACAGCGAGCGATTGCTGAACAACGGCGAGATGAACGGACGATCCTCGCCGGCATCGAACTCGGCGTGATAGCGCTCGATGCGCTCGACCTCGTTCCGCGATCCGAAGATCACCGCGATCCGCTGGTGCAGCGACTCGGCCGGATGATCGAGGATCGGTCCGCGGCCATGGCTGGCTGCGCCACCGGCCTGCTCGATGATGAAGCCGACCGGATTGGCTTCGTACAGCAGCCGCAGGCGGCCCGGCTTCTGCGGATCCTTGGTGTCGCGCGGGTACATGAAGACGCCGCCGCGCATCAGGATGCGATGGACTTCGGCAACCATCGACGCGATCCAGCGCATGTTGAAGTCGCGGCCGCGCACGCCGGTCTTGCCGGCCTTGCACTCCTCGACATAGCGCGACACCGGCGGCTCCCAGAAGCGCTCGTTCGAGGTATTGATCGCGAATTCGCTGGTGTCCTCGGGAATCAGCAGGTTCTCGTGGGTCAGGATGAAGTTGCCGATTTCCCGATCCAGCGTGAACCCGTGGGTGCCCTTGCCGACCGTGATCACCAGCATCGTTGCCGGCCCGTAGATCGCGTAACCGGCAGCGACCTGCTTGCGCCCGATCTGCAGGAAATCGGCCTTGGTCGGCTCGGCGTCGTTGTCGTGCACCAGCACCGAAAAGATGGTGCCGACCGAGACATTGACGTCGATGTTCGACGAGCCATCGAGCGGGTCGAAGTTCAGCAGGTAGCGGCCCCGCTTGAACTCCGGTGGAATCCGGATCGGGTCCTCGTTTTCCTCGGAGATCATCCCGGCCAGCGTGCCGCCCCATTCGCAGGCATCGATCAGCGCGTCATTCGACAGCACGTCGAGCTTCTTCTGGATCTCGCCCTGGATGTTGGTGGCTTCGATGTTGCCGTGGAAGCCGCCGAGCGCGCCCTTGGCAGTCATGGCGGCGATCGATTTCATCGCCGCCGCCACGTCGATCAGCAGGCCGGCCAGCTGGCCGTTGTCATCGACTTCATGCAGTTGCTCGATCAGAAACTTCGAGAGCGTGGTTCTTCCGGGTTGCATGGCGGGGCCCTCAGGTCTTGTCGGCGGAATCGGGTGCGTCGAACACTCGCGAGGCGAGGATATCGGACGCGGATAGCGTGCTGAGATCATCGGCCGTGACATTGGGCCGCCCAGCGCCGACGCCGGCAAAAAGCCGGTTCGCCTGCCGCAGCCGGGCGCGGTCCAGCGCATTGCGCACCGAGCGGGCATTGGCGAAGTTCGGCTGCGTGAGCCGGCGATCGATGTAGTAGCCCATCGCCTGCTGGGCATCGGCGTCGAAACGGTAATTCATCGCGCTGACCATCTTCCCGGCTATCGACAGCAACTCCGGCTGCGAGTAATCCGGGAAGTCGACGTGATGCGCGATGCGCGACGACATGCCGGGATTCGAGCTGAAGAACGTGTTCATCCGGTCGTGGTAACCGGCCAGGATCACGACGAGGTCGTCGCGATTGTTCTCCATCACCTGCAGCAGGATCTCGATCGATTCCTGACCGTAGTCACGCTCGTTTTCCGGCCGGTACAGGTAGTAGGCCTCGTCAATGAACAGCACGCCGCCCATCGCCCTTTTCAGCACCTCCTTGGTCTTGGGCGCGGTGTGTCCGATGTACTGGCCGACCAGATCATCGCGGGTCACCGACACCACATGGCCTTTGCGGACATAGCCAAGCCGGTGGAGGATTTCTGCCATCCGCAGCGCCACCGTGGTCTTGCCGGTGCCGGGATTGCCGGTGAAGCACATGTGCAGGCTCGGCGGCGTTGCTTCGAGACCCAGCGTCTTGCGGGCGCGCGTCACCGCCAGATACGCCGCGATCTCGCGGATGCGCCGCTTCACCGGCGCCAGTCCGACCAGCTCGCGGTCGAGCTGGTCGAGCACCTCGGTGACGTTCGAATCGCGAACGATCGCCTGGAGGTCTACGGTCTTCGCGTCGTCCACAGTCGCCTCCTCGGTCAAGGGCAATAAACGGGCGGCGGTGACGAGAGCCATTGCGGCCATCGCCACCCGCCGTGCAAGTCAGTCGGTATCAGTAGCGTTCGCTTTCCGGCTTGTCGGTGGCGTAGGAATGAATGGTGTAGCGAATCGCGCGGCCATCGACTTCCTGGCGCACGAGACCGAAACCCGGTTCTTTCGCGGGACGATTGACGATGTACGACATCGTCGGCGACTCGACCCCGCGGGTGGCGTCGAAAGCGGTGACCCGGATGTACTGGTTCGGGAAAGTCTTGCGGGCGCTGTTGATTTCCATCAGCGCACCGGCGGCGTCCTTCAGATCGAACATCGGGTTGCCGAACATTTCCCAGTAGGTGTTGCGCGGATGCGGATCGTCGGTGTACTCGACGCCGATCGCCCAGCCGTTCTTGAGCGCGTAGTCGAGCTGCGCGGTGATCTGCGTGTCGGTGAGATCCGGCAGGAACGAGAACTGGCCCTGCGTCAGCCGCTGGTTGGTATTGGTCATCATGATCGTGGCTCCCGGGCTCAGGCAGTGGCGGTGGCGGTCGGCGCGTAGTCGGCGGTATCGGTCGACTCGTAGTTGAAGGTGACATCGCCCCAGACATCGAGCGCCTGCTTCAACGGCGTGCACCACTTGCCGGCGTCGCGCAGGATCTGCGGACCTTCGTTCCAGATGTCGCGGCCTTCGTTGCGGGCCATGACCATCGCTTCCAGCGCCACGCGATTGGCGGTGGCACCGGCCTGGATGCCCTGCGGATGGCCGATGGTGCCGCCGCCGAACTGCAGCACCACGTCGTCGCCGAGGTAGGTCAGCAGCTGGTGCATCTGGCCAGCGTGGATGCCGCCGGACGCCACCGGCATCACCTTGTTCAGGCTGGCCCAGTTCTGCTCGAAGAACAGGCCGGTTTCCAGACACTGCGGGCTGTGCGTTTCGCGCAGCGTGTCGTAGAAGCCCTTGATCATCAGCGGGTCGCCTTCGAGCTTGCCGACCACGGTGCCGGCGTGGATGTGGTCGACGCCGGCCATGCGCATCCACTTGCAGATGACGCGGAAATTCATGCCGTGATTCTTCTGGCGCGAGTACGTCGAGTTACCGGCACGATGCAGGTGCAGGATCATGTCGTTCTTGCGTGCCCAGACCGCCATGCTCTGGATCGCGGTATAGCCGATCACCAGGTCGATCATGATGATCACCGACCCCAGGCTCTTGGCGAACTCGGCGCGGGCGTACATCTCCTCCATCGTGCCGGCGGTCACGTTCAGGTAGTGGCCCTTGATCTCGCCGGTAGCCGCCGCTGCCTTGTTGACGGCTTCCATGCAGTACAGGAAGCGATCCCGCCAGTGCATGAACGGCTGCGAGTTGATGTTCTCGTCGTCCTTCATGAAATCGAGGCCACCCTTCAGGCCTTCGTAGACCACGCGGCCGTAGTTGCGGCCGGACAGCCCGAGCTTCGGCTTGGTCGTGGCGCCGAGCAGCGGTCGGCCGAACTTGTCGAGCCGTTCGCGCTCCACGACGATGCCGGTGGCCGGTCCCTGAAAGGTCTTCAGATAGGCAACCGGGATGCGCATGTCTTCCAGCCGCAGCGCCTTCACTGCCTTGAAGCCGAACACGTTGCCGATGATCGACGCCGTCATGTTCGCGATCGAGCCCGGCTCGAACAGATCGAGGTCGTAGGCGATGTAGGCGAAGAACTGCTGTTCGGTCTTCGTGCCGGGGCCGGTGTTCGGTACCGGATCGACGCGATAGGCCTTGGCGCGGTATAGCTCGCAGGCGGTCAGGCGGTCGGTCCAGACCACGGTCCAGGTCGCGGTCGACGATTCACCGGCGACGGCGGCCGCACATTCATCCGCCGGAACGCCTTCCTGTGGCGTGATGCGGAACAGCGCAATCAGATCGGTATCCTTCGGCACGTAGTCCGGCTGCCAGTAACCCATCTGCTTGTACTTCAGCACGCCCGAGGCATAGCGCTTCTTGCCATCGGTGATCTGCTTGTCGTCGCTGGTCATCGCATCGTTGCTCATCGCGTTGTCCTCTAGGTGGCCTTGCACTGCTGACGCACCTTAAGAGGGGCACTGGATAAGGTAAATTCACGATGTCTGCATTGTCACGTAAGGTTTTCTGATGCTGAACGTCAGTCTTCGCCAGTTGCGCACGTTCGCGTCGGCCGCGCGGCATCTCAGCTTTGCGCGTGCTGCAGACGAACTGCACCTGACTGCACCGGCCGTATCGATGCAGATCCGTGATCTGGAAACCGCACTGGGCCTGCCGGTGTTCGAGCGCGGCGGCCGGACGATGAGCTTGACCACCACCGGCGAGTACCTGCTGGTCTACGCCCGGCGCGTGATCACGACGATGAAGGAAGCCGAGGACACGATCGCCCGGCTGCGCGGCTTGCAGGCCGGGCGAATCACCGTCGGCATGGTCGGTACCGCGAAGTACTTCGTGCCGCGGCTGCTGTCGCAATTCCGCATCGACTATCCGGGTGTCGAAATGCGGATCAACATCGGCAATCGCGATCAGCTCGACAAGCAACTGCACGAACGCAGCATCGATCTGGCGATCATGGGGCGGCCACCGCGCGACATCGATGTGCGCGCCGAAGCCTTCGCCGCCAACCCGCTGGCGGTGATCGCCGCGAGCACGCATCGGCTGGCGGGTGCTCGGGATGTGCCGCCTTCGCGGCTTGACCGTGAGGTTTTCATCGCTCGGGAAACCGGCTCCGGCACCCGCTCGGCAATGGAGGCCTGGTTCAAGGAGATGCGCATCGCGCCGTCGCTGCTGATGGAGCAGAACAGCAACGAAACGATCAAGCAGGCGGTGATGGCCAACATGGGGCTGACCTTGCTGTCGCTGCACACGGTGGGATTGGAAGTCGATACCGGACACCTGGCCGTCATCGATGTCGTCGGCCTGCCACTGATGCGTGCCTGGCACGTGGTCAGCATCAGCTCGACGAGCCTGTCGCCGGCGGCCGAAGCGCTTCGCCACTTCGTGCTGGAACGCGGCGAGGCGATGCTCGCCAACCTGTTCCGCAGCGCGCCCGCGGGCGCCGTCACTTGAAGTCGGCGTCTTCCAGCTGTCGGTAGAGGTACTGCACGTTCTGCGGATGCAGCACGGCGTACTCGTTCCAGCTGGCGTATGCCGGCAGCTGCACGGCCGCCACGGTTTCGAGCAGGCTCGCCCCGCGCTGGTATTCGCGGCGCACGGCGGTGTCGATCTGCTGCAGGTAGCGCTGCATGTCGCTGATCTGGCCCTGATCGCCGACTGGCCCGAAGCCCGGCACGATGCGCTTGACCGGCAGCTTGCGCAGCGCCTCTAGCACCGCCAGCCACTCGGCGATGCGGGCGTCGCGCAGGCTCGGAATCCGCTGGCTGGCGATCAGCCCTCCGGCAAACAGCGTTCCGCTGGTGGCGTCGAACACGGCCAGCGTGCCCGGCGTGGTGGCCTGGCCGCCGTCGATCAACTGCACGATCCGCTCGCCGAGATCGATCGGTATTGCGCTGTCCAGCAGGCGGTCCGGCGTGATCAAGGCGGTGCCCTTCATCAAGCCGCCGGGCAGCCGTTCGCGCAGGTGAGTCAGGCAGTTCTCGCAGCGCTGGCGCATCAGCAGCGCTGCATCGCGATGGGCGATCACGCGGACGCCATGCGCCTGGAAAGCGCCGGCACCGAACAGGAACTCCTGGTGCGGCTGCGTCAGCAGCAATCCAGCGAATGGCTTGTCTGCGCGTGCCTTCCAGGCGGCGTAGAGGCGCTCGCCATGCGCGCGCGATACGCCGCTGTCGATCGCCAGCATCTGCTGTTCTCCGACGATCAAGCCACTGTTGGCGATCTCGCCGAGATTCTCCGGCGCAATCGCCGTGTGGCTGCCCAGATCGGCATGGACACCAGCGGCGAGCGTCACGACCTCGGCGCGCAGGCTGCCGATGAATGCCAGCAGTGCGGCGATGACGACAAGGCGTGCAAGCACGACGGTGCGGGACGCCATCGACATTCGGATCAACGCGCTGCGCGACGCAGACTGCGTTCGCGAAGCGCATAGCCGGCGACCACCACGGCCAGCGCGCTGGCGTAGCCGGCCAGCACGTCGCTCGCAAAATGCACGTGCAGGATCACCCGACTGGCGCCGACCATCAGCACCAGCGCCGTCGTTGCCAGCAAAACTGGCAGACGCGCAGCCGGCGCCAGATGCGGCATCAGCAGGATGGCCAGCAGCCCGTAGACCGCCAGCGCGCCGGAGGCGTGGCCGCTCGGGAAGCTGTACGCAGGCTCGATCACCAGACCGTGATCGTGCAGCGGTCTCGCCCGCGCAAAGCCGTGCTTGAGCAGGCGATTGAGCAGCCCGTTGCCGAGCGTCACCGCGACCCAGAGCGCGAGGTCCGACCAGCGCCGACAAGCCGCAAGCGCCAGTGCCACGATGCCGCCGATCACGACCAGCGTCTCGAAGTTGCCGAACCAGGTGATGGCGTAAGCCGCTTCAAGCTGCGGCCGTGGTACCTGGGTGCGCATTGCTTCGGCAATGGCCTGGTCCCAGGCAACCACGGCCGGCGGCATCGTGGCCAGCAGACCGAACAAGGCGATGGCCAAGGCCACGATTCGCCACTGGCTCGTCGGTGACGGCGCACCGCGCCGCCACAATGCCGCCGTGATCAGCCACGCGACGCCGATCAGGCCGCACAGCAGCAGTGGCAGGTGACGCGCCACCGTGGTCGCGATCAGCGTCATGGCCGCTCAGCGGTCCAGCGCCACGTCGGTGGCTGTCGCGCAGGCGAACGCGGCGCTGCTGGCGTCGAAATCCCAGCGTTCGACGCGGCATTGGCCGGTGTGGTCATCGAGGCGGATCAGGTTCACCGAGTTCGGGGCGCCGGGCCGGGTCCGCTGCGAGACGGCCGTGCCGGCCTGCACGGCCCAGACCTCGCGCGGCAGGCCGTGAATGCTGCGCAGCGGCGCCACGAACGGCAGGTGGATGTGGCCACCGAGAATCAGATCGGCACCGGCCGCGGACCAGCCGCGCAGTGCCGTCTCGCGGCCGCGCAGCAGGTTGTGGTGGTCGACCGCGCTTTGCACGTGCACCGGCTGGTGCGTGACCACCAGCTTCAGCCGAGCCCGGCTGCCGCGCAGCCGCTGGCTGCTGCGGCGCACCTGCGCGGCCGACACGGTGCCGTCGACATGCCGGTAGCGGCGCGTGGTGCGGATGCCGAGAATCAGCAGCTGCTCGTCCTCGTGCTCGGGTTCAAGTTCCGGACCGAAGGCACGGCGATGATTCCAGTACGGCGCGAACAGCCGGCGTCCGAGGTCGAACAGCGGAATGTCGTGATTGCCCGGCAGCACCAGTTTCCGGCGCGCCGTCAGCGCGTCGATGAAGCGGCGCGCGGCGGCGAATTCCTCGCGGCGGCCACGCTGGGTGACGTCGCCGGACAGCACGGCGACATCCGGGCGTTGCTCATCGGCCAACTTCAGCAGCGCCAGAACCACCTCGCCGCGCTCGACGCCGAAGTGGGTATCGGACAGGTGCAGGACCAGGCTCATGACGCATCCGCCGGCACTGTTTCCGCTGCCGGCACCATCAGCAGCAGCGGCTCGGGGGAGACCCGGAACACCAGTGGCGAGGCGAGCCGGGTGACTTCGCCGTCCATCGCCACCTTGAAGCGTCGACGGCGACGGCCTGGCGGGCGGATGGTCAGCGTGCGTAGCGGAAAGCTGATGACCTGATCGGCTGCTCCGAGCCGGCCGAATGCGCCGCGCAGCAGCAGGCCGGCCATCGCCAGGCTGCTGACCGGCTTCAGGGCGATGGCCACCAGCCGTCCGCGGCCCAGTGCTTCGGCATCGGCAATGCCGATCTGGGTCAGCTGCAGCGCGTTGTTGCCGACGAACAGCGTCGGTGTGCGCACCTTGCGGATTTCGCCCTCGATCTCGATTTCCAGAGTCAGCTGCCGGCGTTCGCGCAGAAAGCTGATCAGGCCGGACAGCATCGCCACGAGTCGGCTGCGGCCGAAGCGCGCCTTGAAGGCTTCGCGGTCTTCCAGCAGCTGCGGATAGAGCCCGAGGCTGGCATTGACGAGGAACACCCGGTCGTTGACCAGACCGACCTGCACGGGCTGCACCTGCGCGCCAAGCAGTGCGGTGACGGCAGCCCGGATGTCTTCGGGAGTACCGCTGGCGCGGCCGAAGTAGTTGAACGTGCCCTGCGGCAGCACCGCGAAAGGCTGGCCGCAGCCGAGTGCAGCCTGCGCCACGGCATTGATGGTGCCATCGCCCCCGGCGGCAACGATGATGCCGTCCTGCGCACAGGCCAGCGCCACCGCCTTGCGAGCCAGCTGCGGGATGTCACGACCTTGCGTGGCCATCAGCAGTTCGTGCGGCCGGCCGGCCGCGCTCAGCACCTCGCGAATGGTGTCAGCGGTCTGGCGAGTGTCGTTGTGGCCCGATCCTGCATTCATGACGATGAAGCAGGGACGGTCGGCGGCAGCGGCGGGGCTCATGCGATCACGGATTTTATTTGGCGGTTCCCATCGAGCATGCCTGCTTCCAGCGGTTCAGTCCGGTGGTCGCAGCTTGACCTGCCGCCCGCGTGTATCGGTGGTGCAGGCGCCAAGCGTTGGCAAAAGGCTTGCGGTGGGCTTGATCGGTCACGGACAGCAAGGCCGCGACGGAGGGGATTGGATCTCGCTTCAGCACCGTACTGACCGGGGCTAGCATCGTTTGTAGGTGAGCGACAGCGCCGGCAGTTCCCGATATCCGTTGACCGGCCTGCATCAGGCCGATGGCATCCAGCTGGTCCGCCGCATGATCGAAGCAACATGCGATGCCACCGTCATCGCGTCGGGCCGCCGAGGCCGCCGACCTTGATCGCGAGCTGGCTACCGAAGTGCAGATCCTCGGTGTCGACGACGTCGGCCTGCAGTTCGCCATCGCCATCCGGCACGAAGTAGAAGCGGAAGTTCGGGTTCTCGCTGATCGAGAAATCGATATCGGCCGTCAGCACGGGCCGGCCGGCGTAGCGGACCTCGATCGTGCGAACGTAGTACGCCGGCTGGTATAGCCGCGTCAGCTGATCAAGCACCAGGCCCGAAGCATTCGGGTGGCTGATCGCCAGCTGTGCCACCGTCGGACGGCCGGCTTCGATCGGCCCATCGACGCGCAGGCGCATGCGGCCGACATTGCGCAGGGCTTCCTGCGGGTCCTTTCCGGCGGGCGCCGAGCAGCCGCCCGACGCCTTGACGTAACGGTGCGCCATGTACAGCGCGCCATCGTTGAGTTCGGCAATCGCGCGAACCTCGGTGTACTGCTCGACGCGGATACGGGTCTCGATCTCGGCGCGGCCACTTTCCGGCTGCAACTCGAACACCGCCGCGATCGGCGATGGATTGTTGTCGACCAGCAGGTAAAGCTTCCGGATATAGCGCGATGGCGTCTGCAGCAGCTGGCTGCGGATCGCGATCGGCACGGTCGCCGCATCCTCTGCCCGGCTGGGTGCATCGAGCCGGATGATCGCTTCGGCGTTCTCGTCGATCACGCGACTGCCGAACAGGGCGCTGCGGACCTTTGACCAGACGCTGACCTCCGAGGCCTGCGGCGCTGTGTCTGCCAACGCGGCAGTCGTCGACAGCAGGCTGGCAGCCAGCAACAGCAATCCCGGCAGCAGCGTGGAGTACCGCGCAACACGTCGGCGCATGGTCAGTTCTCCCACTCCAGTTCGGTGTAGACGGCGGTGACGTTGCGGCGATGGTAGTCCTCGAACAGCAGCCAGCGTTCCTTTTCAACGGAACCGATGGCATCGACGGCGGTGGCCAGCGTCACGCCGTCGCGCAGCGCCTGCCGGCACTCCGAGACCAGCACCTGCAGATAGCGACGCTGATCGGCGAATGCGGTCGCGGCGTCGCGCAACGGCGGGCCATGGCCGGGGATCACGTGCGCTGCGTTGAGTGCGATCAAGGCGTCGATCGCCGCCAGCCAGCCAATGGCCTTGCCATCGACCACCGGCACGTGGCCGGCGAACAGCAGATCGCCGGTCCAGAGGGTTTTCGTGCGCAGATCGAAGACCGTCAGATCCTGATTCGTGTGTGCTGTCGGCCAGGCCTTCAGGCTGATGACGCGGTCGCCAAGGTCGAGTTGCCGTTCACCTTCGACCAGCAGCGTCGGCATGGCGATCTCGCTGCCGGCAGCCTGCACACCGAGCAGCCTGTCGAGTGCCTGACGGTAGCCCTCGCGTCGGGCGGCCAGTGCCGCCGGAAACCGGGCGTGGGCCACGAACACGGTTGCGTCGCCGACAAAGGCAGCATCGCCGAACGAGTGGTCGGGGTGGACGTGGGTGTGGATGACGTAGCAGACCGGCTTGTCGGTGCGCTTGCGCAGCGCGGCGAGCAGGGCGGTGCCGACTGCCTGGGTGCCGCCGGTATCGATGACCGCAACACAGCGGCTGCCGACAATGAAGCCGATATTGGCGATGTCCCCGCCGTTCTCGGCGGCAGTCGTCGCCATCGCGCCGCGATGGACGTAGATCCCGTCGGCCGGGTTCTCCAGCAGCAACGGCGATTTGCCCGCAACGTCCGCATTGACGGTGATCGGCAGCGCGCCCAGCAGCAGGGCCAGCAGCGAACCAATCAGCACTGCGGTCGACAATGAGCCGATCCGCAGCGCGTGCATCGGGATCAGTTGATGAAGCAGGATTTGCGAGCGCGGCCAAGCTGCTCGCGGAAACTGTCGGCCAGCGCCTTGGCAACGCGTTCGTTGCGGATCACTTGGCCGCGCTCGCCGGCAATCGTCGAGGCGTAGTACGCCGTGGAACTTTCGACGAAATCATCGTAGGGGATTGCTTCGCCGAGCTTGTCGATCACGCAGGCGCACTTGTAGAGCATTTCGTGCGGCGGCTTGTCCGGATGCTCGCGCTGACACATGTGGACAAATTCCACGCGATCGACAGTGGGGTAGTCGTAGGCCTGCGCCGGCAGGGACACCGCGATGGCCAGTGCGCCGAACAGGGCGGCCAGCGGCGGTACAGCGTTGCGAGGGATCATGGAACGGGAACCTGAAGGGATTCGGGACGAGAGTACGCGGCGCGCGTCGGCAGTTCAGTCGCCGCCGGCCGGTGTCGCCGCTAACGGATCAAGCAGCGGCACGCCGTAGTCGGCAAGGATTGCATCGATCTTCGCCTTGTTGCGCTCGATGAGGCCGTCGACCGTCTTCAGCCAGGCCTTGTCGGCCATGCGTACGGCCATCGCGATCTCGTAGTCGAACTTGATGTTGCGTTCGGACTGCATCGGCACGACGCGCAGATCCGCTTCCGGGTAACGCTTGGCGTAATAGCCAGCGATCGGCCCCCAGATGATGACGGCGTCAAGCTTGCCGGCGATCAGATCGCCTTCGATGATGCTGCCGGAGCTCTGCTCCGGATCTGCGACCAGCACCCGGTACGGCACGCCGATGTCGAGCAGGCCGCGCTTGGCCAGCCAGTCGGACGCCGGCGACTTGTCGATCACGCCGATCTTGAGTTTTGCCAGCTTTTCCTGCGGCAGCGCCAGAAACTGCTCGACCGTGGTGATGCCGGCCAGCGCCTTGTTGCCGGGAAAGGCCAGTGCGTAGGTAGATCGGTAGTACGGCCGCGTTGATGCCGTGCCCTGACTGAAGCCTGCCGGCACGTCCATCACCAGATCGCAGGGGAAATCATCTCCCGGCAGCTTGAAGCGCAGCGTGTTGCGGATGAAGTTGAAGCGGGCAGGGTAGTCGAAGGCTTCGACCTTGACCCCGAGGTCGGCGGCGAACAGTTCGGCGATCTTGTCCTCAAAGCCTTCGCCCCTGACGTTCTGGAACGGCAGGTTGTTGGGATCGCGGCAGATGCGCAACGCCTTCCGTCCGTCGTCGGCCTGCTGGGCGGCGGCAGGCAGCAACGGCATTGCTACTGCCACCGCCAGCAAGGCCAGCATCGGAAGGCGCCCGGCAAGCCGCCGGAATGGTTTTCGAAGTCCCGTGGCTGGATTCATCGCAACGGCTCCGCCGCGCAGCCCGGGCGTCATTACTCGATGCCCGTCACTTTCGCCGCGGTGATCTTGCCGTCGGACCTGCCCTTCAGATACGCGTAAAGCTTGTCGAGGTTATCGACGACCTTGGCATTGGTACTGAAACTCGGCATGCCCTTTTCAAGGCGGCCATTGGTGACGGTGGCCTTGAACTCGTCCTTGGTCAGCGTCTTCAGACTTTCGACCAGAGACGGGCCGACCATACCTTCCTGGTTGGGACCGTGACAGCGGTCGCAGGCTGCGGCGCGCCAGGTCTTGAAGCCGGTCAGCGTGTCGGCGTCCACCTTGGTGCCATCGACGACTGTATAGAGCGGCGCATCGGCCGCCGATGCGGTGATTGATGCACCGCCTGTCAGCGCGGTTACAGCAATCAGGGACAACAGGATGTGCTGCTTCATTTCCCACTCCTCCACAGGTTGATGTTCTGAGACCGGTTTGCGCCGATGGCGCTGAACCGGTCCTTAATGTGTTGCTGGCCGCGGCCGGTGCCGCTGGACGGTCGTCCGGACGCTGCCAGTGGTGTATCTGTTACAGGCCAAGCTGGCTCGCGTGGTGCTTCAGGTGATCCGCGACGAAGCTCTGGATGAACCAGTACGAATGGTCGTAATCGGCGTGCAGGCGCAAGCTGAGACGCTGCCCTGATGCCCGCGCTGCGGCGTCGAGATGCTCAGGCTTCAGTTCGCGATTCAGGAAATTGTCGGCCAGACCCTGATCGACGAGCAGCAGGCCGGGATACGGCTTGCTGCGGATCAGCAGACTCGCGTCGTACTGCTCCCAAGTGGACTGATCGGCGCCGAGATAGTTTCCGAACGCCTTCTGGCCCCAGGGCACTGCAACCGGATTGGAGATCGGCGCGAACGCCGACACCGAATGCCAGCGGCTTGGATTACGGAGTGCCGTGACCAGCGCGCCATGGCCGCCCATCGAGTGGCCGAAGATGCCGCGCTTTTCGGCGAGCACCGGGAAGTTCGCTTCGATCAGCGCCGGCAATTCCGCATTGATGTACGAACCCATGCGGTAGTTCGTCTTCCACGGGTCCTGCGTGGCATCCAGGTAGAAGCCGGCAGCAAGACCGAAGTCCCAGCTGTCGGCCTCGCCCGGCAAGTTCAGGCCACGCGGGCTGGTATCGCAGGCGACCAGCGCAATACCCAGCTCGGCGGCCACGCGCTGGGCGCCGGCCTTGATCAGGAAGGTTTCCTCGGTGCAGGTCAGGCCGGCCAGGTAGTACAGCGCCGGCACCTTGCGGTGCGCGGCCTGGGGCGGAAGGTAAACGCCGAACTTCATCGCCGTACCCGTCTCTTTCGACGCATGGGTATAGAACCCCATGCGGCCACCGAAGCAGGCCTGGTCGCTGCGTTTCTCGATCGCTGCCGTCATCAGTAGAGCACCACGCCGCGGATCGACTCACCGCGCGCCATCAGATCGAAGCCGTCGTTGATCTTCTCCAGCGGCATCGTGTGAGTGATCAGATCGTCGATGTTGATCTTCTTGTCCATGTACCAGTCGACGATTCGCGGCACGTCGGTGCGCCCCTTCGCGCCGCCGAATGCCGAGCCGATCCAGCGTCGGCCGGTGACCAGCTGGAACGGACGGGTGGCGATTTCGGCACCCGCTGGCGCCACGCCGATGATCGTCGACTGGCCCCAGCCCTTGTGGCAGCACTCCAGCGCCTGCCGCATCAGCTTGACGTTGCCGGTGCACTCGAAAGTGTGATCGGCGCCGCCCTTGGTCAGCTCGACGAGATGGGCAACGAGGTCGCCCTGGACTTCCTTCGGGTTGACGAAATGCGTCATGCCGAACTGACGGGCCATCTTTTCGCGAGCCGGATTGATGTCGATGCCGACGATCATGTTGGCACCGACCATCTTCAGGCCCTGGATCACGTTCAGACCGATGCCGCCGAGACCGAACACCACGCAGTTGGTGCCGTACTCGACCTTGGCGGTGAACAGCACCGCACCGATACCGGTGGTCACGCCGCAGCCGATGTAGCAGATCTTGTCGAACGGCGCGTCTTCACGAACCTTGGCAACGGCAATTTCCGGCAGCACCGTGTAGTTCGCGAACGTCGAGCAGCCCATGTAGTGCAGTACCGGCTTGCCCTGGAAGCTGAAGCGGCTGGTGCCATCCGGCATCAGGCCCTTGCCCTGCGTGGCGCGGATGCGCTGGCAGAGGTTGGTCTTGCCGGACAGGCAGTAGTCGCACTCGCGGCATTCCGGCGTGTACAGCGGAATCACGTGATCGCCCTTCTTGACGCTGGTGACGCCGGCGCCAACGTCGACGACGATGCCAGCGCCCTCATGGCCGAGGATCACCGGGAACATGCCTTCCGGATCATCGCCGGACAGCGTGAACTTGTCGGTATGGCAAAGGCCGGTGGCCTTGACCTCGACCAGCACTTCGCCCGCACGCGGGCCATCGAGCTGCACGGTTTCGATCGACAGTGGCTTGCCGGCTTCGAAGGCAACGGCGGCGCGTACATCCATGGTCTTGCTCCTTGTCTTGTCTGGTGGGCGCGGGTGTCACGCCCGGGTTGTCGGTAATTCGAGCGCTGCTACAACTACGCAGACGACTTTCGTCGCAGAACAGGCTGCGAAAGAAGACGTCAATTGATCAGTCGGTGCTGCACGCTGCCGATGCGTGACGGTTTCCTCGCGGCTGATCCGGTGTTTGCTTCAGACCGCTGCGATTCGGTCAGTAACGATGCTTGCATCGCGATGTCGATCGCCTGATGTCCGTCCGCACATCAATCGGCAATCAACGCTGACCTACCACGGGCGTGACCGCCCGGTGCCCGGTCATCGTCAGCACTGGCTGCGTGTGCAGAGGGCGATCGGCCTTGTCCCCCGTCGGCTACTGCGTTTTCGCGCCGCGTGATGCCATGCCGGAACATCTTCCGATACAGCGTCTTCCGGCTTACGTGCAGTTGCACGGCGGCCGCGCTGACATTCCAGCGACAGCATTCGAGGACCCGGCGTAGCGCTTCCCGCTCGGCTTCGCCGAGCACGTCATCGCCATCTAGATCCAGCGCTATCGGGTCGTTCTGCTGTGCCGGCGCTGCGCCCGGTGTTCCGCCCGAAAGCCATTCTTCGTCGAAATCGGCAAGCGTCAGGCTGTCGTTCTCGGACATCGCGATCATCGTGCGCAGCACATTACGCAACTGCCGGATATTGCCCGGCCATGGCGACTGCAGCAGTCTGCGCAGCGCTGCCTCGTCGATGTCGATGGCGCTGCCGCGATCCCGCGATTCTTCGCGAATCAGATTCAGGATCAGGTTGCGCGCGTCGCGGCGATCACGCAGCGCTGGCATGCGCAGTGACAAGCCATTGAGCCGGTAGTAGAGGTCTTCGCGGAACCGCCGCTCCCGGACCTGCTGAAGCAGATCGCAATGAGTGGCGCTGATGATGCGAATGTCCACTGGAATCGATTTCGAGCCGCCGAGCGGAATGACCTCGCGGTCTTCAATCACCGACAGCAGGCGAACCTGCAGGGGCAGCGGCATATCGCCAATCTCGTCGAGGAACAGCGTGCCGCCGTTTGCCTGAACGACGCGACCCGGATGTCCTTCGCGCGTGGCGCCGGTGAAGGCCCCGGCCTTGTAGCCGAACAGCTCCGACTCGATCAGCGTTTCAGGAATGGCAGCGCAATTGACGGTGACGAAGGGCTTGTCTGCACGGCGGCTTGCCGCATGAATCGCCTTCGCGAAGCAACCCTTGCCTGTGCCGGTTTCGCCAAGCAGGAGCACAGGGATGTCACGATCGATCACGCGGCGGACGATACGAACATTGTTCGCCATCAGCGGGTCGCCGTACTCCATCGTCGCCAGAGGCCCGCAGGATGTGCTGGCCGGCAGCACGACGTGCTCGCGACGCCCAGGCTCGTTGCGGGTGTCGCGTTCAGGCGGCTGGATCGCGCTCCAGAGCTTGCTCTGGCTGGCACGTGCCAGCAGCGGTGCTGCGCGGAAGGCGCGCCGCGACGCCAGCTGCATCTGGGTCGACAACGTGGTGTCGAATACCGATTCGAGTGGCTGACCGCACAGTGCGCGGTGATCAGGCACGCCGAGCAGTTCAAGGGCGCTGCGATTGGCACCGACGATCATGCCGTTGTCGTCGAATGCAACGATGCCTTCGCCCGGCGTCGAGATGAATTCCTTCTGGCGGTGGAAGCGAAGCATGTAGTGGCGCTTGCAGCTTTCCAGCAGCGTCCGGTTCTCGATGTTCTGGGCAGCGATCTCGACCAGCGCCAGCGTGTGAGTCTGCGCGCGATTGAAGCTGCCCGAGATGTCGAGCGCTGCGACGACGCGTCCGCGGGAATCGAAGATCGGCGTTGCCGAGCAGGTCAGCTCGGTGTTCTGGGCCAGGAAATGTTCGTTCTGGTGGATGACGACCGAGCGTTGTTCGACGATGCAGGTTCCCATGCCGTTGGTTCCCAGCTCGCGTTCGCTCCACACCGCACCCTCACGCAGGCCGCTGCGCTTCGCTGTGGCGGCAAATCCGGGGTCGCCAACGTAGTGCAGGATCACGCCATCCTCGTCGGTGAGCATGATCCCGAAGTCGTTGTGATGCAGACGCTCGCGCAGGCTCAGCAGTTCGATGCGGGCAATCGACAGCAGCAGGCCGTGCTGCTCGCGTCTGGCCTGAAGCTCGGGGCGGTCGATGACGGTTGCCTTCTTGGGCGCCTGCGGATCGAGCGAGTAGGTCTCGATGCACCGTGCCCAGGAATGCCGAACGCGGTGATCGATGTCGGTCGCCGGAACCATTCTCTGGACGGCAGACTCGACAAGGCTGGCGTGACGCGCCGCTTTCTGCGTGGTCAACATGTTTTCCTCCGTCAGCGCCGCCGAGCCCGTAGGCCCGAGGTCGTTATCGTGATCGCGTTCGGCGATCGTGCGCGAGTCGTCCGCGCTTTGACCGCGATGACGAGAGGGCTGTGATACGCCGGACGGCCGAAGACTAACGCCGTCGGATGCGCGGTACAACAATAGGTTTCGCGGTACCGAATTATTCGCAGAATCAGCGACGAACGGTGCTTGAGCGGGGTCGAGCGGAGTGCCGGGAATCGCGATCCAGTAGTCCTCGGACAAGCTGCGGAGCCGACTTTGCGCCCGCCCGCGCGAGGCGTCTGACACGGTCCGTTCGCAGTCGTCTTCCGGCCGTTTCTCGGGATGGTCCGGTACCTGCCGCTCGCGTCCGTTTCGATCATCGCGTTTCATACCGGCCGCCGATTGCCGACCGTGGCGATTCCGGCTGCTGGAATCCTGCGACTACCGGCGCGTGGCGACGCGAACGTTTCGAGGAACATGCGGAAACCCTTCCGGAGTGATGTCTCGCCGGCCCTGGTTTCGCGCCGTGCAGACACGCAGATTGCAGATGACGTGCCAGCGCAGTCGGCGAGTCCAGCCTCCAGTAATCAGGGACTTGCGCACAACGATTTGCACATTCCGGGCGTTGCTTCCGTGTCGCTGTTTCCTATTCGACTCAGTGCCGGGCGCCTGTGCTTCGGCCAACGAATGCCGTGCTCTAGTCGACGCTGTCTTCGATGGTCAGCGCGGTGTCGAGCGGCGGGCTCGCAGCAGTCGCGTCGACATGGGTGCGCAGCGCATAGACCCCGCCTGGAACGGCGTCGGACAGTACGAAAACGTAGGTTTTCGATACGAACTGCTTCAGGCGCTCTTTCAGCGGGTCATCGCTATACGGACTGATCGACACTTCCAGCCCGTCGATGGATTTGCCATTCAACTTGAGCTTGACCGGCTTGACCGTTGCCGTATTGGCCAATGCCAGGCGGATCCGTTTGCGAAAGTACGCTTCCTGACCGCCAAGACGATCATGCATGTCGCGAATATCGTGCTCGAGAAAATGGAGGATCACGGGATTGCCCGTTCCGCCCTCGATGCTCGACAGCGCCATCTTGCGGCTACCTGAGAGGAAGTCGACCTTGAGTTCGCGCTTGTCCGCAGCTCCAGCGCCGACATTCAGCGTGACGCTGTCCGTGTAACTGTCCTTGTCGCCGCCTTTCTGCACGAAGCGGTAGGTCACGGTGCCGGCAGCGCGGATGTTCTGCAGATGAGGGTCAAGGAATACGCGCTGCTCGGCCACCGAGATCTCGTCGCCGGCGGATGCCGGGCCGATACCGATCAACACCGCGGCTGTCAGCAGCAGGGCGCTCAGGAACGTGTGCATGAAAACTCCGGCAGATGGTTTGAGAGGGGGCAGCGCTAGGGCTTGATACCGCTGCGTACGCGAAGTTCCGCGGCCAGTTCGGCATCAAGCGCGTCCAGTCGCTTGATGACTTTCTGAACGGTATCGAGGTGCTGCAGCCGAAGTTCGGCTTCGCCGAGCTTCATCCAGGCCAGGGCCAGTTGCGGATTCAATTCGGTGGTCCTCTGGAACGCAGTCACGGCCTCGTTGTGGCGATCCAGTCTTTCGAATACCTCGCCGCGAATGAACCATGGTTCGGGATTGCTTGATTCTTCAGCGACCCATTCTTGCGTCAGCATCAACAGATCCGGCCACTGTTCGCGGGCCTGCAGGGCCGCAGCGCGCATGAAGTACGGAAGCCGGTCGGCAGGCTGTGACCAGAATGGTGTTGCATCTCCGAGTGGCGCAATCGGCCGGTAGCTGTCGTCGCTGCCTGGTTCGGATTCGATCCAGTCCGCCGGTACGGAGAAGTAATACGCCTCGGCTCCTTTCAGTCGGAAGGTCAGGATGCCCACAAGCCTTCCGTCCAGCGTGAACAGGCCGCCGCCGCTGGCGCCGGAATTGAAGTAGGCGGCGCTCTGGATCACCGTGCCGTCATCGATCGCGTGCAGCGCGCGGACTTTGCCGACTTGCGTTGAAAGCCCGGCCCCAAAGGTATAACCAATGGCCACCACCCCATCGCCGACCTTGAGATTGCGGGAGCTGCTGCGCCGCACCGCAGGCACTTCAGAAAGCTTCGGTACGTCCAGCATGCAGAGATCACGTTTGCCATCGGCGCGTTGGCCGCGGACAGGCCAGCGCAATCCCTGGTACTGGATCGAGATCGACACCGCCTTGGCGGTGACGTGGCAGCTGGTGACAAAGTGGCCGGCGGATATAGGAACGGCACTGCCGAGCGAGTAGCCACCGGCTTCGGTGACGGCTTCAACCTTGACGATGCTGCCGAGGATCGGGTTGAACAGTTCGCGATCGAGATCCTGCGCCGCGACCGGCATGACGCCAGCCAGCAGGAGCGTGGCAGCAAGCAGAACGGATCCTGCGAATTTCATGGGGATCGGGTGTGAGGGAAGAAAGATCCTGAAACGCTTTATTACGGCTCAGCGCTCAGCGGCCGAAGCTCGTGCCGCCGGCGTGATCGCCTGCGCTTGAAGCGGATTTCGGTGCAAACGCATGCAGCGGCCAAAAAAAGTGGCGCCACCGAGTTCGTCGGCGGCGCCACCCTTGGACTTCAACCGACGTTTATTCGCTCAGCGCGAACACCGTCAGCGAACCACCCAGCTCCGTGTACTGGTTCAGCTCGCGGTAGCCACCCACGGCGCCCAGACCATCGGTGTCCTTCTCGAGACCCGCCGCCATGCCGATGCCGGCCCAGCCGCCAATGCCCGAGAACACGCCGACGTACTGCTTGCCCTTGTGCTGGTAGCTGAAGACGTTGCCGATGATGCCGGACGGCGTCTTGAACTTCCAAAGCTCCTTGCCATCCTTCAGGCTGACCGCCTTCAGATAGCCTTCCAGCGTGCCGTAGAACAGCACGTCGCCGGCGGTGGTCAGTGCACCCGACCAGACCGAGAACTTCTCAGGCTTCGACCAGACAATCTTGCCCTGGCCAGCGTCCCAGACCGTGAAGTTGCCCATCCCGCCATGGCTGTTCGGGGCCGGGAACATCGACAGTGTCGCGCCGACATACGGCTGACCTGCGGTGTAGTCGACGGCGAACGGCTCGTAGTCCATGCAGACATGGTTGGTCGGGATGTAGAACAGGCCGGTCTTCGGGTTGAACGCCGCCGGCTGCTGGTCCTTGGAACCCAACGCCGCCGGGCAAACGCCCTTGGTGTTGACGTCCGGACCGTTCTGCGCGGTGGAGTACTTCGAGACGACCTGCGGACGACCCGACTTCATGTCGACATGAGTGGCCCAGTTCACGACCGGGTCATACTTTTCGGCAACCAGCAGCGCGCCGTTGGTACGGTCCAGCGTGTAACCGAAGCCGTTGCGGTCGAAATGGACGAGGGCTTTCGTCGGCTTCCCCTTGACCGGGATGTCGGCCAGGATCATTTCGTTGATCCCGTCGAAATCCCATTCGTCGAACGGCGTCATCTGGTAGACCCAGTTGACCTTGCCGGTGTCGAGATCACGCGACCAGATCGACATCGACCACTTGTTGTCGCCCGGACGCTGCGACGGGTTCCAGGTCGACGGGTTGCCGGTGCCGTAATAGACGGCGTTCAGGGCACGGTCATAGCTGTACCAGCCCCAGGTGGTTCCGCCGCCGATCTTCCACTGATCGCCCTTCCAGGTTTTCAGCGAGGAATCCTTGCCGACCGGCGTGACCTTGCCGTCTGCCCAGGTCGTGGTCTTGGCCGGGTCGATCAGCATTTCTGCATCGGGGCCGACGCTGTAGCCCTTCCAGGCTGGCGTGCCGTCCTTCAGATTGTAGGCCGCGAGGAAGCCACGGACGCCCCATTCGCCACCGGAGATGCCAGTGATGACCTTGTCCTTGAACACGTGTGGAGCGTTGGTGTTGACCGCGCCCAGCTTCGGATCGCCGTTCTTGACTGACCACACGAGCTTGCCGGACTTGGCATCGAGCGCGATCAGGTTGGAGTCGGCCTGCTGAAGCAGGATCTTGCCGTCACCGAAGGCGAGGCCGCGGTTGACGGTGTCGCAGCACATCTGCGGGATCACGGCCGGGTCCTGCTTCGGCTCGTACTTCCAGAGGATCTTCTGGGTTTCGAGATCGATGGCGAAGACCTTGTTCGGGAACGGCGAGTGCAGATACATGGTGCCGTCGATGACGAGCGGGGAACCTTCATGGCCGCGCAGCACACCGGTCGAGAAGGTCCAGGCCACTTGCAGCTTGTTGACGTTCTTGTCGTTGATCTGCGTCAGTTTGCTGTAGCGCTGGTTGTACTCGTCACCTGCCTGCGCAGCCCAGTTCCCCGGGTTCGCAAGCGCTTTGTCGAGGTCGGCAGCGGCATGCGTCATGCCGGGAGCCGCAACCATGGCGAAAGCCGCCGCTGCAAAAGTTGTCTTGTAGCGCAAATTCATTTGTATCTCCTCCGCATTAAGAATGACGGTTGCATCTGTTCGATCACACTCGGACTGCACAGCCTTGAAGCATCCGGCGCATCTTGTTTTGACCCCGTCCGGGCAAGCCGAGACGGGATGGTGCAGCTTGTAACAGCCCACGATGGCGCTGCCGTGTTGCCCTCAATAACCGAACCCGAGCGTGGGGGAGCAACAGCCATGCCACTCTGGGCATGTTTCCCGGTTCCGAAATAAAATCAACAAATTCAGGTATTTGCTGTTATTCAGGATTGTGCAACTGCACATTCTTGCGTTGATTCAGCGCCGCGTGGCGCAAATTTGACTCAGGTGTTTCTAGCTGTGCCGGAAAGCCGGGGTGCCAACGCAGACGGTGTGCCGGCCGGCTGTTCTAAGGTGCTGACGATCCCGGTGGCATGCCGGTGGGCTGCGATCCGGCGCATCAGGCCGGGCCCGCCCGGCAAGCGGAACACGCGATTTCCATGGCTGTCTCGCCCAACAAAAAAGGCCGGGGGATCAGCAACTCCCCCGGCCTTCGCGATTGCATCTGCGGCAGACCTCAGATCATCTCGATCGCCACCGCGACCGCTTCGCCGCCGCCAATGCACAGGCTGGCGATACCGCGCTTGCCGCCGGTCTTCTTCAAGGCGCCGATCAGGGTCGCGAGGATGCGTGCCCCGCTGGCGCCGATCGGATGGCCCAGCGCACAGGCGCCGCCGTGGATATTGACCTTGTCGTGCGGCAGGCCGTGATCCTTCATGGCCGCCATCGTGACCACTGCGAACGCCTCGTTGATTTCCCAGAGGTCGACGTCGGCTGCCTTCCACGACAGCTTGTCGAGCAGCGACTGGATCGCGAAGACCGGCGCGATCGCGAATTCGCCAGGCAGGCGGGCGTGCGACGCGTGACCGAGGATGCGGGCCAGCGGCTGCAGCCCGCGCTTGCTGCTTTCGACTTCGGACATCACCACGACGGCGGCGGCGCCGTCGGAAATGCTCGATGACGTCGCTGCGGTGATGGTGCCGTCCTTCTTGAATGCCGCCTTCAGCGTCGGGATCTTGTCCGGCCGACCCTTTGCAGGCTGCTCGTCGTGGCGGATCAGCTCGGGGCCGTTCTTGCCGGGCAGCTCAACCGGCGTGATCTCGAAGTCGAAGCTGCCGTCCTCATTCGCAAGCTTGGCGCGGGCCAGCGAGGCAACGGCGAACGCGTCCTGCGCTTCGCGCGAAAAGCTGTAATTGCTGGCGCAGGTTTCAGCGAACTGGCCCATCGACTTGCCGCGCTCATACGCGTCTTCGAGGCCATCAACCGCCATATGATCGTAGATCGTCGCCGCGCCGTAACGAATGCCGCTGCGTCCTTTCGGCAGCAGATGCGGGGCGTTGGTCATCGACTCAAAGCCGCCGGCCACCATTGTCGTGTTGGTCCCGGCCTTGATCAGGTCGTGGGCCAGCATCACCGCCTTCAGGCCGGAACCGCACATCTTCGAGATCTGGGTGGCGCCGACCGAGTCGGGCAGGCCAGCGCCGCGCACCGCCTGACGGGCAGGTGCCTGGCCCTGGCCAGCGATCAGGCAGCAGCCAAGGATGGCCTCGTCGACATCCGATGGCGCGATTCCGGCCCGTTCGACAGCGGCTTTGATAGCGACGGCACCAAGCTGGGCGCCCGACAGGGGTGACAGCACCCCCAGCAGGCCGCCCATCGGTGTGCGGGCGACGGACACGATGACCACGGATGCATGGTCGCTGGAAGCGGACATCGGAAACTCCACGGTGGACGAAAAGGCGATTTCCCGGATTATCACCGAGCCATCGACCGGTCCGTGCTCGCCGAAGGTTGGGGCGGCTTCCGACCCGGCGCTATTTGATCGATTCGTCGATCGCGGTGACCTTGCCGTCGACAAACACCACGCGCAGCCGTTCGTGCTCGGCGCCGCTGCCGGTGTAAATCGTCGTCACGCCTGGGCCGTAGAAACCGTTGTAGAAGCCGATCGGCCAACCGAAGGCACCGTAACCGGCAAAGCCCGGAAAGTAGTTGGCGCCATAGAAGCCACCCACCGCGCCACCGGCTGCGCCGTTGTCGAAGTCAACGTAACGCCAGACGATCGACTTGCCTTTCTCGTCCGTGCGCTGAATCACGCGTTGTGGTTCGCCGAGCGCAAGCTTGACCGCGGCCTCGCTGAAGCCGATCGCGACCTTGCCTTGTTTGACCAGCGCCTGTTGCTCGGAGGTCAGCGACTGGAAGGTGTCCGGATTGCGATCAATCCGTGACTGCGGCGTGGCGCAGGCGCCCAGCAGCAGAGTGGCGGCGACCCAGGGCAGCAGCAGGCGGGCAGATTTCGACATGGCGGCGTTCTCGGAGATGCAAGCAGTGTGATCAAAGGCAACGCGCGTACGACCACGGAATGCGACAGCAAGTTTCTGTGGCATCGGGGTTTACAAATAGGAATCATTATCATTAAATGGCGTCATCACGCCGCAGCCATGCCTTGAGCGCAAGCCAGCCGGAACGCTTTCACGCAGCGATTCGCAGGACATGGAGGCAATTCGCAGATGACGCCCGCCAATGACGCTGTAACGGCCGCGACCTTCGCGGCGATCGATCCTGGCCTGTCGCGTGCCCGGGCCCTGCTCGATGCCCGATATATCCCGGAACCGCTGAAGCGCTCGCTTGCGCGTCGATGGCTGTCGCAATTGACGGGTATCGGCGCGACACCGGAGGCATTGCCGGTGGAATCGGGTCGATGGCTGGCGCAGCTGGTCCACGCTGCCAGGGCGCAACTGGTGGTCACGCTCGGGACGGCCGACGGCCTCGCCGCCGTCTGGCTGGCCGAAGCCCTGCGCGGCGTTCCCGGTGGACGCGGCGACCGCGCATTGATCGGCTTCGAGCGAGACACGGAGTCCGCTCGACACGCGCGCGATGTTCTCCGTCGGGCTGGCGTATCGCGTTATGTCGATATCCGCTGCGATTCACCTGCGCGCGCACTGCTGGCTGTCGACGCGCCGATCGATCTGGTCCTGCTGCTCGAAGGCTTCGACGCCGACGCTGCCGCGCTGACCGATCTGCTGCTGCCGAAACTGCGGCCGGGCGCGTCACTGGTGGCGCCGCAAGTTGATCGCCGCCGGCGACTGGCCGACAGCGTGGCGCCACGCTGTATCCCAGGCGGGACGCTGCAGGGCCTGCGGCTGCCGATCGATGGCGAGCTTCTCTGGCTGGTGAAGCGCTGATGGCCGCCGTCATCGCGATCGGTCTCACGCGGCGTTTGTGCTCCCATGCCACTGGCAAGTGTCGGGTGTTCTGTGCCGCGCTCCCGCCGGATCCGCAGGAGGCATCTTGTTTTCTAAAGACGATAGCGGCGTCGCCGCTGCTGGGGCGTTGCTGATGTGCGGTCGCTGCGAAAGCTGCCCCAAGCCGGCCTGCGTCCGCCCCGATCCGTCGCCGTCAGCGCTGGCTGATCCGGCGCCAACGGCCGTGGTGCCCCTGGCAACCCTGCTGGCCCGTCTGGCGTCTCCGCAGGTGCTGGAATCAGCCCCGGCGTCATCATGAATCCGGTGATCCAGTGTGTCGCCGATGGGCCACTGGCGCTGATGGCCTACGCGTGGTGGTGCGCCTGCTGCCACGAAGAGGCGTCGTTGCGACTGGAGCGGCTGGCTGCCAGCGCGATGTTGCTGGCGTCGTCTGCGTGCCTGTGGAACACCCTGGCCGGTCCGGAGCTGCTGTGGCAGTGCTGGCCAATGCACGCCAGCCTTGCAGTAATGGCAGCGGCTCTGCGCTCAGCAGGCCGGGATGCCACCATCGATCTGCCGATGCCGACGCTGCTCAGCCGCGCGGCTGCCTACACCGGCGGCTTCGCACTGGCGGCGGTATCCAGCGGCTGGAGCCCGCTCCAGAACGCGCTAAGCGCTTGATAGATCGCGAGGTTATTGCGCAGCACCACCTCGAACGATGGGCGAAAGCCATCGCGCACCCACTGCGTCGCGATATGGATATTGGCGCCGAGCAGGCCGGTGGCGATCACGCCGATGTCGATGCCGCGGGCATCGGCATTCGGAAACAGTTGCTCGATGAAACGCTGCGTCAGTTCGGCGTACTCGCGCGTGATCTGGCCGGAAATCCGGCCGACGCCGTGGCTGATGCTGATGGCATCGATCAGCATCACGCGCGCGCGGCGCGGATCGTCCCGGATGAACTCCAGCAGCACCCGCAAGCCGGCACGGGCCAGCGCATCGATCCGCTCTCGGTCCGGACCGCTGGCGGTCTTCAACTGGGCGACCATCAGCGCGGCAAGTGTGGCCGTCTTCAACTGCTCGTTGAGCTGCAGGTACAGCGCGCTGAACAGCGCTTCCAGACTTTTGAACGACTCGTAGAAGTAGCGCTCGGACAGTCGGGCGCCCGCGCAGATCTCGCGAACCGTCACGGCGTGATAGCCGCGGGTTCCGAAGGCTTCGAGTGCGGCATCGAGCAGCAGCGTACGTCGCTGGGCGACGCGCGCTGCCATCGGCACACCCTTCAGGCTCGGCACGGCGCGCGGCGCGCGGATCGCCGGTTGATCGCCGTCGGAGACAGAGTTGTTTTTCTTCATGGCCGGATATTGACATCAATCGATGTCAAAGTTTAGATTGACAACGTTCATTGTCAAACAAGAGGGGAAAACGACGATGGCGTACGACGCAGGCAAACCGGTTGAAGCGAAGCAGGTTCTGATCATCGGCAGCGGCTTTGCCGGCCTTGGCATGGCCATCAAGCTGCGTGAAGCGGGCATCGAGGACTTCCAGATCCTGGAGCGCGGCAGCGACGTCGGCGGCACCTGGCGCGACAACCACTATCCGGGCTGCGCCTGCGACGTTCAGTCGCACCTTTACTCGTTCTCGTTCGAGCCGAACCCGGACTGGACCCGGATGTTCGCCCGCCAGCCGGAAATCCGCGCTTACCTCGAAAAGTGCGCCACCAAGTACGACCTGCGCCGCCATATCGTGTTCGGCGCCAACGTCCAGAACGCCCGCTATGACGAAACCGCCGCCATGTGGACGGTAACGACCGAAGACGGCCGCAGCTTTAAGGGCAGCGTGCTGGTGTCGGGTATGGGCGGGCTGTCGAACCCGGCGATGCCGAACGTCAAGGGTCTGGAGAAGTTCAAGGGTAAGGCGTTCCACTCGGCGCACTGGGACCACAGCTATGACCTGACCGGCAAGAAGGTCGCGGTGATCGGCACCGGCGCCAGCGCCATCCAGTTCGTGCCGCAGTTGCAGAAAGTGGCCGGGCGGGTCGACCTGTATCAGCGCACCGCGCCGTGGATCATGCCGAAGCCGGATCGCGAAATCGGCCAGATCGAGCGCGTGCTGTACCGCAAGTTCCCGGCACTGCAGAACGCCTACCGCACGGCGATCTACTGGATGCTGGAATCGCGCGTGCTTGGCTTCGCGGTCAATCCGAAGCTGATGACGATGGTCGAAGGCATTGCCCGCGGCCACATCAGGAAGCAGATCAAGGACCCGGTGCTGCGCGCCAAGGTCACGCCGGACTACACGATCGGCTGCAAGCGCATTCTGATTTCCAACGACTACTACCCGGCGCTTGCGCAGGACAACGTCGAGGTGATCACCGACAACATCGCGGAAGTGCGCGCCAATTCGATCGTCGACGGCAATGGTGTCGAGCGCAAGGTCGACGCGATCATCTACGGCACCGGCTTCAAGGCGCAGGACCCGATGCCGCGCGGCACCGTGTTCGGCAAGGGCGGCGTGGATCTGCTCGACGCCTGGAAGAACGGGCCGGAGGCCTACCTCGGCCTGTCGGTCGCCGGTTTCCCGAACTTCTTCATGCTGGTTGGCCCGAACACCGGCCTCGGCCACAACTCGATGGTATTCATGATCGAGTCGCAGGTCGCCTACGTGATGGACGCGCTGAAGACCATGAAGGCGAAGAAGCTGCGCGCCGTCGATGTGAAGCCGGATGCGCAGGTGACGTTCAACAAGGGCATCCAGGGCCAGCTGTCGAAGACCGTCTGGACCTCCGGCTGCAAGAGCTGGTATGTCGATGCCAACGGCAAGAACACGACGCTGTGGCCCGGCTTCACCTTCGTCTACCGTGGCAAGACGCGCCGCTTCAAGGCCGGCCAGTACCAGCTGGAAACCGCCGCGGCTGCGGCCGCAGCCTGATCACTCAACCAACAGAACAAAGAAAGACGATGAAATCATTTGCCAACAAGGTCGCCGCGATCACCGGCGCGGCGTCGGGCATGGGCCGCGAATTGGCCGTCGAACTGGCGTCACGTGGGTGCGCGCTGAGCCTGTCGGACGTCAACGTGAAAGGCCTTGAAGAGACGGTGGCGATGGCCCGGGAGAAGGGCGTCAAGGTGACCAGCAGCAAGCTCGACGTGTCGAACCGCGATGCGGTCTACGCCTGGGCCGACCAGACCGCGAAGGACCACGGCGGCGTCAACCTGATCTTCAACAACGCCGGGGTTGCGCTGAACTCGCCACTGGAAACCATCAGCCAGAAGGATTTCGAGTGGATCGTCGGCATCAATTTCTGGGGTGTCGTCTACGGCAGCCAGGCGTTTCTGCCGTACCTGAAGGCGAGCGGCGATGGCCACATCATCAACACCTCCAGCCTGTTCGGCCTGATCGGCACGCCGGGCACCGGTGCCTATTCGGCCACCAAGTTCGCGGTGCGTGGCTACACCGAATCGCTGCGCATCGAGCTGGACCTGATGAACTGCGGCGTGTCGGCCACCTGCGTGCACCCGGGCGGCATCCGTACCGCGATCAACAACAATGCGCGCATCGGTGAAGGTGTCGAGAAGCTGATGGGTGTCAGTGCAGAAACCGCACGCGACAAGTTCGACAAGCTGCTGAACATCACCACCGCCAACAAGGCGGCGCGAACGATCCTGAAGGCGGTCGAGAAGAATTCGCGCCGTGTGGTGGTCGGCCCGGATGCCAAGACGATGGATGTCGTCGTGCGCATGCTGGGCTCGGCCTACCAGCCGCTGGTGACGTCGAACATGAAGCGGATGATGCGCTGAGCATCCGCAGCGTCGAGAGCCGATAGAGGCCGCCCATCGTGGCGGCCTTTTTCATTGCGTAGACTGCTCGCCATGAGCACGAACAAGACGCCGGACCGGTCGAAACTCGACCAGATCATCATCGACACGCGGCGCAATGCCGAGCAGCGCGAACTCGGCTACCGCGAGCAGGCGCTGAAGCTGTACCCCTGGGTCTGCGGCCGCTGCGCCCGCACCTTCGACCGCGCCAACCTGCGCGAGCTCACGGTTCACCACCGCAATCACAATCACGACGACAACCCGTCGGACGGCAGCAACTGGGAATTGCTGTGCCTGTACTGCCACGACAACGAACACCAGCGCTACATCGACAAGACCGCCGTCGGCAATGCCAAGGACAAGGTGTCGACCGGCAATCCGTTCGCCGATCTGAAGTCGCTGCTGAAGAAGTAGTCGCCCGAAACAGGGGCTAGACCGGCGCCCGTTCGGGCTCGACCACGCGGGCCAGCGCGCGCAGGAAATCCGATTGCGTGAGGATGCCGACCAGCTTGCCGTCGCCATCGACGACCGGCAGGTGGTGGTGGTCGTCTTCGGAGAACGCCGCCAGCAGGTCCACCACCGGCCGGTCGGCGCGGGTCACGCGGACCCGGCGAGTCATGATCTGGCCGACCACTTCCGGCTTCGATGAAACCAGCGTGCCGCTGCCGCGAAGCCAACCGCGCACGCGGTCGCCGATCCCGTCGTGGCGACCGAGATCGGCGTGACGCAGGAAATCGGCCTGAGTGACGATGCCGGTGACGCGGTCGCTGCGATCGACCACCGGCAGCGCCTTGATCCGGCGGCTGCGCATCAGCTGCCAGGCGTTTTCCAGAGTGTCGCCGAACTGCACGCGGACCGGATCGCGGCTCATCACATCGCTGCAGCGCAGCCCGCCGAACAGCCGCTGATAGGCGTTCAGTTCGGTCTGCCGCAGCAGGTTTTCCAGATCATCCCGGCTGACATCGAGCACCGCGTTGTAACGCGCCAGCGCCTTGTCGAAGTCGGCGGAATTAAACCGTGAGGGCAGCTCGTCCGCGGCCGGCCGCTTCGGTGTTGCCTGCTGGGCATGCGGGTAGCGATGCCCGCCGAACCGGTGGAAGGCGATTCCGGCGAGCACCAGCAGCAGCGTGTTGACCAGCACCGGAAATAGCGCGAAACCGACATCGCGGACGCCGAGCAGCACCACGGTCAAGGCGACCGCGCCGCCCGGTGGATGCAGGCAGCGCAGGCCCAGCATCGCTGCGATCGACAGGCTGGCGGCGGCGGCCGCAACGACGAAAGTCGGCGCATCGATCCAGCGCAGACAGACAATGCCGACCAGCGCCGACAGCGTATTGCCGGCGACCGCCGCCCAGGGCTGAGCCATCGGGCCGGCCGGTGCGGCAAACACCAGCACGGCGGAGGCGCCAAGCGAGGCGACCATCCAGGCGCCGTCGATCCCGAAGCCAGCCGCCAGCAGATGACTCAATCCGGCAGCGAGCCCGACGCCGAGCGCCGCACCGATCACGATCCGCGCGCGCTCCTTTGCGCTGACGTTGACCGGCGCCGGCAGCAGCGCCCGCAGCAGGCGGCGAAGCGGGCGCGACGACCGGTTTGCAGGCGAGTCGTGAGGCTTGGGCGGCATCCGCGAAGTCTAATCGCGCTGGCGCCGTCGCTTGCGTGAAGCGACCTCGCCGTTCGGGCGAGGCCGCTGCGTCAAAGCCCGATCGGCCGACGCAAGTCCAGCGTGTACGGGTAGTCCGGGTTGACCTTTTCCTCGACCGGCCAGTAGCTGTTCGGTGTGTGGCCGAACGGCACGAAGCGGCTCAGGAAGCGCGCTTCGGCCTCGTAGGCATTGACCGGGAAGGTGTCGTAGTTGCGGCCGGCTGGATGCGCGACGTGATAAGTGCAGCCGGCCACGGCACGCTTGTTCCAGGCGTCGTACAGATCGAACACCACTGGCACCTGCAGGCCAATTGAAGGATGCAGCGCCGACGGCGGATGCCAGGCGCGGTAGCGCAGGCCGGCCACGTACTCGCCCTTCACGCCGGTGCTCTTCAGCGGCAGGCGGCGACCGCCAGCGGTGACGAAGTGGCGGCCTTCGGTCAGCCCGGTGACCCGCACCTGCAGCCGCTCCATCGATGAATCGACGTAGCGCGCGGTGCCGCCAACAGCGTTCTCCTCGCCGAGCACCGGCCATGGTTCCAGCGCGTGGCGAATCTCGACTTCGACGCCGCCATGGCGGATCGCGCCGTGACGCGGGAAGCGGAACTCGAAGTGCGGTGCGAACCAGTCGAGCTTGAACGGGAAGTTGGCGCGATTGAGATCGGCCACCACTTCGCCGAGGTCCTGCCAGACGTAGTGCGGCAGCATGAACTGGTCGTGCAACTGCGTGCCCCAGCGCACCAGTGGCCGCTCGTATGGCTGCTCCCAGAACCAGGCGATCAGGGAGCGCAGCAGCAGCTGCTGGGTCAGGCTCATCCGTGCGTGCGGCGGCATCTCGAAAGCGCGGAACTCGACCAGACCAAGACGGCCGGTCGGGCCATCCGGCGAATAGAGTTTGTCGATCGAGATTTCGGTGCGGTGGGTGTTGCCGGTCAGATCGGTCAGCAGGTTGCGCAGGGTGCGGTCGACCATCCACAGCGGCACCGAATAGCCCTGCTTCGGCAGCTGGCTGAGGGCGATTTCCAGTTCATACAGCGCGTTGTCCTGCGCCTCGTCGATGCGTGGATGCTGGCTGGTGGAACCGATGAACAGGCCCGAGAAGAAGTAGCTCAGGCTCGGATGGTTCTGCCAGTAGCGGATCAGCGAACCGAGCACGTCCGGCCGACGCAGGAACGGCGAATCGGCCGGTGTCGCACCACCGACGACGAAATGGTTGCCGCCACCGGTGCCGACGGCGCGGCCGTCGATCAGGAACTTCTCCGTGGCCAGCCGCGCCAGCCGCGCTTCCTCGTAGACCGTCAGCGTCGTTTCGCGCAGCTCTTCCCACGAATGCGACGGATGGATGTTGACCTCGATCACGCCGGGGTCCGGGGTGACCTTCAGCACATTGATGCGGTGATCGCTCGGCGGCGAATAGCCTTCGATGCGCACCGGCGTGTCGAGTTCGGCCGAGGCGTCCTCGACCGCCGCGATCAGTTCCAGATAGTCCTCCATCGACTCGGTCGGCGGCAGGAACACGCAGAGATGGCCTTCGCGCGGCTCGACAGTCAGCGCGGTGCGGACATTGCCGCCTTCCAGATAGGCGCCGCGGCGCACCGGCTCTGGCTGGTCGCGCTCGGCAGTCAGCCGCTGGCGACGCTCGCGCAGACGGGCGGCGATTTCTGATTCCCGGGTTTCGCGCGGCGCATCGCCGGACGACTGCAGGAACGGCTGGCGCTGGCCATCGAAGCTCGGCAGCGGCGTGGCGGTGCGGATGTCGACCGCCATCGGGTCGTACGGGATCAAGGTCGGGTAGCGCGACGGCGGCAGCCACGGCAGCGCATCAAGCGGCAAGCGGAAGCCGATCGGCGAATCGCCCGGAATCAGGAACATGCGCTTCTGGCGGAAGCTCCAGCGCTCGGAAATCCAGGCACGCGACTGCCAGCGCTGCACTGGCAGCGCGTAGCCGCGCGGCACGTCGAGGCCACGCTCGAAGACCTTGGCGATGCGGGCACGCTCCTCCGGATCCTTGAGCTTGTTGTCTTCCGGCAGCACGTTGTTCGGCAGCTGCCGTTCGCGATGCAGGTAATAGAACGCGTCCTCGTAGCCCGGCACGGCGTTCTCGGGGCTCACTTCCAGACGCTGGGCGATACCGCGGATCAGCTCGGCGGCGGCTTCGATCGTCGGCGCCGTGCGGCCGTCGGCCAGATCGGTGCGGCAGATCGGCTTGCCGTCGCCACGCCAGTACAGCGCATAGGCCCAGCGCGGCAGCGATTCACCCGGATACCACTTGCCCTGACCGTAGGTCAGCAGGCCCTTCGGTGCGAAGCGGTCGCGCAGGCGGCGGATCAGCGTGTTGGCCAGCCCCTGCTTGGTCGGACCGACGGCGGCGATGTTCCACTCCGCGCCCTGCATGTCGTCGATCGAGATGAAGGTCGGCTCGCCGCCCATCGTCAGGCGCACGTCGCCGGCCTTGAGCCGCGCATCGACGGCCAGGCCCAGCGTGTCGATCGCCGCCCACTGCTCCTCGGTGTACGGCTTGGTCACGCGCGGCGATTCGAACAGCCGGGTGACGATCATCTGGTGGCCGAACTCGGTATCGAGATCGCCCTTGCCTTCGAAGCTCAAGGTACCGGTGATCGGTGCTGCACTCGATGGTTCGGGTGTGGCGCACAGCGGAATATGGCCTTCGCCGGTCAGCAGGCCCGAGGTCGGATCAAGGCCGACCCAGCCCGCACCCGGCAGATAGACCTCGCACCAGGCGTGCAGATCGGTGAAGTCGTGATCGGTACCGGAAGGCCCATCGAGCGACTTCACATCCGGCGTCAACTGGATCAGGTAGCCGGACACGAAGCGCGCCGCAAGCCCCAACTGCCGGAACACCTGCACCAGCAGCCAGGCCGAATCGCGGCACGAGCCGGAGGCCAGGGTCAGCGTGTCTTCTGGCGTCTGCACGCCCGGTTCGAGGCGAATCAGATAGCGCACCGCTTCCTGGATGCGCCGGTTCAGTTCGACGACGAAGTCGATGGTGCGGATCTTTTCGCGCGGAATCGCCTTGACGAACGCTGCCAGCCGCGGCGTCGCCGAGCCGTGCTTGAGGTACGGCTTCAGATCTTCCTTCAGCGCCTCGTCATAGGTGAACGGAAAGAACTCGGCCTTGTCCTCGATGAAAAAGTCGAACGGGTTGTAGATCGACATGTCGGCGACGAGGTCGACCGTCACTTTGAACTCGGTGACCTTGTCGGGGAACACGACACGCGCCTGCCAGTTCGCGAACGCATCCTGCTGCCAGTTCAGGAAGTGGCCCTCCGGCTCGACCTTGATCGAGTACGACAGCACCGGCGTACGGCCATGCGGCGCCGGTCGCAGACGGATGATCTGCGGCGATAGCGATACCCGCCGGTCGTACTGATAAGTCGTTTCGTGGTGCAGGACGGCGTGGATCGACATGAGGCGAGTCGGCGTTTCCAAAGGGGATGACCCGATTGTGAAGCAAGAAGACTGCCGTCGTACCGGGCCGCATCGCCGGGCTCACGCAAAGGCGCAAAGACGCCAAGACAAAGACGAAATCCTTTTCGGTGAATGGCTTTTCTTGCGGTGGCTGTTCTTGGCGACTTTGCGTCTTGGCGTGAGGTCAATCGTCCAGGCTCGCACGGCCTGCCTCACGCAAAGGCGCGAAGGCGCCAAGGAACGGCGAGGTGCTTTGAGGTGAATGGCTTTTCTCGCGGTGGCTGTTCTTGGCGACTTTGCGTCTTGGCGTGAGGTCAATCGTCCAGGCTCGCACGGCTGCCTCACGCAAAGGCGCGAAGACGCCAAGGAACGGCGAGGTGCGTTGAGGTGAATGGCTTTTCTTGCTGTGGCTGTTCTTGGCGACTTTGCGTCTTGGCGTGAGGTCGATTGTCCAAGTCCGCACGGCCTGCCTCACGCAAAGGCGCGAAGACGCCAAGAAAAGACGAAATGCTTTCAGGTGAATGGCATTTTTTGCTGTGGCTGTTCTTGGCGGCTTTGCGCCTTGGCGTGAGCCCGACTTGGGCCGTGCAGGGCAGCCAATGCATGCGCGGCAGCCCGTCTCGGTAGACTCGCGGCAAACCCTAGCGGCCAGTCCCCATGTCCGTGTTTTCGCACCCCGAGTTCGATGCCCACGAACGCGTCGTCTTTCATCACGATGCCGCGACCGGCCTGCGCGCGATCATTGCCGTCCACAACACCCGGCTGGGCTGCGGGCTCGGCGGCTGCCGGATGTTTCCGTATGCCAGCGATGCCGATGCGCTGACCGACGTGCTGCGCCTGAGCCGCGGCATGACCTACAAGGCGGCCCTTGCCGGGTTGCCGCAGGGCGGCGGCAAGTCGGTGATCCTGGGCGATCCGCGCCGCGACAAGACGCCCGCGCTGATCCGGGCGATGGGCCGCTTCGTCGATACGCTCGGCGGTGCCTATGTGGTGGCCGAGGATTCCGGGACCAGCGTGCCGGATATCCGGCTGATGGCCGAGCACACCCGGCACGTTGGCGGGCTGGCCGATGAAGCCTCGATCGCCGCCGGCCGGACCGGCGACCCGAGTCCGGCGACGGCGCTTGGCACCTACATCGGCATTCAGGCCGCCGTGCGATTCCTGCGCGGCAGCAGCGATCTGAGCGGCCTGAATGTGGCGATCCAGGGTGTCGGCAATGTTGGCTATCGGCTGGCGCGGCACCTGCACGAGGCCGGTGCCTTGCTGTGGGTCACCGATATTCACGCTCCGGCGGTCGAGCGGGCCGTCGCCGAATTCGGCGCGACGGCGGTGGCGATGGGCGAGATCCACGCGCTCGATGTCGACGTGTTCGCGCCGTGCGCGCTCGGGGCCGTGCTCGATGCGCGGAGCATTCCGCAGATCCGGGCCCGGATCATCGCCGGTGCCGCCAACAATCAGCTGGCAACCCCGGCCGACGGCCAGCGGCTGCTGGATCATGGCCTGCTGTACGCGCCGGACTACGTGATCAATGCCGGCGGCATCATCGACATCCATTACGAAGGCCCGGGCTATGCCGAGGCGGTGGTTCGCGCCCATCTGGCACGGATCGGCAGCACCCTGACCACGATTTTCGAGCGTTCGGCCGCAGAACAGCGACCCACCGGCGTCATCGCCGACGCGATGGCCGAAGCGATCTTCCGCGCATGACCATGATGATTCCCGACGACGCAGCCCTGAGTGAACTGGCCCGCCCGCTTGCCGCTCGCCTGATCGCCAGAAGCGAACGGATGGCGACCGCCGAATCCTGCACCGGCGGCATGATCGCCAAGGTGCTGACCGATCTCGCCGGCAGCTCGGCCTGGTTCGAGCGCGGCATCGTCAGCTATTCCAACGAAGCCAAGGCCGAACTGCTCGGCGTACCGGAAGCGACGCTCGCCCGCTTCGGCGCGGTCAGCGGGCCAACGGTGATCGCGATGGCCGATGGCCTGCGCAGTCGCGCGCCGGTGCAGTGGACGGTGTCGGTCAGCGGCATCGCCGGTCCGACCGGGGATGTTCCCGGCAAGCCGGTCGGCACGGTGTTCATCGGCTGGTCGGGCGCTGGCATTGCCACGTCGTCGAGCCGCTTCCAGTTCGACGGCGATCGCGATGCGGTGCGCCGGCGCACCGTCGAAGCCGCGCTGCAGGGGCTGATCGATCTGATCGATGCCCGCTGATCCGGCCGGGCGAGCAGCCCCCGTTTGGTAAACTCCGCGCCATGAATACCGTTGATGCTGGCAACGTCGATCACGACGAAATCCGCCGTTTCGAAGCCCTTGCTGCCCGCTGGTGGGATACCGATGGCGAAATGGGCGCGCTGCATGTCATCAATCCGCCGAGGCTGCGCTACATCCGCCAGAAGGCGGGCGGGGCAGCCGCTTCGATCGTTGGCAAGCGCACGCTTGATGTCGGTTGTGGCGGCGGCATCCTGACCGAAGCGCTGGCCGAAGCTGGGGCCGATGCGCTCGGCATCGATATGGCTTCGGCCTCGATCGAAGTCGCGAAGCAGCATGCCGAAGCCAACGGCGTGAACGTCGCGTACCGCTTGATTGGCGCCGAAGCGCTGGCTCGCGAACAGCCGGCGAGCTTCGATCTGGTCTGCTGCCTGGAAATGCTTGAACACGTGCCGGACCCGGCCGAAACCGTCGCCGCGATCGCAGCGCTCGTGAAGCCGGGTGGCGACGTGGTGTTCTCGACGATCAACCGCAACCCGAAGTCCTACGCGCTGATGATCATCGGTGCCGAGTACGTCGCCCGGATCGTGCCGCGCGGCACGCATGACTACGCCAAGTTCATCCGGCCGTCCGAGCTGGATCGCTGGTGCCGTGCCGCCGGTCTGGTGCCGCAGGATGTCACCGGCCTGCGCTACAACCCGCTGCTCAAGTCGGCTTCGCTGCATGCCAGCGATCTCGATGTGAACTACCTCATGCATTGCCGCAAGCCGGCCGAGGACTGAAGTCTTGACCTCCCATTCCCTTCGCGTGCCCGAAGCGATCTTCTTCGATCTCGACGGTACGCTGGTCGACAGCGCGCCGGATCTCGGCTACGCCGCCAACCTGGTTCGCGAATCGCTCGGGATGGCGCATCTGCCGCTCGCCGACTACCGCCCGCAGGCGTCCAACGGTGCGCGCGGCCTGCTCAAGGTGGCGCTGAACATCGCGATGGACCATCCGGACTACGAGGCTCGCAAGGCCCTGTTCCTGAAGTTCTACGAAGCCAACCTGACCACTCACAGCCGCCTGTTCGATGGCGTGGTGGAAATGCTGGCCGCGCTCGATGACGCCGGCGTGCCCTGGGGCATCGTCACCAACAAGGCCGGCTGGCTGGCACAGCCGGTCGTCGAGCAGCTTGGTTTTGCGTCGAACTGCAAAACGCTGATCGCCGGTGATTCGACGCCGCATCCGAAGCCGGCGCCAGACGGCCTGCTGCTGGCCGCGCGCAAGACCGGCGTCGACCCGACGCACTGTGTCTATGTCGGCGATGACGTCCGCGACGTCGTTGCCGGACGCGCTGCCGGCATGCGCACGGTGGCGGCCGGCTGGGGTTACCTGGGTGCCGAGCCCGACCTCGACAAGTGGAAAGCCGACGACATCGTCGCGACACCTGCCGAACTGATTTCGCTGTTGAACCTGAAACCCGCTGCCTGATGAGCATCACGGTCCCTGCTGACTACACGCCGCGCGCCGACCTGCTGGCCGGCCGCACGATCCTGATCACTGGCGCCGGTTCCGGTCTGGGCCGGGCCACGGCGCTGGCCGCCGCCAAGTGCGGTGCCACGGTGATCCTGCTCGGCCGCACGACCAAGAAACTGGAAGCGGTGTTCGACGAGATCGAAGCCGCCGGCGGGCCGCAGGCCGCGATCCTGCCGATGAACCTGGTCAGCGCCACCTGGGCCGACCTGTTCGAAGTCGCCGAAACCATCGAGCGCGAGTTCGGCACGCTTGATGGACTGGTTCACTGCGCCGCGCATTTCCCGGGCTTCATGCCGATCACCGAGGAAAAGCCCAAGGACTGGATGGACGGCCTGCAGGTCAACCTGACTGCCGCCTACGCGCTGACGCGCCACTGCCTGCCGCTGATGCAGCAGAAGCGCGATGCCAGCATCGTCTTCGTCACCGACGCGATTGCCCGCGAGCCGAAAGCGCTGCGCGGTGGCTACGGTGTCGCCAAGTACGCGCTTGAAGGGCTGGTCAAGATCTGGTCGCAGGAACTGAGCGTGACGCCGGGTCTGCGCATGAACAGCTACGACCCGGGCGCGCTGCAGACGCCGCTGCGCGCCAAGGGCTATGTGTCCGAAGAAGTGCAGAAGCTGCCGGAAGCGGCGATCGCCGCACCGGGGCTGATCTGGCTGCTCGGGCCGGACAGCGCTGGCGTCAACGGGCAGGCGCTGAGCCGCGGTTGATCACGTTCCCCGTCAGATCGGCGGGGAAATGTGGGAAATGTGTGGAAAATGTATCTGACCCAATTTATGCACTCCGGTTACGTCATCAAGTCCACCCTCATCAACAGCTCAACGCCGAAAGTGCAGTTCCAGGATTGGCCGGGGCGGAAATAGACCGTGCGCCCCAAGTCCACCGACAAGTCTCGTGCTCAGGCGTTGAAGGAGCAGCTTCACGAAGCCCAGAGTCGCTCTTCTGAGCGTCTCGATGAACGAGCAAGTCGCGATATTGCGGAAGCATTGAGCAATGCAGACATCGAGGATCGTCTTCAGTCCTGTGTCGGAACGGCAGCCAATGTTTTATTGCAGGCCGCTTCTCTCCGTAATTGCCTGCTTCCAAGCCCTCCTGATGTGTCCGCACGTCTGCGCCAACTTTGTAGCTACCTGTTCGGCATAGCGCGGCTTAACAAAGCTATGGCTCTTCCGGTGACGGATGGGCCGGGTACGACGGTTGACTGCCCGGTGACGGCGATAGATGTCAGCCACTGGGCCTGCTTTCTCGACTACAGCTTTGGCGATGCCATGCGCGGGCGCTGGCTGGCGGGGGAGATGTTGCGCTATCACGCCGGTGGCTCCATCCGCATCCCCAGTGCCGAACACGATGGCGAGTTTCGGGCCCTGTTCGGGGTACTGTGCGAGGCCATTCATGCCGAGAGTTGGCCGACACTGCCGGACGCACTAGGCCCCTACAAGCGCCTGATCGAGTGTCGCGGCGATCAAGCCGCCTTTGATGCCGCCCTTACTGATGTGCTGGACCTGCGCATGGCCCGCGCCTGCGGCTACCCGCAGGTTGACGCCACAAAGGCCCTGCGAGGCATGGAGCGTGAAGGCTATGTGATGGAAGCCATTGCCTTCGCCTTGCGCCCCGCCGAGTTGTGGGTGATACAGGAATTGACTAAACGCATTGATGGGATTGGTTTGGCCCTGTGCGGCACGCACCCTTGGCTTGCCAGCCCCACCTTCGCCCCTCCCCGTCCCCTGCTTCCCATCTGGGAAGACGAACTGACTCAGGCGATTGATGCCCAAGGGCGCAAGCGGTTTGGACCTCGATGGCTATAACGCTGAAACGGCCGATTCGTTTGGCAATGCGCTGGGCCACAGCATTGTCGGTCAGATTCAGAAGAGCGAGTCCGAGAAACAAATGCCGCAGACGCAGCTCAGTTTCGTTGAAGGTGGCAGCGATTACATCGCAGACCGGATAATTAAAGGGGGCCAGGCTCTGAGCCTTCCCCACAAATTTCGACAAATAACGCCTCACATTCAACAATTTGCCGGTTAGCCTTCAAGTCAAAACCGTGACCTAATGACCTGCCTGGCATGGCGTGTTTCTCTGTTGTTGGGCGACCAAATCCGCAACCGAGACCGTGCCATGCAGGCGATTGCAGTGTTGCAGAAGCTCGTTCGACGTTCGATTCCATCGATCCATGCGAGGAGCCTCGCTTCGTTGATGGCGGCGGTGGACAGCGCCCTCCGCGGCGGTCGGCTGACGCTCCCGTCGCTGGGGAAATGTGTATCTGACCCCAATTTCTGCGAGCTTCACGAGTAGTGATAGATCACCCGAGGTATTTCAGTGACAAGATTTAAAGCCGGTGTGGCCGTCGCGAACCTTTCCTTTTTTGCGTTCTATGCAGGTTGCCTCTACTCGTTTTTATTGCCATGCGCACTTCTAGATAGTGCACGACATGCGGTGATGTACAGCACGTTTTCTATATTTTCTTTGGCTCTCGGCTACTGTGCCTTCATCTATCGGGTTAGGCCATTTCTGAAGGACGGTTCGAAAGTTTCAATATTCGCCTTGATCAAAACAGTCTTGGCAATAATCGCATTCAGTAGCCTGATGGCGTTTTCGATGCAGCGAGTTTTAGCGTATCCGACGAAGCTTTTTGCTCAAAGGCCAGTGGTTGAGCGATTTCGATGTGTGTCTGTCGAGACTTGGGGCAAGGCGCGGCGAGGAGTAGTTCTAGTAAAAGGTGCGCTGAATTCTGGCGGAGATTCAGTCAGTTTTCCTTGGTCTAAGCGACTGGTACCCACATGCCCTGGCGACATGAACGTAAAAGGGCGGCGCGGGGTATTGGGGATGTACGTAGATGAGCTTGCGGCCGTAGAAGCCGCGTCACCAAAGTGATTTTTGCCGGAGCTAGGTTTCTAAACGAAGGAAAATTTGTATCGGACCCCGATTTCGTGTGATGGCGCAGGCCCTGCAGTGACGGTCCCAAGCGCCGCAAATCCGTCGCCGTTTCGTCTGGTACGCCACTTGTAACAGCCCCGATGTCCGCCGGATTGCCGGCACGCATCGGGGCCGTCGTCATGAATTCCGCACTCTGGGTTGCCAAGACCGGGCTTGATGCCCAGGCCACGCGGATGAGCGTGGTGTCCAACAACCTCGCCAACGTCAATACCAGCGGTTTCAAGCGCGGCCGCGCCGCGTTCGAGGACCTGCTGTACCAGACGGTCCGGCAGCCGGGTGGCCAGACCACCCAGCAGACGCAGGCGCCGACCGGCCTGACCTTGGGCACTGGTGTCCGTGTGGTGGCCACCGACAAGCAGTTCACCCAGGGCAACCTGCAGCAGACCAACAATTCGCTCGATGTCGCGATCAACGGTCGCGGCTTCTTCCAGATCCTGCAGCCGGACGGCACCGTCGCCTATGGCCGCGATGGCAGTTTCCAGCTGAACAGCCAGGGTGAGCTGGTCACCTCGAACGGCTATCCGCTGCAGCCGGGCATCCAGATTCCGCAGAACGCGCTGAGCGTGACCATCGGTACCGATGGCACGGTGTCGGTGCAGTTGCCGGGGCAGGCCGCCGGTCAGCAGGTCGGCACGATGACCTTGGCCGATTTCGTCAATCCCGCCGGTCTGCAGTCGGTCGGCGGCAATCTCTACGTGGAGACCGCCGCCAGCGGTGCGCCGCAGGTCGGCACGCCGGGCGTCAATGGCGTCGGCACCGTGCAGCAGGGCGCGCTGGAAGCCTCGAACGTCAATGTCGTCGAGGAACTGGTCAACATGATCGAGACGCAGCGCGCCTACGAGATGAACTCGAAGGCGATCTCGACCACCGACCAGATGCTGCAGTACATCGGGCAGAACCTCTGATGCGGGCGGCGCTGGCCATCGTCGGTGCAGCGCTGCTGGCCAGCGGCTGCAGCAGCATGTCGCCACGGGTGTCGTTCGGCGAGGACCGCCCGCCGCCGGTTCCGATCCCGCTGCCGCAAGGCATGCCGGGCGAGGGCGCGATCTTCAACGACGGCCAGTCGATGGCACTGTTCGAAGACGCCAAGGCACGCCATGTCGGCGATCTGGTCACCATCCTGCTGATCGAGAACACCCAGGCGCAGAAGTCGGCGCAGACCAGCACCTCGAAGGCTTCCGACGTCAACCTGACCGACGTCACCGTCCTCGGCCGGCCGGTCGGCGTCAACACCGGCATCAGCGGCGAACGCAGCGCCAAGGGCGGTGGCGATTCCCGGCAGAGCAACAGCCTCGACGGCAGCGTCACCGCCGTGGTCGTTGGCCGGTTGCCGAACGGCCTGCTGCAGATTCGCGGCGAAAAGCAGATCGAGCTGAACCAGGGCTCGGAAACGCTGTTCATCGACGGCGTGGTCCGGCCGATCGACATTCTTGCCGACAACACCGTGTCGTCCGACAAGGTCGGCAACGCCCGGGTCTCGTACAAGGGCCGCGGCGCGCTGGCCGATGCCAATTCGCAAGGCTGGCTGGCGCGCTTCTTCAATTCCCCGTGGTTCCCGTTCTGAAGCCCGAGCGCGTCCCGATGACCACCATGCGTGTCGCCTTTCACGTCATCGCCGGCATCTGCCTGCTGGTGGCGCTCGCCGTTCTCAACGTGGCCCGCGCCGAGCGAGTCAAGGATCTGGCCAATGTCGCCGGTGTGCGCTCGAACCCGCTGGTCGGCTACGGCCTGGTGGTCGGCCTCGACGGTACTGGCGACCAGACCGCGCAAGCCCCGTTCACCATACAGAGCCTGAAGGCGATGCTGGCGCAGCTCGGCGTCACCGTGCCGCCGAATATCAATCCGCAGCTGAAGAATGTCGCAGCCGTGGCGATCAACGCCGAACTGCCGCCGTTCGCCAAGCCGGGCCAGAACATCGACGTCACCGTGTCGTCGATCGGCAACTCCGGGAGCCTGCGCGGCGGCACCTTGCTGATGGCGCCGTTGAAAGGCGCCGATGGCCAGATCTACGCGATTGCCCAAGGCAATGTCGTCGTCGGTGGTCTGGGTGTGTCGGCCAAGGACGGGTCGCGCGTCACCATCAATGTGCCGAGCGCTGGCCGCGTGCCGGGCGGCGCCACTGTCGAGCGCAGCGTGCCGGTGACCTTTGGCGCCTCTCCTGAACTGCGGCTGGATCTGCGCACTTCCGATTTCACCACCGCGACAAGACTGGCCGCCGGCATCAACACCGCGCTGGGCAGCGAGATGGCGCGCGCCGTCGATCCGGTCACCGTCACCGTGCAAGCGCCGGCCGATCCGAACGCCCGCGTGGCGTTCATGTCGCAGCTCGAAAACCTCGACATCGCACCGGGCGACGCGCCGGCGCGAGTGATCGTCAATTCGCGCACCGGCACGGTGGTGATCTCGTCAATGGTGCGGGTGCTGCCGGCGGCGGTGTCGCATGGATCGCTGAGCGTGACGATCAGCGAGAAGCCGCAGGTCAGCCAGCCGGCGCCGTTCTCGCAAGGCGAAACCACGGTGGTGCCGCGTTCGCAGATCGAAGTGACCTCGGGCGCCAAGCCGGCCTTCGTGTTCGATGGCGGCACCAGCCTCGACGACATCGTCCGCGCGATCAATCTGGTCGGCGCGGCACCGGGTGATCTGGTGGCGATTCTCGAAGCGCTGCGCGCCGCCGGTGCGCTGCGTGCCGAGCTGGTGGTGATCTGATGGCCGGCGCTCCGCTCAGCTCGGCAGTCAACACGGCGCCGATCGATGCGACCGACTTCAACCAGTACGCGAAGCTGCGGGCCGGTGCCAAGGGCAACGACGCCGGCACCGTTCGCGAAGTCGCGCGCCAGTTCGAAGCGCTGTTCACCCAGATGCTGCTGAAGGCCTCGCACAGCGAGGATTCATCAGCGAACGACCTGCTCGGCGGCTCCGGCTCCGACACCTACCGCGATCTGTACGACCAGCAGATGGCTGGCCATCTGTCGTCCGGCAAGGGGCTGGGCCTGGCTGATCTGCTGACTCGCCAGCTGCTCGGCAAGGCAGCACCCGACGCCGCTGATCCAGCGCTGATCCAGAAGCTGCAGCGCGCGCCGCAGCCGCAGGCCGCGCTCGACAACCGGCCGCCGCTGAAGTCCGCCGAGCGGCCGACCGATGCCAACGCCTTCGTCGACGCGATCACGCCGCATGCCGAAAAGGCGGCGAAGGAACTCGGCATTCCGGCCCGCGTGCTGGTGGCGCAGGCGGCTCTGGAAACCGGCTGGGGAAGCCGGCAGATCAAGAATGCCGATGGCAGCAACAGCCACAACCTGTTCGGCATCAAGGCCAGCCGCGGCTGGAACGGGGCGACCACCGACACGCTGACCCACGAGTACATCGGTGGCGAAAAGCGCAGCGAGCGCGCCGAGTTCCGCTCTTATGCTTCGGTCGGCGAGGCCTTCGATGACTACGTCGCCTTCATCAAGGACAACCCGCGCTACGCCGATGCGCTGCGCAACGGCGGCAGCGCCACGCAGTACGCCCAGGGGCTGCAGAAGGCCGGCTATGCGACCGATCCCGGCTATGCCGCGAAGATCGCCCGGATCGCTTATGGCAAGACCATGAACGCCTCGCTCGATGTGGCGCAGAGCGACACCGCGAGGCGGACCTTGTGAGCGCCGCGCGCCATAAAAATGGCGCGTTTCGGGGTGTTTCCCGAGGCGGCATCCGTGGCACCGAACCTGCAGGAACTCGCGCATGAGCGACATTCTTGGCATCGGCATTTCCTCGCTGCTGGCGAACCGCAGCGGTCTTGACGTCACCGGCAACAACATTGCCAACGTCAACACCCCGGGTTATTCGCGGCAGCGGCTGGACCTGACCAACCGCGTCGGCGCGATCACCTCGTACGGCTTTGCTGGCGCCGGTGTCACCGTGCGCGGCGTCGAGCGCCTGTCCGACAGCTTCGTGTTCGCTCGCGAGATCGCCGGCACCGCGTCGCTGTCCAGAGTCGAGACCTTCACCACCGAAGCCAAGCGCACCGATGCACTGCTGTCCGATGCCGATACCGGCCTTGGCACCACGCTGAACAGCTTCTTCGACAGCCTTTCGGTGATGGCGACGACGCCGTCATCGACGGCAACCCGGCAGACGGTGATCGTCGCCGCCGATGCGCTGGCCGGCCGCTTCAACGATCTGCAGGGCCAGCTCGATGCCGACGAGCGTTCGATCAACAGCCGGATCAGCCAGACCGTCACCGAGATCAACAACTACGCGTCGACGATTGCCAGCCTGAACGACCGCATCTCGCTGGCGCTTGGCGCCTCGGGCGGCAAGCCGCCGAATGATCTGGTCGACCAGCGCGCGCAGGCGATTCGCGAGCTGTCGGAGCGGGTATCGGTCACCACGGTCGCGCAGGACGACGGCGCGCTGAACGTGTTCGTTGCCAACGGCCAGAGCCTGGTCGTCGGTACCAATACCAGTGCGCTGGGCACGCGGCCGAACGAATTCGATTCGTCGCGTACCGAGGTTTCCGTACAGGGCGGGGCAGTGATCAGCGGCCAGGTCGGCGGCGGCACGCTTGGCGGCCTGCTCGATACCCGTCGTGAAATCCTCGATCCGGCGCGCGAGAAGCTCGGCCGCATCGCCATCACCTTGTCGGAAACGGTCAACACCCAGCAGGCCCGGGGCATCGACCAGAACGGCAATTTCGGCGGCCCGCTGTTCACGCCGCTGGCCGGTGCCGCCTCGGCGTCGAGCCGCAACGGCGGCAGCGCCGCCGTGACGGTCGGCTTTGCCGATGCCACGCAACTCGACGGCAAGCCGTACCAGCTGAGCTTCGACGGCAGCGTCTGGTCGCTGACCGACAGCTCGACCGGTGCCGCCGTGCCGTTCACCGGCAGCGGCACCACGGCCGATCCTTTCGTCGCCCGGGGCCTGAGCCTGTCGGTGTCGGCGGGTGCCGCCGCTGGCGACAAGTTCCTGGTTCAGCCGGGTCGTCGTGCTGCCGGACAACTGGCGGTAGCGATCGACAACCCGACGCAGATCGCCGCCGCTGCACCGATCAAGGCCGGTGCGGCCACCGCCAACACCGGTACCGGCACGATCACGCCGGGCGTGGTCACCGACGCGACCAATCCGGCGCTGCGCGATCCGGTCAGCATCCAGTTCACCGGGCCGGGCACTTATTCGATCAACGGCAGCGGCGCGTTTGCCTACACGGCCGGCCAGCCGATCAACGTCAACGGCTGGCAGGTGGAGATTTCCGGTGCGCCCGCGACCGGCGACAGCTTCACGATCGGCCCGACCGGCGCCAACAGCGGTGATGACCGCAACGCCCGCCTGCTGTCCGGGATCGCCACCAAGGCGCTGCTCGACGGCGGCTTGAACACGCTGACCGCCGCCAACGGCCAGCTGGTGCAGCAGGTCGGCTCGAAGGCGCAGACCGCGCAGCTGCAGCTCGACGCCCAGACCGCGCTGTCGGCGCAGACCTTGAGCGAGCGCAACGCGTTGTCCGGCGTCAACCTCGACGAGGAAGCGGCCGATCTGCTGCGCTGGCAGCAGGCCTATCAGGCGTCGGCCCAGATCATTGCCACCGCCAGCACGATCTTCGATTCGCTGCTGGCGGCGACCCGTCGCTGAAGGACGCAACAGCCATGAGAGTCTCGACTGCCGACTTCTATCGCCAGAGCATCACTTCGCTGCAGCGCCAGCAGTCGCTGGCGCTGCAGACGCAAAACCAGCTGTCGTCCGGCTTGAAGCTGCAGAGCGCTGCCGACAATCCGACCGGTGCCGCGCACGGGCTGTCGCTGGACCAGACCCGGGTCGCCAATCAGCGCTACACCGAAAACACCAAGACGCTGACCGAGCGGCTGGGGCTGGAGGAAAACGCGCTGTCCGGCATCAGCGAATCGCTGAACCGCGTGCGCGAACGCGCGCTGCAGGGCAACAGCGGCACGCTCAGCGATTCCGATCGCGCCAGCATCGCGGCCGATCTGCGCCAGTCGATGGAAACGCTGCTCGACTACGCCAACGCCGCCGATGGCGAGGGCCGCTACCTGTTCGCCGGCAGCAACGATGCCAATGCGCCATTTGCGCTGACCAGCGGTGGCACCCAGTTCAGCGGCGATGACGTGATCCGCGAAGTGCAGATCGGTCCGAACCGCTCAGTCGCGTCGAGCGATGGCGGTGCCGAGGTGTTCCTGCGCCAGCGCTCCGGCAATGGCAGCTTCAGCGTCGCCGGGACGGCCTCGAACACCGGCACTGCCACCATCGCCACGGCCCGCGTGGCCGATTCGGCAGCCTGGGATGGCGGCAGCTACGCCTTGAGCTTCACTGGCGGCAATTACAGTGTGCAGGACGGCGGCGGCAACGTCGTGGCCAGCGGCGCCTACACCGCTGGCCAGACGATCCGCTTTCGCGGCGCTGACCTGACCGTGACCGGCGTGCCGGCGGACGGCGACAGCTTTTCGATCACGCCCAGCCAGCAGCAGGACGTGTTCGCCACGGTCCGCGACCTGATCACGCTGTTCGAAACACCGACCAGCGCCAATCCCGCCGCACGCGCCCAGGTGCAGACCGGCGTGCTCGACAAGCTGGCGGCGCTGGAAACCGCCCAGAGCCGGATCATTGACGTGCGGGCGCGGCTCGGCGCCCGTCTGGTCGCAGCCGAGGATGCGCAGAACCAGCTGTCATCGCAGCTGGTGAAGATCGACGAAGCCTTGTCCGGCATCCGCGACATCGACTACGCCGAAGCGGCCAGCCGCCTGACGCAGCAGCTGACCGGCCTGCAGGCCGCACAGCAGTCGTTCGCCAAGATCCAGGGCCTGAGCCTGTTCAGCTACCTGCGCTGAACAGTGCACGGCCACTGCCGCGCCGTCAGGCCGGCGGCTCGTGGCAGACCACGCACAGCTTGTTTCCTTCGCTGTCGCGGAAGTACGCCCCGTAGTAATGCGGGTGGTATTCCGGCCGCAGTCCAGGCGGCCCTTCGCAGCGGCCGCCGCTGGCCAGTGCCACGGCATGAGCGCGGTCGACGACCTGCCGCGTGCCGGCCAGCAGCGCCGTCATCTGGCCGTTGCCGGGCACGTGCGGCTGGCCATCCTGCGGCTTGGCGATCAGGAACAGCGGCCGCGGTCCGGGCTGCGACTGCCAGCCGGCCCAGGGCCGCGTGGGATCGCAGAAGCGTTCGGGCAGGCCGAGCACCGGCATCAGCGTCCGGTAGAAAGCGAGGGCGCGGTCGAACTGACTGATGCCGACCACGATGTGCGACAGCATGATTGGCTCCGTTCACGGCGACGTCGAAGGGCTCACGTCCCGGCCGGGTCGCGAGTCTGGTCACGATAACGGACCGCTCGGCGCAGCGGTCGGGCTACGCTGGCGGTCGCCACCCACCGAGCCTGTCGTGTCATGTCCGAGCGTATCGAGCCGTTCCATCTCGCGATCCCCGAAACCGAACTGCTCGATCTGCGCGCGCGGCTGGAACGCACGCGCTGGCCGGATCGGGAAACCGTCGATGACTGGTCGCAGGGCGTGCCGCTGGCGCAGGCTAAGGCCCTGATTGCGCACTGGCGCGACCACTACGACTGGCGCCGCTGCGAAGCGCGGCTCAACGCGCTGGGCCAGTTCACGACCACGATCGACGGGCGGTCGATCCATTTCCTGCACATCCGCTCGCAGCATGCGGACGCGATGCCGATGCTGTTGAGCCACGGCTGGCCGGGTTCGGTGATCGAGTTCCTGAAGGTGATCGGCCCGCTGACCGATCCGACCGCGCACGGTGGCCGCGCCGAGGACGCGTTCCATCTGGTGATCCCGTCGTTGCCGGGTTTCGGCTTTTCCGGCAAGCCGACCGGTACCGGCTGGGGTGTGGCGAAGATTGCGGCGGCCTGGGCAACGTTGATGGCGCGGCTCGGCTACCGCCGCTATGTCGCCCAGGGCGGCGACTGGGGCGCGGTGGTCACCACGCAGATGGGGCGGCTGCAGCCGGCCGGGCTGGCGGCGATCCACGTCAACCTGCCGATCGTGTTGCCCGCGAAGCTCGAAGGGCCGTTCAGCGACAGCGAGGCGGCGATGCTCGCGGCCCTGCAGGCCTACGAGCGCTGGGATGGCGGCTATTCGAAACAGCAGTCGACGCGACCGCAGACGCTTGGCTATGCACTGGCCGATTCGCCGGCCGGGCAGGCGCTGTGGATCTACGAGAAGTTCTGGAAGTGGATGGACTGCAGCGGCGACCCGCTGAGCGTGCTGTCGGCCGACGAGATCCTCGACAACATCATGCTGTACTGGCTCGGCAACTGCGGCGCGTCATCGGCGCGCCTGTACTGGGAAAGCTACGTGGGTGCGTTCGCGGCCCTGCCGCTGCAGCTGCCGGTCGGCTGCAGCGTGTTCGCGAAAGAAATCTACCGCGCGCCGCGCAGCTGGGCGGAAGCCTGCATGCCGCAGTTGATCCACTGGAACGAGCTGGACCGCGGCGGCCACTTCGCGGCGTTCGAGCAGCCGGCGCTGTTTGCCGACGAGCTGCGCAGCTGCTTCCGCGGGCTGCGCTAGCGCCGGTCGCCGCGCCGCATCACTTCTCGACGAAGGCGCGCTCGAACACGTAGTCGCCCGGCTCGCCGATACCGGGGCTGACAACGAAGCCGCGCTTGTCGAGCATCGCCCGGGTATCGGCGAGCATCGACGGGCTGCCGCAGATCATGCCGCGATCGGTTTCCGGGTTCAGCGGCGGCAGACCGATGTCGGTGAACAGCTTGCCGCTCTCGACGAGATCGGTCAGCCGGCCCTGGTTGCGATAGGCCTCGCGCGTCACCGTCGGGTAGTAGATGAGCTTGTCGCGGACCATTTCGCCGAGGAACTCGTCGTTCGGCAGTTCCTTCGTGATGTAGTCCTGGTAGGCCAGCTCGCTGACCAGACGCACGCCGTGGATCAGCACGACCTTGTCGAAGTGCTCGTAGGTTTCCGGGTCGCGGATGATGCTCATGAACGGCGCCAGCCCGGTGCCGGTGCCGAACAGGTACAGGTTCTTGCCCGGCTTCAGGTCATGAATGATCAGCGTGCCGACCGGCTTGTCCGACACCAGGATCGGATCGCCGACCTTCAGGTGCTGCAGCCGCGATGTCAGCGGACCGTCTTCTACCTTGATCGAGAAGAACTCCAGCTCTTCCTGGTAGTTCGGGCTGGCGATCGAATAGGCGCGCATCAGCGGCTTGCCGTTGACTTCGAGGCCGATCATCACGAAGTGGCCGTTCTCGAAGCGCAGGCCCGAAGTCCGCGTCGTGCGGAAGCTGAACAGGCTCTGGTTCCAGTGATGAACGTGGGTGACGGTTTCGGTAAGGAACTTGGCCATTGCGTGCGGGGACGACTCGGACGAAGGAATTCAGGGCGCGCATTCTCGCCGATCGGCCGGGTTTCGTGATCAATATGCTTATTCGATTTCCGGAATGCCGGCGCGCGAACGCTCAGTTCAGCCGTTCGAGGCGGATCGGCAGGCGGTCCTTGGGGATCGGCAAGCTGGTGAAGTCCTGCGGCATCACGTAGTCATCCGGCACCGTGAAGCGGAACTTCAGCAACAGCCGATGCAGGATGGTCTTGACCTCCATCATTCCGAAATGCAGGCCGATGCACTTGTGCGCGCCGCCGCCGAACGGCGTCCACAGGAACGGGTGGCGCCGGTCCTCGGCGCGGGCGCTGCCGAAGCGGTCCGGGTCGAAGCGCTGAGGATCGGTCCACCATTCCGGCATGTGGTGGGTCATCCACGGCGCGACGGCGACCATCGCGCCTTTCGGCAGGCGCACGCCATTGAAGGCGCATTCCTCGGTCACGCCGCGCGGCAGCATCGGCACCGGAGCGGCAATGCGCAGTGTTTCCTTGATCGCCAGGCTGGTGTCTTCGAAGCGCTCCAGATCGTCGAAGGCCAGCGCGCCGGTGCCGATGGCGCGGCACTCGTCGCGCAGCCGCTCCTGCCAGGCCGGCTGCTTGGCCAGCTGGTACAGCAGGTTCGACAGCGTGATCGTCGAGGTGTCGTGCGCGGCCATCAGCACGAAGATCATGTGGTTGACGACGTCGTCGTCCGAAAACAGCTGGCCGTCGTCGGTGCGCGCTTCGCACAGTCGGGAGAACAGATCCGGACCGGGGTTGGCACGCTTGGCCGGCAGCGCCCGCGTGAAGTGCCGCTCCAGCAGCTTCCGGCCCTTGAGCCCCGCGTTCCAGCGAGTGCCGGGCACGGCGTAGCGGATCAGGCCGGTAGCGGCCTGCACGGTGTCGAGAAAGGCGTCGTTGATCGCATCGGCGTCGTCGCCGGGCTTCTGGCCGACGAACACCTCGCTGCCGATGTTCAGGGTCATCGTCTTCAGACGCTTGAACAGCAGGCAGTCGCCGGCCTCCCAGCCGGCCAGTTCGGCATCGACGCTGGTCTGCATCCGGTCGAAGTAGCCGAGCAGCGCCTCGTTCGAGAACGCCGCGTTCATGATTCGGCGATGCAGGCGGTGCTCGTCGAAGTCCATCAGCATCAGACCGCGGTTGAAGAACGGGCCGATGAAATACGACCAGCGCGCGTTCTCGAACAGGTTGCCGCGGTTCTGCAGCACGAACTGGTTGGCGTCCGGCCCGAATAGGAAATGACACTGGGTGCCGAAGGCATCGATCTTCGCGACATCGCCATGACGCTCGTACAGGCGACGCAGGAAAGTGTGGGCGTCGCGGATGTAGGCGAGGCTGGACCCGATCACCGGCCAGCTGCGGTGATGCGGCGCTTCGCGCAGTGCGGTTGCGCCGCTTGCCGGCGGCGGCGCCGGGTCGGTTGCCAGCATCGGCCGGGCGGATTTCGCCTGCGGGTCGTTCATCGGTCAGCGCTCCTGTCGCACTTCAGTCTTGTCGTTTTCATGGTTCGCTTCCGCCGCGCACGGTGGAATTGAACAGACGGAAGATTGGCACAGGCGAGCGGCTTTCGCCCATAAAAAAACGCCGCAGCGGCGGCGTTTTTCGAACTTCGCGCAACCCTTGCAAAGGTGGCGCTCCTACGGGAGCGCGCAGCTTGCAGGGTGTTACCAGGGAGCGCCGCGGTGGCGATCGACTACGTCGACGGCCGGGTCACCCGATGGAAGCGGCGACAAAGCCCGCTGGACTAGGCGATCCGTCGGCGCGTCACGGGATCACGCCGCTACGGCCGGGCGTGTACCCCGTGCTGACGTTTTCCAGCGTGACCGTGATCGAGGCACTGTTGATCACCGCGCCGACAGCATCGGTCACGCGGCAACGGTAGTCGCCGGTTCGGAGCTGGCCCGCGGCCATGGAGGTGGCACGCCACTGCGTTGCTGACGTGTTCGGCGTCAGGATGCTGATGGCGCCGGCCGGCGGCGCAACCTGCTGCCACAAGTAGCTGTAGGGCGGCGTCCCGCCGGTGGCAGAAGCCGCGCAGGCATCGCTGGTGATGATCGTGCCGGTCCCGACGGTGTAGATCTCCGCCGGGCTGATCGACACCGCAAGCGCGGCCCCGCTGCCGCCCCCGCTGGCGATGATGATGGTGAGGGTGATCGTCGAGTAAGCACCGATCAGCCCGCCGCCGAATGCGCGGACGCGGATCTCGACGACGCCGGACTCCGGCACGCTGATCGTGGCCGCCGTGCCGGCACCACGTCGTGCGGTGATCCACGTCAGCCTGCCGCTGTAGCGCCACTGCAGCTCGTACAGCGTGGCGCTGGCGGCGGCATCCCACGCAACACTCACGGTGCCGTCTGCGTTGTCGGTGGCATCCAGGCCAACGATCGCAAGCGACGGCGGGGTGATCACCGGCGCAAATGGGTCTGCCGGCGCGGGGCCAGGATTGGCATGGATGCGATCGTCATCGATGACGCAGTCGATCTTCGACCGCTGACCCGGTCCGGAACCTTCGGCCCAGCTGACGCCGCGCACGATCGCTGTCACCGGCGCACTGGCCGGCGTGTAGAACACCAGGTGCGAGCGCTGCTCGTTGGTGTCGTCGCCGGTCAGTTCGACGTTCGGATCGGCCGCAAGCAGCAACTCGGCATCGGTCGCCCCGCGCGTGCATGAGATGGCCGCCCCAGGGCTGCCGTCTGGCGCGCGCAGGCGCACCACGTGGCCGGCGCCTTCCCAGCGCAAGGGTAGGTGTACGGTCAGCAGCCGGCCGACACGGCTGGCGATCTCCGCGTACTGGCCCCAGTCGCGTTTCGTGCTCTGAACAAGCACGCGATCGCCGAGATGCAGGCTCAGCGGCTCCAGCTCCGCACGCATTGAGAATGTTCGGTTGCGATAGCGCTCGTTGCCCCACGCGTAGTTCGCTGCCTCCCAGGCCCGTTGCCTGGAATTGCAGCCATTGCGCAGGTCGAGCTTCAGCGGTTTCGCGTCCGTGTCGCCGATGCCAATGATTCCCTCATCGCCGAACGCAGGCTCGATGTAGCTGACTTGAACGCCGGTCGCGTCGTTGTCCGTGCGGCCGCGCACCGCGTAGCCGGTGACCTCGGCATTGCCGTCAGTGAACAGCATCACTGGCGCGGTTGGCGCATCCCGATAGACGCTGATGCGGCGGTGCTGCCAGTCGTCAACGATCTGCGCGCGGCCGAGCTGCAAAATCGTGTTGACGTTGTCGAATAGATTGCCACCCACGCTGATCTGCCCGTTGAATTCGTCACCACGGGCGGCCAGCGTGGCCTGCAGCGCGAGCCAGGCATCGATGTCGATTTCGTTCATCGGCACTTGCCGGCCTGCAGCGGTGTAGCGACCGCGCATCTTGTCCAGAGCAGCCCACACGACGGACGCGGTCGGTACTTCCACACTCCAGCCGGTGTCCGGCGCGTAGGTCTCCAGCCACCTGCGAAACGTGCCATTGATCTTCTGATCGTTGGCATTGGCGATTGCGTTCGATGCGCGCAGCGTCACCGCCACCGTAGTGCTGTTAGCGTCGACTTCCGGCCGCTCGCCGGCGCGCGGCACGACATAACCACGCGCGCCGACCCACTGAACGCTGTCGGCGATCGCAGCATCGCTGCTGTCGATGCTGACCTGCGCCAGTCGCACTTGATACCGCGCCGGCGCTACTGCGAAGTCGAACGATCGCCGATACGGGTTGCGGCTTTGTGCGGTTACCTCGATCGTGCTGAAGCTGACCCAGCCGCCCAACGGCGTACCCGCATCGTCGATTGCTTGCCGCTGCGCATCGAAGCGCATAGTGATCGGCTTGGTACCGCCTTTGGCCCCGATCCCCTGAGGCCAGAGCAGGTCGAACGCGATACGCGCGACCTTGTCGCCCGGCGGGCATACGGGGAAAGGCCCGAAGTACCGCCGCAGCAGCACTGCATTGACAGTGACCGGCCCCAGTGTCGTTGGCGGCGGGTCGAGGATCAGTGACCCGTCGACCTCAGCCGCAAGCACATTGAACGGCAGATACTTGTTCGCACCTGCTGCGTTCAACGTGAACGTCATGAGATCGCCCGGAAGGAATATATCCAGCGGGGTCTCGTTGCCGTCTTGCGGCGCAGCGCGCGCGGTGGAGAGCGCGGCATCGAAGCTGACGCTGACGCCGGCCGCAGCCGGATACTGCGTGCCGCTTTCGACGTAGCTGCCCCAGCTGATGCTGGCGGTGATGGTTTCGGCATCGAAGGTGGTGTCAGCGTCCAGAAAATCACGCGGATCGCTGCCGTCAATGCCGGTGATGCTGTAGGCGCCGTCATTGAGCGCCGTGCCGCTGACGATCAGGTTGTTGCCGACCGCTGCACCGGCGAACGGATTCACCCCTGCTGCTGCGCGTGCGGCGACGCTGGCGCTGTCGGCCGGGACACTCAGGCGCGAGCCACTGAATGTGATCGTGTCGGTATAGGTGCGCGTGACGAGAATTCCCACAACAAGCTCCACGCCGTTGACTTGCTCGGCGACGTAGACATTGGGGTGGAAGAGCGTCATCGGCTCACCCGGCAAGCACAGCTGAACCTCAGTGCCAGGGAATGCGGTGAGCGGCGTGGCGCCGATCTGCAATGACTCCATGCTGCAGATACCTACACTCACGTGCATGCGCAAATGCAGCAGTTGCTGGTTGTTCACGAACTCGGCCCACGGCTGCTGAATGAGTGCCGGGTAGTAGCGCGTATTCAGCCCGTACAACACCGTCTTGGGCTCGCCGATTCGAGCTGCATTGTTCTGCGCCGTCAGGCTGACAAGCTGCTCGGCGTCTCCCTGCGTGCTGAGCTTCGGCAGCTTCGGCACGACAAGTCGCACCAGCTCGCTCAGGCCGCCAGTGACGATCCCGATGCCGATCCGCTTGAAGATTTTTCCCAATGCCATTCGTCAGCGCCCCCGCAGGCCTGGTGTGTTGCCGCGCGTGTGCCGGATGAATGGATCAGCGAGCACGGATAGATCGCGGCTCACGCACCGCAGGCTTAGTACGCCGTCGTCTCCCGGCTCCCACTGCTGGAGCTGGTAGCGCTCGCTGAGCAGCGGCGTACCGGTGTCGGTGCTGATGTATTTCCAGACACGCACGGTCACCGGCGCATCGCTTTCCGCCACCGCCTCAATCTGGCGCAGCAGCGCGTTATCCACGTCGTCGACGTCGACATTGCGGATTGCACGGCCGGTGTCATCGGTGGCCGGATAGCGGCTAGCCCATGCGCCAGCCGTATTCCAACCGCTGAACATGGTGAGTACGCCTTCGACCGCCACAGTCACAGCGTCAGGCTGCATCACGCGCCGTACCGCCGCAGACCAGTCCGGGTGGCTGATCTCAAGGCAGACGTACGGCAGCGCGTCGTAGGGCACGCTGGCGGTGTAGCGCCGCAGTGCGTCGGTCACCGGCCCCGGCTCCGCTCGAGCACCGTCATGCGGTCCTTCAGTTCGCGGATCTCGCGGTTGGTGCTTTCGGCGTCTTTCGCGGCATTGCTGATCTGCGTCTCGATGCGTGCCAGCTTCTCGACCGTGGCCAGCTGATTCTGCGTCTGCGAATCCCGAACGTCCTTGAGTCCGACGGACAAGTCCGCCTGCCCGCCACGCAGGTCTTTCAGCACGAGCCCGCAAGCGGCCAGCGTGATTGTCAGCAGGAGCTTCAGGGCGTAGTCGGTCAACATGGCTTGCTTCACAGTCATCGGGTGGTCCTCATCCGGCGGGCGGACGCTTCACAACGCGCGCCACGATGGCCAGCAGCGCCACAGTGCCGACGAACGTCGTGTAGCTCGGCGAGGCCAGCAGGCGGTCGAGCATCGCCACACCCTTGATCGCCTCGATCTGCGGCAAGGCCGTCTGGATCTGGTGCACCAGCTCGGGCAAATAGCCGAGGAAACCCGCGATCGCCGCAACGATCACGCTGGACGCTTCGCGCAGCACGCGCCGCCAGTCTTCAACCGCCTGTAGCGGCACCTTTGGCGAGCGCACGGCCAAGATCACCAGCAGCACGGCTATGACCAGCAACAGCAACATGATCAGCATGGGGCTACCTCTCGACAGGAACAGGGACGGAAGGCGCAGCACCGCAGGCGGCGTAGTAGCTCGCGACTACGGCTTGGCAGGTGGCGAGCTGTCGGGCGGTGTCGTCGGCATCGGCACCGACTCGCAGCAGAAATTCCGCATTCGCTCGAGAAAGCCCGCTGGCCTCTGAACCATCACCGACGCCGGTGGCGGGGGCAGGCGCTGACAGGTGTCGGTCTGGACACTGATCGTGGGCCGCGCGGCGCAACCGCAGGCGGCCAGCATCCAGATCAGCAACAGCGGTATCGAGTGCGGCCTTGGCATGCTGCAGTTCCTCCAGATGGGCGCGGTCGATGTCATTGAGCCGACGCGCGTGATCGGCTTCCGCGTTGCGCACGCGGGCCGCTTCCAGGCGCTGCGCCTGCGCGCGCTGCGCCGCGACAGCCGCATGGCGAGCGTCGGCCCGGTCTTCGCCTACGCCGATGAAATAGGCCCGCTGTGCGATGAACACGGCCGCGATGATCAGCAGCGGCAGACCGCGCCGGCACCAGCCGAGCAACAGCGACAGCAGGTTGGCGCCGACCGGGATCACGGCACCCACCGGATGGCCAAGCGCAGGCCGCGACGGTCGCCCCACAGGCTCCGGAGGCGTTGCAGCGTTGCGCGGCTTTCAGTGATCCCCGGCCCATGTGGCAGCAGGTGCGCCAGCTGGCGACCGACAGCGATGCAGCCCTGTAGTTCGTGCGGCCAGTTCGCCGCATGGATGAGGCATGCACTGCGGGCGATCCCGCGCTGCTCGCGCGGAATATCGGCTTCCGTCGCGTACACCTGCAGCGCCGAGTTCACGAGCACCACGACGCGGCCATAGCGTTTGGAGTTCCACGGCCGCAGCTCGTAATCGCCTTCGGGCACGCAGCTACGGCCCTTCTGGTTGTCACGCCACGGCTGCTCGCAGGTCACACCGACCTCGCGGCCATCAACGTACAGCCGTCCGAACACACCGTTGTCGCTTTGACGATCCGCGGCGAAGCGTTCGACTCTCAGAACCGTGGCCATCACTCAGGCACTGGCAAGGTGATACCGGGCCACCGGTACAGGTAGCTCTGCGCCCCGCCGATGCCGCCGGCGTAGATCGTGTCGTACACATTGAAGCGTGTGGCCCACGTCGGCCGCCAGCTGGCTTGTGCAGTGGTCAGCCGTCGGTAGGCCTGGTAGATCCACGCCACGCGCGATTCATTCGGCAGCAGCTCACCGCTGGTGGGATCTGTGTCCTGCCCGAGCCCGATCGGTTCCTGCGTCACGCTGACCACCTGCGTGCTCCACGGCGCGCCGAGGCCGATCATCCGGGTCTGCTCGGCGGTGACCAGATCCGGATCGTCGATGGCTTCGACCGTCCAGTTGATCATCGTGATCAGCGCGCCGCCGAGGTAGCTGTACGCGCCGTAGCCGAAGCGTTCGAGGATCTCGGCCAGCGGCACCAGCGCACCCATGGCCAGGCACTGGTACTGCAGGCTCTTCTGCGCGCGGCGCATCTCCACCGGCAGCGCGCCGACGAAGCTCGGCACGTCGGCGGCGTCCTGAACCGCATCCCGAAACACACGCCACGCGAAGTCGAGGTAGCCGGCGTGGTCGAGGATGCAGGCACACACGGCGGCGGCAAGCCCGGCCTGCTGGGCATGGTTGCCGCGCCCGGTACTGGTGCTTGCCCACACGCCGGGGCTGATCCGGCCCGCACCGATCTGAGCTTCGAAAAACGTCACGGTCTGATCCATCCGGTACCGGAACCACTGACGGATCACCGCGTGATCGGCCGCCGTGCCTGCACCGGCCTCACGGCAACCGAGGTAGGCATAGCCGGTGCTGTTGATTTGCGATTTCAGCGCCGTGATCGTGGTGATCCCGATCGACTCGCGCCAGTAGTCGGTGGCGCAGGCGTCGCGCAGGTAGCGCAGTGCGGCGCTTGCTTCGGCCTGCCGACCGAAGAAGATCCAGCGGTTCATGGCTTGCACGGCGGCGCCGCTCAGTTGGCGCAACGGACCGATGTCGCTGTTGTAGGCGCAGTAGGCCGGAGGAAAGATGATGCTGCGGTTCGGATTGGCCGGGTCCGGCGGCCCGTAGATGCTCACGAACTCGTAGCTGGTCGACAGCCCCGACACCGGGCGGATCACGTACCACCAGGCCTCATTGGCGGCCTGCCAGTCTTTCAGCGACGGGTTGTAGCCATCCGCCGCGAACAGGATGCGGAAGCCCGGCGGCAGCACCACGCTTGTCACCGCCGCTGCCGGTGCATCCGGATTGCTGTACGGCGGCCGGATCGGGCTGATCGACGTGATCGTGAGGTTGCCCGGCCCGTCGTTGATGACTTGGATCTTGGCTGGCGTTCCTTCGACGGCGCCGACGCTGTTGGCAGCGGGTAGCGTGTCGGTCATCGCGCTGCCGTGACTACGCCGCCAGAAGCTGTTGCCGATCACGCTGTACGTGTGGCTGGCGCCGGTCACCGACTGCGCAGGCGGCGCGTAGGCCGGCACCGAAGACAACGCCGGGGCCGCCAAGCTAGGCCGTGGCTGAACAAAGGTACGGGGGCTCCAGCGGCCGCGCGTGCGCGCCGGCAGGCGTGCCGCCACCTGCACGCCGGCATCGATCTCGATTCGCCGCAGGTGCAGCTTGGCCGGGTTTGCGCCGTTGTTGCTGCCGATCCACACGATGCTGACGGTGGCGGGGTCGAAACTGGCCACCGTGGCCGTCAGCGCCAGCCCTTCGGCCGGATCACCGACGCCGATGCGCACACCGCCGGCCTGATAGCTCAGCGCTACACGGGTGATGCCCGGCGCGGCATACAGCGGCGCCAGCGCGGTCACATCGGCATCGCCGGCCTTCGACACCACCACGCCGATCTGCGAGCCGGCCACCACGCGCAGGGTGTGCCCGCTGCCAGTAGTGATCGCCAGCAGCGTGGCGTTATCGATGACGGTGTCGAGCTCGACCTCGAGCATCACGGTGCTCGCACCGGCGAACAGAGACGGCGTGCGGTGCTGAACCAAGTCGGCGGCCCGCTCGCCGACGACGCCAGGCGTCGGCAGTTGAAGCTGCGCCCGCGGATCGCGCAGCTGCAGCCGCACTGTGCTGATCGTGCCCGCCGGCGCGGTGGTGATGATCGCCATCACGATGGCGGTGGTACCGCTTCCGGTACTGGTCAGGATGACTTCGCGGCGCTCGGTGACGCCACTCGCGAACGTGCCCGACACCGTGCCGCCAATCGTTGCACCGGCGGCATCGCGGGCACTGATATTCAGGCGAGCATTACTGCTGCCGGTGTCCGATACCACCGTGCATTCCACGCCTGTCACCCATCGCTGGCCGGGCTCCGCCGTGATCTGCGACGGCAGCCCGCCAGTCGGCGCACTCAGCAGAATGCTGCGGCTGACAGCGCTACCGCCGGCCGTGTTGTCGTTGGTCAGCTCGATATCGATGAAGCCGGGCGCCGCTGCGATCACCCGGTAGCTGCTCATGGTGTTCTGTGACCAGAACTGCGGCAGCGTGCCCGGCGTACCTGGCACACCGCCGACCAAGCGCGGGTTCACGTAGCGGTCCGGCTCGCGGCTGAACGTGCCGCTGGCGCTGCGGATCCAGCTGCTCGGCACAGTTCCGGTTTCGAGCTGCATCGCGCGCAACACCAGACGCACCGTGCTTGTCGTGCCGGCGGCTACCGCCCACGAGAACGCCGGCTCGACGCGCACGGCGGCGGCATCAATGGCCGGTGCTATCGCGAACGGCTGCGGCGTGCTGGCGCTGGCCACTGCGACCGCGCCCTGGTCGCCCACCGCTGCGCCGCCGCTGTCGCGGCCGACAAGCCGCACCGTCACCGGTCCGGCATTGGTCGACGACACCACAGCCGCCATGCCGCTGAACACGAACTGACGCGGCAGTGCGCCGATCAGCACGCCGCCGCTGCTTTCGAGCGCCACGCGCACGGTTACACCGCTGCCGGTGCTGTTGGTGTAGACGCAATCGACGACGATTTCCGCCTGCGCGCCGTCGCCGATGTCGTTGATCGCCACCGGGGTCACGGTCATGCCGCTGGTAGCGGTCCACCCATCCGGCGCCACGCCGCCGACCACCGCACCGGCGAACGCCGAATTGCTCAGCCGCTGGGTGCCAGCCAGTTCGATCAGTGCACCGCGGTCGGTCCGGCGTAGGGCGTTGCCGAACACGAACGAGACATCGCCGGCGGCATCGGTGACGACGGCGCCGGTGCTGCGCGCCACGCTCAGGCTGCCCGCTGCGGCATCGCCCGCAACATTGCCGAACCAGGTGCGGTTGCCGAGGAAATCGGCCTGCCAGCGTCGGCCGGCGAAGTTGGCGACGGGAGCGGGCATGGTTACGGGCCGAGGAAGGTGTAGGACAAGCTGCGGATCGCCACGGCTGCGAAGTCCGACACCAGCAGCGGGGCGAGCACGCCGCTCACGGCTTCCGGCGCATCGCTGCTGAAGTTCGGCGGGGTAGCGTGATAGCAGCCCGCTTTGAAGTATTGGAAGCGCGTGCGCTGTGTGAGTCCGTTGCTCGCCACGTCCGGCACGGACTGCGTGAGGGTGACGATGGTGCCGGCCGCCCGCGTGCGGTTTTCGGCCCGCCACTCCAATCTGTCGGCTTCGGTGGTCAGCTCGATCCACAGGACGTCGCCCAGCTGCACGCCGGACAGCAGCACGATCGGCACGTTCCACGGCGGGTCGCTGGCACGCGTGCCGTCCGCGTTGGTCAGCGTCGCCTGCAGCTCGCCGTTCTTGCGCAGCGCGAGGATGCTGAACACCGTCGACGATGCGTTGTCGCCGGCCAATCCATCGTTCGGATGGATCTGCATCATCGTCAGGTTGTTGCCGGTAGTGCTGGCCGTGCCGTTGCTGGCCAGATCCGGGAACCGCAGCGGCCGCGCCACCATCGTGATTCGGCCACGGTCGGCGATCTTGAAATCGCCCTTGCCGTCGCCGCTGTTCGTCGGCCCATCGGTCAGCTGCCGAAGCTCGCTGCGCGTGTGATCGCTCGCTTCGAATGGGCTCGACGGGCTGCCCCAGATCGGGGACTTGAATAGCACTTCGTACTGCGCATCCGGGGCCTGCTGAACCTGCAGCCACTCGGACGAATACGTGCCGATGGGGTTCAGGATGGCCGCTTCGGACTGCGCAATGTCCGCGGCCGTGGCGTTGCTGTACTTGAGCTGGCCACCTGCGTAGGGGCTGCCGGTGCCGGTGGTCAGCGCCCGGCTGGTAGGGATGGCAATTTCCCAGCCGGTGAAGTCCAGGATCGCCGCCGGGTTGGCCGGCGGCGCTGGCGTGGCGCGAACGGTGCGCAGCAGGAACTGCGCATCGGCTACGGTGGCAAAACAGACCAGCAGGCACAGCAGCGCCTGCCTGGTTGCACGGCCGAAGGCAGCCGCGCGCATTAGCGGGTCACCCAGAAGACATCGACGGTACGCAGCGTGGCGACCGTGGCGGCGTCACCGGCCTGGCTGAAGAAGTCCACGGTGATCGCTGTTGTTGCGGTGTTGACGCTGAACGTCGCGGCCGCCGTGGTCGACATGCCCGCAGCGGTGGCGAGCTGCACCGGCACCCACTGCGCGGCCGTCGAGTTGTCGGCAAAGATCTCGATTTCAGGGCGGCTGGTGAAGTTGGCAGCCGCCGCCGGCGTGTAGATCGACGTTCCGCTGATCTTGACCCTGAAGGTGTTGTTGCCGGTGGTCGCGGACCAGTTCACCGTCGGCCGGATCACGAGCGAATCGTTTGCAGCAAGGAACCCGATCGGCGAGGTGTAGCTGTTGCCGCTGAATGCCAGTTCGGTGGTAGCACCGGTGACCGTGGCGTACGGCGTGGCGCTGTTAATGAGCTGCCGGCCATTCAACGGTAACCAGCGCGTACCGTTGCTCTGTGCCAACACTTTCCGATTGCCGAGGCCGGTGATGATGATGACGCGGCCGTTGTTGGCGGAGGCACTCGGAAGCGAGCCCCAGGCGAATTCGCTTACCACGCCGGCCGAATCGCCAACGATGTTGGTGCCGCTGCGGATCAGGTACTGACCATCGGCAATCGCACCCAGCGCCAGCGTGGTGCTGGCACCGGTTTCGACGTTGCCGAGCTTGCCGTTCAGCGCCGTGGTGGCCGAGGTCGTCGTGATGTAGCTCGACGTGGCCTGATAGGCCATTGATCCCAGCGTGCCGCCGGTGCCGATGGCCAGTGTCGAGCCATCCGTACCGCTCAGGGTTAGCGTGTTGCTGGCGGTGAAGGTCTTGCCATCGGCGACGGCCAGCGTCGCGCTGGTAGCGGGTGCAGTGATGGCCAGCTTGTTGATCGACGTGGCGGTGGCCGCACCGAGCACCGGCGTGGTCAGCGTGGGCGACGTGGCGAATACGAGGCCGCCACCGCTGCCCGTCTCGTCCGTCATCGCGGCGCGAAGATTGTCGCTGCTCGGAGTCGCGGCCCACGTCGCGACGCCTACGCCTGCGTTGACTCTTGCAAGAGCGCCAAGCGTGCCGCCTGTGCCGACGTTCAGAGTGCTGCCGTCTGTCCCGGTAAGCGTCAGCGTGTTCGACGCGGTAAATGTCTTCCCGTCGGCAACAGCCAAGGTTGCCGAAGTCGCCGGCGCCGTGATGGCCAGCTTGTTGATGCTGGTCGCTGTGGCCACGCCGAGAACCGGCGTGCTGAGCGTGGGCGAACTCGCCAGCACGATTGAGCCGGTCCCGGTGACCGCGTTACCGAGTGTGGTGGTGCTGGCGTTGTAGGCCTGCACGTCGGTGCCGATTACCAGCCCCAGCGTGATGCGCGCGGCAGTGGCGTTGACCGCCTGCACCAGACTGCGGCCGAACGTGCCGATGTCGCCGCCGAGCTTCGCCGAGGTGATCGCGCCATCAGCCACGGACAGCCCTGGCAGACTGCTGATCGGCAATAGGTAGCCGCGGGTGTCGCCCTCGAGCTTCACCAGCAGCTTGTCGGCGCTGGTGACCGCACGAGGGGCGTTGGGAGCATTGATGCTGACCTGCGCCGATGCCGCCGTGACCACAGCCAGCAGCAGCGCCGACAGCGCGCGGGGAAGGTGTTTCATGGGCCGAACTCCAGAGGGGTGCCGTAGTCGTCGAACAGCAGCGGGGTGCCGCCGTCGCCAAACACCAGCGGCGACAGCGGGACAGAAAGCGGGCGAACGAACGCCACGGCCTCGAAGCCGGGGTCGAGATTCGATTCGTTGATTCGGGTCACGACGGTGCTGCGCCACCACGTGCGCGGCGCGATCGTGGCGGTGGCGTCGCCGGTGTCGGCGGCGTAGCTGAAACGCCCGCCGTTGACGCTGTAGAGCCCGCCAACAGCCGGCATCAGCAGATCCGTGGTGTCGCTTGGCACGATCGGCAGCACGCGGTCACCGCTGATCGCCGGCAGCGCGGTGACGCTGACGTGGCTCAGGCCGTACACGACGACGCCGGCATCGGTGCCGGTGGCGAGCAAGCGCCGGGGCACAAGGCCCGTAAACCACGTCTGCGGCGGCAGGTCGAGCACCACCGCCAGGCCATCTGCGCCTTCGAGGGCGATCACGCCACCATCCGGGACGTACAAGCCCAGGTACGGCACCGGCACGGCTGGTGCGGCATCGCCTTCGATCGGCAGCAGCACGGCGGTGTCGGACGGCGTAAGCAGCGTCTGCACGTAGTCGTCGAAGCCGATGCCATCGATCAGGTCGGCGTACTCCTCGGCGGTCATCGTGGTGCCGACGCGCGTCTCGACCGAGAACGTCACGCGCCATTCGCCGAACGAGATGAGGGTGTAGGTCAGCGGCGCGGTCAGGCGCACTTCGAGGTCGACCATCGCGTCATCGACTCGCAGCGGCATCCGGAACCACTTCGTGCCGAAGGCCAGCTCGTACCGGATGAATCCGCGCAAGCGGCGGCATTGCGCGCCGTCCAGGATCACGGAGATTCCGTCGAACTGGTCCGACCCGTCGGTGTACAGCGGGCGTAGGCGGGCGCCCTGCGGGAATGGCGTACGCAGGCTCAGCTCGGGCTGGGTGTAGCCGTAGCTCTCGCGCGTCGGGATAGACAGCGCCGGGGGCCAGATGGGCAGCGTCATCCGATGCTCCCCTCCGGCTTGCGGCCAATGCGGCGGTCCACCTGCCGAGAGATTCGGCCGACGTTATCGTCGAGGTCCGCTTCGATGGACTCCAGCACGGCTTCCAGCGTGAGGCTGCCGTCTGCTTCTTCACGCACCGAGGCAGACTGGACACGGGCTGGCGTGCCGGTGTTGGTGATGCTCAGGTTGACCTTGGCCGGCTGGCTGCGGCCGCTGCCCATCAGCGCAGTGCCCACTGCACCGCCGCGCGCGAAGCGCGACACGCTGCCGTTGTTGATGTTGTCCAGCAGGCTGCGGCCGACGCGGTTTACTGCATCCGCCCGGATCACGTACTCGCCATTGCTGAGCAGGGCAGGGATGCTGTCGCTGGTGGCGGTCCCGGGCCCGTCGACGTAGCCGCCGCTGGCGAACTTGTTGCCCAGCAACGCGCCTATCGCGCCGGACACCAGCGCGATCCCGATCGCGGCTGGAATGGCGTTGCTGCCGAAGCTGGCAAGGCTGGTCAGCGCGGCGGCCGGTGCTGCCGTTGCGGCGATCGTCGCGTTGGTCGCGGTGGCCGTTGCGGCCGTGGTGGCGGCGGCCGCTGTGGACGTCGCGGTGGTTGCCACAATGCCGGCCTGCTGCAGCGCGTAGAACGTCGACGCCTGGATGCCCGCCTTGATGAATCCGGCCACGACTTCGGTCAGCAGAGACCGGGCAATGGCCTTGGCAGCCTCGGCGCCGCCGTTACCCCACAGAAGGGTTTCGGCCCCCAGGTTGGCTGCAGCCGATGTTGCCGATTCGAATGCGCCGGTCAGCGTTGTACCGAGCTCGGCGCCGACGTTCCTCAGCCCATCGATGTAGGTCAGCAGAACATCATTGAACTGCAGTCCGAAATCCGCGTTTCGGGCTTCAAGCTGAGCGAAATAGCTATCCCACTGGCTCAACGCTTGCCCTTGAAACGCGCTGATCGCGTCAAGCTGCGCCTGGTATTGGCCGGGATCGACCTGGCCGGCGATACGCTGGCTTTCCAGCTGCGCACGGCGCGCCAGAACCTCGTCGTCGATCTCGTTGCGTCCAGCGCTGAAGCGCCGCGCAACCGGGCCCTGGCCTACGTCTGCAAGCTGGCGCTGCAGGGCGCGCGCGCGATCTTCCAGCGCTTGCTGATTCGCAGCGGCGTCCGCAGCAGCCTGGCTGCCGCCCTGCGCCAGCGCGTTGGCGAAGCCTTGCAGAATGCGGTTCTGCAACTCCTCCACCGCAAGGCCCACGCGCGCCGCGGCTTTGTCGAGTGCGCCGTCGCGCACCAGCGTGTTCAGCTCGGCGACCTGACGCTTGAACTGCTCGGCTGGCGTCAGCACCCCTTCGACGAGGCCGGTGGCGCGGCCCAGCTGCTCGCGGGCCAGAGCGGCCGTTGATGCGGTCAGCGCATCCGTGCGGCGCTTCTGTTCAGCAAGGGCGTCGTTCCGCGCCTTGTCCGCTGCGGCCAGTGCGGCGGGGTCCGGCAGATTGATCGTGGGCCGCGGCTTCGGAGGTTTGTCCGGGGCATTCGGCGCGGGGGCTGTCGCCGGGGTAAGTGGGGTCAGACTGCGGAGCGCTTTCAGCGTGGTCTGGTAGCGCTCGAGCTCGGTCGTGGCCTTCGCGATCTGGGCAGCGTTCTGTTCGAAGAACGCGCTGCCGGGACGCGAGCCCTGCTGCTGTCGATTGAGCGCGGCCAGCTTTTCCTGCAGCTCATCGATTCGAATCTCAAGCCGGACGACGTCGCCAGCAGGCCCGGCCACGGCGGCGCCGACGGATTCACCGATGAAGGTCGTGACGCCGGCCAGCCCGAGGGCAATCCGCGAGACTGTTTCCGCAACCGTGATCAGCGCGTCCGCGAGCGTTTGCGCGCGCGCGATGTTGTCAGGCTGCAGCAGCTCTTCCTGCAACTGCTGAATGCGCGACAAGGCCGGCACCAGCGAGACCGCGTACTGCTGCGCGAGCGACGAAATACGGCCCTTCTGGATGTCCAGGCGCTTGGAGTATTCGTCCGCCTGATCGATCTGCTGGTCCGTCAATCCGATCTGACGAGCGCCGCGGTCTGCCAGGTCATTCAGCAGCGGAATCAGCTCGGCGCCGCTTTTGCCGAACAGTGAGACCGCGGCGGCCGTCTTGGTGGCGTCGTCGGAAAAGCCGGAAAACCGGTCGGCAAGCGTCTCAATCTGCGTGACAGGCGACAGCTGCTTGAACGCTTGGAAGTCGAGCCCAAGCGCCTTGATCGTCGCCGCAGCGCCGGCGCTTTCCTCGTTCTGCTTCGACAGCGCCGCAGTCAGCTTGATGGACGCTGAGGCGATGGTATCGAGCGCGACACCACTGGAGTCACTGACCCCTTTCAGCGATGCGACGGCCGATGCCGTGTCGCCAATACGCTCTGACAGATCCTTGTAGCCGGCGACGGTGTTGACGATGTCGTTGAGCTTGCCGACGACCGCGACGCTTGCCGCGCCGATCGCCGCAAAGCTTGCGGTGGCTGCGATGCCGAACGATGTCGCGCTCGCCTTCAGCCGGTCGAAAGCCGCGCTTCGCTCGAGCTGGTCAAGGACGCGCTGGGCTTGCGTGCCCTCAAGGTTGATCTTGAGCCGGATATCCTCAGCCACGGCAGCTCCCGGCCGAGGTCAGTCCTGCAGATCCCGAACGAAGCGCCGCCAGGCGCGCGCATCTGCCTGCGCCATGCGCGCGGCCATTGCGGCGTTCAGCAGCGTGCGGCGCTCGCGCCGGGCACCGGCGGCCATGAATGCGCGCACCTGCGGCAGGGACATGTCGAGGATTTCGGGCCACGTGTAGCCGTAGCTCCTCAGTGCGTCTGCGGTGGCTGCCCAGACGTCGCCGGTGCTTCCGGCGCCGTCGTCGGCGTGGCCTGCGCGGAAGCCGTCATGTCCTGAAACACCGGCGCGCCGCCAGGGACGGCGGGCGTCAGGCTGACCAGCATCCCGGTGATCTGCGGAGTCAGCCGATGGACGAAAAAATCGAGGTTGACCTCGACCATCGCAACCAGCACGGCCAGCTGCTCCTCAGCTTCCAGCGCCTCAAGCTGCGTCCGGTCAACGCGCGCGCTGAGCATCGCGAGGTGCATGCACGCTTCCGAGGCCTGCTGCAGCGCCGGCCAGTAGTCGCCAGCCTTGAGCTGGGCGAAGAACGGTCCGAGCTTTGGCAGCCAGGTGTTGAGCTGCTCCATCTCGCCGAACAGGCGAAACGGCCGGACCGTGATCACGCCGGTTGCGGTGGCGACCTCACGCTTGACCGGGATCACGCTGCTGACAGGGGTCTGGCTCATGTCAGAGCACCGTCAGCGCGATTTCGTTGTTGGCCGCGCTGGGGACAAAGCGCAGATCGCCGCTGATCATGATGATGTTGTCGGCATCACCGAAGTTCGGGCTGGTGGCCTGCGCCACGGCGCTTGCCACACGCACCTTGTTGCCGCCCGTGGTGCCGTGCGTGAGATCGATGGACGTCAGCGTCAGGGCGTTGACGAGGCTGAAGATGTCCTTCGTCGCCAGCAGGGTGGCTTCGATCTCGAAGCTGCCGGTCACCGCGCGATCGGTGATCAGCACTTCCTCGCGGCAGTTGACGAGGTTGCGGTAGGTGAGCGTATTTCCGAGCGCCACTTCGAAGCTGTTCAGGCAGATGCCCGTGGCGCTACCGAGGAAGTTGGCGATCACCGTGTTGCCAACCGCCACCGGCAGCGGCGTGGGGAATGCGCCAAGTGCGGGCTGTACCAGCGGGGCGTCTTCCGGCGGGGTGTAGAGGCCCTGGAATTCAAAGCGGTAGGTCGGGACTTCACGCAGACCGAAGCTCATGCTGACCGTGCCGCGGGCGCCGGTGATGATGTGCAGCACACCATCCATGTAGACGTAGAACGTCAGCGACTCATAGCCGGTGCTGATCAGGCTGTAGGTCACGTTGACGCCCGCGCTGACGTTGCGCGCCAGCCCGCAGCCGCGCAGCAGCGCGTCGTAACCCGGGATGGGTGTGGCGGGGCCGGCCGTGCCGAATCCAGTCATTCCCAGCTCGACCGTCAGACGGACAGAGCGGGCGGTGATGAGCTGGCGGAAGCTGCCGGGGTACGGGCGCACAACCGTGTTGTCCACCGTCTCAAGCTCGAGCGGCGTCAACTCCATGCTTCGGATCAGCACGCCATCGGTTGCGCCATCCGGCTCAGCATCAACGCCGTACTGGGTTTCCACCTTGGCGAGCAAAGTGCGGTTGCGAAGATTCAAGGTCATGGCTCAAGGCTCTTGGTGAATTCAGCGGTCACGCTGTTCTGGATTTCCGTGTGCGCATCGCCTTCCTCGTACGGCAGGGCAAGCGCAGAACCGGGCGAGAGGGTCAGCTGCAGGGGGGCGAAGGCAGCGGTGGCCGCCTGCCCGAACAGGCAGCGGTCGATGTCGTCAATCAGGGTCAGCGGCTCGGCAGGGCCGCCGGATGGGTCAAGCGCCACCGCGCCGACGATCAGCAGCTGCGCCTTGACGCGGATCGTTGGGCAGCCGATGAAGCGGCTGGCCGCGTCTAGCGGGTCGCGGCCGTCGAACAGCACGCCGATCCACGGCGTTTCGTCCGGCGCGCTGAACCCATCGCGAAACACGTACACACGCGTGCCGGCATCGCTGTGGTAGCCGTTCTCGAACGTCAGGGTGCGCAGCTGCGCGGCGACCGCCTCCATGGCCTGCAGCTCGTTCATGAGCCGCCCCGAGGTACACGGTTGCCGCGCAAGGTGCGCTGGCCCGTCGCCAGGTTGAACTTGCGGAACGCCGCGTCGATTTCGATACGCAGGCGCGGGCCGACGAAGGCGCGCACTTCCGGCAGCAGCGTTTCGTTCACGAAGCGCTTCGGGAACGTGTAGTAGCGGATGTTGGTGAGCCTGTTACGGTCAGAACCGATGCGCCGCCGCACCTTGTCGCCGGTACGCAGGCGGCCAGTGACGCGCTGTTGCAGCGGAAACGCGCCCGGGATCTTCTTGGGGTTGCCCTTGCGGAAGCGCTTGAGCTCGATCGTGGGCAGGCGCCGCGTAACCATCTGCCCACGGATCGCGTAGGTGAAGCGCTGCATCACCACGCGCGGCTTGAAGGTTTCGATCGGGATGGCGCGTACGCGCAGATCGAGTGACCCCTCCAGCGGACCGGATCGGGTCACGTTGCGCGTACGGATAAACGGCGCGATGTCCCGCGTGCTGAGGTTGTAGGTTTCTGTGGTCTTGCGGCCCGCGAACGTGCGTGCCCGAGCGATGGTGCGGTTGAGCCCGGCCTGGCAGATGTCGCGGAACTGCCGTGCATTCGGCAGCGCGCTGCTGTCGACATCCAGCGCGGCCTTCACTGGCCGAACTCCAGGTTGCTGCCGGCCACGTCGAACAGCAGCGGCTTGCCGTCCGGGCCGAAGCGCAGCACCTGCGCGGCGAAGCTCACCGCGCGCAGCAGCACTTCGATTTCGATCTGGTCGCGGCCGGACTCGTTGGTGACTTCGAAGGTCTCGTTTTCGATCAGCAGGCGATCGCCGCGCTTGACCGACCCGATGTCTGCCACCGGCAGCCGCGCGCTCAGCCGGCGCTGGCTGAGGTGCCCTTCCGTGGCGTAGCCGCGCATCAGCAGGCCGCGCGTGTTGACGACCTCGCCGGTGGTGCGGGTGTACACGGCGGCATCGCCGAGCCCGCCAAAGCAGGCGTCGGCGAGACCTTGCGTAAGCGCGGCGAAGTCCATGGCCGGGCGCGGGGCGATCAGGCGTTGAGCTTGATGTCGACCGTGGTCGTGCCGTTGCCGGCCGCGATGGTGACGCGGCCGGCGCGGATGTTGGCACCGGAGGCATCGGTATCGTCGAGCCGCTTGTTGGCGGCATCGAGATACGCGATCGCGCCGATCGCGAAGACGGCCGCCGTGCGCTTCGGCACGCGATAGACCTCGTCGATGGCAACGCTGCGGGTCTGGCCGCTGCTGCCGCCTTCGAGGACGACGCCGGCCAGCGTGCCGACGGCGATCAGGTCGCCGGACGCGAAAGTGGCACCCAGCGGAACGGCAATGACGTTGCCGGGCTGAACGTGATTCTTGGACATGGGGAGTGCTCCTGGTGATTCGCAGGCGAGACCCGGCGCGGGTTGCGCGCCGGATGAGGGGAATGGATCAGGCGCCCGGGTTGCGGACGATTCCGCGCCAGCCGATGGCGGCCACGCCGAACGGGTAGTTCACGCGCCACTTCATGCCGTGCTGGCTGAAGGCGTCTTCCTGCTCGAACTGCGGCTCCTGCTGGCCGTCCAGGAAGCCGACTTCAAACACCGGCTCCTGATTCGGATTGGCGAGCAGGTACCAGGCGTTGCCGCTAAGACGCGGCGTATCGATGATGTCGGTCAGCAGGTTGCCGACGATGTTGAAACGCTGGAGCTTGTTGGTGGCGTCCGGGTCGAACGTGCTGTTGTTGACCGCGCGAGCCTCGCCGCCGGTGGACAGCGGGCCGAGGAAGCGGTCCGGGCGCAGATCGAGATAGTCGTTGCCGGAGACATCGAGCTGGCTGGCCATCAGCACGCGGGCTGCTTCGATGCTGGTCACGGTCGGTCGGGCGCCGGTAGCGGCGATGTTGTTGTGCTCGGCGGCGAAGAGCGCCTTGCCGTCGCCCATCGTCGGGCCGTTGCCGGAGTTCAGCGCGAACAGCGCGAACACCGCCTTGTCCAGCGTGCGGGCGGCGCTCTGGCCGAGCATGCGGGCTGCCTCGGTGAACACCGACATGTCGTCGTTGACGATCATTTCGTAGCTCACGTTGAGGATGCCGCCGCGGTTCACGGCGGTGATCGTTTCGCGCTCGGCGTCCGACAGCGTCAGGCTCTTGAACTCGCCGTTCTGCTGGCGCACTTCGAGGTCGCCGATGCTGCCTGCGCGGTAGCGGATATGCGGCCGGAAGTCGGTCAGGCTGCCGACCTTGGCAAAGCGCGGCCAGCTCGGCGCCTGCAGCGCAAAGCCATCGAGCAGCATCTTGTTCAGCGCGTTCTCGAAGATGTTCGGGAAGTCGCTGGTGGTGTGGGTGATCGCCGCCTGGATAACGTCCTTGCGGTTCATGCCACGGCGGTAGCCGCCGGCCTCTTCAAGGCAGTCCCGCGCGATGTCGTGCAGGTTCATGCCGCGGAAGCGGTTGCCGTTCAGGCCCTCGGCCTGCTTGCTGCCGGGCTTGATGGCACCGGCACGGGCCTGCAGCCAGGTCACCGCCTGTGCACGGAACTTGTCGCGCTGGTCTTCGCCGGCCTGCGTGTGAGCAGCACTGATGGGCTTGACCGCGCCGGCTAGGTAGGCGGTGAGCTCAGCGCGGATCTCGCTGATCGGCTTGTCGCTGAGCACAGCCTGGGCCCGCAGGGTGTTGAGCTGCGCGCGATCGGTGCGGCCGACCATGGCGATGTCGAAGAGCTCGCCGACTTCGCGGGCGCGGGCCTGCATCGGCGTGGTGCTGATACCCGGGGACGGCGCCGGAGCGGCCTTGGCGGCGCGGGCGGCGATGCGCGCACGAACCCGCGCCTGGGCCGCAGCCTTTTCCTCGTCGGACTTCGCGGACGCTTCCTCGCTGCCCATCTCGGCAACGGCGGTGGCGATTTCGGCGTCGGTGGCGGTGTCGGCGAGGCCGAGGTGCAGCAGGACGGCGGCCTTGGCGGCGGCCTCGTCGGCGCCGTCTTCGAGCGTGATGCCCAGTGCCAGGGCGAGTGCGGTGAAGTTCATGCGGTTCTCCTTCGGTTGCGTGCGGCGGGCCGCACGCGCGGCTCCGGGTTTGGGTGTTGGGGCGGGGTTGGCAAGGCGCTGACGGATGGCGCTGGCGTAGGCGCCAGCGGCCGGCAGGTGGTGCAGCAGGCCATCGCGGATCACCGGCTCGGCAGCGGCCTGTGCGGTGGCTTCGGGGTCGTAAATCGCGTCGGCATAGCCTTCGGCGACCGCTTCTTCGGCCGTGTACCAGCGGTCTTCGCCGGTCTTGATTCGGGCCAGTTCGTCTTCGACGCTGCGGCCGGTCTTGCGGGCGTAGATCTCGGCCAGGTTGCGGTCGGCCTTGCCGAGGCTTTCGGCGATGGCGGTCAGGTCGGTGCTGTTGCCTTCGGCCCACTGCCAGGCGGCGTGGATCATCAGCATCGAGCCCTGGGCCATCTCCACCCGATGCCCGGCCATGGCGATGACGCTGGCGATCGAGGCCGCCACGCCTTCCACGCGGGTGGTCACCGTGCCCTTGAAGGCGCGGATGGCGTTGTAGATGGCAATGCCTTCGTCGACCCGGCCGCCGTAGCTGTTGATCTTCACCAGCAGCTCGTCGGCGGCGATGCCGTTCAGCTGCTCGACCACGATCTTGGCGCTGACGCTGGTATCGCCCCAGTCGCCGATATCGCCAAAGACCAGCAGCTGCGCGAGGCGCGCGGCGGCGCGCTGGCCGTTGGCACGGGCCAGCATCTGGAGCTTGATGGAGCCTTTCACTTGATCACCCGGAGATGGGCGCCGGGCTGACCCGGCTGGGCGGCGGGTTCGGGCAGCGACGGTTTCGCCGGCGAAACGTTGGCGGCCGGAACATCGACCACGCTGGCAATGCCGCGGCGCTCGCGTTCGCGGCGCTCGGCCTCGATCTGCCGGTAGGTTTCGGTGCGGTTGCCGCCGAGCTGCCGGATCACCTGGCTGCTGCTGCGGAACGCCGCCTGCACCAGCATGATCTGGCTGTTGACTTCCTTTTCGGGGTCGATCACCGGCATCGACGGGCCGAGATACTCGGCGTCGGCCACCGTGCTGCGATCGAGATCGGCCGGCAGCGCCACGCCGCGCGCCAGTGCCCACCAGCGCACGAACGACTGATAGCTGGGCCGGCTCCATTGCGCGACGAACACACCGGTTTCGGCGTGGTAGTGCGGCCAGTTCTCCACCAGTTCCTGCCGCTGTGCGGAGTAGGTGCCGTTGTAGTCGCGCGACACGGCCGAATAGCTCAGGCCCACGCCGCTGGAAACGCGGCGCAGCTGCCCGTTCACGAACGGCTCGGCGTTGGTGTTCGGGCGCTTGGTATCGAACATCGTGACGCCGGCACCGGGGTGCGGGCTGGCCACCACCATGCCGCCGTCGAGGCGGTAGATCGGCGGCTGTGCCGGGTCGTACTGAACCTTTGTCGGATCGAAATTGGCCGGATCACCGGTCTGGATTCCGAACACCAGCGAGCTGGCCAGCTTGGCGGCGATCCGCTCGTTGTCTTCGTAATCGAAGATGTCCTGCAGGCGGGTGATGATCGGCGCGAACGCGCTGATGCCGCGCATCTGGCCGATGCGGTCCACGCAGCGCACGTGCAGCACGTTCTCGGCAATGTCCCGGATGGTGTCCAGACTGCTGAACGCGCGGTCGTCGCCGGGGTGATTGCGGTAGAAGTGGTAGGCGATCGCGCGGCCCCAGGCATCGCTTTCGATGCCTTGCCGCACGTTGCCGGTAACGCCTTCCCAGTCGTGCGGGCAGTGGTCCGCTTCGAGCATCTGAATCGACAGCGGCACCTCGCTGCCGTGGGTCAGGTCATCGCGCCAGCCGCCGATCTGCCGGCCGAACACTTCGCCATCGCGGTAGCGGCTGCGCTGCGCCAGCCGCTCCATCTGCGGCCGGCTGTGTGTCCACGTCACTTCCGGCCATTCGCTCCACAGCCGGTATGCGGTATCGAGCTCGGCGGCCAGTTCTTCGTGCAGCGTGCCGTTTAGCCGCTTCGGCTGCGGCTCCACAGTGATGCCGTTCGGGCCGATGGTGAAATCGACCAACTTGTCGAGAATGCCGCGGGCGATGTCGTGATCGCGCTCGAGCTGGCGCGCCTGATTGCGGATGGCTACCGCCGAACGCCGGGCCAGCGCGTTGCCGGCGCTGTTGTCGCGGCTGAACGGCCGCTTGCGCGATGGCCGGGCTGCCTCATAGCCGCGCGTCGCGGCCTTGATGGCTTCGAAATAGGCCCGCTGCTGTGCCCGCTGGATGCCGGCCTTCGGCGAGAAGTACGCGGCAATGCGATCGACGACGTTGAGCGTGGCCATCAGCGGCACCGCTCGTCATAGTCAGACTCGTTACCGCAGAATCCACCAGTGAACGCACCGCGCAGCAGCACCGGGCCGACCTGGCCGGAGGCCGACAGGTTCTCGGCTGCCAGCTTGGCTTCGAGCTCCTTGATGGCGCTCTGAACGGTTGCCAGCGACGCGCGCTGCATGTTGCGGTCGCCATGGCCGAGCGCCTGAGCTTTCAGGATCTCGGCTTCAGCCTCGTAGTACGCAGTAAGGCGGGTGGCGGTTGACATGGGTCACACATTGCGTGTGGCCCTTGGTGCAAGTTAAGACAAAGCTGCACCATGATTGCCGGCTTAATCCGGGAGGCGGATCGCGATGGCGCATCGAAAAATGAAAGTGGAATTCGCAGGCACCGGCTGCCTAGTTCAGGGCCTGGGATTGCTGTTGCTGTTCGTCTGGCCGCTCGGATCGGTGATCGGCATCGCGCTGTTACTGGTTGGCAGCTCAATGGCTAAGAAGCTGATCTGCTCCGCGTGTGGCAACACCGTGGAGAAGACCTCCACGATGTGCCCGACTTGCAAGGTCAATTTGGACCGCTGAACTATCGCTTGCGCTGGTCCGCGCGAAATTCGGCCCGTTGCGCAAGGCGATGCGTCGCCGCGACAACAAACTGCGCCAGCACATTGGTTTCGACGTGAATACCGTTCGGTTCAGTGATGGCCCTGAGCACCTCCCCGATGGAGCAGACGTTGGCGTCCGGCGGCACCGGCTGCACCACTTCGCGGCCAGCGGCATCGAAGCTGAGCAGCCAGCGGCGGCTCATCAACGAGGGGACCGGATTCGCCGGAGCGCGCAGTTCGGCTTCCATGCGGTTGAAGGCTTCGATATAGGCCTCTTTGAACGCCGCCGCACGGCGGCCGGTGAAGCCCATCACGAGGAACGCGCAGCCGTCGCGGGTGATGCGATACAGCGGGAGCACGCGACCGGTTGGATCGGTGTACTCACTGACCGCAAAATTGCGGCCAGTGAATTCGGCGCTGCACGTAAGCGTTCGAATGCGACGCAACACGTCGTCGTGCGACTTGCCGAACACTTCGGCAATGTTCTGGCTGGTGGTGACGGCTTGCCCGTCAACAAGGGACACAGCGGGGGTGACGCGGGTCATCGACATAAGTCCTCCTGGATGCAGAGAACCGTCACCGACGTCGCCAAACGAAGGTGACGGAGACGTGCAGGGTTGGCGAACCGGGGAGGAGCTTGCGCATCAACCGGCAGGCCTCGCGGCCTCCCTGCACGCCTCCGCCATAGAACTGGCTGAGGCATGAAAAAAGACGCCACGGGATCACCGTCGAGCGTCTTTCGACGCTCCTCACTCAGGTCGCCAAACCTGACCGCTGCATGAGGCAGCGGCAGGTACAGCGTGAACCGTGGCACGGAACACGTCAAGCGGCGCTGGTACGCTGCTGCGGTACCCACGGCCGAACGCGAGGCATCGGTGGAAGACAGCGTATTTGGCAAGGTGCTCCCTGTTCTTGCAGCACTGGGGGGTGTGCTGGTGACCGGTGTAGTCGAACTCCTAAAGACAACGTCCACCCGAAAACATGAAACGAAAGTCCTATTCCGGGCGAAGCTGGAAGCGCTGACGGGCGCGGTGACGGACACAGTGGAATGGACCGATCTGTTGCTGCGTGCCACCACCGACGATGAGCTTCGCGCTCGTAATGTTCCAATTCCTCCGCGGAAGGTTCTGGCGCTTTGCCTGGTGTACTTCCCGGAATTGATGCCTCAGGCTGAGGGGTTGATGCGTGCTTCATTGGCGTTCTCCGATTTTCTGGTTTCGTTGCCGAGAGGGAGTCAACTGAGCACCGTCGGCGCGCTGGCAACGACGCGGGACCTGCAGGGTTACAACCTTGTGACGCAGGATTTCCGGGTGGCCCGCGAATCGCTTGATGTGGCCATTGCGGCCTTCGCGTTGACTCATGTCCGGCGCTGACGCAGCCGCCACAGCGTGGCTCTGCTGATGCCATGGCGCTGTTAGCCTGCAAGCAGCCACGCTTGGCGCACGGCGGCGATCACGCCGGACCAGAAAACAAAACCGAGCAGCGACCGTATCAACAGGCTGGCGACGAGATCGGCGGTGGTGTGCGGGGTGGTGGCATCAGCAATCAAACGAATGTTCATGCAAGTTTCCTCTTGGGGGTGGTGTGATGACGGTGATCGCAGACTTGTGGGCGATGGTGAAAGACAGCCGGGAGTGGAAGGCGATGGCCGAGGCCAGCAAAAAGATTCCGGAGCTGGAGGCGCGTATCGCCGCCTTGGAAAAACGTGGCGGCAGCAGCGGCTACGTGTGCGATCACTGCGCAAGCCCCGATTTGGTCCGAACGGGGAGCCGCCCCGATCCGGTCTTCGGCGAGCTGGGGCACAAGCAGCACCTTTTCCGTTGCAATGCATGCGGGAAGGAAAGCGCATTCCTTCCCAAAAATGAGCGTTAACGCGGCGGCATTCATGACGCGTCACGCTGACGCAGCCGCTGCACCGTCCACCGACTGATTCCGTGCCGCCGGCAGACCTCTTCCGGCGACATCGTTGCCAGATCGCGCAGCACGGTCTCGCGATCGTAGCGATCCGGCGCTCGCACGTAGGCCTTGGTGCCCTGCCAGCGGTGCGACACCGCCTGCATGATCATGGATGCCATGCGGATGGCGTGCGTCTCCGGCGCGCCGCTTTCGCGTACCAGCACGCCCACAATCTCGGCCCGCAGCGCGGCGGCAAAGTCGTCCCGTTTGGCGTTGCTCATGTCAGCGGTCTCCGAATCCGGTGAACGGGGTGGCGCCGCCGACGCGCCGGGCAGCGGCCGGTCCGGCAGTTGCGGCCGATGCAGCGGACTGGGTTGGTGGTGCCGGCGACATCGCTGACAGCCGACCGGCCGCGGGCAGCGCCAGCTCCGGCTGGCGGATCTGCCGCTCAAGATCCAGCCAGTACGATTCCGGCATGGTGTGCAGGCGGAGCTTCCGCGCGAGGTGCAGGTTGCCGACTTCGGCGTCGAGCATTTCGTTGCGGCGGCCGGCACGCTCAGTCCAGGTGAGTTCGCCATTGCGGCCCGGCACCTTCACCTCGCTGGTGATCTGCTCGAGGTAGTCGAGACCAATCGACGTGGGCCAGTGCATGCGTCCATCGCCGTGACCGGCCAGCTTGAGGCGCGAGGCGATGGTGTCTTTCGCGGCTTCGGTGCCGATCAGGTACAGCTTCAGGCCCCACTTCGCGGCCTTGTCGTTGTGGGTGTAGTCCAGCGCCTTCGGCGGCTTGAACACGGGCTTGCCACGGCCGCGCTCGCCTTTGGTGGGAATGGCATCGCGGCCTTCGCGCTGCTTGGCGCGGATGTAGGCATAGACGGCGTCCTGCGTCATGCCGTCGCCGGAGTCCACGCCGAGCAGGCTGATGGGCAGGGTGCCGCCACCGGCGCTGCGGATCGGCTTGGCCAGCTCGGCATCGAGCTTGTCCCAGGTGGCCTGTTCGAGCGGGTTGCCGTTCACCACCACGCGGGCAATTCGCCAGCTTTCTTCGTTGCGACCCCAGCCGATGATGAGGCCTTCCAGGCGCGCTTCGCCGCTGGACTCGCCACCGCGCTGAACGTCGATCCAACAGGTGGCGACGAGTGCGCCGGCTGGGGCGGTCCACTCGGCGTAGTCCTCGCCGCGGTCAACCAGATCGGCGATTTCGGGGGCATCGGATTTCAGTTCGAAGGTTTCGCCGAGCTGGTTGTTCTTGAAGCTGCGCATCAGCGAGTCGTCGCCGTTATCCATGGCGTGCTTGGCTTCGAGCCACTTCTGCACGAAGTACTCGAAGCGGCTTCCAGCGAACAGGCTGTAGAGCTCGTTGGTGTAGAAGCCGGCGCTGCCGGTGAACGGCGCGGTGGCGCGATAGCCGTAGTCCGGTCGCTTGCTGGCGGCCAGCACGGCTTGGTTCTTCTGGTCGTCAGTCCAGAACAGGTCTTCTTGATCGTCGACCCCGCAGGCTTCGCAGGCATAGCGCGCGGTTTCCGGCCGGTGCGTGCCATAGACCGGATGATGGGTCAGGGCGTCTTTCTTCCAGCGCAGCTGCTCGAAACGCAGGGTCTGTTCGTGGCCGCAGTGCGGGCATTCGACGAACATCCGGCGCTGATCGGTTTTCTTCATGCCCTCCGCGATCTTGCTGAGGCCTTCGACGGTGGGCGTGCCGCCGACGATCATCCGGCCGTTGGGGTAGGTCTTGTAGCGTTCGCGGCCAAGGGCGATGGCATCGCCCTGGCCGGCGAGGTTCTTCGAGGTGTCGTCCGGCTCTTCGACGATGACGACGCGCGCGTCGGTGGATTTGACGTTGGTCGGGCTGTTCGAGCCGACGCCCTGAATGAAGCCACCGGTGAACCGCTTGAAGTCCTGCGTGTTGTCGGCGCTCCGCGCATCCAGCGGGATCCGATCGAGCAGCACGCGGCTGGCCCGGATCGCCGGCTCCAGCTTTTCCCGGAAGAAACGCCGGACGGCCGCTTCCTTCGCGAAGATCACGAGGATGGAGCACGGATCGAGGTGCACGTGATAGCCCATCACGTTCATCACGAAGCCCTGCGTCCAGCCGATCTGAGCCGATTTCTGACACCAGATCTCGCGCACGCTGCTGTCCTGGTACGCAGCGAGGATTCCGGCGAGCGCCGGGGTTTCGTCGACTTCAAACAGGTTCCCGGCGCGCGGCCCGGTGTGCATGCGCCGATGGATTTCCGCCCACTGCCGCACGGACATGCGCCGGGCCGGCGCAAAGTGCCGACGGGCACGGCGCAGGGCCGTGCGTGCCTGCGGCGACAGCAGCCGGGCGGCGGACATCAGGGACTCACCGCGTCGTCGGCGTCATCGTCGCCGCGCGACAGCCCTTCGAGCATGCGATCGATGGCCGTCTGAATGATGGCTTCGCGCTGCGCGAAGGTGCTGGCATCCGGAATGCGTTGCGCCAGCGGAATCACGAGCGCGTTGGCGGCGCTGCGCATGGCGACAGCCTGGACATCGAGCGTTTGCTGCAGCTCATCGACCGGAATGAGCAGGCCATCGCCTTCCAGCCGCCGGCGCCGAGCGGCCAGCGCCTCTTCGACGCGCTTCCAGGCCTGCGGATCGCGGCCCTGCAGCACTTTCATCACCAGATCGAGGTCGGTGGCGTTCTCGATCTCGTCTGCCGTGAAGTTTCCGGTGCGCGTCGGCGCCAACAGGTCGGACGGTGCCGCCGCCGATACGGCCGCAGGTGGCGGCGCGTCCAGCGAAAGCTGATGCCGAGGGTCTGACGGCGGCATCGGCACGCCGGACACCACGTTTCGCAGCACGAGCGCGATGCGATCGACCATCTGCTGCGCCGCCGCGCTGGTGAAGCCCTTGTTGCGCTCGCGTTCGGCGCGGGCCTGCAGCCAGGCGAGGACGTCGACCAGCCGGTAACGGTGCGGTTTGCCTTGATCGGCGGCCTCGGCGATCGGGCACGGTGGTTCTTCGCGAATCCACTGGCGCACGGCGTCTGGCGTCCAGGTGCCGAGCCCGAGACGGGCGAGCTCCTCGACCAGCTGACGGCCGCTCAGCAGACTCACGAGATGAATCTCACAGGTTCGACGGCCGTCACAGCAGGCTTCACGGCCGCGCACACGGCCCATTCACACGCGGCCTGTGAACTGATCCGGCCGCGTCTGCCTCTACGCGAATTCCGCGCAGTCTTCTCACCCGCGTGTCGTTGGGCTGGGGAGTACCTTTTGCCGACGACGTGTTTCGCGGGCGAAATCCTAGAAACCCCGGCCCGGACTTCCTTTTCGGCAGGTTGTGACGAGGTTGGGACGCTCGAACCCTTGCTGTTATTGGCTTGTCCCAACCGTACCAACCGTACCGACCTGTTTTCTGGTGTGGGTGTGCACGCACATGCGCGCCTGCCCGCTGGCGCATGCGCCTGCACATGTGTGTGCGGTTGAAAAGGTTGGGACGGTTGGTACAACCCTTGTCCCGCAAGGGTTTCGAGGTTGGGACAAGGTGCGCCCGCAGGTCGTGACACGGCCGGGGTTGGGACATGGCGCAAGCGCTTCATGCCTTGTTCTCCGGCGGGTAGTACTCGCGGATCTTCGTGATCGCGCCAGCCACCCGACGCTGCCGTGCCGTCCAGCCCAGGCGGCGCATGAGGTTGCCCATGCGGGTCTGTGCCGATCGGTCCTGCTTCTTGACGTCCATCTCCAGCGCGTACGTCAGCAGTTCACTGATCGTCACCCGCTGGCGCGGGCCGCTGCCGAGCTGGCCGCTGCTGCCCGTCTTCCCGCGTAAGTAGTCGAGCACCGGCTCGGCCCACACGTCCTCGACGTACCGCTCTTCCTGCGCCTCGGTCGCGCCTTCAGGCAGCAGCCACCAAGGCTCGCCCGCCTGATAGCGCGCCACGGCTTCGGCCCACAGCTGGTCGCGCACGCTCTTCACGCCGTCGATATCGATGTCGCCAACCCACACCGGCATGTAGCGGCGCCCGCCGGTTTCGTCCTTCTGCCAGTCGCTGTTGTTGGCCGTGCCGAAAAACACGCACTCGCGCTTGAACTCTTCGACGTTGTGCCCGTAGCTGCGCCGGAAGCGGTCGACCGCCACCGAGATCGCGCGTTTGATATGGCTGTTCTCCGCTCGCGCAAAGGACGCCATCTCGCTGATCTCCACGAGCCAGACGCCCTGGATGATCTGGTAGAAGTCTTTGTCGCTCGGCGCGGTGCCCACGTCGGCGTAGTTGCCCACCCCGGCCAGCGTGGCCGCCAGCGTCGACTTGCGCGCGCCCTGGTCGCCTTCGAGCACCAGCATCAGGTCAGCCTTGCAGCCAGGCTGAAACACACGCGCCACCGCTTGGATGAAGAAGTTGCGTGCAAAGCCGCTGATCGTCGGCGTACGGATGACGTTGCAGTAGTCGCTGAAAAAGTGATCGAGGCGGTCGGTCCCATCCCAGGTCAGCGCGGACAGGTAGTCCCGCACCGGATGGAACGCGTTGTCGGCGGCCACCACGCTGATCGCCTCGCGCGCCGTACCGGTCTTCACGTCAGCCCGATAGGTGTCGCGGCGGCCGAACCATGCCGCCGTCTGCACTTCGTCGGTATCGGTCAGCAACCCCTCGGGGCTACCGAACGCCGTGGGCCGCAGCTTCACGATGCGCTTCGCGAAACTGTCGAAGCCGAACACGCCCTTCCAGTTCGCATGGTTACGCAGCACGTGCATCACGTTCCACGTCGATGCCTTGAGCCCCGTCTCGCCGAACACCAGCCCGCGCTCCCACTCGAGCAGCCGCATCGACGGCGCGGCGCCGGTATCCGCCTTCGGCTTCGCGGGCACGGCAATCCGCACGCGTTTGGCGGTGTCGTCCTGCCAAGCCTTCGCGGCCACAGGCCCGATCAGCGCCTTGAGCGCCTGGAATTTCATGCGCAGGCCCGAATCCACGTCCCACACATCGGTCGTGCCGTGGATCAGCTCATAGCGCGCCAGCAGCTGCTCATGCGTCAGCGCTACCACTGGCGCCGGCGCTGCTGCCGGTGCGCCGTCGGGCGGATCGGCTGGCGCGTCTGTGGCGGGCTCCGGCGCTGGTGGGGGCAGGCTGGTGATCAGGCTGCCCGGTGTAAGGATCGCCGCGCGTACCGCATCGATCCCCGCGCTGACGTGCAGATCATTCCAGTCCGTGCGCTTGGCGGCGTCGTCGGAAGCAAACGGCGGCAATGCCACTGAGGCCGTGCACTGTGTCAGCACCTCGTACGCCGCATCGAGGCCGGCGTTGACCAGCCAGCCACGCGCCCGCCATTCGGCCCAGCGCGGGTCATCGCCAGCGATAGGTTGAGGATCTACGCCGGCTAGCTCCGCTTTGCGGATCGCCCCGCGCACCGTCCATTGATCGTGGTCTGCAAACACCACCAGGCGCGCCTTCGGCCGCGCGGCGCGTATCGCCTTGGCGACGGCCAGCAGGTTGCCGCAGTCGAAACAGACGAAGGTCGGCCAGGTGGTGGCCTGATAGCAGGTGGCGGCGGTCGCGTAGCCCTCGGCAAGGCCGATGGTCGCGGTGTCGTCGGCCGGCAGTTCGCCGATCAAATGCGCGGCGCCATGCTTGGCCGTGCCGGTCAGGAAGCGTTTCGTGCCATCCGGCTGAATGAACTGCAGGCCCACCAGCGCCTCGGTGAACGGGCGCCGCAGCGGCACCACCAGCGCCCCATCGCGGCCAATCCGGCAGCCGAACATGCGCGCGTTCTTCCGCTGCAGGTAAGGCACGGCGCCGTTGTCCGGAAGCTTCGGCCAGATCTCGCCGGCACGCTTGGCGGCGTCGGCCCGCTGCTCCTCCAGATGCTCGGCATGCACGGCCGACAGCCGCTGCTGCTCCGCGCGCATGCGGTCACGCTCTGCAGCCGACACCGCAGCATCAACCTCGAAGTCGAGATTGATTGAGCCAGGATCATCACCCACCCAGACGCCGTAGCTGCCAACAACCACCTGCTGGCCGTTGTCCAGCCGATACCAGTCGCACAGATACCACCCGGATTTCTTGCCGCGCCGCTGGCCTTCAACATCCACGCGCCACACCTTGCCGCGCGCCGGTGGTCCGATGTTTACGCGGTCGACCAGCAGACCGATCGAGCGAAGCTGCCGAAGGGCAACGTCAAGCGGATCTCGTTGCGGCGCAGTCGTCATCGGCAGCCGCTCACTTCGGCTGCAGGGCCTGCAAGCGCGAAAGGCGATCAAGCAGCTTGCTCGCCTCCGCAAACATGTCTTGTGCCTGCTGCTGCACTCGCGCGGTTTCGTTCGCCATGTCGATCGGCTTCGGCGCGTGGTAGCCCGCCTGATCGGCGACAAAGGCCATCAGCAAATCGCAGTTGTGGCGGCGGCCGATCGCCATCAGCGTCAGCAGCTGCTGCGCGCTCAGCACCTCGCGGCGGTTGGGCTTGAGCGTCTTCTGCAGCCACTCGCCCGCGTCATCAGCCGGTAGGTCCGGGCGCAACTCCGCGCCGACCCGCTTCGGCCCACCACAGGCCTCAATCAACGCCCGGACGGCATCCGCCCAGGTCTCGATCCAGAGATGGTTCTGCGTCATGTCCCGACGTGTCCCGGTTTCCGGTACAGCCCGGTACAAGCTTCACGGGGTAAAAAAAACCGGCCGAGCATCCGGCCGGCAAGCTCAGGGATCCACCGTGAAGTCAGCATCAGCTGCAGCGAATAGAAAGCCCGGTCTGGGCAGGCCGGGAAGGTGCGAGAACGGCCGCAGCCGCTCTGGAGGAGAGGTTCCACTGCGTTCAGCCGATCAGACCGGCAACCAGGACGCCGACGCCATCCCGTTGAACATCAACGCCGGCGGTCACGGGGCCTGCCAGTACCTTGAAGGGCGCGACCAGCCGGAAGCGGGCTGCCATGCCGGCTTCGAAGATTGCCTCGCAATCCTCGGGACTGAGACCCTGTTCCGTGATGAAGCAGCCGATGCGATTCAAGCTGTGGTTCAGCAGCGGGCCGAAATCACCGACAGGGGCGTGTGCCATGGGAATCACCAAGGTTGTGGAAGTCGTGAACGCGCGCGGGCAGCTACTGCGCGCGGTGCTGGTTCAGTCGCAGCGGTCGGCTGCCACGCTGGACAACCCGCACGCTGGCTTCAGCGGGCTGGGCAGGTGGCAACTGGAAAGCGGCGAAGTGCTGAACCACCACGAAGTCGAGCGCACCTTCACTGTGGTGAGCACCGGCGAGGTGCTGCGGTACCGGTAGGCGAGGCGGCTTCATCAGGCAGCCTGCTGCTGACTGGCAGATGGAGCAGGAGGCGCCGGCGCAATGGCCGGCTGCACTCCGAATACGTCGGGGCGAAGGTCGTGGCGGGTGACGGCGCCTTCGGTGGCGGTTTCGATTGCCACGCAGTGCTTTGCTGGAACCCGTCGACCCTCAAGCGTCCATTGGTGCACCGCGGCTTTCGTTATGCCCAGCTTGATTGCCAAGGCGTTCATAGAGCCGAGTTGTGAGATCGCCGTCTTCAGTGGTTCAGAGCTCATCGTGCGTGCCGACAGGTTTGTTAGCCGCAAGGTATAGAAAAACTGGACATAAAGTCAAGAAATGCTGGACGACGAAAGTAAAGGCTACCTATACGCTGGTCCGCATGAACTTAGGGTTGTGGGTCAAACAAGCGCGGAATTCAGCGAACCTGTCGCAAGAACAGCTCGCGCATGAGCTTGGGTGTACGAAAGGGAATGTGTCGGCATGGGAGAACAATCGGCACGCTCCAAGCGTCGCTCAGGTAGATCTGATCGCGAGGCTCACCAACTTCCCCTACGTACCGCATCGAGAGGTAGCTTCGGCTGACTTCAATGGCCTGCCGCTAGTGACGAGCGCGACGTCCGCCGACGGTAATTCGGCAAACGTTAAGCACTTCAACGTCACGGCATCGATGGGAAGCGGTGCCGTGGTCGAAGACCACCCGCAGGTGGTGCAGTCCATCACGGTCAGCCTGGCGGAGTTGAAGAAGCAGGCTAGCTTCAGTAACCCGCCGAACCTCAGCTTTATCACCGGGCGAGGGGATTCGATGCTGCCGACCTTCAACGACGGCGACATGCTGTTGGTGGACCAGAACGTCACGGAGCACAAGATCGACGCTGTGTTTGCCTTCACCTACGACGGCGAGTTCTACGTGAAGACCCTGCAGCGCGTCCCGGGCCGTGGGGTGATGGCGGTTTCACATAACCGCACGGTCTACGAACCTTTCCGCATCGATCCTGAGAAGCCGTTCACGATTCACGGCCGGGTAGTTCTCGCTTGGAATGCCAGGAAGCTGTAAGCATCGGTACGGCGGGTTGTGAATAACGAAAAACGTTCAGGATCTACGATGAAGCTAGATTTGCCGCTCGATGCTTTTGAACTCGATGAGAAGAACCCTCGCATCCGCGGGGCGGGCAACCAAACCGAAGCCCTCAACCAATTGCTAGAGGTCGAAGGGGACACGATATTCGGCCTTGCGAGGGATATCAGTGTGCGAAAGCGCCTTGATCCGACCGAGCGCCTGTCGGTCATCGCTCATCCCACTACTCCCGGGCGTTACATCGCGCTGGACGGTAATCGCCGGCTGTCGGCATTGCGGCTGCTGAAGAAGAACGGCCTGGTTGACCGCGCGGATATCAACCTGACGCCAACCCAGAGGAAGCTGATGAAGCAGTACGCCAAGCGCGTCGATGACAGCGTTGCCGCAGTCATCGAGGCGTTCTGCTTCCCGAGCAGGGATGAGGCGAACGAGTTCATCCGGCTCAAGCACACCGGCGCAAACAACGGCGCTGGGCGTATTGCCTGGTTGGCCGTGCCTCAGGGCCGCTTCGAACAAAGCGGCTCCTGGAAAACGCTGAGCAAGCTTCGGGAGCTCAGCAGGCTGGCGCCGGCAGTGGTTGCAGAACTAGACGCCGGCACCTTTGCTTTGACGACCTTCGAGCGCGTCGCACAGTCTGAACGTTTCACCGAGCTGTTCAAGTTCAATGTCAGCCAGTGCAAGGCGCTGCCGCAAGCGAACGTGGATCTGGCGTATGACGCACTTGCGCGAATTGCCGCCGGCGTCTCCAACAAGGAAATCACATCACGCGGCGAATTCGAGACAGTGGCCAAAATCGGCCAGTTTCTGGACCAGCTTCGTGCTGGAATTCAGCTACCCAGTTCGCAGGGCGGTGCGGGTTACAAAGGGCAGAAGAAAGCGGAAGGTGAAGACGAGCATCCAAAACGGGCGTCTGGCAAGGACTCCGACGGTGCCAACGATGTCGCCAAACACGAGGCAAGCCCTGCGGCCACCCGTTTCGAAGAAGAGACGCCGCCGACGACGGTTGAGGACGTACCGAAGAAGCCAAGGATTAGGAAAGGAACTGGCAAACTGGTCCGGCGAGATGATTTTCAATTCGTGACCAATGCGAAGTGCAACGCGATCCTGAAGGATCTTCGCGCGATTTCGGTGTTTGATGCTCCTTACGCGTGTTCTGCACTAGCCAGATCGCTGCTTGAACTGACCTGCCTCCATTACGGCCGGGAGTTTGGTGTGACTGGTAAGGGTTATGAACAAACGATAAAGGCGGCGGCAAACCATTTGAAAAGCGGAGAGTTCAATATCACCAATGATCCAGTGAATCGTCTCGACATTGCCATAAGCCTCGATACTGCCGCCGCTCGATACGAGGAATTCAGCAACTACATGCACAACTCGGTGTCGCTTGCTTCCCCTGAAGCAGCTGCGAGCGCCTTCGAATCGATTAAGCCGGGGCTAGAACTCATGTGGCAGCGAATGCATTTCAATGCGGCCAAGAAGGGGAAGATGACGCTGGCCGAAGGCAAGAAGTCCCGCTAAGCTGCCCGTATTCAGGAGGCAGCACTCATGGCGTATCTCACTCCGCTCCGCTACCCGGGCGGCAAGGGCAAGTTTGCGCCCTATCTGAAGCAACTTATTGCGCACAATAAGTTACATGACGCGCACTACGTCGAGCCGTTTTGTGGCGGGGCTGGGCTGGCTATTGACCTGCTCAGCGCCATGGTGGTGGACACCATCCACCTGAACGATTTCGATCGTGCGGTAGCCGCATTCTGGAAGAGCGCGGTCTATCGCAGCGAAGAATTCTGCGAACGGATCCTGACCACACCGGTGACCGCAGATACCTGGCATGCCCAGCGGGAGATTCACCGCGCTAAGGCGACTGCCGAAGAGCTCGACCTTGGGTTCGCCACCTTTTTCCTGAATCGTACGAACCGTTCAGGAATCCTGGAGGGCGGCATGATCGGCGGCAAGGATCAGTCGGGCGAGTGGAAGCTTGATGCCCGTTACACAAAAGATGCGTTGGTCAAGCGGGTGATGGACCTCGGCAGAGCGCGAAGCCGGATCTTTGTCCACAACCTCGATGCTGTGGATTTTTTGCGTCAGGTGGTCCCTACGCTGCCGAGACGGAAGTTGACTTATCTCGACCCGCCCTATGTCGAGAAGGGGCCTCGGCTGTACATGAATCACTTTCAGGAAGCGGATCACACTCGCCTAGCGCAAGTCGTGATTGAAGAACTCCAAGGCCCCTGGTTGGTGTCGTATGACGAGCACCCGTTGATCCGCCGGCTTTATGCGGATTTCGAACAGCGCACGATGGACCTGCACTACTCGGCCAAGCGCGAGCGCAGCCAGGGCAAGGAAGTAATGGTGTTTTCGAACCACCTGCAGCCGCCCGATATGGCTGCAGTGCGATCCCGACATCATCAACCTTGGGCAACAGCAGAAACGGAAGCGACCTGAAACGCCTGATCCCAAACCAGCCCGCCGCGTGCGGGCTTTTTTGTGGCCGCTGCCCCGAAAATGAGAAATGCGTCACGCAGCGGAAGTGCCGTTCGTCGGTAAAGTCAAGAAATACTAGACAGTAAAAGTATAGAAAAACTATTCTTCTATCCGATCACGCCGCACCGCGGCCCGATGGGAGAACGCAGATGCCAACCGTTGCCAACTTGTCATCCAGCCGGAAGCGCCGCTGGGACGCCCTTGCAGCGGACCAGCTGCGCGCCGAACTGGAGCAGGTCGCTGCCGAACGCGACGCGCTGCTTGCCCGCGTGGAAGCGGCCGAACTGGCGACCCGCCGGGCTGATGACTGGGCCTTCGGCGAGGAAATGCACCGCACCGCTGTTTCGGACCAGCTGACCGAGCTGCTGGCCACTGCGCGCCGCGCCGGTATCAGCCTGCAAGTGCCCGCGATCGGCATGACGCGCGACGGCCAGATCGGCCTGACGGTGGCCGCATGAACGGCCTCGAAGTGTGGGTTGCCAACGGCGGCCGGGCAGACGTGCTGGCCTGCATTGGCGGGGTGGTGGCGCTGACCATCGCGATCGCCGCTGTCGACGCCATCCGGCGCCGGCGCGCTCATCCGGCGCAAACGCCTGCCGCCGACACTGGCGCGGCGTTCTGCACTTCCGACGACTACCCCGTGCCGGGCAGCTTGACCACGCACCAGCCGGTGCCTGCAGCCAGCGCCACCGTACTCGCGCTAGACGCCTTGATCACCGCCAACCGCGAGCTGCGAGAGGCCACGGTTCGCGGTGCGGCATTGGCCGAAGTGCGCGCCCTGCGGGCGTATCACGCGGAATGCCTGCATCGCTATCGACATGCGGCGTACACCGAATTTGGCTTCGGGTCGGTTTACCGCGAATTCAGCTTCGGGCCCGTGTCGTGATTGCCGCCGCCAGCCACGCCAGCCAGCCGCTGCTGCAGTTCGCCTATCCACCGCCACCGCCGACCGTTGCCACCGCCTACGTGGAGCTGGAGCGCGGGCAGTGGGTGGGTTTTGTCGTGCAGGGCGGGCGCGTTGAACGCGTCATTGAAGCGCGCGACCGCACCACGGCTACCGAGACGGCGCAAGAACGCGCCGATGCCATTAACCGCCGTTCCACCCGCAACCGGAGACGCGCATGAGCAACGTAATCCCCTTGGCCCAGCGCGGCGACCGCATCGCGCTTGATCACATCGAGCGCATCACCACCGAGCACGCCCGCATGACGGACCTGCTGCGCGACCTTCACGCCGCTCATTACGGCAGCCCGGCCGCTGCTATCCGCGCTGCCCACGAGTACGGGCTTGACCCGTCCGACCGCACGGACTGGCGCACCACGCTGCGCCAGATGCTGGCCCAGGAGATCGATGAGCTGCTGACCGAAGTGCACACGCCGCCGCAGGCAGCCAGCACCAAGGTGGCCGGATGAACGCCTTGCTCGCATTCCGTCTGCATCTGCGCACCAAGCGCCGCGGCCCTGCTGCGGAGCCTGCCACCCCGGAATCCGTCCGCGCCCGACACCAGCTGCGCGAGGTGCGCTTTGGCGGCGATCGCGGCGGTCTGGAGGCCGCGCCGCCGGACGTGCTGTGCAACCGCGACCTCACCGGCCACGCCACCGACCCGAGAACCGTCTACCTCGGCGTCATCCGCTGATCACCTGCCGCGTTTTCGCCCGCGAAACCGCCGCTGCATTTCGGAGTTCCGAATCTCATGCTTGACACCGCATCTGATGTCACTGCTACCGACACCACGGTCGGAAGCACTCGCCCACACGCCAGCCAGGGCCACTACGCGGATCTGCCGCTGCACCGGGTCATCCCGGACAGCACCCAGCCGCGCCGCCACTTCGGCGACGATGCGCTGAACGAGCTGGCCGACAGCATCCGCGCGCACGGCGTGCTGCAACCCATCACGGTCAAGCCCAAGATCGGCGAGATCGGGCAGGGCGATTACGACTACGTGATCGTTTCCGGCGAACGCCGTTTCCGCGCCGCCAAGCTCGCCGGGCTGGCCAACATCCCGGCGATGGTGCGGCCAGATCTGACGATGGACCGTGCCACGGTCGCCGTGCTGCAGCTGGTCGAGAACCTGCAGCGCAGCGACCTTACGCTCTGGGAAACCGCGCAGGGCTGTGCAGCCTTGGTTGACGTCGTAGGCCTTGAGGGCGCGGCCAAGCGGCTGGGCTACAGCAAGCCGTGGGTCAGCCAGCGTGCCAGTGTGGCCGGCCTGCCAGAGGCCATCCGGGATCTGATCGAGCGTGGCCTGCTCACGGACGTTGAGACCGCGCACAACCTCGCTGCGCTGGCCGCGATGGACGAGTCGGGCGCTGACACAGTCGAAGGCTGGCTTGAAGACATCGCCAACGGCTTGCCGCCTACTCGCGAAGACGTGCGCCAGGAGCTACGCGAAGCGCGTGAGCAGCACGAGGCCACTGCCGCCCGCGAGCGCGCCCGGCAGCAGCGGCAAGCCGACGAAGCCGAAGCACGCGCAACGCCGACGCAAGATCCGCTGAATCTCACACCGCCGGACGACGACGACGAAGCCGGCGGCGCGGCGGCACCGAAGACCAGCAGCACGCGGCCGGAAAGCCAGTGGGAACGCGAACGGCGTCTGCGCGAGGAAGCGTGGACCGAGCTGATGCCGGACTGCCGCAAGCTGGCCCGCGATGCGCGCAAGCCCATTGTCGACACGCTCCAGGCATGCGCCGGCGACCTGAAACCCGGCGATCACAAGTTCACGTTCAGCATCAGCGCCCCATCCACCGGCAAAGAGCCGCCCGCCAAAGCGGCCGGCGCGCACTACGTGATGCAGATCGATGGCGGCACTGACGATGCCGGCGTGCTGCTTGAAGCGCTGAACCCGGCGCACACCGTTGGTATCGGGCTGTCGGTCACTGTTGCCCAGCTGCGCGCAATCGAACGCATCCTGGGCAAGACGCTGAGGGTCAACGCCAACAGCGGCGTCAGCGTGCATGGCACGGTGCTGACCAGCATCGAAAAGCGGCTGCGCAACGCCTGGGCCGCCAAGTGCCAGAGCGATGCCGATCACGAAGCGGACATGGCCGCTATCGCCAACGCCCGAGCCGCCGCGAGCGCACTTGCCGCTACCGCAAGCACGCCGGCGCCACCGGCAGCAGAAGCCATCGGCGACATCGCCACGTTTCTGCAGGCCCGCACCCAGCGCGATGACAAGGCGCGCACCAAGGCCGGCGATCTTCATGCCGCCTATCGCAACTGGTGCGAGCGCCACGGCTTTACCAGCGTGAGTCTCAACGACTACCGGTGGGGCAAGAGCATCGACGCTGCCGGAATCGAGAAAAAGCGCAGCAACGGGTTTGTCTACATCGGGCTCAAGCTGATCGAAGGTGACGAGGCATGAGCGCGCTCACTGCAGTCGTGCGCCGCGTGCAAGAACTGCTTGCCCAGGCGGAGTTTCACCGCGTTCGCGGCGAGATCGACACGGCCGCAGAACGTATCGAAGTGGCGCTGGAGGCCGCACACGGAGTCGATGCCGATGCGCTGACAGCCATTCAACACGAGGGCGAGCCGGCATGAACCGCCCTAACTGCCGCCTCTACGACAACGGCCGCTGCAACCACAGCAGCGCGTACCGCGCCGTGCTGCCGAACAGGCTCTGCATCGACGCATACCCCGCGGACCCGCGCGCCGGCGCCTGCCGAGTGCGCATCGAGTTCCCGCGCCCGCCGCTGAACCTGCCGCCGAGGAAGCCATGAACAAGCCCCGCCGCACCATCCGCCACCCGGGCGAAGGCCCCAACCGCCACAAGGCCCGCGTCGGCCGCAAGCTCAAGCTGCTGAGCGAGCGCATGCGCGACATCGCCATCGAGCTCGACCTGATCGGCCTGCCGTGCAAAGGCGGCGAGCTGCGCGGCGCCGCCGGCATCGCTGCCCATTGGGCTGGCCAGCTCAGCGCGCCTGGTGCCACGCCATGAGCGACCAGACCAACATCGAATGGGCGGACAGCACCTTCAACCCGTGGATGGGCTGCACGAAGGTTTCGCCGGCCTGCGACCACTGCTATGCCGAGCGCGACACCAAGCGCTTCGGCCGCGTCGAATGGGGCGCAGGCAAGCCGCGCGTGCGGACCAGCGCGGCAAACTGGAAGCTGCCGGAACGGTGGGAAAAGCAAGCCTTCTGGTTCAGATCGTGCAGCCATTGCGGCTGGCGCGGGGAGTTGCCGAGTGGTGGCGCATGCGGCGTTTGCCCCCGCTGCGGTTGGGCCGCAGCGACTAATCCAAGCCGCCGCCGCGTGTTCTGCGCCAGCCTTGCCGACTGGCTCGATAACGAAGTGCCGATCGAATGGCTGGTTGATCTGCTCGACCTGATCAGGCGCACACCGAACCTTGATTGGTTACTCCTGACGAAGCGTATCGGCATCTGGCGCGGACGACTTCAAAGCGTGCTGGACTTCCGTCCAGGGAGCGGCGCCGGCGCGCTGGCGTTCAATTGGCTCGATGGTCGCCCGCCCGCGAACGTCTGGCTCGGCGCGACCGTCATCAACCAGGCCGAAGCCGACCGCGACGTGCCGAAGCTGTTGGCCGTGCCGGCGCGCGTCCGGTTTCTGAGCATCGAGCCGATGCTGGGGGACATCCGCCTTGGCTCTTGGCTGCAGCTTTCTCCGAGCGCGGCGTTTCTCGCCGGCAAGGTGACCCAAGAAATGCCGGCGTGGACCCGCATCGGAAGCACAAGGCTCGACTGGATCATCGCCGGCGGCGAGTCCGGCCCGCACGCCCGGCCGATGCACCCGGACTGGGGCCGCAGCCTGCGCGACCAGTGCGCCGCTGCCGGCGTGCCGTTCCTGTTCAAGCAGTGGGGCGAGTGGGCGCCGGTCGATCCGTGCATGCCCAGCGAACTGCAGGAATCCGAAGAACTGGCCGGCAAGCTGGTAGACGGCATGCACCGCGTCGGCAAGAAGGCCGCCGGCCGCAAGCTCGACGGCCGCACGCATGACGGCTCCTCGGCAGCGCAGCCATGACCTGCCGAACCGCCATCCCCAACCGCACCGCAGCCGTGCCAGCCCCGGTCTCGATCGAAGACCAGGCGCAGATCGCGGCGGACGAACTGCCGCACCAGATCCAGCGGCTCAAGTGGCTGGCGGAGCACGACAAGCTGCACTGGGGCACGTACCAGATCCGCAAGCGTGCCCTCGCGGCCGGCGTGGCCACGCTGCAGGCGTTGGCTCAGCAGCAAGCCGGGCTGGCGCGGCTGCGCGCTGTCATCGCCTGCGATGCCAGCGCCATCAGCTACCAGACCATGGGCCAGTACCGCTCCATGCTGCTGCGCGAGATCGATGCCCAGCTGCTCGGCACCACCACCGCCGAACCGCAGGCCGGGCAGGGCAACGCGCCATGAACAACGCCACCCCGCGCGAATCACAGATCGTCGGCACCACCCACCTGCTCACGTTCGCCACCGGCGATCACAGCGTGGTGCTCGTGCTGATGAATGACGGCCTGCAGGCCCGCACGCCGGGCATGACGCCGGACCAGGCCGATGCACTGGCCGCGCAGCTCAGCCGCATCGCCCGCCAGGCACGCGATGCCGAAGCCGCCAGCCGTGCTGCAGTCGCGTCAGCCGAAGCCGCCGCCACCCCGCCGCGCCAGCCGCCGCCGTACCCGAAACCAATTGCCCAACCGCCCACATCAACGAGGCTGATCTGATGGGTCGACCAACCGCGTGGGCCGCGTTCGCGCACACCGGCAAGGGCTGGCGCCTGTTGCTGGGCACCGTGCGCCGTACGCGGATCGAGGCGCGGGGCGCCGTGCTTGGGAATTGTCCGGCCGGTGAACGCACGCGTTTGTCGGACGCGCTGAACCGAGGCGTGCGCTACAAGCTGGCGCCGGTGCGGATCACGCCGCTGCCGTATCAAACGCCTGCCGACAAGCGCCGAGCGCGCATCGCTGCTGCAGCAAAGCGGGCCGGCTGAATCGTGGGCCGCTCCGCGCCACCGCAGATCAAGATGCAGCCGTCCGTGGGGCTGCCGCACGCGGCGTTCTGCGACGCGCTGGCGCCGCTGCTTGACCCAATCCTGAGCCGCGTGACAGCTTCCCGGCATGAAACGAGCCGTGCTTTACCTTCGGTCATCGAAGGACCAGCGGGACGTCTCCATCCAGAGCCAGCGCCACGAACTGTCGGAGATCGCTGACCGACGTGGCCTGGTCATCGTCGGCGAGTACGCCGACGCTGTTGAGTCCGGCAAGGATTGGGACCGCCCTGCATTCCAGAAGCTGATCCGCGAGATCCGCAACCCCGCGCGCGGCTGGACAGCGGTGCTCACAAAAGACACTTCCCGGATCGCTCGGCGCCGCAATTTGGCGCTGATCTTTGAAGAGTCCGAGTGCGCCATCAACGGCGTGGAGGTGATCTACGCCAACATGCCGGAATCGGGCGATCCGGCCACCGTCATGATCCTGCGCACGCTGCTGCAGGCGATGGATGAGTGGCACAGCCTGACCAGCCGCGAGAAAGGGCTGGCTGGGATGGCGGAAACCGTCCGGCAGGGGTTCCGCGCCGCCGGGTTCGCGCCGATGGGATACCAGCTACGCAAGGTGGACATCGGCCTGGTTCGCGACGGCGCCCCGGTGCAGAAAACCGTACTCGAACCGTCGGAGGATGCTCCGAAGCTGCGCAAGTTCCTTGAGCTGCGCGCCGGCGGCATTCCACGTACGGCGGCCGGCCAGGCAGCCGGCCTTCCGTGCGCGGCTTCCACCCTGGTTGGCGTCGAATGGAACGCCCTTGCTTACGCCGGCTGCACCACCTTCGGCGTCTTTCACGAACGCACCTCGTCGGGCGGCTACAAGACCAAGCGCAAGCGCCGGCCGCGCTCGGAATGGATGGTTCAGGAAGACACCCACCCCGCGCTGATCAGCAAAGCGCAGGCCGAAACGATCATTGCGGCGCTCGAAAACTCTTCGCACGCCGTGGCGACCTCGCGCGGCAAGGCGATGATGAGCCGTTACCTGCTGACCTCTATCCTGTTCACGCCGGCCGGCGTGCCCTGGGGTGGGAATAGGGGCGCGCACTACACCGTACCGCGCGCCGGCGGCACAAAGAATCGCTACGTGCCCACCGCCGTGGTCGACAAGGCCGTGCTGCAACAGTTTCTTGCGGACCTTCGCAGCGCATCATTCATCGAAGACATGCTGCGCCAGCGGCGCAACGCCGGCCCGGATCACAAGCCTGCGATCAAGCGGATGCAGAAGCGGATTGCCGAGATCGCCATCCAGATCGACAGAGCGGCCGGGCTCGCGCTGGAGCTAGAAGACCCAGCGCCGTATCACCGCAAGATTGACGCGATGGAGCGGGAGCGAAAGGCACTCATCGCCGAGCAACAGGCGCTGGCGGCAGAAATGAAGATGGCTGAAGCGACGCGCAGCATCACGGCCGAGGAATTAGCCACCGTGATGGATGAGTTCGCGGCCTCGATCGAGTCCGCACCGCACGAGCAGCTGAAGATCACCATCCGCCGCTTCGTCAGCCGGGTCATTCTTGACCCGGACAATCTGGAGTGCCGCGTCGAATACGCGGTTCCCGTCGCTGATCGCGCTTCAGGGCCGATAAACCCTGAAGCTGTGGCGCTCCTACCCGGATTCGAACCGGGGTTAAAGCCGTGAGAGGGCTCCGTCCTAGGCCTCTAGACGATAGGAGCGTGGTCAGCGCGGGCGGATTATAGGGCAATGCCCTGGCTTGTCCACGATTCGCTGCAGGGCCGGCGCGCCGGCACGACTGCTTACGCCGCGCTTCCTCGCGTAAACTTCACCCACCCGGGCGCTGCGATGTCAACAAGCGCGCCATTGGGACCCTCCGTAAACCCGATTCGAACAGAACTTCCGAGACCCGCCATCAGCGAGCCGAACCGCATTCCGCGCGAGCAGCACCCGATTTCGCGCGCCAACATTTCCCCGGGCGCCCTCAAGGTGCTCTACGGTCTGAAGGACGCCGGCTACGAGGCCTACCTGGTCGGTGGCGGCGTCCGCGACCTGCTTGCCGGGATCGAGCCGAAAGACTTCGACATCGCGACCAGCGCGCACCCGGAACAGATCCGCAAGGTGTTCCGCAACTGCCGCTTGATCGGGCGTCGATTCATGATCGCCCACGTGCGCGCCGGCGAGGAAATCCTCGAAGTCACCACGTTCCGCGGGCCGATCACCGACAGCCACGAGCGCGACGAGACCGGGCGCATCCTGTCCGACAACGTCTACGGCACGCTGGTCGAAGACGCGTTCCGGCGCGATTTCACGATCAACGCGCTGTACTACGACATCCGCGATTTCTCGATCGCTGATTTCGCTGGCGGTGTCGATGATCTGAACGCGCGCCGGCTGCGCCTGATCGGCGATCCGGAACTGCGCTATCGCGAAGATCCGGTGCGCATGCTTCGCGCGATCCGCATCGCCAACAAGCTCGGCTTCGACATCGACCCGGAAACCGCCGAGCCGATCGGCCGGCTGGCGTCGCTGCTGCGGGAAATCCCGCCGGCGCGGCTGTTCGACGAGATCCTCAAGCTGCTGCTGAACAAGGACGCAGTCGCCAATTTCGAAGGCCTGCGCCGCTACGGCCTGTTCGCCGAACTGTTCCCGCAGACCGAGCGAGCGATCAATGCCGCCAAGCGCGATCTGCAACTGCTGCGCATTGCGCTGGCCTCCACCGCCGACCGCGTCAAGCGCGATCTGCCGGTGACCCCGGCCTTCCTCTACGGCGCGCTGCTGTGGCCGCCGTATGCCGACCGCGCCTACGAGCTCGAATACGAGCGGGGTCATGATCCGGTCACCGCGCAGAATCAGGCCGCCGACGAGATATTGGCGAAGCAGCAGGCGCGCATCGCGATTCCGAAGCGCTTCTCGCTGCCGATGCGCGAAATCTGGAGCGTGCAGCCGCGCTTCGAGGACCTGCGCCCGGGCCGCGCTCGCCGCCTGCTGACCCATCCACGCTTCCGCGCCGCCTACGATTTCCTGCTGCTGCGCGCCCAGGCCGGTGAACCCGGCTGTGCGGCACTGGCCGAATGGTGGACGCAGGCACAGACCACGCTGGCCAATGGCGAAGCACCGCCGCCGCCGCTGGATCTGCTCGAACAGGGCGGTCCGGACGATGGCAGTGACGGCGAAGGCGGCGAGGGTGGCGCCGCCGGGGCGCCGAAAAAGCGGCGCCGGCGCGGCGGACGCAATCGCCGCAAGGCCTGAGCGCCGGTGCGCAGGGCCTGGCTGGGCCTCGGCGCCAATCTCGGCGATCCGGTTGCGCAGGTTGAGCGCGCGCTGCTGCAGATTGCAGCACTGCCCCAAACCCGGCTGATCGCCCGTTCGTCGCTGTATCGCAGTGATCCGGTTGGCCCGCCCGGCCAGCCGGACTACTGCAACGCCGTCTGCGAGATCGAGACGGCGTTTGCACCCGAGGCGCTGCTCGACGCCGTGCTGGCGATCGAGGTCGACAACGGCCGCACGCGCGACGGCATCCGCTGGACGGCGCGCCGGCTCGACATCGACCTGCTGCATGTCGATGGCGTGGCCTGCGATACCCCGCGCCTGAACCTGCCGCACCCGCAGCTGCATCGCCGCAACTGGGTGCTGGTGCCGCTGGCCGAGATCACGCCGGCGCTGACCATTCCCGGCCTTGGCGCGATCGCCACGCTGGCCGCGCAACTCGGCATGGGTGGCTTGTCGCGCTGGCCGCTGGCCTGAGGGCTGGCGCGCCTCGACTTCCCGGCGCGCACGCCGCGCAGCAAAATCGCGGCCATTCAAGAAGCGATCCCGAGGCGCCGCCGATGCCGGTCGAAACCCTGCTGCCAACGCCATCCGCCGATGTCACTGGGCTGCTGTCGGCCTGGCAGTCCGGCGACCGCGCAGCACTCGCGCGGCTGATGCCGGTGCTCTATGACGATCTGCGGCGGATCGCGCAGGACCGCCTGCGCCGCGTGGCACCGGGGCAGACCTTGTCGACCTGCGCGCTGGTCCACGAAGGCTATGAGCGGATTGCCGGCTCGCAGTTGAGCCTCGTTGACCGCAATCACTTCCTGGCGCTGATGTCGCGGGTGATGCGCAATGTGCTCGTCGACCGGGCGATGGCGAACAACGCCCAGCGCCGCGGCGGCGATGCGCAGCGTGTCGATTTCGAACAGGCGCTGGCGGTCGCGGCCGAGTCAGACGCGCAGCCGGAACTGCTCGACCTGCACGAGGCGCTGCAGCGGCTCGGGCAGCTGGATCCGCGCAAGGAGCAGATCGTCGAGCTGTCGTTCTTCGGCGGCATGACCCGGCCGGAAATCGCCGAGGCGATGGACGTGTCCCGCGCCACCGTCGATCGCGAACTGCGCATGGCGATGGCCTGGCTGAAGGCCGCGATTGGTGCGCGAATGCCGGCAACATCGCCGCGCTGATACGGCAGTCGATCAGGGGTCGCCGACCGCACGTCGCGCGCGCGCGACATTCGCTTCTGATGCTTGCCGCAGCTGTCTCGCTTCGTCGCTGCCCGGTGGCAGCAGTTCGGCGAGCGCTTGCTGGACATCCGCCATCTGCGCGTTGTCGACGCCGAGCCGAGTCAGCAGCGCAAGCGCTTCGCGCGCTGCGTTCGGCTGGCGCTCGGCTTGGGCCTGCAGCACCAGCAGTCCTGCGCGGTCCGGGTTGTCGCCAGCGTCGGCGATGCCGGTCTGCGTCTGTACCAGCGCCAGTTCGCGCCGCGCCGCGTCACGGTCGCCGAGCGTCAGCGAGGCATCGGCGACATGCAGCCGCATGCTCTGCGTGCGCGGGTCGGTCTCGCCGAATTGCGTCTGCGCCTGGTCAAGCTGCCAGCGCGCCTGCGCCAGCTGAGCCCGGCCATCTCGGCGAATGCGGGCAAGGTGATATTCGCCTTCACGGAAATCCTCCTCGCCAAGGATCCCCTCGTACTGAGGATCGACGGCGAACGCCTTCAGTTCGCGCACCGCATCGGCCATGCGATCCGGGTCGCGCGCACTCATCGCCAGTTCGAAGCGCACCAGCACATTGGCGGCGTAGATGCGCCGCTGCAGCGACGTGGCAGTGGCCGGATCGGGTCGCGACTCGCCGCGCGACAAGCGCGCCATGCAGTCGTAATCGCCCTGCACGCGACAGGCGAAGCTGACCGCGGCGCGGTAGAACGCCAGCCGCGGATGCGTTGGCGGGAACGCGCGTTCGGCAATCGTCAGCGCGCCTTCGGCCGCTTCGCGGGCAAGGCCGGCGCGGTTGGCTTCGAATGCCGCCTGCGACAGGTCGAACAGCTGATCGCGCTCGGCCCTGGCGTCGCCATTCGCCTTCGCCAGCGCCGCGCCCTGCTGGCAGGCGGCAATCGATCGCGCGTCGTCCTGCAGGATGGCGTAGGCGCGGCAGTACTTGCCGTACAGCAACAGCCAGCGCCGATCGCTGCGCGGAATCCGGTTCCGGGTCAGCAGCGCCTGCGCGCGGTCGAGCATCGCGATCTGCTCGGCCGTCGCCTGGTTGTGCGTGATGCTGATCTGCGCCTGGGTCAGCAGCAATGGAATCAGCACGGGATGGTCGGTACCCCAGCGCGCTTCGGCGCGCGTCAGCGCATCGACGGCCAGCTTCTGGTGCTGCGCGTCATCGTTCTCGTCGATGCCCGCCAGCAGCCAGTCGGCTTCCACGGCAAGCGTTTCCAGTGCGTCGACGCCGTACACCTGCCGGTAATCATCAAGGGCAGCGCGGTATTGCTTGAACGACAGCGCCGGCTCGCCCATGCCGGTCCAGGCTTCGCCCAGTGCGCGCCGTACACGCGCCCGCACGGCCGGCTGGCCGGCCAGTTCGGTTGTCGAACGGCTTGCGCCGTCTTCGAGCAGCTGGCGCAGCGTGAGGCCATCGGGGTTCTTCTCGATGTCCGCCTTGGCGATCAGGCCGACGACGAAATCGGACACCGCCTCGGCATCGCGGCTGCGTTGCGCCAGCGCATCCGTGTAGTACGCGACCGTGCCGGCAATCACGGCGACACCAGCCGCAGCCGCGATCATCCCCTGCCAATGCCGCCGTGCGAAGCGCGCCATCTGGTAGCGCGCGGACTCCTTGCGGGCAAGCACCGGCAGCAGGTCGAGATGGCGGCGCAGGTCATCGCCGAGCGCGGCGGCCGAGGCATAGCGCTTGCCGGCATCGCGGCGCAGTGCCTTCATGACGATGGCATCGAGATCGCCGCGCAGGCTGCGCGCGAGCTGTCGGCCGGCAGCGCCACGCGTGCTGTCGGTCTCGCCGCGCAGCACGGCGGCACTCGGGCGGGTGATGGTGTCGTCGCTGGCGGCCAGCGCGGCCGGATTGCGCTTGCCGTCCTCGGTGGTTGCATACGGCGAAATGCCAGTCAGCAGCCGGAACAGCAGCACGCCGAGGCTGTAGACATCGCTGGCCGTGGTGACCGGCTCGCCAAGCAGCTGCTCGGGGCTGGCGAATTCCGGCGTCAGCATCCGGAACTGGGTCCGCGTGCGCTCGTCGATCGTGTCATCGGCCTGGATCAGCTTGGCGATGCCGAAGTCGAGCAGCTTCGGCTGGTTCGTGCTGTCGACCAGCACGTTGGACGGTTTCAGATCGCGGTGGATGATCAGGTTGCTATGCGCGTACTGCACCGCTTCGCAAACCTTGATGAACAGCGTGAGCCGCTCGGCCATCGGCCGGCTCCGGCACCAGAGATCGATCGGCTGGCCGTCGACGGCTTCCATCGCCAGCCACGGCACGCCGTCATGGCTGCCGCCGTCGAGCAGGCGCGCGATGCCCGGATGTTCGAGCCGCGCAAGGATCTGCCGCTCGGCCACGAAGCGGGCGACCTGCAGTTCCGACACCGCAAGCCCGCGCACCAGTTTCACGGCGGCCAGCTGCCGGAAAGCGCCGTCATCGCGCTCGGCGCGATAGACCACGCCCATGCCGCCGACGCCGTAGCTGCCAGTCAGCTTCCACGGGCCGATGCGGCTGCCGATCAGCGCATCGCGCTCGGCCGCCTGTTCGGCCTCGATCGCCGCCGGCACCAGCGACGACAATGCCGCTTCGGCGCTGCCGCTGGCATCGGCGGCCAGCAGCTGCTCGACTTCGGCGCGCTCGGCCGGATCACGGGCATGCCGGTCCAGATAGTTCGATGCCGCTTCCGGGCCGAGATCGGCCACCGCATGAAACAAGGCCTCGATGCGCTGGAAGCGTTCGTCGGGATGGGTGTCTCTGTCCTTCTCGTTCATCCGTCTGCGGCTCGTCGGGGATGGCGGTGTCGCGTGATTTCACCGAGCCGCTGATCGTCACGCAAGCTGCTCGTGAATGCCGTATCAAGGCCGCTGCCATCCGGCCGCGACAGACGCGGGGCCGGATGGCAGCGGTACGACTAGCGCTTGACGGCGACGCCGATGCCGCGGCCGCCGAGCGTGATGCGGTCGGGGCTGGTCAGCGCATCGCTGGTGATCAGCGTCTCGCCACTGCGATCACCCGGCGTCGATGGCTTGAATCGCAGGCTGATCGTGCAGCTGGCATTCACCGCCAGCGTCTTGCCGCAGGTGGTGGTCTGCACGAAGTCACCGGTCGTGCGGATGCTGCTGATCGAAAGCGGCGCGGTACCGGTGTTGGTTGCGGTGATGGCCTGCGCCTGGCTGGTCTGGCCAATGCGGATCTCGCCGAAACGGATCACCCCGGCGCGGCCGAAGCTCAGCGAGCGCTGGCTCAACGACAGTGCGGGGGCGATACCGGTGCCGCTCAGCACCACGTTGGCCGAACCGCCGTCGCTGCTGATCGCGGCACTGCCGCTCACGCTGCCCGCAGCGGTCGGCCGGTAGCGGATGCCCAGCGTGCAGCTCGTACCGGCGGGCAGGCTGCTACCGCAGGTCCCGCCGTCGCGTTCGAACGGACCGTTGATGCGGATGCCGCCGATGACCAGCGTGTCCCCGCCCGAATTGCTGAGGGCGATGGTCTTCGCGCCACTCGTCGTGCCGACGCGCTGGTTGCCAAAGCGCAGGCTCGTCGGGGTCACGCTGAGTACCGGGGCCGCGACCGTCGTGCTGATGAAATCAGCCGATACCCCGGCCAGCACACCGTCCGCGCCTACGGTCAGCGTCGTGGTCACGGCTGTTGCCGGCTGGGCTGCACTGGTATGGCATACGCGCAGCTGATCCCCCGCGGTGACCGTGCCGGTGCTGCTGGTGCAGGGACCATTGTTGATCGCTGCGAGGCCGCCGGTCACCGAGTACGGCGATGCATCGTTGATGCCGCTGATGCGGACCGCATTGCTGGTTTGCAGCGTGTTGCGCGCCACGCCACTGACCGCGTTGAAGCCGAAGGCCTCCGGCGTGATGTCACGGGCCAGCGTCGTGCTGGTGAACGTGCCGCTGACGCCGCCGATGGTCAGCGTGGTGACGGTGTCGGTTCCGAAGCCAGTGGCCGAGGTCTGGCGCACGCAGACGGCCGCACCCGGATCGATGCTGCCGGAAGCCGACGTGTAGCCGCCGTCTGCACAGCCGATCGAGTACTCGCCGCCGGTCACGCTGATCGCGGCCGGAATCGTCGTGCCGCTGAGCATGGCCGCATCCGAAGCGATCACCGTATTGCGGGCCACATCGTTCCGCGACGTGAAGCTGAATGCGTCAGGCGTCGCATCGCGGGCATCGACGGTGATCGTGGTGCTGACGCTGTCGAGGCGCGAGTCCAGATCGAAGTCCGCGCCCGGAAGCAGGGTGCCGGTGACCTGCAGCATGCCGGTGCTCAGGCTGGCATCCGACAGCAGATCCAGCACGATGTCCCCGGAAACCTGGTTCGCGAGATCGCCAAGCGTGCAGGTCAGCTCGGTCACCGAGGCCGATGTGCAGGCCGCACCGGTCAGCGTGGTGCGGCTGTCGCTCACACTCAGACCTGCCGGCAGATCGACCTTCAGCCGCGCACCGCTGCTGGCGTCCGGGCCTGCGTTGTCGATGACGAAGCGGACTGACGTTGCCGTGCCGGCGACGATGCGCGCCGGTGTTGCGCTGGCGGAGATCGACAGGTCCGCCACGCGCGCTTCCACGGCACCGATGTCGCAGGTCGGCGTGCCGTCATCATCACTGTCCACCGGGCGCGCCGCGCCGCGCTGGTCCACCATCGGGCAATCGCCGCCGCTATCGACCGCCGGGCTGCCGCGCACCAGCGCGTGGGTCAGCGTGAAACCACCGTTGTCCGCCAGCGCCGGATTCAGGATGCCGGCAAGTGCCGTCGGCCGGGTGCCGTCGGCGTATGCCGTGATGTCCGTAGGCCCGACCGTGAACGGCACCGCAATAAACCCGGAGAGCGCAAACCCGGCGACCGACTGGGCCGAAGCCTCGCTGCTGTCACCGAACAGGTTGCGATCCAGCGTGAAAATGGCGGCGCGTCGATCGCCGCTGCTTACCGACAGAAGCTCGCTGCCGGCGCTCAGCGATCGGTTGCCGGCGATGATGTTGCGCCCAAGCGCCACGCGGGGCGAGGAGTTGCCTCGGATCGTTTCCCCGTTGCGCAGGTACAGGCCGCCCCCACCCAGCGTCGCCGAATTGTTCGTCACGGTACTCGACAGCACGGTCAGTGCGCCTTCGCTGCGCCCGACGAGGGCGATAGCGCCCCCGGGTTCGTGGATCATCGTCACGCCATCCTCGGCGAGGTAGTCACCGGTATTTCCGCTGAAGGTGCTGTTGACGATGACGACGTTGTGCGACGTGGTGCCCTCGGAGCTGTGCACCGCCGCGCCACCGCCGCTATTGCCGGTGAACGTGCTGTTCTCGATGGTGGTATTGCCCAGGTTGCGCAGGCCGCCGCCGAGCCGGCCAGAACCTGCGGTGTTGTCTCGGACCGTGCAGCGGTTCAGCCGGAGGCTCGCGCCGGATTGCACGAAGATGCCTCCGCCGGTGGCGCGTCCACCGCTGATGGTGAGGTCCTCGATGGCGATTTCCCCTTCGATTGATGACTGGGCCAGCAGCAGACGCAGTTCGCTGGACAGCGTCGGGTCACGGAGAATGGTGCTGCCGTGCCCTTCCACCCGAACGCTGTGCGTGAAGATCAGCGCTGAACAGCAATCGCCCGCCATGGCGGTGGTCATCGTGTAGCGCTGCCGTTCGCCGAGCACGATCGTCGGATTGAAGCCGGCGGTACAGTCGCCGTTAGTGGTGTCACGGAGGGCGTTGGCGTTGCTGACCGCTTCCTTGAGCGTGCAGGCGCCATCGCCGGCGACGATCTGATCGGCCGTGGAATTGACCACGATGCGCGTACCGGCGACCGAACCCTCGAACGCGCCCGCATCGCATCCCGCGCCGACAGGCCTGCTTACGCCGCGCTGATCGACGGCCGGGCAGTCGATTGCGGTGATGTCCAAGGCCGGGCTGCCTGCAATCAGGGCATGGGTTTCCGTCGGGCCGCCGTTGTCGGCCAGCTCGGGGGTCATCAGTTGCGATAGCGCGGTCGGCCGGTTGCCATCGGCAAACAGCGTGAGATCGGTTTCCCGAGCGCCAAAACCGGCGAAGCCGGTGGCGGTGTTCACTCCCGAATGGCCGAACACGTTATGGCTGAATTCGTAGGTTCCACCCGCCGAGGTAATGGCTTCGTCGCCCCTGCGGTTGGTAGTGGCGGTGTTGCCACTGATCAGGTTGCGGCGCAACACCACGGTCCCGGCCACCGAGATTCCGCCGCCCGCGCCGGCGTTATTGCGCGTCACGGTGCTGTCTATCAGCGTCAGCCGCGATCCGCTGCAACTGGCGATGCCGCCCCCGCCGCCCAGGCCGCAACTACCGCTGGCGATGAAGCCAACTTGTGCGGCATTGCCGGACACGGTGCTGTTGCGGATCAGCGCCGATCCGAACGTCAACAGGCCACCGCCGCGGCTGGCCCGGTTGCCAGACAGCGTGCTGCGGTCCACCGTCACCGTGCCGAGGTTGGCAATGCCGCCGCCCGAATCGGTGGCAGCGTTGCCGCTGACGGTGACTTTCGAAACGCTCAGGCTTGCGTTCTCGACCACCAGGATGCCACCGCCGTCGCCGTTGACCGAACCCTTGCGCAGCGTCATGTTTTCGAGCTGCGCGGTGCCGGCTCTGACCAGCACCATGCGTAGGTTGCTGACCTCGGTACCGGCCTCGATGACGCTGCCGCGCCCGTCGACGCTGACCGACTGGCGGATGGTGATCGCCGAAGCGCCATCCTCGCCGGCCATCGGTCCGGTCAGGACGTAGGTCTGCCGTTCGCCAAGCGTGATCGTGTCGTTGACGCCGTCAGCGGCCGCGCAATCGCCGCTGCTGACATCGGCCCGCTCGTTGACGTTGGCGAAGGCCTCCTGAATCGTGCACCGGCCGTTGCCGGCGATCTGTTCGCCGGCCGTGGAATTGACGGTGATCGTCGCCGCCTGTGCCGCCGGCAGCGCCATCGCCCAGCAAAGTCCCCAGCCGAGTCCAACTGCCGCCCGCTGCATGCGGCGCGTCCCGAGCCGCAGTGCCGATCCTGGCCCCGCGTCATGCGCCCATCCGGCACATGGCCGATCCCTGAACTTGTGATTCATTGCTGTCTCCCCGAAGGTTTCCTGACGTCCGGCGTTATGCCGTCGATGGACCTATCGGGAATCGGACGCGAATCGCGTCATTTGACCGGGCATGGCCTGCAGCGGTGCCGAAACCAGTGCCTGTGATCGACGCGGTCGCAGGGGCGTCGGATGCAACGGTGGTCCTTGGTCGGACTACGACGGCGGATGCGTTGCGTGACTGGCGATGATCCGGTGCGCCTCGGCATAGCGCGGATCCTGCTTCAGCGCGCCGTAGTACCAGTCCAGATCAAGATCGGCGACGCCGGGATCGTGGGCGGCGATCGCGCGGTCGAGCCATTCGAACGCGTGGTCGGCGTCGCCGCGCAGCGCGTAGACCTGCCCGACGTTGAACGGATCGCTTTCGCCATTGGTGGCGATGAACGCCTGCAGCGCGGTTTCGCTGTCTGCGCGGGCGCCACGCCCTTCGTGAACCAATGCCAGCGCGTAGTGCCGCCAGGCGGCGTTCGGCTCGGCCTGTGCAATCGCCAGCGCGGCTTCCGCCTGCTGGCGATGGACGAGGATCTGCGTCAGGAACGCGCGGGTCAGCATGCGCTCTGGCTGCAACTCGATGCAGCGCCGGTACGAGGCTTCGGCATCGTCGAGACGGCCCGCCCGGGCCAGCACGCCGGCGCGGCTGAACTGGGCATTGAAGTTCAGCGGATTGACGGCGACGGCGCGATCGAAAGCCGTGATCGCATCTGCCGTCTTGCCTTGGTAGAGCAGCGCGATGCCGAGCATGTTCAGCGCGCTGGAGTTCGACGGGTCGAGATCGAGCGCACGGCGTGCCGATTTTTCCGCACCCGGCTGATCGGCCAGCGGCCCCTGCGACAGGAAATAGCTCAGTGCCGCATGGCCGGCGGCGATGTCCGGCGCAAGATAGATCGCTTCCAGCGCGCGCACTTCTGCCTGCCGCCAGTGCTCGTCCCGAGCTGTGCCCGGCGGCTGGGTCTTGGCCAGCGAAGTCAGTGATGACGAAGCACTGGCGGCGGCAACCGCATAGGCCGGGTCCTGCTTCAGCGCGTCGTCGAAGAAGCCAATCGCCTTGACCAGATTGTCGGGATCGCCGCGGTTGGCATGGAACAGCCCCTGCTGGTAAGCGTTGTAGGCCGCCAGATTTTCGTTGCTCGGGCGGGCCGGCGCCCTCAGCGCCTCGCCGACGATCGACACCCGCAGCTGCCCCGCAACCAGACGGCCGATCTCGGTCTGCACCTCGAAGACGTCGCGCAATTCGCGATCGAAGGTCCGTGCCCAGATGCTGTCGCCGGCAGCGACATCGATCAGCGCGATGTGGACACGGATGCGCTGTTCGACACGGCGCACGCTGCCTTCCAGCAGATACGCGACCCCGAGCTGCTGGCCGATCTCCCCGGGCGGTAGCTCGGCATCGCGGAAGCGGAACGATGAGCCTCGGGCCAGCACGCGCAGGCCGCGCACCTGCGACAGCACGCCGATCAGCTCTTCCGACAAGCCGTCGGAGAACGCATCGGCTTCCGCGCCGATGTTCTTCAGCGGCAGCACCGCGATCGACGGCACGCTGGTCTTGCCGGCGTCGTCATGCGGTATGAAACGGTCGACCAGCAGCAGGATCACGGCAATGCTCAGCACGGCAATGATCGCGATGTTGAGGCGGCGCCCGAGCTCCAGTCGGCCCGCCGAGTCAGCTGGCGTTTCGGCTGCCGCGTCGCCGCCCGCGCGGCCGCCGATGAACCACACCGCGATCGCGAAGACTGGAAAGCCGACGACTGATATGACGAACAGGGACTGCAGCACCCAGTTCGGCACGTCGAACACCGGCAGCACCGTTTCCGCGACGCTGAACAGCATCCAGCTGCTGCCGCCATACAGTGCCGACATCCTCGGCAGGTTGCGGCGCTGGATTTCGGACAGCAGTCGACTCATCGCGGCGGGTTGGGGTGGTCATCGAGACGGCGGAGTGCCTGACGCACGCCACCCGTTTGATTGTAGCCATGTCGCCACAGCACTTCGGCATCGCTGCCGATGCCGAAGCGCGCGACGACCCGCTTGACTCAGTTGCCGGTGGTCGACGTGCTCGCGCGGACGGCATCGGTCTTCAGACCAAGCACCGCACGGGTCGAGCCGGTGCCGCCTTTCTTCTTCGGCGCCATGACCCGCAATTGCACGCGGTCGCCATTGACGACGATGGCGGGTGTCGTGGTGAACGCGCCGCCATTGATCCGCATCGCGGCACCCGCAGTGCCAAACACGCGCAGCTTGCAGCGGCTGCGGCCGATGGCCTTGATCGTTACCGTGTCGGTCACCGCGATCGAGTCCGGCGTCAGCCCCTGGAACGATGCTCCGAAATCGAACGCGCTCGGCGAGCAGTCGACCCCGCGGCCTGCGGTGGCAACCCGGAACATGGCGCTGCCGGTGCCGACCGTGATGGTCGTGAAAGTTGCTGTTGCGCCTGCCTTCGAAGCCTGGTTCTCCAGGCTCAGTTGCTCGCCGGCGGTGATCAGGCCCGGAACGCTGGTGAACGGCCCGTTGCCGATGCGGTAACGCCCGCCGCTGACCGAGACCGGAACCGCGCCGTCGATACCGCTGATGGTGACGGTCTGGCTGGTGACCGTCGTCCCGGGCTTCACTTCGACGGCATCCGGGAAGGCAAAGGCATCGGGCATCTGGTCGAGGGCCGACGGCACCGTGGTCGCCGCGTTGTTGCCCGGTTGCGGGTCGGTGTCGACGTCGTCGATCACAGCGGTGACCACGACATCGGTACCCATGAGCTGTGCAGCAGGCTGGCGCAGCGTCGAGCGCTGGCCGACGCCGCCGGTGACGATGTTGATGTTCTCGGACTGACCCGGTTCGACGCGGCCGAGGTCGCAGGCCACTTCGCCATTGACCAGCGGGCCGCAGCTGCCAGCGCTCGGCGTCGCCGTGGCCGTCGTCGTCCCTGGCGGCATGCGCACGCGCGCCCGCGTGCCGGTTTCGGCAGGGCCGTTGTTGGTCACCGTCGCACGCGAGCTCGTGCTGCTGGCGCTGGTTTGGCCATCGCGCGCGACCTTGTCGGACGCGCTGTCGATGCGCTCGACTTGCACCGACACATCGGCCACGCCGGGCTCGCGTTCATGCGCACCGGCATCGCAGGCCGGCCCTTGCGGGCGAGCCGTGCCGCGCAGATCGGTGCCACTGCACAAGCTGCCGACGTACAGGTTCTGTCCCGGGCTGCGCGCGATCATCGGATAGAACAGCACCGGTGCCGCAGTCTCGGCGACCAGGGTCGGCTCGACGATGATCGGGCCGGGGAATGGGTCTTCGCCGCGCAGCGGGCCGACGATGTCGCCGAACGCGGTCGGCCGGTTGCCGTCGGCGGTGGCCAGCACATCGGTCGCACCCGGCGTGATGTTGACCAGCGCGTTCGACGTATCGATGTTGGCGGCACCGATCACGTTGAAGCCGACGCCGCCAAGACCGATTGCGCCCGGCCCTTCGAACGCGATGTCGCCGTTGCTGGTGAATTCGACGAGTTCGCCGCGGACGGCATTCCCGCTGATCACCGAGCGTTCGATCACCGGCTGCGGTGCGCCCTGCGTGATCAGGATGCCGGGTGCGCTCGGCGCATAGCCATCGCGCACCGTCGATGCTTCAAGACGGAACGGTCCACTGACGACGATGGTTCCGCCGGACGTGCCGGCATCGTTGAAGCTGAACGTGGTGTTGCGCACGACGGTTCCGGATGACGCCGGCCCGACCATCAGCGCGCCGCCGCGTACGGCCGAGCCGGCGGCCAGTGCGCTGCGCTCCACGGTCAACCGTCCGCGCACGACGGCGATCAGGCCGCCGTCACGATTCACCGTGCCATTGCCGGTCAGTTCGAGGTCGCGGATGGTCAGGTCGGCGTTGCTGTCGTCGATGACCAGCAGGCCTTCATTGGCGCCGGCGCGCAGGCGCGCGCCACGGCCATCGAGGGTCAGCACACTGGTGATCGCCGGTAGCGACTCGCCAACGGCCAGCCCGGATGTCCCGGACGCAAGCTCGATCAACGCGTCGACCGGCAGCTGCAGCGTATCGGCGCCGGCACCGGCGGGGCAGCCACCGACAGGCGCGTCCGTGTTTGCGGCGCGAATCGCGTCCGGCAACGAGCATAGACCGTTCACCGGGATCACCGCGGCCTGCACCAGACCGCAGGCGGACAGCAACAGCATGAACACGGAGCGGGAAGGCCGACAGCGGGCGACGGGCAGCAGACGCGTCATGGTCGAGATCTCGTGACGTAGTGGAATAGTGCGGCCGAATCCGGATTCCGCGGCTCGGAGAATATCGGCGATCCTGCAGATCCGCCGGTCGTCTATCGATACCTGCAAAAGAGCTGCCGCCGTCGCTTGCGTGCGTCGACCGGCGCCAGTGGCGCCGGTGACGCCGCTGCGGTCTGGGCGGTCAGTGCGCCGTGGCACGGGCCGCCGATACCGGTGCTTGCGAGCCCGACAGTGCGACGCCGCGCAGGCCGCGCGGATCGTTGGAGTTCAGCACCAGCCGGCCCGTGAAGGTTCCGGCGTTCAACGGCTCGAAGCGCAGCAGCAGCGTGCAGCGGGCTCCGGCGGCCAGCACGGTCGGGCACGAATTGTCCTCAACCGTGAAGGTCTCGGTGCAGCACTGCGGACGGATGCCGAGGCCTCGGATGGTCAGCGGGCTGGCGCCGATGTTGGACAGCTCGACCAGCCGGGTGCTGAAGACGTCGGGCGCGACGGTCCCGAAATCCAGCCGCGACGGGTTGAAACGGGCGAACGGCTCATTGAACTCATGCGCGCCGGCATCGCAGGCGGCGACGCCGTCGTTATCGCCATCGACGGGGCGGGTGACACCGCGGGCATCGAGCAGACGCAGGCAGCTGCCCTGCGCGATCCGATCGATCGCCGGGCTGCCGGGTACCAGCCGGTGCGTCGGCGCCGCGCCGGGGTTGTCGCGCAGCACGCTGTCGATGATCGCCCGCAGCGGCAGCGGACTGCTGCCAGTGCAGTCGGTCAGCCGGTCGTTTGCGCCGAACGCGAGCCCGATGAAGCTGTTGACGCAGGTGCGTTCGGGGTCCGCGCTGCCGAGCACGTTGTCGTTGCTGAGGGTGCGCGTGTCTGCCAAGAACACCTCGATGCGGCGGGGGTTGTCGTTGCCGGCAACGATGCTCTGTTGCAGCCGCAGTTCGCCGACGCCCATCGCGATCGCTCCGGCCGAGGTCCCGCCGAAGCCGAGGTTGCCGGTGATCGTCGAGCTGACCACGGTCAGCCGCACCGGTGCATCGGCGGAAATGGCCGCACCGCCGTAGACGTTCGCCTGATTGCCGCTGAGCGTGCTGTTGACGATGGTGACGTCGCCCAGCCGCGCCTTGCCGAGACCCAGCAGCGCGATGCCGCCGCCGCTGTCGTTGCCGACGTTCTCGGAAATGCTCGATGCATCGATCAGCTGCGCGCCGCGCGAGGACAGCAGCAGGCCGCCGCCGGAGCCAAATGGGAACGACAGGTTGTTGCGCAGGCTGCTGCGGCGCAGCGTCAGGCTGGCGTCGTCATCGACGCGGATCGCCGCGCCACCGTCGAGCGTCACGAAGCCGGACAGCGTGATGCCGTCAAGCGTGACCACCGCGCTGCCGGACAACGCGAACGCGCGGAATGCGGGGTCATCAGGCAGGCGGCGAATGGTGCTGCTGTTGCCGATCACGGTCAGCCGGCCGTGGGTCACGCGCAGCGCGCTGCGGCCGGTTCCGCCTTCGTCCATGGGCACGCGGCTGGCGTCGATGACGATGTCGCTGCCGGGTGCGATGCGGATGATGTCGTCGCCGCTGCCGGCCGGGCAGCCGCCTTGCGGTCGATCTTCGTTGGCGGCGACCACGGCGTCCTGCAGCGTGCAGCGCTGGCTGTCGACGCGAATCGTCGCCGCGTGGGCCTGCGGGGCCAACAGCGACGCTGCGAGCAGACTCAGTGCTGTGGCGGTGAGGATGGCGCTTCGGCAGCGCCGGGTGTGGTGGACGTTCATGAAGACTCCCCGAGCATGATGGTGGCGATGGCCAGGTCTGGACGGGCTGGCATCGATGCTATCGAGGAAAGATCGGAAATCGCGTCATCACGCGCCACCGCGGGTGCGCGACCGGGGCGTTTGCGCACCGGGGATCTCCGGAGACGGTCCAGCGGATTCCAGCCGATGCCCGACCGATCTCCGGCAAGGCTCCGGTAATCTAGTGGTCTTCCCCTGCCGCCACGCCGCCCGCCCGAATGACTGCTCCCGCTGCTGCCCCCAGCACGCCTGTCCACGTGTCCGAGCTGCGCCACATGCGCGAGGCCGGCGAGCGAATCGCTGCACTGACCTGCTACGACGCCAGCTTTGCGCTGATCGAGGATCGCGCCGGCGTCGACGTGATCCTGATCGGCGATTCGCTGGGCATGGTGATCCATGGCCAGAATTCGACGACGGCGGTGACCGTCGCCGACATCGCCTATCACTCGCGGGCGGTCGCGCCGCATCTGAAACGGGCGTTCCTGGTTGCCGATCTGCCGTTCCTGAGCTTTGCCACGCGCGAGCGCGCGCTCGATGCGTCGCAGCGGCTGATGCAGGAGGGTGGGGCGAAGATGGTCAAGCTCGAAGGCGGACGCGAGCAGGCCGATATCGTCGAATACCTGTCGGTGCGCGGCGTGCCGGTCTGCGCGCATCTGGGTCTGCAGCCGCAGCTGATCCACAAGCTCGGTGCGTTCAAGGTGCAGGGCCGCGAGGAAGTGGCGGCCGAAGCGATGCTCAAGGACGCCAAGATTCTGGAAGAGGCCGGTGCCGACATGCTGCTGGTCGAATGCGTGCCGTCGAGCCTTGGCAAGCGCATCACCGATGCCGCGCACGTGCCGGTGATCGGCATCGGTGCCGGGCCGGACGTGTCGGGTCAGATCCTGGTGCTGCACGACATCCTGAACATCTCGCCGATGGTCACCGTCGGCCGCAAGCCGCGCTTCGTGCAGAACTTCATGCTCGGCGCCCCCGACATCGAATCGGCCATCCGCGCCTATGTGCAGGCGGTCAAGAGCGGCGCCTATCCGGCCCCGGTTCACTGCTTCTGAGCGCGGTGCTGCCGGATGCGCTGGAGGCGCTGCCGCAACGGACCTTGCGGTGGGTGCTGCTGAGTGTCGTCGCGCTGCTGGTGCTGCGCTTCGGCTGGATGTCCGACGACGCCTACATCAGCTTTCGCACCGTCTGGAATCTCGTTCATGGCTATGGCCTGACCTGGAATACCGACGAGCGGGTGCAGGCGTTCACCCACCCGCTGTGGCTGTTCGTGATCGCGGCAGCGCATGCGCTGACTCACGAGATGTACCTGACCGCGATGGCGGTATCGGTGCTCTGTTCGCTGCTTGCCGTGCACGTCGTGCTGCGCCATCTGTGCAGCGGCAACGCGGCGGCGCTGGGCTTCGTTGCGCTGCTGCTGTGCGCGCAGGCAGTGCTCGATTTCACGACCTCGGGTCTTGAGAATCCGCTGTCGTTCCTGCTGGTGGCGGTGTTCTGCACCCAGTGGCTGACACACCCGGCCGGGCATCGGCCGCTGTTCGGCTTGATGCTGACCGGCGGGCTGCTGGCGCTGAACCGGCTCGATCTGGTGCTGCTGGTTGGCCCCGCGCTGGCGATCGAGCTGTGGCAGCAGCGATCGATGCGCAGCATCGGCATCGCTGCGCTGGCGCTGCTGCCGCTGATCGTCTGGGAGCTGTTCTCGCTGCTGTTCTACGGCGTCCCGTTTCCGAACACCTACTACGCAAAGCTCAACACCGGCATTCCGAAGGCCGAGTATCTCGCGCAGGGCGCGGTCTATCTGCTGGACGTCGCGATCCGCGATCCGGGCACGATGCTGCTGCTGGTGCTGGCCGTGTTGGCGCCGTTCGTGTTCGGCAGCCCGCGAGCGCGGCTGCCGCTGGTGATCGGGCTCGTCGCCTACATCGGCTATGTGGTCAATGCCGGCGGCGATTTCATGCAGGGCCGCTTCGTCAGCGTGCCGGCGTTCCTGGCCGCGATCCTGCTGGCTGCCGACTGCGACCGCCCGCGCCGCGCCGATCACGATCGGACCTGGCTGGCGGTGGTCGCCGTGGCGCTGATCAGCGCGACGCGGCTGATTCCGCTGGAAGCCAGCGACCTGCCGATCCGCGCCAATGGCGTGGCCAACGAGCGCCATTACTACGTTGCCGAGACCGGCCTGATCTACCACCAGCGCTACCGGCAGGTGCCGTTCAATCATCCCTGGGGCAAGACCGGCGAACGGATGCGGCAAACCCCATCGCAGCCGGTCGTGGTGTTCAACGCGATCGGCTTCGCCGGCTTCGCGGCGGGCCCGAACGTCCACATCGTCGACCAGCACGCGCTGTCTGATGCTTTTCTTGCACGGCAGCCGAGCACGCGACCGTGGCGCATCGGCCACTTCGTCCGTGAACTGCCGGCGGGCTATCTGGCCTCGGTGGCCGATGGCCGCAACCGCCTTGTCGATCCCGCGCAGCGGGCCCTGTTCGATGACCTGCAGAAGGTCATTCGCGGTCCGCTGCTGGCACCCGGTCGGCTCGCTGCGATCTGGCGTCTGAACACGCGGTCCGCGATATCGGCAGAATTCGCGCCGCCCGCCGACCCTCTGACCGTCTCTCCTTCACGATGAATACCCTGCATCTCGCCTCCGAACTGCGCGCGACGATCGATCGCTGGCGCGCCGCGGGTGACACCGTCGCGCTGGTGCCGACGATGGGCAACCTGCATGACGGCCATCTGGCGCTGGTCGCGAAGGCGCGTGAACTGGCGACCCGCGTCGTCGTGACGATCTTCGTCAACCCGCTGCAGTTCGGCCCGAACGAGGATTTCGGCCGCTACCCGCGGACCTTGCCGGACGATCAGGCGAAGCTGCAGGCGGCCGGCGTCGATCTGGTCTGGGCGCCGCCGGTCGAGGAGGTCTATGTCAACGGCTATCCGCCGGCGACGACGATCACGGTGCTGCCGATTGCCGACGCGCTGGAAGGCGCGTTCCGGCCCGGTTTCTTCACCGGCGTGGCGACCGTCGTTGCGATTCTGTTTGCCAGCGTGCGGCCGGACATCGCCGTGTTCGGCGAAAAGGACTGGCAGCAGTTGCAGATCATTCGGCGCATGGTCGACGACCTGCGCTTCGGCATTCGCATCGTCGGCCATCCGACGGCGCGGGCAGCCGACGGGCTGGCGCTGTCGTCGCGCAACCAGTACCTGAGTACGGCCGACCGTGCGCGGGCGCCGCAGATTCACGCCGCGCTGCAGGCCGTCGCGCACGGCCTGCAGGCTGGACGGCGGGATTTTGCAGCGCTGTGTGCAGAGCAGTCCGCCGAACTGGCTGCGGCCGGCTTCAAGCCGCAGTACCTGGAGGTCAGGGCGCCGTCGCTGGCGCAGCCTGAGGCCGACGACCGCGAATTCGTCGTGCTGGTCGCTGCGCTGCTCGGCACCACGCGGCTGATCGACAACCTGCCGGTCAGCCTTTGCTGAGCCGCCATGTGTGGCCGCGTTCGTGTCGGCAGGCCGGTCCGCTTGTCGGGTTCGACATAACTGAACGAAAGGTTTGTTTGCGCGGCTCGGCTATATCGTTACAATTTCACGACTTGGTGCAGTGAACAATTCCGCACCAACGGGCGCATGTCTTTGTGGGCCGCCCTCGGTCGTTGAACAATTTGATTCCGGGTGCATGTCTTTTTGGGCCACCCGCGCGTCAGCCAACCATCCAGGAAGAAGCTCATGCAACTGACGATGCTCAAGTGCAAGCTGCACCGTGCGCGTGTGACCCACGCTGAACTCGACTACGAAGGCTCCTGCGCCATCGACGGGCGTCTGCTCGATCTGGCCGGCATCCACGAGTACGAGCAGATCCAGATCTACAACGTCGGCAACGGCGAACGCTTCACGACCTACGCGATCCGCGCAGAGAATGGCAGCGGCATCATTTCGGTCAATGGCGCTGCCGCGCACAAGGCAAGAGTCGGTGATCGCGTGATCATCTGCGCCTATGCCGAGGTCGAGGCCAATGTCGCGAAGATGCACAAGCCGAAGCTCGTCTACTGCGACGAAGCGAACCGCGTGACGCGTACTGCCAACACGATTCCGGTGCAGGCGGCCTGATCGAAGCAGGTGCTGAAACACGAAGGGACTCCGGCTTGAGTAAGCTGGAGTCTCTTTTTCTTTGGTCACCCTGTTCCGCCCGATGTCCGCACTGACGGAAAGCGCCGCCTGGCGCGCATTGACGAGCCTCGCCGCAGCCGATTCCACGACGACGACGACGGCGCGTTTCGAACAGGATCCTGACCGAGCCCGCCGCTACGCGGCCGAAGCCTGCGGGCTGTACCTCGATTACTCCAAGCAGCGGCTCGGCGACGACGTGCTGGCAGCCTTGCTGGCACTGGCCGAACAGCAGCAGCTGCGCGGCTGGATCGCGCGGATGTTCGCTGGCGACGCGATCAATTCGACCGAACATCGTGCCGTCGGCCATGTCGCGCTGCGCGGATCGGCGTCGGTGATGGATGGCGAGTCGGTAACGGCGGAGGTCGATGGCGAACTCTCCAGCATGTATGCCTTTGCCGATGCCGTGCGCAGCGGCGACTGGCGCGGCGCCAGCGGAGAAAAGATCACCGATGTCGTCAACATCGGCATCGGCGGCTCGGATTTCGGCCCGCGCATGGTCTGGGAAGCCTTGTCGCAGAACACCTTGCAGCCGCGTGCGCACTACGTGTCGAACGTCGACGGCGCGCAGCTCGGCCTGATCCTGTGTCGGCTCGACCCGGCGAAGACGCTGTTCGTGGTCACGTCGAAGACCTTCACGACACAGGAAACGATGGCCAATGCCAATGCCGCGCGGCGCTGGCTGACCGCGGCACTCGGCAACGCTGCCGTTGCTCGCCACTTCGTTGGCGTGTCGACCGCGCGCAAGACCACCGAAGCCTTCGGCATCGCGCCGGAAAATGTCTTCGAGTTCTGGGACTGGGTCGGCGGCCGTTATTCGTTGTGGTCGGCCGTCGGGTTGTCTTCGATCATCGCGCTCGGCCCGGATCGCTTTCGGCAGCTGCTGGCTGGTGCGCATGCGATGGACCTGCATTTCCGCGATGCGCCGCTGGCCGACAACCTGCCGGTGCTGATGGCGCTGTTCGCACTGTGGAACAACAACTTCCTCGGCGCCGCCAGCCAGGTCGTGGTGCCCTATGCGCAGCGCCTGCACCGCTTCGTCGGCTGGCTGCAGCAGCTGGAAATGGAATCGAACGGCAAGGGCGTTGATCGCGACGGTCGGCCGGTCGATTACCCGACGACGCCCGTCATCTGGGGCGACGTCGGCAGCAACGCCCAGCACGCGTTCTTCCAGATGCTGCATCAGGGGCCGGCGATCAACCCGGTCGACTTCATCCTGCCGATCGAGCCGATCCACGGCTATCCGGATCAGCAGCAGCTGCTGATCGCCAACTGTCTTGCGCAGAGCGCGGCGCTGATGCGCGGCAAGACCGCCGAGCAGGTGCGCGCGGAACTGATCGCGCAGGGCCTCGACGGTGACGCGCTGGAAGCGGCGATCCCGCATCGGGTGTTCTCCGGCAACCGGCCTTCGAACACGCTGCTGATGCCGCGGCTCGATGCTTTCCACCTTGGTGCGCTGTGCGCCCTCTACGAGCACCGCACGTTCGTGCTCAGCGTGCTGTGGAACATCAATGCCTTCGATCAGTGGGGTGTTGAGTTGGGCAAGCAGCTGGCCAAGGAAGTGGTGGCTGCGCAGGCTGACCCGGCAGCGGCGGCGGCACTGGATCCGTCGACGCGGTTGCTGCTGGAGCGTGTTGGTGCGTATTGACCGGCTGCCGCCACTGCTGGCGCTTGCGACGCTGCTGACCGCCTGCGCGCCGGCGCTGCCACTTCGCGTCCAGGACTTCGGGTCCGGCGACGAGCGCATCGAGCTGTCGAAGACCGCATTCTTCCCGTCGACCGAGCGCGCCTCGGCCGCCGCTGCGCTGGCGACGCTGCTATACACCGATGGTCTCGACACCATCGGGCCGGCGCAGGTCACGCCGTTGCTCGGCAACAGGACGGCGGTGCCGGCGCTGCGCGGCGAGCTGGTCGATGTCGCCCGCCGCTTCGAGCGCCTGCCGTTCGTGCTGCCGCCGACCTTGAACGCGGTGCTGGCCGAAGTCCGCAGCGGCAAGCCGGCGCTGGTATTCCAGAAGCTCGACGGCGGGCGCTACTCGGTGGTGATCGGTGTCGATCCGCTTGGCAACCGCCTGATCCTGCGCAGCGGCACCGATGGCCGCGCCTACCAGCCAGTCGATGACTTCGTCGCGCGCTGGAGGGGCGGCGATCAGTGGGCGATGGTGCTCGGCGACGGCAGCAAGGTCCCGGCGTCGGCCACGCAGGAGGCGTGGATCGCCACCGGCGAGGCGGCCACGGCGGCCGGCTATCCGGCCCTGGCCGAACGGGGCGCCCATGCCGCCATCGCCCGCTGGTCGAACGCCGTGGTGCCGTGGGTGGCGCTCGGCAATGCCCGCTATGCGATGAAGCAGTGGCAGGGCGCGCAGGACGCTTACGTCGAGGCATTGAAGCGCAAGCCGGACAATCCGGTGGTCCGCAACAATCTGGCGCTGGTGCTGCTGGAGCGCCGCTGCATCGCGCTGGCCGAGGAGCAGCTTGAACGTGCCGTTGCCGGCGAAACCGATCCGAAGCTGCTCGAGGCCTACGACAACACGCGAGTGCTGATCAGTCGCTACAACGGGCCGGCGATCTACTGTCCGCCGCCGGATGACGCGACAGCGCCCATCGAATATGAGATTGCACCGTTGAATCCGGAAACGCCTCGCGCGCCTTCAGCGCCGCGACGAGTCGTGCCGAAGCCGAAGCCGTAGTCTTCGAGTCCGCCAGCGCGTTGCCGATCGCCACGGCGATGTTGCGCAGCCAGCGCGTGTAGCCGGCACGGCGTAGCGCCATGCCTTCGGTGCGGCGCAGGTATTCGTCCTCCTGCCAGGCGAACAGCTCGATCAGCCGCGCGGTGTCGAGCGCATGGCGCGGCGCGAAATCCGGTGTGGCATCGAGCTTCGCGTAGCGGTTCCACGGGCAGACCAGCTGGCAGTCATCGCAGCCGAAGATGCGGTTGCCGATCAGCGGCCGCAGATCCTCCGGAATGTCGCCGTGGTGCTCGATCGTCAGGTACGAGATGCAGCGCCGGGCGTCGAGCTGATACGGCCCGGTGATCGCCTGCGTCGGGCAGACGTCGATGCAGGCCGTGCAGCTGCCGCAGCGCGGCACGGCCGGCTCCGGCGGCGAGGCGGCAATCGGCAGGTCGGTGCAGATTTCGCCGAGGAAGAACCACGAGCCCGCTTCGCGGTTCAGTACCAGCGTGTGCTTGCCGATCCAGCCCAGCCCGGCATTGCGGGCCAGCGCCTTTTCGAGCAGCGGCGCGCTGTCGGCGAACACGCGGTAACCGTGCGGTGCGATCTCGCTGGCCAATCGTTCTGCCAGTTTCTTGAGCCGTTGGCGCATCAGCTTGTGGTAGTCGCGGCCCAGCGCGTAGCGCGAGATGTAGGCCGCTTCCGGATCGGCCAGCAGCGCCTCGGCATCGGCGGCTGAAGGGCGATAGTCCAGCCGCGCGCTGATCACCGTCACCGTGCCCGGCTGCAGCAGCGCCGGATCGGCACGCAGCGCGGCGTGCTCGGCCATCCAGGCCATGCCACCGTGACGGCCTTCGGCCAGCCAGCGCTGCAGGTGGGCGTGGTCGTCGGCCAGCGCCAGTGTCGAGATCGCGGCATCGGCAAAGCCAAGCTCCTGCGCCCAGGTGCGGATCAGCTGCGGCCAGTCGCGGTCGTTCGGGGCCGGGAGCGTGGAGGGCGCCACTTATACTTCGCCGATGGAAAACATCATGGCGCGATTGTATTCGGCAGCCTCGGTCCGCGAACTCGATCGCCGCGCCATCGAGGTCTGCGGCATCCCCGGTTACACCTTGATGCAGCGCGCTGCCAGTGCGGCCTGGACGGCTGCGCGCTGGCGCTGGCCGAACGCCCGCCGCGTTGCCGTGTTCTGCGGGCCCGGCAACAACGGTGGCGATGGCTACGAGGTCGCGCGGCTGGCACGGGCCAGCGGTTGCGCGGTGCAGGTCTTCGAATGCGAGTCGTCAGCGCGGCGCGGCGATGCGATGACCGCGCGCGAGGCCTGGTTGGAAGTTGGCGCGGTGCAGCGCTGGTCGGCGTCGGCTGACGGGATCGATGCCGACCTGATCGTCGACGGGCTTTACGGCATCGGCCTGAGCCGCGCCCCGAGCGGTGATGCGGCAGCGGCGATCAGCGCGATCAATGCCGCCCATGCTGCGGGCGCTGCAGTACTGGCGCTGGACGTGCCGTCCGGTCTCGATGCCGATACCGGTGCCGCACCCGGCGCGGTCGTCGCAGCCGACCTGACCGTGAGCTTCATCGCGATGAAGCCGGGCCTGCGCACCGGCCGTGGCCCGGCCCAGACCGGCACGGTGGAACTGGCCACACTCGATGTTCCCGCTGCCGTTCACGACGGCATGACGCCAGTCGCCAGCCTGTTCGACAACGCCGAACTGCAGGGCTGGCTGCCGAAGCGCAGCCGCACCGGCCACAAGGGCGATCACGGTCATGTGCTGCTGATTGGCGGCGATCACGGCATGGCCGGTGCGATCCTGCTGGCCGGGCGCGCGGCACTGCGCGCCGGCGCTGGCCTGGTGACAGTGGCGACCCGTGCGGCGCACGCCGCCACGCTGACCGCCGCCCAGCCAGACTTGATGGTGCGCGGCGTCGAAACCGTTGCCGAGCTGGCGCCGCTGCTGGCGCGTGCCGACGTGATCGCGATCGGCCCGGGTCTGGGCCGCGAAGCCTGGGGACAGGCGATGTTCGAAGCGGCAATCGCGTCCGCGCTGCCCAAGGTCGTCGATGCCGATGCGCTGAACGCGCTGGCCGAGGCGCCGCGCCATCGTGACGACTGGCTGCTGACGCCGCATCCGGGCGAGGCCGGTCGGCTGCTCGGCGTCAGCACGGCCGAGATCCAGCGTGACCGCTTCGCCGCGATTCGTGCCGTCCAGCAGCGCTTCGGCGGCACCGTCGTGCTCAAGGGTGCCGGCAGTGTGGTCCATGGGCCGTCGTCGCTGCGCGTCTGCCCGTACGGCAATCCCGGCATGGGTGTCGGCGGCATGGGCGATGTGCTGACCGGTGTGGCGGCCGCATTCGTGGCCCAGGGGCTGTCGCTGGAGGCGGCCGCCGCCGCCGCCGTCACCGCCCATGCGCTGGCCGGCGATGCCGTTGCCGAGCGCGGCGAACGCGGGCTGATCGCTTCCGATGTCGTCGACGCGCTGCGCGCGATGGTGAATCCATGAGCGCCATTGCGATTCATCTTCCGGACGAGCGTGCGACTGAAGCGCTCGGTGCGCGGCTGGCGCGGGCGCTGCACGGACATGCCGGTGGCGTCGTCTATCTGAACGGCACGCTCGGCGCCGGCAAGACCACGCTGGTGCGCGGCTGGCTGCGCGCATTGGGCGTGACCGGCAGCATCCGCAGCCCGACCTACACGCTGATCGAGCCGTACCTGATCGATGGCCGCGACTGGCTGCACCTCGACCTGTACCGGCTGAAGTCGCCGGATGAACTGGACGGACTGGGGCTGGACGACCATTCGCCGACGCGCTGCTGGTGGCTGGTCGAGTGGCCCGAGTGCGGCGTCGGGCATCTGCCACCGCCCAGCCTGATCATCGATCTGCGCGCCGAGGACGGCGCCAGACTGGCTGTGATCGACACCGTGGCGCTTGGCGAGGCTTTCGAAACGGCGCTGCAAAACCCCGCCGCAACATGAAGAAATGCTGTCTAGCCACTGATTTCGATCAGAAAAATCTTGTGCGACGCGGCTTGCCGAACTATCTTCTGCGTTTGATCGACTGCGCTGGTGCTGTCATGCGTGCATTGACCGGACTTCTGCTGCTGCTGACCGCGACCTCGGCGTCAGCGGCGGAGCTGCGTGAACTGCGTTTGCTGGACGGTCCGGAAGCGACCCGCGCGGTGTTCGATTTCGATATGGCGATCGCGCCGAAAGTGTTCACGCTGCCGAACCCGGAACGCGTCGTCATCGATTTCAGCGATGTCCGGCGCGGCACGCGCATGCCGGCTGCCAGTGCCGGCAAGGGTCTGATCCGCAGTGTCCGTACCGGGCCGCGCGAAGCCGGCCTGCGCGTGGTGCTCGATGTCGGCGAGAAGGTCGTGCCGCAGTCGTTCGGGCTCGACGCCAGCGAAGGTTATGGCTACCGGCTGATCGTCGATCTGGTGCCGAAGCATCCGCGTTCGACGCCGCCAGCCGCAGCGCCAGTGCCGCCGGTCGCGACCCGGCCGGAGCAGATCATCGCCTCGGCGGACGCGTCGAACGCGCCTCCGCAAGCGAATTCGGCGCCGATGCCGGTCCCCGCCGTGACACCTGACGCACCGGCGCAGCCGATGGCCGCTGCAGCAGTCACTGGTCAGGACGCCGGGCGCGTGCGGATCTCCGACAAGGACATCGTCATCGCTGTCGATGCCGGTCATGGCGGCACCGATCCTGGCGCCATCGGCCTGCACGGCCTGCGCGAAAAGGACGTGACGCTGGCGATCGCGCGCCGGCTCGCGAAGAAGATCAACGCCGAGCCCGGCATGCGCGCCGTGCTGACCCGCGACAGCGACACCTTCATCGAACTGCGCACCCGTACCGTCAAGGCGCGGCAGGTCAATGCCGATCTGTTCGTGTCGGTGCATGCCAATGCCGTGGAAGACCGCTCGCAGCACGGCTCGTCGGTCTATGTGCTGTCAGAACGCGGTGCGTCGAGCGAGCAGGCGCGCTGGATTGCCAATCACGAGAACGCGGCCGATCTGGTCGGCGGCGTCGAGCTGCAGAAGCAGGATGACAACGTCGCTGCCGTGCTGATCGACATCTCGCAGGGTGCGACGATGGAAGCCAGCTTCGATCTCGGCAGCCGCATGCTCAACGCCATGGGCCGTATCAACCGTCTGCAGAAGGCCGAAGTCCAGCAGGCCGGCTTCATGGTGCTGAAGTCGCCGGATATCCCGTCGGTGCTGGTCGAAACCGCGTTCATTTCCAATCCGCGCGAGGAAAGCCTGCTCGGCGATCCGGACTACCAGGACAAGATGGCCGAGTCGATCTTCGACGGCGTGCGCAGCTACTTCGCTCGCTATCGGCCGCAGCAGGTGGCGAGCGCCGGTCCGGTCAAGGTCTCAGCGAAGGCGGGGGCGACGCCGGCACGGCGCAAGCGCTGAACGCTGGCTGATGTTCGGAAGCGGGCGCACGCCAAGGCGCGAAGACGCCAAGAAAGCACGCGTTTTGCCCGACTTGTCTCTGGTCTTGGCGTCTCCGCGTCTTTGCGTCTTTGCGCGAGATTGCGGCGAGTTGGCACGCACGCGCGTTGCATCGATTCCTTAAGCTTGGCACCCGCATTTCCAGCTGGCCGCAGTGACCATCCAGATCCTCCCCGAGCAGCTCATCGATCAGATCGCTGCTGGCGAGGGTGAGAACCTGCGCTTGCGAAGCACTGCTTCGTGCAGGTTCGAACGCCCGGAGCGCAGCGCGCGCAGGGCCGGTCCACGAGCCGGCGAAGGTGAGAAGCTGCGCTTGCGAAGCACTGCTTCGCGCAGGTTCGAACGCCCGGAGCGCAGCGCGCGCAGGGCCGGTCCACGAGCCGGCGAGGGTGCGATGCGCCCATGAGCACGATCCGAGTTCTCGATGAGCAGCTGATCAACCAGATCGCGGCGGGCGAAGTGGTCGAACGTCCCGCTGCAGTGGTCAAGGAACTGGTCGAGAACAGTCTTGATGCCGGGGCGACCGCGATCGAGGTCGAACTTGAAGCCGGTGGCCTGAACCTGATCCGGGTCCGCGACGACGGCTGCGGGATTGCCCGCGATGAACTGGCGCTGGCGCTGACCCGGCATGCGACCAGCAAGATCCATGATCTCGATGATCTGGAGCGGGTTGCCAGCTTCGGCTTTCGGGGCGAAGCGCTGCCGAGCATCCTGTCGGTGTCGCGGTTTTCGCTGACGTCGCGGACCCGTGATGAGCCACATGGCTGGAAGGTCTCCGGCAGCGGCGTGCCCGACGATGCCGCGCCGCAACCGGCCGCCCATCCGCCGGGCACGACGATCGAGGTGCGCGACCTGTTCTTCAACACGCCGGCGCGGCGCAAGTTCATGAAGGCCGACGGCACCGAGTTCCGCCACGTCGATCAGATCTTGCGGCGGCTGGCGCTGACCCGCTTCGATCTGCGGCTGAAGCTGGGCCACAACGGCCGGCGCAGCTTCGAGCTGCCACGCGCTGACGGCGACGCGGCGCGTGCGGCACGCATCGCCCAGGTCTGCGGCGACGAGTTCTTCGCCAATGCGGTGACGCTCGACGAGCAGCGCATGGGCCTGCGACTGTGGGGCTGGGTGGCGCTGCCGAGCTTTGCCCGGGCACAGGCCGATCTGCAGTTTTTGTACGTCAACGGCCGCAATGTCCGCGACAAGCTGCTCGGCCACGCACTGCGGCGGGCCTATGCCGACGTGTTGCACTCGCAGCGCCATCCGGCGTTCGTGCTGTTTCTGGAGCTGGACCCGGCGCGGGTCGATGTCAACGTCCATCCGCAGAAGACCGAAGTGCGCTTTCGCGATGCTTCGGTGATCCACGATTTCCTGTTCGGCGCCGTGCATCAGCTGTTGCGCCGGATCCGGCCGGAGCCGGGCCAGCATCATCGCGTCGAGTTCGCGCCACCGGCCGCGACACCGGAGTTCGAACCCATACAGGCGCCGATCCGCTACGGGCCGAGCGCAGGCACGCCGTCGTGGCCGGTACGCGAGCATCTGCCGGAAGCGCGCGAGCATTCGCCATGGCCGCTGTACCGCGAGCAGGCGCCATCTCTGATGTCGGCGCCGGAGCCGGTACAAGCCAGCAGCGACGAAGCACCGCTCGGCCGCGCCATTGCCCAGATTCGCGGCGTTTTCGTGCTGGCCGAGAATCGCCACGGGCTGGTGCTGGTTGATGCTCACGCCGCGCACGAGCGCGTGATCTACGAGCGCTTCAAACGCGAGCTGGCCAGCGATGGCATCGCCGCGCAGCGACTGCTGCTGCCGGAAGCGATCACGGTCGGCGAGGGCGAGGCGGATGAACTCGAAGCGCAGGCGGAATCGCTGCGCCGCTTCGGGTTGCTGATTGATCGCAGTGGCCCGGATGCGATCACCGTGCGCGCGGTACCGGCGCTATTGATCAAGGCCGATCTGGCGGCGTTGCTGCGCACGCTGTGCGGCGGTTTCGACGCGGCCGAAAGTGCCGAGCATTTCGGCGAAGCACTCGACGCTCAGCACCGCATCCTCGCCGACATGGCCTGTCGCGCGGCGATCAAGGCCAACCGGCGGCTGAGCCTGCCGGAAATGGACGCGCTGCTGCGCGACATGGAGCAGACCCCGAACGCCGGCCAGTGCAACCACGGGCGACCGACCTGGGTGCAGATCGATGCCGACGGCCTTGATCGACTGTTCCTGCGCGGACGCTGACCGGCAGCAGGATCAGACGCCGATGTCGCCGCGCCGCAGCGAGTACAGGCGGTACTTCCCGAAGCGCTTGGCCAGCTCGATTTCCCCGGCGTATTCGGCGGCGTAGCGATCCGGTGCTTCGAGCATCAGCCGGGCGGCAAACGCTTCGGTGACGAAGATCATGCCGGGCGGTGTCACCGGCTCGACCCGTGCAGCGAACGACAGCTGCGAACCGAAGTAGGTCGTGGTGCCTTCGACCGGATCGATGCCTTCGAACACCGGCGCATAGTGGGCCGACAAGCGCAGTTCGAGCTTTTCCAGCATGCCGCCGAGTCCGCCGCGCGCCTGCTCGACAACGTCGTGAATGCCGGCGGCGATCCGCGCGGTGGTCTCGGCGTCGTCGGTGACCACGTGCACCGCGTCGCCCCAGGTGTGCTGCAGCAGGATCCGTGGCTGATGCGCGGCCAGCACGGTGGCGACGCCGCCGATCAGCAGGTCCTGGAAGATCGGCTGCTCCTCATCGGCAAGGCGGCTGTAGCCAGCGAAATCGGCGAACAGCGTGCCGACCAGCCGTCGCGATCCCGAGTGACCGTTCAGGCCGACCGTGTCCTGGACGGGCCGTGGCGCGCTGTAGCCGCAGCCAGCACTCGGCTGCTGCGTGCCGTGAGGGTCTCCGAGATCGTGCCAGCCGGCCCCGATGCGACGGGCCTCCAGACGCGATAGACCGCAGGCGGTCGCCGACACATAGGCCGCACGCCATTCCGCTTCCTGTTCCAGGAAGCCGAGCGCGATCGAGCATTCGGTACCGGTGTCCAGATACTGCTGCAGCCGGTCGGCCTGTCGGCGCCCGTGGCCACGTAGCCATTCCTCGACCAGATGCTCGCGGGCGTTCGGCAGCACCAGATGGACGCGGATGCCGAGCGCGCTGTAATGCTCGGCGATGTCGAGCTCACGCGGACCATTGAGGCCGATGCTGACGAACGAGGCTTCGGCCGGCAGCACGAGATCGGCGCGGCTGCCGGATGGCACGAACAGCACGGGCGGCACCCGAAGCGCATCGAGATGGGACTCGTCGTGGCCGAGGTGGCGGCAGATCAGTCGCAGCTGGGTGCTGGTCCGGCTCAGGGCATTGACGTTGCCGGGCTGCCACTGCACCGCCCGAGCCAGCGCGTCGCGCACGCGCTCGAGGCTGCCGATCAGCAATGCCGCTTCGGCCTCGGTGACGGCGCGGTAATAGCGCTCGGCATCGCTGGTGACCGTGGCAGCGTCGAGCGCGGCAAGCGAATCGAGCACGCGCTGCGCAAGCACCAGTGCTTCGGCGCCATGGCCACCGAGCATCAACATGGTCGCGGCATTGATGCCGGGGAAGTAGCCGCGCGTGCGGTTGAAGGCTTGCGCGTAGACCTCGCCCGATTCGACGAACAGACCCGGCGCGCGGTCCGGCCCTGCCGCCAGCGCGAGATCCTTGAGCAGGCGACCCTTCAGCGACAGCCACTCCTCGACGTTGTACGGGTCGTCAAGGTTGACGTCGCTGCCGATGCCCAGTTCGCGATACCGGCGCAGCGCCAGCTGGGTGCTGCCGGCGTTGGCCAGCGACAGCAGCGCAAGGTGATCAAGCTCGCGAGAGCGCAGGCCGTCGGCTCGGGCGCGCTCGGCAAGGTCGTGGCAAAGCAGGTAATTGCCGGCTTTGAGCGCCGTGCGGCACGCCGCCAGCGCCTGCTGTAGCGGAGCAAGCGGCAGCGCTTCGCCGGCATCGGTGATGGCGCGGCCAGCGCCGCCCGGTGGCGTGTTAGCGGCCGCCACCGATGGATCGATCAGCAGCAACGGCCGTCCCGCGCCCGCCGGGCGGCGCAGGTGCAGCGTCGAAAGCTCGGCCGGGATGCGCGCTGGCCGGTGCCGCCAATCCATCACTTCGGCGCCGCCGCCCGGCAGGCCGCTGCGGCCTGGACGAAGGATCGCCACCAGCACGTCCGACTGTTCGGCAAGACAGGCGGCCAGTTGCCGGTACTGGTGCTGGCGGAAGCTGCCGTCGCCAAGCTGGGGATCGTTGGGGCCGGTCCGCAGCAGATCGACGACCAGCGCACAGCGCGCGAGCTGTTCCTTGATGCCGTCGCGCACCGACTCGATCGTGGCCGGTTCCAGCGCCACCCGCTGTTCGTTGAGCCGCTTCACCCAGTCATCGATCAGCGTCGGTATCGGGACCGGCAGCAACGCCACGGTATCGAACGGGATGCCGACATCGCGCAGCCACTGGCTGGCGACCTGCTTGAACAGAAGGTCTGCACCGGGCGCAAGCCCGGTCACCAGCGTGACCCTGCTGGGACGGGCGCGCTTGATCAGCGTTGGCAGCGTCTCGCTGCGCAGCTTTTCGCTGACGGCAGCGCGCTCCTCGGCCGACAGTCGCAGGTGGCCGGTTGCGCCAATCAGCAGATCGCCATCGTCCCGCGGCGGCAGGCTGGTCAGCCAGGTTTCCAGGCTGATCCGGATCACGGGATCAGCCGCCGCCGGCGGTGGCTGGGGCCGCGCGCAGCAACACGTAGACGGCGCCGGTCCCGCCATCGTGCGGGCGGGCCGAACAGAAGGCGATGACATCGCTGCGCCGGCGCAGCCAGCTGTCGAGCAGGGTCTTGATCACCGGCCCAGTGTTCGGCGAGCGATTGCCCTTGCCGTGGATGATCCGCACGCAGCGCACGTCCTTGGACTGGCATTCGGCCAGGAATTCGCCGACTGCCGCATGCGCGTCACCGCGATTCATGCCGTGCAGGTCCAGCTCGGCGCGCACCCGGTAAGCGCCACGGCGCAGCTTGCGCCAGACGCCATCCTGCAGGCCGGGGCCGCGATAGCTGAGCGTGTCGCCGCTTTCGATCAGCTCCGGCTCGAACATGCCGAACTCGAGCAGTTCGGCCATCACGGCGCGTTCGTCGGCTTCGGCCTGTCGGGGACGCGGAGGCGGCAGCTTGCGCGGTGGGGCGATACGGTCGGAGCTGCCGCGCGGCTGCACGCCGGCCATCGCCGAGCGGAAATCGACGTCGTCGGCGGGGTCGGGCATGGCGTCGTCGGCGGGGCTTGGCATGGCAGCCGCATCATAGCCCGGTGCCACGTAAACTAAGCCCAATCCTCAAGACATCCTGACCATGCGGATACTTCTGTCCAACGATGACGGCTGCACGGCACCCGGCCTGCTGGCACTGGCCCGGCATTTGCGCAGCGAGCATCACGTCGACATCGTCGCGCCGGACCGCAACCGCAGCGCCGCGTCGAACTCGCTGACCATCCTCGTTCCGCTGCGCATCCAGCGCCACGACGACGGCACGATCTGCGTCGACGGCACGCCGACGGACTGCGTGCATCTGGCGCTGGCGACCCTGCTGCCTGAAAAGCCGGAAATGGTCGTGTCGGGCATCAACAACGGCCCGAATCTGGGTGACGACACGCTGTACTCGGGCACCGTTGCCGCGGCGATGGAAGGCCGGCATCTCGGCTCGGCAGCGATCGCGGTGTCGATGTCGGCGTACAACCCGCAGCACTACGACACCGGCGCGCGGGCGACGCTGAAGATCATCGCCGAGCTGGCGCGCAATCCGTTCCCCGGCCACACGATTCTCAACGTCAACGTGCCGGATGTGCCCTGGGAAGACCTGAAGGGCTTCGAGGTCACGCGGCTCGGCCATCGCCGGCAGTCCGAACCAGTCGCCGAAGCGCTGGATCCGCGCGGTCGGCCGATCTACTGGATCGGCCCGGCCGGCCCCGGCGCCGATGCCGGTCCGGGTACCGATTTCCATGCGGTCGAAAACAATCGCGTGTCGATCACTCCGCTGCTGGTCGACCTGACCCGGCACAGCGTCATGGACAAGCTCGGCGACTGGGCCAAGGCGCTGTGATTGTCGGCAACCATCCGCACAGCCGCGGGCTCGGGCTGGCGTCGCCGGCCAGTCGCGCGAAGATGGTCGACGAGCTGCGCCGCAATGGCGTCAGCGACGAGCGCGTGCTGGCGGCGATGCTGAAGATCCCGCGCCACGACTTCGTCGAGGAAGCCTGGAAGGGCGAGGCCTACCGCAATCGGCCGCTGCCGATCGGTCAGGCGCAGACCTTGTCGCAGCCGGTGGTGGTCGGGCTGATGAGCCAGGCGCTGATCGAGCCTTCGGCCGAGACCGGCGCCCGCAAGCGGGTGCTGGAGATCGGCACCGGCAGCGGTTACCAGACGGCGGTGCTGGGCGAGCTGATCGAGCGGGTCTATTCGGTGGAACGGCTGAAGGCGCTGTCGGAAATCGCCCGCAAGCGGCTGGCGGGGCTCGGTTACCGGAACATTCACTTTGGCTACGCCGATGGCACGCTCGGCTGGGATGCGCATGGCCCGTATGACGGCATCATCGTCACGGCAGCGGCGTCGGAAGTGCCACGGGCATTGCTCGAACAGCTGGCGCCCGGCGGCCGTCTGGTGATTCCGGTCGGGCCGCCGAACAACCAGATGCTGCGCAGCATCGACCGCACCGGCACCCGCTACAAGGCGACCGATCTGGCCACGGTCAGCTTCGTGCCGCTGCTCGAAGGTCGCGCCTGAGCGGCGCTGGAATCTGATCCCATGATCGAAGCTTTCAAGCTGTGGGTTGCCGATGCCGTCGCACAGCTCGGCTACGGCGACATCCTGCTGCTGATGGCGCTGGAATCGAGCCTGTTCCCGGTGCCGTCGGAACTGGTGATGATCCCGGCCGGCTATCTGGCTCGCGCCGGCAGTCTCGATCCGTTTCTGGCCGCGTTGGCCGGCGGCGTCGGTTCGGTGCTGGGCGCCAGCGCCAACTACCTGCTCGGTCGCCATGTCGGCCGTGCCTTCCTGCTCAAGTTCGGTCGCTACCTGCTGATCAACGAAGCGAAGTACCACGAAGCGGAAGCGATGTTCCTCGGCAATGCCCGGCGGGCCACGTTCATCGGCCGCTTCATTCCGGTGGTACGCCATCTGATCTCGCTGCCGCCGGGCGTGTTCGGCATGGCCTACCTGCCGTTCGCGCTGATCACCTTCGCGGGCGCCACGATCTGGTGCGGCGTGCTGGTCGCGGCCGGCTACTGGTTCGGCGAAACCGCGCTTGGCGTGATCCGCGACTACACCCACGAGCTGACGCTGGCCGTGGTCGCCGCGCTTGCAGTCGGTGGCCTGTGGTTCCTGGTTCGAAAGCGGGCCTGATCCGCAGCGGTCTGCCGGCAGCGCTGCTGGCGCTGCTGCTGGCCGGTTGCGCCAGCGAGGCCGGGCGACATTCGGTGAGCCGCGGCGCGCCGGTGGTCCGATCGCAGCCGACGCCGGGCGAAACCTATGTCGTGGCCCGCGGCGACACGCTGTATTCGATCGCCTTTCGCAACAGTCTCGACTATCGGGAACTGGCGGCGTGGAACGGCATCGGCCGCGATTACACGATCAAGCCCGGTCAGCGGCTGCGCCTGACCGCACCCGGTTCTGCTTCGCCATTGCCGCCGCCTGCGGTCGCAGCGGCGCCATCGTCGGCAGCGCCGCTCAGTGCGCCGGTTGCCGAGCCGTCAGCACCGATCCCGATCGTCACCGGCAGCGCCAGCTGGGAATGGCCGACGCGCGGGACGCTGGCGCGCAGCTTTGCGGCCGGCGGGAGCAAGGGTGTCGATATCGCCGGCGAAGCTGGCCAGCTGATCGTCGCGGCACGCGGCGGCAAGGTGGTCTACAGCGGTGCAGCACTGAAGGGCTACGGCGAACTGGTGATCGTCAAGCACGATGACCAGTACCTGTCGGCGTATGGCTACAACCGCCGGCGGCTGGTCGAGGAAGGCGAGACCGTCGGGCCCGGTCAGCCGATCGCCGAGCTGGGCCTGGGGCCAGAAAACAAGCCGCTGCTGCATTTCGAGGTCCGCGATCGCGGACGACCGGTCGACCCGGTTTCGCTGCTGCCGCCGCGCTGAGCGGCGCTTGCGTTCAGCGAGCCGACGTTGGCGGTGACGGGGCTGCTGCAGGTGTCGCTGCCGGGCCGGAAACCGGTGCGGCGGCTGGCACGCCGCCTTCGAAGCTGGCCATCACCGGATATTCCATGACGCAGGCCTTGCCGCCGCAGCGCGCCGGCTTGAACTGCGGCTTCAGCAGCGCGTAGCCGAGCACTTCGCGCAGGCGCTCGTCCGGAATCTGGTGGAAGGTGACCTGAACCGCCTTGCCGGCCTCGTCGACCAGCACGGTCGCGAACAGCGGGCCGGTCACCGTCAGTGCCTGCTTGATCTTGATGATGTCGCCCATCATTTCCGCAGGGCCTGCGAGCGGGTACGGCGGCTCGTCGGCGTCCGGCATGTCGTCGTACCAGGAGCGCTTGAACTGCGCTTGCTGGCTGGCCAGCAACTGGTCCCAGGGTTTGTCGATCGGCAGGCTTTCCGAGGCTGCGGCAGTGCCCGGCACATAGCGGGTGCCGATGCGTGGCAGGCCGGCGGCAGCGGCCTTCGAAGGCACGGCCGTGGCGGTTGTGGCGGGGGAGGCCGCGGAGTAGGCGGTCGACGACAGGCAGAAGCCGATCGCGACGATGAAACGGGAGGGATGCATGGTGCTGAAGTCGGCAAGAGGAATCTGCCGACAGCTTGGCAGCTTGCGTCCCGGCCTGCGCGCAAGCGCAGACCGGGACGCAGCCGTCACGCTCAGAAGCTGGCCTTGATCTGGGCGCCAATCAGGCGCGGCTCGTTGATGAAGCCGGTCAGATTGTTGAAGTCGATGCCGCCGACCACCCGCGTCGTGCCGGTGATGTTGCGCGCGAACGCGGCCACTTCGTAGCGGCCGTCACCCCAGAGGTAGCCGGCGCGCAGTCCACCTTCGAGCAGGTACTTGCCCTTGTACTCGACCGACTCGTACAGGAAGAAGTTGACCGTGCTGCGGTAGGCCCAGTCGGTGAGGATGAAGGCTTCGCCTGCACCGATCTGACGCCCGTAGCGCAAGGTGGCGTTGCCGGTGACGCGCGGTGCCTGCGGCAGGCGGTTGCCGTCGATGATCACCGTGTTCGATTCGCCAACACGTGGATCCAGCACGGTGCAGCCGCTGCCGCAGGGAGCGACGGCGAGGCCGGCATCCTGGATCTCGGTGTAGTTGTAGCTGGCACCGAGGGTCATCAGCACGTGTTGCGACAGGATCGCCTTGAAGTCGAGTTCAGCACCCTGCAGCAGCGCCTTGTCGGCGTTGATCAGCGTGTTGAAGTTGGCGCCGCCGCCGACGGCCGTCAGCTGCTGGTCCTCGACTTCCGAACGGAACACGTTGAAGGCGATGCGCGCGCGCTTGTTGAACAGGTCGGCCTTGATGCCGGTTTCGTACGACAGCACGGTTTCCGACTTGGCCACCGACAAGGTCGAGCCGAACAGCAGGCGGCCCTGCACCGACGGCGCGCGGAAGCCGCGGGCCACGCGGGCATAGGCGCTGACGGTCGGCGTCAGCTTGTAGGTGCCGCTGACGTCCCAGCTGACATCGGTGTCGTCCGGGTTTGCGTACAGCTCGCCGGTCGGCGGCGCGCCGATCGGCGACTGCAGCTGCTCGGCAACGAAGTTCTTGTTGTCGACCGTGTAGCGCACACCGCCGCGAAGCTTGAAGTCCGGCGTCAGTTCATAGGTGGCCGAGCCGAACACGGCAGCGGCGTTGTTCTGCTGCTCCTGTCGGGCGTAGCCGTTCTGCGTACCGCCGGCCAGCGTGTCGAAGTTGAAGCTGTCGATGGTGATGTCTTCGAAGAAGTAGTACAGGCCCCCCTGGAAGTTCAGCGGGCCGGCGTAGTTCGATTCGACGCGGAATTCCTGGGTCAGCTGCTGATGCTTCGGCAAGCCGTCGGCCGACTCGGCCGGGAACGGGATGAAGCCGGGGCCGGACGGCGGCGCGAACGCGGCGCCGAAGCCACCGTCGATATCGCCGCGGCTGTACGACACCACATGCTCGTAGCCGGAGATCGAGTGCAGGCTGTACGAGCCGACGTCCCAGCGCAGGCGCACGCTGCCGCCGGTACCGTGCAGGTCCTGCTCGTTGCGGCCGTCGATCGCAACCTCGCTGCGCTTGAAGCCATCGACCAGGTCATTGGTGCCTGGTTCGATGATGTTGGCGCGGAACAGACGCGCCGTGCCTTCGAGCTGGCGCGTGTGGATGTTGAACAGCGCGCTGAACGTCGACGTTGGCTGGTACAGCAGCTGAGCGCGGAAAGCGCCGTCGGTATAGCCCTCCAGCGAGGTCTTGCCGTCGGTCCGGAAGCTGTTGTCGACCCAGTCCTCGCGACGCTGCAGCAGGCCGGAGACGCGTAGCGCAACGGTCTTCGACAGCGGCAGGTTGTAGGCCGATTCGACGTTGGTGGTCAGGTAGGTGCCGGTCGAGAAGTTGAAGTAGCCCTCGCGGTCGAAGGTCGGCTTCGCTGAATCGAACTTCACGACACCGGCCGGGGTGTTGCGGCCGAATAGCGTGCCCTGCGGGCCGCGGGCGACTTCGATCTGGGCGAGGTCGAAGATCGGGAAGCCCTTCAGCAGCGGGTTTTCCAGCACCACGTCGTCATAGACCAGCGACACCGGCTGCGAGGCATTGAGATCGAAATCGGTATTGCCGTAGCCGCGAATGTAGAAGCGCGGGAAGGCGCGGCCAAACGACGATTCGATGTTCAGGCTCGGCACGCGGGCAGCCAGCAGGCGCACGTCCTGACCGTTGGACACGAACACGCCGAGGTTTTCGTCCGACAGCGTCGACACCGAGATCGGCACGTCACGAATGTTCTCGCGGCGGCGCTCGGCGGTCACCGTCACCGTCTTCAGCTGGGCCGGATCATTGCTGCCGGCGGCTGCGTCAGGCGTGGCCGCAGCGTCGTCGGCAAGTGCGGCCGGGGCGACCCCGATCATCGCCAGCAGGGCGACCCGGAAGGCCAGACGAGCGGACAGTCGTCCGCGATTCAGCAGCAGTGCGCGATTCAGCATGGTCAATTCCCCGGAAATGGATGCAGCGCGCTCCCACGCGCCGTCGATGCGGCGAACAACGCGGCGCCGGTCACGGCAGGCTGCGTTTTCGCCGGCGGAACATACCCGAGTCGCCCCAAAAAGTGTCGATACGCACTGAAACGGGGCTTTGTTTCCGTGCGTCACGCCGCCGGCTGGCGTGCTCAGGTCAGGAGTCAGCGCGTCTGTGACGCTTTCCAGGCCTGCACCGCTGCCATCGTGTTCTTGACGTGCTCATCCGGGCTCATTGCCGAGTGGACGTAGGAAATCGTCGAATCCGGCAGGATCACGAACGAGGTGCGATCGGCATACGAGACCAGCGGGATCTTGGTGTCGAAGGACTTCGCGATCGCCAGCGTCGGGTCGGCAGCAACGGCGAACTTGTTCCGGCATTCGCTGACCGAGAACTTGTTGAGTGTCTCGATATCGTCCTTCGACACGCCGATCACGGTTGCGCCCAGCGCCTCGAAGTCCTCGGTCGCTTCGGCGAACAGATGCGCTTCGATGGTGCAGCCCTTGGTGAACGCCGCCGGGTAGAAATACAGCACCACCGGGCCTTTCTTCAGCGCATCGGCCAGATGGAACTCGAACGGCTTTCCGGCCAGCGATGCCGTGGTGGTGAAATCCGGTGCCTGCTTGCCGACCTTCAGCGCAGCCAGTGCGGCGCCGGCAAACTGCGTGCTGGCCAGCACGGTGGCCATGGTCAGCGCCATGGCGAGCCGCAGCGAGGACTTCGGCAGCAGCGACAGCGTCGTCGATTTCATCGGAATGTCTCGTGACAGGTAAGAGCGCTCCCCTGTACGGCCGTTCGGCGCCGATGGATTCACCGCCGACGCCTGCGACGGTTCGGCACGGCTTGGCGCTGTTTGCCCGCCCGTGCTGTAATTACGGGCTTTTTCTGCAGCCCTCCATCCGTAAAACCCCCACATCGTGCCGATCCGGCACCCACGCGAGCCGTCCGAGGAATCCTTGAACACCGTCTTCCCGCGCATCGAGCGCCTGCCGCCCTACGTCTTCAACATCGTCGGTGAAATGAAGAAGGCGGCCCGAGCTCGTGGCGAGGACGTCATCGATTTCAGCATGGGCAACCCCGATCAGCCGACGCCGAAGCACATCGTCGACAAGCTGGTCGAAGCCTCGGTCCGCGGCACCGAAAGCGACTACGTGCGCCCGGAAGTCCATGACGAGGACGGCACCCATACCCACCGCTACTCGGTGTCGAAGGGCATTCCGCGCCTGCGCCGGGCGATGGCGACCTGGTACAAGCGCCGTTACGACGTTGACCTGAACGCCGAAACCGAAGTCATCGCGACGATCGGCTCCAAGGAAGGTCTGGCCCATCTGGCCTTCGCGACCCTGGCCCCCGGCGACACCGTGCTGGTGCCGAACCCGGCCTATCCGATTCACCCGTTCGGCGTGGTGCTGGCCGGTGCCGACGTGCGCCATGTGCGCTTCCCGGCCGATGATCCGAACCACGACATCTTCTTCGAGGAACTGCGCAAAGCGATCAAGGAATCGACACCGACGCCGAAGATGCTGATCCTCAATTTTCCGTCGAACCCGACGGCGGAATGCGTGGAGCTGGACTTCTTCGAGCGTGCCGTGGCGATCTGCCGCGAGCACCAGATCTGGCTGATTCACGATCTGGCTTACGCCGACATCGTGTTCGACGGCTACAAGGCGCCGAGCGTGATGCAGGTGCCGGGTGCCAAGGATGTGGCGGTCGAGTTCTTCACGCTGTCGAAGAGCTACAACATGCCGGGCTGGCGCGTCGGCTTCATGGTTGGCAATCCGACGCTGGTCGCCGCCCTGGCTCGCATCAAGAGCTACCTCGATTACGGCATGTTCACGCCGATCCAGGTCGCTTCGATTGCCGCGCTCGAAGGCCCGCAGGACTGCGTCGCCGAAATCTGCGAGATGTATCGCAAGCGCCGCGACGTGCTGGTTGAAGGTCTGCTGGCTGCCGGCTGGCCGGTGACCAAGCCGAAGGCGACGATGTTCATCTGGGCGCAGATCCCGGAATCGCACCGTCATCTCGGCTCGCTGGAGTTCTCCCGCCAGTTGATGGAAAAGGCGCAGGTCGCGGTATCGCCGGGCATCGGCTTCGGCGAATACGGTGACGACTACGTGCGCTTTGCGCTGATCGAGAACGAGCACCGCACGCGGCAGGCGACACGCTCGATCAAGAAATTCCTCAAGGGCAGCGTCAAGACTGAATCGGTTGCGAAGCCTGAAAAAACCGAGAAGGTAGAGAAGGCATGAGCGTTTCCCCGTTGAAGGTCGGTATCGTCGGGCTCGGTACCGTCGGACAGGGTGTGGTCCGCGTGCTGGCGAAGAATGCCGACGTGATCGCCGCCCGTGCCGGTCGGCCGATCGTGGTCACCGATGTGTCGGTGCGCACCGCGAACGCCAAGCGGGATTGCGTGCTCGACGGCATTCGCGTTCACGCGACTCCGGAAGCGGTGGTGGCCGCCGATGTCGACGTGGTCTGCGAACTGATCGGCGGCACCGAACTCGCCCATGATCTGATCCTCGCTGCGCTGGCCGGCGGCAAGTCGGTGGTCACCGCCAACAAGGCGCTGATCGCGGAGCGCGGCAACGCGCTGATTGCCGAAGCCAACGCCCGTGGCCTGAGCTTGGCATTCGAAGCGGCGGTGGCCGGCGGCATCCCGATCATCAAGGTGCTGCGCGAAGGCCTGACGGCCAATGCCATCGACAGCCTCGCCGGCATCATCAACGGCACGTCGAACTACATCCTGACGCAGATGACCGCGAAGGGGCAGAGCTTCGCCGATGCGCTGGCCGATGCCCAGAAGCTCGGCTATGCCGAAGCCGATCCGACCTTCGATGTCGAAGGCATCGACGCCGCCCACAAGCTGACGATCCTCGCGTCGATCGCTTTCGGCACGCCGCTGAACTTCGCGGCGGTTGCCACCGAAGGCTTGTCGAAGGTTCATTCGCAGGACATCCAGCTGGCGCGCGAGCTGGGTTACCGCATCAAGTCGCTCGGTATCGCCAAGCGTTCGGAACACGGTGTCGAACTGCGCGTCCATCCGACGCTGGTGCCGGACGAACATCTGCTGGCCAAGACCGATGGCGCGCTGAACGCAGTCCGTGTCCACGGCAACGCGGTCGGCCAGACCGTCTACGTCGGCCGTGGTGCCGGCGGCGAGCCGACCGCCTCCGCCGTGGTTGCCGATCTGATCGACATCGCGCGCCTGAACGGTGCGAAGCCGGTGGTGCCGGCGCTCGGCTTCACTGCGGCTGCGCTGGCTACGCAGCCGTCGCTGTCGATCGAGGCGGTGGAGTCGGCGTACTACCTGCGCCTGACCGTCGCCGACGAGCCGGGCGTGCTGCGCGCACTGACCTCGATCCTCGCCGAAGCCGATATCTCGATCGAGGCGATCCTGCAGAAGGAGCCTGAGGACTTTGATGACGCGCGTATCGCGATCATCACCTCGGTGATCAGCGGCAGCCGTTTCGACGCCGCACTCGAACGCATCCGCGCGCTGCCGTTCGTCCGGGCTGACATGAGCCGGCTGCGCGTCGAGCATTTTGAATAAATAGCCGCCTTTCCCCCTCTCCCGCCGGGAGAGGGCCGGGGTGAGGGGCGCCGCTCGATTCAGGGTGGCGATGCCGGAAACGGCGCTCCCGCATCCCAACCCTGCTCCCAGTGGGAGCAGGGCTACAAAATCTGGAGCAAAAACGTGACCCGCTACACCGGCCTCATCGACGCCTACCGCAGCCGTTTGCCCCTGCCGCCGGAAGCCAAGGCGATCAGCCTTGGCGAAGGCCGCACGCCGCTGATCAAGCTGGAAAACCTCGTTCGCCACGAAGGCGTCGAAGCCGACATCTACGTGAAGTTCGAAGGCGCCAACCCGACCGGTTCGTTCAAGGACCGCGGCATGACCATGGCCGTGACCGAGGCCGTGCATCGCGGCGCCAAGGCCATCCTGTGCGCTTCGACCGGCAATACCTCGGCGGCCGCGGCTGCCTATGCGGCACGCGCCGGCATCAAGTCGTTCGTGCTGATTCCGGAAGGCAAGATTGCGATGGGCAAGCTGGCCCAGGCGGTCGTCCACGGCGCGGTGATCGTGCAGGTCAGAGGCAACTTCGATGACGGCATGCGCCTGGTCAAGGAAGTGTCGGAAACCTCGCCGGTGGTGCTGGTGAACTCGGTCAACCCGTATCGCCTGCAGGGCCAGAAGACCGCCGCGTTCGAGATTGTCGAAGCACTTGGCGAAGCTCCGGACTACCACTGCCTGCCGGTCGGCAACGCCGGCAACATCACCGCGCACTGGATCGGCTACACCGAGTGCACCGGCGTCGGCACCAAGTCCTGCCTGCTGTGCAACGGTAACTGCCAGTTCGGGCAGGCCGGCGGCAAGGCCAAGCGCCCGAAGATGATCGGCTATCAGGCCGCCGGCAGCGCGCCGTTCATGCGCGGTGCGGCGGTCAAGAACCCGGAAACGGTCGCCACCGCGATCCGCATCGGTGATCCGCAGAGCTGGGACCCGGCGTGGATCGTCCAGCAGGAATCCGGCGGCTGGTTCGACGAATGCTCGGACGCCGAAATCCTCGCCTGCCAGCGCCTGCTCGCCGAGCAGGAAGGCGTGTTTTGCGAACCGGCTTCGGCGACCTCGCTGGCCGGTGCGCTGCGCGATCTGAAGAGCGGCAAGATTCCGGCCGGCTCGTCGATCGTCTGCACGCTGACCGGCAATGGCATGAAGGACCCGGACATCATCCTCAAGGCCGGTCTGCCGCAGTTGATCGAAGTCGACGCCGTGCGCAGTGCGGTCGAGCGGGTGCTGGTCGATCGGCTCTGAGCGGCCGGGCCCGCGCCGTCCCGTGACGTCGCACAGCGCCTCACGCAAAGGCGCCAAGACGCCAAGCAAAAGCTGACAGCGGCAACGACAAAGCTTCGATCGCGAGATCCGAAGCTTTTGTCGTTTTATGAGGTTTTGCCTTTCTTAGCGTCCTGGCGCCTTTGCGTGCGCCTGACGTTCGCAAGCCCGTACGCAAAAAGCCTGAAACTGTCCAGATGAAAACCCCGCTGATCCGCCGTCGCCCGCCGGGCGAGCCGCAAGCCCTGCCGGCTTCGCTGTCGCCGGTGCTGCGCCGCGTCTATGCGGCGCGCGGCCTGCGCGATCCGGCGCAGCTGGCGCTGGAGCTGAAGCACCTGCTGCCGCCGGATCGCCTGCTCGGCATCGATGCGGCCGCTGCACTGCTGGCCGCTGCGATCCGCGATGGAAAGCGCATCGTCATCGCCGGCGACTACGACGCCGATGGCGCCACCGCCTGTGCGGTGGCCACGCTGGGCCTGAAAGCGCTCGGCGCGGCCAGTGTCGGTTACGTGGTGCCGAACCGGTTCACGATGGGCTACGGCCTGTCGCCGCCGCTGGTCGATCTGGCGCTGGCAGCGGGTGCCGAACTGCTGGTGACCGTCGACAACGGCATCGCCAGCCTGGCCGGCATCGATCACGCGAACAGCCTCGGTCTGCCGGTCGTGGTCACCGATCACCATCTGGCCGGGCCGGAACTGCCGGCGGCGGCGGCGATCGTCAATCCCAACCAGCCGGGCTGCCCGTTCCCGTCGAAGCATCTGGCCGGTGTCGGCGTGATGTTCTACGTGCTGCTGGCGCTGCGCGCCCGGCTGCGCAGCGAGGGTGCCTTCGGCAGCGGCAATGGTCCGAACCTCGCCGATCTGCTTGATCTGGTCGCGCTTGGCACGGTCGCCGATGTCGTCAAGCTCGACTACAACAACCGCGTGCTGGTGCAGCAGGGCCTGAACCGCATCCGTGCCGGCCGCGCGCGGCCGGGTCTGATGGCGCTGCTCGAAGCGGCCGGCCGCACGCCTGAGCGCATCAACGCGTCCGATCTCGGCTTCGTGCTGGGGCCACGCCTGAACGCCGCCGGACGGCTTGATGACATGCGTCGCGGCATCGAATGCCTGCTGGCGCCGGATCGCGACAGCGCACTGCCGATCGCTCAGGAACTCGACAAGCTCAATCGCGAGCGGCGCGGCATCGAAGCGCAGATGCGCGATGACGCGCTGGCGCTGGTCGCTGAAAGCGACGACATCGGCGTCACCGTCCACGAGCCGGACTGGCACGAAGGCGTGGTCGGTCTGGTCGCCTCAAGAGTGAAGGACGCGTTGCACCGCCCGGTGATCGCGTTTGCCCGAGCGCAGGAGCGCGGCATGCTGAAAGGCTCGGGCCGCTCGATTCCGGGCTTGCATCTGCGCGATGCGCTGGCGGCGATCGATGCGCAGTACCCCGGCCTGATCACCCGCTTCGGCGGTCATGCGATGGCGGCCGGCCTGACGCTGCCGGAAGAAGGTCTGGCGGCGTTCCGCACGGTGTTCGATGCCCAGTGCCGGGCCATGCTCGACGACGACGCGCTGGCGCAAGTCATCGACAGCGATGGCGAACTGCGCGGGCCAGAGTTCTCGATCGCGACCGCGGTCGAGATCGAGTCCGCCGGCCCCTGGGGGCAGGGCTTTCCGGAACCGCGCTTCGACGGTCAGTTCGACATCGTCGACCTGCGGCCGGTCGGCAAGGATGGCAACCACGTCCGCTATCGCCTGCAAGGCCCGGCCGGCGTGATCAACGCGGTGCACTTCAACGGCGCGGAAACGGCGGTCGAGGACGGCCGCGTCCGCGTGGTCTACCAGCTGGCGATCAACCGCTGGCAGGACCGCGAAACGCTAGAGCTGCGCGTCGATCGGGTCGAGCGGGCTTGAGCGCGCGCGGCGCGGGTCTCACGCAAAGGCGCAAAGACGCAAAGAAAGAACGACGAATAAAGATGTAACCGGCTGCGCGAGCGACTTCCCGAGGCTTGGCTTTTCTTCGCGTCTTGGCGTCTTAGCGTGACACCGGCTTCCGGCGTCGCGATCAAGCCTTGAACGGTACCGGTGACGGCCGGGCAATCGCCGAACCCTGCAGGTAGTCGGCGCCAAGGCGACGCCAGACCGTGGCCTGGGCTTCGCTGTCGATTTCGGTGATCAGGGTCCGCGAGCCGTTCAGCCGCGCCAGTCGGATCGCGGTTTCGGCGAGCGTCTGTTCGACCTGATCGTCGACGATGCGAGCGAAGCTGCGGGCATCGAGCCGCAGCAGGCTGACGGGCAGCTTGCGCAGCAGATCGATGTACGCGATCTGGCGGCCGTTGCGATGGTCGATGGCGGTGCGGCAGCCCAGTGCCCGCAGCGACTCCAGACAGCGCATCGCCTGCTGCGGATGATCGGTCAGCGTGTCGTTGCGCAGCATGAAGCACAGCTTGCCGACCGGGACCTGCGGATTGCGGTTGATGCTGTCGGCAACGAAATCGATCAGAGAAGCGTCGGCAAGCGAATCGGCCGACAGGTGAATGGTGCAGAACGCCAGCCGCACGCCGAGATCGGGGCTGGCGGCGAGCCGCTCGAACAGCATGCGGATCACCCACTGGTCGAGCTGCACGCCGAGCTGGTGCCGCTCGGCCACTGGCAGGAATGCCGACAGCGGTGCCCAGAAGCCCTCCTCGTCTTCCAGCGACGGCAGCACGTCGAACACTTCGCCGTCATTGGCATGGCTGCGCGCCGGCTGGATCGACTGCGTGGTCAGATGGAACAGCCGGTGTTCGAGCCCGCGCTCGATGCGTCGTACCCAGAGCAGATCGTCGTTGCCGGCACGCCCGGTTTCCAAGGCTTCGTCGTGCAGGACCACCGCATCGCCATTGCGCGCGTGATCGCAGGCAAGACCGGCACGGCGCATGGCTTCCGCAGGTGAATCGACGTCGGCATCGATTCGGCACAAGCCGATCGCGGCCTGCAGTTCGATCCACTGCTCCCCGTCCAGCAGACGCTGTTCGGCGATCTGTTGCTGCAAGGTCTTGGCTTGCGCAAGCGCCTGTTCTGCGGTGTCCGCCTCGATCAGCAAGCCGAAGCGATCCGGTGCCAGCCGGAAGACCTGCTCGGAGCCGCCTCTGAGCGCCGCCAGACGCTCGCCGCAACGGGCGGCGAGGGTGTCGGCGTCGTCGTGGCTGCGCGTTTCGCGAACCCGTCGCAGTTCCGCGAAGTCCAGCTTGGCCAGAAGCCAGTGCGCGTTCGACGGCTGATCGCGTACCCGGCCGAGCACTTCGCGCAGGCGCCGCTCGCAAGCCTGCCGCCCGCCGAGGCCGGTCACCGGATCGACGAAGTCGCCGGTCAGCGCGGTACCGGGCGACCCGCCGGCGCGACCGCCAACGTTGGCGTCGGGGTCGATCCGGCGCATGACGATCACCGCGCCGCTGAGTCGATTGAAACGGCTGCGCAGGGGAATCGCACTGATACCAAGCGCGATGCCGAGGCCGCCTTTGCCCGGCACCAGCACGCCGTCCGGATAGTCGAGCCGAACGCCGTCCTCCCGGAGCTTGTGCATCAGATCGGGCAGCGGTGGTCCGTCGAGGCTGCCGACACGGGCCGCGAATACAGTGGAGAACGGCTGGCCGCGCAGGACCGAAGGATCATTGCCGAGCCACTGTTGGGCATGACCGTTCAGATCTTCGATGTCGCCGCGCTCGTCGAGGACCACGAGACCTTCGTCGACGCTTTCGGTCAGCAGCCGCAGCCGCTCGCCAAGCCGCAGCAGGGCGTCCTGGGTGCGCAGGCGCTCGCTGTTCTCGGCATGCAGCTGGGTGGTGGCGATGTCGGCGCGGTCGCGCATTTCGGCCAGCCGTTCGCTGCGCTCGTTGTGCCAGTGCGCGATCAGGCGCAATTCGCCGGCACCGGATTCATCAAGCGTCGGCGTGCGGGCTTCGAGCGTGGTGTCGGCCAGCGCCATGCCCATCGCGCGCAGCGGCCGGAACACGAGGCGGCGCAGCAGCGAGAAGCTCAATACCAGCACCAGTACCGAGCCCCCGAGCGTGATCGCCAGCACCTGCTGGGTGAGGTACACAGAGGCGTCACTGCCGTCGCGTGCCGCCGACGCGCTGAGCAGCAGCCAGTGGCTGCCCGGAATCGTCGAGAGCAGCGCGTAGCTGGTCTCGCCGAGCACCGGATCGTTCTCGAAGCGCAGCGGTGCAGTGGCCGCTTCGGTGTTGCCATCGGCCGCATTCCAGACGGCGGCCAGCGCATCTTCGGCCGCGTCACGGCTGAGGTTGCGCGTGTTGTCCTTCAATGACGACACCAGGCGCGCGTCGTAGTGGGTGGAGCGCAGTGCAGCGGCGCGGAAGCGCTGATCGCGCTCGCGGAACTGCGTGGCGACGGCGGCGTAGCCGGGATGGCGCGCCGCCAGCGCGTCGAGTGTCACCACCTCGGAGGCCCCGATGCCGAGCTTGCCGCGCGCCATCGCCGACAGCGCCAGCAATCGCCCATGGCGGTCGGCAAGCACTGCATAGCTGTGCTGCTCGCCGTCGATGGCAAGCAGCTGCCGGTCCAGACCCCCGACATCCAGGCTGACCGTGGCCACGCCTTCGAAGCCGTTGGCACCGGTGAGCGGCACGCTGCAGGTGACGACATCGCGCGTCAGCAGCGGATCGCGATACGGTGCCGACCACTGGCAGCCATGCACCAAGCCGCCCGCCAGTCGTACCGTCGTGTACCAGGGCTCGCGCCACCAGGCGACCGCCGTGCTGGCATCGTCACCGCGCAACTGCGGCCTGCCGCCGACGGTGATCTGCCAATAGCGATTGCCGTGGCGCGCGCCCGGTGCCGTCGATACCGGCTCGGGCCACAGGCCGAAGCTGGCGATCGGCAGGCCCTGCAGCAGTGCTTCGCCCAATTGCGTGATCGTGGCTGCATCGCTGTGGCCGGCGGTCAGAGCGAGGGTCTGCGCGAACTGCTCGGTGGCGCGCAGCACCTGCTGCGTCTCCGCCAGCAGACGGCGATTGATCGATGTTTCGTGCCGGTAGCTGGCCTGTTCCACACCGCCGCTGATCAGACGCTCGGCCGCGTAGAAGGCCACGCTGGCCAGTATCGCGAGCAGGATCGCGAACAGGCAGGCGATCCGGAACTGCAGGCCCTGATTCCAGCGCAGACCGGCGTCGGCGGCACGCGGTCCGGCATGCGTCGAGCTCATTCGCTCAGCGGCAGGAGACAGTTGGGCATGGCGAAACGATGACATGGTTCGGAAGCGGAGGCCAGACGAGTGAGGGTCATTCGGGGATCCCTTGCAAGCCTTTGGCCACCAGCAGTGTCGGCGGTCCGTCAGCCACCTTCGCAGCGACGATCGGCAGGCCGTAGACCGCGCTCAGGCGATCGGCGTCGAGCACCGATGCCGGTGATCCGGAGGCGACCACGCGGCCAGCGGCGAGCAGGCTGACCGCGTCCGCATGGCGCAGTGCCAGGTTCGGATCCTGCAGGATGGCCAGCACGCCGGTGCCGCGATCAGCAAGTTGCCTGAGGGTCAGCAGCACCTGGTGCTGGAACGCGAAGTCGAGGCTTGCCGTCGGCTCGTCGAGCAGCAGGTAGCGGGCGGCCGCGTCACCGTCGTCGGCGTGGATCTGTGCAAGTGCGCGTGCCAGCTGCACGCGTGCGCGCTCGCCGCCGGACAGTTCCGGATAGCGGCGTCCGGCCAGCTGGGCGGCACCGGCCTGCGCCAGCGACGACGCCACGATGGCGCGCTCGCCGGCGGCGTTCGCGCGTCGTTGCCAGGGCAGACGGCCCAATGCGACCACCTCGTCGACTGAAAACGGGAAGCGCAGTTCATCGCGCTGCATCATCACGGCGCGGCGGCGCGCCACGGTGATCGTCGGCCATTCGCCAAGCGGCCGGTCGTCGAGCGTGACCTGTCCGGCCTGTGGCCGCCGATCGCCGGCCAGCACGCCGAGCAAGGTCGACTTGCCGGCACCGTTCGGGCCCAGCAGCACATGCAGCGCGCCGGGTGTCACCTGCAGGCTGACGGCGTCCAGCAGACGGCGCTGGCCGGCGATGCAGGTCACGGTTGTCGCGGCAAGCGTCATGGCAGGCCGATCCGGGTTCGCATGCGCAGCAGCAACGCAAGGAAGAACGGGGCACCGAGTGCCGAGGTCAAGGCGCCGACCGGCCATTCCGCCGGAGCCGCTGCCGTTCGCGCAACGGTGTCGGCCAGGGTCAGCAGGATGGCGCCCAACAGGGCAGAGGCCGGCATCAGCAGCCGGTGGCCGGGCCCGGCGAGCAGCCGGATCGCATGCGGTACCACCAGACCGACAAAGCCGATGACGCCGGCCAGCGACACGGCAGCGCCGGTCGCCAGCACGACGGCGATCAGCAGCCGACGCTTCAGGCGTTCGACGTCGATCCCGAGGTGCTGCGCTTCCGCGTCGCCGAGCAGCAGCGCGTCAAGGCCGCGCGCCTCGCGCGGCAGCCACAGGCCGACCGCCAGCAGCAGCGGTGCAGCGACGGCGATTTCGTTCCAGCCGGCACGGCCGAGATTGCCGTACATCCACAACGTGAAGCCGCGCAGGCCGGCATCGTCGGCACGCGCCGACAGCAGGCCGACGATCGCGGCGACGAACGCATTGATGGCAGTACCGGCCAGCAGCATCGTGGTCATGTCGGTCTGGCCGTCGCGGCGCGCCAGCCGCAGCACGACAAACGCTGCCGCGAGGCCGCCAGCGAATGCGGCGATCGGCAGCAGCAGGCTCGGCGGCAGCACCGCCACGGCGCTGGCGCCGACCAGCGCCGTGTGCACGAGTGCGGCCGCCAGTGCCGCACCGGCCGATACGCCGATCAGTCCCGGCTCGGCGAGCGGATTGCGGAACAGCGCCTGCGCGACCGCCCCGGTCTGCGCCATCACGGCGCCGATCAGCACGGCCAGCAGCACTCGGGGCAGACGCAACTGCAGCAGCGCAATGCTGGCGGTGTCGTCGTCGCCGATGCGTGGCCAGTCGATCTGGATCATGCCGACGCTCAGGCTCAGCGGCACTGCCGCGATCAGCAGGATGACGAGGCCGGGAAGCAGCAGGGCGCGAGCGGGGCCGGAGAGCATGGACGACAGTCGTGGCAGGCAGTGCAGCAAGAGTCCGGGATGACAGTCTCCGGCGGCCGCATTCTGGCAGCTTGACGGCAGCCGATCACGGCCCGCCGCGACGCTGCAGCGCGCGGGACTTTGGCCAGTGGGCCGCTGATATACTTCGGCATTGCGCCGAAGGGCATGTTTGGCAGAAATCCGGCGCGAAGAACGGGCGAGAGTGGCGGAATTGGTAGACGCACTGGATTTAGGTTCCAGCGCCGCAAGGCGTGCGAGTTCGAGTCTCGCCTTTCGCACACCCGTAAACCGAGCCGCTGTTGTCCCTATGACGGACCATTGCTGCCGAGATCACGTTGACCGCGTCACGACAGACCGCCAAGCGACCCGATCCGGGCAAGGCGGCCACTCATCATCACCACAATCCTGAAGAGTCTTTAACGATGGAAGTCCAAGTCGAATCCGCTGGCGGCCTGCTGCGCCGGCTGCATGTCACGATCCCGGCCGACCGCTTCGAGCGCGAAATCGGCGAGCGCATCAAGCGTTTTGCCAGCCGCGCACGGGTTCCGGGCTTCCGTCCGGGCAAGGCCCCGCTGAAGGTCATCCAGCAGCAGTACGGCGCCGACGCGCGCAATGACGCGGTCAGCGAACTGGTCCGCACGACCTGGCCGCAGGCGCTTGACCAGGTGAAGATCCAGCCGGCCAGCCAGCCGAGTTTCGAGGTCAAGGCGGAAGCCGTCGGCCAGCCGCTGACCTACGTCGCCAGCTTCGATGTCTATCCGGACATCACGCTTGGCGACCTGTCGACGCTGAAGCTGACCCGTCCGCAGGTCGAAGTGACCGATGCCGACGTCGAGCGGCTGATCGAAAACCTGCGCAAGTCGCGCCGCACGCTGGCGGCGGTCGAGCGCGGCGCGCAGAAGGGCGACGTGGTGGCGCTCGATTTCGAAGGCAAGCTCGATGGCGAAGCCTTCCAGGGCGGCAAGAGCGAGAACGCCGCGATCGAGATCGGCGAACGACGCTTCCTGCCTGACCTCGAGGACGGGCTGCTTGGTCACTCGGCGGGCGAAACCTTCGACGTCGAGGTGAACTTCCCGGCCGATTACCGCAACGAGACGCTGGCCGGCAAGAAGACCGTGTTCACCGTCAATCTCAAGGAAGTGCGCGAGCCGCGCCTGCCGGAGATCGACGAGGAGTTCCTCAAGGCCCATGGCATCGAGGAAGGTGGCGAAGCCGGCCTGCGTGCCAAGTGCCGCGAAGCGCTCGAAACCGAGCGCAACAAGGCTGTCAACAACCGCCTGAAGCGTGAGGTGATGGATCAGCTGTTCGATCTGCACCCGATCGATGTGCCCGCCGGCCTGGTGGCCGAGGAAGTCGAGCGCATGCGCGCCGAGACCGCCAACCGCATCGGCGCGAACAACCCGGCGCAGAAGATGAAGCCGGAACAGCTGCGCGCGATGCTGCCGGCCGAGATGTTCGAGCCTGCCGCCAAGCGTCGGGTTGCACTGGGCCTGCTGGTCGGTGAGGTCATCAACGCTCGCAACGTGCAGTTCGATCCGGCCCGGGTCGAGAAAGCGCTGGCCAACATCGCGGCCGATTTCGAGGACCCGTCCGAAGTGATCACGATGTACCAGCAGCGCCAGGACCTGATGCAGGGCCTGCGCAGCGTGGTCATCGAGGAGCAGGTCGTCGAGTTGCTGGTTGCCGGCGCTCAGGTGACCGATGAGTCGATGTCGCTCGAAGACTTGTTGAAATCGCAGAATCAGGCCCAACCTGCCTGATAGAGCTGACTGATCGTCAGCCGCGCCCGCCGGCCGGATACTGCCGGCGGGTCCTGAAAACGCCAACAACTACCGGATACCCGAATGACTGACCTCCGCAACCGCTCGCAGCTGGTCCCGATGGTGGTCGAGCAGACCGCCCGTGGCGAACGCGCGTTCGACATCTACTCGCGTCTGCTGAAGGAACGCGTGATCTTCCTCGTCGGCCCGATCGACGACTACATGGCCAATCTGGTCGTCGCCCAGCTGCTGTTCCTGGAGTCGGAGAATCCGGACAAGGACATTCACCTGTACATCAACTCGCCGGGTGGCGTGATCACGTCGGGCCTGTCGATCTACGACACGATGAAGTTCATCAAGCCGGATGTCTCGACGATGTGCATCGGGCAAGCGGCCAGCATGGGCGCGTTTCTGCTGTCGGCGGGCACCAAGGGCAAGCGTTTCGCGCTGCCGAACTCGCGCGTGATGATTCACCAGCCGTCCGGTGGTGCGCAGGGTCAGGCGACTGACATCGAGATCCAGGCGCGGGAAATCCTGTACCTGCGTGAAAAGCTCAACCGCCTGATGGCCGACCATTGCGGTCAGCCGATCGAGAAGGTTGCCAGCGACGTCGAGCGCGACTACTTCATGAATTCCGAGCAGGCCAAGGCCTACGGCTTGATCGATCACATCATCGACAAGCGCGTGGCAGGTCCGGCCGCGGCATGACGCCGTTGCTGTCCGCAAAGGCCGCGCCGGATTTCCGACGCCGCGCGGGATTTGCGGCACAGCATGGGAATTGCAGTCATTCCGCTGTCACCTGACATGATGCTATAACGATTCAGAACATTGATTGAGGTCGGAAATGCCTGACAACGTACGCAGCGGCACGCAGGGTGGCCGTGTGCTGTATTGCTCGTTCTGCGGCAAGAGCGAGCACGAAGTCCGCAAGCTGATCGCGGGCCCGTCGGTGTACATCTGCGACGAATGCGTCGACTTGTGCAACGACATCATCCGCGAGGAAGTCCACGCCAAGCCGCAGGTCAAGGGACTGCCGAAGCCGCAGGAAATCCGTGCGGTGCTCGACGAGTACGTGATTGGCCAGGATCAGGCCAAGAAGGTGCTGTCGGTTGCGGTTTACAACCACTACAAGCGGCTGAGCCAGAAAGGCTCGACCGATGGCGTCGAGCTTTCGAAGTCGAACATCCTGCTGATCGGTCCGACCGGTTCCGGCAAGACGCTGCTTGCCGAAACGCTGGCTCGTCTGCTCGACGTGCCGTTCGCGATCGCTGATGCAACAACGCTGACCGAAGCCGGCTACGTCGGCGAGGATGTCGAGAACATCATTCAGCGTCTGCTGCAGAAGTGCGATTACGACGTCGAGAAGGCGCAGCGCGGCATCGTCTACATCGACGAAATCGACAAGATCTCGCGGAAAAGCGAGAACCCGTCGATCACCCGCGATGTGTCCGGCGAAGGCGTGCAGCAGGCGCTGCTGAAGCTGATCGAAGGCACCATCGCCAGCGTTCCGCCGCAGGGTGGCCGCAAGCACCCGCAGCAGGAATTCCTGCAGGTCAACACCGCCGGCATCCTGTTCATCTGCGGTGGCGCTTTCGCGGGCCTTGACAAGGTGATCCAGAACCGTACCGAGAAGACCGGCATCGGCTTCGGCGCAGACGTGAAGTCGCAGAAGGACAGCCATCAGGTGTCGCGCATGCTGCTCGGCGTGGAACCGGAAGATCTGATCCGCTACGGCCTGATTCCGGAGTTCGTCGGTCGTCTGCCGGTTCTTGCCGTGCTTGAAGAGCTAGACGAGAAGGCACTCATCTCGATCCTCAAGGAGCCGAAGAACGCGCTGGTCAAGCAGTTCGCCAAGCTGTTCCAGATGGAAGGCTGCACGCTGGAGTTCCGGGAAGACGCACTCAACGCGGTTGCGCGCAAGGCCCGTGATCGCAAGACCGGCGCGCGCGGCCTGCGCACCATTCTCGAAACCATCCTGCTCGATGTGATGTACGACTTGCCGTCGATGCAGAACGTGTCGAAGGTCGTGGTCGACGAATCGGTCGTGAAAGGCGAGGCAAAGCCGTTCATCGTCTACGAAAATCTTGAGGCGCCGCGCCGGGACGTCAAGAACTCGGCCTGACGGACGTTCGAGTCGTCGAGAGCCCGCCCCGATCCTGTCGCGGCGGGCTTTCTTTTTTCAGGACCGCCATTTGCAGCGTGGCTGCGCTTGAAAAGTGCAGCACGGGACGCACCTCCCATCTACTGCATAATCGTCAAGCCCTCTTTTCCCGTTGTCATCGAACTCTACCGAGGTTCCGATAGTGCCCAGCACGAACGAAGCATCCACGCCGGTACTGCCGCTACGCGATGTGGTGGTCTACCCCCACATGGCGATTCCGCTGTTCGTCGGCCGCGAAAAGTCGGTCAAGGCGCTGACGGCGGCGATGCAGGACGGCAAGCGCATCCTGCTGGTCGCTCAGAAGCACGCCGATACCGACGAGCCGGGCGTTGACGACCTGTATGACACCGGGACACTCGCCTCGATTCTGCAGCTGCTGAAACTGCCGGACGGCACCGTCAAGGTGCTGGTCGAAGGTGCTCAGCGCGCGCAGGTGCTGAAGCTGGAGATGAATGGCGATTACCTGACCGCCGATTTCCGCGTGATCCCCGCGGATGAAAGCGGCTCCGGTGGCAGCGAGGCGGATGCCGTGATGCGCACGGCCGTCGCGACTTTCGAGCAGTACGTGAAGCTGAACAAGAAGGTCCCGGCCGAACTGCTGCCGAGCCTCACCAGCATGGATTCGCCCGGTCGGCTGGCCGATGCCATCGCCGCCCATCTGTCCCTGAAGCTCGAGGACAAGCAGAAGGTGCTTGAAATCGGCGATCCGAAGCCGCGTCTGGAATACGTGCTGGCCCAGCTGGAAGGCGAGATCGACATCCTGCAGATCGAGAAGAAGATCCGCGGACGGGTCAAGCAGCAGATGGAGAAGAACCAGCGCGAGTACTACCTGAACGAGCAGATGAAGGCCATCCAGAAGGAACTGGGTGAGCTGGACGATGCGCCGAACGAGCAGGAAGAGCTGGCACGCAAGATCGCCAAGGCCGGCATGCCGAAGGCCGCCAAGGCGAAGGCCACGGCCGAACTGAACAAGCTGAAGATGATGCCGCCGATGTCGGCGGAAGCGACCGTCGTCCGCAACTACCTCGACGTGATGACGCAGGTGCCCTGGAAGAAGACCACCAAGGCCAATATCGACTTGCCGAAGGCGCAGGACCAGCTTGACTCTGATCACTACGGTCTTGAGAAGGTCAAGGAGCGGATCCTTGAATACCTTGCTGTCCAGAGCCGCGTGAAGAAGCTGAAGGGCCCGATCCTATGTCTGGTGGGTCCGCCTGGCGTCGGCAAGACTTCGCTTGGCCGCTCGATTGCGCAGGCCACCAACCGCAAGTTCGCGCGGATGTCGCTGGGCGGCGTGCGCGACGAAGCGGAGATCCGTGGTCATCGGCGGACTTACATCGGATCGCTGCCCGGCAAGATCGTGCAGAACCTGACCAAGGTTGGCGTCAAGAATCCCCTCTTCCTGCTCGACGAGATCGACAAGATGAGTACGGATTTCCGCGGCGATCCGTCGTCCGCGCTGCTCGAAGTTCTTGATCCGGAGCAGAACAACACCTTCCAGGATCACTACCTCGAAGTGGATCTTGACCTCACCGACGTGATGTTCATCTGCACCGCGAACACGCTGAATATCCCCGGGCCGCTGCTTGATCGCATGGAAGTGATCCGCATCCCCGGCTACACCGAAGACGAGAAGCTCAACATCGCCCGGCGCTACCTGATCCCGAAGCAGATCAAGGAAAACGGCCTGAAGGAATCGGAACTCGAAATCAGCGAAAGCGCGGTTCGGGCCGTGATCCGTACCTACACCCGTGAAGCCGGTGTTCGCAGCCTGGAACGCGAGATGTCGAAGATCGCCCGCAAGGTGGTCAAGCAGGTGCTGCTGAAGCCGACCGACAAGATGGTCAAGGTGACCGACAAGAATCTTGACAAGTATCTCGGCGTGCCACGTTACCGGTATGGGCGGGCCGAGGAATCGAATCAGGTCGGTCAGGTCACGGGTCTGGCATGGACCGAGGTGGGCGGCGAACTGCTGACCATCGAATCGGCGCTGACGCCGGGCAAGGGCAAGATGACCCAGACCGGCAGTCTTGGCACCGTCATGCAGGAGTCTATTCAGGCCGCGCTGACAGTTGTCCGTTCGCGTGCGAAGCAGCTGGGCATCGACCCGGACTTCTATCAAAAGCACGACCTGCACGTGCATGTGCCGGAAGGTGCGACGCCGAAGGATGGGCCGTCGGCGGGTATCGGCATGTGCACGGCGCTGGTATCGGCGCTGACCAGTATTCCGGTACGTGCTGATGTCGCGATGACCGGTGAAATCACGCTTCGCGGCGAGGTGCTGCCGATCGGTGGACTCAAGGAAAAGTTGCTGGCGGCGCAGCGCGGCGGCATCCGCACGGTGATCATCCCGCAGGAAAACGTGAAGGACCTCGCCGATATCCCCGACAACATCAAGGGCAAACTGGACATCGAGCCAGTGCGCTGGGTGGAGGATGTGCTGAGAATCGCGCTGGAACGGGTGCCTGAGCCGAAGGCGGTCGTCGAGGGCGCTGCCGCGCCGACGCCGGCCTCCAATGACGGCGTCAGGCCGCACTGAAGGCGCGGACAGTCGAAACTTGAGTGGGCATCTCTGGACAATGGTGATCACGGAAGATCGCCGCTGTTTTGTCTCATTGACGCTCTGAAACCCGCTTGATATAAGGCTTTCTCCGATGCACAGCCGCGCGATTTCCGCCGGCGCAACAGCTTTCGCAGACGATCCGGCCCCTGACCAATACAGTGGACTGGAGCGCCAGCATCGGCCCGAGCCGATCAAACTATCCTAGGGGAACGATCTACATGAACAAATCCGAGCTGATTGCTGCTGTTGCCGAAAAGTCCGGCCTTACCAAGACCGATGCCGGCAACGCCATCGACTCCCTGATTGATGTGATTGCTTCCGCTTTGAAGCACGACGACAAGGTTTCTCTGGTAGGATTCGGTACCTTCGCGATTCGGTCTCGTGCCGCTCGTACCGGTCGCAACCCCAAGACGGGCAAGACCCTCGAGATCGAAGCCAGCAAAAATCCTACATTCAAGGCTGGCAAGGCGCTGAAGGATGCGGTAAAGTAACAGACCAGTTCGGGGTGACAGCCCGGAACGAGAAGGGTGCTTAGCTCAGCTGGTAGAGCATCGCCTTTACACGGCGGGAGTCGGGGGTTCGAGCCCCTCAGCACCCACCAACTCATGGTAAGAAGGTCAAGTTTTGCAGTTTCGCGGAGCGGTAGCTCAGTCGGTTAGAGTATCGGCCTGTCACGCCGAGGGTCGCGGGTTCGAGTCCCGTCCGCTCCGCCAAGTAACACCCCAGGGCGCTCATTGAGCGCCCTTTCTATTTGCGAGATCGAAACTCATGATGCAGCAAATCCGCGACAGCCTGAACGGTCCTCTTATCGTCGGCGTGTTGCTTGCCATCATTGGGGTGCCGTTCGCTTTCAGTGGAATCGAAGGCTACTTTCAGAGCAACGCGAATCCGACCGTCGCCAAGGTCGGCGACACGAAGATCACGCAGGACCAGGTGCGCCGCGCCTACGATCAGCGCTACCGGCAGCTGCAGCAGCTGCTTGGCGAAAACTTCCGTGCCGATCAGATCAATCCGCAGCGCATGCGCGAGAACGTGCTGCAGGACATGGTTCAGGACGCGCTGTTGCGTTCTGAAGCGCGAGATAGCGGGTATCGCGCCAGCGACGCGGCATTGCGCGACTACGTGACCGTCGTGCCTGCGTTTCAGGACAACGGAAAGTTCTCTGCCGAGCGCTACCGTCAGTTGCTGGCACAGAACGGTTACACGACCGACAGCTTCGAAGCGCTGCAGCGTGACAGTCTGATCGTGGATCAACTGCGCGATGTGATTCTCGGCAGCGCCGTGGTCACTGTCGATGAGGCCGCGCTGGCGACCAAGCTGCTGAAGCAGGAGCGGGACTTCAGCTTCATCCAGTTCGACCCGGCCAAGTATCTCGACGCCGTGAACATCACGGCCGAGCAGATCGCGACGCGCTACCAGGAACGCAAGGCTTCCCTGCAAGCGCCGGAACGCATGAAGCTGTCCTACATCGAGCTGGCGCAGGGCAAGATCGCGAAGGCTGATGCGCCGAGCGCGGACATTCTCAAGACGCTGTACGAAGCCGAAAAGTCGCGGTTCACCACGGCGGAAACGCGACGTGCCAGCCACATCCTGATCAATTTCGGTGCTAACAAGGACGCTGCGCGCAAGAAGGTGGATGCGTTGGCGGCCCAGCTGAAAAATGGCGCCGACTTCGTGGAACTGGCCAAGACGTCGTCTGACGATACCGGCAGCAAGGACAAGGGCGGCGACCTCGGCATCGTCAAGCGTGGCGACGGCTTGCTGCCACCGAAGTTCGAGTCGGCCCTGTACCAGATGAGCGCGTCCGGCGATGTCAGCGATCCGGTGGAAACCGAGTTTGGCTGGCACATCATCAAGCTCACCGAACTGGTACCGGCCCGGACGCAGTCCTTCGACGAGCCCGACGTGCAGAAGGCGTTGACCGAGTTGTACGTCAACAAGGACCTTCAGGCACGGGTTCAGGAAAAGGCACAGCAGCTCGAGCAGCTCGCATTCGAGAACGAGTCATCGCTGGAGCCGGCCGCGAAGGCACTCGGCCTGACGATCGAGACCACGGACTGGTTCACCCGCGCCGGTGGCGCCGGGATTACATCGACGCCCGCGGTCATCGAAGCGGCGTTCGCGCAGGACGTGCTGACCGATGGCGTCAACTCGAAGCCGATCACGCTAGACGGCGACCGCCTCGTGGTAATCCGCAAGGCCGAATACGAAGCCCCTCGCCAGCGCGAGTTGCCGGAAGTCGAAGCCGCGCTGCGTGAAGAACTTCGCAACGGAGAGGCGCGGAAGCGCGCCGATGCCGATGCCTCGAAGGCTTTGGCCGAGATCAAGTCGGGCAAGTCGATCGACGAGGTTGCCGCGGCATTTGGTGCGACCGTGCAGAAGCAGGACGGCGTCACTCGCGACAAGAGCGGCGTCGGGATCGCGCTGCTGCAGACCGTGTTCAAGCTTCCTCGGCCGGTCGGCGCTGCTGTCAGTGCCGGCAATGCCGCGCTGGAAGGTGGTGCGGCTGCCGTGATCGCCGTCAGCTCGGTACGCGACGGTCGACAGAAGGACGGCAACGAGCGTGATACCGAACTCGCCACGATTCGCGATGCTCGTGCCGGCGCTGAATTCAACGCCTACCGCGAGGCACTGAAGCAATCGATCAAGGTCGACATCAAGGCCTTGCCGGCCGAAGAAGCGCCGGCGCCGTAGTCCACGCGAATCGGGATTCGGCGCGATGAAATCTCACTGGCAGATCGCCATCGCGCTGAGTCTTGCGGTTGCTGTCGGCGCGCTGGTCCCGGCGGCCAGTCCGGTGCTGGCGTTTTGCGGATTCATTGGCGGGCTGTTTCTCAACGCACTGAAGATGGTGGTGGTGCCGTTGATCGTGTCGTCGATCATCAGCGCCATGGCAACCTTCGGCGATGCCGGCGCGCTGTCGCGCATTGGCGTCCGCACGATGCTTTTCTACACGGCGACGACCGTGTTCGCGGTGGTCACCGGCCTGGCCATGGTCAATCTGGTCCAGCCTGGAATTGTCGACGGACAGCCGGCGCGTGAACTGCTCGGACTCGCGGCCGGCGGCGCCAAGCTCAGCGAAAACGTCAGCAGCGCGAAGCTGTCGGACATCGGCGACGTCTTCTACAGGCTGGTAACGGCCAATCCGATCAAGGCGGCGGCCGACAGCGATCTGCTGGGTCTGGTGTTCTTCAGCATGCTGTTCGGCATCTTTGCGGCGCGGATTCCCGGTGCGGCCGGACAAGTCCAGCGCGACTTCTGGTCGGGCGTCCGCGAGACGATGATGCACATCACGGCGCTGGTGATGCGCTTTGCGCCGATCGGCGTATTCGCGCTGGTTGCCAAGGCCTTGTCGGCGACCGGGATCGAGGCGATCCGGCCGCTGGCCATGTTCTTCTTCGCCACGCTGGCCGGGCTCTTGTTCCACGTCGTGGTCACCATGTCGCTGCTGCTGGCGGTGATCGGGCGGGTCTCGCCGCTGCGCATGCTGAAGGCGATGACGCCGGCGCTGCTGACCGGCTTCTCGACCTCCAGTTCGGCTGGAACCCTGCCGGTCACGCTGGAATGTCTGCGCACACGCGCCGGTGTGTCGGAGCGGGTCACCGGCTTCACGCTTCCGCTGGGTGCTGCGATCAACCTTGATGGCACCGCGCTGTACGAATGTGCGGCAGCGATGTTTCTCGCCCAGGCGTATGGCCTGCACCTCGATTTCGTCACCCAGTTCGTGATCGTCGCGATGGCGGTGGTGACATCGATGGGCGTGACCGGCATTCCGTCCGCCAGCCTTGTCGCGATCGCCGTGATCCTCGGAACGGTGGGCTTGCCGCTTGAGGGACTCGGCGTGCTGCTGGCGGTCGATCGGGTGCTCGACATGTGCCGCACGGCGGTCAATGTCTATGGCGACGGCTGCGGTGCCGTGGTGATCGGTCGCCTTGAAGGCGAGACCGAGATTCTCGCCAAGCCTCTGGCCTAGTCGGTGTGGGCAGCCGTGGCGCACTGAGAACTGCGCTGCATTTTTGACGCTGCAGATCGCCGTTCAGGGTGTGCACGGGCATCGACACCGGTAATCTGAAGGGGCACACCTGAAGTCCGCGCAGGGCCGCTCGTCGACGCTGTTTCGCGAGCCGTGCAGCGGGCTCGAGATTCAACCCCACCTGTGTACCGGGAGACCACATGAAACGCACGACATCAGCATCGCTTGGGGCATTGACATGCCGCATCTTCGGACTCGGCATCGCAGCCAGCCTGTCCCTGTTCAGCATGGCCGCCGTCGCCAAGGACGGTTTTCAACCGCAGATCATCGTCAAGTTCCGCGACAACGCGCTGCTGTCGAAGCAGGCAGAACTCGCCATCGGTGATCGGCTGCGCGCCGTCGGCCTGCGCCGGGGCCTGCTGCTGCAGCGCCTGCGGACCATGGCTACGGGCGCAGAAGTGATCCGGATCGATCGCGATCTCGGCGATCGCGATCTTGCCGACCTGCTGGCCGATCTGGAGTCTGATCCGCGCGTCGAGTACGCCGAAGAAGATCGGATCATGAAGCCGATGCTGGTGCCGAATGACAGCCGCTACTCGGAGCAGTGGCATCTGTTCGAGAGCGCCGCCGGCATCCGTGCGCCGGAGGCCTGGGACCTTGGTACCGGAAGCGGCGCGACGATTGCGGTTCTCGATACCGGTCACCGTCCGCATGCCGATTTCGGTTCGGCGATCGTCGGCGGCTACGACTTCATTTCGTCGACCACCAACAACGACGGCAACGGCCGTGACGCCGACCCGTCGGATCCCGGCGACTACAACACCGCCGGGCAGTGCGGCCTCGGCTCGGCCGCCAGCGATTCGAGCTGGCACGGGACGCATGTCGCCGGTATTGCGGCGGCGCGGACCAACAATGCACTCGGCATCGCCGGTGTCGCGTTCAACGCCAACCTGCTGTCGGTGCGCGTGCTCGGTCGCTGCGGTGGTTCGACCTCGGATATCGCCGACGCGATCATCTGGGCATCGGGCGGCACCGTCAGCGGCGTGCCGGCCAATGCCAACCCGGCCAAGGTGCTGAACCTGAGCCTGGGCGGCAGCGGCAGCTGCTCGGCAACCACGCAGGCGGCGATCAACAGCGCGCGCAGCCGCAACGCAACCGTTGTGGTGTCGGCGGGCAACTCGAATGCCAATGCCGCGAACTTCACACCTGCCAGCTGCACCGGCGTGATCACCGTGGCGTCGGTGGGGCGCAGCGGCGGACGGGCGTACTACTCGAACTTCGGCACGTCGGTGGAAATCGCAGCACCGGGTGGCGACCAGCAGAGCGGCAACGCCAACGGCGTGCTGTCGACGTTGAACGCTGGCACCCGCACGCCGGGTGCCGACAGCTACGCGTTCTATCAGGGCACCAGCATGGCCGCGCCGGTCGTGGCCGGAGTCGCGGCGCTGCTCTATGCCAAGACGCCAACGATCACGCCGGATCAGGTGCTGGCGCAGCTGCAGGGCACTGCGCGCGCATTTCCAGCGACTTGCAGCCAGTGCGGTTCCGGCATCGTCGACGCAGCTGCCGCGCTCGGCGGCGCGGTGCCACCGCCGCCGCCGCCACCACCGCCGCCGCCACCCGCGAGCTGCCCGACCGGCTACGCCACGTACGCCAACAGCATCGCGGCCACCGGCAGCTCGTCGTATGCGCCGAACAGCACCGGCTTCACGGTGACCTCCGGCACCGCGATCACCGGTCTGCTGAGCGGCCCGGCCGGTGCCGATTTCGACCTGTACCTGCAGCGCCGCACGCTGAACGGCACGTCCTGGTCGAATGTCGCGTCGTCGACGTCGAACTCCTCGTCGGAAACGGTCAACGCAACCGGCAGCGCCTCGTACCGCTACCGCTGGCGCGTCTATGCCTACGCGGGCAACGGTGCCTTCACGCTTTGCGGGCGCCCTCGGTAACGCGCTGCTGACCACCGGGGAGCGACAGTCGATGACTGCCGCTCCCTTTTTTTGTCCGTCATGCCCGGCGCCGTGCGCAGGCCGAGCCAGGAACCGCTGGCAAGCCGCTTGTCCCATCGGATACGGCGCGATTCCTGCTGACCGAAGTCATCCGCCCGTGTGGACCGCGCGATTTAGTTTCGAGCGACCGTTCAAACGAATCGCTCGCCGCGGCTGTCCAACGGCAATCTCGTGATCCAGCACGTCCGGCATCAGCCGTGACGCGACCGGCTCGCGACCCGACCTGAACCTGTGGAGATGGCGATCCCGATGGACAGACGCGACTTTCTGAAACGCACAAGCACCAGTGTCGGCGCGCTGATGCTGCCGGTCTATGGACATGCGGTGGCGGCCGAGGTGCTGGCCACACCGGCCGACCGCGCAATGCGCAAGACGCTGGCCGACACCGCCTTGAACGCGGCAACGAAGGCGGGTGCGACCTACGCCGATGTCCGAATCGGCCGCTATTTGCGGCAGTTCGTGATCACTCGCGAAACCCGCGTCGAGAACGTGGTCAACACCGAATCGACCGGCATCGGCATCCGCGTGATCGTCAACGGCACCTGGGGCTTTGCCGCCACTAGCGACCTGTCGCCGGATGCCATCGCCAAGGCCGCGCAGCAGGCTGCAGCGATCGCCAAGGCCAACTCGAAGTTCCAGACTACGCCGGTACAACTGGCCCCGACCAAAGGGGTCGGAGAGGTCTCCTGGGCCACGCCGATCAAGAAGAATGCGATGCAGGTGCCGGTCAAGGACAAGGTCGAGCTGCTGATGGCGGTCAACAACGCCGCCCTGAAGGCAGGTGCTGACTACATCAACTCGACGATGTTTCTCGTCAACGAACAGAAGTATTTCGCCTCGACCGACAACAGCTACATCGATCAGGACATCCATCGCATCTGGACGCCGATGCAGGTCACCGCGATCGACAAGAAGAGCGGCAAGTTCCGCACGCGCAGCGAACTGTCGTCACCGATGGGCATGGGCTACGAGTATCTCGATGCCAAGGCATCCGGGCAGGTGAAGCTGCCGGGTGGCGTGGTCGGCTATACCGATTCGTACGACATGGTCGGCGACGCGGTGGCTGCCGCGAAGCAGGCCCGCGCCAAGCTCACTGCGCGTTCGGTGAAGCCCGGCAAGTACGATCTTGTGCTTGATCCGTCGCACCTGTGGCTGACCATCCACGAATCGGTCGGCCATCCGCTGGAACTCGACCGCGTGCTCGGCTACGAAGCCAACTACGCCGGCACCAGCTTCGCCACGCTCGACAAGTGGAAAGCGAAGGACTTCAAGTACGGCAGCCCGAACGTCACGCTGTTCGCCGACAAGCAGCAGCCGACAACGCTCGGCGCGGTTGGCTACGACGATGAAGGCATCGCGACCAAGCGCTGGGATCTGGTGAAGGACGGTGTGCTGGTCAACTATCAGGCGATTCGCGATCAGGCCCACATCATCGGCGAGAAGGCCTCGCAGGGCTGCTGCTATGCCGATTCCTGGCAGAGCGTGCAGTTCCAGCGCATGGCCAATGTGTCGCTGGCGCCGGGCAAGGCCAAGCTGTCGGTCGACGAGATGATCAAGGGTGTCGAGAACGGCATCTACATCGTTGGCGACGGTTCGTTCTCGATCGATCAGCAGCGCTACAACGCGCAGTTCGGCGGCCAGCTGTTCTTCGAGATCAAAAACGGCAAGATCACCGAGCAGATCGAAGACGTGGCCTACCAGATCCGCACGCCGGAATTCTGGGGCGCTTGCGCGGCGATCTGCGACGAACGCGACTACCGCTTTGGCGGTTCGTTCTTCGACGGCAAGGGTCAGCCGGCGCAGGTATCAGCGGTGTCGCACGGGTCATCGACGGCCCGGTTCAACGGCATCAATGTCATCAACACCGCGCGCAGCCTCGGCTAAGGACACTGTCTATCCATGAGCATTTTCACTGAAGCACAAGCCAAGGCGATTCTCGACAAGGTCATCAAGCTGTCGAAGGCCGATGAATGCACCGCGTCGCTCGAAGGCTCGGTGGCCGGCAACATCCGCTATGCGCTGAACTCGGTGTCGACGTCGGGCATCGTCAGCAACTGCGAACTGGCGGTGCAGGTCGCGTTCGGCAAGAAGGTCGGCATCGCGACGATCAACGAGTTCGATGACGCGGCACTTGCCCGCGTGGTCAAGCGCGCCGAAGACCTCGCGAAGCTGGCACCGGACAATCCGGAATTCATGCCGGCGATCGGCAAGCAGGACTACGCCGCGACGCCGACCTACGTCGCCGCAACGGCCGGCATCACGCCGGAGTACCGGGCGCAGGTGGCGGCTGACAGCATCACGCCGTCGAAGGCCGGCAAACTGGTTGCCGCCGGCTTCTTCAGCGATTCCGTGCGCTTCTCGGCACTCGCCAACTCGAAGGGCAACTTCGGCTACCAGCAATCGACCAACGTCGACTTCACTTGCACCGTGCGTACCGATGACGCGCGCGGTTCGGGTTGGGTGGCGCGCAACGTGGCCGACGTCAGTCAGTTCAACGCGAAGTCCGAGATCCAGACCGCGATCGCCAAGGCCAAGCAGTCGGTCGATGCCAAGGCGCTGGAACCGGGCAAGTACACGGTGATCCTCGAACCGGCCGCGAGCGCCGGGCTGATCAGCTTCATGATGCAGGGCTTCGATGCCCGCTCCGCCGACGAAGGCCGCAGCTTCCTGACCAAGAAGGGCGGTGGCAACCGGCAGGGCGAAAAGGTGTTCGACGACAAGGTCACGCTGTTTGCCGACCCTGCCTATCCGGGCGCGGCCGTCCTGCCATGGGACAACGACGGGCTGAAGCGCGAGAAGCAGGCGATCATCACCAATGGCAAGGTCGACAGCCTGCAGTACTCGCGCTACTGGGCGAAGGCGAAGAAGGCCAAGGCGATCGGGCAGCCCGGCAACCTGATCATGGTCGGCGGCGACAAGTCGACGATGGATCTGGTCAAGTCGACCAAGAAGGGCATCCTCGTCACCCGCACCTGGTACATCCGCTCGGTGGATCCGCAGACGGTGCTGCTGACCGGCCTGACGCGTGACGGCACGTTCTACATCGAGAACGGCGAGATCAAGTATCCGATCAAGAATTTCCGCTGGAACGAGTCGCCGGTGATCATGCTCAACAACGTCGACGAGCTCGGCAAGCCGGAGCGGGTCGGCGATGACGAATCGCCATTCATCATGCTGATTCCGCCAATGAAGATCCGCGAGTTCACGTTCACGTCATTGTCCGACGCGGTCTGATCGGACGATGGCGACGGCATCCGCGGTCTACGATTTCTGTTTCACCCGGCTGCAGTACGAGTCCGGCAACTGGGACGTCGATCAGCGGATGCCGTCGAACATCATCGACACGCTGCTGCAGTACACGACGCTTCGGGTCGACCCGGAAGAAAAGATCATTCCGCTGGCCGACCCGCGGATGCTTACCGCACCGTTCGTCTACATCGCCGGCAACAAGCTGGTGGAGTTCACGCCGGACGAGCGGAAGAACTTCGAGGCCTACGTCCGCAACGGCGGCTTCGTGTTCGCCGATGACTGCAACCACGACATCGACGGGCTGTTCGCGAAAAGCTTCGAGCGCGAGATGGCCGCGATGTTCGGCAACAGCAGCCTGAAGAAGCTGCCGAAGCAGCACGCGGTCTATTCCAGCTTCTTCACATTCGATGGCCCGCCAGCGAACACCATCGAGCTGAACGGCTGGGGCGATGACCTGGTTCACGACTATCTCAAGGGCATCGAGATCAATGGCCGCCTCGGCGTGCTGTACAGCAACAAGGACTACGGCTGCGAGTGGGATTACGACTGGCGCAACAAGCGCTTCAATGCCGAGGACAACACCAGGTTCGCGGTCAATATCGTGGTCTATGCGCTGACTGCTTGAACTCGCTTGGGCACAAACACCAGAAAAAGCAAAAGTTCAACGCAAAGGCGCGAAGAACAGCCAAGAGGAGAACGGCAAGGAAAAGAGAAGCCAGAAGCTTTTCTGGGAACAGCCAAGACCGGCCGCAGAGATGGCTTGCGAGGCAAGGACCCGAAAAAGTTTCCTGCTTCTCCTTTGCGTCCTTTCTGTTGCCTTTGCGCCTTTGCGTTCAACTTTTTTCTTCACCGACTTTGAAACCGCTGACGAAGCCATGGACGAAGCCGAAATCCAGCAGCAGCTTGCCCGTCTCGATGATGTCCGCAAGGGCATTGCCCGGGTCATCGTCGGCCAGGGCGCGGTGGTCGAGCAGTTGCTGGTCGGCTTGCTGGCCGGCGGTCATTGCCTGCTTGAAGGCGCACCCGGGCTCGGCAAGACCTTGCTGGTGCGCTCGCTGTCGCAGGCGCTGGCGCTGGATTTCCGGCGCATCCAGTTCACGCCAGACCTGATGCCGAGCGACATCCTCGGCACCGAGATTCTCGAAGAGGATCACGGCACCGGCCGCCGCAGCTTCAAGTTCCAGAAAGGCCCGGTGTTCACGAATCTGCTGCTGGCCGACGAGCTGAACCGCACGCCGCCGAAAACCCAGGCCGCGCTGCTCGAAGCGATGCAGGAGCACACCGTGTCGTACGCCGGCACCACCTGGCCGCTGCCCGAGCCGTTCTTCGTGCTGGCGACCCAGAACCCGATCGAGCAGGCCGGCACCTATCCGCTGCCGGAAGCGCAGCTTGACCGTTTCCTGCTGCACATCCGCGTCGACTATCCGAGCGAGGCCGAAGAGCGGGCGATCATCCGCCAGACCACCGGCACTGCGGCACAGGCGATCACGGCCGCGATGACCGGCGATGAAGTGATCGCACTTCAGCGGCTGACCCGCGACGTACCGCTGAGCGATGAGCTGCTGAACTGGATCACTCGGCTGGTGCGGGCGACACGGCCGCAGGACACGCAGGTCGCCCGTGTGCGCGACTGGCTGCGCTGGGGTGCCGGTCCGCGCGCGGGCCAGGCGCTGGCGCTGGCCGCCAAGGCGAGGGCGCTGCTGCATGGCCGCTTTGCGGCGACCCGCGACGACGTCCGTGCGCTGGCGGCACCGGTGCTGCGCCATCGTCTGCTGCTGTCGTTTGCTGCCGAGGCCGAGGCGCGCAGCAGCGACGAGGTCGTTGCCGCCGTGCTGGACGCGCTGCCCGCGCCGTGAAGCTGCGCTTCGACCGGACAGCTGCCGCGACCTTGCGGCGCGCACGATGCGCCCGCTGATTCCGGCCGACGTTCGTGCCCGGCTGGCGCGGCTGCAGATCGCCAGCCGCCTGCGGCCGGACGGGCAGGGCCTCGGGCTGCATGCCGGCCGCGGTCGCGGCGCCGGGCTCGAATTCGCCCAGTACCGCGCCTACGGCCAGGGCGATGAGCCGCGGCACATCGACTGGAAGCTCTACGCCCGCTCGGATCGCCATTTCGTCCGCGACGCCACGCGCGACACGCCGTTGAGCGTCTGGCTGGTCATCGACTGCTCGGCGTCGATGGCGCAGGCCGATCCGGAGCGCCCCGAGCACGCGCGTATTGATGCCGCGAAGATCCTTGCCGCCGGCATCGCCGAGCGCGCCGTGGCCCAGGGCGACAGCGTCGGGCTGGTCACCGTGGGTGGTGCCGTCACCCAAGGTCTGCCGGCGGCAGCGGGTGCGCGCCACCGCGATCGCTTGCTGCTGGCGCTGGCGGCGCTGCAGGCCGATGGCCGCGACTGTGCCCGCGCCGTGCCGCCGCTGCTGTCGGCACGGATTGCGCCGGACGCGCTGGTCGTGGTGATCGGCGACGGGCTCGACGGCGCGCTGCTCGATGCCGGCCAGCAGCTGGCTGCGGCGCGCCGTGATGTCCGCATGATTCGCCTGCTGACGGTCGGCGAAGCCCGCTTCCCGTTCACTGGCAGCCCGTGCTTCGTGGAGCCGGAAACCGGCCGTGCCCGCACGCTCGACGCCGATGCCGCTCGCGCCCGCTTCCTCGAACGCTTCGGTGCCGATCGGCAGGCGCAGCTGCGACAGCTGGCCACGCACGGCGTGCGCGCCGTTGAACAGGTGCTCGATGAGCCGGCCGACGCGGCGCTGCAGCGCCTGTTCGGTGCTCGAGGCGCGCCTCGGTGATCGAACTGACGAGGCCGTTTGGCGCGCTGGCGCTGATCGCGCTGCTGGTGCCGCTGGTGATCCATCTGCTGCGCCGCTCTGCTGCGCGCGAGATCCCGTTTGCGGCACTCGCCTGGCTGATGGCGCGCACCCCGCCGCGCCGCCGTTTTCGGCTCGATCAACGCCTGCTGCTGGCGCTGCGGATGCTGCTGATCGCGCTGCTGGCGGTGCTGCTGGCCGAGCCGCTGTGGCGTGCCGATGGCGACCGCGAGACCACTCGGGTCTATGTCGCGCCTGGCATCGATCCGGCACGCGCACGCGCCACCATTGGCGCGTTGCCGGCCGACGGCTACTGGCTGGCCACCGGCCTGCCGTCGCTTGCTCAACCTGCGCCACAGCCGGAATCGGCAGCGCGCCTGATCAGCCTGATTCGGGCGCTCGATGCCGAGCTGCCGAGCACCGTGCGGCTGACGCTGATTGTCCCGGAGCTGCTGAGCGGCCTTGATGGCGAGCGCCTGCAGCTTGGCCGCGATGTCGACTGGCGGATCGTCGCCGACGCGACGGTGACGCCGGCAACGCCCGCCGTGCCTCCACCGCCGCTGCGCGTCGCGATCCGGGCCGACGGCACGGCGCAAATGGTGGCGCGGGCGCTGCTGGCCGCCTGGCGTGCCGACGGGCTGGTGCTTGCCGTCGACGAAGCCGCAGACGGCGTGCCGGTGCCCGAAGGTACTTCCTTGCTGATCGCTGGTGCCGCCATCGATACGGCACTGTCGGCACGGATTGCTGACGGCCTGACGTTGCTGCGCGGGGATGCTGCCGATCAGGCCGGCGAGGTGCTGCTGCGCGATGACTTGGGCCAGCCGTTGCTGCGCCGGCAGCGGGTCGGCCGTGGCCAGATCGTCACGCTGGCTGGTCCGCTGGACCCGGCGCAGCTGCCGGCGCTGCGCGACCCGCAGTTGCCGCAGCGCTTGCTGCCGTGGCTGCGGCCGGCGCTGCCGACGCCGGATCGGGCGCTGGCGGCCAGCGTCGCGCCGCTGCGTGGCGCTGATGACGCGAAGCCGCGTGCCGTGCCGCTGCTGCCGTGGCTGATACCGCTGATTGCCGCGCTGGCGCTGCTCGAACGCGTGCTGGCGACTCGATCCGCGCGCGAGCCGCGATGACTGCCGACACCGCCCTGCTGCCGCTGCTGCGCCGTCTGCGCCGAACCGTGCTGTTGCGCGCTGCGCTGATCGATGGCGCGGCCGTGCTGCCGCTGGCCGCCGCGCTGGCCGGGCTGGCCGGTGCGCTGGGCGGGTCGATGGCCGCCATGGCGGTGCTGCTGGCCAGCGCGATCGGTCTGGGCCTCGCGATCTGGCGTCATGCCGCGCGTCACGATCTCGGCTGGCTGCTGCGCAGGCTCGACAGCGCCTGTCCGGCCTTCGAGGACAGTAGCGCCCTGGCCGTGCAGCCAGCATTGCCGGCAGGCCCGCTGGCCGCGCTGCAGCAGGCGCGTATCCGGGCTCGGATGGTCGCGCAGCTGACGCAGGCGCCGCCGGACCTGCGCGCGCCGTGGCCGCGCCGCCGGCTGCTGTGGCTGGCCGCTGCCGCGCTGGCTGCGGCTGGCTTCACGCTGCTGCTGCCGCAGCTGCGCCCGTGGCTGGTGGCGTTCGCGCAGCCAGCGGCAGACGAACGCCGATCCGAAGGGAGCACGCAGCTGGTATCGGTCCGGCTGGCGATCACGCCACCGGCCTACACGCAGTTGCCGCCGCGCCGGGTCGATACGGCGGATGCAAGCGTGCCGACCGGCAGTACCGTCGCCTGGCAGCTGGCGCTCGACCGTGATGCCGAAGCGGTGACGCTGAGCTTCCACGACGGCAGCCGGCTCGATCTGCGCCGCGCCGGTGATTTCTGGCAGGGCAGCCGGACGATCGACGCTGCCAGCGTCTACCGGATCGAACTGCGGGGTGCCGCCGCCCTTGCCGATGATCGCGGCTACCGCCTCGACGTCGTGGCCGACCAGCCACCGGAGATCATCGTTCGCGCACCGGAGCAGACGCTGACCGTGATCCGGGCTGCGCAGGCCGAATGGCTGCTGCTGTTCGAAGCCAGGGACGACTACGGGCTTGGCGCTGCCGAGCTGACCATCAGCCACGCCCAGGGCGCCGGCGACCAGGTCAAGGTTCGCGAGCAGCGCCTGCCGCTGACCGGTGACGGCGATGCGCGCCGTCGGCGCTACCGGCATCGGCTCGATCTGACGGCGCTCGGCTACGGGCAGGGCGACGATCTGATCGTGCGGCTGACGGTCGCCGACCAGCGCGCGCCGACGCCGCAAAGCAGCAGCAGCCCGAGCCTGATCCTGCGCTGGCCGGCCGACAGCAGCGCCGTCGGCGAAGGCCTGGAGGGCGGTCTGCAGAAAGTGGCGCCGGCCTACTTCCGCAGCCAGCGCCAGATCATCATCGACACCGAAGCGCTGCTGGCGGCGCGGCCGACGATCAGCGCCAATCAGCTGCAGGAGCAGGCCGACACGCTCGGCGTCGATCAGAAGATCCTGCGCCTGCGCTACGGCGAGTTCCTTGGCGAGGAATTCGAGAACGGTGCGCCGCACGAAGGCGAAGGCGAAGCCGCAGCTGCGCCTGCCGGTCTCGGCCGCGCGGAGGACGTCCTGCACGAGTACGGGCACGAGCACAACGAATCGGAAGCCGCCACCCTGATGGACCCGGCCACGAAAGTGCTGCTGCGCTCGGCACTCAACGAGATGTGGCAAGCCGAACTGCGCTTGCGGCAAGCCCAGCCGGACGCAGCACTGCCTTACGAATACAAGGCGCTGGCGCTGATCAAGCAGCTGCAGCAGGCCGAGCGCATCTATCGGGCGCGCACCGGCCTAGACCTGCCGCCGTTCGACGCCACGCGCCGGCTCGGCGGCGAGCGCGAGGGCCTGAGCGACCGCAGTCGCCCGCTTGATCCGCGCGTCGATGACGACACGCCGTTTCCGGCCCTGCTGCGGCAACTGGACGGCGACGGTCGCGAGCCGGTCGCGCTGGCGCCGCTGCTGGCCTGGGTCAAGGCGCACCCGGAGACGCCCGATGCGCTCGGCCTGCTGGCCGAGGCCGACCGTCTGCGTCGCGATCCAGCCTGTGCCGACTGTCGCCGCGCGCTCGCGGCCCGGCTGTGGCCGCTGCTGCCGCTGCCACCGGCAGCCGTGGCGGCGCGGCGGCGGCCGGATGCTGCCGGTCAGGCCTGGCTCGATGGCTTGAGCGGGGTAGCGCGATGAACGCGGCGCTGCTGCTGATCGCGCTGGCCACGGCGGTCGGCAGCTGGCGCGCGCGCCGGCATGGCTGGCGCGACGCGCGGCTGTGGCTGCAGCCGGTCGCGGGCGCTCTGCTGGCTGCTGCGTTGCAGCCGCCATCGCTGCCGGTCGATGTCGCAACACTGACGGTGCTGACACCGGGCGCCACCGCCGCGCAGCAGCGCAAGCTGCCATGGCGGACGCAGGCGGTCGCGCTGCCGGGCGCGGTTGCGACCGGGCAGGCCGAGCGGCTGCCGGATCAGGTGCCTGATCTGGCAACCGCACTGCGCCGCCACCCGGACAGCCGCCGGCTGCGCGTGATCGGCAACGGCCTGCCAGCGCGCGATCAGGACACTGCGGCTGGTCTGGCGCTGCAGTTCGATGCAGCACCGGAGGCCGGCATCGTCGCCGTCGAGGCGCCGGAGCACGCGCACGTCGGCACCCAGATCCAGATCCGGGGACGGGCCGCTGCACCGGCGCTGCGCGTGGCGCTGCACGATCCCAGCGGCGCACAAGTCGATGTCAGTGCGGTCGACGGCGAAGGCCGCTTTCGTGTCTCCGCGATCGCCCGCGCGGCCGGGCCGGTGCGCTTCGAATTGCGGGCGGTCGATGCCGCCGATGCGCTGCTCGATCACGCGGCGGTGCCGTTGCTGATCGAGCCGGGCGAGCAGCTGGCAGTGCAGTACCTGGCCGGAACGCCGGACGCCGATGCCAAGTACTGGCGGCGTTGGGCGCAGGACGCCGGTCTGCTCGTGTCGTATCGCACCTGGCTCAGCGATGGTGTTGCGCTGTCGACTGACAGCGCGCCGGTCGGGCTCGATCCGCTGACGCTGACGCTGCTCGCCGCCAGCGATCTGCTGGTCATCGACGAGCGGGCCTGGGCAACGCTGGCTGCGGATGAAAAGACCGCGCTGCTGGCAGCGGTCGATGGCGGCCTTGGCGTGCTGCTGAAGCTCAGTGGCCCGCTGGCGCCCGAGGTCGCCGCCGAATGGGCCGCGCTCGGCATCGCCACGACGCCGCTCGAAACGCCGGCTACCGTCACGCTCGATGCGCGTCTGGCGATGCGCGAGCGCGCCGCTTTCACTGCCGGCCCGGTCGCCATCGATGCGACGCCAGCGCTGACACCGCTGCTGCGCGCCGACGATGGTCAGCTGCTGGCCGCGTGGACTGCGCGCGGCGGCGGGCGCATCGCGTTGTGGACGCTGCTCGACAGCTACCGACTGGTGCTGGCTGGCGATGCTAGCCGCTACGGCGCGCTGTGGAGCGATGTGATTGCCCAGATCAGCCGCCCGGTGCCGCCGTCCGCGCGCGGGCCGCAGCTGCCGCGAGACAGCTGGATCGGCGATCGGCTCACGATCTGCGGGCTTGGTGCTGCGGCCGGCCTGCAGGCGCCCGATGGCACAGTGCAGACCTTGCTCGTCGAAGCCAGCGGTTGCGCGGCAGCCTGGCCCGGTGCGGCCGGCTGGCATCAGCTGCAGAGCGGCGGCATGACCACCGCGCTGTATGTCCGCGCCGCCGACGATGCCGCTGGCCTGCGCGCGGCGCGCGACCGCGAAGCGACGCAGCGTCTGGCGGCTGTCGTGGCGGCCGAGCCGACGCCGGTCAAACAGCCGCAGCCGTTGCCGCGCTGGCCGTTCTGGCTCGGCTGGCTGCTGACGGTCAGCCTGCTGTGGTGGCGCGAACGGCAGGATTGAGGCGTTTCGACACGCCTGATTACCGACGCGTCGGCATGAATTTTCCTAGAGTGCGCGACCGTACCTGCAAGACCCACCGTAACCGCCATGACCACGCCATATCCGCACCTGCTGGCTCCGCTCGATCTCGGCTTCACGACCTTGCGCAATCGCGTGCTGATGGGCTCGATGCACACCGGGCTGGAAGATGCTGCCAAGCACACGCCGAGACTGGCTGCGTACTTTGCCGAGCGCGCCCGCGGCGGCGTCGGCCTGATCGTCACCGGCGGTGTCGCGCCAAACATCGCCGGCTGGGCCAAGCCGCTGGCCGGCACGCTGGCGACACACACGGCTGCCAAGCGGCACCGGGTGGTGACCGATGCAGTGCATGCCGAGGGCGGCAAGATCGCGATGCAGATCCTGCACACCGGGCGCTACGGCTATCACCCGTTCGCGGTCGGGCCCAGTGCCATCAAGTCGCCGATCTCGCCGTTCAAGCCGCGCGAACTGTCGGCGCGCGGCGTCGAAAGCCAGATCAAGGCGTTCGTCCGCTGTGCGGCACTGGCTCGCGAAGCCGGCTACGACGGCGTCGAGGTGATGGGCTCGGAAGGCTATTTCATCAACCAGTTCCTGAGCCCGCACACCAACAAGCGCAAGGATGGCTGGGGCGGCGACTACTCCAACCGCATGCGCCTGCCGGTCGAGATCATGGCGCGCACCCGCGAAGCGGTCGGCCGCGATTTCATCATCGTCTACCGGCTGTCGATGCTCGATCTGATTCCCGACGGCCAGACCTGGGACGAGACCGTGCAGCTGGCCAAGGCCATCGAAGGCGCGGGAGCGACGATTATCAATACCGGCATCGGCTGGCACGAGGCCCGAGTGCCGACGATTGCCACCAGCGTGCCGCGCGCGGCGTTCGCCTGGGTGACGAAAAAGATGAAAGGCGAGGTGTCGATTCCGCTGGTGACCACCAATCGCATCAACACGCCGGAAGTCGCCGAAAGCCTGCTTGCCGATGGCTATGCCGACATGGTGTCGATGGCGCGGCCGTTGCTGGCCGATCCGGATTTCGTCAACAAGGCCGCGCGCGGCCTCAGTGCGGAGATCAACACCTGCATCGCCTGCAATCAGGCCTGCCTCGATCACGCGTTCAAGAACAAGGTCGCAAGCTGTCTGGTCAACCCGCGTGCCTGCCACGAGACCGAACTGCATTACGACCGCACGCAGCAGCCGAAGCGGATCGCGGTGATCGGCGCCGGCCCGGCCGGGCTGGCCTGCGCCACGACGCTGGCGCGTCGCGGCCACACGGTCGAGCTGTTCGAGCAGGCCGGCGAGATCGGCGGCCAGTTCAACATGGCCAAGCGCATTCCCGGCAAGGAAGAGTTTCACGAGACCTTGCGCTACTTCGGCACCCAGATCGAGCGCACCGGCGTGCGCCTGCACCTGAATACCCGTGCCGACGCCGCCCGCCTGATCGAGCAGCAGTTCGACGACGTGGTGCTGGCCACCGGTGTCGTGCCGCGCGATCCGAAGATCAAGGGCCAGGATTCGCCGAACGTCGTCTCGTACGTCGACGTGCTGCGCGGCAAAGCCAAGGTCGGCGAAAAGGTCGCGGTGATCGGCGCCGGCGGCATCGGCTTCGATGTCAGCGAATTCCTGGTCAGCGAAGGCCATTCGGCAACGCTGGATCTGCAGGCCTGGAAGGCCGAGTGGGGCGTTGGCGATCCGGCCGAGACGCGCGGTGGCCTGACGCGTCCGGAACTGTCGCCGCCAGCGCGCAAGGTCACGCTGCTGCAGCGCAAGGACGGCAAGCCCGGCGCCGGGCTCGGCAAGACCACCGGCTGGATTCATCGCTCGGCACTGAAGATGAAGCAGGTCGAGATGCTGTCCGGCGTCAACTACGACGGCATCGACGAGAAGGGCCTGCACATCAGCTTCGGCGAAAAGCGCAAGCACCCGACGCTGATCGAAGCCGACACCATCGTGCTGTGCACCGGTCAGGAACCGCTGCGCGAACTGGAAGCGCCGCTGGCGGCAGCCGGCGTCAAGGTGCATCGCATCGGCGGCGCCGATGTGGCGTCGGAACTCGATGCCAAGCGGGCAATCGACCAGGGCTCGCGGCTGGCGGCGCGGCTGTAGCGCTTGCATCGCCGTCGTACGGGGACATACTCGCGCAGCCACAACGGAGGCCCGTCATGACGCGTCCAGCGATCCTCAACGACCGCCACTACACCTACGCCGACTACCTCAAGTTTCCGGAGGACGAACGCTGGGAAATCATCGATGGCGTGGCTTACCTGCTGGAAGGCTCGCCGGATGACCTCGACGCGCGCGCGATGGCGCCGAGTCCGGCGTTCGAGCATCAGTCGGTCAGCACCGAACTGGTTCGCCAGATCGGCAATCAGTTGCTGGGTAAACCCTGCCGCGTCGTGAGCGCACCGCTGGACGTGCGGCTCGACACGTCGAATGAAAATGCCAGCGTGGTCCAGCCCGATGTCATGGTGATTTGCGACGTCAGCAAGATCACGCGGCAAGGCGTATCGGGCGCGCCGAACTGGATCATCGAAGTGTTGTCGCCCGCAACGGCCGGACGCGATCACATCGTCAAACGCGATCTCTACGAACGTCACGGCGTTCGCGAGTATTGGCTGGTGCATCCGATCGACCGTGTCGTGACGGTCTACCGTGACTGGGCCGATGGACGCTACGGTTCGAGTGCGGTGATCGAGATGCGAGGCACGCTGGCCGTCACCGCCGTGCCCGGCATCGAGATCGACTGGGACCTGTGGCAGCCGCTCGACCGCGACCCGGCATAGGGCGGGTTGCGACCCGCCGACCTCTGCAACTGAATGCGCGACCTCGCTGACGACACGTCCGGCTGGCAGTTCTGGATCGACCGCGGTGGCACCTTCACCGATCTCGTCGCGCGTGCGCCCGACGGCCGGCTGATCAGCGACAAGCTGCTGTCCGACCACCCGGAACGCTACGCCGATGCCGCCACCGAGGGCATCCGCCGACTGCTTGCCGCGCATGGGGAGCCGGGCGCGCGGGTCGACGCGGTGAAGATGGGCACCACGGTGGCGACCAACGCGCTGCTCGAGCGGCGCGGCACGCCGACGGTGCTGGCGATCACTGCCGGTCATGCCGATGCCTTGCGCATCGGCACGCAAAGCCGGCCGGACATCTTTGCGCGGCAGATCGTGCTGCCGGAGATGCTGTATTCCCGCGTGATCGAGATCGACGAGCGCATCGGTGTCGATGGCGCGGTGGTCCGGCCGCTGGATGCCGATGCCGCGCGCAGCGCGCTGAAGCGGGCCTTCGATGACGGCTTCCGCAGCGTCGCGATCGTGCTGATCCACGGCTGGCAGCATCACGCGCACGAAGCGCGGGTCGCAGCGATGGCACGCGACATCGGCTATTCGCAGGTCTCGGTCAGCCACGAGCTCAGCCCGTTGCAGAAGCTGGTGCCGCGCGGCGATACCACGGTGGTCGATGCTTATCTGTCGCCGGTGCTGCGCGACTACGTGTCGCGCGTCGAACGCGAGCTTGCCAACGGTGCACGGCTGCAGTTCATGCAGTCGAACGGCGGGCTGGTGGCGGCCGATGCCTTTCGCGGCAAGGACGCCGTGCTGTCCGGTCCGGCCGGCGGCATCAACGGCATGGCGGTCGCGGCGCGTGCTGCGGGCTTCGCGGCGGTGGTCGGCTTCGACATGGGCGGCACCTCGACCGATGTCTCGCACTGGGCCGGCCAGTTCGAGCGCCGCTTCGAAACCACAGTGGCCGGCGTGCGGCTGCGCACGCCGATGCTCGACATCCACACCATTGCCGCCGGTGGCGGCTCGATCTGCCACTTCGATGGCGCGCGGCTGCGCGTTGGCCCGGAGTCGGCCGGTGCCGTGCCGGGGCCGGCGGCGTATCGCCGTGGCGGGCCGCTGACGATCACCGACTGCAATGTGCTGCTTGGGCGCTTGCAGGCGCGGCATTTTCCGGCGGTGTTCGGGCCGGACGGTGATGCGCCGCTTGATACGGCAGCGGTGCGCGCGAAGTTCGAGGCGCTGGCGGCTGCGGTGAGTATTGCGACCGGCCAGGCGCAGACCGCCGAACATCTGGCTGCCGGTTTCATCCGCATGGCGGTCGCCGACATGGCGCGTGCGATCACTGCGATTTCGACCGAGCGCGGCCACGACGTGCGCCAGTGCGCGCTGCTGAGCTTCGGCGGCGCCGGCGGCCAGCACGCCTGCGCGGTGGCCGAAGCGCTGGGCATCACGGCGGTGCTGCTGCATCCGCTGGCCGGCGTGCTGTCGGCCTGGGGCATCGGTCAGGCCGATGTCCGCGTATTGCGCGAGCGCTCGATCGAGCAGCCACTGACCGATGACGATGCGGCCTTGCGCGCGGCTGCCGATGCGCTGTCTGCAGCAGCGCAGTCGGCGCTCGATGCGCAGCGCGACCGCTTTGCCGAACGCTGCGTGACGGTCGCCGCCCGGCTCAAGCGGGCCGGTACCGATGCGGCGCTTGAAGTGCCGTTCGGCACGCCGGATGCAATGCGCTTGGCCTTTGCCGCTGCCCATCGCGCTGCGTTCGGCTTCGCTGCCGACGATGCGCCGCTGATCGTCGAGATGCTGGTGGCCGAAGCGGTTGGTAGCGCACCGCGACTGACGGCAACGCTGCTGCCGCCGGCTGCCGGTGCCGACCTGCTGCAGCCGCTCGACCACGTCGAGATGCACGATGGCGAGCAGTCACACCGGGTGCCGGTCTGGCGTCGCGAACAGCTGCCGGCCGGCTTCTGCATCGATGGCCCGGCGCTGCTGCTGGAAGCAACCGGCACCACGATCGTCGATGCCGGCTGGCGCGCCAGCATCGACGCGCAGGCCAACCTGATCCTGCGCCGCGAAGCGGCCGTCGAAGCGCAGGACGCCGCGCGCCGCGATGCCGATCCGGTGGCGCTGGCGCTGTTCAACAGCCGCTTCATGGCGATTGCCGAGCGGATGGGCGAGCGGCTGCGGGCGACGGCGACCTCGGTGAACATCAAGGAGCGGCTGGATTTTTCCTGCGCGCTGTTCGATGCCGATGCCCACCTGATCGCCAACGCGCCGCATATCCCGGTGCATCTCGGTTCGATGGGCGACAGCGTGCGAGCGATCGTCGATGCGCGCGGTGCATCCGATCCGCTGCGCCCCGGCGATGTGCGGATGCTCAACAACCCGTATCGCGGCGGCACCCATCTGCCCGACGTCACCGTGGTGATGCCGGTGTTCGATGCCGATGAGGTGCTGATCGCCTTCGTCGCTGCCCGCGGCCATCACGCCGATATCGGCGGCATCACGCCCGGCTCGATGCCGCCGGGCTCGACATCGATTGCTGACGAAGGCGTGCTGATCGATGACTTCCTGCTGGTCGAGCAGGGCCGCTTGCGCGAAGCGGAAACCCGGGCGCTGCTGACGTCGGGGTCGCATCCGGCACGCAATCCGGATCGCAACCTCGCTGATCTGAAGGCGCAGATCGCTGCCTGCGCCAGCGGTGCCGAGGAACTGCGGGCGCTGGCCGCGCAGCTCGGCCGCGACCGGCTTGCGGCCTGGTTCGGCCATGTGCAGGACAACGCCGAAGCGGCGGTGCGCGAGGTGATTGGCCGGCTGGCCGACGGCGCGAACGTGATCGAGATGGACGACGGCGCGCAGATCCGTGTGGCGGTGCGCAGCGACCGCGAAACCCGCAGCGCCACCGTCGATTTCACCGGCACGTCGGCGCAGCTCTCCAGCAACTTCAACGCGCCGCGCGCCATCGCTCGTGCTGCCGTTCTGTACGTGTTCCGCTGCCTGATCGACGACGCGCTGCCGCTGAACGACGGCTGCCTGCGGCCGATCCGGATGATCGTCCCGGAAGGCTCGATGCTGAATCCCAGGCCGCCTGCGGCGGTGGTGGCCGGCAATGTCGAGACCAGCCAGGCGATCACCGATGCGCTGTTCGCAGCACTCGGCGCACTGGCCGGGAGCCAGGGCACGATGAACAACTTCACGTTCGGCAACGCCGCGCACCAGTACTACGAAACGATCTGTGGCGGCGCTGGCGCCGGGCCGGGCTTCGATGGCGCCAGTGCGGTGCAGACGCACATGACCAACAGCCGGCTGACCGATGTCGAGGTGCTGGAGGCGCGCCATCCGCTGCGCGTCGAGCGCTTCGCGATCCGTCACGGTTCCGGCGGCGATGGTGCGCAGCGCGGCGGTGACGGTGTGATTCGCGTGTTCCGCTTTCTGCAGCCGATGACTGCGGGAATCCTGTCGAACCGGCGCCGGGTGCCGCCGCGCGGGCTGGCCGGCGGTGGCGATGCGGCCTGCGGCAGCGCCCGGGTGACGCGCGCCGATGGCCGCGTCGAATGGCTGGCCGGGACCGACAGCGTCGTGCTTGATGCTGGCGACAGCATCGTCATCGAGACGCCGGGTGGTGGCGGCTATGGCTGTGCTGCGCCGGATCGCGCGCCGGGCTGAGCGTTCAGCGCCGGAAGTTCGTGTACAGCGCCACCTGCAGCACGTGGTTCACGGTGTCGCGGCTGCGGCCGTTGAGGTACTGGTTCAGGTAGCCGATCTCGATGTCGGCATGGGCGTTCAGCCGCCAGCCGAACGCGACATAGGCGCGGTTCTGGTCGAAGAACTGGCCGTTCAGGTCGTCGCGATTGCTCAGGTTGACGAAGGCTTCGTTCTGCAGCGCCACGAACGGCCCGCTGACCCAGTCCGAGCCGCCGTCGATCGGCAGCACCAGCCGCGAGAACCAGCGCAAGCGCAGCGACTGCACGTCCGTTGCATTCGGCCGGCCGATGAAACGTTCCTCCAGCCGCAGCCGCTGCGACACGCGCAGCTGCTCGATCCGGTACGTCGACAGGTACTGCTGCCAGATGCGGTGCTCGATGGCGTCCGGAGCATCCGCATTGAATGTGCCGATGTAGGCATAGCCCAGGGTCAGGCTGTGGCCGGGCGCGACAAACCACGACAGGCCGGGACGGATCAGCAGGTTGCGCGGACCGGCCCATTCATCGCGGCTGCGCAGCTGGATGTCCGAAATCAGGCCGAGCTGGTCATTGAAGCGGTAGCCGTTGAACCAGGCGGCCCAGCCGGTCTGCTGGGTGTCGGTGGCCTGTGCGGTCGGCGTGGTCAGGCTGCCTGCGAGCATCATCACGGCACTGGCAAGCAGGGGGCTGCGGTAGTGCAGGCGCATGGTTCGAGCCTCGTGATGGCGGACGGAACTGCGGGCTGGCAGGCATCGCAACCGCTGCCGATGCGACACGGTACGTGTTGCGATTTTCGCACCGCCAGCAAGGCACACTGCCTTGCTCTCGCGGCATTCGCCCGCGGTCTCGGTCCGGAGATTCCCGTTCATGCTGGTCCTCAGCGGCATCGTCGTTGTCATCGTGGGCTTTGCCGCACGGATCAACGCCCTGTTGGTGATCGTTGTCGCGGCGCTGCTGACCGGGCTGGCGGCCGGCCTGAATATCGTCGAAGTGATCGCCGCACTTGGCAAGGCGTTCAATGACAGCCGCTACATTTCGGTGGTCTGGCTGATCCTGCCGGCGATTGGCCTGCTGGAGCGTGCCGGGCTGCAGGAGCGGGCGCGGGCGCTGGTGGCGCGGCTGCAGTCGGCCACCACCGGCCGGCTGCTGATGCTGTATTTCGCGCTGCGCCAGATCACCGCCGCGCTCGGGCTGACCTCGCTCGGCGGCCACGCGCAGATGGTGCGCCCGCTGATCGCGCCGATGGCCGAGGCGGCCGCCGAATCGCGGTTGCGCGCGCTGCCCGATGACTGGCGACAGCGCATCCGCGCTCAGGCAGCAGCGGTCGACAACATCGCGCTGTTCTTCGGCGAGGACATCTTCATCGCCATCGGCTCGATCCTGCTGATCGTCGGCTTCCTGGCCGGCAACGGTATCCGCGTCGCGCCGCTGGCACTGGCGCTGTGGGCGATCCCGAGTGCGGTTGCGGCGGCGCTGATCCACGGCGTTCGGCTGCGCCGCTTCGACCGCCGGCTGAGCCGGGCGCTGTCGGTGCCCGAGGTGTTGACGGGCGGGCTCAAGTGATCGGGCTCGGCTTCGTCTACCTGGTCGCCGGGCTGATGTTTGCCGGCTTCGCTGTCGCCAGCGCCGGTGATCGCGCGAACCCGAGGCGCGCCGCCAATGCCGTCTTCTGGGGCCTGTTTGCGCTGAGCTTTCTGGCCGGGGACCGGCTGGGCGATCTGGCCAATGGCGTGCTGGTGATCGTCATGGTGCTGATCGCCGGTCTGGGCGGGCTGGGGCAGGGACGTCCGCCGACCACCAGCGCCGAGCAACGCCGCGCCAGCAGCGAACGGCTTGGCGTCCGGCTGCTGGTGCCGGCGCTGGCGATTCCGCTGGTCACGCTGGTCGGCGTGCTGGGCCTGACGCGGCTGCAGATCGACGGCGCGCCGCTGATCGACGCCAGCCACGCGACGCTGGTGGCGCTGACGCTGGGCGCGGTGGTGGCGGTTGCGCTCGGCACGCTGCTGCTGCGCCAGCCGCCAAGCGCTGCCGCCCACGAAGGCCGGCGGCTGATGGACACGGTGGGCTGGGCGGCGCTGCTGCCGCAGATGCTGGCGTCGCTGGGCATGGTGTTCGCACTGGCGGGTGTCGGGCCGGTAATCGCCGATCTGGCTGACCGGCTGGCAATCGGCGGGCCGTACACGAGTGTCGCCGCCTACTGCCTCGGCATGGCGCTGTTCACGATGATCATGGGCAATGCCTTCGCCGCGTTTCCGGTGATGACTGCCGGCATCGGCTTGCCGCTGGTGGTGCAGGCCAATGGCGGCGATCCGGTGGCGATGAGCGCCATCGGCATGCTGTCCGGCTTCTGCGGCACGCTGATGACGCCGATGGCGGCGAACTTCAACCTGGTGCCGGCCGCGCTGCTCGAACTGCGCGATCGGCATGCGGTGATCAAGGCGCAGTTGCCGACCGCGCTGGCGCTGCTGGCCTTCAACATCGTGCTGATGGCCGTCGTGGTCTACCGATGACGGCGCTGAGCCCGGCACAGGCAGCGCAGTTCGCCCGGATCGCGCTTGGCCATGTCGGCCGCGAATACCCGTACAAGCTCGGCCAGGTGCTGACGTCGGATGCCGATCTGGCGCCGCCGCGCCGCCTGCACCCGATTTTCCACGGCAGCTTCGACTGGCACTCCTGCGTGCACGGCTACTGGACGCTGGCGACCGTGCTGCGTCTGCATCCGTCGCTGCCCGAAGCCGCGGCCATCCGCGCCCGTTTCGATGCCCTGTTCAGCGTCGGTAACGTCGCCGGCGAATGCGCGTTTTTTGCGCGGCCGGCAAACCGCGGCTTCGAGCGTCCGTACGGCTGGGCCTGGCTGCTGATGCTGCAGGCCGAACTGCTGCGCCACGACGCCGGCTGGGCCGCGACCCTGCAGCCGCTGGCCGATGACATCGTCGCGCGGTTCCGGGATTTCCTGCCGCGGGCCACCTATCCGGTACGCGTCGGCAGCCACTTCAACACCGCGTTCGCGCTGGTGCTGACGCAGGAATACGCAAGCGCCGTCAGTGCGCTGGAGCTCGTTGATCTGCTGCGCGCCAGCGCATGGCGCTGGCATGCCGACGACCGCGACGCCCAAGCCTGGGAGCCGAGCAGCGACGATTTCCTGTCCTCAACGCTGATCGAGGCGCTGGCGCTGCAGCGACTGCTGCCGGCGGCCGAATTCCTGCCGTGGTTCGACGCCTTCCTGCCGCGTCTGGCAAGGGGCGAGCCGCGCAGCCTGTTCGAGCCGGCCATCGTCAGCGACCGCAGCGACGGCAAGATCGCCCACCTCGATGGCCTGAACCTGAGCCGTGCCTGGTGCTGGCGAGCGCTGGCGGCGGCGCTGCCGGCCGGCGATCCCCGGATCGCGCCGATGCATGCGGCAGCCGATCGCCACCTGGCCGCCAGCCTGCCGGCCGTCGCCGGCGACTACATGGGCGAACACTGGCTGGCCAGCTTCGCGCTGCTCGCGCTGCGCGCGGCGTGTGTATCTGACCCCGATTGATGCTTGCCGAGGGCGGGCGCAGCGGTCAGGATGCGCGCCCATTCTCATTTCCCTTCAGGAGTCGGCGGCATGCTCAAGCACAACAGCTATTTCGAAGGCGCGGTCCAGAGCGTCGGCTTCGAGCGCAACGGCATGCCGGCGTCGGTCGGCGTGATCCTGCCGGGGCAGTACCACTTCGGCACGGCGAAGGCCGAGCGGATGACGGTGACCAGTGGCCTGCTGCAGGCCGACATCGCCGGTTCCGGCTGGGTCAACTATCCAGCCGGCACCTCGTTCGAAGTGGCGGCCAACAGCGGCTTCGACGTGCGCGCCGTGGGCGGCCCGGCTGCTTATCTCTGCGAGTACCTGGCCTGATCGACGACGCGGTGAGGTCGGCAGACTGCACCGCGTGACGACGCGGCAGCGCGCTAGCGCAGGCTTTCCTTCGGATAGCGGAAGCCAAGGAGCTTGCCCGAGCCGGGCACGATGTCCTGCCAGCGCGTCTGCTCGAAGCCGAGCATGGCGATGCCGCAGGTCGGCAGTTCGATGAACGGCAGGGGCCCGTCGACCAGCAGCTGGACGATGTCGGTGAAGCCGGGGTTGTGACCGAACAGCAGCACCTGGTCGTCGGCGTCGTCGAGCGTGTTGATGATGTGCAGCAGCGTGCCCGGCGTTGCCTCGTAGATCCGGCCATCCAGACTGATTCGCGATTCCGGCACCTCGAAGGTTTCCGCGAAAAGCTGGGCCGTGGTCAGTGCGCGCGCCGCCGGGCTCGCGATCATCCGGAACGGCGGCGTCAGCAGCGCTTGCAGGCGCAGCGCCATGATCGGCGCGTCGTGGCGGCCACGCGGGTTCAGCGGGCGGTCGAAGTCGGCGAGCATCGGGTAGTCCCAGCTCGATTTGGCGTGGCGAATCAGCAGCAGACGTTTCATGCCCGAAGCCTAACGTAAGCTCCGCGGCAACTGGATGACCTCGGGGACCAATGGTGTCGATCACGCGAAAAGGGCTGCGCTGGCTCGCTTACGCACTGGTGCCGCTGGCGCTGTACTTCGGCAATGTCGAGGTCCAGACCTGGCGCGGCGAACAGGCGCTGGCCGCAACCGAGCTCCCCTTCGCGTCGCTCGAACAGGCCTTGGCCCAGGCGCGCAGCAGCGGCAAGCCGGTGCTGGCCGATTTCTCGGCGATCTGGTGTCCGGCCTGTCGGCGGCTGCACGCCGAGGTGTTCACCGACCCGGCCGTCAAGGCCGCGATCCTTGCCGGCTACGAGCTGAGCCGGATTGATTACGAAGCGCCCGAGGCGCCCGCGTTCATGGCGCGCTATGGCGTCACCGGCTTTCCGACCCTGCTGGTGCTTGATCAGGACGGCCACATGCTTCGCAAGCTGCCGTCGGGATTTGATCCGGCCGTGCTGGCGGCCGCGCTCAAGCGTTGAACGGGCAGAGGTAGACGTCGAAGCGCAGCTGGGTGCCATCGAAGCACAGTGATGGCGCCCGGCCATCAAGCGGTGGGGCCTTCGACGGCCGCTTGACGACGACACGGCGGCCGGCAGCGGCCAGCGCCGGTGCCAGCAGCGCGTCGGCATCGGCATCGCCACCCGTCAGTTCGCGCAGCAGCTGCATTTCCTTCGACGGCAGCGCGCTCTTGCCGTCGTCCGGGTACATCGGGTCAAGGTAGATCACGTCCCAGCGGCTGCGGTTGGCCGGGTCGGCCATCACGGTGGCGGCGTCGCCTTCGAGGATCTCGATGCGTTCGGCGGCGGCCCGTGCGCCGGCAGCGGCCAGGGCGCGGACGCGGGCATCGCGCAGCAGCGCGCAAGTGGTCGGATTGCGTTCCAGCAGGCTGACATGAGCGCCAAGCATGGCCACGGTGAAACCGTCGCGGCCAAGCCCGGCGGTGGCGTCGAGCACCCGCAGCGGGCCGTCTTCCGGCGTGCGCGGCTTGTTCAGGCCGATGGCCTTGGCCAGCGGCTGCTTGCGGCCGGCGGCGATGCGGCGCGCGAGATCGGACGTCAGCCAGTCGGCACAGATCGCACCGAACTTCGGCCGATGCAGGGCCCGCAGGCTCAGGCGCTGGACATCGCCGTCGGCCAGCATTTCCAGCGCGAACGCGGGCGTCATCGAGCGCCCAACGAAAAACCCCGGGCCTTGCGGTCCGGGGTCTTCACAGCGGTGCTCAGCGGAGGCTGATCAGCCGAACTTCGAGGCATCGAAGAAGCTGGTCATGCGCTGCGCCAGCATCATGTCGCCGTCGAGCTGCAGCTTGCCGGTCATGAACGCGGTCATGCCGTTCAGGTCGCCCTTCAGCAGCGCGACGAGATCGTCATCTTCCATCGTCAGCGTGACGTCGGCGTTGCCGGCGGTGCCTTCGACGAGCTGGGCGCTGCCGCCCTTGATGATCAGGTGCGCCGGGGTCGAGATGGCGAACTGCACGACGGCCTCAGTGCCGGCGGCACCGTTGGCATCGAACGCGGCGGGGAGTTTCTTCAGGAAGTCGAGGGCGCTCATGGGGGGGCTCCGGATAGGGAGCGGCATCCTACCTGCGTAGGCTGCCAAAAGTAAACGACTGTAAACATCATTACCGATCCGTCAGCGCGGCCATCGCCATGCGAACCTGCGCGGCTGCAGCCGGTGCGAGCAGCACCGGGTGGACCGAACTGCGATACAGCCGATCGCCGTCGATCAACGCTGCAACAAGCGCTTGCGCGGTCTGCAGATCGAGAACGACGAAGTCCCGGCCTTCTTCCAGGACGCCGAGCAGGCGCTTGAAGGCGCGGAACGCAGTGCCCTTCGGAAGGCCGGCGGCATCGTCGAGATCACGCATGCTCAGCCACCCGGCGTAATCACCCGTTCCGGTCATGGCAGCCGCCGTCGGCGCAGGCCGGCGGCATCGACTTCAAGGTATTCGCAATGCGCCTCGTGCCAGTCGGAGAGCACCAGACGCTCGACCGCGCGGCCGTTGACCTGCAGTGCATGCGTGTCCGGGCGATGGGTGTGGCCGTGAATGATCCGGGTCACGCCGGAGACGGCAAACGCCTGTTCGATGGCCTGCGGATTGACGTCGAGTATCGCCACCGGCTTGTGGGCGCTGCCGCTGCGCGCCTTGCCGGCCACGCCCTGTCGCCAGGTGCGTGGCAGACGGCGATAGATGAACTGCGCCAGCGGATTGCGCGAAAAGCGCCGCCAGCGCTGGTAGGCCAGATCGTCGGTGCACCAGATGTCGCCGTGGCTGAGCAAGGTCGGCGTGCCAGCCAGATCGACGATCAGCGGATCGGCCAGCAGTTCCAGCCCGGCGGCTTTCGCGAAGCGGCGGCCCAGCATGAAATCGCGATTGCCGTGCTGCAAGTACAGGCGCACACCGCTGGCACGCAGACGCTGCAGCGCGGCGGCTTCGGCGGCGTAGTCGGCAAGGCCCTCGCGATCACCGATCCAGTATTCGAACAGGTCGCCGAGCAGGTAGACCGCTTCGGCGGCGCGCGCGGGACCATCGAGAAACGCGAGGAAGCGGTCGCGCAGTGGTGACGGCGTGTTCGGCAGATGCAGGTCCGACAGGATCAGGATCACGCGACGGCACGATTGCCCGCAGCAGCCGCGGCGCGTTCGACTTCGGCCAGCGCGGCTTCGATGGTGTCCCAGTCCGGTTCGCGGCTGGCGTCGTGTTCGCTGAGCACGCGGCGGAACTGCTTGCCACCAGGCTGGTTGCGATACAGGCCGAGCATGTGCCGGGTGATGTGGTGCAGGCTGTTGCCGGCAGCCAGTTCGTCGTGGATGTAGTCGTACATCGCATCGACGACTTCCACCCGCGTCGGCGCCGGCCGGGTATCACCGAACAGCTTCGAATCGACTTCGGCCAGCCGGTACGGGTTCTCGTAGACCTCGCGTCCCAGCATCACGCCATCGACGTGCTTCAGGTGATTCAGGCACTCATCCATCGTGTGGATGCCGCCGTTGATGCAGATCGTCAGCTGCGGAAACTCCTGCTTCAGCCGGTAGACCTGCTCGTAGCGAAGCGGCGGGATTTCGCGGTTTTCCTTCGGGCTCAGGCCGCTCAGCCAGGCCTTGCGGGCGTGGACGATGAACGTCGTGCAGCCGATCTCGGCGATCGGTTCGACGAAGTCGCGCAGAAACGTGTAGTCCTCGCTGTAGTCCACGCCGATGCGGCATTTCACCGTTACCGGCAGGCCGCTGGCCTTCATCATCGCTGCAACGCCTTGGGCGACCTGCTTCGGTCCCATCATCAGGCAGGCACCGAAGCCGCCGTCCTGCACGCGGTCGGACGGGCATCCGCAGTTCAGGTTCAGCTCGTCGTAGCCGTACTTCGCGCCAAGCTCGGCAGCGTTGGCCAGTAGCGGCACATCGCTGCCGCCGATCTGCAGCGCCACCGGATGCTCGGCGCCGTCGAAGCGCAGATGGCGATGGACATCGCCGTGGCGCAGCGCGCCGGTGGTCACCATCTCGGTGTACATCCGCGCGTGGCGGCTCAGCTTGCGGTGGAAGTAACGGCAGTGACGATCGGTCCAGTCCATCATCGGCGCGACGCAGAAGCGCCACGGATTGAACGTCGCGGTCTCGGCACTCGCGGTGTCGTTCGGCGACGCAGGGGCGTTGCTCGGGTCCATCGTGATTCCTTCTGTGAGCGCCCGACGTTGCAGACGGGGCTGTTGCAAGACCGCCGCCGGTGGTGATGGCGGGTGGCATGACGGTCGCGAATGAAATGTCAATGACAGGATAAAGATTGCGGGTCAGCCCGTACACCTGAAATGCCGGGGCCGCGCCGAAATCGCGCCTGCATCGAACCGGCGCGCGGCGACCGGCAGCCGTTTGGGCTGTCGAAGCGCCCATCGACCCCCTGTTCTTGGCACTATCAACGCCTTGGGAAGCCGGCGCTTGCCGGCGACAACCCTCAACACGACTCGGGGAGCGGTCAGCTCGATGGTCAGCGTATCCGCATCGGGCATGCCGCCCGCGATGCGCGAAGCGCGCCTCGGGCACCCGCAGCGGGCCAGCAGAGCAGGGGAGCGCGCGTGGACAACGGACATCATGGAGCTGGCGGCGGGCTGCGCAGGATCACGATCACAACTGCGGTTCGACTGAAGCGCCGCGCTGCGCCGCTGGCCATCGGCGTGCTGGTATCGCTGTCGCTGGTCGGCCACGCCGGCCTGCCGGCGCGGTCGGTCCAGCCGTCCGCTGCATCGGCACCGACCCGCGTCGCGACGAAAATCGCGCCGGCGGCGGCAGCGCAGATCGCTGCGATCCGGCAGGTCAAGGCGAGCGCCACCGCCGCCCAGCGCAAGCTCGATTCGCGGCTGCTGATCAGCCTGCTGAAGCAGCGTGGCGACGCGCGGCTGGCGTTGTTGTCGCCGCGCTACCGCTATGCGCAGGCCGGCCGCGATGGCCGCTACGCCGTCGATATCACGCTGCGTCGCGGTGCCGATGCCGCTGCCGTGCTGGCAGCACTGAATCGCGCCGGTGCCGAGCTGCTGTCACCGAAATCGCTGGCCTACAGCGCACGCAGCATCCGTGTCCGGGTTGCGGCGGGGCAGCTCGAAGGTTTGGCGGCGCTGCGCGCCATCAGTCGCATCCGCGAAGCGGTGCCGGCCTACACCAGTGGCCGTGCATCGACGCCGGGCCCGGTCGTGGTGCCGCCGGTCACGGCCAGCCGCAGCCATCGCACGCGGCTCGATCAGGCGCTGGCCAGTGCGCTGAACCGCTCCGAGGGCGTGCAGGTACACGGCGTCGAGCAGGCGCGCAGCACCTACGGCGCCAATGGTCAGGGGCAGTTCATCTGCGCGCTGTCCGATGGTGTCGATGCGCTGGCTGCGGCGCAGGCCAGCGGCGATCTGCCGGCCGGCGTCACCGTGCTGCCAGGTCAGGCCGGCAGCGGTGACGAAGGCACGGCGATGCTGGAGATCATCCATGACCTCGCACCGGCGGCGCGGCTCGGCTTTGCGACCGCGTTCACCAGTGAGGCCAGCTTCGCGCAGAACATCCTCGACCTGGCTGCGGCCGGCTGCACGATCATCGTCGACGATGTCATCTACCTCGACGAGTCGCCCTGGCAGGACGGCCCGGTGGCGCAGGCGGTCAGCGCGGTGATTGCCGGCGGCGTGAGCTATTTCTCGTCGGCCGGCAACGAAGGCAACCTCAGCGATGGCACCTCGGGTACCTGGGAAGGCGATTTCCGCGCCAGCACCCTGCCGAGTCCGCCGATCCTCGAAGGCGTTGGCACGCTGCACGACTTCGGCGATGGCGGCCAGTCGCTGAGCATCGAAGCGGCCAGCACCGCCACGCCGCTGGCGCTGATCTGGGCCGAGCACTACACGCTCGACCAAGGCTTCGCCAGCACCGACTACGACCTTTACCTGCTGAACAGCGACCTCAGCGAACTGCGCGACAGCAGCGCCGACACCCAGGACGGCGTCGACGGCGACGACATCCCGTATGAATTCATCGGCGGCGGCGCCAGCAGCGGTGATCGCGTGGTGGTGAGCCTGTTCTCGTCGGGAGCGGCGATCCCGCCGCCGTTCTACCTGAGCGTGTTCCGAGGCGAGGTCGACGATGCGCTGGCCACCAGTGGTGCGACGCGCGGCCACAGCGCCGTGGTCGGCGCGTACAGCACGGCGGCAACGCCGGCTGCTGTTTCTTTCGACGGCATCAGCCCGAATGGGCCATTCCCGGCGCTGTTCGGGCCGGACAATGCCAGCGAAGGCTTCAGCGCAGATGGCCCGCGCAGGGTGCTGCTGAGCCCCGGCGGTGACGAACTGACGCCGGGTGACCGCAGTTTCGCCACCGGTGGCCAGCGCCGCGCCAAGCCGGATGTCACCGCGGCTGACGGCGTCAGCACGTCGGCACCCGGCTTTTCGACGTTCTACGGCACCTCGGCGGCGGCTCCGCACGCAGCCGCGATCGCGGCCCTCGTCAAGGGCGCGCGGCCAAGCCTGTCGGCAATGGTGCTGCGCGACACGCTGAATGGCACGGCGATCGACATCGAAGCGCCCGGCGTCGATCGAGATACCGGGGTCGGTATCGTCATGCCGACCCCGGCGCTGGCCGCGATCGGCGCGACGCCGGAGCCATTCCTCGACGCCGAAGCCGCCGTGTTCACGCAGATTTCCGGCGATGGCGACACGGTGATCGAGCCGGGCGAAGCGTTTTCGCTGCGCGTGCCGCTGCGCAATGTCGGCGCGCGGGCCGCGACCGGCATCAGCGCCACGCTCTCTGCGACCAGCAGCGACGTGACCGTGCTCAACGGCAGCTCGGCGTATCCCGACCTCGCCGTTGGCAACAGCGCCAGCAACAGCGTGGCTTTCGCGTTCCGGCTCAACCCCGGCTATTCCTGCGGGCTGAACCTCGGATTCACGCTGCAGGTGGATTACAGCCGCGCGGCGACGCCGCAGCGCTTCGGCATCAGCGAGCCGACCGGCAGCGCCGGCACGCCGGTGACGTTCAGCTACAGCGGCCCGGTGACGGCGATCCCCGACGGCCCGACGCCGGACGACCGCCCGCCGGTCGATGCGCCGCTGACGGTGGCCGGCCTGAGCGGCCGAGTCCGCGCGCTGAGCGTCAGCATCGACGGCAGCAGCTGCACCAGTGACCAGGGCGCGACCACCGTCGGCATCGACCACAGCTTCGTCAGCGATCTGGTGATCAGCCTCGTGGCACCGAGCGGTGCCCGCGTGTTGCTGATCGACGGCGCCGGCGGCAGCGGCAGGAACTTCTGCCAGGTGCTGCTCGATGACCAGAGCAGCGGCGGCAGCATCCAGAACATCAGCGCCGGCAATGCGCCGTTCACCGGCAGCTACACGCCGGCCGGGCCGCTTGCGGTGCTCGGCGGCGAAGTCGGCAACGGCAGCTGGGCGCTGCGCGCGCAGGACGTGTCCGCGCAGGACAGGGGCAACATCCGTGCCTGGTCCTTGCAGGTGACGCCAGCGGTCTGCAACACGGCGTCGGTCGGCACCGGTCCGACCGTCTCCAGCATCGAGCGGATCAACAGCAGCCCGAGCAGCAGCAGCAGCGTGGCCTACCGGGTGCGCTTCAGCGAGTCGGTGGTCGGCGTCGATGCCAGCGATTTCCGGCTGACCACCACCGGCAGCCTGGCGGGCGCCACGGTGGCTTCGGTGTCCGGCTCGGGCAGCCCGTACACGGTACGGGTGTCGACCGGCACCGGCAGCGGCACCTTGCGGCTTGATGTTGCCGACGACGACTCGATCGTCAGCCAGGCCAATGGCGCACCGCTCGGTGGCAGCGGCGCCGGCAACGGCAGCTTCACGGCGGGTGAGGTCTACGCGATCGACCTTGAAGGCCCATCGGCCAGCATCGAGCTTGCCAGCGGCCAGCAGGATCCGGTGCTGACCGAGCCGGTGCGCTTCGCGGTGACGCTCAGCGAAGCAACCCGCGATTTCACGGCCGACGACATCGAACTCGGCGGCACGGCCGTGCCGACCAGCGCTGTGGTCAGCGGCAGCGGGCTCAGCTACACCATCGCCGTGTCCGGCATGAGCAGGAACGGCACCGTCACTGCCCGCGTTCGCAGTGGCGCATTCGCCGACGCCAGCGGCAACAACAGCCGCGCCTCGGCAATCGCGACGGCCAACTACGGCGGCATCACGCCGAACCTTGGCTTCACCGCCGCCAGCCAGAGCGTGGTCGAAGGTGATCCTTCGGTCGGTGCCAATCCCTTGCTGACGGTCACCGTGACCTTGAGCAGCCCGGCGCGCAACACCGTCACGGTACCGGTGGTCGTCGATCCGGCAAGCACGGCCACGGCCGACGAGGACTACCGGCTGAGTGCTGCGCAGCTGGTGATTCCGGCCGGCCAGCTGGTCGCCAGCCTGACCGTGTCGGTCGTCCGCGACCGTGTGCAGGAAGCCGACGAGACGCTGGTGCTGGCGCTCGGGACGCCGAGCGGCGACGTGACGATCGGCACGCCGTCGACGCAGACGATCAGCATCCGCAATGACGACACCACGACGCCGCTGCCATTCAGCTTCCCGGCCACGGTCGATGCCGCGCCCGGCTCGGTGCAGACCAGTGCCGCCGTCAACATCAATGGCATCAATCAGCCGTCGACGGTGACCGTGACCGGCGGCAGCTACAGCGTCAACGGCGGGCCGTTCACGACCGCGCCCGGCACGATCAGCAACGGTCAGGCGTTGCGCCTGCGCCAGACCGCGTCGTCGCTGGCCTCGACAACGACGACGATGACGGTGACCGTCGGCGGCGTCAGCGCTGCCTACAACGTGACGACCGCCGTGGCCGACACCACGCCGGATGCCTTCGCGTTTCCGGCGGTGGTTGCTGCCGTGCCCGGCGAGCCGCAGACCAGTGCCGCGATCACCGTCACCGGCATCAATCAGCCGGCGCCGATCGCAATCAGCGCGGGCGGCAGCTACAGCATCGACGGCGGTGCGTTCACCGCCAGCCCGGGCACGATCGGCAATGGCCAGACGGTGGCCGTCCGCTTCACCGCGCCGAATGCGTTCTTCAGCACCGGCTCGGTGACGCTGAGCATCGGCGGTGTCAGCGGCAGCTTCAGCGTCACCACGCGCGGAAGGGACACGGTGGCCGTCGTGTTCAGCTTCAACAGCGCCAGCGGCGTCAATCCGGGTGCGCTGCAGACCAGCAACAGCGTCATCGTCCAGGGCATCAATGCCCCGTCGGCGATCAGCGTCACCGGTGGCCGTTACAGCATCAATGGCGGGGCCTTCGTCAGCACGCCGGGTGTCGTCAACGATGGCGACAGCGTGATCGTGCAAGTGACCGCCTCGTCCGCCTTCAGCACGGCAGTGACCGCCGTGCTCGACATCGGCGGTGTCAGCGCCGGCTTCACGGTGACCACTCGGGCGGCCGACGTGCAGCCGGATCTGTTCGCCTTCGTGCCGGTGGTCGATGCGACACCGGCCGCGCTGCTCACGTCGAACACCATCACCGTGTCCGGCATCGAAGCAGCGGTGGCGATCACCGTCAGCGGCGGCCAGTACAGCGTCAACGGCGCGCCGTTCACCGCCGCTGCCGGCACCGTGACCGCCGGTGACACGGTGGTGGTGCAGCTGACCGCGTCGAGCAGTGGCGGAACGGCGGCACTGGCGACGCTGACACTCGGCAGCGGCGCCGGACAGCGCAGTGCAGCTTTCACGGTGACCACAGCCGGCAGCAGTGGCGGTGCCAGCGGTGGCGGTTCGGCGGGCAGCGCGCTGCTGCTGATGCTCGGCCTCGCTGCCGGCTGGCGGCGGCGCATCCGCATCCGCCAAGCAGCGCACGCTTGCCCTCGCCGATGACCCGAACCGGCCTTGAATGAGGCCGGTTTCTTGCTGACCGATTCGCTGCCAACCGCAGGCCGTCAGGGCAGGGCAGCGCCCTGACCGGCCTTGCGGAGGCCCGGTGATAATCTCCGGCAATCCCCTTTACGAGAATTGATGACGATGCGCCAGGCCCTGCTGACTGCCACGCTGCTGCTGCTCGCCTGGCTCACGCCGATGGATCCGGCGCAGGCCGCCGATCAGGCGCTGTGGGAGAAGTCGACCCTGAACCAGGTACTGAAGCGCGGCGAGCTGCGGGTCGGCATGGAGGCCGGCTACATCCCGTTCGAGATGCGCGACAAGCGCGGCGCGATCATCGGCTTCGATGTCGATCTGGCCAAGCTGATGGCGCGCTACATGGGCGTCAAGGTGACCTTCATCAACACCCAGTGGGACGGCATCATCCCGGCGCTGCTCACCGACAAGTTCGACATCCTGATCTCCGGCATGACCATCACGCCGGAGCGCAACCTGCAGGTCAACTTCGCCGAGCCGTACATCATCATCGGCCAGACGATCCTGCTGAACGCCAAGAACAAGGACACGGTGAAGTCGGTCAAGGAACTCAACGACCCGAAGTACACCGTCGCCACCAAGCTCGGCACCACCGGCGAGATCGCCGCGCGCCGCTATCTCGGCAAGGCCAAGCTCAAGACCTTCGAGACCGAGGCCGATGCTGCGCTGGAAGTACGCAACGGCCGCGCCGATGCCTTCGTCTACGACCTGCCGTTCAACGTCGTCTACGGCGCGCAGTACAAGGACGCGCTGGTCCATCTGAAGGAACCGTTCACCAAGGAGCCGCTCGGCTGGGCAATCCGCAAGGGCGATCCGGATTTCCTGAACTGGCTCGACCATTTCCAGAACCAGATCCGCAACGACGGCACCTACGACGCGCTGTACAACAAGTGGTTCGAAGGCACGGCCTGGCTGGTCAACGTGCAGGGCGGCTAGGGCGCTGCTCGACGTTTCCGCTGCACCCGATCTGCAGGGCGCGTGCGGCGAGAAGCCGGCATACCCTCTTAAGCGTCGCGGAAACGAAAAACCCCAAAATCGGCGGTCGTGAAAGCGGGGTCTGACCTCAATTGCCCTACCACCCTTTCGATGGCGAGGCCGGTGATCAGAACCGCAACTGCACCCCGGCTTCGATATTGAATTCCGAGCCGCGATCCGGAAATGGCGTCGCATCCTGCCAGCGCACCGACAGATCGAACAACACGTTGCGCCACGGCGCGCTGATGCCCGTTTCGATTTGATTCACGGTGACCGGCTGGCTGCTCACCGTATTGACGTAGAACTCGTTGAGCGGTGCATTCGTCAGTTCGCCGGAACTGATCTGCGCGTTGTGATATTCGAGCCGGTACCGGCGCCCGGCCGTGTCGGTGATCGCGCCGGCAAACGAGATCAGCACCGAATCGGAATCGAGCGAGAAGCCCAGCGTTCTCCCCCGATATCGCGAGCCGTCGAGGTACTCGGTGTTGTTGTACGCAAAGCCGGCCAGACGATCGTCGAACTCGAACCAGTCGTCGGTCGCGCGGGTATCGCTGTACTCGGTGGTGAAGGTCCAGGTCGTGCCGCTGTTGCCCCAAGGGCCGGCCCAGCGCAGGCCAGCGAGATAGCTCGTGTAGGAGTTGATGAACGGACCGGTGTCATCGTTCAGGAACTGGACGTAAGGCGAAACGTTGATCGCGTTGAAGGCATACGCGTACTTGAACTCGATCGTCGCCTGATCGTTCGAATTGTTGCGGTCACCAGGCGTGTTGTTGATCGCGAACGCTGCTTCCAGCGGGTTGCAGCCGAGGGAGTCGCCGCAGAACTGCACGGAGCGGGTGATGCCGACCGTCAGCCCGCTGACCGGCATGAACTCGAACCGCAGGCTGCCGACCCAGACATCGCGGATCAGGCGATCGCGTTCTTCAAGCAGGCCGACGAAAAAATCAAGCTGCCAGGTGCCGAGCCAGCTCAGCCAGCGGGTCTCGAAGGCGCGCGGGCTATTGCTCGTGATGCCAATCTTCGGGAAAGGGCGGGCGTTGTTCGACAGGATCAGGCTTGATACCTGCCCGGCGCCGTACCACTTCTCGACCCATCCGCCGTACAGCTGCCAATCCCCAAGCAGGGCAGTGGCGTAGCTGCCATCGAGTGTCGGCCGATAGCCTTCGCCGTCGATGGCGCTGAGCGCGCCGACGCGCAGATTCGCCGCAAAGCGTTTGCCGTAGTAATCCAGCCCGGCGCGCAGATCGACCTCATCGCGCGCGTTGTCGCCGAAATCGCGGATCAGGTTCGGCTCGGTCGCGAGCCTGAACTCACTCGACAGGCTCCAACCCGAAAACTGCTCTCGACCATCGAGCTGCCGCAGCACGCGGGCAGCGGCGAGCCGCACGAACTCGGGCTGGCCGGCAAATGATCCCAGCGTTCGTAGCGGGGCCAGGAAGCCGGCCGGAAGCGGCCAGGTCGTGATGGGGCCGCTGATCAGTCCATGCGCGGCAAGTGTCTCGATATCGCTGCGCAGGCTGCGGTCACCGACATCGGCCCACGGCGCTGCGTGGACGGGTGCGGCGATCACGGCGGCGAACAGCACGGCGCCGTGCTTCAGCGTTGCACGAAAGGCCTGCAAGACGTTGGCAAACCGCATCGATAGCCTCTTTGGTCGACTCACTGTTCCTGCCCCGGCCATCATTCGCCTGCAGCCAGACTATTTGTGCGCTGGTGCACGCAGTGCCCGAGACCCGGCATGGATTATGCCGATATCCAGTCACAGAACAGGGACAATGTGCCGTCCGCCGCAGGGCTTTTCTTTGCCGTTTCGTCCGGGAAAGCCGGACTTGAGCTGCCATAATTCTTGCTCGCCCGCTTTCCGGCATCACAGGATCTGATGAATAGCACCGCTGAAGACATTTCGCTGGTCGATATATCCACCACCCTGTGGGCCAATCGATTGCTGATTGTCGTCGTCACGATCTGTTTCGGTGCTGCTTCGCTGCTGACGGCGTTCCTGTTGCCGGAGAAATTCGTCTCGACCGTCGTGCTTGCCCCCGTCGGCGACGAAGCCGGCGCGAGCAAGCTGGGAGGGGCGGGCGCGCTGCTGTCGCAATTCGGAGGACTGGCATCACTCGGTGGACTCAGCCTTGGGGGCGGTGGCCGCAAGGCGGAATCGATCGCGACGCTGGGTTCCGCTGCACTGACCGAAGCGTTCATCGTCGACCGGCAGCTCCTGCCAATCCTGTTCGAGAAGGACTGGGATGCCAGTGCCAAGACTTGGAAGAAGGCGGATCCCGCCGATCAGCCGACCGTGTGGAAAGCCGAGCAGAAGTTCGCCAAGAAGGTGCGATCGGTCTCCGAAGACAAGAAGACTGGTCTGGTGACACTCACCATCACCTGGAATGATCCAAAACTTGCTGCGGACTGGGCCAACGAACTGGTCGCGCGCGCCAACGCCACGCTCAGGCGGCGTGCCATCGAGCGGTCCGAGCGCAACCTCGACTACCTGAACGGGCAGCTGCAGAAGACCAGCGTCGTCGAATTGCAGCGCGCCATCTACGGGCTGATCGAAAACGAGATCAAGCAGGTGATGGTGGCCAACGGTAGCTCGGAGTACGCGTTCAAGGTCATCGATCCGGCCCGTGTCGCGGAAAAGCGTGACAGCCCGAAGCGCGGATTGATTTCGGTGCTGGGTTTGATCGTCGGTCTGGTGCTTGGCGTGATGGCCGCGCTGGCGATGCCCGCCCGCGCCAAGGCCCGCGCCAAGGCCCGAGCCTGATGGCTGCGGGTCATTCTCCAACCTGCCATTCGTGCTGACGTGATCACCCTTCTTTCCCTGCTCGGTTACGGCGATGCCCTGATCACCGCCGCGCTGCTGGAGCGTGCAGGCTCCGCAGTGGAGCGCGTCCGCATCGTCGGTACGTCGATCACCGCGAAGGTCGGCGAACTGCTCGAACAGCCGCGCGCACCCGATCAGGTGCTGTTCGACGAGGTGCCGGCGTTCTATGCACTGAAGAAGCACGGGCCCGTTCAGGCGCTGAAGGATGCGCTGACGCTGCGGCGATGGTCGCAATCCCATGTCGGCCCGAGTGACACGCTGATCTTCGAGAAGCCGCCCAGTGTCAGGAACCGCTGGATGGTGTCGGGACGCGGCGCGACGATCATCGAGATCCCGAAGCACACCACGGTCTATCAGGATCGGGCCGAAGTCCTGGCGCCGCTGATCGGCAATCACCGGTTTCCGCCAGTCGCGCTGCCAACGGGCAAGGCGAAAACCATGCTGATCAACCCCAGTTCCCGGATCGCCGAAAAGGCGCTGACCGTCGGCGCGGTCCGCGGTCTTGTCGAGGCAGCCCGGGTGCGCGATATCGCGATAACGCTGGTCGACGTGGATGGCACGTTCGCAGCGGTGGCCGGGGAGGTCGACCATTACCTGCTCAAGCCGGCGCTGGCCGATGCTGCACGCGCACTGAAGGCCTCGGATCGCTACATCGGCCCGGACAGCTTTTTTCTGCATCTCGCGTACTACTACCGCGTGCCTGAACTCGTGTTCTTCCCGGAAGGCAGCAACTACTTCCGGCCTCCCGGGTTGTTCGAGCAAGGCTGCGGCCTGTACCTCAAGGACCTCGAAAACCCGGCCACGTTGAACCCAAGGCTCGACTGGTTTCTTGGCTAGCCCATTTACGGACCCCTGATGACCAATATCCGGCTCAAGCTGGCCCAGCTCGGGCGAGACACGCTGCCCCGGCTGATCGCACTCGGACTTAACCCGAGGGCGTGGGTGGCGCTGATCACCTGGCCGAAGTTCTCCGCTGCCTCGTTCGAGATCACGTCCGAACTGCGCCGTCAGGGTATCGTTCCGGACACGATCATCGACATCGGTGCGAACGTCGGCCAGTTCGCAGTGGCGTCGCTGAAAACCTTCCCGAACGCCCGCGTGCATTCGTTCGAACCTCAGCCGGACTCGTTCACCCGGCTGTCGAAAAATGTGGCGTCGTTTTCCCGGTCTACCGTTCATCCGGTGGCCTGCGGCGACTTCATCGGCAGCACGGCGTTCCACGTCAACACGCTGTCGCACTCCAGCTCGATCCTGCCGCTGGCGGCGCGCCATCTCGAAGCGTTTCCGCAGTACCGCGAAGCCACCACGATCCAGGTCAAGGTGCAGACGCTGGATTCACTGCTGCCGACGATCCAGCCGGTCGGCATGACGCTGCTCAAGATCGACGTGCAAGGTTTCGAGGCCAAGGTGCTGGCCGGCGCAACCGATGCGCTGGCGCGGGCTGACTACGTGCTGCTCGAAGCCTCGCTGCGGCCGTTGTATGAAGGCGAGATGCTGTTCCCGGAAATGCTCGAATTCATGAAGGCGCGCGGCTTCCGCTTCCTGCGTCCGCTGGCGTGGATGAAGGATCCGCACAACGGGGAAGTGCTGCAGATGGACGTTCTGTTCGGCCGGGGGGAGGCTTGAACGCAGGTCGCCACGCGAACGCGGCGCGCCACGGACGTGGAGCAGGATGAACTTCGTTCGCAACATCGGAGCAATGGCGATCAGCTCCCTGCTCGGGCAGGCGGTGCTGATCGGCAGCGGCATCATCGCGGCACGCGGTCTTGGACCTGAAGAGCGCGGTCATCTGGCGCTGGTCGTGCTGGTTCCGATCATCGTCGCGCAGCTGGCGCAGATGGGGCTGCCGGTTGCCCTCAACTACTACGTGGCTGCCGATCGCGGCCTTGCCGTGTCCAGTCGCCGTCCGGTGCTGGTCCAGGCACTGATGCGGATGCTGCTTGCGCTGCTGCTGTTCGCCAGCGCGCTGGCCTTGGCGCATGGCCAGCTCCCGGACGGCCTGTTGCTTCCCGCCGCGTTGATGATGTTCGCGATCGTCGGGCTGATTGCCCAGGAATACGGCTATGCGGTCCTGCAAGGACTTGATCGCTTCCGGCAGGTTGCCATCGCAAGGCTGGTGCCGGCAGCCAGCTATTCGCTGATCGCCTGCGCGCTGTGGTGGCTTGATCGAGTCACGCTGCTGTCGCTCAGCGTGGCCTGGGCATGCTCCTATCTGCTGTCGGCAGTCGTGGCGCTGTCGATGGTCGCAAGGGTGGGTATCCCGGATGCGCACAACGGCGAGGTTCGTACGGTGCAGGAGCTGCAGCGTTTCGGCCTGCGGGCGTTTATCGGATCGGCCTCGCCAATGGAAACATTCAGGCTTGACCAGATCATCGGGGCCACCCTGCTCGGGCCGGCTGCGCTGGGTCTGTATGTCGTTGCCCAGTCGTTCTCGACGCTGCCAAGGATCATTGCGTCGAACTCGGGCTTCGTCATCTACGCCGATGCGGCCAGCCGTGCCGCCGAGGGCCGTGCCGGCGTTCAACGCCTGCTGGTCAAGGTGCTGAAACTCAGTACCGTGAACGCCGCGTTCTGCCTGCTGCTGGCCGCGGTGCTGCCATGGCTCAATCCGCTGTTCTTCGGCGAGGAATTCGGCGCGGCGACGGCAGCGTCGCAGTGGCTGGTGCTGGCAGCCTGGATCGGTGCAACGCGCAAGTTCCTTGGCGAGCTGGCCAAGGGTCTTGGCCAGCCGATGATCCAGACGTGGTGCGAAATTCTCGTGCTTCCTGCATTGCTGCTGCTGGCCTGGAATCTTGTTCGCGACGGCCAGCCCGACAGTCTTGCGATCACGCTGGTTGTTGCGCAGCTTGTCGTCGTAATGCTCTGCACTGCCTTGTTGGCCCGTGCAATCCGGACGATTCCGTTGGCTACGGAACCGGGGCAAGTTGGTCCAGTGACTGTCGATGGACGCTGACATTCCGAGTGCCGGGGTCGGTCCGGCGAACGACTCTTCGTCAGGTGGGATCGAGCTGCTTTTCCGTATTGCGCGGAACCTCTACTACCTCGGCTGCTTGACACTTCCGCTACTGGTGGTCCGCGCTGGAGGTGTCACTGCTTCCGATGTGCTATTTGCGCTGGCGCTCGTCTTGACCGTTGCGGCCTTGCTTGGAAGAGGAAGTCTGCCCAGGCCGCACGGCTTGGGGACTATCGTCATCGCGAGTGCCGCATACACCGTCGCGGCTCTGGTTTCTTCTCTGAGCCTTTCGGTAGACGGCCTGATGGGCTCCGCGTTCGCAGCCATCAAATTCTTCTATCTGACAGTTGTATGGTTCGCGCTCGGCATCCTGGTTCTGCCGTCGTTCAAGCACGTTGTCGCAGCGGTATCGTTCTGGACGATAGGTTGTGCCGTATCGGGACTCGGCGGGCTTGCCCAAACCCTGATCGACCCGGCAATCATTCCGTTGACTGAAAGCATGGTCGGTCGCGCGGTCGGCTTCACTGGACACCCCAATGATCTTGGCGCGTCGCTCGCGATTGCTCTGGCGCCATCGTTGGCCCTCGCGACGGGTGGGGTGCTTTCTCGCTTGAATCGCGTCATGACCAGCGTTTGCCTGACACTGGTTATCGCGGGTCTCATTTTGTCTGCGTCAGCCAGCGGCATCATCTCTGCGGTTTTCTCGGCGGGCCTTTGGATTTTTCTGACCGGGCGTATGCGGTTAGGACTGGTTCTCGCAGGTCTTGGCGTCGCGGTGCTCATCGCAGTTGGTGTGATCATTGAGACTGCTGATGTGGATTTGTCTGCTGTCGCTGATCTGTATGCGCTTTCCGATGGCGGCAAGGTGGGTACGTTTGGCGAGCGAGTCGATACGTACCGTGCCGCCTGGAGCAGCATCTCAGAGCAGCCGTTGCTCGGAGTGGGGACGGTCGCAGGTGGCTGGATCACCAGTGTTGGCTTTGCAACCCATAATGTGATTCTCGGGGCATGGTACGAAACTGGGCTGCTCGGCATGCTGTCCATCGTGGCAATCGTTGCAGCAATTGCCGTACTTAGTCGGGAGACGTTGAAGTTGTCCGACGAACGAGAGATCAGAAATCTGGCCGGTGCGTTGATCGGTGCCGAGACTGCGTTCCTGATCTACTCGTTGACTGCACCTGGGCTGTATCAACGTTATGGGTGGATCAGCGTCGCGTTGTTGATCGCCATGTACAACTCCTTGAGAACTCGTCGATTTAATCGATTGAGCCAGATCTGAACAAAAACATGATGAAGCTCCTCAACCGATTGCTGGCGTTGATCAAGGCGCTGGTGAAGCTGCAAGAACGGCTCGACACGCAGGCGATCAGCCAGAGTCTGGTCATCCTCGAGTTGCGCCGCAATAACAGCTCTCCGAATCTCCACGAGCATGAGTTCAAGGTCTTTTCCCAGTGGGGCGAAGACGGAATCATTCAGAAGCTGACGCAGATCGTTCCGATCGCGAATCGGACCTTCATCGAGTTCGGGGTCGAAGATTTCCTCGAGTCCAACTGTCGATACCTGCTGATGAAGGACAACTGGTCCGGCTTCGTCGTCGATGGCTCGGTGCGCAACGTCGAGAAGATAAGAAGCGCGCATTTCTATTGGAAGCACGAGCTGACTGCGCATGGCTCGTTCATCACGCGCGAGAACATCAACGAGGTGCTGGCGCACAGCGGGTTCGACGAGGATCTCGGTTTGCTGTCGGTCGATATCGACGGCATGGATTACCACGTGCTCAAGGCAATCACCGGCTACCGCCCGCGACTGCTGGTGGTGGAATACAACGCGGTCTTTGGTGGTGATCGGAACATCACGGTGCCGTACGACAGCAGCTTCTACCGAACCCGAGCGCATGCGTCGAACCTGTACTTCGGCGCGTCGTTCGGTGCGATGGTCAGCCTCGCAACATCGATGGGCTATGTGCTGGTCGGTACCTGCTCGGCTGGCGTCAACGCGTTCTTCGTCCGCAAGGATCTGGAGAACGAGGCGGTCCGCGCGTTCGCCGGCACCGCCGGTTTCACGGACTCAAAGACCCGCGAGAGCCGGGATGCCGGCGGCAACCTGACGTTCATCAGCGGCGCCGAGCGGCTGCCGGTGATCCGCGGCCTTCCGGTGCTCAATGTCGATACTGGCGCCGTGGAGCCGCTGTAGCGCAAAGCAGCGCTTCCGTCAGCAGACGGCGTCCGGCGGTGAAGCTGATGAGGTCAGCTGATCGTGCCGGTCGTCAGCGGCTTGGGGGGCGGCGGGCGCAGATGGAGCAGCTTGCACAGCTTCAGCCGCATGAATACAGGGTCGCGAAGCCGGTTCATCAGCGAGTCGAACTTCGAGCGCAGTCGGCCGCGATAAAGGCGTCGGGACAGCGAGTGGTCATAGACGTGGTCGGCGTGCACGAAGCGCGCAGGCTGGGTCGGTAACGGCAATTCGCTGGCCGAGGTCGGGACGATCGGGTTACGGAACGTGGTGTGCGTCGCTTCCTCACCGAAACCGATGTTGATGATCAGATTGTGGCGCGGCACCACAGCGAGCCGATTCTGCGACACGTTCGCGAAGATCCACTGAAAGCTCCAGGCATCGATCGCGTTGGTGGCGATGCTGTCGTTGTTCTTGCTGCGGGTATAGCGCTCGTTGCGGTCCGGATAAGTCCCCGGCAGCAGGCGTTGGCGTGAAAACTCAGGCCAGAGTTCGATGGCGGATGCGTTCGTTTCCCACACCCGACGCCAGGTGGCCCAGCCCCAGATCGAGAAGTGGCGCGAGAAGATGTAATCGGTGGTCACGCCGGCGAGGAATTCGTGCTCGCAAAACGCCGATCCAGAGATCTGGCCGATGCGCTCGTCGTGCTGATAGCGATTCAGCATCTCTTCGCAGTACCAGAAGAAGCTCTGCACCGGCAGGCAGTCGTCCTCAAGGATGATGCCCTGCGTCTCGTGTTCGAAGAACCAGTCGATTGCACTGCTGACCGCACGGCGGCACCCGAGGTTCTGGTTGCGCAGCAGCATCTGGACTTCGCAGGACCAGTCGATTCGCTCGACCAGCTGGCGCGTGCGCTGGCACTTTTCCGCCTCGCCGGGCCGGTTGCTGCGTGGGCCGTCGGCAGCGATGTACAGCCGCGGCGGCCGCGCCTTGCGGATGGCTTCAAACACCTGCGCCGTGACATCCGGCCGGTTGAAGATGATGAACAGCACCGCTGTCTGTAGCGGCGCTGCTGGAGTGAATTCAGTGTCTATGCCGGTCGGGATGGTCTGGGCGTTCACGGATCTTCAGACAGGCCTTGATTGCACGGTCCAGTGCCCGTGACTTTGCCCGCAGAAATTGTCGATCGCGCAGGCGGCCGACGACGGAATCGACCTTTGACAGGAAGAGTCCGCGGTACAGGCGCCGGGACAGCGAGCGGTCATAGACAAAATCGGGGTGGACGAAAGTCGGCGGCGTTGTCGGCAGCGCGATGTCGCTGGCCGACAGCGGGGCAACCGGATGGCGGAATGTGGTGTGCGTGGCGTCATCACCGAAGCCGATGTTGACGATGAGGTTGCTCCGCGGAACCACGGCGAGTTTGGACTGCGAGGCGTTGGCAAACGTCCATTGGTAGTCCCAGGTGTCGACCGTGTTGTTGAGCACCTTGTCGTTATGCAGGCTTCGAGCCATGCGTTCGTTCTTGACCGGATAGGCGGCAGGTAGCAGCCGCTCTCGGGAGAATTCAGGCCAGAGGCTCAAGCTGTGATCATAGGTTTTCCAGACACGACGCCAAGTTGCCCAGCCCCAGATCGCGAAATGGCGCGAATAGATGTAGTCGGTGGTCGCGGTGTCGAGAAACGCTTCAGCGAAGAACGCAGTGCCGGAAATTTGTCCGATTCGCTCGTCATGCCGGTAACGCGACAGCAATTCTTCGCAGAACCAGAAGAAGCTGGGCACAGGTAGGCAGTCATCTTCGAGGATGATTCCCTCTTCTTCGTGCTCGAAGAACCAGCTGATCGCGCCGCTGACTGCAGCCCGGCAGCCAAGATTGGTGTCCCGGAACAAGGTGAACACCTCGCATGGCCAGTCGACCTGTTCTATGACACGACGGGTCAGCGCACATTTCTCCGCTTCCCCGGCCTTGTGGCTGCGGGCGCCATCTGCGGCCACGTACAGCCGTGGTGGCCGGGCAGCGCGGATGGCCCTGAATACGGTTTCGGTCACCTGCGGCCGATTGAAAATCAGAAACAGCACGGCGGTTCGGAGCGGAGACGGGGGCTGAAAGATCGTCGCTTCCCGTGGCGCTGGAGTTTCCGAGATTGCGGTCATGTACGGTGTGCTTCGGCTCGTGGCGGTTCGCATCGTTTGGCAAGGTATCTTCCCCGAGCGTCCATTGCACGGGCAGGCACGGTTCGCGTGCACCGTCACGTGTCGAACGGGCGTCAGACGGACTCCCTGATGGCGAGGCCGTGCGCTCGTCGATCGCGGGTTCCGAGCGCAGTGGACTTCGCCGGGTCCGGCAGATGGTACGGCATGGGCAGTCCCTCCTTCGTCCAGTCGTGAGGTTTCGGCAGCGGTGCCGCTGCGTTGCTGCGCACGGACAACACCCCCTGTCGATCGCGCGAAGCTTGTGTAGACGCGGATCCCGGTTTGCCGCTCCGCGGCAAGCATTTGATAATGCGGTGTGAAATGGCTCGCCCGAGCCGAAGTGGCGTAGGTCTGCTTGCCTGGCAGGCCGCAACCAAGAGCAAAAGCGGCCCTGCGGGGCTGCGACTCCATCTGCGCTGGCGCAAGTCGGCGCCTCTGCAGGCGCTTACGGATACTGAATGTCGCGAAATATCGTGGTGACGGGTGGCAGCGGCTTCATCGGCTCTCATCTGTGCACAGCGCTCGCCCTGATGCCGGATGTCGAGCGAATCTTTGTCCTTGACGTGCGACCGCCAGCACTGGCGCTGCCGAAGGTCGAGCATGTCGAGGTCGATCTGCGGCAACCGCTGGAATGGTGTCCGCCGGTGCCGATCACCACCTGCTTTCATTTGGCTGCAGTCTGCCGCGAGCCCGGGTATCCCTGGGACGATTACTTTGGTGCGAACTATCTCGGCACGCGCATGGTGGTCGACTGGGCCGAACGCGTTGGCATCCAGAACATCGTGTTCACCAGCACCGTGATGGTGTTCCAGGCCGGCGAGGCCTGCCGCAGTGAAGCCGATCTGCCGAATGCCGATACCGGGTATGGCATTTCCAAGGCCTTGGCCGAGGAGGTTCTGCGGGCATGGCGCAGCCGCGATGCGCACCGGCGGCTGCGGGTGGTTCGGCCGGGTGTGGTATTCGGCTGTCGAGGCGGCGGCAACTACGTGAGCCTGTACCGGGCGCTGAAGCGCAACCTGTTCTGCTACGTCGGTCGCAGCAGCACGATCAAGAGTTCGATCTACGTCAAGGATCTGGTGCGTTTGCTGCTGGCGGTGGAGACGGACCGTTCGGACCTCGATACCTTTCATGGCGTGTACCCGGCGCCCACCACCATCCGCGCGATCTGCGAAGCATTCAGCGAGACCTACGGTTGGCGGCGCTTCATTCCGGTGCTGCCGATGAAACTGCTGCGAATCGCGGCGCTACCATTTCAGGCGGCCGATGCCGTCGGTCTTCGCAACCCGGTGCACTATCGGCGGATCGAGAAGTTGTATTACTCGACGCATCTGTCGGCCGCCAATCTCGCGACGATCGGCTTCAAGGCGCAGTACACGCTGGCAGAGGCAATTCGGGACTGGCGCAACGACTGTCGGAACCTGCCGCTCTACTGACCGCCATTGGCCCTTTCTGACGAGACTTCATGAAGATCCTGATTCACTCGCTGTACTTTCATCCGGACAAGACCGGAGTCGCGAAGTACAGCGGCGAGATGGCGCAGTGGTTCAGGGCGCGTGGCCACACGGTGGAGGTGGTCACTGGCTTTCCGCATTACCCGGAATGGCGACTGTCCGCGGCGTACCCGCGCACGCGCTTCCTGACCGAGGACTGGGACGGCGTGACGGTGCACCGCGTACCGCACTACGTCCCGACACAGGGGCGGGTCACCGCGCTGCAACGGATCCTTCTGGACGTGACGTTCTTTCTGGGGAGTCTCTGGAAATGGCGGACACTGTTTCGCGGGCGGAATCGATTTGATGCCGTGATCGCGGTGTGTCCGACGATGTTCTCCGGCATTCCGCCGCTGTTCAGCGCGTGGCTTTGCAAGGTGCCTTGGGTCTATCACATCCAGGACTTCCAGGTGGATGCTGCCCTCAGGCTGAAGATGCTGAAGCTCGGCTTGCTCGGCTCGCTGCTGTATCGGCTCGAGAACTATCTCGTCCGCTCGGCTTCGCGGGTCGCGTCGATCACGCCGGCCATGTGCCGGCGCGCTGTCGCAAAGGGAGCCGACGAGTCGCGACTGCTGTTCCTGCCGAACTGGGCCGATGTCCACGGGCTGAAGCCAGCTGGACGCGATAACCCGTTCCGCGCCTCCGTCCCGATGGGGCAGGCCGACATGCTGGTGCTCTATGCCGGCGCCATGGGCGCGAAGCAGGGTTTGGAGATGATCATCGACGTGGCGCGCGGGCTGAGCAGTGATCCAAGATTTCATTTCCTGATCGTCAGCGCCGGTCCCGAGTTCGAGCGTCTGCAGGCGCTCGCTCGGGATGCAGGGTTGGCGAACATCGGCTTTCTCCCGCTACAGCCACGAGAGCGGCTTGGCGACATGCTGGCTGCCGCAGACGTGCATCTGGTGATTCAGAAAGCCGACGCAGCCGATCTGGTGATGCCGTCCAAGCTCACCAACATTCTCGCCATCGGCCGACCTGCAGTGGCCACGGCTGACCCAGGCACTGCGTTATGGGATGTGCTGGTCGGGCACGATGCCGGTGTGGCCGTTCCTCCGGAGAGTCCGCAGGCCTTGCAGGCCGCGCTGATCCGGCTTGCTGAAGATCCGGAGGCATGTCGGCGGATGGGCGGCAACGCGCGTCGGTACGCGGAGAAGCACCTTGATCAGGAAGCGATTCTGGCGCGGTTTGAGCAGGAGTTGATCGACATGATCAAGGCACCTGGGGACGCGAAGAAACCGCAAAACGCGCATTGATCGCGGCCATCACCGGCCAGCGAGGGGCCAGTCCGGCAGTTCTCCTGGTGGGCGCAGCCGGCGCGAAGTGGATCACGTCAATCACAGCACAATGTTGTTCGACGCGGTGCGCATCTACCGGTTGCACCGGACAAGGTTGTCACCGGCTACTGGATCACACCGAAAATGAGTGAGGCCACTATGTCGACGATGTCGAGCGGGCCGTTGATACCCTGACGGCGCGTGGACCGGATCGGGAAGGTCCGTCAGTACGCGCCGCTGCCCTTCAGCACCACGCGCACAGTCTTGAAGATGATGCCGAGGTTCATCGGCAGGCTGCGGTACCGGGCATAGAACGCATCGAGCACTACGCGGCGTTCGTAGCTGGAGTCACTGCGACCGGAGACCTGCCACAGGCCGGTGAGCCCGGGGCGTTGCGAGTAATAGTGCTTGGCAAAGCGGCCGTATTTCTCGATCTCGAACGGCTCGATCGGACGCGGGCCAACCAGACTCATTTCACCCTTGAGGATGTTCCACAACTGCGGAAGCTCGTCGAGGCTGGTCTTGCGCAGGAATCGCCCAAGCCGTGTGACGCGCGGATCGTGCTTGAGCTTGAAACTGCTTTCCCATTCCCTCCGGAGTTCCGGGTTGGCTTCGAGCAGCTCCTCAAGCCTCGCGGCGGCGTTCGGGACCATGGTCCTGAACTTGTAGACCTTGAACGTCGTGCCGCCTCGTCCAAGCCGCCGCTGAGTGAACAACACCGGACCGTCCGACAGCCCGAGTGCGATCGCCGAGGCGACGATCACCGGGCTGAACACCAGGCCGAGTCCAAGCGCGAAGGCGATGTCGAGGCTTCTCCCGAAGATCTCGGACAGCTGCGAACGTGCATCCGGCCGGGTGAGCCCGAGGCCGCGGCGCTGGCTGCGTGACAGTCGACGCGCCGATACAGCCGATGGGTTGACGGCGTGGCGCGATGCTGTTGTCGCGGCACCGATCGGGGTGGCATCAGCTGGCGGTCTGGTTTCGGCGCTACTGGACATGGTAGGTCGGGTATCGAGTCCGATGGCTTGTCGAACGGCGGGTCGCTGCGTTTCGGCTTTTGCTTCGGTACCCCTGAGAGTACCTGTGCTTTATGTCAGCTGCCGCTTTCGTTGCATCCAGCGCCAACTGTGCTCGATTGCATCATCAAGTTTCGTGAACTTCGGTGCCCATCCAAACACATCTCGTGCGTGGTCCGCCTTGCCAACAGCATAGGGCGGATCACCGGGCCGACGGTCGGTGTACGCCACCGGAATCGTGCGGCCCGTCACGCGCCGCGCTGCTTCGACGATCTCATTCAACGAAAAGCCGTTGCCGGCACCGAGATTGACCGCCTCGAAGCTCCTGTCGTGAAGCAACGCGCGCGCCACGGCCAGCGTGTGGGCGTGCGCGAGATCACTGACATGAACGAAATCGCGGACACAGGTGCCGTCGTGGGTCGGATGATCCGACCCGTTCAGCGTGACCTTGTCGTCAAGCCCGGCAGCCACCCGCAGGACGACCGGGATGATGTGCGGCTCCGGATCGTGGTCTTCGCCGATTTCGCCGTCCGGGTCTGAACCCGCGGCATTGAAGTAGCGCAGCGCGATGGCACTGAAGCCGTGGTTGCGCACGAAGCCGCGAATCAGCTGCTCGCAGTTCAGCTTGGTCTGGCCGTAGAACGAACTCGGGTCGCACGGTGTGGACTCATCGATCGGCTGGTCGTGGACGCCGCCATAGACCGCACAGCTCGATGAGAAAACCAGCGTCTTGACGCCACTTGTGCGCATCGCCTCGAGCAGGCGAGCGGTGCCGACCACGTTGTTCTCGAAGTACAGCGCCGGGTTGGCCATCGATTCGCCGACGTAGGCGAACGCTGCGAAGTGCATCACGGCAGCGGGCTTGAACTCGCGCATGACTGCTTCTAGTTGGGCGCGGTCAAGGATGTCGCCTTCGATCAACGGCCCCCATTTGACGGCTTCGCGATGGCCGCGACTCAGGTTGTCGTAGACCACCGGACGATAACCCGCCGCCGCCAGCGCCTTGCAGGCATGGCTGCCGACGAAGCCAGCACCACCGGTAACCAGGATGGTCTGGCCGCTTGCGTCTTCTGTCACAACTAGCCTCAGCGCTTCTGGCCGCGCAGCACGCGCTCGAAATACGGGATCGACTGCTTCAGACCTTCGCGCAGCGCGATCTTCGGCTCCCAGCCGAGGGTATTACGGGCGCGGGTGATGTCCGGGCGGCGCTGCTTCGGGTCGTCTGGCGGCAGCGGCAGGTGTTCGATGGTCGATTTCGAGCCGGTCAGCTCGATGATCAGGTCCGCCAGTTCGCGGATCGTGAATTCGCCGGGGTTGCCGAGGTTGATCGGGCCGGTGACCTCGGTCGGCGAATTCATCAGGCGAATGAAGCCTTCGACAAGATCGTCGACGAAGCAGAACGAACGGGTCTGCTGGCCTTCGCCGTAGATAGTGATCGGCCTGCCGAGCAGCGCCTGCATGATGAAGTTCGACACCACGCGCCCGTCATTCGGGTGCATGTTCGGGCCGTAGGTGTTGAAGATGCGGGCGACCTTGATCTCCACCTTGTGCTGGCGGTGGTAATCGAAGAACAGGGTTTCGGCGCAGCGCTTGCCTTCGTCGTAGCACGAGCGATAGCCGACCGGGTTGACGTGACCCCAGTAGTCTTCGGGCTGCGGATGGACTTCCGGATCGCCATAGACCTCGCTGGTCGAGGCCTGGAAGATCGGCACCTTCAGGCGCTTGGCCAGACCCAGCATGTTGATCGCGCCGTGCACGCTGGTCTTGGTGGTCTGGACCGGATCGAACTGATAGTGGATCGGGCTCGCCGGGCAGGCGAGGTTGTAGATCTGGTCAACCTCGACGTACAGCGGATGCGTCACGTCATGACGCAGGAACTCGAATCGCGGATGGTTGAGGATCGGTTGCAGGTTTTCGCGCGAGCCGGTGTAGAAGTTGTCGACGCACAGCACCTCCTGACCTTCCGCCAGCAGCCGCGCGCACAGGTGCGAACCGATGAAGCCGGCGCCGCCGGTAACGAGGATGCGCTGCGGTCCGAACTCTCGCTTGGTTCCCATTCCAGAATTGTCTCGAAGAAAATGTTGTGAAGGTGCTGTCGCAGGCACGGTTAATCAGCGCAGTGTCATCGCGGGGGGGGTGGGCGGTGGCGCTGCAGAGCCTTTGATCTGCTTCAGAAGTCCGTAAGTTTTTTGTGCGTTCGAGCGAATGCCAACCGGGCGGGATGTGTCGGACCGCCAGGGTTGCCGAAAATGGATGATCGCTGAACAAGCCGAGAAATCCATCCTCGTCCGTCATTCGGAACTCGAAATCCGATTTTGTCGACGCGCCAGAATAGAGCATTGGTGCCGCGCTGCAACGGATTGCACGCGTGCAGCGTGCCCGCGCTACCGGCCGTCCACCTGGACGGTGCACGAAAAAAGTCATCCATACAAGCACTTGGGCTCGTTCATCCGTTGAGCATCAGCCGGCGCCGCCGATACAGAACTGTGAACTTGTCCGCACTGCGGCGCTTGACGCCGGATCAGGCGCGCGGCGTGGGCTTATCCGCGCCGCCCTGTGCAAGTTGTACCCCGTGTGGCTTGAGGATCGCGATCACCGGAACCCGCGCCCGGAGCGCGCGCAGGATCCAGTAGTGACCGCTGAGTGCACGCAGCACGAACAGCAGGTCCGAAACCGGCTTGAACTTGAATGACAGCCCGAGGTTGCGCTTGATCGCGCCGCGGATGCCGGTGATGAAGGTGGCATCGTCGAAGTCGAACATCTCGGCTTCGGCAAGCCGGCCGAGAATCAGTTCGGCCAGCTCGCGATACAGCGCCGTGAGCTGCGCGGTGGTGACGCCTTCGCTGATGCCGCCAAGGGCCGTCAGATGCCCGTGCAGATCGTCCCAGCGCGCCTCGTGTGCGGCGTTCAGCAGCGCCACCACGCGATCGGCGACCGGCCGGCTCAGCCGCTTCACGCAGCCGAAGTCATACACCACCAGTTCGCCGGTTTCGCGAAACGCGAAGTTGCCGGGATGCGGATCGGCGTGCACGGCCAGCGCCACGAACATCTGGTGCAGCGCCCAGCGGCTCAGGGCCAGTCCAAGCGCATCGCGTACGTCCTGCGGCCAGTCCTTGGCCGCTTCCAGAGACGCGCCGGCTTCCTCGCTGAGCACGAGGATGCCGTCGGCGCACAGCGCCTCGACCGGCTTCGGATAAACGATGCCGGGCAGCTTTGCATGCTTGCGCAGGTGCTTCAGGTGGCCCAGTTCGGCGGCGTAATCGGTTTCCTCGCGGAAGCGGGCGCGAACCTCGGCCATCAGCGTGTCGATCGACGCGCCATCGACCGGCAGCAGTTTCGACAGCCCGATCAGCCGCTTGAGCTGCGCGACATCGGCATCGACGGCGTCGACGACGCCGGGATAGCGGACCTTGATCACCACCGGCGCGCCGTTCGACAGCACCGCCCGGTGGACCTGACCGATGCTGGCCGCAGCGATGGCATCCGGCTCGACCGAGCGGATGCGCTTCTTCTGGGTCGGTGTCCACTGCGCATCAAGCAGCGGCTCGATGTCGACGAATGGCAGCGGCTCGACCGAGCGCTGAAGCTTCTTCAGCTGCTCGGCGAGCTGCGGCGGCAACACGTCGGCGTACTGCGACGCCAGCTGGCCCATCTTCATGGCGGCGCCGCGCAGGTCGCCGAGCGTCTGCGCCCAGTCCTCGCCGACTTCCGCCCAGTAGATCGCCGTACGTTCGAGTCGGTCGCCGCCGGGCAGCTTGTTCAGCACGGTGCGACCGAGCGTGCGCAACCCGGCGCCGAGAATCTTGCCGGTGCGACCGCCAGCGCTGGAAGTCTTGATGGCCATCGAGGGGAGGGATTTGGAAAAGGTAGTCCCCTCTTATACCCCGCGAAAATCGGGGTCAGATACACATTTCAGCGCGCGCCCGGAATCATCCGGCTGCCCGGCGCCGGTGGCGTTTCCGGCGGTCCGGCAAAGCACTGCGCGATGGCCATCCATTGCCGAGCCGGCTCGCCGGTGACGGTGAGCGCCGTATCGGCGATGTTTCGGCCCTGGGTCACGACATGGCAGAACTCGCTCGCCAGACCTTCGATGCGGTCGGTATCCGATGGCGGGTTCCATTCCCAGATCGCGCCCGATGGCGCGGTCAGCCGCACATACGGCTCCGGTGACGGGACCGGCTGGCGACGGTTGTTGAAGGTGAAACCGTAGGTCTTGACGCCCAGCGTGGCGATCGCGCGAATCGAGTCGGTGTAGACGCGCGGACGCCCGAGCAGGTCATAGATGTCCTGCCCATGCGCCCAGGTTTCCATGTAGCGGGCGGTGACGAACGAGCGGGCACCCATGTCGGGTCCGAACCAGGCCAGCCGCGCTTTGGGGTCGATCTCCGCCAGCCGACTGTTCAGGTCATCGAAACACTGCTGCCAAGAGTCGAGGATCGCCGCGCCGGGCAGCGCGCGGAAATGGCTGCGGGTGTAGTCGCGCATCGAGGTGCGCGCATTCATCGCCAGCAGCAGCGGCGTGATCGACTGCGTGAACGCGTCCCGGCCCTGCAGCGCAGCCACGGCCCATTGGTCGGACAGGTGCAGGTGAGCGACCACATCCCAAGGTGTCCACTGCTTGAACGGCGTGGGGCGTTCCCAGTCATGTGCATCGAGCGTGGCCAGCAGCGAATGCAGTGCGGCACCTTCAGCCTTGAGATCGTCGACTTCCTGAAACATGGGTGCTTTCGGTTGGGATGGTGGCGCATTGTCGACGCTTGCGCGGCCCGCTGCGAGAACCTGTTCTGCGCGCGGGTGACGGACGTCGCGGGCGCGCCGGGAACCTCGCCGCTAGCGGGCCGCGCACGTTAATATGCGCGACTTTTTTCGACCGGGAACCAGCCCGGCAGGCCATGAACAGCAACGAATTGCGGGCGAAGTTTCTCGACTACTTCCGGAGCCAGGGCCATGCCGTGGTGCCGTCGTCGTCGCTGGTGCCGGGCAATGACCCGACCCTGCTGTTCACCAACTCCGGCATGGTCCAGTTCAAGGACGTGTTCACCGGCCAGGACAAGCGGCCGTATACGCGCGCCACGTCAAGCCAGCGCTGCGTGCGCGCCGGCGGCAAGCACAACGACCTCGAGAACGTTGGCTACACCGCCCGGCATCACACGTTCTTCGAGATGCTGGGCAACTTCAGCTTCGGCGATTACTTCAAGCAGGACGCGATCCGCTACGCCTGGGAGTTCATCACCAGCCCGGCCTGGCTCGGCATCGACAAGTCTCGTCTGCTGGTCACCGTCTATTACACCGATGACGAGGCCTACTCGATCTGGAACGAGCAGATGGGCATCCCGGCCGAACGCATCGTCCGCATCGGCGACAACAAGGGTGCGCCGTACGCCTCGGACAACTTCTGGGCGATGGGCGATACCGGCCCCTGCGGCCCGTGCACGGAAATCTTTTATGACCACGATCCGGACGGCTCGAAAGGCATTTACGGCGGCCCGCCGGGATCGCCGGAGGAAGACGGCGATCGCTGGATCGAGATCTGGAACGTCGTGTTCATGCAGTTCGAGCGCGCCAAGGACGGCACGCTGTCGAAGCTGCCGGCGCCGAGTGTGGACACCGGCATGGGCCTGGAGCGCATCAGCGCGCTGATGCAGGGCAGCAACGACAACTACCAGATCGACACCTTCAAGGTGCTGGTCAATGCGGTCGCTGCGCTTTCGAACACGGCACCGTATGCCAGCGCTTCTCAGAAGGTGGTGGCTGATCACATCCGCTCGGCGGCGTTCCTGATCATCGACGGCGTCACACCGTCGAACGAAGGCCGCGGCTACGTGCTGCGCCGAGTGATGCGGCGCGCGATCCGCCATGGCTACAAGCTGGGCTTGAACGAGGCCTTCTTCTGGAAGCTGGTCGGCCCGCTGGCCGAAGCGATGGGCGGCGCCTATCCGGAACTGATCGAACAGCGCGCGCGTCTCGAGCAGGTGATCCGCGCCGAGGAAGACAGCTTCGCGACGACGCTCGACAAGGGCATGAAGCTGCTCGACGACGCGATCGGCAACCTGAAGAGCGACACGATCCCCGGCGAAGTGGTGTTCAAGCTGTATGACACCTATGGCTTCCCGTTAGATCTCACCGCAGACATCGCCCGCGAGCGGAATCTGAAGCTCGACGAAGCCGGCTATGAGCGCGAGATGGATGCACAGCGCACCCGCGCCCGTGCCGCCAGCAAGTTCACGGCCGGTGAGGGCCTGAAGTACGACGGACCGGCGACCACGTTCCTCGGCTATGACGCGCTGAGCGTCGACGGTGCGAAGGTGGTCGCGCTGTATCGCGGCAGCGTCGCCGTCGATTCGCTGGCTGAAGGCGATGAAGGCGCGGTGGTGCTCGATCGCACGCCGTTCTACGCCGAAAGCGGTGGTCAGGCCGGTGATGCGGGAACGATCGGCGGCTTTGCCGTCACCGATACCCAGAAGATTGCTGGCGGCGCCTTCGCGCACGTCGGCAAGCTGGCATCCGGTGCGATGAAGATCGGCGACACGTTCACCGCAATCGTCGAATCGAGCCAGCGCCGCGCGACGATGCGCAATCACTCCGCGACCCACCTGATGCACAAGGCGCTGCGCGATGTGCTCGGCGGTCATGTCCAGCAGAAGGGCTCGCTGGTTGACGCCGACAAGACGCGCTTCGATTTCGCCCACACCGGGCCGATGACGGCGGCGGAGTTGGCTGATGTCGAGCGCATCGTCAATGCCGAGATCCTCGCCAACGCCGCGACCCAGGCACGTGTGTTGCCGATCGAGGAAGCGAAGAAGACCGGCGCGATGATGCTGTTCGGCGAGAAATACGGCGATGAAGTACGGGTGCTCGATATCGGCTCGTCGCGCGAACTTTGCGGCGGCACGCATGTGTCGCGCACCGGCGACATCGGCTTGTTCAAGATCGTCGCCGAAGGGGGTGTTGCTGCCGGCGTGCGCCGTCTGGAAGCGGTCACCGGAGACAACGCGCTGGCTTATGTCAACGGACTTCAGCAGAAGCTGGTGTCGGCGGCGGGTCTCTTGAAGACGACACCAAGCGAGCTCGGCAGCCGCATCAACGCCGTGCTCGATGTCCAGAAGACGCTGGAAAAGGAGCTGGCGACCTTGAAGGCCAAGCTGGCCGCCAATGCTGGCGACGAGCTGGCCGGGCAGGCGGCCGTGGTCAATGGCGTGAAGGTGCTGGTGACGGCAATCGACGGCATCGACGCCGGCGAGTTGCGCGGCCTGCTCGATCAGCTGAAGAACAAGCTCGGCTCCGCCATCGTGCTGCTCGGTCTCGTGGCCGGCGACAAGGTCAGCCTGATCGCCGGCGTTACTGCTGATCTCACTGGCAAGGTCAAGGCCGGCGAACTGCTGGGCTTCGCGGCGGCGCTGGTCGGCGGCAAGGGCGGCGGTCGTCCAGACATGGCGCAGGGCGGCGGCACACAGCCCGACAATCTGCCGGCAGCACTGAACGCTGCGCGCGAGTGGATCGATACGAAGCTCGCCTGAAGCGGACATCAATCACGGGTTGCCAGCAGAGAGAGAACTGGGCGACCTGAATCGGTCCGGTTCATAGCGCCGGGCAACAACAACTGGAAATCGCGTCAATGGCTTTGCTTGTTCAGAAGTACGGCGGCACCTCGATGGGCTCGGTCGAGCGTATCGAGCACGTCGCGTCGAAGGTTGCAGCTGCGCGTGCGCGTGGCGATCAGGTTGTGGTCGTCGTCTCGGCGATGTCGGGTGAAACCGATCGCCTGATCAAGCTGGCGAAAGCGATCGACCCGCGTCCGGCCTCGCGCGAACTCGACCAGATGATCGCCACCGGCGAACAGGTGACGATCGCGATGCTGGCGATTGCGCTCGAAAAGATGGGTGTGCGCGCTCGTTCGTACACCGGCGCCCAGGTCGCGATCCGCACCGACCGCGCCTACAACAAGGCGCGCATCCGGCACATCGAAACCGAGCGCCTGCTCGCCGACTGCAATGCCGGCATCGTGCCGGTGGTTGCCGGTTTCCAGGGTCTCGACGACGACGGCAACATCACGACACTCGGTCGTGGTGGTTCGGATACCACCGGTGTTGCGCTCGCTGCAGCGCTGAAGGCAGACGAGTGCCAGATCTATACCGATGTCGATGGCGTCTACACGACTGACCCGCGGGTCGAGCCGAAGGCGCGCCGCCTGAACCGGATCACCTTCGAGGAAATGCTGGAACTGGCCAGCCTCGGTTCCAAGGTGCTGCAGATCCGCTCGGTCGAATTTGCGGGCAAGTACAAGGTGCCGCTGCGCGTGCTGTCGACCTTCGTCGAAGGGCCGGGCACATTGATCACGCTGGATGAAAACAAGACGGAGAGTGGTGTGGAAGAACCCTTGATTGCCGGCATCGCGTTCAGCCGGGATGAAGCGCAGCTGACCGTGGCCGGCGTGCCGGATCGCCCGGGCATCGCGGCCGCGATTCTCGGGCCGATCGGCGATGCCAATATCGAAGTCGACATGATCGTGCAGAACGTTGGCGCCGACGGCACCACCGACTTCACGTTCACCGTGTCTCGCGGCGAGCTGGAGCGGGCAGCGGAAGTGTCGACGAAGGTCGCCGAATCGCTCGGCGCCAAGGGTATCCGCACGGCGACCGATATCTGCAAGGTGTCGCTGGTCGGCGTCGGCATGCGTTCGCACGCTGGCATCGCCGCAAAGATGTTCAAGTCGCTGGCAGCGGAAAGCATCAATATCCGCATGATTTCGACGTCCGAGATCAAGATTTCCGTGGTCGTCGAAGACAAGTATCTTGAACTCGCGGTCCGTTCCCTGCACAAGGCCTTCGACCTCGAACAGGCGCCCTGAGGCTGGCAATTTCCTGTTATCGCGAGGTTTTCAGGAAATTCTGCAGCTTGCCCCGATTGTTGTGATGAGAGCTTTTCTCATTTCATCGGCGATCCGGCGCAAACCCTCTCGTCCGTACTGCCTGCTGAAAGTTTTCGAGATCTGACTGCGGTATCCTGCACGCGCAGCGTCGACCCAATCGAGACTGAACTCGGGGATTTCAAAACGCTGCCGAGCGATAGAGACCAGCGATGCTCATTTTGACGAGACGAGTCGGCGAAACCCTGATCATTGGTGAAGACGTGGCCGTCACCGTACTGGGTATCAAGGGCAATCAGGTTCGCATCGGCGTGAAAGCACCAAAGGACGTGTCGGTGCATCGCGAGGAAATCTTCGAGCGCATTCGCGTCGAGCGTGGCGATGAACCGGACCTGACATCGGATCCAAACTAGCTGCAGAAAATGCTTTACGGTCCGGGGCTTCGGACCTATAATGTCGTTCTGTTGCAACGCTCTCAGAGCTGTGGAGAGATGGCCGAGTGGCCGAAGGCGCTCCCCTGCTAAGGGAGTATAGGGTCTTAAAAACCTTATCGAGGGTTCGAATCCCTCTCTCTCCGCCATCAGGCTGGACACGGTAACGATCAAGAGCGCTCGTAGCTCAGTTGGATAGAGCACCTGGCTACGAACCAGGGGGTCGGAGGTTCGAATCCTTCCGAGCGCACCATCAGGCAGAAACGAAAAACCCGGTGATCACTCACCGGGTTTTTTTGTTTGCAGCTGTCATTCGGAAAAGTTGACAGTCGTAGCGCATGACAACCCAGCGGATCGTCATGCGCTCAGGCATTTGTCCGGCGATCAGGCCAGCTTCTTGTGCCGCGTCTTGCGGTTGACGCCAGGCTCCGATCCGGTACGACGACGGAAGTCATCCTCGTACTCGCGGTAGTTGCCTTCCAGGAACACGATTTCGCCGGAATCCTCGAACGCGAGGATGTGGGTGGCGACGCGGTCAAGAAACCAGCGGTCATGGGAAATGACCAGCGCGCAGCCGGCGAAATTGAGCACGGCTTCTTCCAGCGCGCGCAGCGTTTCGACGTCGAGATCGTTGGTCGGTTCGTCGAGCATCAGGACATTGCCGCCGGTCAGCAGCATCTTCGCCAGATGGACGCGGTTGCGTTCGCCGCCCGACAGTTCCTTGAGGCGCTTGCCCTGCGCTTCACCCTTGAAGTTGAAGCGGCCGATGTAGGCGCGTGAAGGCATTTCGAACGAGCCGGCGCGGATGATGTCCTGCCCCTGGCTGATTTCCTCGAACACGGTCTTGTCGCCGTCGAGCGCGTCGCGGCTCTGGTCGACATACGCGAACTTCACCGTCTCGCCGATGCGGATCGAACCGGCAGCCGGCTTTTCAGTGCCGAGCAGCAGCTTGAACAACGTGGTCTTGCCACGGCCATTGGCGCCGATGATGCCGACGATCGCGCCCTTCGGAACCGTGAAGTTCAGCCCTTCGTACAGCGTGCGGTCGCCGAACTTCATCGCGACATCGTTGACTTCGATGACCATGTCGCCAAGGCGCGGACCGGGCGGGATGTACAGCTCCTGCGTTTCAGCACGGGTCTGGTATTCCTGCGATGCCAGTTCCTCGTAGGCCTTGATGCGCGCCTTCGACTTCGACTGCCGGCCCTTCGGGTTCTTGCGCACCCATTCGAGTTCTTCCGACAGCGCCTTCTGGCGCGCATCTTCGGACTTCTCTTCCTGCTTCAGCCGGTTGGTCTTCTGTTCCAGCCAGCTTGAATAATTGCCCTGCCACGGAATGCCGTGGCCGCGGTCGAGCTCGAGAATCCAGCCGGCGACGTTGTCGAGGAAGTAGCGATCATGGGTGACGGCGATGATCGTGCCCGGGAAATCCTTGAGGAACTTTTCCAGCCAGGCGACCGATTCGGCGTCGAGATGGTTGGTCGGTTCGTCGAGCAGGATCATGTCCGGCTTGCTGAGGAGCAGACGGCACAGCGCCACACGACGACGTTCGCCACCCGACAGCTTGGTGACATCGGCTTCCCACGGCGGCAGGTTCAGCGCTTCGGCCGCTTTGTCCATGATCACGTTGAGGTTGTGACCGTCGAGGGCTTCGAGCTTGGCTTCCAGTTCCTGCTGCTTCGCCGACAGCTTGTCGAAGTCGGCATTTTCCTCGGCATAGGCTGCATAGACCGCATCGAGCGCGGCCTGCGTGTCGGTGATTTCCGACAGCGCTTCCTCGACATTGCCGCGCACGTCCTTGGCCGGATCGAGCTGCGGTTCCTGCGGCAGGTAGCCGACCTTCAGGCCGGGCATCGGTCGCGCTTCGCCGGTGAACTCCTTGTCGACGCCGGCCATGATCTTCAGCAGCGTCGACTTGCCCGAGCCGTTGTAGCCGAGCACGCCGATCTTGGCGCCCGGAAAGAAACTCAGGCTGATGTTGCGCAGGATTTCCTTCTTCGGAGGAACGGTCTTGCCGACCCGGTTCATCGTGTAGACGTATTGGCTCATGGCAGCGCGCAGGCTCAGGCGGGGTAGCAGGGGATTGCAGGGCGCGGATTATCGGCGAGTCGCAGTCGCGCTGTCATTCGTGCCGGCAGGGAGCGCCGGATCGGCCCCTATAATCGAGGCAATCCCTATCGAGTCACTGCCATGAGCGAGCCTCTCGCGATCACCGTGGACGATGTCCGCGACGCCGCGCGGGTCATCGATGGTCAGGTCCTGCGCACGCCCTGCGCGCCGTCGAAGGTGTTGTCGAAGCTCACTGGTGCCGAGGTCTGGCTGAAGTTCGAGAACTTCCAGTTCACGGCCTCGTTCAAGGAGCGCGGTGCACTGAACAAGCTGGCTCGACTGACCGAAGCCGAACGTGTCGCCGGCGTTGCCGCGATGTCGGCCGGCAATCACGCACAGGCCGTGGCTTATCACGCGACGCGGCTCGGCATCCGCAGTGTCATCGTGATGCCGGTCAACACGCCGTTCACCAAGGTTCGCAACACGCGCGAGCTCGGTGGCGAAGTCATCCTGCACGGCGCGACGCTGGGCGATGCCTTCGACTACATGCAACGCGAACTCGTCGAGGCACGCGGCATGACCCTGGTGCATCCCTACGACGACCCTCATGTCATCGCCGGGCAGGGGACGATCGCACTGGAAATGCTCGCCGACGTGCCTGAGCTGGACACGCTGGTGATCCCGATTGGTGGTGGCGGCTTGTTTTCCGGCAATGCGGTCGCTGCGAGGGCGCTGCGGCCGGGCATCCGCATGGTTGGCGTGGAATCGGCCGGATATTGCTCGGCGTATGCGGCCATTCAGGGTGATCCGTCACTGGTACGTGGTGGCCCCACGATTGCCGAAGGTATTGCCGTCAAGGGCATCGGCCGGCGCACGTTGCCGGTGATCGCTGCACTGGCCGACGACCTCGTGCGCGTCGACGAACCGGCGATCGAACGCGCGGTCGGTCTGCTGGCCAATGTCGAGAAAGTGGTTGCCGAAGGCGCTGGCGCCACCGGTCTGGCGGCATTGCTGGCCGACCCTGCCAAGTACGCAGGCCGCAAGGTCGGCCTGGTGGTCTGCGGTGGCAACATCGATCCGCGGCTGCTGGCCTCGGTGCTGCTGCGCCAGCTGGTCCATGAATCCCGACTGGTGAACCTGTCGATCGAGATCGAGGACAGCCCGGGGTTTCTGGCGCGCGTCGCGGGTTGTGTCGGCAGCGCAGGTGGCAACATCGTGCAGGTGCACCACGAGCGCCTGTCAGCCGGCCGCCATGCCAAGAGCGCGACCCTGGAAATGCTGATCGAGGCGCAGGACGAAGGGCACAGCCAGCAGATCCTGGCGGCGCTGGCCGAAGCGGGATTCGTCGCGCGGCGCGAGCAGGGCGGCTACGGCGAGTTCGAGTAAGCTGCGCGACCGCGCAACAAGGCGCCGGCAGCCACTGGAGATCCGCCATGACGATTTCGATGTATCAAGCCTCGATCCCGGTGTTCCTCAAGGCACTCGACAACCTGTCGGCCATTCTCGATATCGGCGCCGCCCACGCCGAAGCGAAGAAGATCGATCCGCTGGTGTTGACCAGCCTCCGCCTGTATCCGGACATGTTCCCGTTGTCGCGACAGGTGCAGATCGCCTGCGACATGGTCAAGGGTGGCGCCGCGCGCCTCGCCGGTATCGATCCGCCGCCTCGGGCCGACAGCGAAAAGACCTTTGTCGAACTGAAGGAGCGCATCGAGTGGACGGCGGCGTTCCTGCGCCGTTTCGATGCCGACCAGATCGATGGTTCGGAGGATCGCCCGATCGTCATCAAGACGCCGTTCGGCGAGCTGAACTTCACGGGCCAGCAGTACCTGCTCGATTTCGTGCTGCCGAATCTCTACTTCCATTCGACGACGGCATACAACCTGCTGCGTCAGGCGGGCGTGGAAGTTGGCAAGCGCGATTTCCTCGGCAGGGCCTGAATCCGGCGCGACCCTGATACCCCTGACGTCCTTCGTGAGGTCCCGCTGAAGACCGAATCCTCATCGGCCGCCGATGTGCGCGGTCCGCTGCGTCAGATTCTGGGTAATGCCGGCATCCTGCTGGGCGGCAAGGCGCTCAATGGCGTCCTCAGTCTTGGCGCCACCGCGATCGCCGCGCGCGCGCTCGGCGTTGACCAGTTCGGCGTGCTGGTGCTGGTTCACGCCTATATCCAGACGATTGGCGAGATCGCCAAGTTCCAGTCATGGCAGGCCTTGCTGCAATACGGGACCGCGCCGCTCGATGCCGGTCGGATCAGCGAATTCCAGCGGGTGTTGCGGTTCAGTCTGTTGCTCGATGTCCTGAGCGGCGTCGGCGGTGTTGTCATTGCGCTGATCGGCGTGCTGCTGGTCGGCAGCGCGCTCGGCTGGACGGCAGAGACGGCGCCGACCGTTGCGGTCTATTCGCTGGTGATCGTCTTCATGGTCAGCGCGACACCGACGGGCGCGTTGCGCTTGCTCGATCGCTTTGATCTGCTGGCCTGGCAAAGCGCCATCGACTCCTGGGTGCGGGTGATCGGCGCCGCCGTGGCGTGGAAGCTGGGGGCAGGCTTGGCCACGTTTCTGGCGATCTGGTTTGTCGGCCAGGTGGTTGCTTTCGTTTTCCTGTTTGGCGCTGCCTGGCGGACGCTGCGCGCCCGCGGCGCGTTGGACGGTTTTCGCCTGCGGGCGTCCGGGTCGTTGACCGACGGCTTTCCCGGACTCTGGTCATTTGTCTGGTCGACCAATCTGAATTCGACGCTGGCGCTGGCCTTCACGCATGTCAGCACGCTGATGGTCGGCGCGCTGCTGGGGGCCCGCGATGCAGCGCTGTTCAGGGTTGCCAAGCAACTCGGCGACGCGGTGGCCAAGCCAGCCAAGCTGATCGTGCCTGCGCTGTACCCGGAGCTGGCGCGACTCGCGGCGGCTCAGGACATCGTCCGGCTGCGCCGTCTGGTCTGGCAACTGGCGCTCGCTGCAGGTGGCGCCGCCTCGGTGCTGTTGCTGATTGCCGCATCGATCCGCGAGCCGGCACTGAGGCTGATCGTCGGCGAGGAATTCGTGCCCGCCAAGGACGTGCTTTTATGGCTGCTGGGTGCTTCCGTCGTCAGCCTGTGGGCGTTGCCACTCGAGCCGCTGCTGATGTCGACCGGCAGTGCTGGCGCGGCGTTCCGGATGCGCCTGCTGGTGACGATCGTGTACTTGCCGATTCTGTATCTGGCCACGGTCAACGGAGGTCTGACGGCGACCGGCGCGGCGTCAGTGATCGGTGCCTTGCTGCTGTTTCTGGGGCAACTCTGGCTGGTGCTCCGGTGGTACAGGCGGCCTCGCCAATAGGTACAGATTTCGTCAGGGTCGGCATGGACTATGCGTTACCATTGAAACATTCGCCTTTCTTCTTAGCCCTATCTCGATCGATGCTTCTGCCCACCCCCACGACGAGCGAGCTCGCCAGTTATCGGCCCGCCGATTTCGCCACGCTGCCAGAGGCGCTCGATTACGCGGCGCAGGGTGCCACCGGAATCAATATCTATTCTGGCAAGGGCGTTCTGACTGAAGCGCTGACCTATCGGCAGTTGCGCGAGCAAAGCCTGGTGCTGGCACGAAAGCTGATCAGCTGCGGACTCCAGAAGGGTGATCGGGTTGCGCTGATCGCGGAAAGTGACGGCGACTTCGCGCGCGCCTTCTTCGCCTGCGAATACGCCGGACTGGTGCCGACGGCGCTGCCGCTGCCGGCGGCGTTTGGTGGACGTGCCGCCTACGTTGCGCACATTCGTCGGATGATCGAGATCGCCGATGCTTCGGCGGCATTCACGCCGGCTTCGCTGGCCGAATGGCTGGTCGAAGCAGTCGACGGCTTGCCGCTGAAGGTGTCCGGAACGCTGGCGGTGCTCGATGATGTGGCCGAGGCCGCGGGCGAATTGCCGGCCGTGTCGGCGGATGATCTTTGCTACCTGCAGTTCTCGTCCGGCAGCACTCGCTTCCCGCTCGGTGTTGCGGTGACGCAGCGCGCCTTGATCGCCAACACGCGCGGCATTGCCTGCCACGGTCTGAACATCGGCCCGACCGATCGCTGCAGCTCCTGGCTGCCGCTTTATCACGACATGGGGCTGATCGGGTTTCTGCTGACGCCGCTGGTCTGCCAGATTTCGGTCGACATGTTCCCGACGCGGGACTTCGCGCGCCGCCCATTGCTTTGGCTGGAACTGATCTCGCGTAATGGCGGCACGCTGTCGTACAGCCCGTCGTTTGGCTACGAGCTGGCCGCGCGCCGTGCCGAGACGGCTTCCGCCGAGGGGCTGGATCTGTCGAAGTGGCGCGGTGCCGGGATCGGCGGCGACATGGTGCGTCCCGAGCCGCTGGCCAAGTTCGCTGCCCAGTTCGCGGCCAACGGTTTTCGCGACACCGCCTTCGTTCCGAGCTATGGCATGGCTGAGACCGCTCTTGCGCTGAGCTTCGCGCCGGCCGGGCAGGGCATCCGCTTCGACACGCTGGACAGCGAAGCGCTGGAAAGTCGCAACCTTGCGGTCTACGCCGCCGCCGACAGCGAGCGTCGCCGCGATTTCGTGCTGTGCGGTCCAGCGCTCCCGGATCACGACATCGAAGTCCGCAACGCCGGTGGCAAGGCGCTGGGCGAGGCGCAGGTCGGCCGGATCTATGCGCGCGGCCCGAGCATGATGCAGTCGTACTACGGACAGCCTGAGGCAACCGAGGCGGTGCTTGGCAGCGATGGCTGGCTCGATACCGGCGACCTCGGCTACTTCCGAAACGGCCAGATCGTGATCACCGGTCGAGCCAAGGATCTGATCATCATCAATGGCCGCAACATCTGGCCACAGGATCTTGAGTGGACCGTCGAGCGCGAAGTGACGGCACTGCGTAGCGGCGACGTTGCAGCGGTGTCGGTCGATGACGGCGGCGTCGAGCGCATCGTCGTGCTGGTCGAGTTCCGCACTGCGGACGATGCGACGCGTGATGCATTGAAGAAGGAAGTGGCCGGCCTGCTCCGTCTGCGTCATGGCGTTGATACCGACGTCGTGACCATTCCGCCTCGGGCTTTGCCGCGAACCTCGTCCGGCAAGCTCAGCCGGTCAAAAGCCAAGGCGCTGTATCTGCAGGGCAGCTTCGCCGCTGCCGCATCGGCGCCGTCCAGTTGACCAGGGCTGCACGACCGCTGACGGTTGCCGTCACCGGGGCTACGGGTTTTCTAGGGCAGAACGTCATCGCTGCGTTGTCGGCGAGAGATTGTCAGGTGCGCGTTTTGGCTCGGCGCGAGCCGCTGGCTCTGGCATCGACTTTCGGCGCCCGACTCGATGTCGTGCTCGGATCACTCGACGATCGCGCGTCACTTGGCAGGCTCGTGCAAGGTGCCGATGTCGTGCTGCACATGGCCGGCGCGATCAAGGCGGTAGACGATGAGGCCTATCTGCGGGTCAACCGCGACGGCACGCGCGCGCTTGCCGAGCAGGTTGCCGAACATGCGCCGGGCAAGCACTTCATTCTGGTTTCGAGTCTTGCGGCTCGGCATCCAGAGCTTTCGGGGTATGCCGCGAGCAAGCGGGCTGGCGAGCAGGCCGTGATCGACGTGCTTGGTCTGCAGCGCGTCAGTGTCATCCGACCCCCCGCGATCTATGGGCCAGGGGATCGGGAAACGATGATCTTCTTCGAACTGGCGGCGCGGGCGATGGTGCCGTTGCCCGGCAAGCCAAGCGCGAGGATCGCGTTGATTCACGTCGAGGATGCGGCGCGCCTGCTCGTGGCTCGAGTTTTCGGTGCCCCGACGGCGCGCGTACAGGCGATCGCTGACGCGCGGCCAGAAGGCTATGCGTGGCGCGAGATCCTTGGCGCAGCATCATCCGCAGTCGGCAACGGGTCGCCACGCTATTTTTCGCTGCCCAGTGGTCTGGTCAGGGCAGTCGGTGGCGGAGTCGGTGCAATTGCAAAGATAGCCGGCAAGGCCGGCATGATCAGTGCGGGAAAGATTCGCGAATTGCTGCACGAGGATTGGGGCGTTCACGCCGACGAACTGCTTCGAGAAACTGAAGCAGAACCCAAGCACAATCTGCCGGATGGCTTTGCGGCGACCGCTGTCTGGTACCGGAACGCTGGCTGGCTATAAGTTGCAAGTGTCTGAAAGCGTTAATGCTGTGCGGGCACGGCGTGTGAAAGCGCTATGACAAAACCATTTCCCTTGCTTTACAATCTGTCGATTCGGCCCATGCTTGATGATTGCCAGTACGGCTCATCGATCAGCAACCGAGGCGAAATCAGGAGACGAGTTGCAGATGACCGAGACTTCGCGCGATTCGCAAGCCGAAATCATTGATGGACTGCGGCAATTGCTGAAGAAGCAGGTGCCGCTGGACGCTTCTACCAATATTGTTCGTGACCTTCAGCTCGATTCGCTGGCGGTGATGGACTTCATCATGTCTCTGGAAGATCGTTTCGAGATCGTCATCCCGCTGGATCGCGTTGCGGAAGTCGAAACGCTTGGCGACCTGGCGCTTGTCGTTGATGAACTGCGCGGAAGGAATTGAGCTAGTGAGCATACTTTCGAAGTTTGCCCCTTTGCGGCAGACGTACGATTCGCTGAGATCTGTCGGGCACAACCCGTTCGAGATGGTGTTCGAGGACATGCTGTCCTCGACCGAGGGTCTGTACAAAGGTCGCAAAACGATCCTGCTGGGGACCAACAACTATCTTGGTCTGACCTTCGACGAAGCCTGCATCGAGGAGGCCGTCACTGCCGTTCGGGCGCACGGCACCGGGACTACCGGGTCGCGTATCGCCAACGGCAGCTACGGCACGCACCGCGAACTCGAGCGCAGCCTCGCTCAGTACTTCGATCGCAAGCACTGCATGGTGTTTTCGACCGGCTACCAGGCGAATCTCGGGATGCTGTCGACGCTGGCAGGCAAGGGTGACTACCTGCTGCTCGACACCGACAGCCACGCCAGCATCTATGACGGTGCGCGGCTCGGACATGCCGAAGTCGTCCGCTTCCGGCACAACGATCCCGATGATCTTTACAAGCGCTTGAAGCGCTTGTCGGATCTGCCCGGCGAAAAGCTGGTGGTGGTCGAAGGAATCTATTCGATGCTGGGCGACACGGCACCTCTTCGCGAATTCGCGGATGTGAAGCGCCAGATGGGCGCTTGGCTGATGGTGGACGAGGCGCACTCGCTCGGTGTGCTCGGCGCCAATGGCCGGGGTCTGGCCGAAGAAGCGGGTGTCGAGGCTGACTGCGACTTCGTCGTCGGCACGTTCTCGAAGAGCCTTGGCAGCGTCGGTGGCTTCTGCGTCTCGAACCTCGACGATTTCGACGTTCTGCGGGTTGCCTGCCGGCCGTACATGTTCACTGCTTCGCTGCCGCCGGCGGTCATGGCGTCGACGATCATGGCACTGCGCCGCATGCAGGAAGAGCCGCAGCGCCGTCAGCATCTCCACGAAAACGCTCAGCGCCTGTATCACGGACTGCGCAAGCTTGGCTTTGCAGTCGGTCCGCAGTGCAGCCCGATTGTCTCGGTGGCGGTTTCGGACGCGCCGCTGGCGGTCGAGTTCTGGAATCGTCTGCTGGAAGGTGGCGTTTACCTGAACTTGGCGCTGCCACCGGCCACGCCGACCCCGGCTCCGCTGCTGCGTTCGAGCGTCAGTGCCGTTCACACCCCGGCACAGATCGATCGCGCCGTGCAGCTGTTCGAAGCCGTCGGTCGCCAGCTTGGTGTGCTTCCGCCGGTGGTCAATCAGGCGCGCAAGCGGCAGGCGACGGTTGCTCCGGTTTCCGGCCATGCCGAAATCGCAATGGTGGCGTCGGGCGGCGCACGCTGAAGCAGTAGGTAACGCAGGCGTCATCATTCCGTAAGGAATATGTAAGCGAAGGGTCGTCAAACTTGAATATCCGGGCAACCGGAACTCACGTTTTTCGACCCGGAGCGCCTCGATGTCGATTGCTTCTGCTGTGCCGGCAGTGTCGGCCAGAACGCGTGTCGGCTTCCTGTTCAACCACGACCACCTGCATCAGATCGCGCATAGCGCGCCGATCGCGTTCGAGCTGGCGAGTCAGGACAGTGGACTGGCCGTCACCCTGCTGGCGTCTGATCAGCGCCAGCACGACTATCTGCAGCAACTTGCCACGCGCTATCCCGTCGCGTCAGCGCTCGATATTCGCCTGCTGAAGCTGAACCCGACACTGCGCGGGCTTCGACGGACGCTCGACCGGCTGATGCCGTTCACTCGCCTGCTGACCTTGTGGGCGCACCTCGACGTTTTCCGTGATCTTGATGTGCTGGTCGTTCCGGAGAAGACCAGTCTGCTGCTGCGCAGCCATCTGGGACTCAAGAATCTGAAATTCGTGCACACGCGACACGGCGCGGGCGACCGCGAAGTCGGCTTCGATCGCGCCAGCGGCCAGTTCGATCTGGTGCTGATGTCGGGTGCCAAGATTCGCGACCGGCTGCGGCAGGCAGGCCTGCTGCGCGAAGACGGTCACGCCATCGTCGGCTACCCGAAGTTCGACCTGCATGCGCTGGCCCCGAAGCCGCGGCTGTTCGACAACGATCGGCCTACCGTGCTTTACAACCCGCATTTCTCGCCGCGACTGTCGTCGTGGTACCAGCAGGGGGCGGCAGTGCTGGAGGCGTTCAGGCAGTCGAAGCGCTACAACCTGATCTTTGCGCCGCACGTGATGCTGTTTCGCAAAGGCGTGCAGGTGTCGCTGCAACGGCTGCGCATCGACACGCCCGGCATGGTGTCGCCGGCGGTACTCGAATGCCCTCACATACACGTCGACTTGGGCAGCGAGCGCAGTGTCGACATGAGCTATACGCGGGCGGCGGATCTCTACCTTGGCGATGCCTCCAGCCAGATCTACGAATTTCTGCATCAGCCGCGTCCCTGTCTTTTCCTCAATGCCCAGCGCAGCGACTGGACCCACGACGACAACTTCCGTCACTGGCGCAGTGGTCCGGTGATCGAATCGGCGGATCGGCTGGAGTCGGCGATTGATGAGGCATTCGCCAGCCACGGCGAATACCTGCCGGCTCAGCGCGAGCTGTTCCGCTACAGCTTCGACATCGGCGACCGTCCGTCAGCCCGGCGCGGCGCCGACGCTATCCGTGCTTTTGCGGAACAGCTTATGCTCGCGCGCACGACGGCCTGAGCGACACGCGCATTGCGGCCCGGCCAACGAATTTCCCTTCTGGACGATGCCCTGATGAGCCGTGATTTCATCTATTCCGACGCGCCGGTTTCGCACACGCTGCGCCGCCGCGACATTGCCGCCCGCCACCCTGAAGTCAGGGCGCTGAACGGCCGCAACATCTGGTCTGCCGCGTGGATCGTCGGCATGGTCGGCGTGCAGTGGCTGGTGGCGTCGCAGATGCCGAATGCGGACGGCTGGGTGATGGTTGCTGTTGCCTTTCTTTTCGGTGCCTTCGTCAATCACGCGTTGTACGTGATGATTCACGAGTGCACCCACAGTCTGGTGTTCGCTTCGAATGCGCTGAACCGGCTGTTCGCGATCCTTTGCGATTTCGCGCTGGTGCTGCCGTCGGCGATGGGCTTTCGCAAGTTCCATCTGCATCACCATCGCTACCTGGGCCAGTACGACATGGACCCGGACATCGTCAGCCACCGCGAGGCGCAGCTGATCGGCAACGTTTCGTGGCGGAAGGCGGCATGGATCGCGCTGCTGCCGGTGTCGCAGGCGCTGCGGCCGATGAAGCTCAAGGCAACACATGGTGTGTCGCTCTGGGATGCCTGGACCGTCGGCAATCTGCTGGCCGTGATCGCCGTCAATGTCGCGATCTGGCAGTTGCTCGGTGCGGCAGCGCTGGGCTATCTGGCCCTGTCCACCCTGTTCGCGCTGGGCCTTCATCCGCTGGGCGGACGCTGGATCCAGGAACACCATGTCACCGAGGCAGGGCAGGACACCTACTCGTACTACGGACCCTTGAACAAGGTCTGCTTCAACATGGGTTTTCACAACGAGCATCACGATTTCCCCGGCGTGCCGTGGAATCGTCTGCCGCGCCTGCGCGAGATCGCGCCGGAGTCCTACGAGAGCCTGAAGTCCTACGATTCGTGGGTGGGCGTTTTGCGCCACTTCATCTTCACGCCGTCGATGTCCGGCTATAGCCGCATCGTCCATCCTTCGACGGTACCTGCCGGTGCCCCGCCGATGGCGGCCAGCACCGAAGACTGAATCAGCGCTGCGCGCGGGCGCCGACCACCGCCTCGATCTTCGCCAGCACGGCAAAGCCGTTGCGCTCGAACGCGGCGTTGCCATAGAGCGCCAGTACGCGCGTGCGGCTCTGTTGACCCATCCGGGCTGCGCCGCCGCGATCGTCGGCGAGCGCCAGCAGCGCGCGAGCCAGTGCGGCGGGGTCGCCGACGGGTATCAAGTGGCCGGTTTCGCCGTTGATGACGGTACGCGCCAGCTCGCCGACCGGTGTGGCCACCACCGGCAAGGCGGCTTGCATCGCTTCGTGCGCGGCGATGCACATGCCCTCGTGGTGGGACGGCTGTACGTAGGCATGCAGGCCGGCGAGAAACACGCCCGGCTGCTCGATGAAGCCGGCAAGGATCACGTTGTCGAGCGCGAGTGCCTCGATCCGTGCAGCGAGCGCCTCGCGTTCCGGGCCTTCGCCGCCGATGACGATCTCCATCCGTGCTGCAGCGGCCGGATGACGATCGCGCAGCCAAGCGGCCGCGTCGATCAGATCCTGGTAGCGCTTGTTCGGATGCAGGCGGCCGAGACTGCCGATCCGGAACCGGCCGCCCGGCGGACAGGGCCGCGCCTGCGGACTGTCGTCGACCGCGCGAAAGATCGGCCACAGGTCAATGCGTTTGCGGTCTACGCCGAGCGTGCGCTCGGTGAAGTCGACGACGGTTTGCGAATCGGCCACCCAGCGGCTGGCCCAGCGCCCGGTCAGGCGCAGCAGCAGGCGGTTGCCCGGCCTCAGGAAGGCGTTGTGCTGCCAGCTCAGCACCGGAATGCCGAGCAGCCGGCCGGCGATCTGGCCGAACACGCAGGCGCGCGTCAGCGAAGTCCAGATCAGGTCGGTGCGTTCGCGGCGCAGCTCGTGCAGCAGCGCCGCAAAACTGCGCACCACGTTGACGGCGCCGCCGGGCAGCAAGGCCCAGTCGAGTCCGGCGTCTGTGAAGCGGGCGCCGGCCCGGCCGTCCTGCGCCATCAGCGCCAGTACCCGCACCGTGTGGCCGCGCCGCTGCATGGTCGCAACCAGCGCGGGCACCGGGAATGCCGCGCCGCCGCCGTTCAGGCCATTGATCAGGTAGACGATGCGCATCGGGCTTTCTGGCGGATCAGGCGGGTCTGCACCACGATCAGGGCCGCCGTCATCAGCAGCGCCTGAAGTGCCGCATGCAGGCCGGCACCAAGCAGACCCTGTTGCTCCAGCAGACCGAGCAAGACCGGCAGCATCAGCAGGCTGACGATCAGGTTGATCCTCAGGCTCAGCCCCGGATGACCCAGCGCGATCAGCGCCGAGCCGAACGGGAAGCCGAGCAACTGCAGGCTTCGACCGGCCGCGAGCCACAGCAGCAGCGCGTAAGCGGCGTCGAAGCCGCTGCCCCCGATTGCGGTCAGCAGCCACGGCCCGATCAGCGCGAAGCCGCCGAGCACGACGATTCCTGCCGTCAGCGTGATTGCGCCAGTCCGCCAGATCAGATGCTGGAGCGGTCCTAGCGCGCCGCTGGCAGCAAGTGTTGCCAGTTCCGGGTAGACCGTGCGGCCGAGCACCATCATCGGCTGCTGCAGCACCGCACCAAGCCGCGTGGCCAAGTGATACAGGCCGACGGCTGCCGGTGTCAGCAGCGCGCCGACCAACAACGGTGTGACCCGGTTGGCAGCGTCATTGAGGCCGATGTCGAGGTTGTTGGTCAGCAGGAAGCGGACGATGCCGGGATGGCGCGTGATGATCGCGGCGCTTGCCTCGTCGGTTGGCGGCCGCAGCAGGCCGCGTCGATGCAGCTCGCGCAGGCCCAGCCACCACTGCAGCAGGCCTTCGCCGATCGAGCCGGCCAGCCAGGCGAGCAGGAAGCCGCTCAGGCCGGCATCGAGCAGCCAGGCGAGGCCGGCGCCGAGCAGCCGCAGCATCGGGCCACTGGCCTGCTGCATCGACAGAAGATCAAAGCGGCCGAACAGGTTCAGCACCGCAGCCGGCGTGGTCTGGGTGTTCGACACGATCGCCAGCGCATAGAGCGCGGCCAGCGGCGCAATCTGTGGCGGCCAGCCGAGTCGGCTACCCACGACGCCGGACAGCGCGGCGCACAGCAGCATCGCTGCAACGCCGCTGGCGATTTCGATCTTGGCGACCCAGCTGCACAGCGCGACGAAGGCATCGGGGTCGCGGCTGGCCAGATCGCCGCTGCCGTGCCGGACCAGCGTGTGCCAGCCCTGCAGCACGCAGAAGTTGCCGACAAGCAAGGCATAGAAATTGACCGAAACCAGCAGGCCGAAGTCGGTGGGGCCGAGCGTCCGCGCAGCCAGCGACAGATACACCAGGCCGATCAGGCCGGCCGCCGCCTTTCCGCCGAGCAGCTTGCCGGCATTGGCAAAGGTCCTGCCCAGTGCGCCACGGCCGTGCGGTGCTGACGGCGTGGACGAGCGGTTCATCGGATCGCGCCGCGCTTCTTCAACTGCCACAGCACGTACGGCGACGCGAGGATCGGGTGCCGGCGTTGCCAGGGCGTGATCTCCATGCGCACGCCGCTGTGGCGCTCGATCTTCCAGATCAGGTAGTCGACACCGCCGTCGAAGGTGTAGGCGCTCTTCATCAGCCGGACGAAGTTCAACGGCTTGCCGAGCAGATGGCGCAACGACCACCCCGCTGCGGCCAGCCGCCGCGACAGGCCATTGACCGCTGGCCGCAGCTGGCCATCGGCCATGGCCTTGAATGCCAGCGCACCGGCGGTCCAGGCCAGCGGCAGCAGACGGTCGTAGCGTTCGCCGCCGTAGGCCATCAGGCTGTCGGTGCGGCTGGCCTTCTCGACACGCAACTCGGCGCCGTAGGTCCGCTTGAACAGCGACTGCCAGTAGTCATTCGCTGCGCCGATGGCCGGTCCCAGACGGCCGGCCCAGCCGGCGGCACTGATCACCGCTTCGGTGACCGACTCGACCGCGTCGTCCCGGCTCGCTGCATCGCGGGTCCAGGCCAGCGCGGCCGGCTGCGAATAACGCGCCCACATCGTGGTGTCGAGACCGGTGCGGCGCATGGCACGACGGAACTGGTCGGCACGCAGCACGGCCACCTTGGCGCGCAGCTTCAGTCCCTGCCACTCCGGCTCCAGATACAGGATGCTCGGCGGCAAAAGGCGATTGGCGGCGGCCGGCAGCCAGCGGCCCGGGCCGTACCAGCCGCGCAGCGAATCGACCAGCACGTAGTAGTCGAGCACGCCATCGAGCGCGCCGCTGCGCAGGTTCGAGCCATAGAACAGCACCGCAGTGACCGACCCGTGGCCGCGCGCCGCCAGCATTTCCGCCACGGCATGAATGGCCGGCGGCAGCGGCAGCATCAGTTCGTCGGCAATCGCTGCCCGCAATGCGCTGCGAGCGTGGGGCGCGTTCATGTCGGCCCCGGCGAAAAGAAGTGCAGCAGCGGCCCGGCATGCAGTTCAACCTCGCCGTACGGACCGGGCGTGTAGGGCTCGCCGTCGATCACCAGCGGCGCTTCCAGACGCAGTGCGATCTGCTGCGCGCCACCGCTGCGATAGGCCTCGGCTTCGCGCATCCAGCGGCTCGGCTTGCCGCGCAGCAGACCCGGCAGGCTGCGCGTGAAGCGCGGCGGCGGGGCATCGATATCGAGCCAGCGCAAGGGCGCGTCACCGTGGTCGTAGAACGGCCACAGGCCGCCGAACAGGCAGTGCAGGCTGGTGGCCAGGAACAGGAAGCGCTGGCGATCCTCGACGACGGCACCATCGACACCGATCCCGAGCGTCACGCCGCTTTGCCATTCGTTGCTGGCGCCGCCGGCCAGCGTCTGCCAAAGCGCACTGGCCATGGTCACGAACAGTGCCGGACCATGCAGGAAGCCCTTGTCGTGCACGGCACCCAGCGCCAGTCGCCAGCCCTTGTAGAACGCCGCCGCACCGATGAAGAAGCCGAGCACCGGCGGCTTCGAGCCATCCGGCCAGCGGGTTTCGATCGGCTGGCGGCTGCGGATTTCGCCGCCGCCGCTGGCCAGCGTGTCGAGCAGGCGCTGCAGCGCTTCCGGACCGTGACCGGCGCCGCCGAGGTCATTGGTGGCCAGATTGGCGTTGCCGCCGGCCATCAGCATCAAGGTCGGCAGCCGTTCCGGAAATGCGGCGGGCAGGGCGGTCATCACATCGCGCAAGGTGCCGTCGCCGCCGTCGACAATCAGATGGCTCAGACCGCGGCCGGCGTATTCGGCGACCACGCTCGGCACGTCATCGGCCGAGCGCGGATCGAGCCGCACCAGCTCCACACCGCGAGGCAGCACCACTTCGGCCAGCCGGTCGCCGATCCGGCGATTTCTCTGGCTGTTGGGGTTCCGGATGATGCCGACCCGCATTACTGGCTCAGCCAGGACGTGATCGGACCGTGCCGCCGTGCGGCCAGCGCCTGCAGGATCTGCACGGCGTGGACGACCAGGCTCAGCGCTGTCCACAACGCCACCAGCCCGATGCCGATTTCCGGACGGCCAATCAGCGCCAGCGGCGTGAGGATGACCAGGTTCGGGTTGCGCCGAGCGGTGATCTGCCGGAAGAAGCTGTCGAACGGCCGCCAGACATGCGGGTGCATGCCGAACTGCCACTCGAAGATGCCTTCGAGGATGCGCTGCACGACATAGCCGCCGACGATCACCCACAGGCAGAGGCTGTCGTAGGACGAGGCCAGCCCTACCGCGCCGAGGCCAACGATCCAGGCCCACCACCAGAACGGCGGGTGGATCAGATCGATGCCGTGATCGAAGACATTGCCCCACTTCGACGAGGTCAGCGTCACCCGGGCCAGCTTGCCGTCGACGGTGTCGAGGAAGGTCATGATCCAGGCGCTGACCAGGCCGCTGAGATAGAAGCCGTGCCAGAACGCCCAGAACGAATAGATCACGCCGATCGCACCGATCGACGTGACCATGTTCGGGCTCATGCCGAGCTTCGCGCACCAGCGCGTCACCACTTCGGCCGGCCGTGGCCACCAGTACTTGGTGACGAAGTCGGTGACACCCTTGTAACTGCCGCTGAACATCCGCCGCTCGACGGCCGCGCGAGTCTCCGGCGTCAGCTGCAGCAGGTACGGCGATTCCTTCTTGCGCAGTTCATGGTTGTAGGTGCCGCCGACATCTTCGGGGCCGACCCGCGTGACGCTGGACGGCAGCGCGCCACCGCCGCCTTCGAGCAGCGCGATGGCGGCCAGCACCTGACCCGCATCGACATGGGCGGCCACCGGCTGGCGGCTGACCGGATCGATCACCAGCGTGCCCGGCTGCCGGGCGAGGCCGATGACGATCGAGACATCGAATACCCAGTCGTTCGACAGCACCAGCACCGTGCCGCCAACGAGATCGCCCAGCCGGTCCGCCATGCGCACTTCGGGAACGCCCGCGCGCTTCAGGCAACGGCTCAGGCGTTCGGTCGACGACATGCCCCACAGCAGCGTGCTGTTGCGACCGGTGATGACGCCGCAGGCCGGCGCTGCCGGAACGGTCTTCGAAGGAGTGGCGACGGGATTCATCAAGCGGGGTCGTGAAAAAAGCGCCGTATTATGGTGCAAAGCAGCGCAAACGGCGGGCAACGGCCGCGATCAGGCAAGGGTCTGTTGACATTGCTTGGGTCGTTGCGTTGCCGGCCATAAAGCCGCCGGGCGAGGCGCGAACTGCAGGTCATAGCCATCTATGGCCAAAGTTCGCAACGAAGTGCCGGCGGCTTTTTGGCCGCAACCCTCCGGGGCGGGATCGTTTTTGCCCATTGCTGCCTCGCTCGTCGCGCAAATGGGTCCACCATTCGCCCCTCCTCGCTCGTTGCACTGGGCAAAAACGACCTCCGCCGCAGCGACCAAAGCAATGTCACCAGACCCTAGACGACACATGTTCCGGCTGGCCCATTTCTCCGACCCGCACCTGCATTTCGCCGCGCCACCGCCCCGGCTCGGCGAGCGCCTCTCGAAGCGTAGTCTCAGCCGGCTGTCGTGGTCGCGCGGGCGCCGTGAACTGCAAAGCCCGCAGGTGCTCGCGGCGGCGGTCGCGGATGTCCGTGCTCACGCGCCTGATCACTGGCTGATCAGCGGCGACATCACCAATTTTTCGTTGCCGGGCGAATTCGTCGCCGCTGGGCACTGGCTGGCCTCGCTCGGCGACCCGTACAACGTATCGGTGGTCCCCGGCAATCACGACGCGCTGGTCCCTGTGCCGCTCACCGATGGCTGGGGTCACTGGCAGCCGTGGATGACCGGCGATGACGGCAGGGCCGCCTTTCCGTACCTGCGTGTGCGCGGCGAGCTGGCCTTGATCGGCCTGTCGTCGGCCGTGCCGACGGCGCCGGGTCTGGCCAGCGGCCAGCTCGGGCGCGCGCAGCTGGACGCGCTGGCAGCACTGCTGGCCGATCTCGGCGCCCGTGGTCTGGCGCGCGTGGTGGCGCTGCACCATCCGCCGGCCGATGGCGTGGTCAGGCGGCGCAAGGCGCTCGATGACCGCACCGCGCTGCGGGCAGTGATTGCCGAGCACGGGGCCGAACTGCTGCTGCACGGGCACTCCCGCGATGCCCGTTTCGATCCGGTTGCCGGGCCGAACGGGCTGGTGCCGGTGCTGGGCGTCCCTTCGGTCTCGGCGATCCCGAATCCGAAGGACGAAGGGGGGCGCTGGAACCTGCTCGGCTTCGAGCGGATCGACGGCCGCTGGACGATCGAAGTCACGGCGCGGCGCTGGAATCCTGCGGCGCAGGCGTTCGTCGCGGCTGGCGGTTATCGGCTGCGCTGACTCGCGTTACCCTTGCGCACCCATTGACCTGCGCCGATGCCGAATCCCACTGCCCTGAAGTTCGCCTGGCCTCGCGCACGAATCGCCGAAACGGCTCGCTGGACCGTCCAGCTGCGGCCGAAACAGCCAACGCTGGGCAGCCTCGTGGTGGTCTGCAAGGAACCGGCGACCGCGTTCTCGGCGCTCAGCGCCCAGGCGTTCACCGAGTTGCGCACCGTCACCACCAGTGTCGAGCGGCTGCTGAAGGACTTCGTCGAGTACCAGCGCATCAACTGGCTGATGCTGATGATGGTCGACCCGGACGTGCACTTTCACGTCATTCCCCGTTACGACGGCAGCCGCGACTGGGATGGACTGACGTTCCGTGACGCCGGCTGGCCGAATCCGCCAGCGTTGACCGAAGCGGTGAGCCTTGATGACGCGCAGGTCATAAGGCTGGCCGCCGAGCTGGCCGCGCGCTGGCCGGGCCGCTGATGCCGACCTTGCTCGATCGCTATCTGCTGCGCCAGCTGCTGCCGGCGTTCGCGCTGTGTCTCGGCACGGTGCTGATCGCGCTGCTGCTGGAACGGCTGCTGCGGCTGTTCGACATCCTGGCCGAGAACAGCCATGCCCTGCCGGCCGTGTTCAAGCTGGTGCTGAATCTGGTGCCGCACTACCTCGGCCTGGCGCTGCCGGCGGCGTTCTTCGTGGCGCTGTTCGTCGTCGTGTCCAAGCTCGGCGATGAGAACGAACTTGATGCCTATCTTGCCGGCGGCCAGTCGATCGCGCGGCTGACGCGGCCGTTTCTGGTCGTATCGCTGCTGCTGTCGCTGCTCAGCGCCGCTGTCTTCGGCTGGCTGCAGCCCTATGCCCGCTACAACTATCGCGCCGTGATGTACTCGGCACTCAACGCTGGTTGGGATGCCCGCCTGCAGCCGGGCACCTTCGCCAGCGCCGGCAGCGGTTACACGCTGACCGCCGACGAGGTCGACAACAGCGGTCGCAAGCTCAAGCGGGTATTCATCCGCCGTGACGTCGACGGCCGCGAGGAACTGACGGTTGGCGAAACCGGCGCATTGACGCCTTCCGCCGACAGCCGTGTGCTGAAGCTGACCCTGAACGACGGCGAGCACGTCCGCGACAAGCCCGGCAGCGGCCTGCTGTCGGTGCGCTACCAGCGCATGGAAAGCAACACCGCATTCACGCCGGACGCTCCGCCGTTCCGCGCGCGCGGTGGCAACGAACGCGAGCTGACGGCGCCGGAACTGCTGGCTGGCGGCCTGCCCGGACAGGACGCGCCGATCAGCGCCGCCAAGCTCATCGGCGAATTCAACGGCCGGCTGGCGCGTACGCTGTCGCTGCCGCTGCTGCCGCTGCTGGCGATTCCGCTCGGCATGTCGGCCAAGCGCGGCAAGCGCACTGCCAGCCTGATCGTTGCCGCCGTGCTGATGCTGCTGTTCCACAACAGCCTGCAGCTTGGCGAAAGCCTGGCGGAGTCCGGCAAGGTCAACGCCTACCTTGGCGTCTGGCTGCCGTGGCTGGTGTTCGCGGGCCTGTGCGGCTGGATCTACAGCCAGAGCCTGGCGCGGCCCGGCGACAACCCGGTGACGCGTGCCGTGTCGGCCGTCGAGGACGTGGTGGCAGCGCTGCTGGCGCGCCTGAAACCGGCAGCGAAGGCGCGATGAGGCTGTTCCTGTTCGGCAGCGCACTCGGCGGCTATCTGCGCAACCTGCTGGCGCTGCGCAGCTTCGCCGTGCTGTGCGGGCTCGGCGGCCTGTTTCAGGTGCTCGATCTGCTGGAGAACTCGACCGACATCCTGAGCCGTGGCCAGGGCTTTGCCGGCATTGCCCACTACACGCTGCTGCGCTCGCCGAGCGTGCTGCTGCAGGCGCTGCCGCTGGCAGCACTACTCGGCGCGATCTTCAGCTTCTCGACCTTGTCGCGACAGAACGAGATCTGCGCGATGCGCGCTGCCGGCCTGCCGTTCCGCCGCGTGCTGCTGGCGCTGCTGCCGACCGCGATTGTCATCGGCCTGCTGCATGGCCTGCTGGCCGAAGCGGTAGTGCCGAAATCGCAGAAGGCGCTGACCGCGTGGTGGGCCAGCCTGCCGCCATCCCCCGACAAGGATCCGGACACCGAGCTGCTGTGGTTCCGCACCGGTGGTGCGGTGGTCGGCGTGGCCACCGTGAAGCCGGACGGCCGCCGTCTCGACGACATCCGCATCTACCGTCGCGATGACCTTGGCCGACTGCTGAGCCGGACGGTGGCCGCGCGCGCCGAATACGTCGATGGCCAGTGGTCGCTGATCGATGCGGTGGTGACCGACCTGCAGGCCGGCAGCCACGCGCCGCTGCAGGCTGCGCTGCCGTGGGATACGCGGCTGAAGCCGGCCGATCTGATGCGCCTGTCGGCATCCGAGCCGTATGTCTCCGGCGGACTGGCCGCACAGGTGCTGGCCGGTAGCCAGTCCGGCACCAAGACCGACGCGTTCTACCGCACCCGGATCGCCCGCGCGTTCAGCGACCCGCTGGCCGCGATCGTCATGCTGCTGCTGGCGACGCCGGTCGCCATCGCGCTGACCCGAGGTGGTGCCGGCGGCGCGCAGGTGCTCGGCGCGCTGGCGACTGGCCTTGTGTTCCTGCTGATCAATGGCCTGCTGTCCGCGCTTGGCGAAGCCGGCACGCTGGCGCCGCTGCTGGCCGCGTTGATCGCACCGACGCTGTTCGTGCTGCTCGGCCTCGCGTTCGTGTACCGGCTCGATCGGCACTGAACCACACGCTTTCCCTTTCGGAGACTGCACCACCCATGTCCACGATCACCATCGTGCCGGTCGACTCGGCCGCCTTGAAGCAGCGCTTCATTCGCCTGCCGGCCAGGCTGCATGCCGGCGATCCGAACTGGGTGACGCCGCTGGACATGGAGCGCAATGAAGCGCTGTCGCCGAAGCACAACCCGCTGTTCGCCCATACCGAAGTGCAGCTGTGGCTGGCGGTACGCGATGGCCGCGACGTCGGCCGCATCAGCGCTCAGGTCAATCGCGATGCCACCGACGGCGTCGGTCACTTCGGCATGCTCGCCGCGGAGAACGACGCGGCGCTGATCCGGAAGCTGTTCGAGACTGCCGAAGCCTGGCTGAAGGCGCGCGGCATGCGCGAATCGCTGGGGCCGTTCAGCCTGTCGATCAACGAGGAAACCGGCCTGCTGATCAAGGGTCACGACACCCCGCCAATGCTGATGATGGGGCATGACCGCGAGTACCTCGCCGGCCACATCGAAGCGCTCGGCTATGCCAAGGCCAAGGACGTGTTCGCCTACTTGAGCGACATCACCCAGCCGCTGCCGGCGTCGATCGTCAATCTTATGAAGCGGCCGCTGCCGGATACGTTCAAGTTGCGGCACATGGACTTCAAGCACTACCGCCGCGACATCGAATCGATCAGCGCGATCTTCAACGATGCCTGGGCCGCCAACTGGCGCTTCGAGCCGCTGACTGCCGCCGATACCGATCACCTGGCCAAGGCGATGCGGCCGATCCTCAACGAGAAGCTGGTCTGGTTCGTCGATGTCGATGGCGAGCCGGCCGGCTTCGGTGTCTGCCTGCCGAACATCAACGAAGCGATTGCCGATCTCGACGGCAAGCTGCTGCCGTTCGGCTGGGCCAAGCTGCTGTGGCGGCTGAAGGTCAAGGGCGTGAAGTCCGCACGGGTGCCGCTGATGGGTGTGCGGCGCAAGTACGCCACCGGCTTCGTCGGTGCGGTACTGCCGTTCCTGATCATCGATGCGATGCGCAACGAAGCGCGCAAGCTCGGCTACGAGCGCGCCGAGCTGTCGTGGATTCTTGAAGACAACATGCCGATGCGGCGCATCAACGAAGGTCTGGGCAGCAACGCTTACAAGACCTATCGCGTCTACCGCAAGGCGCTGGCGTGAAGACCGGGCTGACGGCATTGGTCCTCGCCGGTTCGCGTGGACCGGACGATCCGATGGCGCAGGCGTTCAGCGTGCCGCACAAGGCGCTGATCGCCGTCGGCGGCACGCCGATGCTGCTGCGCGTGATCGCGGCGCTCGGCGCCTCGCCGGAGATCGCCCGGATCGTCGTGATCATCGAAGCCCCGGAACTGGTGCAGGCGCTGCCTGGGCTGGCCGAGGCCGCGAACGGCAAGCCGGTCGATACCTTTCCGGCCGCCGGCAGCCCGAGCCGCAGCGTCGTCGCGGCACTGGCGAAGTACCCGGTGCCGCTGCTGATCACCACCGCCGACCATGCGCTGCTGCAGCCGGAATGGGTCAGTCATTTCCTCAGCGCCGTGCCGCCCGCTGCCGATGCGGCGCTTGGTCTGGCCCGTTCCGAAGTGGTGCTGGCCGAGATGCCGGAGACCCGTCGCACCTGGCTGCGCTTCCGCGAAGCGGCGTACAGCGGATGCAACCTGTTTTTCTTCGCAACACCGAAGGCCCATGCGCTGGCCGAGCTGTGGCAGCACGTCGAAGCACTGCGCAAGCGGCCGGTGGCGATGCTGCGTCTGCTCGGCATCAGCTACGCGCTGCGCTACCTGCTGGGCTGGCTGAAGCTGTCAACGGCACTGGCGCGCCTTGGTGCGCTGGCCGGAGGTGCCAAGGCCTCCGTCGTCGAGATGCCGTTTGCTCGGGCGGCGGTCGATGTCGACAAGCCGGCTGACAAGGAACTGGTCGAGCAGCTGCTGGCGGCGGATCGACAGCGCGCCAGCGTTCGCGGCTGATATCGCGCGCGGCAGGCGCCGCAATGAAAAAGCCGGCCAGGGGCCGGCTTTTTCATCGTCAGCGCGAAGGCAATCAGCCTTTCGCCGCCACTCGCCGCGTCCCCATGATCCAGTCCCACAGCGGGCTCGACACGCCGTAACCGGTGGTGCCATTCACGAAGTGGTGCTGCATGTGATGCACCTTGAGCTTCTTGAACAGCGGATGCTGCCAGGCGTGGTGGTGCAGCGCGTAGTGCAGGGTGTCGTAGACCACGTAGCCGACGATGAAGCCGCCGAACACCGCGAACAGCACCGGTCCGGCAAACGCGAGGCCAAACAGGCTGTAGAACCCGTATGCCAGCGGCACGCTCACCGACGGCGGCATCACCAGGCGCAGGCGATCGTTCGGGTGGTCGTGATGGACGCCGTGCCAGATGAAGTGCAGGCGCTCGCCGATCTTGCCCGGCGGGGTCCAGTGGAACAGGAAGCGGTGCAGGAAGTACTCGGTGGCGGTCCAGATCGCCAGGCCGCCGATGAAGCTGGCGATCCAGCCGAGCACGCTGATGCCGTCGGCGAAGGCCGTCCAGGTCATCCAGGCGAACAGCGGCAGGTAGATCGCCATCGGTACCCAGAACGGGATTTTCGACAGCGCTTCCATCCAGTCGGCTTCGAACATCCGGATCGATTCGTCCGGCGAGCGACGCATCGGGCGGGCGGCGGCCATCAGGCGGCTCCGCTCGCGGCAGCAGCCGTCAGCAACGGTGCCGGCTGCGGCCAGCCGGCAACCAGCGCTTCGTTGTGGGCAACGTCGGGCAGGAAGTCCATTTCGCCCCAGCCGAGGCCTTCGATCGACGTGTAGCCAACGTCACCGCTGCGGCTGGCGATCTGGTGAATCACCGACAGGTACCAGAGCTTCAGGCCTTCCGGCGTGCGCATGATCCGCTCGACCTCGCCGACGAAGCGCGCCGCGCCTTCGGTGGTGAAGCGCAGGAAGCCGATCGATTCACCGTTGACGATGTCGGCGGTCAGCTTCTTGCCGATGGCGACCAGCTGGTTGCCTTCGGTACGCACCTTCATGTCGTCGGCGTCGTAGTAGTCCTTGCGGTCGATGGTCACCGTGATCGGGTGGGCGACCTTGCCGAGCAGGCGCTCGACGATCGCCGTCTCGATCAGCGTGTCGCCATTGAGGATCAGGCACTCGCCGCGGAGTTCATGGCGGGCGATCCAGCAGCTGGCCAGATTGTCGGCCGCTTCGTAGAACGGGTTGTACAGCGTGCGCACCTGGATGCCGGCCGGGGTGCGGGCCTTCAGCACTTCCTCGACCTGATCGGCGCCGTAGCCGACAACGACCACGGCTTCGCGGACGCCGGCGCTGGCGAGACTGATCAACTGCCATTCAAGCAGGCTGCGGCCACCGAGTTCGATCAGGCACTTCGGGCGTGAGGCGGTCAGCGGCAACAGGCGTCGACCCTGACCGGCACTGAGAATCAGCGCCTTCACGAACGGCGACCTGGCAGGGTGTCAATGGCGATCAGCAACGTCATGCGGAAACCTCGGCGCGAACGATTGTCAACAAACGGTCGCAATTCTAGGGTAAATCGCCCGCCGTCGCGGTACGGCACGGCCGCAGGAGTCGGTGTCGATGCCAGTGCAATCAGCCGTTGCGGCGGCGCGGGCGCTTCAGCGGTCGAGCAGCGCGTTGAGCAGCCCAGCCAGACGCTGCCCGGCGCGTTGCAGACGGGCTTCCATGGTTGCTTGCCAGCGTTGCCGGTACGCGGTTTCGTCCGGCGTGCGGGTGGCCGGGTAGAAGTCGGGTTCGGCGACGATGGCGCAGGACTCTTCCGCCCAGCGTCGGCTGTCACGGTCACGATTCAAGGAATTGGGCTTCTGGGCAAGCAGGCGCGCCGCCAGATGTCGCCGGTCCGTATCAATCGCCTCGATCAGCAGGCTGTCCCACAGCTGATGCAGGTTGCTGCCGGCCCCTTGCCACTGCAGCTGGACCGTATTGCCACCGCGATCCTCGGCACGTCCAGCATGCAGCGGCTGATGCAGATCACCGACGAAGTGGACCAGATTCTTCAACGCATCACGGCGCTGTGACGGCGGTGCCTGCAGGTTCCCGACCAGCGCCGCTGATGCCTCGATCGCTGCGACGACGCAGCGGCCGTCGGGGCAGTCGCGCGGCGCTTGATATCGGCAGCTGCCGCGCGGGAAGTTGACGTAGTGCAGCGGGCCGCTGTCGGGTGTTCGGGTTTCGTCGGCCCAGTTGGCAATGCCGGCCAGCGTCGGCTCCGGCTCGCCGATCAGCAAGGCCGCGACCGCTTGCTGCGCGGCCGGTGTCAGCTGGGCCGCAGCAAGCTCGCCCACCAGACGGTGGCCTTCGGGCCCCCAGGCCAACGCCGGGACCGTGGTCGCCGCGAGCGCAGCGGCGGCCAGCAGCCCGGCGTATCGGCCCGGAAGCCGCAACGGCATCAGACGCGCGACACCTTGACGATCACCACCGGCTCCACCGGCACGTCCTGGCCGAACGGGCGGATGCGGCCGGTCGGCGTGGTGCCGATCTTGTCGAGCACGTCGTGGCCGGCGGACAGCTTGCCGAACACGGCATAGCCCCACTGGCCCGGCTTGCCGTCGAGGAAGGCGTTGTCGGCGTGGTTGATGAAGAACTGCGCGGTGGCCGAGTGCGGGTCGCTGGTCCGAGCCATCGCGATCGTGCCGCGGGCGTTCTTGAGCCCGTTGTTGCACTCGTTCTCGATCGGCTTGCCGGTCTTCTTTTCGGTGTAGTCCGGCGCCACGTAGCCGCCGCCCTGAATCATGAAATCGCGGATCACGCGATGGAAAGCGAGGCCGTCGTAATGGCCGGCGTCGACATAGGCAAGGAAGTTCGCGACCGTCTTCGGCGCCTTGGCGGCATCGAGTTCGATCGTCATGTCGCCCAGGCTGGTCTGCATCAGCACGGACACGGTTGCGGCGTCGGTCATCGGTTTCTCGTCAGTTGCGGGAGGTTGGAAAGGCGGCAAGTTTAAGCGGCGCGGCCCGGTGGCGCGCAGGACCGCCGGCGCTGCTGCCGGCATGGCGGCATCCGGATCGGGTCGACGGGACCGGACAGCGCGAACGGGGCTGTTGAAACGGCGGGCCACCGAGCGTGTCGATGCGCCAGTCAGCGCCGCCGATCGCGCGTTCCGGACCGACTCGACGAACAAGCAAAATCGGGTGATTCTTGAAAATTCGGGCAATCCGGCGCGATTCCTGCTTGAACTGCCCGCCGACCCATACGACATTTCCGTTCCGACGCCACGCGAAGGCTGTGCTGAGTGATAATCCGCAGACCAGAAAAGCCCGGTATACCGGGTTGCCGTCGGAGCCTTCGATGAATTTCCTGCGTCCGCTGCGGGTCGCGTTGCTTTCGCTGTGCGTTGCACCGTCAACCGCAGTGATCGCGGATGACTTGCTATCGGTCTACACCAAGGCGCTGGATGGCAATCCCGAGTACCTGTCGGTGATCGCGGCCTACCAGCAGGCGGTCGAAGCGAGGCCGTTTGCACTGGCCAAGCTGTTGCCGCAGATCGGCGTCAGTGGCGAGGCTGAAACGATCAGCCAGACGCTCAGCGGCCGCTTCTTCGTCGGCGGAGTCGGTGGTGCGCCGGTGACGGGTGCCGACGTCAATCGCACCGACGCCTTCAACAGTGTCGGCTACCAGGTCGGCCTGACGCAGGTGCTGTTCGACCGCGGCTTGTATCTGTCGCTCGATACCGCAGCACTCGAAGTCAGCCGTGCCGGCCTGCTGACCTACGAGGCGCAGGACGCGCTGCGGATCGGCGTTGTCGAGGCCTATTTCGCTGCGCTTTCGGCTGACGAGGAATTGCGCTTCGCGCAGGCCGAAAAGGCCGCCATCGAAGCGGTGCTGACCCAGACCCGCGACAAGGCAGCGGCCGGTCTGGCGGCGGAGACCGAAGTGCAGGTGGCGCAGGCGCAGCTCGACCTTGCCGCATCGGCGCTGATCGCCGCGCAGAACGGTGTCGCGGTATCCCGTGTGCAGCTCGAATTGCTCAGCGGCGGCACGCGTTTCGGCGCGCTCGATGGTTTGTCGAAAACCTATGCGCCACTGCCGCCGGATCCGGACAGCATCGATGTCTGGATCGAGCGCGCCAGCAATCAGAATCTGCAGCTCAAGGCGCAGAAGCTGGCCACCGAGATTGCCCGCAAGAACATCGACAAGGCGTCCGGCGCTCGCTGGCCGCGCCTGGACGCACTGGCCGCGTACAGCTACCAGTACGCCGAAGGCGGCATCTCCAACGGCATCGGTGCGCAGGGCAACCGCGCAACCGACGAGCGCGTCGGCCTGCAGCTGAAGATCCCGATTTTCACCGGCGGCGCCATCAGCTCGGCGATTCGCGCCGCGCATGCCGGCCTGACCCGTGCAGAGGCGGACGAAGCCGCCAAGCGCGCCGAAGCGCTGCGCAAGGTACAGGTGGCGTTCCTGAATTCCAGCGCCGGCATCGCCAAGGTTCGTGCGCTGAGGCAGGCCGTGCAGTCGACGCGGGCATCGGAGGATGCGATGCGGGTGGGTTACGAGGTCGGCACGCGGACCAACGGCGAACTGCTGCTGGCACTGCGCAGCCGCTATCGCGCCGAACGCGACTACGCCGTCGCCCGTTACGACACCCTCCTGAATACGCTGCGGCTGAAAGCTGCCGCCGGCAGCCTCAACCACGCCGATCTGCTGGCGGTGAATGGCGCGCTGGTGCACTGAGCCTTGCGATTTTCCTGCGGCACCTCCTGACTGTTCGACGTCGATCCCCCCGAGTTCCCTGATGGAAAGCCCTCGTCACCTGTATCGAAAATTCGTGTTCGGCTCGGCTGCCAAGTCAGCCGACGGGCTGTACTACGCGTTGACCGGTGCGCGCCACGGTCGTCCGATCCGCCTTGACCCGGCCGAGTTCGAGCTGGCCCGGCTGATCGATGGCAGCCGTGATGCCGCTGCCGTGCGGGCGGCCGCCCGCGAGGTGCTCGGTGCCGAGCTGACGGCGACCGAACTGGAGCGCTTCTGCAACGAGCTGTCGACCAGCGACCTGCTGGCGGCCGGCTCGCAGGAGCCGCTGCCGGTGCCGGCGCAGACCGATGCCGAGGCAACGCTGGCCGGCTGGAATCGGGGCCCGCGTCCGGCCGGTGTCGCTTCGGACACGGCGGCGCCGTCCACCGTTCCAGGCTCGCTGTCTGGCCCAGGCTTGCCCGGTTCGCTGACCGGTCTGTGGGGCGCATTCCGCGGCGTCACGGCCGCGCCGCGGGCGGCGGTTCCGATCGCGCCGTTCCTGCCGATCGGCATGCTGCTGAACCTGCCGCTGTTCGGCCTGCTTTCGCTGCTGGTGTTGCTGGCGCTGGTGGTCGGTGCCGTGGTGGTGATGTGGACGCATCGCGTGCCGATGGGCATCGATTTCGGCCGCCTGATCGAGCCGCTGCCGCTGGTGCTGACCCTGGTCGGCGGCATCTATCTGGTGAATTTCCTGTCCGAATTGGCGCGCGCCGCAGCGATTCGCACGCTGACGCGGCAGACGCCGAAGTTCGGGATCGTGCTCGGTACCGTGCTGATTCCCCGCTTCCATTGCGATACCGGCGGTGCCGCTGAAAGCGCGCCGCGCGATCAGCGCCTGCGCATCGTCGGCAGCGGTCTGGTGGCGCAGTTGATGATCTTCGTGATCGCCATTGCCTTGTGGCTGATGTTCCACCACAGCCATTCGCTGCTGCCGTCGCTGCTGGTGGCGCTGGCCTTGCTGGCCAGCGCGTTCTTCCTGCTGCAGGTCAATCCGCTGGTCAAGCGCGACGGTTACAACTGGCTGGTGCAGTGGTACCAGGCAGCGGATCTGCGCGAACAGGCGATGTACGCGCTGTTCGGCTACGAGCGGCCGTGGAACGAGATGAAGAAGCTGTCGCCGGGCGTGCTGCGCTGGTACGGCCTGCTGGTGATCGCCTATCCGGTCTGGCTGATGATCTGGGTGGTGATCTTCCCGGCCCGCTGGCTCAGCGGCGCCTTCGGTGCGGTCGGCATCGTGATCACGGCCGTGCTGCTGGCCTGGTCGTTCTGGACCAGCACCCGGCGTGCGCAAGCCAGCCGCGGTTCGATCGGCGGCAGCAAGGTCAATCTGGCGCCGCCGAAGCGCTGGGACTGGGCGATCATCACGGTGCTGGCGGTGATCGCGCTGTTTCCGTACACGTACGAGCCGAGTGGCGAGTTCATCGTGTTGCCGACCGCGCGAGCCGATATCCGCTCGCTGACCGATGGCGATGTCCGCGAGGTGTTCGTCAAGGAAGGCGATCTGGTCACGGCCGGGCAGGTGATCGCCAAGCTCAACGACGATGCCGAGCGCTACGCCGTGGCGTCGAGCGAAGCCAACCTGACGCGGCTGCGCGCCAATGTCGCGATCGCCAAGTCCGGTGCCAAGGGCGAGGAAATCGATCAGGTCCGTCAGGTGGTGGCCACCGCCGAGAAGAAGCTTCAGTTCAGCCGCGCCGAAGCCAATCGCCAGAAGCAGGCGTTCCTGCGCAAGGCGGTATCGGACCAGGATTACCAGCGTGCGCTGTCGGTGGCCGAGCTTGACCAGCAGCGGCTTCTGGAAGCGCGCAAGCAGCTGGCGCTGGTGATCAGCCCGGTGCGCAACGAGCAGCTGCAGGCGCTGGAAGCCGAGATTGCCAGCGAGCAGGCGAAGCTCGATCTGGCTCAGAAATCGGTCGAGTACGCGCAGGTCAAGGCGCCGATTGCCGGCCGCATCCTGTCCGGCACCTTGCGCTTCGCGCTCGGCAACTTCCTGGCGCGTGGGGCGCAGCTGGCCACGGTCGAGGATTCGTCGAAGCTGCTGGTCGAGATTCGCGTGGCCGAATCCGATGTCGGCAAGATCGCGATCGGCAACAAGGCGCTGGCCAAGGCCTGGTCGTTCCCGGATCGCGACTACACCGGCATCGTTCGCGAAATCGCGCCGAGCGCCGAGGTCAGCCCTTACGGACGCGTGGTGCGCGTGGTGATGGCGATCGACGAAGTCGACGGCAAGCTGCTGCCGCAGATGACCGGCTACGCCAAGATCGAGGCCGAGCGGATGCCGTTGATCGTCGCGTTCACGCGGCCGATCGTGCGCTTCTTCTTCGTCGAACTCTGGTCCTGGCTGCCTTGATCAACGACGGGATCTCGCCGCTGCCGAGGTGGCGTCCGGCGCCGCCCGGCAACGGCCGTCTCGATGGCGGCGATTTCCGCCTGACCTGCGCGTCCGGCTTCGGCGATGGCTGGAATGCCTACGCGCATTCGATGGCGTGGTTCGAAGGGCGGCTGTATGTCGGCACCACGCGCGGCACGATCCCGGGCATGAAGCTGCTGTCGCCACCGCCGGACATCAAGCCGTGGCCGGTGGAGTCGCCAGACAACGTCTACGACATCGATCGCAATTCGCAGATCTGGCGCTACACACCCGAGATCGACCGTTGGGACATGGTCTACCGCGCGCCGGACGTGATGGCGCGCAACAAGTCGCGGATGGTGCCGCGCTACGTCGGCATGCGCGGCATGACCGTGTTTCAGGGCCGAAGCGATGCCAAGCCGTGCATCTACTGCTCGACCTGGGCGCCAGCGATGGCCGAGCCGCCGGACATCCTGCGCAGCGAGGACGGCGTGAATTTCACCGTCGTCAAGCGGCCGCCGTGGGACGTGTCGGTACGCTCGTTCCGCACGCTGCAGGTTTTCAAGAGCCGCGTGCACACGTCGCCGACCGCGTCGAACGCCGGCGGCAAGGTGCAGGATTCGGTCGGCTCCGAGGCGGTGATCTATGCCAGCGAGGATCTGCCGACCGGCGTCTGGAAGCCGGCCAACGAGGAAGGCTTCGGCAACAAGGGCAACCTGACGATCTTCGAGATGGCCGAGTTCAACGGCCATCTGTATGCCGGCACGGTCAACCCGTTCACCGGCTTCGAACTGTGGAAGACCCGCGGCGGCGACACGCTGCCGTACCAGTGGACCAGGGTGCTGACGCACGGCGCCTGGCGCGGGCCGTTCAACGAAGTGATCGTCAGCATGTGCGAGTTCAACGGCGCGCTGATCGTCGGCACCGGCATCATCAACGGTGGCTACCACCGCGCGTTCAAGCTCGGTCCGGCGGCGGCCGAAGTGCTGCGCGTCTGGCCGGACGACAGCTGGGAACTGCTGGTTGGCCACTCGCGGGTCACGCCGGACGGCTTGAAGGTGCCGCTGTCGGGGCTGTCGGCCGGCTTCGACAACCTGTTCAACGGCTACGTCTGGCGCATGAGCACGCATGGCGACTACCTCTATGCCGGCACGTTCTCGTGGGCCAACTCGTTGCCCTACCTGCCGAACGCGAAGTGGCCGGAAGACGTGCTGAAGCTGATCCGTCACTGGGGTGTGGAACACCTGACCCGCAACTACGGCGGCTTCGCGCTGTGGCGCACGCACGATGGCGTGCGCTGGGACTGTGTGACGCCGAACGGCTTCGGCAACAAGTACAACTGGGGCGTGCGCAACTTTGCGTCGACGCCGCACGGCCTGTTCGTCGCAACCGCCAATCCGTTCGGACCGCGAGTGGCGATCAAGGAAGACGACGACTGGAAGTACGTCGACAACAACCGCGGCGGCTGCGAAGTGTTTCTCGGCGCGCCGAAGGTCAAGTCCGCCGATGCTTGAGGCCCCGCTGCTGATCGTCGCGCCACCCGGCGCGCATGCGTGCCGGCTTGCCGCAATGCTCGGCCAGCACCGCCGCGCTGCCGACCTGCCCGAACTGAAGCTGTTCATGGCCGACACGCTTGGCGAGCTGGGCGAGATCAGCGCCCTGTCCGACGGGCTGACCAGTCAAGGTCTGCGCCGCGCCGTGGCGGCACTGTACTGCGGCGGCCAGACCGATGCCGGTGTCGCGGCGGCCAGTGTCTGGCTGGAGCGTCGGACCGACTGGCGCGGTGCCTGGATGCTGGCCGAACTGGCAAGGCAACTTGCGCCGAAGGTGCTGGTGAGTGCAGAGACCTCGGTCGGCTGGCGACCCGATTTCATCGATCGCCTGCTTGACGATCTTCCCGACGTCCGGCTGCTGCATCTGGTCGAGCATCCGCGTCGCTGGTGCCGCGACGCCGTACGCGCGCTCGATGGCCGTCTGTTCATCGCGCCGGACTACAAGGATTACGCGGTCAATCCGCCGGCACTCGACCCGCAGGTGGCCTGGTTTCGCGTCCATGCCAATCTGGCGGCGGCCGGCGCCGTGCTGCCGAACGCCCAGTACCACGTGCTGCGCGTGGAGGATCTGCTGACCCGGCCCGAGGCGACCCTTGGCGCGCTCTGCGAATGGCTGGGCTGGCCTGCCGAACCGGACACCGTGCAGGCGATGCAGCAGCCCGAGCGCAGCCCGTTCGCCACCCTGGGCCCGGACGCCGCGTTGTACGGCGCCGACGAAGGATTTCTGGTGGATCCTGGTTTCGCGCGCCGCCTGCGGCTGCCGGAGCGGCTCGATGGGCCCCTGGAGTGGCGCGATGACGGCAGCGGCTTTGCACCGGAAGTGCTCGCAATCGCCAGTCGCTACGGCTACGGCTGAACGCTGCGGCTAGCATGGTCCATCCTGGCCGCCGGCCTGCGATGCCAATGTCCACTCGTTACCCCGGAGCCAAGTCATGACCGAAGCACGCTCGAATCTGTCTCAGCCCGGCGCCGAGCCCGGCCGCCGTCGCATCGTCGTCGCCGCGCTGGCCGGCGGCTTCGCGCTGTCGGTACAGCCGATCGAAGCGCAAAGCCTGATCACGACGCCGTCGACCGGTCTGCTTGCCGGCGACGTCAGCATTCCGGTCGCCGATGGCAGCATGCGCGCCTATCGCGCGCAGCCTGACGGCCGCTCAGCATTGCCGACCGTGCTGGTCGTGCAGGAAATCTTCGGCATCCACGAGCACATCCGCGATGTCTGTCGCCGGCTGGCCCAGCTCGGTTATCTGGCGATCGCGCCGGATCTGTACGCCCGTCAGGGCGACCCGACCCGGATCAGCGAGGTCAAGACACTGATCGCAGATATCGTCTCGAAGGTGCCGGACTCGCAGGTCATGAGCGATCTCGATGCCACCGCGCGCTGGGCTGCGGACCATGGCGGCGACGCGGCAAAGCTCGCGATCACTGGCTTCTGCTGGGGCGGGCGCATTACCTGGATGTACAGCGCCCATAACCCGGCCGTGAAGGCGGGTGTGGCCTGGTACGGCGGACTGGTGCGCGAGGCCACACCACTGTCGCCACGGCATCCGATCGATATCGTCGACGCGCTGAAAGCGCCGGTGCTTGGCCTTTATGGCGGCGCCGATTCCGGCATTCCGAACGAGACGGTCGAACGGATGCAGGCGGCACTGAAGGCGTCCAGCAACCCCGCTGCACAGGCATCGACGATCGTGCTGTACCCGGACACGCCGCACGGCTTTTACGCCGATTACCGGCCGAGCTACCGCGAGAAGCAGGCGGCCGATGGCTGGGTCCAGTTGCAGTACTGGCTGCAGCGCCACGGCGTCAGCTGATTGCCAGGCAGCAGACAGCAAAAAGCCCGGCGCGCAGGCTGCGCGCCGGGCTTTTTGTTGGCCTGCCTTACCGCTGATCAGGCCTTCGGCGCGTACGCCGTGCACCAGCCCTTGGCGGCAACGGCCTTGCCCGGGAAGATGCCGCAGGGGCCGCTGGCCGCACCGGCAGCGCCCGAGTACAGCGCGCACTTCGAGCAGTTGCTGCCAGCCTTGAACGCAGGGTTCTTGACGGTGGCAGCGTCAGCCACGTAGCCGACGCCCTTGGCGGTCGGGTCATCGGCAGCGACCATCGGCAGGTCTGCGGCCACGGCTTCACGCCCGTGCAGCGCCACCGGCACGGCAGCGACTGCAGCGGCCAGCGTGAGGAAACGGCGACGCGAAAGCGGGTTGTGCTGAGTCATCGAAACGACCTCGGATAATGGGTGTGCGCGGAGCTTAGGCGTTTCTTTCGTTCGATGACGAAACGAGATTTATTCCGCTTTTCCAGGTGGTTCCAGGGGTTTTCGCGCTTATCCGGTGATTGCGCCAACACCGAAAAACGGCTTGAGCCAGGCCATCACGATGGCGGCATTGCTGATCGGAAAGAAGTGCCCGCCTTCGGGCACGATCCTGAATTCCGCTCCCGGGCGCAGTGCCTGCAGCGCGCGACAGCTCGGCATCGAACGCGACCAGTCACCGTAAATCCACAGGCATGGCATCGGCAACGCGGCGATGGCAGCGGCATCGATCCCCGGCTTGATCACGTCCTGCAATGCGGATGTGCTGTCCATCAGCGCGACGAACTGCTTGGCCGTGCGCTGGGCACCGCGGCCCTCGCCGAACGGGGTGAACACGTCCTTGGCTTCCGAGCCGCCGCCACTGGTCTTCCAGCGCGCCAACACGTCGAGGAACAGCAGGCCGACCTGCGGCTCGTTGTCCCAGTCGTGCCCGGACTTGCCAGCGACTTCGATCTCGAACGGCGACAGGTGCGGGGAATCGGAAAGCCGTTGGGTTGACTGCAGCGCGTTGATCTTGGTGTCGAGCACGACCAACCTTTCGACGCGCTGCGGATGCAGCCCGGCGAACTCCAGCGCCACGCCGCCGCCATAGCTGTGACCGACCAGCAGACAGCGCGCGATGCCGAGGTGGTCGAGAAGACCGGCCAGGTCACCAGCGGCCGTGACGGCCTCGTAACCGCTGGCTGGCATGCTGCTGTAGCCGTGGCCTCTGAGATCGAACAGCGTGATCCGGAAATGCCGCGACAGCGGCATCGCGTATTGCAGGAACCAGAATGCCCGGCTTGCGGCGAGCCCGTGCACGAACACCAGATCCGGCCCTTCGCCCATCTGCTGATAGGCGATCGTGACCTCGTTCAACTGCACTTCAGCCATGCGCACTCCGGAACACGATCATTGCCGCTCAAGGTGGCGGCGCACGGCGCTGCAGCAGATCCCATGGGTTGCCGTACAGGTCGAGGAACACCGCGACCGTGCCGTAGGCTTCCTCGCGCGGTACCTCGCGGAACACCACGCCGCGTTCACGCATGCGCGCGTGATCACGCGCGAAGTCGTCGGTTTCGAGGAACAGGAACACGCGACCGCCGGCCTGCTGGCCGACCGCCGCCTGCTGGACGGCGCCGCTGGCGCGCGCCAGCAGCAAGGTGGTTTCCGATGCCGCACTGGCCGCGATGACGACCCAGCGCTTGTCGTTGCCGAGTGCCGTGTCCTCGATCAGCGTGAAGCCGAGGGAGGCGGTGAACCAGGCAATCGCCTCGTCGTAGTCGCGAACCAGATAGCTGATTGCGCCAAGGCGACGCGCGGTCGGCACGGCCGTACAGCTCAGACGAAGCCGACGAGGAAGTCGGCGATCTGGCCGATCGTCAGGTCGTCGACATAGCGCCCGTCCTTCATCAGCAGCTTGTCGAACGGCACCTTCTTCTTCGAGATGTCTTCCTCGATCGCGACGACCAGCTGGATGATGTCGATCGATTCGAAGCCGAGGTCGCCGAGCAGGCGGGTGTCGGCATTCATGCGGCCTTCGAACTCGTGGTCCCAGTCCTGAGTGAAGTCTTCCAGCAGGACGATGAGTTGCTTGACGTAGGTGTCGTGCGCAGCGGACATGATGGGCAGGGTCTGGAACGGTGGGGAAGCGTCAGTACAGCGGAGCCGACAGCATGTCCAGATCGTAGCCCGTTGCCGTGGGGCGGATCGAACACGTTGCCGGCGACAGGCGCGTGAGTGCGCCTTCGGCGAGCCGTTCCTCGAAGTAGGCGAGGGTGGCCTCGACGTTCGAGAAATCGACCTTGTTCTTGTGCGGGGCGAGATCGTACAGCCACCACTGCAGCTTCAGAAAGCGCTCGATCAGCGGTTCGGCGAAGCGCATCTTGACGATTCGGGCCGGGGAGCCGACGACGATCGCGTAATCCGGAACATCGCGGGTGACCGTGCTCTTGGCGCCGACCACCGCACCATGGCCGATGCGCACGCCACGCTTCACGAAGCTGCCGACACCGACATAAGCCTCGTGCCCGATCGTGGTCTCGACCGGCATCGAATCGGCATAGGACGGGCCGTCCTGCGCATCCGGCGCCAGCCGCGCGAAGTCCTCGAACCGGTACATGTTCGGCATGTACTTCGGCCGCGTGAACGTGAACGGATGGGAACTGAACCAGTCCATCGGGTGCTCCGGCGGGCCGAGGATCGACGATTCACCGATCTGCGCATAACGGCCGATGTTGCAGCGGTACGCGCTGCTGGTGCCGGCGGCGTTGAAGTATGCAAACGCACCGATCGAGCAGGCCTTCAGGCGGTGGCCGTAGATGAACGCCGGCCGTTCAAAGCGCAGCTCGATCCCGATCCGGCTGGGGCCTGGGTCAAGCATCAGGCCGTGCTGCATCAGATCGTGCGCAGTGAGTACGTTCGCGGTCATGCGGAAATTCGGGGGCGACGTCAGTAGAGCGGAACGGCAAGCCTTGTGAGACGGTAGCCACTGCGGGTGCTCGTCACTGAATAGGCCTCCGGCGCCAGCACCTGCAAGGCGCCATCGGCTGCCTTCTGTTCAAGGCTTTCCAGTGCGCGTTCCGGCTTTGTCCAGTCCACTTCACGCTTGATCGGCCCGAGGTCGTAGTTCCACCAGGCCAGGTTGAGGAAACGCTCGATCAGTGCGTCCGGGTAACGGTAGCGCAGCACACGCGCCGGAGACCCGGCCACGATCGCGTATGGAGGCACGTCACGAGTGACCACGCTGCGTGCGCCGACCACCGCGCCGACACCCACGGTCACGCCGCGACGCACGAAGCTGCCGGCGCCGATGTAAGCCTCATGGCCGATCACGGTTTCGATCGGCGTCTCCGACTCTGCCCATGACGGACCCTCTTCCTCCTCCGGCGAAATCCGCGCGAAGTCCGGCATCTGGAACATCTTCGGCATGTGCGACGGCCGCGAGAACGCGAACGGATGCGTGCTGAACATCGTCATCGGATGCTCCGGCGGACCGACGATCGTCGATTCGCCGACCTGCGAGTAACGACCGAAGCGGGTCCGGTAGGCACTCGCAAGACCCGCCGCGTTGTAAAACCCGTAGGCCCCCATCGAACAGCCTTTCAGCCGATGGCCGTGAATCATCGCGGGGCGTTCGAAACGGAAATCCACGACCTTGTCGTTACCGTCATCGATGCAGACGCCGTAGTCGAGCAGCTCCCGCGCGGTCAGTCCGTCTTGGCAGTCCATTGTTATCGAGCCTGATGCGCGTGAGCGCCCGTTATTCCATGTACCCGAGCATCTGCAGCTGCTCGATGATCTGGCGCTTTTCCTCGTCGTCCATGTCTTCGGCCTTGGCTTTCTCGCCGCCTCCGACCGTCGCCTTGCCGATCTTGACCGGATGTTCGGCCAGCCAGTTGTCGGTGAAGAACGGCTCGGCGGCCTTGCCTTCGATGTCCTTCGGCACCGGCAGGCCGAGGCTGTACAGCAAGGTCGGGCAGACGTCGCGGATGTCGAGACGGTCGACCAGGCCGTTGGCGGCAATGCCCTTGCCGTAGGCCATGAAGATGCCGTCCGGATGATGCGTGCCGGCCGGGCTCGGGCGCTTGACGACCACCGGCTTCAGATTGCGGATCGACACGAAGCCGTTGTCACGCAGCACCAGCGTCAGATCGCAGGCGCGTTCCATGTGCTGGCCCGGGAACCACTCCTCGCGCTTCAGCACATCGACGATCACCGGCTCGCCATCCTCGTTGCGCAGCGTCTTGAGGTCTTCGATCAGCTTGTCGCGGAAGCTGATGTAGTCCTTCGGATCGATGCCCGGTTCGCCCGGCTTGGTCGACTGGCGGATATGGATGCCGTTCGACGATGGCGTGCGGCAATAGGCCGTGGTGTTGGCCCAGTCGAGGTTCGCGAAGTCGCTGGCCTCGCGGCGGATGGCCTGCTCGGAGCCGTCGTTCTCGGCCCACTTCAGGTAGCCCAGCTCTTCGAGGAAGGCGTTGATGCGCAGCGTCTCGACGGTGGTCGTGAAGCCGTGGTCTGAGGCGAAGAACACCTGGCATTCCGGGCCCGCCATCGTCACCAGACGCTCGATGTAGCGATCGACGTTGGCGAAGTACTCGCGGCAGACGCCGCGCATGCGGTTGTAGAAGTCGCTGCGCTCGGCCGGCACCAGTGCCGGGTCAACGAACTGCCAGGCCTGATGCTGGATCTTGTCGGTGCCGTCGAACATCACCGCCATCAGATCCGGCGCATCGTTCTCGAGGATGTATTCGGCGATCTTGAACCACTGCTCTTCGCGCGGCAGGTGGTAGCGCACCCACTGCTCCATGTCGTTGTCGTTGAGCACTTCCAGCGCCTGCTTCTCGTTGTCGAAGTCCCAGGCCAGTTCCTTGGCATCGAAGCCCGGAATCGCTTCCTTCAGGCGCTCGAACAGGCCCGGCGTCGAGTTGCGGCGCAGATGCTTGGCCGGAATGAAGCCCGGCACGATCGAGCCGTTGACTTCCTTCGGCGGCGGCGCGGTCAGCGGGAAGTTCAACGCCGCGATCGACTTGCCCTGCCGGCTGGCGATCGACCAGATCATTTCCGAATCGACATCGCGCGAGTCGTACAGCGTCCAGTAGACCTCGCCGCCCTTGTCCTCGGCGCGGATGAAATCGAACACGCCGTGCTGCCCCGGACCACGGCCGGTCATGATCGACGTCCACGCCGGCGGCGTCAGCGGATTGGGTGTGGAGCGCAGATTGGCGCGCGAGCCCTTGGCCATCAGTCCGGCGAGGAACGGCATGGTGACGCCTTCACCGGGAAGGTCGCGGGTCATCTCGTTCAGCACGGTGAACGTGCAGCCATCCATGCCGATGAATAGGGTCTTGGTCGTCATCTGGGGTCTGCCTGAATCGATTGATGGGGGTGCCGCAAGAAAGGGAATGCTGCGGGCTTGGCTGCCCGCACGCAGGAACTAGACCATCGCCGCGCTCGGGCCACTGCTGGCCGCCAGCGGCAGCAGCGACAGCGCAAATACGTCGTCCTGGCCGAGGTGCAGCGCCACCGCGTGATCGATGCCGGCATGGCGCACGAGCACCGCACCGACCGGCGTTGCCGCCTGCGGCACGGCGCCATCGACGACCTGCCAGTCGCCTGACGCCGCTTCACCGTTTCGGCCGGACGAACGCAGCGCAGCGCGCTTGGCTGCCGCCAATGCGGCGGCGGCGCGATTCTGCTCGGCACCGGCGAGGCGGCTCAGGAAGCGCGCGCGTTCGGCTTCACCGATGGCCGCAGCGACCGGGTCATCGGTTGATGGCTGATCAAGCCGCCGGTAGTCGATGCCGACACCGACACCAGGGCCGGAGCAGGCGGCAAGCGCGTGGCCACCATGCTCGCTGATCGAGATCGACGGCCACGCGCTCTGGCTCACGCCGACGATGCGCAGCAGCTGCGGCTGGCCCTCGGCATTGCTGCCGATCGCGATGTCGGCCGGCGCCACCAGCAGGCCGTGGGTCTGCTGCAGCCAGACGCGCACGGCATCCTTCGCGGCGACACGACCCAGCAGCCAGGCTTCGCGCTGCGGGCCGGTGACCGGCAGCGCGTACCAGTCGCGGCGCTCGTTGTCGCTCAGCACAAGATTGGCCAGCACCCGCTTCCAGATGCTGAAGCCCTGATCGAGGAAGCCGTCGTCGAAGGCGGGGACCCGGCGAGCGACGACACCGGCTGCGCCGAGCGCATCGGCCTGCCAGGGCTCGCTGAGGAACGCGGTCTGCGGCGCCATGCGGAACGCGTAGTAGCGCTCCGGCACGGTGAACTTGCGGTCTTCCCAGTTCGTCGCGCGCATCAGCAGGCGGCCGTCGCCGTCCAGCACGTCGAAGTGCGCCTCGATCCGCAGCGGATCGGTCATCTTCACATCGCAGCGGCAGATCACGGTCGTGCCGGCCGCCGGCATCGGCGCGTACTGGCGGAAGCTGCCGACGTGATACGGGAAGCAGTTGAAGCCCCAGGTATAGCGCTCGGTCAGCCAGTAGCCGACCACCTGGCCGGCGGCATCGAGCAGTGCCGGGTCGGTGCGGAACTGCGGCCGCGTCGTGAAGCGGAAATAGTCGTGCGTGGCGATCGTCACCATGTCGGCTTCGATCGCTTCGTCGGACCAGCGGCGCACCGACGTCACGCCTTGCAGGCGCGGGCCGTGGAACATGCCGCGGCTGTACAGCGAGCCATCGGGGTTGCTGCGCGTCGGCCGGCTGTCCGGGGCTGACCACGGCCGCACGGCTGGTGCCACCGGAAAGCCGGCACCGAGCAGCGCAATCGCTTCGAACACCAGCACGCCGCCGGCCGGGCCGCCGGCGCCCCCATTCAAGCCAAGTTGGAAGAGCCGCACCGAGACACGCTCGATGCCCGGCTGCGCCGGATCGGCGGCCGCACGCTCGGCGACGATGCGCAGGTCCAGCGAGCCGCCATCCAGCCCGAGCCAGCGATGGCCGCGGGAGCTGTCGAGCCCGATGAACTGCAGCGCGTCGCCAGTCAGCAGGCAGGCCGCTTCAGCGACGATTTCCATGCTGAACGTGAACGGGATGACGCTCAGCGCCAGCAGCGCGCCCTGCTGTGCGCTGGGCGCCGAGCCGAGCGCGTGGTCACGCAGGAACAGATCGCTGGCAAGGTCGTAGCGGCGCTCGCAGACCAGCTTGCCGCCGTCGTGCGACAGCACGCGGCCAAGCAGCGGATAGCGGTCCGGGTCCGGACGGGCAGGGTCGGCAGGTTCTGCCGCCAGCGGATCGGCGATGGCCGCCACACCGCCAGCGAAGCCGTCCAGCACGCGCGCCTGGCTGTCGAGAAAGTCCTGCATCAGCGCGAAGTGCGACTTCAGCACCGCCAGCCGCGGGTCGACCGGCACCGCTGCCGGCTGCGCCGCTGCTGCCGCAGCGCTCGCAACCGGTGCCGGCATCGCGGTCGCCGTCGGTGCCGGCGCGGCTGCCGCGCTCACCACCGGCTTCGGCGTCGGCATCGGCGGCACATCGTCCGGCAGATGGATCAGCGGCATCTGCAGCTTGATCTTTGGCTTGATCTTCGCCGCCGCCGCCGGCGCGGCCGACAGGCTCAGCAGCGGGATCTCGCGGTTCGCGTAGAGCTGCTGCGGATCGAAGCTGACACCGAGCGCGTGCAGTTGCGCCAGCGTCTGATGCAGGTGGGTGATGCCGGCCTTGCGACGGCTGTTGGTCGACACGGCGACGACATCGTCCTTGTCGCGCAGCGTGTCGCCGACGAACGAGGTCAGGTTGCCGCTCGGGCCGACCTCGACGAACACCCGAACGCCGTCGGCGTACAGCTGCTCGATCGTCTCGGTGAAACGCACCGGGCTTTCCCACTGCTGGCAGGCCAGCTCCCGGATGTCGGAGGGGTCATCCGGGAACGGCCCGACGCTCTTGGCGCTGTACAGCGTCACCTTGCCCGGGCCGAATTCCAGATCGGCGTAGTACTCGCGATAGGCGTCGGCGACCGGACTGAACAGCGACGTGTGATAGGCGCGGCCGAACGGCAGCTCGGCACAGATGGCGCCGTCGGCCGCGAGCTGTTCCTTCAGGTCGGCGATGTCGAAGCGCGAACCGAACAGGACCAGCTGGTTCGGGCAGTTGTCCATCGCCACGCGGATCGGGCTGTCGTCGTTGCCGAACTCGCGCAGCAGCTCGCTGCGTGCGGCGGGCTTGAGCGCGCCGATGGTCAGCAGGCTGCCTTCGACGATGCGCCCTTCGCGGTCCAGTTCGCGATAGATGCGGTTGAGATCGCGCACGGTGTCGGCGATCTCGTCCCGGCGCGCATAGCGGCGCACGCCGGAGGCGGTCAGCGCAGTGTTTTCGCCGGTCGAATGGCCGAGCATCGCATCCGGCCGGAAGCCGAGATCTTCGAGCAGCGTGTACATACCGATCGAGGCGGCGAAGACCGTTTCGGCCGCCACGTCCATCTGGAACAGCTCGCCTTCGAGCCGCTCGCGGGTGCTGGCGCTGATCGCGGTCGGTGCCGGGAACACCACCGGCGAACGCCGCTGGCCGTCGCGCCGGACCGACGACTCGTCAATGAAATCGAACCATTCGCGCACCTGCGGGAAGTTCAGGCACAGGTCGGCGAGCATGCCGCCGTACTGCGCGCCTTCGCCCGGAAACACGAAGCAGACCTTGCCGGGCAGCGCGCCACGGCCGTAGTGGACAGCAGCGCGGATCTTGAACGCGCCGACTTCGGGACGACCGAGCTTGGCCAGCGCCTGCTCCAGCTTGGTGGCCAGATCGGCGCTGTCGCTGGCGACGATGGCCAGCCGATGCTCGCCTTGCGCATGTGCGCTGCTGGCCCGCGCCAGCATGGCCAGACTCGGCCGGGCCGGGCCGCGCGCGTGGTCGATCAGCTGCCGCGCCAGCGCAGCCAGCGCCTCGACCGTCGGCGCACCCAGCGTCACCAGTTCCGAGGGTCCGGGCACGTGCAGCAGGCCGGCGCCAGACCGGCGCGGCGTGGCCTTCGCGGGTCGGTACTCTTCGAGAATCACGTGCGCATTGATGCCGCCGAAGCCGAAAGCATTGACGCCGGCGCGGCGCGGATGCGGTCCGGCATGGATCCACGGACGCGCTTCGGTGTTGATGTAGAACGGCGTCTTGTCGATCTGCAGGTCGGGATCGATCTCGTCGCAGAGCATCGGCGGCAGCACCTTGTGGTGCAGCGCCAGCGCGGTCTTGATCATCGAGGCACTGCCGGAGGCCGGCAGGCAGTGCGAGATCATCGACTTGACCGAGCCCAGCGCGATCGTCGGCAGTTCGCCGACTCTCGGGCCGAACAGCGTGGTCAGCGATTCGATCTCGGTCTTGTCGCCGACGCGCGTGCCGGTGCCGTGGGCTTCGACCAGACCGATGGTGGCCGGATCGATGCCGCTGGATTCGTAAGCGCGCCGCAGCGCCAGCACTTCGCCTTCCAGGCGTGGCGTCAGCAGGCCCTTGGCCTTGCCGTCCGACGCCGAGCCGATGCCCTTGATGACGGCGTAGATGCGATCGCCGTCGGCTTCGGCCAGCGACAGTTTCTTCAGCACCAGCACGCCGACGCCTTCGCCGAGCAGCGTGCCGTCCGCACCCTTCTGGAACGGCCGCAACTGGCCGTGACTCAGCGCGCCTAGCTGGCAGAACTGCATGTACAGCTGCGGCGGGCACTGCGCCTGCACGCCGCCGGTGATCATCATGTCGCAGCGGCCGGAGTTGATCTCGCGCGTCGCCAGCTCGATCGCGATCAGGCTCGACGCGCAGGCGGCATCGACGATGAAGTTCGGCCCCATCAGATCAAGCCGGTTGGCGATCAGCCCGGCGATCACGTTCGGCGTCAGCAGGCCGACCATTTCCGCGTTGTACGGCGGCAGCTGCTTCTTGAACTGCGCCTTCAGCTTGGCCAGCTCGTCGGCCGTGAGATCCGGGCGCAGGCCGCGGATCAGCTCCATCGTCTGATCCATGATCATGCCGTGCTGGACCATGGTCAGGATGCCGCGGTTGGCGTACGTGCCGCGGCCGAGCACGATGCCGATGCGCTCGCGGTTGAACGCCTTCTTCAGATAGCCCGAATCGGCCAGCGCATCGCGTGCGAAGCGCAGCGCCAGCATGTGATCGGGCTCGCCGCCGTCGAGCGTGTTCGGCATCACGCCGAGTTCGCTCAGGTCGACTTCCGCCAGATCGCGCAGGAAGCCGCCACGCGTCGTGTAGATGCGATCGTTGGCCTTCGAATCGGCATCGACGTACGGACCGGCCCATTCCGGGCCGGCCTCCGCGACGGCATCGACGCCGTCGAGGATGTTCTGCCAGAACGTCGCGGCATCGCGTGCGCCGGCGTAGGCGCCGGCCATGCCGATGATGGCGATATCGAGCGGCTTGCTCATCGCGGACTCCGATCCCGTGGTGGCCGAGGGCGTGCTCAGGAGTTGCCTGCCAGGCGGTTCAGCGCCGCGCTCATCGTGCTTTCGGCATCGATGAATTCCATCCGCACGCGACCCTTGTCGTCGATGAACTGCATGTCGTAGCGCACCCCGGCGTCGTGGCCGGCCGGCTTCATCCGGATCGCCACCTTGACGGCGCCCGTGATCGGGCCGCTGCCATAGCGGGCCACTTTCGCGAAGCTCGACGGCAGTGCGGTCTTGCCGTGCATGACGCGCGCCCAGACCAGCACCAGCTGCGGGCCTGTGTCGACCAGCCCGAAGTCGAACAGCCAGCGCGTGCTGGCGGCCTCGGCCGTGCCGAGCATGCCGCCCGGCGAAGTCGCGCGCACCGTGGCATCGATGCCGGACATCGACATCGTCGCGACTTCGGTCACCAGCTGGAACTGCGGGCCGTGGAACAGATGCTCGGCATACATCCGCGTCGTGTTCATCGGCTCGCCATCGCCGAGCGGCCGAACATTGGCGAGCGGCGCATCCGGCAGCTTCGGCAGCAGGATGACGCTGGCGCGGTAGTTCGGCGCCTTGCGGCCCTGCTCGAAGACCTCGATCGTCGCGGCCTGCGAACCGGCGTCGGAATGCGTCGACGAGCGCGCCTTGAACAGCAGCGTCTTCTCGGCCGAGTCACCGTCCAGGACGATGCCCGAGAACGTGCGCAGATCGCGGATCTCGGCGACCGTCCACTCCGGCCATGCGGCCTGCGCGAACTGGGCGATGTACTCCAGCGCTGTCGCCGCCGGCATCACCGGCTTGTTGTCGAGGCGGTGATCGCCGAGGTACGGATCGGCCCGCAGGCTCAGGATGTGCTCGTAGACCACCGCGCCGCCGGCACCCATGCGCACCGGGCGCGGCATCAGCGGCAGCGCGCTGCTGCTGCCTGCGCCCGAAGCATCGTCGAAGGCCGGCGCGCCGCGATCGCAGTCCCAAGGACCTTCACCGGCTACCAGTTCGACATCCTTGCGTGGCCCATAGGCCAGTTCGTCGATGAACCAGCGGCGGCCGGCCGGAACCGGGATCGGTGCGATGTTGCGAGCCCGGAAGGCGTCGCGAACCTGCTGGCTGGCCATGCCGGCGTCCCACGGGCCCCAGTTGATCGAGATCACCCGAACGCCGTTCCAGCGCCGGTGCAGCTGCCAGGCGAGGCGGTTCAGCGTTTCGTTGGCGGCCGCGTAGTCCGACTGCCCGGTGTTGCCGAAGCGGCCGGACACGCTGGTGAACAGCGCCAGCAGTTGCAGGCTTTCCGGGCGCAGCTTGGTGGCCAGCGTCCAGGCACTGTCGACCTTGGTGTCGTAGACGCGGTCGAACGAATCCGGCGTCTTATCCGGAATCCGCTTGTCCTCGATCACGCCGGCGCCGTGGATCACGGCATCGATACGGCCGTAGGTCGCGTAGACCTCGTCGATCAGCGCGCCGAACAGCGCCGGGTTGCGGACATCGCAGGGGCGGTAGTCGACCACGGCGCCGGCCTTGGTCAGCTTGGCGATGTTGCCGAGGATCTCGCGATTGGCCATCAGGCTGGACAGCTCGCGCGCCAGTTCCACCGGTGTCGGCTTGCGGCCGGCAGCCAGCGCCTGCGCAAGCAGCATCTTCTTCAGTTCCGCTTCGCTGCTGATCGAGGCCGTGCTCGCGCTTTCGGCACCCGGCAGCGCGGTACGGCCGAGCAGTACCAGACGCATGCCGGGGCGCACCATCTCCTCGGCAATCTCGGCGGTGATGCCGCGCGCGCCGCCGCTGATCAGCACCACCCAGTCGCCGCTCGGCGTCAGATGCGCTGCGAACGGGTGATCGGACACCGGTTCGGCAGCGTGCGTGTAGCCGTAGCGCACGCCATCGACGTAGCCGATCTCGGTGCGGGCATCGTCGGCTGCCAGTTCATCCATCAGCGCGGTCACGATCACCGACGCAGCCGCGTCCGCCGGGAAGTCGACAAGCCGTGCGCGCAGGCTCGGAATCTCCTGCGTCGCGCAGTTGAACAGGCCGACCGCAGCGCCCGCCTGCGGCAGGCTGCTGCCTTCGGCTTCACGGCCCAGGCTGCCGCCGAAGCGGCTTGCCGCCAGCGCCACGGACGGGCCGGCAGCCAGTTCGCTCATCGTCTGCTGCAGCAGCCAGAACAGCGACTTGGCCTGCAGCGCGCTCTGCTGTTTCCAGCTCGCCAGATCGTCCGCGGCAGCCGTGTTCAGCGTCGCCAGATGAACGATGCCGGCGACCTTGCCGTGCTGCTGGCGCAAGCCATCGAGCGTGGCGGCCAGCGTCAGCGGGTCGGTGGCGGTCGATGCCGCGATGACCGCAGCCTTGCCACCGGCCGTGCCGATGCGCGCCGCCAACAGTTCGGCGATGCCGCCGTCATCCGCCGTCAGCACGTACAGGCCGGCAATGGCGAGGCGTTCCTTCGGCAGCGGTACGCGGCGCGCGCGCGGCGCGTAGCGGGGGATGGTTTCGGCAGCGGCAGCAACCGGTGCGGCAGCGGCCATTGCTGGCGCTGGCGCCGCGACCGGCGCAGACGCAACCGTGGCCGACAGCGCCGTCACCGCATCAAGGATCGCGTTCAGGCTGCGGGCGCGCGTGAACTTCTCCATCGCGGCCTGCATCGCGTCGGCCTGGGTCGCCGGCAGCGACTTCTGCAGCGCGCCGAGGATTTCCACACGCTTGATCGAATCGATGCCGAGTTCCGCTTCGAGATCCTGATCGAGACCGAGCATGTCGGTCGGGTAGCCGGTGCGGTCGGCAACGATGTCGAGCAGCAGCGCGCTCAGGGCGCCGCGGTCGAGCGTCGTGGCCATCGCCACCGCGGCCGATGCCGGGACAGCGGCAGCAATGGCCACGGCAACCGGCGCCGCCGCAACGGCCGCCGGCGGCGCGAGGGCCACAGCAGCATCAAGGATGCTGTTCAGCGTGCGGGCGCGAGTGAACTTTTCCATCGCCGCCTGCATCGCGTCGGCCTGCGCGGCCGGCAGCGACTTCTGCAGCGCGCCGAGGATCTCGACGCGCTTGATCGAGTCGATGCCGAGTTCGGCTTCGAGATCCTGATCCAGCCCGAGCATGTCGGTCGGATAGCCGGTGCGATCGGCAACGATGCCGAGCAACTGCGCCTGCAGCGTCGCGCGGTCAGGTCCGGCCGCCGGGGCTGCGGCTGAAGCCGTGGCCACCGAGACTGCCACGGCGGTCGCCGAGGCTGTGGCAGCAGGTGCGATCGCCGCCGCTGCGTCAAGGATCGCGTTCAGGCTGCGTGCCTTGGTGAATCGCTCCATCGACGCTTGCATCGCGTCGCCGGTCGCGGCCGGCAGCGCCTTCTGCAGCACGCCCAGGATCTCGACGCGCTTGATCGAATCGATGCCGAGTTCGGCTTCCAGATCCTGATCGAGGCCCAGCATGTCGGTCGGATAGCCGGTGCGGTCGGCAACGATGCCGAGCAGCATCGCCTGTGCTGAGGCACGATCAAAGGCGGCCACGGCGGGTGTCGTCGACACGGCCACCGACACGGCGACCGGTGCTGCACTGGCTGCTGCGACCGACGCCGGAATCAGCGTCATCGCGGCATCGAGAATCGCGTTCAGCGAGCGGGCGCGGGTGAACTTCTCCATGCCCGACTGCATCGCTTCACCTGCCGATGCCGGCAGCGCCTTCTGCAATGCGCCGAGGATTTCCACGCGCTTGATCGAATCGATGCCGAGCTCGGCTTCGAGATCCTGATCAAGGCCGAGCATGTCGGTCGGATAGCCGGTGCGATCGGCCACGATGTCGAGCAGCGTTGCCGACACCTGGGCACGGTCGATGGCCGGGGCTGCGTTGACCGTGACCGCGACCGACACGGCCGCAGCAGCCTGCGGCGCAGCGGCAACGCCGAACTTGGCGAGATCCGCCTTCGCCGTTTCGAGGATCGCGGTCAGCGTGCGGGCACGGGTGTAGCGCTCCATGCCGGCCTGCATGGCTTCGCCAGCAGCGGCAGGCAAGGTCTTCTGGAAGGCGCCGAGAATTTCCACGCGCTTGATCGAATCGATGCCGAGTTCGGCTTCGAGATCCTGATCCAGCCCGAGCATGTCCTGCGGATAACCGGTGCGATCGGCAACGATTTCCAGCAGCGCGGCAGCCGGATCGAAGCTGGCCGCAGCCGGCGTGGCCACGACCGCAACCGGTGCTGCAACGGCGGCGACGGGCTTCACTGCTTCGGTGCGTGCGGGTGCAGCGGCAACCGATGCCGGCGTCACGACTGGACGCGCGGCAGCAGTCGGAATGGCTGGTGCAGGGACCGGCATGGAGGCTGGCATCGGGGCCGGTATCGCTGGCAGTGCGGTACCGGCAGCAGCGCCGCCGAGGTACTGCGACACCACGCGTTCCTGCAGTTGCAGGAACTGGCGCATCGTCTGCTGATAGGCGGCCAGCGCTTCCGAGCCGAGCGCCGGGTTGGTTGCGGCAAGCGCGGCGGCAGCAGGGGCTGCTGCCGGCTGATGGATGATCTGTGCCGGTGCAGCGGGCGCCTGCACGACGACGGTACGCGCTGCCTTCAGCTTGGCCTGTTCGGCTGCCAGCGATTCGACGTCGTAGGCCGGCAAGGTGCCGGTGCGGAACAGCGGATCGTCCTGCGCACGCGCGCAGCCACCGCTGACCCACCAGGCGTGCTTCGGAAGCGCTTCCGGCTTCAGCAGCTCGGCGAGCTTCGACAGATCCAGCGCCTGGGCATCGCGGCCGTCGAACAGGCGGGCGAGGGCGATCGGCACGCCGGCCACAACCAGCTCGGCGAGGCCGAGCAGCAGGCCGCGCAGGCCCCCGCCGTTGCCATCGAGCGAAACGCAAATCGCGTCACGGCCCGCCAGCGTGGCCTTGGCCATGTTGGCGCAAGTGCCCTTCGGACCGAGTTCGACGAACACGCGCACGCCGGCTGCGTGCATCGCTTCGATCTCGGCAACGAACTCGACGCTATTCAGCAGGTGGCCGTCGAGCGTTGCCTTGATCCCGGAGACATCGGCCGGATAGGCAAGGCCGGTGGTGTTCGAGTAGACGGTCAGACGCGGCACGCTGACCGTGCTGGCGGCAATCGCGGCCGACAAGCCAGTCTGGGCGCTGGCGACCAGTTCAGTGTGGAAGGCACCCGAAACAGCGAGGCGCGTCACTCGCACGCCGCTGGCTTCCAGCGCCTTGGCGGCCTGTTCGACGCCGGCGGCCGGGCCCGAAATCACCGCTTGTTCCGGGGCATTGTGGTTGGCGATCTTGACGTCGGCGATGCCGGCAATCGCGGCAGCCACGACCTCGCGCCGGGCCTGGATCGCGGCCATCGCGCCCTTTTCGCTGGTCGCTGCGGCTTCGGCCATGCACTGGCCGCGCACCGCGGACAGCTTCAGGAAATCAGCCGCCGACAACGCACCTGCGGCATGCAAGGCTGCGTACTCGCCGTAGCTGTGACCGGCGGCAGCCACCGCATTCAGCCCCAGACGCTCGGCCAGACGGGTGTAGCCCAGCGACAGCGCACCGATCGATGGCTGCGCGACACGGGTATCGGTCAGCGCCTTCAGCTGCGCGCTTTCGGCGTCGGCATCGAAGGTGGCCGGCGGCATGATGGTGCGCGACAGCAGCGCCGGAAACTCCTTGCGCAAGGTCGCGTCGGTGAATTCGAGTGCCGAGCGCAGTTCGTCAACATAGAGCGCCGTTTCGCGGCCCATGTTGACGTACTGCGAGCCCTGGCCCGGGAACAGGAAACCGAGCTGCGGCGCGCTCGCCGGTACCGCTTTCGAGTAGCGCACCGACTGCGGCAGCGGCCTGCCGTTGCCGCCGAGGCTGGCGATTGCCGCTTCAAGATCAGCCTGCAAGCCAGCGAAATCGCGGGCGACCAGCGCCAGGCAGACGGGCGCACCGGCGCGGCTTTCGGCCTGCTTGGTCAGCGAGTACGCGAGGTCGCGGAACTTGACGTTGCTGCCGGCCTTCAACGCTGCGACGAAGCGGCCGATGTCGCTGGCGAGCGTGGCTTCGTCCTTGGCGCGGAACACGAACAGCTCGTGCGGCCAGCGCGGCGCGCCGGACGCACCGCTGGCGCCGAAGCTGCCGCGGTATTCCTCGAGCACGGCGTGGAAATTGGTGCCGCCGAAGCCGAACGCCGATACGCCGCCACGGCGCGGGTGATCCGGGTGGGCGATCCACGGCCTTGCGTCCTTCAGCAGGTACACCGGCGCTTTCGGGTCGGCGATCGTGTCGATCGGCTTCTCGACGCCGAAGTGCGCCGGCAAGGTGCGGTGGTACAGCGACAGCGCCACCTTGATCAGACCGGAAACGCCGGCGCTGGCCTTGGTGTGGCCGAGCAAGGTCTTGACCGAGCTGATCGCGACGGTCTTGGGCGCAGCACCTTCGGCCGCCAGCGATTCGGTGATCGTGCGGGCTTCGGCCTTGTCGCCAACCGGGGTGCCGGTGCCGTGGGCCTCGGCCATGCCGAGCGTCGCCGGCGAGAAACCGGCGCGGGCGTAGGCGCGCTTCAGCGCCAGCTTCTGGCCTTCGGGGCGCGGCGCGGTCAGGCCCAGCGCACGGCCATCGCTGGAGCCCGCGACCGACTTGATGACGGCGTAGATTCGATCGCCTGCGGCTTCGGCATCGGCCAGACGCTTCAGCACGATCACAGCGAGGCCTTCGCTGATCGCGATGCCGTTGGCGTTCTGGTCGAAGGTTTTCGGCTTGCCGTCCGGCGACAGCGCCTGCGTCTTCGAGAAGCACAGGAAGCCGAACGGGCTTTGCACGGTGTCGATGCCACCGGCCAGCGCGACGTTGGTACGGCCGGATTCCAGTTCATTGACGGCGATCGAGATCGCAGCCAGCGACGAGGCGCAGGCGGCATCGATCGTGAAGTTCAGACCGCCGAAATCCATGCGGTTGCTGACGCGGCCGGCAGCGACGTTGAGCAGCGTTCCGGCGAACGATTCCTCGGTCCATTCCGGGAGACGTTCCCAGACGGTCTTGTCGTCGATGTCGACGAAGCGCGGCAGTTCGGCGCGCACGGCGTACTGGGTGCCCAGATCGCCAAGGCCGCCGCCGGCACCGAGGATGATGCTGGTGTTCTCGCGGTCGTAGTCGCCATCGGCCATGCCGGCATCGGCGAGTGCGCGGCGCGCGACTTCAAGCGTCAGCAACTGCATCGGGTCGATCGACTTCATCGACTTCGGCGGAATGCCATACGAAATCGGGTCGAAGGACACTTCGTCGAGGAAGCCGCCCCAGCGCGAATAGACCTTGTCGCGCGCGCGCCGATCGGCGTCGAAGTACATCTTCCAGTCCCAGCGATCCTTCGGCACTTCGCCGATCACGCAGACCTGGTCGAGGATGTTTTCCCAGTACTTGTCGGCCAGCGTGGCCTTCGGCAACAGGGTGCCCAGGCCGACGATGGCGATGTCCGCTGGCTTGGCGTCAGGGGTCCGCGCACGCGCGCGGCCCGCGACCGTTTGCAGCATCGCCATGCCGCCTTCGGTGACTTCGCGATGCAAGGCGTCCAGCGTGATCACGCCATCGCGCATCGTCGCGATCTGGCCGATCATGAACATGCCGTCCTTGTACTGATCGGCTTCGCTGACCTCGACGATCTTGCCGGACGCATCGCGATTCAGGCCTTTCGAGGCCACGCGCATGCGCCCCATGTTCATGTCTTCGAGGCGGTCGCGCAGTTCGTCGGCACCGACACCTTCGCGCAGCAGTTCCTTGCGGGCATCGCGGAATTCGCGGAAGAACGGGGTATCCACACAACGCGTCGAGTGACCGGGGCCGGTCTCGAAGTTGACGGTCTTGTCGCAGGCGATCGCGGCATCGCGGAAGCCCTTGACGACGGCACCGCTTTCGACGATTTCCTGCGTGAACAGGTAGGCCGTACCCATGATGCAGCCGACCTTCATGCCGCGCGCCGCGAGTGGCGCAGCCAGCGCCGCCAGCATCGCGCCGCTTGCTGCGTTGTGGATGCCGCCGGCGAACAGGATGTGGTAGCCGGCTTCCGCACCCGGCTTCACGTCGGCGAGCAGCACTTCGATCATCTGCTCCCACAGCGGGAAGCTGGCCAGCGGGCCGATGTGGCCGCCGCATTCGCGGCCTTCGAACACGAAGCGCTTGGCGCCCTGTTCGATGTACATGCGCAACAGCGCCGGAGCCGGGGCATGGATGTAGGTCGGGATGCCTTCCTTCTCGAACAGTGCGGCCTGATCCGGTCGGCCGCCGGCAATCAGTGCGTAGGTCGGCTTGCATTGCCAGACGGCGGCGATCTGCTCTTCACGGAGGCTGTGCGGCACGAAGCCGAGCATGCCGACGCCCCACGGCAGTTCGCTGCCGTCGGCCTGGGTCATCTTCGCCTTGGTCTGCTGGAGCATCTCCAGCACCTGCGGGCCGCGGTACAGCGCCAGTGCCAGGAATGGCAGTGCGCCGTTCTTCGACACCTGGTACGCGAATTCGGGGGAATCCGACACGCGGGTCATCGGACCCTGGGCGATCGGATAGGTGGTGCCATGCGACTGCGCCAGGGCGCCGCCTGGCGCCATGAAGCCGGTCGCAACCGCGGATGTCACGTGCTGGGTGCTGGCCTTGCGGACCGCCTGAATGAAGCGGCCGACGCTGCGGTACTGGCTGCGATAGGTCGCCGCCATGCCGATGCCCTGGCCGACCGGCATGAACTGCTCGCCGCCGTTCCAGCCGAGGTTGGCGGTGAGGCGTGAACGCCAGTCCGCCAGCGCAAGATCGCCCGCTTCAACGGCGTTGTTGTCGGCATCGGCTGCCTTCAGTGCTGCAGTACCCGGACGCGAGTAGACGCGGCAGGGCTGATCGATCAGCTCGCCGAACAGACGGGTTTCCGCGCCGTTCAGGCGCGCCAGTTCGTTCTGCAACGATTCCGGCAGTGGCGATTCGGCAAGCAGCAGCAACTGGTCTTCGAAAATCACGCCGGCCGCGCCCATCGCGCGCAGCGCCGCTGCGCTGTGCACGCCGATGCCGCCCTGCATGAACACCGGAAGCTCGGTCTTGCCGAACAGCTTCTGGGCGAGGATGTAGCTGGTATCGGCACCGACCCAGCCGCCGGCCTCGTGACCCTTGGCGACAAGCCCGTGATGCGCAAACGGGAAATGACCGACGTCGGCCGCGTCGGTCAGTTCGGCCAGCACGCGATGCTGGCCGCCGATCGCCAGTTGCGCCGCAAGCGACGCCTGCTGCTCCGGCGCGCCGGTCAGGATCAGCGTCAGCGGGCGATCGGCAGCGGCGATCAGCAACTGGCTGGCCAGTGCCGCGTGACCAAGATCAACGCGCAAGCCGATTCGGCCGTCGGTCGCAGTCAGCAGACGTTCGAACGCTGCCGTCGCACGGCCGTCTTCACGGCTGAATTCGAGATCGAGCAGCCCGGTTCCCCCGGCGCGTGCCGTGGCAACTGCTGTTCCCGGATGGGCCGCATCCGCAGGCGCGATACCGAATACATCGAAGCTGTGTTGACCCACTGCCGCTCTCCCGTCTGACCCTGCTTTCGTCTACGACTTCCCAACAACCGGTTGCGGCACCGGATCAGCGTTTCTTGCCTTCCAGGAATGGCACTTCGAGCACCTTTTCGTGAACGATCGGGCCGTGTCCGAAGTAGCCACCTTCGCCGAAGCATTCGCCGTGGTCGGCGGTGATCACGAAGTGGGTGCCAACCGGTGCCTTGGCGATCAGGGCGTCGAGCACTTCGTCGACGTACTCGACGCAGCGAACCTGCTGCGTGTGCAGGTCGCGCATCTGCTCGTCATCGAAGAACTTGTCCTGCGTTTCCTCGCCGAGGTTGTCATCCATGCGCTTGAAAACGCCGTGCACGCCGGAGATGTGCGGCATGTTCTTCGGGTCGAGCATGAACGGGTAATGCGTCTCGCCGAGATTCAGGAAATAGAACTGCGGTTCCGACTCGTCGAATTCGATCTGCTTGACCATGCCGGCGAAATCGTTGTGATTCGCCATCAGCTTGTAGTCGTCAAAGTGCTTGTTCAGGTGCGAGAACGGATTCAGCACCGGCAGCGACACCTTGGCCGACGTGCGATAGCCGTTCTGCTGGAGCACATGCGGCAGCGACAGCTGCGGGATGAAGTTCTTGAATGACAGGTCCTTGACACCGAGGCGGTCGACCCAGAGCGAGAAGTCTTTCTTGTAGACCTCCGAAGCGAACACGCCCTGCGGGCTGGTGTGCGGGATCATCCCCATCAGATACGTGTAGTGCGACGGACTGGTCCACGACGCGAACGAATAACGCTTCGAACCCTCCCCGAGGCGGTCCATGTTGGGCCGCTTGGCCCGCTGATAGCTGTCGTAACGGCAGCTGTCCATGACGATGAAAACAAGATTATTGGCGCTCATCAGATTACTTTAGCCGAAAGGTCTCGAAAAAGGAAAACTTGACAGTGGATCCCGCGCGGATTCTGAACAACAAGTGCTATTTTTGGACAAGAAACCAATCCGGCCATTTGAATTGCCGCGTATTGAATCGCGAAGTTGCAAGCACATCCGCGACGATGGCCGAGAAAACAAGAAAACTGACGGTTGCGTCAGCTACTTGCGCTCGAACGTTGTCGCGAAGAATAACCTGTGGTATTTGGCATTCTTGTGGACGTCAAAGCAATAACCACACCATGGTTCGGCGTCGATATCGGAATCTTGACGGCCTGCGGATCAGCAAGCCGATTCCAGCTATCGGTTTAAAGATTTCGGCGCAAACGCAAAAGGCCGCACAAGGCGGCCTTTTTTGAAATGGTGGAGGTGGCGGGAATCGAACCCGCGTCCAACAACCTTCCGTTCTTCGATCTACATGCTTAGCCGGTCTTTGATTTTCATTGACCGCTCCCGGACAGGCACGGAACGCGTTCACCTATTCACTTTGGGTTTTAGCGTATCGGCAAGTGACCTGCCTTTATCGCGAGTTGATGAGAGTCGACGGCTGCTTCCGGGGCATCAACACCACCGGGGCAACCGCTCGCCGGGATTAAGCGGCGAGGGCGTAGTTAGCGTCGTTCGCAACTAGCTTGTTTGCTTTCA
>JAPLSB010000019.1 GCA_026398875.1 Gammaproteobacteria bacterium | reverse complement strand
CGCTCGCCGGGATTAAGCGGCGAGGGCGTAGTTAGCGTCGTTCGCAACTAGCTTGTTTGCTTTCAAGTTTTACGAGGAAGAAAGCACCTCGGCATGCACGTCGAGTTTCCAGTCACTGTCGAAACCATGTCACCCCCGTGTTGGTGAACCTTATCACACTCGGTCCTTGACTCCCGATCGCTGAACTCGCTGGGCGGCGAGTGCGTGCACCCGGCTGCCGCATGGGCGGAGCGATGAAAAGGTGACTTGGCAGGGATTCCGGCAGGGATTCCGGCAGGGATTCTTTTCTTTGCTTGACCTAACGCCGGCCGGCAAGCGCAAGCTCAGGAAACGAAGCTGGTTTTGCGCCAATCAGGTGCATGAGAAGTTCAATGTTCGAACACCTGCTGCATCGACCGCACAATTGCCAATCGGGCCAGCGCAGATCAGGCGTCGTGGCGCATGGCGCGGCCTTTCTCGCGCTGCCAGTCGCGGTCCTTTTCGGTGTTGCGCTTGTCATGCAGCTTTTTGCCCTTCGCGAGGCCGATGTTCAGCTTGGCGCGACCATGGCTCCAGTGCAGATCCAGCGGCACGATCGTGTACCCAGAACGCTCGACCTTGCCGCGCAGCAGATCGATCTGACGGCGGCTCAGCAGCAGCTTGCGGGTTCGCGTCGCGTCCGGCACGACGTGCGTGGACGCCGACAGCAGCGGATTGAAGTGGCCGCCCAGCAACCAGGCTTCGCCGTCCTTGATGATCACGTAGGCCTCGGTGATCTGTGCCTTGCCGACGCGAAGGCTCTTGACCTCCCAGCCCAGCAGCACGATTCCGGCTTCGAAGCTGTCCTCGATGAAGTACTCGAAACGCGCACGGCGGTTCTGTGCGATCTCGCGATCGGCGGGTGATTCCTTCTGCTTCCCGTTACGCTTCGGCTGGCTCATTGATGGATTATAGGGAGGCAGCGTGAGAGTCGAGGTAGTTGCAGCTCAACCTGGCGGCACGGTGCAACGGCGAACAGTCGAACTCCCGGAAGGCGCGACAGTCGCCGACGCGCTGTCGGCGGCAGCAATCATGGTTGCGCACGGTTGTGCCGCAGCCGTTCACGGCCGGATCAAGTCGGCCAACGAATGCCTGAATGATGGTGACCGCTTGGAGATCTGCCAGCCGCTGACAGCTGACCCGAAGCAGGCGCGCCGCAGCCGCGCGCGAATGAACCGGAACGGCCGACGCTAGTTGCTGCCCTTGGACTCGGTGCCCTTCGACAGCGGGTCCTGCGCGGCAGGCGATTCCGGCTCGGCTGGCGTCGTTGATTCAGCCGGCTTGCCGGCCGGCGCTGCGGCGGGCACCACGACTGTAGCGCTGGCGATCTGCACGCCTTCCATGTGATCGAGCTTGTCGCCGGCGAAGAACAGGCTGATCGTGCGCGTCGACACCTTGCCGCGCGGATCCTTGTAATAGCCGAAGTAATCCCAGCGATCGCTGCGGAACGGCGATGTGGCGATCGGCGTGCCGAGCAGGAATTTCACCTGTTCGCGCGTCTGACCCACCTTCAACAGATCGAACTGCTTCTGGTCGATCACATTGCCCTGCCGCGTCGGCAGCTTGTAGACGATGAAGCAGCCCGACAGGCTCAGCGCGAGCAGCGAGGCAAGGATCGAACGGATGGCCAGACGCATATGGGTTGTGGCTGAAAAGCGAGGTGCGATAATAACGCAAGGCCATTCAGGCCACGTTCCGCGCGGTTCCGCGCCCTGAACGCCTCCGTTTCGCTCCAAGGAAAGTCTCATGGAATCGCAGGATCTTCGTAACGCGGGACTCAAGGTGACGCTGCCGCGGCTCAAGATCATCGAAATGCTGGAGCACAGCCCGACGCGGCACCTGTCGGCGGAAGAAATCTATCGGCGGCTGATGGATGGCGGTGAGGACATCGGCCTGGCGACCGTCTACCGCGTGCTGACGCAGTTCGAGGCCGCCGGTCTGGTGACGCGTCATCACTTCGAAGGAGGCCATGCCGTCTTCGAACTCGAGCGCGGGCATCACCACGATCACATCGTCTGCATGCAGTGCGGACGGGTCGATGAGTTCGAGGACGACGTCATCGAGAAGCGCCAGCGCGAAAAAGCCGATTCGCTGGGATTCAAGCTGATCGAGCACAACCTGATCATGTACGGGGAGTGCCAGAAGAAGGACTGCCCGCATCTGAAGCAGGCGTCCAACCGGCGTCTTTAAATCGCGCTGATCAGGCGCGCGCTTCGGCGCGGCTCAGCAGTTCTTCGGCGAGCGATACGGTGCTGCCGCCGCTGCCGTCGCCACCCAGCATCCGCGACAGTTCGCTCACGCGCGCGGCGCGGTCGAGCCGACGTACACCGGTGCTGGTCTTGCCAGCGGACACTGACTTGGCGATGCCGTAATGCTCGTTGCCGCGCGCGGCCACCTGCGCCAGATGGGTCACGCAGAGCACCTGGCGGCGCGCGCCGAGTGCCGCCAGTTGCCGGCCGACAACATCGGCAGTCACGCCGCCAATGCCGGCGTCGACTTCATCGAAGATCATCGTCGCCGCGCCCTCTTCGGACAGCAGGCTGACCTGCAGCGCGAGGCTGATGCGCGACAACTCGCCGCCAGATGCAACCTTGGCCAGTGGCCGCGGCGGCTGGCCCGGATTCGCCGAAAAGTCGAAACGCACGAGATCGGCGCCGTGGGCTGTGGGCTTGTCGCGACCCAAGACTTCGACGGCCACGACGAACTCTGCATTGGCCATGCCCAGCTCGCGGACGCGTTGCGTCACCGACGCGGCGAGCGTCAGCGCCGCCTTGCGGCGTGCGGTCGTCAGCGTCGCAGCAGCGGCTGTGTAGGCTTTCATGGCCGTCGCGCGCTGGGCTTCCAGGCGCGTCAGCGCCGCACCTGCGTCTTCGAGGCCGCCGAGTTCCTGGCGAAGTTCGGCATGGCGCTCGACTAGCTCATCGGCACGCACGCGATGCTTGCGTGCCAGATCGTGGATCGCCGTCAAACGGCCTTCGACTTCAGCCAGACGCGCAGGGTCAAGATCCAGCCGTTCGATCAGCCTGCGCAGCGAATCGGCCGCCTCGCGGACCTGGGCCTGCGCACCGGCGGCAAGGGTTTCCGCTTCGGCAAATCCTTCATGCAGCGGCGATAGTCCGTGCAGCACCGACAAGGCGCGCGACAGCTGGTCGTAAATGCTCGCTTCACCGCCGTACAGCAATTGCTGGGCGCCGTCACCGTCGTTGATCAAGCGGCCCGCGTTGGCCAGCCGCTTGTGTTCGGCGTCAAGTTCGACGAGTTCATCGGCCGTCAGCGCCAGCGCATCAAGTTCCTGCAGCTGGAAACGCAGGAACTCCAGCTGGGCAGGATCGCGACTTTGCGCGGCCCGCAATGCTTCGATCTCGGCATCGATCTTCTGCAGCGACCGTGCCGCCGCCGTGACGGCAGCCAGCAGGTCCGGATAACGCCCGGACTCGTCGAGCGCGCGACGCTGGGCGTCGGCCAGCAACAGCGAACGGCTTTCGCCCTGGCCGAAGATCTCGACGAGGCGCTCGCCGAGTTCGCGAAGTTCGCTGGCGCTGACGGCGCTGCCGTTGACGAAGGCGCGCGTCCGGCCTTCGGCGTGAACCACGCGGCGGATCGTGCAGTCATCGCCTTCGGCGAGTTCGCGTTCGGCCAGCCATGCGGCGGCGTCCGGGCAATCGTTGACGGCGAATTCGGCCGATACCTCGGCCTTGTCGGCGCCGGCCCGCACCAATGAAGCGTCGGCACGCAGGCCGATGACCAGCCCCAGCGCGTCGATCAGGATCGACTTGCCGGCACCGGTCTCGCCGGTCAGCACATGAAAGCCGGTCGACCAGTCGAGACTCAGCTCGTCGATGATCGCAAGGTTCTTGATCTGCAGGCTGCGCAACATAGGAAAGGGATCACTTCTTGGGCATGCCGACCGGGTTTCGTCCCCAGTCGAGCTTGTCGCGCAGCAGTTCGAAGTAGCTGTAGCTGCGCGGATGGAGCAGGACCAGGTCTTCCGGGGACCTGCGGATTTCCACGGCGTCCGATGGGCTCAGCGCCGTGCCGATCTGACCATCGCAGGTCATCGTCGCGCCCGTTTCATTGGGACCGAGCACGATGCGGACGGTACGCGACGCCGGCACCACGATCGGCCGGTCGGACAGCGTATGCGGGCAGATCGGCACCAGCGCCAATGCCGCCAGTGCCGGATGGACGACCGGTCCTCCTCCCGACAGCGCGTAGGCGGTCGAACCGGTGGCGGTGGAGACGATGAAGCCGTCGGCACGGTGTTGGCTGATGAATTCCCAGCCGCCGCCATCGCCGATGTCGCTGGCCAGATAGGTGGCGAACTCGACCATGCGGATCGCCGCCTGATTGCGGATCACCACGTCATTGACCGCCATCCACGGCAGGCTCAGGCCGCCATCAGCCCGGCGCACGCGCGCTTCAAGCACCAGCCGCGTCTCCCGAATGTATTCGCCGCGAAACAGGGCGCCGAGGGTGGCGCCGATGTCCTCCGGACGGACATCGACCAGAAAGCCGAGGCGACCCTGATTGACGCCGAGGATCGGCACGCCTGAACTGGCGAGACTGCGGCCGGCGTCCAGCAAGGTGCTGTCGCCGCCGATCACCACGATCAGGTCGCAGCGGCTGGCCAGTTCTTCCCGGCTGCCGGTCTTGCAGCTGCCGGCGGGCAGCAAGCGCGCCGTTTCGGTTTCGACCAGCGCGTCCCGCCGGTGCTCGCGTAGCAAGGTGCACAGCCGGGCGAGCGTGTCGGTGACCCGGGGATCGCGGCGCTTGCCGATCACGCCGACGGTCTGGAAAAGGCTGGAAGTCACAGGGGACAGTCAGGGTGACCGGCGGCGCACTTTGGTTTTTTTGGAGCGGACGCAAATTATCATGAAACCCGTCAGGCAAAAGCCGGTGCAGCAAGCCTCTTGCATGCGATTCTTGTTTGCCCGCTTCGTGCTGCCGTCAACCTTGCCAAGCCCATGTCCGAGAAACTTGACCCCCGCGCCGCCGAACTGCTGAAGCTGCTGATCGAGCGCCATCTGCACGATGGCCAGCCGGTCGGCTCGCGCACGCTGGCGCGTGCCTTCAAGGTCGAGCTGAGCCCGGCCACGATCCGCAACGTGATGGCCGACCTCGAGGATCTCGGCTTCGTCGCGTCTCCGCACACCTCCGCGGGCCGGGTCCCGACCCAGGCCGGCTACCGCTACTTCGTCGACACCCTGCTGGCGCCGGAGCCGCTGTCGGCGGCCGAGCTGGAGCGCATCGCCGGCGAACTGCTGCCGGGCAACAAATCCTCGGCGGACATGCTGCAGACGGTGTCCGGCCTGCTGAGCCGGCTGTCGTCGATGGCCGGGGTGGTCACGGTGCCGCGGCGCAATGTCACCGTGCTGCGGCGCATCGAGTTCCTGAACCTGTCGGGCGGGCGAGTGCTGGCGATCCTCGTGGTCAACCAGCGCGAGGTCCAGAACCGGGTGCTCGACATGGGCCGGGACTACACCTCGCAGGAGCTGGAGCGCTACGCCAATCTGATCAACGAGACCTTTGCCGGTCGTGACCTGCTGAGCCTGCGCCGGACGCTGGCCGATGAACTGGTCGAAGCCCAGAAGCGCGTCAACCAGATGCTGGGCGAGGCGGCGGCGCTGGCCGAAGCTGCGCTTAAGGGTCAGGACGCTGACGACGACTACGTATTGGCCGGCGGAACCAACCTGCTGGGCTTCCAGGAACTGTCCGATGTCGGTCGCCTGCGCCGCCTGTTCGACGTGCTCGATCAGAAGCGCGACTTGCTCGACCTGTTCGACCAGTGCCTGACCGCGTCCGGCGTGCAGATCTTCATTGGCGGCGAGTCGGGTTATCAGGTGCTGGATGGCTGCAGCCTGGTCACGGCGCCTTACGCCATCGATGGCCAGGTCGCGGGCGTGCTGGGCGTCATCGGGCCGACCCGGATGGCCTACCAGCGGATCATTCCGCTGGTCACCGAAACCGCGCGCCTGCTCGGCAACGGGCTCGGGTCCGGCCTTGAAAGCCGCTGAAGCACCCCAAAAAGGCTGATCAGGCGGCAGCGCGGGGGCGCTTTCGCCGCGCTGACACCCTTTCGATACACCCAACACGATTGGAAAACACGATGACGGAATCATCCGCAACGCCTTCGGCTGCGCCAGAGGAAAACGACGCCACGTCGGTGTCGATCGAGGAATACGAAGCCCTGAACGCCAAGCTGACCGAAGCCGAAGCCGCCGCCGCAACCGCGCGGGATGCGCAGCTGCGTGCACTTGCCGAGCTCGACAATGTGCGCAAGCGCGCCGAACGAGAAATCGACAGCGCTCGCAAGTTCGGCGCCGAACGCGTGCTCGGCGATCTGCTGGCGATCAACGACAGTCTCGAGTTGGGCATCAAGGCGGCTGCCAATCCGGATGCGAGCGCTGCTTCGATCGGCGAAGGCATGACGCTGACCCACGGCCAGTTGCTGAAGTTCTTCGACAAGCACGGCATCAGCATCGTGGATCCGGCCGGTCAGCCGTTCAATCCCGATTTCCACGAAGCCGTGTCGGCGGTGCCAAGCGCCGACGTCGCCCCGAACCACGTGATCAACGTGCTTCAGAAAGGCTACCGCCTGCACGACCGCCTGCTGCGGCCGGCGATGGTCATCGTCGCAAAAGCACCGTAAGTCGACGGCGCCTCGCGCGCCGTCAATGGCAGCTTGAAAGCGCGCTGCCAGCCAACAAATAGCCTGCATCAGATAACTCACAGAACACTGGAGCACTTCACACCATGGCCAAGATCATCGGCATCGACCTCGGTACCACCAATTCCTGCGTCGCGATCATGGAAGGCGGCACCGCCAAGGTCATCGAGAACGCGGAAGGCGAGCGCACTACGCCGTCGGTCGTCGCGTACCAGGAAGACGGTCAGACCACCGTTGGCCGTCCGGCCAAGCGCCAGGCGGTGACCAACCCGCAGAACACGCTGTACGCCGTGAAGCGTCTGATCGGCCGCCGCTTCGATGACGCGGTGGTTCAGAAGGACATCGCGATGGTGCCGTACAAGATCGTCAAGGCCGCCAATGGCGATGCCTGGGTCGAAGCGCGCGGCAAGCCGATGGCGGCTCAGCAGATCTCGGCCGAAGTGCTGATCAAGATGAAGAAGACCGCCGAGGATTATCTCGGCGAGAAGGTCACCGAAGCGGTCATCACCGTGCCGGCCTACTTCAACGACAGCCAGCGTCAGGCGACCAAGGACGCCGGCCGCATCGCCGGCCTCGACGACAAGCGCATCATCAACGAGCCGACCGCGGCTGCACTTGCGTTCGGCATGGACAAGGTCAAGGGCGATCGCAAGATCGCTGTCTATGACCTGGGCGGTGGCACCTTCGACATCTCGATCATCGAGATCGCCGAAGTCGATGGCGAGCACCAGTTCGAAGTGCTGTCGACCAACGGCGACACCTTCCTTGGTGGCGAAGACTTCGACATGCGCGTCATCGACTACCTCGTCGAGGAGTTCAAGAAGGAATCGGGCATCAACCTGAAGAACGATCCGCTGGCGCTGCAGCGCCTGAAAGAAGCGGCTGAGAAGGCGAAGATCGAGCTGTCGTCGACGACGCAGACCGACGTCAACCTGCCGTACATCACGGCCGACGCGACCGGTCCTAAGCATCTGAACATCAAGATCACGCGCGCCAAGCTGGAGTCGCTGGTCGATGACCTCGTGTCCAAGACACTGGAGCCGTGCAAGGTCGCGCTGAAGGACGCCGGCCTGTCGGCCTCCGAGATCCAGGAAGTGATCCTGGTTGGCGGCCAGACCCGCATGCCGAAGGTGCAGGACGCGGTGAAGTCGCTGTTCGGCCGCGAGCCGCGCCGTGACGTCAACCCGGACGAAGCGGTTGCAGTCGGTGCGGCGATTCAGGGCGCGGTGCTGGCCGGCGACGTCAAGGACGTGCTGCTGCTCGATGTCACCCCGTTGAGCCTCGGCATCGAGACGCTTGGCGGCAAAATGACCAAGCTGATCGAGAAGAACACCACGATCCCCACCCGCAAGTCCGAAACCTTCACCACTGCTGACGACAACCAGGGCGCGGTGACGGTGCACGTGCTGCAGGGCGAGCGCGAAATTGCGAGCGCCAACAAGTCGCTCGGCAAGTTCGATCTGCAGGACATTCCGCCGGCGCCGCGCGGCGTGCCGCAGGTTGAAGTCACCTTCGACATCGACGCCAACGGCATCCTCAACGTGTCGGCCAAGGACAAGGCGACCGGCAAGTCGCAGTCGATCGTCGTCAAGGCCAACTCGGGCCTGACTGACGACGAGATCAAGAAGATGATCAAGGACGCCGAAGCCCATGCCGATGAGGACCGCAAGTTCAACGAGCTGATCACCGCGCGCAATCAGGGTGACCAGATGATCCACGGCGTCGAGAAGTCGCTGAAGGATCTTGCCTCGGAAGTGCAGGACGATGAAAAGACGGCGATCGAGACCGCCATCGCCGAACTGCGCGAGGCCTTGAAGGGCTCGGACAAGGATGCGATCACCGCCAAGACCGAAGCGCTGGCTGCTGCCAGCGGCAAGCTGGCCGAACGCGCCTATGCGAAGGCGGGTGCCGCAGGCGGCGCGCCGGGTGCCGAAGCCGGTGCCGGTGCTGCACCGGGCGGCGGCGACGGCGATGTCGTCGACGCCGAATTCACCGAAGTGAAGGACAAGAAGTAAGCCGTCTGCTGACCAGGCGGGATGCGGAACGAGAGACCGTGGACGTCTCCGTATCCGCATCCCGCCTTTGACCGTTCTGGGGACTCCGGGGATTTTTCGATGCTGCTGACCAACGCTGTCCGTATCACGCCATGAGCAAGCGCGACTATTACGAGGTTCTGGGTGTCGCCAAGGGTGCCTCGGACGACGAGCTGAAGAAGGCCTATCGCAAGCTGGCGATGAAGCTGCACCCGGATCGCAATCCGGGCGACAAGTCGGCGGAAGAGAAATTCAAGGAAGCCAACGAGGCCTACGAAGTACTGACCGACGCACAGAAGCGTGCGGTCTACGACAAGTACGGCCACGAAGGTCTGCAGCGCGGCGGCAGCGGTGGCGGCGATTTCGGCGGTGGCGGCTTTGCCGACATCTTCGGCGACGTGTTCTCGGACATCTTCGGCGGCGGCCGTGGTGGCCCGCGCCGAGGCGCGGACCTGCGCTATCGCATCGAGCTGTCGCTGGAACAGGCGGTGTTCGGCACCACCGAAACGATCCGCATCCCGACGGTTCGTGATTGCGAACCCTGCAACGGCCACGGCACGGCGGATGGCAAGCCGGCGTCGACCTGCAATACCTGCCGTGGTCAGGGCCAGGTCCGCGTCCAGCAGGGCTTTTTCGTGCTGCAGCAGAGCTGCCCGGCGTGCCGCGGCCGCGGCGTGCTGGTGACTGATACCTGCAAGTCCTGCCGCGGCGCCGGCAAGACGCGCAACGAAAAGACGCTGGAAGTGAAGATCCCGCCGGGTGTCGATACTGGTGACCGCATTCGCTTGACCGGCGAAGGCGAACCGGGCGAGCGCAATGCGCCGGCCGGTGACCTTTACGTGCAGGTGGAAGTGAAGCCGCACGAAATCTTCGAACGCGACAACAACGATCTGCACTGCCAGGTGCCGGTTGGTTTCGTCGTGGCAGCGCTGGGCGGCGACATGGACGTGCCGACGCTGAATGGGCGCGCCAAGCTCACCGTTCCCGAGGGCACCCAGAGCGGCAAGGTGTTCCGGCTGCGCGGGCTGGGTGTCAAGCCGGTTCGCGGCGGGCCGCAGGGTGATCTGCTGTGCAGCGTTGTTGTCGAGACCCCGGTGCACCTGACGCGCAAGCAGAAGGATCTGCTGAAGGAATTCGGCGAGACCGTCGACAAGGGCGGCGAAAAGCACAGCCCTGCCGCCAGTTCCTGGTTGTCCAAGGCCAAGCAGTTCTTCGAACAACACATCAAGCCGGGTTGAGCGCAGCCGTCTGGCTGTGTCTGCCGCTGTCCTGATCCAGAATCCCACGTCATGAACCAGCCTCTCGCCGTCGCGATCCTCGGTGCCTCCGGCCGCATGGGTCGAGCCTTGATCGACAGCACCTTGCGCACGCCTGCGCTGCGACTCGGGGCCGCCATCGAACGGGCCGGCAACCCGCTGCTCGGCAGCGACGCCGGCACGATGATCGGTGCCGCAGCCACCGGTGTCGCCTTGACCGACAACCTGCCGGCTGCACTGGCCGATGCCGCCGTGCTGGTCGATTTCACCGGACCGTCCGCGACCATGGCAGCGCTGTCCGCCTGTGTAGAGGCCGGCCGGCCGATCGTCATCGGCACCACCGGTTTCACGCCGGAGCAGAAGGACACCATCGCGGCCGCGGCCCGGCAGATTCCGGTCTGCATCGCTGCCAACTATTCGGTGGGTGTCAATGTCGCGCTGAAGCTGGTGGAACTGGCGGCGCGCACGCTGGGCGACGATTACGACGTCGAGATCGTCGAAGCGCACCACCGGCACAAGGTCGATTCGCCGAGCGGCACTGCACTCGCGTTTGGCGAGGCGGCTGCGGCGGGGCTGGATCGGGATCTGCGCAGCAACGCGATCTACGGGCGCGAAGGCCAGATCGGCCCGCGCAAGCGCGAGACCATCGGCTTCGCGACCGTGCGCGGCGGTGACGTCGTTGGCGATCACACGGTGCTGTTCCTGGGCGACGGCGAACGCGTCGAGATTTCCCACCGCGCCAGCAGCCGCAGCAACTTTGCGGCGGGTGCGCTGCGCGCAGCCGAATGGCTGGTCGGCAAGCCGGCGCAGCTGTATTCGATGCGCGACGTGCTTGGCCTGAACAGCTGATCTACAGTCGGCGCGGTCTACCGTCAGCGCAACCGCCGAGATGCAAGATCGCAAAACCCTGAGTCTGAGTGTCGCCGCACTCGGCATCGTCTACGGCGACATCGGCACCAGCCCGATCTACGCGCTGCGCGAATGCTTTTACGGCGAGCACCGCATCGAACCGACTGCGGGCAACGTGCTGGGCGTGCTCAGCCTGATCACCTGGGCACTGATCCTGGTGGTCACGATCAAGTATCTGGCGATCGTGCTGCGCGCCGACAACAAGGGCGAGGGCGGCATCATCGCCCTGGTGGCCCTGCTCAATCCATGGCGTGCGCGGCCCGGCTCGCAGCGCCATCTGTTGATGCTGCTGGGGCTGTTCGGTGCAGCGCTGCTGTACGGCGACGGCGCGATCACGCCGGCGATCTCGGTGCTGTCGGCGATCGAGGGGCTCAGCGTCGCCACGCCGGCGCTGTCGTTGCTCGTGGTGCCGACCACGCTGCTGATCATCATCGGCATCTTCGTGATCCAGAAGCGCGGTACCGGCGGCATCGGCGCCCTGTTCGGTCCTGGCATGGCGCTGTGGTTCGCCGTGCTGGCGGCGCTTGGCGTGCGCGGCATCGTCGGCAACCCGCAGGTGCTGGTGGCATTGTCGCCACTGCATGCACTGGACTTCTTCATCGACAACGGCATGGCCGGTTTCCTGGTGCTCAGCTCGGTGTTTCTGGTCGTCACCGGCGCCGAAGCGCTGTATGCCGACATGGGCCACTTCGGGCGTTCGCCGATTCGCCGCGCCTGGCTGTTTCTGGTGCTGCCGGCACTGCTGCTCAACTATTTCGGCCAAGGCGCGCTGATCCTTGGTGCCGGCGCCGAGATCCACAATCCGTTCTACCAGCTGGCGCCGGGCTGGATGGGCTATCCGCTGGTGGCGCTGACCACCTTCGCCACCATCATCGCGTCGCAGGCGATGATCACCGGTGCGTTCTCGCTGACCAGCCAGCTGGTGCAGCTGGGCCAGCTGCCGCGTCTGAACATCATCCAGACCTCCGGCGACGAGCAGGGGCAAATCTACATACCGGCCGTCAACTGGCTGCTGATGCTGGTCTGCATCGGGCTGGTGCTGTCGTTCCGGTCGTCGACCAATCTGGCGGCGGCCTATGGCATCGCGGTGTCATCGACGATGGTGGTCACCACGATCCTCGCGTTCTTCGTCGCCCGTCGCTACGACTGGCGCTCAGGCGTCGTAGTGCCGCTGGCACTGCTGTTTCTGAGCATCGATCTGGCGTTCTTCGGCGCCAACCTGCTGAAGGTGATGGCCGGCGGCTGGGTGCCGCTGCTGATGGCGGTGTGCATCTTCACGCTGATGACCACCTGGAGTCGCGGCCGAAAGCTGTTGCAGAGCCGGATCTCCGAAGACGAGGAAAGCACGCAGGCGCTGGCGCAGCGGGTGAAGGACGATCCGCCGCATCTGATTCCGGGGACCGGGGTCTACATGACCGGCGGCGATCACGCCCCGGCTTACCTGCTGCGTCATCTCGAGCGCAATCGGGTGCTGCATCAGCGCATCGTCCTGCTGACCGTGCAGACCATCGACGAGCCGCGCGTGAGCGCAGTCGATCGGCTGCGCGGCTGGGGCATCGCGCCGGGGATTTACCGTCTGGTGATCCGCTACGGTTTCATGCAGACGCCGAACGTGCCGGTGGCGCTGCGGCTCAGCGAGCAGCTCGGTCTCGACATCGACATCGACAACGTCACCTACTTTCTCGGCCGCGCCACGCTGATTCCGTCGGACACACTGCCGGGCATGGCGTTGTGGCGTGATCATCTGTTCGCGTTCATGGCGCACAACGCCACGCGTGCGACCGACTTCTACGGCCTGCCTGCGGACGATGTCGTCGAGCTGGGCTTTCATGTCGAGATCTGAGGGTTCAGCGATGCTGTCGATCGAAGCCGCTTCCGTTGCCGACGTGCCCACCATCCTGCGGCTGATCCGCGCGCTGGCCGAATACGAGCGGCTGTCGCACGAGGTGGTGGCCACCGAGGACAGCCTTCGCGCGGCATTGTTCGGCGAACGGCCTGGTGCCGAATGCCTGATTGCCTGCGAAGATGGCAAGCCGGTCGGGTTCGCGCTGTACTTCCACAATTTCTCGACCTTCCTGAGCCGGCGCGGGCTGTATCTGGAAGATCTGTTCGTGGAACCGGCACAGCGCGGCAAGGGCTACGGCAAGGCCTTGCTGCAACGGCTCGCGCAGATCGCTGTCGAGCGGGGCTGCGGGCGGCTGGAATGGTCGGTGCTTGACTGGAATGCGCCGGCGATCGGCTTCTACGAAAGTCTCGGTGCCCGGCTGATGACCGAGTGGCGCATCTTCCGCCTGACCGGCGAGGCCCTTCAGACGTTCGCGTCGGCCAGCCGCTAAGCTGCGGTATCCCCCGACTGGAAGCGCCGCGATGAATCTGCCGTCGAAGCTGACCGTGGCCGCCTGTGCCCTTGTCGCGGCTACCGTTGCGCAGGCCGCCGACGCCGGCCTGGCGAAAAGTGCGGATGCACTGGTCGACGGCGTGATGGCCGAGGTGATCAGCGTCCGCCGCCATCTGCACGCGCATCCGGAACTTTCAAACCGGGAAGTGGAGACCAGCGCTTACGTTGCGGCGAAGCTCAAGGCGCTGGGCTACGAGGTGCAGACCGGTGTCGCCCGCCACGGTGTGGTGGCGGTGCTGAAAGGCGGCAAGCCGGGACCGGTGGTGGCACTGCGGGCCGACATGGACGGGCTGCCGGTCGCCGAGGAAGTCGATGTGCCTTTCGCTTCGAAGCTGACGTCGACCTACGACGGCAAGGACGTCGGCGTGATGCATGCCTGCGGGCACGACACGCACATGGCGATGCTGCTCGGCGCGGCGGAGGTGCTGATGCAGTTGCGGCCGAAACTGCCGGGCACCGTGAAGCTGATCTTCCAGCCGGCCGAGGAGGGACGTCCGGCCGGTGAAGAAGGCGGCGCCGAGCTGATGGTCAAGGAAGGTGTGCTGAGCCAGGCGCCGGTTCCGGAGGCGATTTTCGGCCTGCATGTGCTGACCGAGTTCGAGACCGGCACGCTCGCGTTTCGCGCCGGCGGGCTGATGGCGTCCACCGACAATCTCAACATCACCGTCAAGGGGCGCCAGACCCATGGCGCGATCCCGTGGAACGGCGTCGACCCGATCGTCGTCAGTGCGCAGATCATCAATGCGCTGCAGACCGTCGTCAGCCGCCAGATCGACATCACGCAAGGGGCGGCGATCGTCACCATCGGCAAGATCGACGGCGGCGTACGCAACAACATCATTCCGGAGGAAGTCCGGATGAAGGGCACGTTGCGTTCGCTCGACCCGAAGTGGCGGCTGGTGATGAACGATGCCGTCCGGCGCACCGTGATCAAGACCGCCGAAGCCTCCGGCGCGACCGCGACGGTCGGCATCGGGGACGAATACGCCTACCCGGTGACCTATAACGACCCGGCACTGACCGAGCGGATGCGGCCGACGCTGAGTCGCATCGCCGGTGCCGGCAAGCTGATCGAGACCACACCGCAGACCGTTGCCGAGGACTTCTCGTTCTACCAGCAGAAGATTCCGGGCCTGTTCGTGTTCGTCGGTGTCCGCAAGCCGGGCGCCAGCAAGGAGGAGTACGCGCCGAATCACTCCCCGCGCTTCAAGGTCGATGAAGCCGGCCTGCCGCTCGGGGTTCGGGCACTGGTCGGTCTGACGCTCGATTACATGACCGGTGCTGGCCGTCGCTGAGCGCGGAGCGCTGCGGTTCGAAATGGACGCTTCGCGCTTCAGCGCGCTGTCGGCGGTCGGGCAGGGCGGCTTCGGACTTGTCGTCGGCATGAGTTATGCACGAAATGTCGGTGGATCGATGGACGCCTTTCCGCCGCACCGGTAAAATGGCGTCTTAATCCTGCAAGGGGGGCGAACCATCGCGGTTCGGCCCCCCTTTGCTTATGCGCGGTCTCCGCGCAGCAGGGGAATACCTCAAGCTCATCAAGGACTTCTCCTACAACATGCGTCAAACGACACCGGCTCTTCTTGCGCTTGCCGACGGCAGCATCTTTCATGGCGTCTCGATCGGCATCGAGGGTTCGACTGTCGGCGAAGTGGTGTTCAACACGGCGATGACCGGTTACCAGGAAATCCTGACCGATCCGTCGTACCGCGAGCAGATCGTCACGCTGACCTATCCCCACATCGGCAACGTCGGCGTCAATCCGGAAGACAACGAGTCGGATAGGACCCAGCTTGCCGGGCTCATCCTTCGTGAAGTGCCGCGTCCGCCATCGAACTTCCGCTCGAAGCAGTCGTTCAGCGAATACCTGCTTGACCAGCGCGTGGTCGCCATCGCCGGGATCGATACCCGCCGGCTGACCCGCATCCTGCGCGACAAGGGCGCCCAGAACGGCTGCATCGTCGCCGGCAACGGCCTCGACGAGCAGGCGGCGCTGAAGCAGGCGCAGGCTTGGCCGGGTCTGAAAGGCATGGACCTCGCGAAGGTCGTGACGACTGCCGCGGCCTATGCCTGGACGCGCGGCAGCTGGGAACTGAAGACCAATGCCGAGCCGGAAGTCACCGGCGGCAGCCGCCACGTCGTCGTTTACGATTTTGGCGTCAAGCGCAACATCCTGCGCATGCTCATCGACCGCGGTTGCAAGGTCACGGTGGTGCCTGCGCAGTCCAGCGCCGCCAATGTTCTCAAACTCAAGCCGGATGGCGTGATGCTGTCGAACGGCCCCGGTGATCCCGCACCTTGCGACTACGCGATCGCTGCGGCGCGCGAATTCCTTGCCCTCAAGCTGCCGACCTTCGGCATCTGCCTGGGTCACCAGATTCTTGGCCTCGCGGCCGGAGCGAAAACACTCAAGATGAAGTTCGGCCATCACGGCGCCAATCACCCGGTGCAGGACCTCGAAACCCAGCGCGTGCTGATCACCAGCCAGAACCACGGCTTCGCGGTCGATGAAGCGACGCTGCCGGCCAATGCCATCGTCACGCACCGCTCTCTGTTCGACGGTTCCAATCAGGGCATTCGCCTGACCGATGCACCGGCGTTCAGTTTCCAGGGACATCCGGAGGCGAGCCCCGGACCGCACGATGTCAGTTACCTGTTCGACCAATTCGTCACCCTGATCGACGCTTCGAAGGAGAGCGCCCGTGGCTAAGCGCACTGACCTGAAGAGCATCCTGATCATCGGCGCCGGCCCGATCGTCATCGGCCAGGCCTGCGAGTTCGACTACTCCGGCGCTCAGGCCTGCAAGGCGCTGCGCGCCGAGGGCTACCGGGTGATCCTGGTTAACTCGAACCCGGCGACGATCATGACCGACCCGGAAATGGCCGATGCCACCTACATCGAGCCGATCCGCTGGCAAACGGTGGCGCGGATCATCGAGAAGGAGCGCCCCGACGCGGTACTGCCGACGATGGGCGGGCAGACCGCGCTGAACTGCGCGCTGGACCTGGCTCGCGAAGGCATTCTCGAGAAGTTCAACTGCGAACTGATCGGTGCCAACGCGCACGCGATCGATCTGGCCGAAGACCGCCAGAAGTTCCGCGATGCGATGACCGAGATCAACCTTGGATCGGCGCGTTCGGGTGTTGCCCACTCGATGGATGAGGCGCGGACCATCCAGGCGACGATCGGCTATCCGGTGATCATCCGGCCGAGCTTCACGCTCGGCGGCTCCGGCGGTGGCATTGCCTACAACGTCGAGGAGTTCGAGGAAATCGTTTCGCGCGGCCTCGATCTGTCACCGACGACCGAAGTGCTGATCGAGGAGTCTCTGCTCGGCTGGAAGGAGTACGAGATGGAGGTCGTCCGGGATCGTCTGGACAACTGCATCATCGTCTGCTCGATCGAGAATCTCGATCCGATGGGCGTGCACACTGGCGACTCGATCACCGTCGCGCCGGCGCAGACGCTGACCGACAAGGAATACCAGGTCATGCGCAACGCGAGCATCGCGGTGCTGCGCAAGATCGGGGTCGATACCGGTGGATCGAACGTGCAGTTCGCGATCAATCCGGACGATGGCCGAATGATCGTCATCGAGATGAACCCGCGCGTGTCGCGGTCATCGGCGCTGGCGTCGAAGGCCACTGGCTTCCCGATCGCCAAGATCGCCGCCAAGCTGGCGGTTGGCTACACGCTCGACGAACTGCGCAACGAGATCACCGGCGGCGTGACCCCGGCGAGCTTCGAGCCGAGCATCGACTACGTTGTCACCAAGATTCCGCGCTTCACGTTCGAGAAGTTCCCGACTGCCGATTCGCGCCTGACCACGCAGATGAAGTCGGTCGGCGAAGTGATGGCGATCGGCCGCAACTTCCAGGAGTCGATGCAGAAGGCGCTGCGGGGGCTGGAAGTCGGTTCCGATGGCTTCGATCCGGTGGTCGCTGATTTTTCCGAAGCCAACCTGACCAAGATCCGCGAGGAACTGGCAACGCCGCGCGCTGGCCGCATCTGGTATGTCGGCGACGCTTTCCGTGCCGGCATGAGCATCGCGGACGTTTTCCGCTTTTCGAAGATCGATCCGTGGTTCCTCGAGCAGATCGAAGAGCTGATCCAGACCGAAAGCGAAATCGCCGCTGAATCAATCGGCAAGATCTCGAAGGAAGCGCTGCGCCGCTACAAGCGCATGGGCTTTTCCGACCGCCGCATCGCCACGCTGATGGGCGTGAAGGCGGCGTTGGTGCGGGCGCGGCGCCACAAGCTGGGCATTCGCCCGGTCTACAAGCGCGTCGACACCTGCGCTGCCGAATTCCCGTCGTCGACGGCCTATCTGTATTCGTCGTACGACGAGGAATGCGAAGCCAACGTCAGTGATCGCAAGAAGATCATCGTGCTCGGTGGCGGTCCGAACCGCATCGGGCAGGGCATCGAGTTCGACTACTGCTGCGTGCACGCCGCGATGGCGCTGCGCGAAGACGGTTTCGAAACGATCATGGTCAACTGCAATCCGGAGACCGTGTCGACCGATTACGACACGTCCGATCGCCTGTACTTCGAGCCGCTGACCTTCGAGGACGTGATGGAGATCATCGAACTCGAAAAGCCGGTCGGCGTGATCGTGCAGTTCGGTGGCCAGACGCCGCTGAAGCTGGCGCGGGCGCTGGAAGCCGCTGGTGCGCCGATCATCGGCACCAGCCCGGATTCGATCGACCTGGCCGAAGACCGCGAGCGCTTCCAGAAGCTCGTTGACGAACTCAAGCTGCTGCAGCCGCCAAATGGCGTGGCGACCTCGCTGAAGGCCGCGCTCGCCGTGGCGCAGAAGGTCGGCTACCCGCTGGTGGTGCGTCCGAGCTACGTGCTGGGCGGCCGGGCCATGGAGATCGTCCACGACGATGCCGATCTGCAGCGTTACATGACCGAAGCCGTGAAGGTTTCGAACGATTCGCCGGTGTTGCTCGACCGCTTCCTCGAGAACGCGATTGAAGTCGATGTCGACGCGCTGGCTGATGCCGAGGGCAACGTCGTGATCGGCGGGATCATGGAGCACATCGAACAGGCGGGCGTGCATTCCGGCGACTCGGCGTGCTCGTTGCCGGCGTACTCGCTGAGCAAGAAGGTACAGGACGACATCCGCGATCAGATGTTCAAGCTGGCGCGTGCACTGAACGTGTGCGGCCTGATGAACGCGCAGTTCGCGCTGCAGGGCGAAACGGTCTACCTGCTCGAAGTGAACCCGCGTGCGTCGCGGACCAGTCCGTTCGTGTCGAAGGCCATCGGCCGGCCGCTGGCAAAGATCGCGGCGCGCTGCATGGCCGGGCAGTCGCTGCCGAGCCAGGGCATCGTCAAGGAGATCGTGCCGCCGTACTTCTCGGTGAAGGAGTCGGTGTTCCCGTTCGTCAAGTTCCCGGGCGTCGATCCGCTGCTGGGACCGGAAATGCGTTCGACCGGCGAAGTGATGGGGGCCGGCGCGCATTTCGGCGAAGCATTCAACAAGGCGCTGCTGGCCGCTGGCATGACCTTGCCATCCGGCGGCACGGCGTTCGTGTCGGTTCGCGAAGCGGACAAGGCACGCGCGATCGACCTCGCAAAGCTGTTGCTGGCCAAGGGCTTCAAGGTGGTGGCGACCGAAGGCACCGCGAACGCGATTACGGCGGCGGGTCTGCCGTGCGAGCGTGTCAACAAGGTCAAGGAAGGCCGTCCGCACTGTGTCGACATGATCAAGAATGGCGAGATCCAGTTCATCGCCAACACCACCGAAGGCAAGAAGTCGGTCGAGGAATCGCATTCGATCCGCGCTGCCGCCATTGCCCAGAAACTCTGCTATTTCACGACCATCGCTGGCGCCTATGCGGCGGCGATCGCGATGGACCACCTTGATCATGTCGACGTCAATCGTCTTCAGGACCTCCACAAGCAGATCGCAGCATGAGCACCAAGACCCCGATGACTTTGCGCGGCGCCGAGGCGCTGCGCGAGGAATTGCGCCACCGGAAGAGCGAGCTGCGGCCGAAGATCATTGCTTCGGTCGAAGAGGCGCGTGCGCATGGCGATCTCAAGGAAAATGCCGAGTACCACGCGGCGCGCGAGCAGCACGGCTTCAATGAAGGCCGGATCGGCGAACTGGAAGCGAAGCTGTCGAATGCCCAGATCGTCGATCCTGCGAGCCTGCCGAAGACCGGCAAGATCATGTTCGCCACTACAGTCGAACTGGTCGACGCCGACTCCGGCGAGGAATTGCGCTACCAGATCGTTGGCGAGGACGAGGCCGACATCAAGAAAGGCCTGATTTCGGTGAACTCGCCGATTGCGCGCGCGCTGATCGGCAAGTCGGAAGGCGATATCGCGCAGGTGCAGACGCCGCGCGGCATTCGCGAGCTCGAAGTCGTCAAAGTCAGCTACCTCTGAGACTGTATTGAGCAAACCGCGCAGCAAGAGCAGCACCCAGTGGCTCGCCGAGCATGAGGCCGACCCTTATGTGCAACTGGCCCGCAAGGAAGGCTATCGGTCGCGGGCGGTCTACAAGCTCAAGGAAATCCAGGAACGGGACAAGATCCTCAAGTCCGGAATGACGGTTGTCGACCTGGGCGCTGCGCCTGGCGGCTGGAGCCAGTATGCGCGACCTCAGATTGGTAGAAACGGACGGCTGGTTGCGCTCGACATCCTGCCGATGAAGGAGGTGCCGGGGGTCGAGTTCATTTGTGGCGACTTCCGTGAGGACGTGGTGTTGCAGGCGCTGGAATCGCTGGTGCCGGTGGGCTCTGCGGACCTTGTGTTGTCGGACATGGCCCCCAACATCTCCGGCATCGACGTTGCCGACCAGGCGTCTTCGATCTACCTCTGTGAACTGGCGCTGGATTTTGCGGTCCAGCGTCTGAGACCGGGAGGCGCATTCCTGGTGAAGCTGTTCCAGGGTGAGGGATCGGAGGCGTTCCTGAAGATGGTGAGGAACCGCTTCAAGACCGTGCAGATACGAAAACCGAAGGCATCGCGCCAGCGCAGCCCCGAGGTCTACGTGCTGGCGCGTGATCACCGGGTCGTGTAGTGTCAAAACGCGGTTGTGTAGCACCAATTCCGAGGAATTTCCGTTGAACGATCTCGCCAAGAATCTTCTGCTCTGGTTGGTCATCGCTGTGGTACTGGTCAGCGCATTCCAGAGTTTTTCGTCGCGCAACGGCGTCCAGGCAAAACTGGCCTATTCGGATTTCCTCGAGCAGGTCAAATCGGGTGCCGTTGACTCCGCCGAGATCGAAGGGCAGAACATCCGAGGCAAGCTGAAGAGCGGCCAGTCGTTCGCTGCCGTCAGCCCGGAAACGATCAACAGTGGCCTGATCAAGGACCTGATCGACAACAAGGTGAAATTCGACGGCGCGCTGCCGAAGGAAACGCCGTTGCTGATGCAGATCCTGCTGAGCTTCGGCCCGATCCTGTTGCTGATCGGTGTCTGGATCTACTTCATGCGCCAGATGCAATCGGGTGGCGGTGGCGGACGCGGCGCGATGAGCTTCGGCAAGTCGCGCGCCCGCATGCTCAATGCCGATCAGGTCAAGATCACGTTCAATGATGTTGCCGGTGTCGAGGAAGCGAAGGCCGAAGTTTCCGAACTGGTCGACTTCCTGAAGGACCCGGGCAAGTTCCAGAAGCTGGGCGGCAAGATCCCTCGCGGCGTGCTGCTTTGCGGCTCGCCGGGTACCGGCAAGACGCTGCTCGCCAAGGCCATTGCCGGCGAAGCCGGCGTGCCGTTCTTCACGATCTCCGGTTCGGACTTCGTCGAAATGTTTGTCGGCGTCGGCGCCAGCCGCGTTCGCGACATGTTCGAGCAGGCCAAGAAGCACGCGCCGTGCATCATCTTCATCGACGAAATCGACGCTGTCGGTCGTCATCGTGGCGCCGGCCTCGGCGGCGGTCACGACGAGCGGGAACAGACGCTCAACCAGCTGCTGGTCGAGATGGACGGCTTCGAAGGCAATGAAGGCGTGATCATCATCGCCGCCACCAACCGTCCAGACGTGCTTGATCCGGCGCTGCTGCGTCCGGGCAGATTCGACCGCCAGGTTGTGGTGCCGCTGCCGGATGTGCGCGGCCGCGAGCAGATCGTCAAGGTTCATCTGCGCGCACTGCCGCTCGCGGATGACGTGAAGCCGGAAATCATCGCGCGCGCCACCCCTGGGTTCTCGGGCGCTGACCTGGCCAATCTGGTCAACGAGGCGGCGCTGTTTGCGGCGCGTGGCAACAAGCGGCTCGTGGGTCAGGAAGACTTCGATCGCGCTCGCGACAAGATCATCATGGGCGCTGAGCGCCGCTCGATGGTCATGAGCGAGGATGAAAAGCGCAATACCGCGTACCACGAGGCGGGTCATGCCATCGTCGGTCTGACCGTGCCGGATCATGATCCCGTCTACAAGGTCACCATCATTCCGCGCGGTCGCGCGCTTGGCGTGACCATGTTCCTGCCGGAAGAGGATCGTCACTCGCGCTCCAAGCAGAACCTGAACAGCCTGATCTGCGTGATGTTCGGTGGGCGTATCGCCGAGGAACTGACGCTCGGGCCGGATGGCGTTACCACGGGTGCTTCGAACGACATCGAGCGCGCGACCAGCATCGCTCGGAACATGGTCACCAAGTGGGGCCTTTCCGAGAAGCTGGGGCCGCTGGCCTACAGCGAAGACGAAGGCGAGGTGTTTCTGGGCCGCAGCGTGACGCAGCACAAGAACATGTCGGACGACACGGCAAACGCGATCGACCGCGAGATTCGCGAAATCATCGACACGAACTATGCTCGGGCCAAGGAAATTCTGGTCGCCAACCTCGACAAGCTGCACGCGATGTCCGATGCGCTGATGAAGTACGAAACGATCGATAGCGATCAGATCGCTCGCATCATGCAGGGCAAGGATCCGGGTGCTCCTGGATCTTGGACGGACGGGCCGCGCCCGTCGCCGCCGAGCAGCGGAAGCAAGCCGAGCACGACGACCGTTGTGCCGCCGGTGGCGCCAAAGCCTGCCAGCCAGAGCTGATCGATCGTGCTGTGAAAGGGCCGGCTGATGCCGGCCCTTTTTGTTTTCAAACCTGTTTTCCTGCGCTCATGAAGATCGATCTCCCGGGTGGGCGTCAGCTCGACCTGTCCGAAACGGTGGTGATGGGCGTGGTCAACGTCACGCCGGATTCATTCTCGGATGGCGGCCGTCACGACGACGTTCCGCGTGCAATCGACCAAGCGCTAAAGATGGTCGAGCAGGGCGCGGCGATCATCGATATCGGCGGAGAGTCGACGCGGCCGGGTGCAGAGCCCGTCACCGCCGGGGAGGAACGTCGGCGGGTGATCCCGGTGATCGAGGCTCTGCGACGGCAATCGGACTGCATCATCTCCATCGATACGATGAAAGCCGAGGTAATGCGTGAGGCCTGTCTTGCAGGTGCCTCGATCATCAACGATGTCAACGCGCTTAGATCGGAGGGTGCATTGGCTGCTGCTGCAGAGGTTCGCGCAGCGGTCTGCCTGATGCACATGCAAGGCTCGCCGCAGACGATGCAGCTCGCGCCTTCGTACTCGGCGGTGGTCGATGACGTGGTCGATTTTCTCCGCGAGCGGATCGCTGCTTGTGTTTCCGCCGGCATTCCAAGTGATCGTCTGTTGATCGATCCCGGGTTCGGCTTTGGCAAGCGGCTGGTCGACAACCTTGAACTGCTGGCGCGCCTGCCTGAGATCGTCGCTCTGGGGCGGCCGACGCTGGTCGGCATGTCACGCAAGGGCATGCTGGGACAGCTGACCGGCCGCGATATCGATGAGCGCTGCGCTGCGGGTGTTGCTGCCGCAGCGATTGCGACCTTGCATGGCGCGCGGATCGTGCGTACGCATGACGTGGCGCCGACCATCGATGCAGTGAAGATCGCACTGGCCGTGCGCGCTGCGTCGCAACGACCGGCGTGCACTTCATAATGACGACATGAGCAGACAATTCTTCGGCACGGACGGCATACGCGGTCGTGTCGGCCAGTCCCCGATGACTCCGGAGTTCGCTTTGAAGCTGGGCTGGGCGGCCGGTCGCGTGTTTGGTCGTACACGTGGCGCGCGTGTGCTGGTCGGCAAGGACACGCGCCGCTCCGGTTATCTGTTCGAGTCGGCGCTTGAGGCCGGATTCGCTGCTGCTGGCGTCGAGACCTACCTGCTGGGACCGTTGCCGACACCGGCCGTTGCTTATCTGACGCGCGCCTACCGCGCGCAGGCCGGCGTCGTGATTTCGGCCTCGCACAACCCGCACTTCGACAACGGTGTGAAGTTTTTCTCGGGCGAGGGCGACAAGCTCAGCGACGCTGTTGAGGAGGAGATCGAGAGCTACCTCGGGCGCGATCTCGAATGTGTACCCCCGGAAGCCATGGGCCGCGCGCGGCGCATCGATGATGCGCAAGGCCGGTATGTCGAGTTCTGCAAGGGTGCTTTTGCTGGCGATTCGCTGCGTGGCCTGAAACTGGTCGTCGACTGCGCGAATGGGGCTGCTTACCGTGTTGCTCCGCTGGTATTCGACGAACTTGGCGCCGAGGTCATCCCGATCGGGGTGTCGCCGAATGGCCTGAATATCAATGAAGGTTGTGGCTCTACCCATCTGGCGACTTTGCAGGCGGCTGTGCTTGCGCATGGTGCAGACATGGGTATTGCGCTGGATGGTGACGGTGATCGTTGCCTGCTGGTGCGCGCAGATGGTGTGGCCGTTGATGGCGACGAAATTCTGTACGTGCTTGCGCGGCAACGACATTTGACCGGCACTCTTCGAGGGCCGGTGGTGGGCACGGTGATGAGCAACTTCGGGCTCGAACAGGCGCTCCTCCGACTGGAGATTCCGTTCGAACGCGCTGCCGTGGGTGATCGCCACGTTCTTGAGCGTCTCCGCACCCGTCATGGTGTCGTCGGCGGAGAGACGTCCGGACACACCATATGTCTGGACCGTTCGCGGACCGGCGACGGCATCATCACTGCATTGCAAGTTCTGGAAGCACTGCTGGCGCAAGGACAGACGCTGGCGCAGATGGTTGGCGGCATGATCAAGCTGCCGCAGGTGCTGCTCAATGTGCCCGTGTCCGGGAAGGCTAAGCCACTACTGGACGACATCAGCGTCCGAGAGGCAGCTTGCGCGGTGGAAGCGAGTCTGGTCGGGCGGGGGAGATTGCTGCTGCGAGCCTCGGGAACCGAGCCGGTGGTGCGTGTGATGGTTGAGGCCGCCGAGGAGCCCGTTGCAGCAGCGGCGGCGAAGCAAATGGCGGAAGCGCTGCGTGTCGCAGCTGCAGCGCTTGGATCAGCAATCGAAATCTAGGTCAATTGACGGGAGGAATGATGACTCGCGGCTATCTCGTGGCTGGTAACTGGAAAATGAACGGTTCGTCGGCGTCCAATGCGGCGCTGCTCGAAGGTCTGGTGCGCGGTGTCGCCGAGTGTCCGGCGATCGACGTGCTGGTGTGCCCGCCGTCGGTCTACCTGGAGGCAGCGCATCGGCATCTTGCGGCGTCACCGATTGCACTCGGCGCGCAGAATCTCAGCGATCAGTCCAAGCCTGGCGCATTCACCGGCGAAATCGATGCTGCGATGCTCAACGACGTTGGCTGCAGTCATGTGCTGGTCGGGCATTCCGAGCGTCGGACCTTGTACGGTGAAGATGACGCATGCGTTGCTCGAAAATTCGTCGTTGCGCAGGCGGCTGGACTGATTCCGGTACTTTGCATTGGCGAAACGCTTGCCGAGCGTGAGGCCGACGAGACCGAGGCGGTGCTCCAGCGGCAACTCGACGCCGTCATTTCAGCGGCGGGAATTTCAGCCTTCCGCAATGCTGTTATTGCATATGAACCGGTATGGGCGATCGGTACCGGGCGCACCGCAAGCACTGAGCAGGCTCAGGCGGCGCATGCCTTCATTCGTGGCGTGGTCGCGAAGAACGATGCTAAAATCGCAAATTCGGTTCGTTTGCTCTACGGCGGTAGCGTCAAGGCTGACAACGCGGCGTCATTGTTCTCATGCGAGGACGTTGACGGTGGCTTGATCGGCGGCGCATCGCTGAAGGCGCCTGAATTCCTTGCGATTTGTGCGTCGGCGCAGATTCTTGCCGCGGCGTGCGACGCCTGACACCAAAACAAGATCGGTTTTCATGTACACAATCCTGGTAGTCCTGCATGTGCTGGTATCCATTGCGCTGATTGGTCTGGTGTTGATCCAGCATGGCAAGGGTGCTGATGCTGGTGCAGCGTTCGGCAGCGGGGCCTCTGGTACGGTTTTCGGCGCACGTGGTTCAGCCAACTTTCTGACCCGAGTGACGGCTTGGTTGGCGGCGGCCTTTTTCATTCTCAGCTTGGCACTTGCCTACATCGTTCACGGCCGTTCCAACAGCGAGAGCGTCGTTGATGGGCTGGCAGCACCTCAGACGGAATCCGTTGAGCCAGCAGCGGTGCAGCTGCCAGTTGATTCGGCCCCTTCTGCCGGATCCGTTCCGGCCAGCCCCGCCGCGGACGGCGTTGTGCCGCAGGTCCCAGGGTCGCCCGCATCAGAAAATGCATCTTCTGATGCAGAAAAAGCCCCCAAGCCGCAGGTTCCGCAGTAAACTATGCGACGCGCTGCGATCTGTACCTGTGAGCGCATGTAGTCAGTAGAAGCCGACGTGGCGGAATTGGTAGACGCACTACCTTGAGGTGGTAGCGGCGAAAGTCGTCCGAGTTCGAGTCTCGGCGTCGGCACCAGCAGTACCGAATGAAACTTCATTCTCGAATACAAAAAAGCGTTGCTTGAGGAACATCGGGTCGCTATACTAGTCAACTGAACGGTGCGGGGTGGAGCAGTCTGGCAGCTCGTCGGGCTCATAACCCGAAGGTCGTAGGTTCGAATCCTGCCCCCGCTACCAATTCAGGTTGGACGCTGCATTCGGGCCCCATGTGGGCCTTTTTTATTGGTTTTTTGAGAGTTGCAAAGCCGCGTTGCTTCGTGGTTCTGACGAGGATGCTGGGTGCTTCGAGATCGCTTGATCGAATTGCTGGAACCGGTGGTGAACGCCATCGGTTACGAGTTGGTTTTGCTGGAATTCAGTCCTCGCGACGGTTCCGGCATGTTGCGTCTGTTCATCGATGCAGCGGAAGGCATCACGCTGGACGACTGCGAAAAAGTCAGCCGCGAAGTTGCAGCGACGCTGGATGTGGAAGATGTGATCACGCAGGCCTATCGGCTCGAGATCTCTTCCCCTGGTCTTGATCGTCCGTTGGTCAAGCCGGAACACTATCGCCGGTTCAAAGGTGAAGTCGCCAGAATCCAGACGCTGGCGCCGATTGGCGGCCGCCGTCGTTTTCAGGGTGTGCTGTTGGGCGCGACCGACGATGAGATCGCGATTGAAACGGCCGATGGCACCATCACAATTCCGTTCGCCGAGATCGACAAGGCGAAGCTGGTTCCGAATTTCGACAAGGAGAAGACAGGTTCATGAACAAGAACGTATTGCTCATGGTGGATGTCGTCTCCAACGAAAAGGGCGTCGAGAAAGAAATCATCTTTCAGGCGCTTGAGGCCGCACTGGCCTCTGCCAGCAAGGAACACTACGGTTCCGAGTGGGATATCCGGGTCACGATCAATCGCGAAACCGGCGACTACGAAACCTGGCGTTGCTGGACCATCGTCGATGACGAAGACGAGAATTTCGAGACGCCGCTGCGCCAGATTCTCTTGGCGCGCGCGCAGGAAACGCAGCCAGATGCGAAGCCGGGTGATGTGCGCGAGGAATCGCTGCCGTCAATCGAGTTTGGTCGCATCGGCGCCCAGAAAGCCAAACAGGTCATCTTCCAACGCGTTCGCGACGCTGAGCGTGCGCGCATCGTCGATTCATACGCGGACCGCGTTGGCGAATTGATGACTGGCTTGGTCAAGCGGATCGAGCGCGGCGCGATCATCGTCGACTTGGGCGGAACGACAGAAGCGATCATTCCGCGAGATCAGGTGATCCCACGCGAACCGGTGCGCCCGGGCGATCGAGTGCGTGGCTACCTTTACGAAGTGAGCCCGCAGATTCGCGGCCCGCAGCTGTTCCTGAGCCGCACCGCGCCGAAATTCCTGATCGAACTGTTCAAGCTGGAAGTTCCGGAAATCGCGCAGGGCCTGATCGAGATCAAAGGAGCTGCTCGCGACCCCGGCCTGCGCGCGAAGATTGCGGTTCAGGCCAAGGACAAGCGCATTGATCCGGTCGGTGCCTGCGTCGGCATGCGCGGTTCGCGGGTGCAGAGCGTGTCGAACGAACTTGCCGGCGAGCGGATCGACATCGTGCCGTGGGAGGACAACATTGCGCAGTTCGTGATCAACGCGATGGCGCCCGCAGAAGTCGAGTCGATCATCGTTGATGAAGACTCGCATGCGATGTCGATCGCCGTGTCGGAAGACAAGCTGGCGCAGGCGATCGGTCGTGGTGGCCAGAACGTCCGCCTTGCGTCCGAGCTCACCGGCTGGACGCTGAATGTAATGACGGCGGCGGAAGCCGAGTCGAAGAAGGAACAGGAGAATCAGGGCGTCCAGGCGATGTTCATGGAAGCCCTCGAAGTCGATGCCGAAGTGGCGCTGATCCTGGTGCAGGAAGGATTCGCATCGCTCGAGGAAATCGCCTACGTGCCGGATGAGGAATTGCTGGATATCGAGGAATTCGACGAGCAGATCGTCGAAGAGCTCCGGAATCGTGCCAAGGATGTGTTGCTGACACGCGCATTGGCGAAGGCTGAACAGGCTGCTTCGGTGCAGCCGTCGGAAGACCTTCTTGCGGTTCCGGGTGTTGACGAAGACCTCGCCTACCGGCTCGCCGCTTCCGGCGTGGTCACCCGCGACGATCTTGCTGATCTCGCGACTGATGAGCTGACAGAAAAAGTGCCGATGGACGATGACGTCGCGGCCCGGTTGATCATGACCGCCCGTGGCCTTGAGTTGAACAAGGCCTGAACCACTTCCGGAGCGCGCCGATGAGCAGCCTTACCGTGTTGGACCTCGCCGCCGAGCTGCGCAAGCCGGTTCCTGAAATGCTGACGCAGCTCAGGGATGCGGGTGTCGCCGTAGCCAGTGCAGATTCACCGATCAGTCCGTCGGACAAGATCGCCCTGTTGCAGCATCTCCAGAAGATGTCGCGCATGCCGTCCGCAGCCGGCGCAAACCCGACGCTTGGCGCCGCGAGCCGGATTTCGATCAAGCGCAAGGAAACCACCGAGCTCAAGCTTGGCGGTGGCCGAGGCGCACCGACAAAGACCGTCAGCATCGAAGTGCGCAAGCGGCGCACTTACGTCAAGAGCGACGAAGTCGAAGCATCCGACGCGACGTCCGCACCGGCTATTGCAGCGCAGCCTGTTGTCGCGCCGCCGGTGGTGGAAGCTGAAGCTGTCGCTGCCGTCAGCAATGCGGAAGCAATGTCGCCTGTGGCTGAAGCTCCAGCGGAGCCTGTTGCGTCCGAAGCGGTCATCGATGCTGCTGCCGTTGCGCGTGCTGCTGCCGAGGAGGCAGCTCGACTGGTCCGCGAAGAAGAAGCAGCCAAGGTGCGCGCGGCGGCCGAAGAGGCCGAACGCGTGAAGGCCGCCGAAGCCGAACGCATGCGCACCGATCCGATTTACCGCGCACGCATGGAGGCCGAATCGTCGCGCCGCCGCGCTGCTGAAAACCTGCGTCGTACCACCGAAGTCAAGATCATCCCGACGCCGGCTCCGGCGCCTGCTGCCGCTGCAGCCAAGAAGCCTGAACGCACCGATCGCGACAAGGATCGTGGTGGCGGCGATCGTGGCCGTGAACTGCATTTGGCTGCTGGCAAGGGCGGCAAGCGCGACAAGAAGGCCAAGCGGAAGCCGAGCGGCCAGATCCACGTCGAAAACGCGCACACCTTCGAACGCCCGACTGCGCCTGTCATCCGCGAAGTCGAAGTGCCTGAAGCGATCACCGTTGCCGAACTCGCCAATCGCATGGCGGTGAAGGCGACCGAGCTGATCAAGGTGATGATGAAGAACGGCCTGATGGCGACGATCAACCAGATCATCGATCAGGACACCGCTGCGCTGATGGTTGAGGAAATGGGTCACAAGATCCGCCTCGTCAAGGACAGCGACGTCGAAGACGGCCTGATGAACGCCGCGACTGGCGATGTCCAGGAAACCAAGGCGACGCCGCGTCCGCCGGTCGTGACCATCATGGGTCACGTCGACCACGGCAAGACTTCGCTGCTCGATTACATTCGCAAGACGCGCGTTGCGGCTGGCGAAGCGGGCGGTATCACCCAGCACATCGGCGCTTATCACGTGGAGACGAAGAAGGGAGTCATTACCTTCCTCGATACCCCTGGCCACGCCGCGTTTACCCGCATGCGTGCCCGCGGTGCTCAGCTGACCGATATCGTGATCCTGATCGTTGCCGGTGATGACGGCGTCATGCCGCAGACCAAGGAAGCGATCCTGCACGCGAAAGCCGCCGGCGCTCCGGTCATTGTTGCGATCACCAAGATCGACAAGCCGGATGCCGATGTCTCCAAGGTCAAGACCGAGCTGCTGAAGGAAGAGCTGGTCGCTGAAGACTTTGGCGGTGAAACGCAGGTGGTCGGCGTTTCGTCGGTCACCGGCGCTGGTATCGACGATCTGCTCGACGCCATCCTGCTGCAGGCCGAAGTGCTTGAGCTGAAGGCGCCGGTCGACACCATGGCGCGCGGCACCATTGTCGAGGCTTCGATTGAAAAGGGCCGTGGTCCGGTGGCAACGGTGCTGGTACGCGCCGGCACGCTGCGTCAGGGCGATGTGATCATTTCGGGCGCCCACTACGGCCGCGTCCGTGCCATGTTCAACGAGGCCGGCCAGCCTGTGAAGGAAGTTGGCCCGTCGATCCCGGTCGCGGTGCTCGGCCTGTCCGGTGCGCCGGATGCCGGCGATGACATTGTCGTGGTGGCCGACGAGCGCAAGGCCCGCGAACTGACGATCCTGCGTGAATCGAAGCAGCGCGAGGCGAAGCTGGCCTCGAATCAGGCTGTTCGCATGGATCAGGTGTTTGCACGCATGGGCGATGGCTCGGCGGAGCAGAAGTCGCTGAACCTGATGATCAAGGCCGACGTGCAGGGCAGCGCCGAAGCGCTGGCCGAAGCACTGCGCAAGCTGCCCAGTGCCGAGGTCAAGGTCACCGTGGTGTCGAGCTCGATCGGTGGTATCAGCGAATCGGATGTCGACCTGGCGCTGGCGTCGCGCGCCATCATCATCGGCTTCAACGTGCGCGCCGACAGTGTGGCTCGTCGCCGAATTCAGGATACGGGCCTCGACGTTCGCTACTACTCGATCATTTACGACGTGCTGGACGATGTCTCCGACGCGATTGGCGGCTTGCTCGGTACCGAAACGCGCGAGCAGATCGTCGGTATCGCGCAGGTTCGTGACGTGTTCCGCTCGTCCAAGTTCGGCGCGATTGCCGGCTGTCTGGTCATGGACGGCGAAGTCCGCCGCGGCTTGCCGATTCGCGTGCTGCGCCAGAACGTGGTCATCTTCGAAGGCGAGCTTGAATCGCTGCGTCGCCACAAGGACGACGTCGGCAAGGTCGTGGTCGGTACCGAGTGCGGCATCGGCGTGAAGAACTACAACGATGTGAAGGCTGGCGACCAGATCGAGTGCTTCGACCGCGTTCAGGTCAAGCGCACCGTGAAGGCGGAGGCTTAAGCACCGAGTGCCGAGAGAGTATTCCCGTACCCTGCGGATCAACTCGCAGCTGCAGCGCGAGCTGTCGGAGTTGATTCGCACCGAACTGACCGATCCGCGGATCGGCGGTCTGACGATCACGGACGTGGTCGTTGCCCAAGATGTCCGCAACGCAAAAGTGTCGGTCAGTCAGCTGGGTAGCGATGACGAACTCAAGCAGGCGGTCAAGGCGCTGAACGGTGCTGCAGGCCGTCTTCGGCATCTGCTGGTTGACCGTTTGCGGATTCGTCACGTGCCCACGCTGCACTTTTCAGCGGATATGGCATTGCGTGATGCCGACCGGGTCGGGGGGCTGATTCGCGCGGCCATCGCCAGCGATCAGGCGGTGGATCGCGTGGCCGATGGCGAGAGCGGTGACGATGAGCCGCCAGCGTCGTGAACGCACGCTGATCGACGGCTTCCTGCTACTCGACAAGCCGGCCGGCGTCAGTTCCAACAACGTGCTGCAGCAGGTCCGGCGTCTGTACGACGCCGAAAAGGCGGGTCACACCGGTAGCCTCGATCCGTTCGCGACCGGTTTGCTGCCGATCTGCTTTGGTCAGGCGACCAAGCTTGGCGGCTTCCTGCTCGAATCGGACAAGCGTTATCAGGCGCAGGTGCTGCTCGGCGCGCAGACGACAACTGGCGACCCCGAGGGCGAGGTCATCGCCACATCGGATCCATCCAGCGTGACCCGTGCCCAGATTGAGGCAGTGCTGCCGCGTCTGCTCGGAGAAATCGAACAGATTCCGCCGATGTATTCGGCGATCAAGCAGGCCGGTCGTCACCTTTACGAGCTCGCACGCGAAGGGGTCGAAGTCGATCGCCAGCCGCGCCGCGTCACCATTCACGAACTGAAGCTTCTTGAGGTCGACGCAACCGGATTCTCGTTCGAGGTTTTCTGCTCGAAGGGCACGTACATCCGCACGCTAGGCGAAGACTGGGCGGCGCTTCTGGGTCAGCGCGCCCATTTGATCGGCCTGCGGCGCATGGAAACAGGACCTTTCAAGCGGGTGCAGATGGTGAGCATGGCGGACCTTCATGGCTGCAATTTCAATGCAGACCGCCTCAACGCGCTGCTGATGCCGTTATCGGCAGCGCTCGGCGACTGGCGCCGGCTTGAAGTTGACGATTTCGACGCCGCGAGGCTGCGTCGCGGGCTGGAATGCGGCCCTTACCTGCAAGCCGAACCTGGCGAAGTGATCGTCTACGGCTCGCATGGTCTTGCCTGCTGCATCGCCGAAGTCAAACCCAACCGCCGCGTCGGATCGAAACGCTGGATCGGCCCCGAGCCGTCCGAAGAAATGCTGGCAGCGACATTCTCCCCGAGAGGACGCTGAGAGCGCCGGTTGTGACGCTTGGTCACGACCGTTACACTAGTTGGCTTACAGAACCGTAAAAATCATCCTTGGAGCTTGACGATGTCCCTTTCCGTTGAACAGAAGTCCGCCGTTGTGTCGAAGTTTGCCCGCGCCAAGGGTGATACCGGTTCGCCGGAAGTGCAGGTCGCGCTGATCACCGAGCGTCTCAAGACGCTGCAGCCGCACTTCGAAGCCAACAAGAAGGATCACCACTCGCGTCGTGGTCTGACCATGATGGTCAATCAGCGCCGCAAGCTGCTCGACTATCTGAAGCGCGAAGACGAAGGCCGCTACTCCAAGCTGATCGCCGAACTCGGTCTGCGTCGCTAAACACGACGTCGTTTCGCTGTTCCCTTCCCGAGTTCGACAGAGCCAGACATGGTCTATCCCGTAGCGCCCATCAAGAAATCATTCCAGTACGGTGCCCACACCGTCACTTTCGAAACCGGTGCCATCGCCCGTCAGGCGACTGCAGCGGTCCTCGTCACCGTCGACCAGACCGTTGTTCTGGTGTCGGTCGTGGCGAAGAAGGAAGCCAAGGAAGGTCAGGACTTCTTCCCGCTGACCGTTGATTACATGGAGCGCACCTACGCGGGTGGCCGTATCCCCGGCGGTTTCTTCAAGCGCGAAGGTCGTCCGACGGAAAAGGAAACGCTGACCTCGCGCCTGATCGACCGGCCGATGCGTCCTCTGTTCCCGGAAGGCTATTACAACGAAATTCAGGTCGTTGCGATGGTCGTCTCGTCGAATCCGCAGATCGACGGCGATATTCCGGCGCTGCTCGGCGCGTCCTGCGCGATGTCGCTGGCCGGTGTTCCGTTCCAGGGCCCGATCGGTGCCGCGCGCGTCGGCTACATCGACGGCGCCTACGTGCTGAACCCGACGCACAAGCAGCTTGAGGAATCGAAGCTCGACCTCGTCGTCGCCGGCACTGCCGATGCCGTGCTGATGGTCGAGTCGGAAGCCCAGCAGCTCTCCGAAGACGTGATGCTTGGCGCCGTGCTGTATGGCCATGAGCAGATGCAGGCCGCGATCAAGGCGATCAACGAGCTGGTGGCCGAAGCCGGCAAGCCGCGTTCGGAGTGGACCGCTGCTGCTGCCAACGCCGATCTGACCGCCGCGCTGGCCGCCTACACCGGCGATGTCACGGCCGCCTATGCCATCACCGACAAGAAGGCCCGTCAGGACGCCGTTCGCGCCGTCCGTGATGCCGCTGTCGCCGCACTGGCTGCCGGCGAAGCGCCGAAGTTCGAAGCCGCCAAGGTCAAGACTGCGTTCGGCGATCTCGAATACGCCGTGGTCCGTGATCGCATCCTGTCGGGCGCACCGCGCATCGACGGGCGCGACAACAAGACCGTGCGCCGCCTCGACATGGGCGTCGGCATTCTGCCGCGTACCCACGGTTCGTCGGTGTTCACGCGCGGCGAAACCCAGGTCATCGGTGTGGTCACGCTCGGCACCGGCAAGGACGCTCAGCTGATCGAGAACCTGCAGGGCGAGTCGCGCGACCAGTTCATGCTGCACTACAACTTCCCGCCGTACTGCGTCGGCGAAACCGGCCGACTGAACGCGCCGAAGCGCCGCGAAATCGGCCATGGCCGTCTGGCCAAGCGCGGCGTCGCCGCCGTGATGCCGGATCTGGTCAAGGACTTCCCGTACGTCGTTCGTGTCGTCTCCGAAGTGACCGAATCGAACGGTTCATCGTCGATGGCATCTGCCTGTGCCGCCAGCCTTGCGCTGATGGACGCTGGTGTGCCGATCAAGGCGCCGGTCGCCGGTGTCGCGATGGGCTTGATCAAGGACGGCGACCGCTGGGCGGTGCTGACCGACATCCTCGGCGACGAAGATCACCTCGGCGACATGGATTTCAAGGTCATCGGTACGACCTCGGGCGTAACGGCGCTGCAGATGGACATCAAGATCACCGGTATCACCGGCGAGATCATGAAGCAGGCGCTCGAACAGGCACGTGCGGGCCGCCTGCACATCCTCGAATCGATGACGGCGACGATCGCCAAGCCGCGAGCCGAGATGTCGGAATTCGCGCCGCGCATCACGACGATCAAGATTCACCCGGACAAGATCCGCGACATCATCGGCAAGGGCGGCGTCACCATTCGCTCGATCACCGAAGAGACGGGCACCTCGATCGACATCGACGACGATGGCACGATCCGTATTGCTGCCATCGACGGCGATGCCGCGAAGGCCGCGATTGCTCGCATCGAAGCGCTGACTCGGGAAGTGCAGGTCGGTGAAGTGTACGAAGGCAAGGTTGCCAAGCTGATGGACTTTGGCGCTTTCGTGACCATCCTGCCGGGCAAGGATGGCCTCGTGCACATTTCGCAGATTTCCGAGAAGCGCGTCGAGAACGTGTCCGAAGAACTCAGCGAAGGCCAGACGGTTCGCGTCAAGGTTCTCGAAATCGACAAGCAGGGCCGCATTCGCCTGTCGATGAAGGCCGTCGACGTCGCTTGATGTCGCCGGGCTGACCGGCGCGCGTGGCGCCGTCGGTCAGCCCATGAGGAATAACCCTCGATCTTGCTTGTAATCGCCTGTTTGTTCGTACAGGCTTCGCGTGTGGTCAAAATAAACCAACGATAAATACGACACGCAAAAAAAACCCCCTGATGCAGGGGGCAAGGTGCGAGAAAGGCGCGAGGCCTTTCTGGAGGAGACGCTGAAAGCGCAGATTAGATTAGTTATCGGCTGCGCTTTTTGTTTGTTCAGTTTTTGCTGCAGTGCAGTATGAACACTTGTTCGCTGGATGTCAACGCGTGACGAGTTCGTGTCGTGGTGAGCGATAACGATGCCGCGCCCTCTTGATGCTTTTCATTCGAATCTGCAGCAAGCGCCCGGCAATGAGTGCGCCCGGCCACGGTTCAGACATCAAGTTCCGTGCCGTTTTTCTCGCGCCCCACGGTTACGGCCTTCGCGCGCGACAGATTCTTGAGGAATTCCTTCCGAACGGTGCGCCAAATCGGAACCTGACGCTCTGCCAGGTCCTTCAGGCGTTGCACCGGTTGCTGGGCCTGACCCAGCAATTCCTTCAACTGCTCACTGAAATGCGTTTGCTGCTGCAGGAACAGTTGTAGCGACATTTCCAGATAACGGCTGATGCTCGGCTGCATCGGGTCGCCATAGAACCGGATGATGTGGGTCAGAAGCTCGGAACTGAAGATCGGGTTGCCGCCCTCTTCCTGCTCGGAAATCACCTGCAAAAGAATGCTGCGGGTGATGTCTTCCTTGGTGCGTTTGTCTTCGACCCTGAATCGGACATTGCTGAGCACCAATTGCCGCACTTCTTCCAGCGTGATGTACCGGCTCACGTTGGTGTCGTACAGGCGGCGATTCGGATACTTCTTGATGACGCGAATATCGTTCATGCGGATCACTTTGTTGCGGTGCGCCAAGAATGCCAGACCTTGGTGCACAGCACCATTGCAGTGATTCAGATCCCACCAGCTGCGCAGACACAGCTGGGAAGCTCAGGCTCTCAGATTGAGTTGCCTCGGGATCTGCGCAGGATTCCAGTCGCGAACCGCGCGCGCCAGGATCTCGTCGATGCGGCCATGCCAGTCGGCAGCAAACGGCGCCTGACCGAGCAGGTTCAGGGCACGGATCAGGTTCTGTGCCGCATGTTCCGTGCTGATCGGCGCAGCGTGGTTCTGCTTGCTGAGCTTGTTGCCGCTGCTGTCGAGCAATACCGGAATGTGCAGAAATCGTGGCACGGCGTATCCGAAATGCTGCATCAGGTGTTTCTGGCGCAGGCTTGAGCCGATCAGGTCAGCGCCGCGCACCAGATCGGTGATGCCCTGTTGTTGCTCGTCGACCACGCTGGCCAGTTGGTAGCCGTACCGGCCGTCGGCGCGTCGCACGACGAAGTCGCCGATATCGGATGTGCAATCACGCTCAATCCGTCCCTGGATCTGGTCGTCCAGGGCAATCCGTCCTGCCGGCAAGCGAAGTCGCCACGCCGTGTCCATCTGAAGGTGCATCGCGTCCCGGCAGATGCCCGGGTAAACCGGTCCATCGATACCTGCAACGGACAGCTCTGCAAGCCGAGCTCGGGTGCAGGTGCAGCGATAGCAAAGCTGCTGTTCGCGCAGTCGCTCGAAGGCGGCCTGATACGCATCTTCATGCTGCGACTGATAGCGCACCGACTCATCCCAGTGCAGGCCATGCAGATCAAGCTGCCTGAGGATGGTTGCTGCGTGCTCGGGCCGACAACGCGGGCCGTCGATATCATCGATTCGAACCAGCCAGGTTCCGCCGGCGTGGCGAGCCGCCAGAAAGCTGGCGAGGGCCGTAATCAGCGAGCCGAGATGCAGCGGTCCCGACGGCGTCGGCGCGAAGCGACCGCGGTAGGCGGCGCGCACGGGTTGAGCAGGAGGGTTGTCCAATGGCGAGATTCGTTCAGTACACTGCTGGCGTTGTCATTGTCACCGACTCAAGCAGCGACTCGACATCTGATCCCTTCGTCCTTGCACCTGAACCATTCGCTCGCAGATGAAAGTCGGTTTTGCCGTGCTGTACCAATGGCAGGTCAAGCCGGGCAAGATCCGGCAGTTCGTGACAGCGTGGACGGACATGAGCGATGCGCTGAAAGCGCAACGCGGCGCGCTTGGCTCACGTCTGCATCGCTCCGAGCAAGGCACCTGGATGGCCTACGCACAATGGCCGAATCGGGCGACCTACGAGCGTGTCGGCACGCTCGAACCGATTTTCCCCGATGCCTTCGAGCGGCTGATGGATGCAGTTGAAGACACCTGGCCGCCAATCTTCCTGACGCCGCACGACGATCGGCTTGACCCGATCGATTGATCAAAAGCCCCGTGCTTCGCGCACGGGGCCCGGGCCGCGCTTCAGTGTCCCTGGAAGCCTTGCCACATCGCCGGCGGCAATTGCACCGTCTCGGCAAAGGCTGGCTGCCAGCCCGGTGCACGATGTTCCACCGTCACATGGGTATAGACGCCGCCGCGCACATACCAGTCAGCCGTCAGGCGCATGAAGCGCGGCTGCGTGACCGCCACCAGATCATCGAGGATGCGATTGGTCACGGCTTCGTGGAACGCGCCTTCGTCGCGATAGCTCCAGAGATACAGCTTCAGCGACTTGAGTTCGACGCACAGCGCTTCGGGGATGTACTCGAGGTACAGCGTCGCGAAGTCCGGCTGGCCGGTTTTCGGGCACAGGCACGTGAACTCCGGCATCCGCATGCGGATCAAGAAATCACGACCCGGGTTCGGATTGGGAAAGTTTTCCAGCGCTTTCGATGGCTTGGTGGACATGCTTGTGGGTGTGGTTGAGAGATTGACGGCGATATTGTCGCAAATGACGACCAACACCGACGGCCCGAATCGCGGCGGCGGCCTGCGATCCGGCGCCATCCCTTAAACTGCGGCGCCCGAGCGACGGGCGGTCGCCCTGTCCATTTCTCCGAAATCCTTCGTCAATGCGTTTATCCGGAATCAAACTCGCCGGGTTCAAGTCGTTCGTCGACCCGACCAGCTTGCCGCTGCCATCACGTCTGACATCGGTGGTCGGCCCGAACGGCTGCGGAAAGTCGAACCTGATCGATGCCGTGCGCTGGGTGCTGGGCGAGGCCAGCATCAAGAACCTTCGCGGCGCCGATTCCGAGGACGTGATCTTCAATGGCTCGCGCAGCCGCAAGCCGGCTGGACGTGCGAGCGTCGAACTGACCTTCGACAACAGCGATTTCCAGGTCACCGGGCCGTTCGCTGCCTATGCCGAACTGGCGGTGAAGCGCGAACTGACGCGCGACGGCGGCAGCCAGTACTACCTCAACGGCACCAAGTGCCTGAAGCGTGATGTCACCGATCTGTTTCTCGGCACCGGCCTTGGCGGCAAGAACCAGTACGCGATCATCGAGCAGGGCATGGTTTCGCGGATGGTCGAGGCCAAGCCGGAGGAGCTGCGCCAGCTGCTCGAGGAAGCGGCCGGCATCTCCAAGTACAAGGAGCGCCGCCGGGAAACCGAGTCGCGCATCAAGCAGACACGGGAAAACCTGAGTCGTCTCAATGACCTGCAAGGCGAACTTCGGGCAAGGCTGGAGGTGCTGGCGAAGCAGGCGGCGAACGCTGAAAAGTACAAGCAATTCAAGGAAGAAGAGCGCCAGCTGAAAGCGGAAGTGCTGCTGCTGCGGCTGCGTGCGCTCGAATCCCAAGGCTCGGCACAGGAAGCGTCGATCGCAGCACTTGATGAAGCGCTCGACGAGGCGCGCGCCGCCGTGGTCTCGGCCGAGTCGGCGCGCGACGCTGCCGACCTCCGGGTGCGTGAGGCCGGCAGTGCCCTGAACACCGAACAGGCGCAGGTGTTCGAAACCGAAAGCACGCTGGCCCGTCACGAACAGAACCTGGCGCACGCCCGGGAATTGAAGAACCTGCGTGTCCGCGAACTCGAACAGCTGGAAGCACAGCTATTCGAGCTGACGCGTCGGCGCGATCAGGAGCAGCTCCGGCACCAATCGCTGACGCAGGCCGCTGCGGCCGCGCAAGCGCGCGCCAACGAGGCTGAGGCGCGCGAGCAGGAACAGCAGGAGTCACTGGCTGCATCAGAAGCAAAGGTGGCGGAACAGCAGAGCCGCTGGGAGGAGTTCTCGCAGCGCTCGCAGGCGCCGATGCTCGCGGCCGAAGGCGAGCGGGTTCGCGTGCAGAGTCAGGAGCGCGGACTGCAGCAGCTGGAAGAGCGGCTGCGTCGCGTCACTGGCGAACGCGCCGCACTCGATTCGGCACCGATTCGTGATTCGCTGAACGAAGTCGACATTGAACTGGCCACCCTCGACGAGGAGCTTGCCGAGGCGCAATCGCGACTGCAGGACGTCGATGCCGAACTGCAGGCTGCGCGCGAGCAGCGCAATGCGGTCGAATCCGGATTGCACGAAGCGCGTCAGGCCCTGCAGAGCGCGCGTGGGCGTCAGGCGTCGCTGGAAACGCTGCAGCAGGCGGCCTTGCGCGAGGACGACGCCGACCTCGGCCACTGGCTGCGCAGCAACGGCTGGGCAAACCTGCCGCGGCTGAATTCGGCGCTGCAGGTCGAAGCCGGCTGGGAAGCGGCGGTCGAACACGTCTTGAGCGGCTTGCTGCAGGCTCCATTGCTGCCCGACTGGCTGTCGGCGCAGACCCCTGCGGGGCCGAAGTCCGGTGCCACCGTGCTGCATGCCGAGCTGGGCAGTGCCGGGCAGTCCGGCACGCTCGCTGCGCGCGTCACCGGCCCGGCCGCCGTGATCGACTGGTTGTCCGGCGTGCACGCCGCGGCATCGGCGGACGAAGCGGCACGTATCGCGATGAGCCTTCCGGCCGGGGAATCGGTGATCACCGCCGACGGCGTCTGGCGTGGTCGCGCGTGGATCCGCTATCCGAAGCTCGATCCCCAGCACAGCGGCGTCATTGCCCGCGGTCTGCTGCTGAAGCAGTTGAAGGCCTCGGTCGAGGAGCTGACCGTTAAGGTTCGCGACGGCGAGCAGCGGCTGACCGAGATGAACACCCGTCGTGTGCAGCTCGATAACGAGCGCCGTGCCGTCGCCGCACGTTTCGACCAGACCCGCAGTCGTCACGGTCAGCGGCTTGCGCATCGGCAGGCGCAAGCGGTCCGGCTGGAGCAGACCGAAACCCGGATTCGCAGCCTGAGCCAGGAACTCGAGGCGCTGGCCGCACAACGCCAGCAGCAGGCGGAAGAGCTTGACGAGGCGCGTGCTCGGCTTGGCGATCTCGAAGACAGCGCCGAGCGTCTGCGTCAGGAGCGCGCCGAGCGCAGCCGCCTGCTGGCCGCCAGTCGCGATCTGCTCAATCAGGCGCGCTCGGCTCAGGCGCAGGCCAGCCAGCAACGCAATCAGGCGCAGGTTCAGCTGGCCAGCCAGAACAGTGCCCTGGCGGCGGCGAACCAGGCGCTGCATTCGCTGGCCGAGCAGCGCGAGGCGCTGGTCGACGCCCTTGAGACACGGCGGGTCGCCGGCGAAGAGCTGGATGCGCCGATCGTTGCCAAGACCGCCGAGGTCGAGGCGGCGCGGACCGCGGTCGGCGCTGCTCGTGAACGCTTGCGGACGTCGCGCGAACAGCTGACCGCAGCCGAAGCCGCCCAGAACGAGAACATCCGCGCCCTGCGCGCCACCGAGTCGCGCAAGGAAGCCGCGCAGGAGCGGCTGCAGTCCGCGCGTCTGGAGTTCGAGAATCTGCGCGCGCGCCGCGAAGTGGCGGAGACGCAGTTCAGCGAAACCGGATTCAGCCGCGAAGAGCTGGCCGAGTATCTGACCCCGGACGCCAACGGCAACCTGCCGATCGAACTTTGGGAAGAGAAGTTGGCGGCGATTGGCCGGCGTATCGACCGTCTGGGCGCGATCAATCTCGCCGCGATCCAGGAACTGGAGGAAGGGCGCGAGCGCGCTGCCTACATCGACACGCAGCATGCCGATGTCAGCGCTGCATTGACCACGCTCGAAGACGCGATGGCGCAGCTCGATCGCGAAACCACCGACCGCTTCAAGACCACGTTCGATCAGGTCAACGACATCTTCAAGGCACGCTTTCCGCAGTTGTTCGGCGGCGGAGAGGCCTATCTGGAACTGACCGGCGATGCGCCGGAAGGCGAAACGGCCACCGTGCTGAACCGCGGCGTCAAGGTCATGGCCCGGCCGCCGGGCAAGCGCAATTCAACGATCCAGCTGCTGTCGGGTGGCGAAAAGGCAATGACGGCAGTGGCGCTGCTGCTGGCCCTGTTCCAGCTCAACCCGGCGCCGTTCTGCCTGATGGACGAAGTCGATGCGCCGCTCGACGACGCCAACGTCGGCCGCTTCTGCGAGGTGGTCAGGGAAATGTCGCAGGGCGTTCAATTCATTATCATCACGCACAACAAGATCACGATGGAGCTGGCCGAGCACCTTCATGGCGTGACGATGCAGGAGCCAGGTGTTTCCCGCCTGGTCAGCGTCGACGTGCAGCAGGCCGTGGCCATGGTTGGCACGGCGGAAGAGGCAGCGGAATCCCGGACGACTTGAGCGTCGGGGTAGCGGACAGACCAATCGAGAAGATTTCAGGGGCTAAGGCGAAACGATGAGTCCATTGCAGTGGGCGTTGCTGATTTTCGCGGTCATCGCAGTGCTTGCGGTGTACGTGCTGTCGCGCCGTGATCGCAAGGCGATGAGCCTTGACGAGGTGCCGGAATCGACGCCGCGTGCGCGCCAGCTCGACATCTTCGGCGCCGAAGGCCAGCAGTTCGACGAGTTTGGCGTCGGCAAGCCGCGCAAGGTCGAGCCGCGCTTTGAGCAGCTGATCGACAGTCCGGACCCGGTCTCTGCGCAACCGGTTCCCGCGCGCGGGCCGACGCTGAACCCGGAGGCGATCCCGAAGCCGGTCAGCACCGCCAAGCCGCCTGTTGCTTCTGCTGCTGCGCCTGCCGTCGACAGCAAGCCGCAGGTCCAGAAGATCGTGTCATTGCTGATCGCCCAGCCGACCGGGCAGCCGATGGCCGGCGACGAGCTGCATGCCGCGTTGAACGGGCAGCGCCTCACGTTTGGCGCGCGGCAGATCTATCACCGGTTGACGCGCAACGAGATCGTGTTCAGCGTCGCCAGCCTGCTGAAGCCGGGACATCTCGATCCGGCGATGGCCGCGGATTTCCAGACGCCCGGCCTGACCTTGTTCATGGTGCTGCCCGGCCCGGTGCGTGCGGCCGATGCGATCCGCGACATGATCGCGACCGCCGACAAGCTTGCCGTGGCGCTGGGTGCCGAGGTCTACGACGCCAAGAAGCAGCCATTCACGCCGACCAGCGCGCGGGAACTGCAGCAGGACATCGAGTCCTGGGCCCGCCAGCATCTCCCCGCCTGAGATGTCTTCGGCGGCCGAGCGCGCCGCCGATCTGCGGCGGCAACTGGAGCGGGCGAACCATCGCTATTACGTGCTCGATGATCCGGAGATTCCGGATGCCGAGTACGACCGGCTGTTCAGCGAACTGCAGCGGCTGGAAGCTGAATACCCGGAACTGAAGACGCCCGATTCGCCGACCCAGCGCGTTGGCGGCGCACCGTCGCCAGCCTTCGCTGCGGTGCGCCATCGCCAGCCGATGCTGAGCCTGCGCAAGGCTGATGACGAAGCCGCGCTGCATGACTTCGATCGCCGCGTGCGCGAAGTGCTGCTGAAGGGCGCCGTGGACTACATCGCCGAGCCGAAGCTCGATGGCCTCGCCGTATCGCTGATCTACCAGCACGGTGTTTTCGTGCAGGGCGCGACGCGCGGCGATGGCGAAGCCGGCGAGGACATCACCGCCAATCTGCGCACCATCCGCAGCCTGCCGCTGCGCCTGCATGGTGACGTGCCGCCGCTGGTCGAAGTGCGCGGCGAGGTCTACCTGCCACTGGCCGGCTTCCGCAAGATGGTCGCGGATGCCGAGGCGAAGGGCGAAAAGCCGCCGGTCAATCCGCGCAATGCCGCGGCCGGCAGCCTGCGTCAGCTGGAATCGGTGATCACCGCGAGGCGCCCGCTGGCGTTCTACGCCTACGCCGTCGGTATCTCCGAAGGCTGGACGCCGCCACCGCGTCATCGCGACATGCTTGAACAGCTGAAGCGCTGGGGTTTTCCGGTTTCCGAGCTGATCGAAACAGTGCAGGGCGCCGACGGCTGCCAGCGCTATTTCGAGGCGATTGGCGCCAAGCGCGCCAGCCTGCCGTTCGACATCGACGGTGTCGTGTTCAAGCTCGACGACCTTGCTGGCCGCGAGGAACTCGGCACGGTGTCGCGCGAGCCACGCTGGGCGGTGGCCTACAAGTTCCCGGCCGAGGAAGCGGTGACGGTGCTGGAGAACGTCGAGTTCCAGATCGGCCGGACCGGTGCGGTCACGCCGGTGGCAAGGCTCAAGCCGGTGTTCGTCGGCGGCGCCAATGTCAGCAACGCCACGCTGCACAACATGGATGAGGTGCAGCGCAAGGACGTTCGCATCGGCGACACCGTGGTCGTGCGGCGCGCTGGCGACGTGATTCCCGAGGTCAAGGAAGTGGTGCTCGCGCAGCGTCCGGCGGATGCCCGCGTCGTCGAGCTGCCACCGGCCTGCCCGGTCTGCGGTGGTGCGATTGCCCGTGAAGAAGGCGAAGCGATTGCCCGCTGTACCAATGGCCTGTCGTGTCGCGCGCAGTTGCACGGTGCGCTGATCCACTTCGTGTCGCGCAAGGCGATCGACATCGACGGGCTCGGCGACAAGCTGCTGGCGCTGGTGATCGACGAGCTTGAGGTGCGCACACCGGCCGACATCTACCTGAAGCTCGATGTTTCAAAGCTCGCCGCGCTCGAACGGATGGGCGAGAAATCGGCGCAGAACCTGGTCAATGCGATCGCTGCCAGCCGCGCCACGACGTTCGGCCGCTTCCTGTTCTCGCTTGGCATTCCGGTGGTCGGCGAGACCACGGCGCGCGATCTGGCGCAAGCCTTCGGCACGCTCGACGCGCTGCTCGCTGCTGCCGAAGCGGATCTTGCGACCGAGCACGCCGAAAAGAAGAAGGAACGCTTTCCGCGGCTGCAGGCGGTACCGGATGTCGGCCCGACCGTCGCAGCGTCGATCGCCCACTTTTTTGCCGAACCGCGCAACCGCGATGTGATCGCGCAGCTGGTGCGCTCGGTCGACGAAGGCGGCGCCGGCATCCACTGGCCGGCTCCGAAAGCTGCGGCCGAAGGGGTGCTGACCGGCAAGACCTTCGTCATTACCGGAACGCTGCCCGGCATGAGCCGTGACGAAGCCTCGGCCTTGATCGAAGCGCATGGCGGCAAGTGCACCGGCAGCGTGTCGGCGAAAACCGATTACCTGCTGGCTGGCGAAGCGGCAGGTTCGAAGCTGGCGAAAGCCGAAAAGCTCGGCGTGCCGGTGCTCGATCTCGATGCGCTGCGGGCGCTGATCGGCGGCTAGCAGTCTTGCCGTAGCGGTCTCACGCAAAGGCGCAAAGACGCTAAGAACAGCAACACCGAAGTTTTGAAACGAGGGGCGCTTGCTGTCGTCGCGCCTTCGCGTGAGCTGACTGTCTTGAGACAGGCCCGACGGCTATTCCGCCGCTTCTTCTGGCGCCTTGGCGACAATCGACAGCGCGTGGATATCGCCCTTCATCTGCTCGGCCAACGCCTCATAGATCATCCGGTGCCGGGCGATCAGCGTGCGGCCGCTGAACTTGGCGGACACCACATAGACCCGGTAGTGGCCACCGCCCTTGGCACCGGCATGGCCGGCATGGCGATGGCTGTCATCCTCGATGTCGAGGCGGGTCGGGGCCAGGACGGCTTCGAGCGTCTGGCGGATGTTGTCAACGCGGAGCGGCATCGGTGGCGGGATCGACGAGGTAGCGGGAAATGAACGGGATGTGCGCGAGCATGAACACGAACATCAGCGCGGTGAAGCCGAACACCTTGACCTTCACCCAGACCGCTTCGCTGAAGTTCAGCGCCACGTAGACATTGAGCACGGCGCAGAACACGAAGAACAGCGCCCAGGCCAGATTGATGCGCCGCCACATGGCATCGGGCATCGCCAGCGCTTTCTGCGGGATGCGCTGCATCAGCACCTTGTCGCCGATCACGTGGCTGCCGAGCAGGGCGATTGCGAACGCGCCGTAGATCGCCGTCGGCTTGAACAGGATGAAGGTCGGATCGCGGAACCACAGCGTCATGCCACCAAGCACGGTCGCGACCAGCGCCGTGGCCAGCTGCAGCTTCGGCAGCTTGCGGGTGCGTACCCAGGTCAGCAGCACCATCACCAGCAGCGCCACGACCAGCACTGCGGTCGCCGTGAACAGGTCGTACAGCTTGTACGCCGCAAAGAACAGGATGGCGGGAATCAGATCAAGCACGGCATTCATGGCTGCGGCAGACACTCAGGCAGCGGTCGGACAACCGCGATTGGGCCGGATTATAGCCACGCGGTCTGCCGCGTCATCGGGCCGGGCGTCGCCTTGCAACACAGGCGTGGGACAATGCCGGCATGGCATCCGAATGGCTTGAGCTGCACCCCGTCGATCCTCAGCGCCGCTGGCTGCAGCGGGCGGCCGACCGCGTCCGCCAGGGCGCGGTGATCGCTTACCCGACCGACTCCTGCTACGCCTTCGGCTGCCGGCTTGGCGACCGCGACGCCGCCGAGCGTATTCGCGGCCTGCGCGAATTCGATCGCCATCATCAGTTCACGCTGGTTTGTCGCGATCTGTCCGAGATCGCCACCTATGCGCGCGTCGACAACTGGCAGTTCCGGCTGCTCAAGCAGCTGACGCCGGGTCCGTACACCTTCGTGCTCGAAGCGACCAAGGAACTGCCGCGCCGCGTCCAGCACGAAAAGCGCAAGACCATCGGCATCCGCGTGCCGCAGCACAAGGTGACTTCGGCGCTGCTGGAGCTGATCGGCGAGCCGCTGCTGAGCTGCACGCTGCAATGGCCGGACGAGGATCAGCCGCTCAACGATCTCGACGAAGACCGCGCCCGGCTTGAGCGCTCGGTCGATCTGGTGCTTGACGCCGGCAACTGCGGCACCGAACCGACTACCGTGCTCGACCTGACCGGCGCAGCGCCGGTGCTGCTGCGCCAGGGCAAGGGTGATGTCTCGATGCTGGGGCTGGCGGCGGACTGAGCGGCGGTTGGCCGGGAGCCGACCGGTATAATCGGCCGATGGACTCTCTCGATCTCTTTCAGCGGCTGGCCGTTTCGCTGCTGCCGCTGGTGCTGGCTCTTACCGTTCGTGAAATTGCCCGTGGCCGCGTCGCCCTGATGCTTGGCGACACGACCGGCAAGCAGTACGACCGCATCAGCCTGAACCCGTTGAAGCATGTCGATCCGATCGGCACGCTGGTGCTGCCCGGCGTGTTCATCGCGCTGAGTCAGGCTGGCCTTGGCGGCTTTCTGATCGGCTGGCCGAAGTTCGTGCCGATCTCCGAGCGCAATTTCCGTGACCCGAAGGGCGGGGCGATCAAGGTCGCAGCGGCCGGTCTGGGCGCCAATTTCGGGATGGCGCTGGCCTGGGCCTTCGTCTTCAAGTTCACTTACGGTGCCAGCGAAGGCGTGGGCCTTGGCGTGCATCTGATGGCGCAACTCGGCATCAGCTTCAACCTGAGCTTCCTGGTGCTGAACCTGTTGCCGCTGCCGCCGTTCGACGTCGGCCGGATGCTGCTGGTGACGCTGCCGCCGAAGCCGGCACAGCAGCTCGAAAGCCTGCAGCCGTACACCTTTCCGATCATCCTGCTGCTGGCGTTCGTCGGCGTGCTCGGCGCGATCATGACCCCGCTGATCAGCCTGATGCTCGGCCTGATCTCGATGATCGTCACCCTTTTCTGAACCCTCCCGTTTCCCGACCGATGACCGCGAACCCGCGCCCCACCGTCCTGTCCGGCATCCAGCCGTCCGGCCGCCTCACGCTTGGCAACTACCTCGGCGCGATCAAGAACTGGCTGCCGCTGTCGGCAAGCTACGACTGCCATTACATGCTGGTTGACCTGCACGCGATCACCGTACGCCAGGACCCGGCGGTGCTGCGTGAACGCTGCTACGAGTTCCTTGCCCTGTACATCGCCTGCGGGCTCGATCCGAAAGACAACGTGTTGTTCGTGCAGAGCCATGTGCCAGCGCATTCGCAGCTCGGCTGGATCCTGAACTGCTACACGCAGTTCGGCGAACTGGGGCGGATGACGCAGTTCAAGGACAAGAGTGCGAAGCATGCCGACAACATCAACGCCGGCCTGTTCGGCTACCCGGTGCTGATGGCGGCCGACATCCTGCTGTATGACGCAGCCCAGGTGCCGGTCGGCGACGACCAGAAGCAGCATCTGGAATTGACCCGCGACATCGCCAACCGCTTCAACAACATCTATGGGCCAGTCTTCACGGTGCCGGAGCCGATGATCCCGCCGGTCGGCGCGCGGATCATGGGTCTGCAGGACCCAACCGGAAAGATGTCGAAGTCCGACGATGCCGAAACCAATGCGCTGTACTTGCTCGACGCGCCGGACGTGATCGTCCGCAAGATCAAGCGTGCGGTCACCGACATGGACGGCGGCGTGCGTTTCGACATCGCCGCCAAGCCGGGCGTGTCGAACCTGCTGTCGATCCTTGCCGCGACCACCGGCAAGACCGTCGCCGCGCTCGAAGTCGAATTCGAGGGCAAGCAGTACGGCGCGTTCAAGGGCGCGGTCGCCGATGCCGTGGTCGACTGTTTGAAGCCGGTGCAGGCGAAGTACGCCGAGTTGCGCGAAGACCGCGATGGCCTGCGTGCCGTGCTGAAGGACGGTGCCGAGCGCGCCAGTGTTCGCGCCAACGCCACGCTGGCACGCGTCCACGAAGCGCTGGGGCTGATCCCGGCGTGAGCGAGCCGGACCTGTTCCCGGCCGAGGCTGCGGCGGACGAAGCGCCTGCTGCCGCAGAGACCCGCGTACCGCTGGTCAACGGCGAGCGGCTGTCGCAGTTGCCGAGCGATCTGTACATCCCGCCGGATGCGCTGGAGGTTTTCCTCGAAACCTTCGAAGGCCCGCTCGACCTGCTGCTGTACCTGATCCGCAAGCAGAACCTGGACATCCTCGATATCCCGGTGCTGAAGATCACCCAGCAGTACATGGAGTACATCCGGCTGATGCGCGAACTGCGCCTGGAGCTGGCGGCCGAGTACCTGGTGATGGCGGCCTGGCTGGCCGAGATCAAGTCGCGGATCCTGCTGCCGAAGCCGCCAGCGCATGACGACGAGACCGGCGGCGATCCGCGCATGGAACTGGTGCGCCGGCTGCAGGAGTACGAGCGCTTCAAGACCGCTGCCGAGAATCTCGATGCACTGCCGCGCGTCGGCCGCGAGATCGCCGTCGTGCAGGCACGGCCGGACAAGGTCGTCGAAGCCCGTCCGCCGCCACCGCCCGGCGTTCGCGAGCTGATGCTGGCGTTCCGCGAGGTGCTGCTCAGAGCCGAGCTGTTCACTCGCCACACCATTGCCCGTGAGCCGCTGTCGGTGCGCGAGCGCATGAGCTCGGTGCTCGACCGGGTGCGCAACGGCCCGATCCGCTTCGTCGATCTGATCGATCTAGCCGAAGGCCGCGCCGGTGTCGTCGTCTGCCTGCTTGCGATCCTTGAACTGGCCAAGTCGTCGATGCTGGAGATCACCCAGGCCGGACCGTTCATGCCGGTGACGATCGCGGCGGCGGGTTCCGCCGAGCCCGCGCTCGCGGAAGACGCATGACCGCTGCACTGCAGCTACGCGGCGTCGCGCGAACCTTCGACGGCAAGCAGGCGGTCGACGGCCTCGACATGCGCATCGAGCGCGGCGAGTTCTATGCGCTGCTCGGTGCCAACGGCGCCGGCAAGACCACCACGCTGAGGATGATCGCCGGCCTGCTGCAGCCGGATAGTGGCAGCATCGAGGTGCTCGGCCATGACCTGGTGAAGCAGCCGATCGCGGCCAAGCAGCGGCTGGCCTTCCTGCCGGACGAGCCGCTGCTGTACGGCAAGCTGCGCTGCACCGAGTACCTGGAGTTCGTGGCCGGGCTCTGGGGTGTCGACGGCCGGGTGGCGGAAAAGAAGGGCGAGGAACTGCTGCGCTGGCTGGACCTGTGGGACGCGCGCGGCAACTACTGCGAGAACCTGTCCCGCGGCATGCAGCAGAAGCTGACCCTGGCTGGTGCCTTGATCCACGACCCGGCGCTGCTGATCCTCGACGAGCCCTTGACCGGTCTTGATGTCGCGGCGGCCCGGCGCGTCAAGGACTTCCTGAGCCAGCTGGTCCGCGATGGCCTGACCGTGCTGTTCACCACGCACATCCTCGAAGTGGCCGAGCGGATGGCGTCGCGGATCGGCCTGATCCGCAGCGGCCGGCTGATTGCCGAAGGCACGCTCGATGAACTTCGCGCCCGCTATGGCGCCGATGATTCGACGCTCGAAGAGCTGTTCCTGTCGGCCACTGGTCCGGAAACAAGCGCATGAGACTGCCGGCCGGCAGCCTGCCGTGGCTGGTCTGGCAGGACTTGCGCGTGACCATCCGCACCTTCGGCTTCGGCAAGAACCGCCTGTGGGCGCTTGGCCTGTACGCGCTGTTCATCGTGCTGCTGCATGGCGGCGCCGGCATGGTGCTGTGGACGATGTTCAAGATCCGCAAGCCGATGCCGGTCGACAAGCTGCTGGAGCTGTCCGGCGTGCTGTTGCTGAGCCTCGAATTCTTCATGCTGATGGCGGCACTGCTCGCCACGTTCCGGTTGATCCTGGCGGGCCGTGAACTAACGCTGCATCTGACCAGCCCGCTGCCGTTCCACCGGATCATGGCGATGCGGGTGCTGTCGCTGGTCGCTGGCACCTGGGCGATCTCGATCTTGCTGGTGACGCCGGTTGCCAACATGGGTGCGCTGCTCGGCCGGCCAGTGTTCCTGCTGGCCTATCCGGTCACGGTGATGATGGCGGCGCTGACGGTGGCGATCGCACTGGCCCTGATGACCTTGACGGTGCGGCTGTTCGGGCTGGTTCGCGCACGCCGGGTGCTGCAGCTGCTGCAGGCCGGCGTGCCGCTGCTGTTCGTGCTGGGCAGCCTGGTCGGCCGCGAAGATGCCGAAACCGCGCAAGCGGCGGATCCGCTGGCGTTGTCCGGTGCCGGCCTCGGCAACTGGGCCGGCCTGCTGCGCCTGCCAGCGCTGGCGCTGACCGGTGATGCCGAAGCGCTGCTGATCCTGCTGCTGCTGGCCGGTCTGTCGTTGATCGCGGCGGCGCGCTTTGCCGCGCCGGTGGTGCTGCTCGCGGTGCAGTCCCCGGAGCAGGCCACGCCGAAAGCGCAGTCGACCGGTGCTGCTCTGCATTTCGATACCCGCCTGTTCCGCGTGCTGATGCTGAAGGAGTGGCGAACCATCCTGCGCGATGCCCGTCTGGCCATCGCGCTGGCAGCGCAGCCGCTGCTGATCGTCGCGTTCTTCTACGGCAACCTGTTTCGCGGCGAGTACCGGCTGGCCGCAGCGGTTGCCGCCACCACGTTCTTCGCGGCCCAGCTCAGCCAGTACGTGTCGAACCTGATGATCAGTGCCGAGGAATTGCCGGCCCTGCTCGGCAGCGCTCCGCAACCGCGCAGCCTGCTGATCGCCTGCAAGTGCGTGGCGGCGCTGGCGCCGGTGCTGGCGATGATGCTGCTGGCGGCGATCTGGGCGGCGGTGCAGGACCCGTGGACCGGTCTGGTCTGTCTGGTCTGTGGCTTCGGCGCGGGCTTTTGCGCCTGCGCGATCGAGGTGGCGCGGCCTTATCCGGTGACCCGGCGTTCGTTCGTGCAGGTGGCGTCCGCGAAGCGCAACCGCGATCCGCTCGACATTCTCAGCGTGCTGGCCATGCAGTTCGGCTGGGCGGGCGCGGCGTGGTTCCTGGCGATCGGCAGCCTGTGGGGCGCGGCCATCGTGCTGCTGGTGGTGCTGGTGCCGTTCTTCGAATGGTGGCGCGACGCGAACCGGCAGGCTTTGCTGGGATACTGACGTACTCGTGGTGCGTGAATTGAAGGAATCGAATCAAGTGGAAGAAGACGTGCAGGACAACCCGATCGCCGAAGCGGACGCGAACCCCGCGCCAGCGGTCGATCTCGCGGCGATCAGCCTGATCATCGAAGCGCTGCTGCTGGCCTCCGACGGCCCGCTGTCGATGGAGCAGCTGGTGCGTTTCGTTGGCTCCGAGTTCAACCTCGGCAAGCGCGAGCTGCGCGAAGCACTGGCGCTGGTCGATGCGCGCTTTTCCGGCACCGCCAGCGAGCTGCGCGAAGTCGCCGGCGGCTGGCGCGTGCAGGTGCGCCCGGAATACGCCGAATGGGTCGGCCGGCTGTGGCAGGAAAAGCCGCCGAAGTATTCGCGCGCGCTGCTCGAAACGCTGGCGCTGATCGTCTACCGCCAGCCGATCACGCGCGGCGAGATCGAGGACGTGCGCGGTGTTGCCGTGTCGTCGAACATCCTGCGCACGCTCAGCGAGCGCGGCTGGATCCGCGAACTTGGCGTCAAGGATGTTCCCGGCCGCCCGGCCTTGTTCGGCACCACCTCGCAGTTCCTGGATGACTTCAACCTGAAAACCCTCGATCAGCTGCCGGCGCTGCCGGACGTGAAGGATCTCGAACAGCTCGAAGCCGCGCTGTCGAAGCTCGGTGCCGGGCTTGCGCCGACTGCCGTGCCGGCCGAGGAGGGCGATGTCGACGAACAGGCCGCGCCGCCATCGGCCGAGCCGCCTGCCGACGTGGTGCTGCATTGAACGCGCCGAAGGGCGGTTCCAAGGCGGGCGGCGAGCGCATCCAGAAAGTGCTGGCGGATGCCGGCATTGCCTCCCGGCGCGCTGTCGAAGCGATGGTCGCAGAGGGGCGCATCAAGGTGAACGGCGATCCGGCCACGGCCGGCCAGCGCGTGGTCGCCGGAGACCGGATCACCGTCGATGGCCGCTCGGTGCGCCATTCGATGGACAAGGAAGCGACCCAGGTCCTGCTCTACAAGAAGCGGGTCGGCGAGCTGGTGACGCGCGACGATCCCGAAGGCCGCAAGACGGTATTCAAGAAGCTGCCGAAGCTCGATTCCGGCCGCTGGATCGCGGTGGGCCGACTCGACCTGAACACCTCCGGCCTTCTGCTGCTGACCAACGACGGCGAACTGGCGCGGCGGCTGACTCATCCGAGCTTCGAACTGGAGCGTGAATACGCGGTGCGCGTGCTCGGCAGCATCACCAATGAAACGCTGAACAAGCTGCGCAAGGGCGTGGAGCTGGACGACGGCCCGGCGCACTTCGACAAGATCGAAGCCGGCGAGCGCGCCGAAGTCGCTTTCGACGACGAGGACGACGGTGCCGAAGCCAAATCCGCCGCCAACACCTGGTGGAAGGTCACGCTGAAGGAAGGCCGCAATCGTGAAGTGCGTCGCCTGTTCGAATCTCAGGACCTCAAGGTCAGCCGCCTGATCCGCGTTCGCTATGGCCCGATCGTGCTCGGCCGTGGCGTCAAGTCCGGCGGCTATCGCGAGCTGGACAAGGACGAGCTGAATGCGCTGCGAGCGGCGGTCGGCTTCGAAGCGCCGAAGAAGGCGCGGCCGCAGCGCGAGCGCCGTTCGCGTCCGGGTGCCGAAGAGCGAAAGATCGGCGACGTACCGCGCCGTGACGCGGTCAAGAAGATCGATCGCACCGCGAAGCCGGCCGGCTGGACCGGCTACAAGCCGCGCAAACCCGAATAAGCCGCCTTATTGGGGTCAGATCCACATTTCGCCGCGCTGTCATTTCGGGTCTCGCCGAAATGACAGCGGGCTGGGTTCAGCGCCCCAGCGACTCGTACAGCGCGATGTATTCCTGCGTCACCCGGTGAGCCGGGTCGAGATGGATCATCGGCTTGTGCTGCTCATGCGATTCCTTGACCCGCACCGATGACGACAGCGCGGCATCGAGCAGCGGCTGGCCTTCAGCTTTCAGTTCCGACACCACGCGCTGCATCAGCTTCGCGCGCGACTGGAACTGGTTGACGATGATCCCTTCGATCGACAGATCCTCGTTGTGGTCGGCGCGGATTTCGTGGATGTTGTCGATCAGCGTGTACAGCGCCTGACGTGCGAACTCGTCGCAATCGAACGGAATCAGCACGCGATTGGCGGCGATCAGTGCCGAGCGGCTGTAGAAGTTCAGGGCCGGCGGCGTGTCGATGAACACCGCGTCGTAGCCCTTCAGCTTGTCGATCGCCTGCTTCAGCTTCTGCACCTTCTGCTTCGCTTCCAGCTTGACCTGTAGATCGTCGAGTCGGGTGCTGGCGGCGACGACATCCAGATTCTCGTACGGCGAATTGGTTGCGTAGGTGACGAACGGCGGTGTCTGGATCGAGAAGCCGAGTGTCGATTCGAAGAAATCGGCGATCGACCGGTCGGCGGTCGCCGCCAGCGGCCCGAGCAGGTACTGCGTCGAATTGCCCTGGGTATCGAGATCGATGACCAGCGTGCGCAAGCCGCGACTGGCGGCGATCGCGGCTAGATTGCAGACGATGGTGGTCTTGCCGACGCCACCTTTCTGGTTGAACACGACACGACGGATCATCGGCTTCGCCCGCAAAATGGTGCAGCGCACATGCGCGCTGCGATTATCGCCAGAAACGCGCGCGCTTCGTCACGGATTCAGCAATTGCGCTGGCTGCCGGCAGCGTGGCGTCAGCTTTTGACGCCGCCGCCAGCCGGCGCTGCAGCCAGCGCGGCAGCGGTTGCTGCGAGATAGCGCTCGATCAGCGTGCTCATCTTGTTGACGATGAACGGCCCGGCCAGTGGCCGATACAGCAATGGCACCGGGACGTCGTTCATCACGCCATCGACGCGGAAGCGCATCTCGGTCTGCTCAGCGCTGCGGGCAAGGCGGATCTCGCCGCTGATCTGCGCATTGCCATGACCGCGCAGGGGCTTCCAGCGGATGACGCCGGCCTTGCGGTCGATCTCGTACTGCGCGGCATAGCTCAAGTCGTAGGCGATCTTGGCAATGCGCACGCCCATCGTGCGCATGTCCCAGCGGTACTGGTTCGGACCGAGCGGCGTCAGTCGCTTCAGGTTCGGAAACCGGCCGATCGTGGATTCGAGGTCGTCGAGCAGGCTCAGTGCCTGGCCATGATCGACCGGCAGCAGCAGGCTGCGCTCGATGTCGAGCGTGATGTTCACAGGCGCATTCCTCCGGAAATGACTTTTGCGTGCAAGGTCGGCGTCAGCTTGCGATAGCGACCGTCGTCGAGCACGTACAGCGGCTCATCGATCTTCGCGAGGTCGAAACCGTCACGCTTGAGATCGACCTTGCGAAACTTGAACGTGGCGGTGATCTCCTGCTCGCGGCGCAGGCGGATGAACAGCGGCACGGCGTAGGCGGGCAGCGTGGCGCGCAGCTGTTCTGCTACGCCCTCGCCATCGAAGCGGGCTGGGGTCCACGACAGCGACGCCATCCCGGCGCGGCCATCGCAGCCCGGAATCTCGACGCCATAGACCACCGCCTGCTCGACACCGGCAATGCGGTTCAGCGCCGCCTCGACTTCGGTGGTAGCGACGTTCTCGCCTTTCCAGCGAAAGGTGTCGCCGACGCGGTCGACGAACTGGATATGCCTGAAGCCTTGGTCGCGGACCAGATCGCCGGTGTTGAACCAGCAGTCGCCCTTCTTGAACACGTCACGCAGCAGCTTGGCTTCGTTGGCGCGCTTGTCGGTGTAGCCGTCGAATGGGGCGCGCTCGGTGATTTCCGAAACCAGCAGGCCGACACCACCACGGGCGACCCGCTGCATGCGGCCGCGGCGGTTGCGCACCGGGGCCTCGGCATCGGCGTCGAACGCGACGATCGCGTACGGCAGCGGGCAGAAGCCGGCCGTCTTCGACAGGTTGAAGCTGTTGACGAAGGCCAGGTTCGATTCGCTGGCGCCGTAGAACTCGGCGATCCGCTGGATGCCGAAGCGGCTCTGGAACTGATCCCAGATTTCCGGGCGCAGGCCGTTGCCGACCATCAGCCGGACCGCGTGCGCACGATCGCGCGGCGACGCCGGCTGGTTCAGCAGGTAGCGGCACAGCTCGCCGATGTAGCAGAACGCCGTCGCCTCATAGGCGCGGATCTCGTCCCAGAAACGGCTCGCGGAAAACTTCCGGCTCAAGGCCAGTGCTGCACCATCGGCCAGCACCGCACCCCAGGACACCGTCAGCGCATTGTTGTGATACAGCGGCAGCGGGCAGTACAGCGTGTCATCGCCAGTCAGCCGCAGCGTCGTCTGACCGAGGCCGGCCATGCCTTTCGTCCACCGGTAATGGCTCATCACGCTGGCCTTGGGCAGGCCGGTGGTCCCCGACGTGAAGATATGGAAGCAGGCGTCCTTGAGCAGGATCGTGGCGGTTTCCGGCGGGTTGCCGGAGGCTTCGCGATCGGTCGCGGCAGTCCAGTCCTGCCAGCTTTCGGGTGGCGTCGCGCCGTCCCAGGCCTTGGCGGCGATGTCGTCGAGCACCGACTGATCGGACAGCGAAGCGATGGCTTCGGCACATTCCTCGCCGGCCACGATCATCACCGGCTTGCTCAGGCGCAACGAGTGGGCCAGCACATCGCCACGCTGGTTGTGGTTGAGCATCGCCGCGACGGCGCCAAGCTTCACGACACCGGCGATGGTCGCCAGCGTTTCCGGCCGGTTCGCCATCAGGATCGCCACCACGTCGCCACGCCGGACGCCGGCACTGCGGCAGGCGGCGGCCACCCGGTTGGCCCAGGCGTTGAACTCGGCGTAGGTCCAGCGGCGGTCATCGAACTTCAGCGCCGTGGCGTGCGGCTGGGTCTCGGCGAGCTGCTGCAGACGCAGGCCGATCGAGCCGACCGACGTCGGCCGAGCGGTTGCCAGATTCCACAGTCCCCGCTGCACCTTCAGGACATCGGGCAGCGTTTCGACGACGCCTTTCAGCAGGTCGACAAGCTGCACGCGATAGCCGGAACGGTCGCGGTCGGGAGCGGGTTTCGAGGATGAGGTCATGGCGAGGGTCGTGCTGCGGCGCGGCAGATCATGAAACAAGTGTTCACAAACTTCCAGCGTCAGACTCGCGCAGCGGTGCTGGCCCGGATCACGCGGACCAGCCGGGCGGCCGGGTCCCGGCAGGCGCGCAGACGGTCGGCACAGTCGGCCGGCGAGATCAGCGTGGCGGTGGCGAAGCCGGCCGATGTCAGCGCCGATTCGGCCTCGGCCGCCGCGCCGAAATGCAGATGCACGCGGCCGCGCACGAACCCCGAGAGCAGGCGCACGAAGGCCTGCACGGCCAGATTGCGGTTCTCGCCTGCAATGTGCAGGTCGGACAGATAGAGGCCGTTCGGGAAGCGCTGCAGCGTGGTTGCCATGCGGCGCCACAGGCCGTTCACGGCATCGAGCGGAAAGTAGTTGATCAGGCCTTCGGTGATGATCGCCGTGCCGCGTTCCGGATCCAGCGAGGCCGCAATGCCGTCGAGGCTGGCAGGTCCGGTCAGCGCAAAGGCATCGATGTCGGCGACGCGATGGTTCGCGGTTTCGGCGCAGCCGACCCGTGCCAGCAGGGCGCGCTTGCGTGCTGCCATCGCCGGCAGATCGGCTTCGACGTAGCGGATGCGATCGCCATAGCGGCGGGCGTAACGCCAGCCGCGTGGCGACAGGCCTGCGGCGATCTCGATGATCTGCGACACGGTGCCGGCCTTGATCGCGGCATGTAGTTGTTCGTCGATCACTTCGTGCCGCGCGAGCAGCAGACCGTCGAGTGTCGGCCCGCCAAACCGGCGTGACAGCATCATCGCCGGCGCGCCGGCCGCGTACAGCAGGCGACCCTCGATCGTGGCGAATGCCGGATGCGACAGGCGGTGCTTCGCCCAGACGGCGCCGGTGTACAGCGCAGTCGGACTGACGGCTGCGGAATGTCGGGTATCCGGCATGGTGAACGTCCTTGGTGAATTTTTTTGTCGCGGGCTTGCCGCCAAAACCTGAATGCGAATATCGTAATGGACTCGCATTAACCCTTGAGCATGTTTCCCGCCCATGCTGATGGCTGTCAAGAAAACCGCCAAGCCTTCGATCGCGCCGCGCAGTGCGCGTCGCCGCAGCGTCGCGCAGACCGGCGCCAACACGCGGGAAGTGCTGGTTCGCGAGGCCATGAAGCTGTTTGCCGAGCGGGCGATCGACGCGGTGTCGCTGCGCGAGATCGTGCAGAAGGCCGGGCAGGGCAATCAGTCGGCGATCCACTACCACTTCAGTGACAAGCCGGGTCTGGTGATTGCCGTCGCCGAATTCGTGCGTTCGATGTTCGAGCCGCACTTCGCTGCCGCCATTGCCGAAATCGTCGAACAGGAGCGCAAGGGCACGCTGAACGACGAGCACCTGGTCGCAGCACTGGTGATGCCGTTGATCAAGGTGTTCCATGCCGACGACCTTGGCCGCGATGCGATTCGTTTCGTGGCGCGTCTGGCCTCGGACGGCGGTGACCTGGGGCAGTCGCTGGTGCTCAAGCAATGCGCGCCGTTCCTGAACCAGATCGAACCGAGGCTGGCAGCGCGTCACCCAGACAAGTCACGCGAGAAACTGCAGTTCCAGTTGCTGCTCGGGATGAGCTCGACGATCTTCGGCCTCACCGCGATTGGCGGTCTGCGGCATTCGCCATTCGGTGGTGATCATTCGACGATGTATGCGGGGCGTTTCGACGACCTGATTCGCGACTATGTGCATTTCGTTGGCCGAGGCCTGCTCGGCAACTGACCTGCGGACGTTTTCCGGCAGCGACGTCGTGGCTCGGGCGTCGACATCACCACAAGAACAACAGTCGTGCATCGACACGACGCTTGAACCGACAGAGGGGAGTAACTGATGAAACGCAAGCTGATGAGCAGCGCGACGCTGGCCGCGATCGCGTTCAACCTGTCGCCCGCGCAGGCGCTGGAATTCGAGTTCGGCGAACTGACCGGCACTTGGAAGAACACCCTGTCGTATTCCGGCGCGTTCCGTGCCGAAAAACCCGATGCCCGCCTGCTCGGCAAGCTCAGCATCAATCCGGACCTGTGCCCCGACGGCTGCCTGTCATTCACTGGCGATCCGGGACCGAACCAGCGCCTCGTCGATGCACCCGGTGCCCTCCTCGGCACCAACAAGGACGATGGCGACCTGAACTACCGTCAGTGGGATCCGACGGCGGCCATCATCAAGCTGTCGAGCGAAATCGCCGGCAACTATGGCGACTGGAACTACAAGTTCGCCGCGATCGCCTTCTTCGACCCGGTGAACTACCGGTTCACGGAAACCAACGCGGACACGACGTTCCAGCCGCGCAACGAGGGGCGTCCGTTTCGCCGCGGTCATCCGCTCGGCCAGGACCTGCAGGTCCGCGATTTCTTCATCGGCCGTCCGTTCACGCTGCTCGATCACGAGTACAGCGTCACGGTCGGCTGGCAGCGCTATCGCTGGGGCGAATCGACTTACCTCGCGCTCAATGCGTTGAACGAACTGCAGCCGCCGGATGCGCGCCTGCTGCGCCATCCGGGCACGCCGATCAGCGAAGTGTTCCGCTCCACACCGCTGATCGCGCTGAACACATCGATCGGCGAAGGCATGTCGCTCGATCTGGTCTATCAGATCGGCTATCGGCCGGTCGTCGTGGATCCGGGTGGTGCGTTCAACTCGGACATCGATTTCTACAACAACGACAACTTCAATATCTCGGTCGGCCAGTTCCACGACGACCCGCAGCGCTTGCAGCGGATCCCGTTCCCGATCAACGCGATCTCGACGTCGTCGTTCACGGCCGAAGTGCTGCCGCTGAAGTTCGCGCGGCCGAACAATCAGGGTCAGGTCGGCGGCAAGTTCACCTGGTACCTGCCGGAACTCAATGGCGGCACCGAACTCGGCTTCTACGCGCTGAACTATCACAGCCGTCTGCCGTATTTCAGCGTGATCGCCACCGACGAGTCCTGCGCCCGCAATTCGGCAGGCTTCGTCGAGGCGTTCACGTCCTGCAACGGCTTCATCGGGTTGAATCCGGAAACCGGGCTGGAACCGGCGCCGATCGACTCGGAGAAGGTGTTCTTCGCGTACCCGGAGAACATCCAGATGGTCGGCATGAGCTTCAACACCAACGTCGGCAAGTGGTCGATCGCCGGCGAGTACTCGCTGCGTCCAAACATGCCGCTGCAGGTTGCGGCGACCGACGTGTTCTTCGCGGGTCTGCAGCCATCGCTGCCGCGTCAGGACATCACGCTCGGCGTGTCGCCGCAGTTCATTGCCCAGACGATCGCGTCGCTGCCCGGTGCGATCGCCGACATCGTGACGGCGAACCCGCAGGAACTGCTTGGCCAGGTCACCGCGCTGCTGAACGGGCTTCCGGTGATCCTGCCGGCAGCGGCATCGAACGTGACGCTGCCAGCGTCGCGCAACGCGGTGCCGGACTTCCTGTCGCTGTACCGCGGCATCGAGGTGCAGCCGAACCAGCGCATCAACGGCTATGAGCGGCTACCGGTGCAGCAGGTCGACATCACCGGCATTCGGGCGCTGGGCTCGTCGGAGAACCCGTTCGGCGCCGACCAGGTGATCCTGCTGGTCGAAGTCGGTTTCACGCATGTGATCAACATGCCGGGCCGGAGCCGACTGCAGTTCGAGGGCGGCGACAACAACGGTTCTCATGCCAGCCCCGGTGCCGACGGTACCGGCAGGCCCAATGGCACGCCGGACACCCGTTCGCTGAATCCCACGCAGCAGACCTCGGGCTTCGCCGACAGTTTCTCGGCGGGCTACCGGATCCTGAGCCGCTTCGAATACAACAACGTGTTCCTCGGCATCAACGTCAAGCCGGAACTGCTGTTCGGCCATGACGTCTACGGTATTGCGCCGCTGCCGATCCAGAACTTCATCGAAGGCCGCATTCAGTATCAGGCCAGCGCGATCTTCGAGAATGGTGGCCCGTGGACCGGTCAGCTCGTCTATCAGGGTTCGACCGGCGGTGGTACCAACAACACCCAGCGTGACCGCGACATCATCGGTTTCCAGGTCGGCTACACGTTCTGAGGTTTCGTTTCTCCGTTCGGACTCCGCGCCTGCCACACCGTGGCGGCGCGGGTGTCGAAGCACACAATAATTCTTCACAGAGGAGTCACTTATGTTGAAGCGCATGAATTGGGTCATGTTTGCCGGCGCGATCAGCGTCGGCATGGGCCTCGGCGCCACGTCGGCAGCGCATGCCAAGGCATCGGCTGCCGATGCCGCCAAGCTGGGCAAGGAACTGACGCCGGTTGGCGCGATCGCCGGTCCGAATGCTGACGGCACGATCCCGGCCTGGATCGGCGGTAAGCAGTTCGACGCCGACATCCGTGGCCTGACACCGACCAAGCTCGAAGAGCTGCGCCTGAAGTTCGAGGACATCCGCAAGGCTTCGCCGGCCGACTTCGACACGCTGCTGAAGTACGTCGACAACTTCTCGATCGCCGACTACCCGAAGATCAAGAAGCAGATCGACGACATCATCGCCAAGCTGCCGCCGGACCTGAAGGCGCTGGCGCAGAAGCAGCGCGAGCAGATCGGCGGTGGCGGCAAGTACGAAGCGCCGTCGTTCATCATCACGAAGGACAACATGGCGAAGTACGCCGACAAGCTGACCGACGGCCAGAAGGCGCTGTTCGCGAAGTACCCGACGTACAAGATGATCGTCTACCCGACGCTGCGCACCGCGTTCTTCCCGGACCAGATCAACGCTGCGTCGATCAAGAACGCCTCGACTGCCGAGTTGAAGGGCACCGACGAAGTCGACGGTGCAGTGCTCGGCTTCCCGTTCCCGATTCCGCAGAGCGGCGCCGAAGTGATGTGGAATCACAAGATGCGCTATCGCGGTTCAGCCGTGCGGCGCTTCAACAACCAGGCGATCGTCAAGCAGGACGGCACGTACAAGATCACCAAGCTGATCGAGGACGTGAAGTTCAAGTACGCGAACCTCGAAGAGTCGGCGCCGGGCACCAAGATCCTGCTGTACTACCTCTCGAATGTCGTGGCGCCGGCGCGTGTGGCCGGTCAGCTGACGCTGGTGCATGAGACGTCGGGTGCGGAAGGGTCGGGCCGCAACGCCTGGATCTTCAACCCGGGCCTCGGTCGCGTGAACAAGGCGCCGGATGTGGGTTACGACAACCCGTACATCGGCACCGACGGCGAGCAGTTCAACGACCAGGTCGACATGTTCAACGGTGCGCTCGACCGCTACACCTGGAAGCTCGTTGGCAAGAAGGAGATGTACATCCCGTACAACTCGTTCCTGATCAATGCGCCGCTGATCAAGTACAAGGACATCATCCGTCCGGGGCACATCAACCAGAACCTGTCGCGCTACGAACTGCACCGCGTCTGGGTCGTCGAGGCGACGATCCGCGACGGCCTGCGTCACCAGTTCAAGAAGCGCCGCTTCTATGTCGACGAGGACAGCTGGGCGATCGCTGCGGTCGATGCCTACGACAACCGCGACCAGCTGTGGAAGGTGCAGGAAGCGCAGCTGATCTCGGTGCCGTTCGTGCCGACGGTCACCGGCATCCCGGAAATCATCTACGACCTGCAGTCGGGCCGCTACTTCGTCACTGCGCTGCAGAACGAGGACAAGATTTCCGACTTCAAGGTCAACTTCAAGGACGACGAGTTCTCGCCGGGTAGCCTGAGCCGCAAGTCGCGCACCAAGTAAGTCCACTGCGAAAAAGCAGGATGTGAACGTGACCGGCGGTAGCGCGTGCTGCCGCCGGTCATCGCATCGAAGGGTTTCAGGGGAACGGGGATGACGTTGAACCAGAACAAGTTCAAGCCGGCGCTGTTGGCGTCGGCGATTGCAGCAACGCTGGCTTTTCCAGCCTGGCTGCTGGCGCAGGAAGACGACGCCGACGTCGATCGCGGACCGGACACCACGCTCAGCGCGCGGCCGTCGGTGCTCGCGCCGCGGGCGTCATCCAGCCTGCTGCTCAGTGTCGCCAGGGCGGGCAGCGGCTATGTGGCTGCGGGCCAGCGCGGCGTGGTGCTGCTGTCGTCGGACGGCAGCAGCTGGAAGCAGGTGGCGACCCCGGCCGACGCCACGCTGAACCGCGTGCAGTTCGTCGACGAGCGTCACGGCTGGGCAGTTGGTTATGACGGCACCATCCTCGCGTCCGAGGATGCCGGCAGCACCTGGACGCTCCAGCAGTTCGATGCCGCCTGGGGCCGCGCCTACTACGACGTGCTGTTCGTCGACGGCCAGAACGGTTTTGTCGCTGGCGGCAACGGCCGCTTGCAGAAGACCGCCGATGGCGGCAAGACCTGGGAGATCATCGAATCCCCGGTATTCGAGGAACAGCCGAACCTATATTCGCTGACGCGGATCGGCAATGGCGCGCTGCTGCTGACCGGCGAGCGTGGCTTCATTGCCCGTTCCGATGACCAGGGCGCCACGTGGACCCAGCTGAAGTCGCCGTATACCGGCTCTTACTTCGGGGCCGTTGCTGCCGGCAGCACTGGCGTCGTGCTGTTCGGCCTGCGCGGCAACGCATTCCATGCGGCCGACATCACCGTGGCGGCGGCGCTCAGCGAAGCCGATCTGGTGGCACTGCGCGAAGCGGCGGCCAATCCGGAGGCATCGGGTGACGTCAGCAATCCGGTCAGCGACGTCGCCGGCTGGGCGCGTCTGGCGTCGGACGACACCGAAAGCCTGTTCGGCGGTTCGGCTGCGGATGACGGTTCGGTGCTGCTGTTCGGCGCCAACGGCCGGCTCATGAAGGCGGATCTGGCAGCGAGCCAGCTGGTCCGCCTGCAGCTGCCGACCAACATCAACATGAATGCGGGCCTCGCGACGGCGGAAGGTCTGATCGTCGTCGGCACATCGGGCGTCCAGCGTTTCGCGAAGCCTTGAGCCGCTGAATTCGCGGCCGCGGTAAAGAACCAGAAGAACTCGGGGAAGGCATATGGCAGGAGCAGCAGTAGGCGGCGTGTGGGCCGACAAGATTCTCAGGGCGGTCGAACCGATCATCTATGCCCGGCGCAAGCTCACGCACTGGATCCTGATCGTGATGACGATCTTCCTGACTGCGCAGATGGCGCGGCTGCAGCCGGATGCCGGCTGGCTGAAGTCGGTGCCGCTGGAACATCCGTACATGGAGAAGTTCCGCGAGTACTACCGCGACTTCGGCGGCGCCAACACCGTGCTGGTGGCGCTGATCAAGGATGAAGGCACTGGCGACATCTACACGCCGGAGTTCATGTCGACCTTGCAGAAGGCGTCCGATGAAGTGTTCTTCATTCCCGGCGTCGACCGCTCACGCGTGACCTCGCTGTTCACGCCGAACGTCAACTACGTCGAGAACGTCGAGGGCGGCCTGAGCGGCGCCACGGTGATTCCGCCGGATTACCAGCCGACGCCGGAAGTGCTGCAGAAGGTGAAGTCGAACGTCGCCAAGGCACAGGTGATCGGCCGCATCGTCACCAATGACCAGCGCGGCGCGATGATCCTGACCGAACTGCTGGAAGTCGATCCGGAAACCGGCAAGCCGATCGACTATCTGAAGATCGGCAAGGCGCTGGAGGAACTGCGCAGCAAGTACGAGAAGGACGGCATCAAGGTCCACATCATCGGCTTCGCGAAGATCGTCGATGACATGACCAAGGCGTCGCTGGAAGTCGCCGGGTTCTTCTTCCTGACGCTGATCATCACCGGTGCGCTGCTGTGGGTGTACTGCGGCTCGTTCAAGCTGGCGATGATTCCGCTGTTCTCGTCGGTCGTAGCGGTGATCTGGGAAATGGGTCTGCTGAAGACCCTTGGCTACGGTGTCGATCCGTTCGCGATCCTCGTGCCGTTCCTGATTCTGGCGGTGTCGGTGTCGCACGGCGTGCAGTACGTCAACGCCTGGGTCGATGAAGTCCACGCCGGCAAGTCCAGCTTCGATGCCTCGCTGGAAACCTTCCGCCGTCTGGCCATCGCCGGCACGATCGCGCTGCTGACCGATGTCGCCGGCTTCGCGACCATCTACCTGATCAAGATCCAGATCATTCAGGAGATGTCGATCAACGCCGTGCTCGGCGGCCTGGCGATCATCGTCGCCAACAAGATGTTCGTGCCGATCTGGCTGACGATGGTGAAGCTCAAGGATGTCGATGCCTTCATTGCGCGGCAGACCAAGAAGGACGCCAAGCTCGATCCGATCTGGTGGTGGCTGTCTGGCGTCACCAAGCCGGCCGTGGCGACGATGGTGCTGGCGGCCAGCGGCGCGATGCTGGGCTGGGCGCTGTGGGGCAAGGCAGACCTGAAGGTCGGCGACGCGCTGAAGGGCGTGCCGGAGCTGCGTCCGGACTCGCGCTTCAACCAGGATTTCAACGCGATCACCGACAACTTCCAGATCGCCGTCGACATCTTCAAGGTGATCGCCGAAACCCGCCCGAACGGCTGCGTCAGCTACCAGCTGATGGATCAGGCCGATCGCTTCGCGTGGAAGATGGAAAACACCGACGGCGTGCAGTCGACCCTGTCGTTGCTGACCTTTGCCAAGCTTGTCTACCAGGGTCTGTCCGAAGGCCGACTGAATGCGCTGGTGCTGCCGCGCAACCAGTTCGCGCTGGCGCAGGCCACCGCGCTGGTGCCGACCTCCACCGGGCTGCTGAACGATGATTGCGACGCGCTGGCGATCTATCTGTTCACCAAGGATCACAAGGCCGAAACGATCAGCCACATCGTCGAGGAAGTGAAGAAGTTCAACGACGAGAACGCCAGGGACTTCTACGCCAAAGCGCCGGACACCAAGCCGGAATACTGCGCGACGAAGTACGACACCTTCCAGAAGCTGAAGGCGACGAACCTTGAAGTGTTCAAGCTCGGCGAGGGTGCCGCTGCCGATCCGGAGAAGCTGGAAGCGGCGAAGAAGCGCCAGGCTGATTTGCAGGCCAGCTATCAGGGCATGAACCTGGAATGCCCGGTCAACTTCGCGCTGGCCACCGGCAACGTCGGCGTGATGGCGGCGACCAACGAAGTGGTGCACGAGCAGGAAGGCCGCGTCGTGCTGCTGGTCTATGTCGTCATCCTGATCCTGCTGTGGATGTGCTTCCGCGAGTGGAAGGCGATCGTCTGCATCATCCTGCCGCTGGCGCTGGTGTCTGAGATGGGCTACGCGGTGATGGCGGCGCTGGACATCGGCATGAAGGTCGCCACGCTTCCGGTGCTGGCGCTGGCGGTCGGCATCGGCGTCGACTACGGCATCTATGTCTACGGCGTGCTGGCCTCTGGCCTGAAGGAAGGCAAGAGCCTGCGCGTGGCGTACTTCGAGACGCTGCGCGGCACCGGCAAGGCGGTGATCTTCACCGGCGTGACGCTGGCGGCCTCGGTGTCGACCTGGCTGCTGTCGCAGCTGCAGTTCCAGATCGACATGGGCCTGCTGCTGCTGTTCATGTTCACCGCGAACATGTTCGGCGCCGTGCTTGGCCTGCCGGCGATCGCCGCGTTCCTGTTTCCGCCGAAGCCGGGCCAGGCGCCTGAGACGATGCCGAAAAACCTCGCGCCGGCGAAGACGGCGCACTGATGTCGAGCGCCGCCGGCGGTAGTCGGGAAGCCTCGCTGGCGGCGCTGCGGTCGGCACTGGACCGCACGCCGCCGGCCGGCCTCGATGTGCTCGAGCCGGCCGAGCTGGCTCGGCTGGCGGCACTGATGACGGCGGCCAAGCAGCGGCAGAAAGCGCAGGTCGATGCAGCGCTGACCGAATCGCTGAGTCATATCCCGCTGCTGCTGCGCGGCGCGGTTCGCAAGATCCTCGATCTCTGAACGATGGCAACTGTCGGGACAACAGCGGAGTTGACCGGCCTGTCGCTGGCGCAGCGAGCGGAGATCATCAAGCTGGCACGGCTGTGCCGGGTTGACGATGCGTCTCTGGCCTGGCTCGGCAAGCTCGATGCACCGCTGATTCGCGCGCTGCGGGAACAGGCGACGGCGGCGATGTTCGACGCCGACCGCAAGCGTTTCCACAACATGGCGACCGCCAGCCGCCTGCTGCCGATCCCGATCCTGGTGCTGATCATCGAAAAGGTGATCGGTCCGCTGATCTGTGCGCGGGTCTGCGGACTGGTGCCGGCCGCGCGCGCGATCGAGATCGCCGAAAAGCTCAAGCTGCCGTTCCTCGTCGATGCCTGCATCGAACTGGATCCGCGCTCCGCCGAGGCACTGATCGCCGGCTTTCCGAAGCACCTGATCGTCGCCATCGCGCGCGAGCTGGCCAAGCGCGGCGAGTACGTGACGATGGGTCGCTTCATCGATCTGATCGCGCTCGATGCGATCCGGCCGGTGGTCGACGCGATCAGCGACGACGCCAAGCTGTTGCACATCGCGTTCTTCGCCGAAAGCACCGAGCGGCTCGGCGACATCGTCGAGCGGATCCCGCCGCAGCGGCTCAGCGACGTCGTCCTTCATGCCGCGACGGGATCATCCGAGCTTTGGGCGGAAGCGCTGGCGCTGATTTCCGGCATCGACGGCGCGCTTCAGCAGAAGCTGGCCACGATTACCGGCGAGCTGCCGGAAGCGGCGCTGAACAACATCGTTCGCAACACGCAGGCGATCGGCCGCTGGGACGTGCTGCTGCCGATCGTCGCGCGGATGACGCCGGCGCTGCAGAAGCGGGTCATCAACCTGCCGGTCATTCAGGACAACGCGATCCTTGCCGACATCATTCGCGCCGTGTTCCGGCTGGCGGATATCCGGCCGGTGATCCTGCTGCTTGCGCATCTCGATCCGGAGGCGCGCGCCAAGCTCGACAGCGTGGCACGGCAGCTCGGCCTGAGCCTGCCTGATCCGGCGCTGCTGGCACCGTTGATCGACGGGCGCTGAGGCTGCTGACGGGGCGGACGGCGTTGCTCAACGGCCGCGCTGCCGCAAGTCGCTGAGCACGGTCTTGATCCGGATCAGGCCGAAAAAGCTCAGCAGGTGGGTCAGTGCCGCCTGCGCCATGTCGGCAGCCGGATCGTCGGGCTGCTGGCCGGTCGTGTGGGCAAGGAAGATCTTCAGTTCCTCGTGCGCCAGTGCCTGCGCCGCATCGACATGCAGCTTGCAGACATCGGGCGTGAAGCCCCAAGCCTCGGTGAAGCCGGCGCTGCGCATTTCGCCCCAGAGGCTGACCAGCTGGGCATCGATACGGCTTAGAAAATAGCCGTCACGGCGCCGGATGCGCTTGATCGCGCCGATCTTCTCCAGGCGTCGCGCGTCGTCGGCCGCTTTCGGATGCCTTGCTGCGATCGCCGCGATCGGCAGCAGTGCATCGTCGATGCCGACGCGTGCGGCGATCAGGTTGTCGAGCTGCGAGAACTGGCTGGCATCGGCCGGCATCGCGCTGGCGTCGCCATCAACGGCCTGCTTGATGCGGCGCAGCGGCAGGCGCTTGTCCTTCTGCAGCTGCCGAATCGTGAAGATGCCGCGCACGTGCTGCTCGTCGTAGTCGGCGACGTTCGCCTTCGGGCGCTGCGGCTCCGGCAGCAGGCCGTGGCGCAGGTAGACGCGAATGGTTTCGCGGTTGACGCCGGTGCGGCGTTCGAGCTCGCGCATCTTCATGGCTGGGCAAGGTCGCGTCAGGGCAAGAATGCGTATAAATGATACGCAAATTGCGTGTCGTCGATTCGCGCGCTAAGTTCATTTCACGGTCATCGACGGCGCTCGCCAGAAGCGCCGCGCACCGTGCCCCGGCGCGCTTTGCGCCTTGTTCCAGCATGGAGGAGAGAACCATGTCGACTGCACCGACCATCCCGGTGGATCTGATTGCCCCTGCGTTCAACCCGGCCACCTTCGGGATCGGCAAGCGGGAAGTGATCGATGGCATCTTCGCGCGGCTGCGCAAGGACTATCCGTTGGCGATTGCCGAAGTCCCCGGCTACGACCCGCACTGGATCGTCACCAAGTACGACGACATCCGCGAGATTTCCCGACAGGACCACCTGTTCCACAGCGCCGACCGCTCGAAGACGCTGGCTTCGCAGCTGGCCGAGCAGCTGATGCGCAGCTATACCGGCGGCCTGCCGACGATCTTCAAGACGCTGGTGCACATGGACGATCCGGAGCACGCCGAGCATCGCGCCGTGACCCAGCCGCACTTCTATCCGCAGGCGGTCGCCAAGCTCGAGCCGCAGATCCGCGAGACGGCGCGGCGCTACATCGACGCATTCCTGGCCAAGGGGCAGGGTGCCGATTTCGCCACCGAGCTGGCGTTCCGCTACCCGGCGGAGGTGGTACTGACGCTGATCGGCGTGCCGAAAGAAGACCACGCCAAGATGCTTGACCTGACGCACTGGCTGTTCACCTACGCCGATCCCGATCTGTGCCGGCCGGGCGCGAACATCACCGACCCGCAGGAGATCATCAAGACCTGGGACATCGTCTACAGCGAGTTCAAGAATTACTACGAATCGATGATCCGCGACCGGCAGCAATGCCCGGTCAACGACCTGACGTCGGTGATCGCCAACGGCAAGATCGGCGGCTGCCCGATGAACGAGCGGAACATGATTTCGTACCTGGTCATCGCTTCGACCGCCGGTCACGACACCACGTCGGCGACCACTGCGATGGGCATGTGGACGCTGGCCGAGAACCCGGAGATTTTCCGCAAGGTCAAGGACAACCCGAGCCTGATTCCCGGCTTCGTCGAGGAAACCATCCGCTGGACCAGCCCGGTACAGCAGTTCGTGCGCTCGGCCACCGAGGACTACGTGCTGCGCGGTCAGCAGATCAGGAAGGGCGATCTGCTGTACCTGTCGTACATCTCTGGCAACCGCGATGAAGAGGCTTTCCCGGACCCGTTCCGGTTTGATCCGGAGCGCAGCCCGAATCGGCACGTCGGCTTCGGCTACGGTCCGCACATCTGCCTTGGCCAGCATCTGGCGCGGCTGGAGATGAAGATCCTCTGGGAAGAGCTGCTGCCGCGGCTGGCATCGGTGCAGATGGCGGCACCGGGCAAGTTCGCGGAGTCCGAATTCGTATGCGGGCCGAAGTACGTCCCGATCAACTACACGCTGGCCTGACGCGCCCACGCGAGGAGAACCCTGCATGAATACCCAGCCCTGGCGGAAGTACCAGTGCGTGCTGTGCGGCGAGATCTACGACGAGGAACTCGGCGTGCCGGAGTTCGATATCGCACCCGGCACGCGCTGGGAGGATGTGCGCGACGATTGGCTGTGCATGGCCTGCGGCGCGCCGAAATCGGAATACGTGCTGCTCGAAGATTGACCTTTCCGTGGCATTGAACCGTTCGACCGCGATGACCGACATGCTGCTCTATCACCTCGATTCAGACGTTGCGACGCTGACGCTGAACCGCGCCGACACGCTGAACAGCCTCGATCTGGCGACGATCGATGCGCTGTTGTCCGGGCTTGATCGCGCCATCGCCGACTGCGCTCGGGCACTGGTGCTGACCGGCAGCGGCCGGGCATTCAGCTCCGGTGCCGACCTTGGCGCCGGCAGCCTGGCCGATACCCGGCCTGAGGACATCGACCTCGGAGCGGCCATGCGTAGCCACTACAACGTGCTGATCGAACGTCTGCGCAGCTTGCCGATTCCGGTCGTCATCGCCGTCAACGGCATCGCGGCCGGCGGTGGCGCAGCGCTGGCGCTGGCCGGGGATCTGGTGATCGCGGCGCGCTCGGCGTCGTTCCGCTATTTGTTCATCGATATCGGCCTGATGCCGGACATGGGTGCCACGTGGCAGTTGCCGCGTCTGGTCGGGAGAGCGCGGGCACGCGGCATGGCCTTGCTTGGCGATGCACTGGATGCGACCACGGCCGCGCAGTGGGGGCTGATCTGGCAGGTGGTCGATGACGAGGCGCTGGCCTCGACCGCGCAGGCGCTGGCCGTACGGCTGGCAGCGAAATCGCCCGCTGCATTGACCGAGACCCGTGCCGCGCTCGACGCTGCGCTGGATGCCGATCTGCCCACGCAACTGGCGCGGGAAGCCGAGGGTCAGACCCGGCTCGGCCGCGATCCGGGCTTCATCAAGGCGGTTACCGCATTCCTGTCGAAGCGCACGCGCAAGCCGGGCTGAACCGTCGCGTAGCTGACCTCACCACTTCATGAACGGCGGCGGGCTTAGCGGATGGCGCTTGAACCAGCTGCCGGCAAGACCCATCAGCGTCTTGTGGAAGCCTTCGTTCGGGTAGGCCGTCTTCAGCGCCCGTACCGTATCGCCGGACACACCGAACTTGATCAGGCCCAGCGACACATCGACCAGATCCGCCTTGCGGAACGCTTCGACCAGCGGATACGCCGGGTCCTTGAAACGGCGCAGCTTGTGGTGATCGTCGATCATCAGCTCGACTTCGGTGGTCCAGGCCTGCAGGCCCTGTGACGCAAGGTAGTCGCGCGCCCGCCGCGACGACGGCGGCAGGTAGTCGATAGTGCCGTCCGACCAGATCCCGAGATCATGGAAACAGGCGGCGATGGCAATCTTCTTGCGGTCGTCGTCGGAGGCAGCCGGCAGCAGTGCCAGCGTCAGCGCGGCCATGCGCTGACAGTGGTTGCGATAGCCGGCAAACGCGTCGCCGATCTGCGGCTTCCAGGTGTCCAGCAGCGTGTCGAGCAGGGCAATCGGGGCAATCTGGGTCATGTCCGGTTCCAGTGGCTGAGCGGCTATGGTCCATCGAAATCGGCGGTCATCGAAGTGGCCTGATGGACAAACATCGCCAAGATCGGGCCAACTCCGATTCCGCCCGTCCGCTTGCCCATGTCGATGCCCGAGCCCGTTGCCTCAGTGGTGGTCGCTGTCGTTGTCTTCGACCAGATCAGCCCGTTCCATCTGGCCGTGCCTTGCGTGGTGTTTGGCGATCGGCATCCGGGTCTGCCGGCATTTGACCTCCGCGTCTGTGCAGTCACCCCCGGCAGTCTGATGACCACCGCCGGATTCCGTGTCGAGATCCGCCATGGGCTGGAAGCGCTGGCGGCCGCCGACATGATCATCGTACCGAGCTGGCGCGATCCGGCCGAAGCCGCGCCGCCGGCCTTGCTCGAAGCGCTGCGCACGGCAGCACGGCGCGGCGCCAGGATCGTCGGCCTGTGCCTCGGCGCCTGCGTGCTGGCCGAGGCCGGCCTGCTCGACGGTCGCCGGGCCACCACCCATTGGGGCTACGCGCAGGACTTCGCGATGCGTTATCCGTCGGTGCAGCTCGATGCCAACGTGCTGTATGTCGACGAGGGGCAGATCGTCACCTCGGCCGGTACCGCGGCCGGCATCGATTGCTGCCTGCACCTGCTGCGTCAGGGCTACGGTGTCGAGCAGGCCAATGCCGTTGCGCGGCGGCTGGTGGTGCCGCCGCATCGGCAGGGCGGCCAGGCCCAGTTCATCGATCAGCCGCTGCCGGTGTCGATGCGCAGTTCGCGGCTCGGCGAAGTCATCGACTGGCTGCGCAGCCATCTCGACGAGGCGCACACGCTCGATGCCCTGGCCGCCCGCGCATTGATGAGCCGCCGCACATTCACGCGGCAGTTCCGTCTGCAGACCGGTGCCACCGTCGGCGACTGGCTGCTGGCCGAGCGGCTGGCATACAGCCAGCGCCTGCTGGAAACCACCGACCAGCCGATCGAGCGCATTGCTCAGCAGGTCGGGCTTGGCGCGCCGTCGTCGCTGCGCGCGCATTTCCAGCGCAGCTTCGGGGTGTCGCCGTCGCAGTGGCGGCGCAGTTTCAAAGGCGGCTGAAACCAGGTTCCAGCAATGAAAAGGCCCCGCCGGTTCCGTGTGAACGGAGCCGGCGGGGCCGGAAGTTGCTGCGAGCGCTTACGGCGCGGAGTAGCTTTCGACGACGCCGACGTGGTCAGTCGAATTGCGGCCCGGGCCAGCCGCGCCGATGCCGGCACCGCGACGGGCAAAGCCGCGAATCAGGTCGAGGTAGTCGGCCTGCGAACGCGCCAGTGCCGCAGCCAGTACGGCGTCACGCGCTTCGAGAATGGTCGGCGCATTCGGCGTCATCTTCAGGCCGGCGATCACGTAATCCATCATCCGGGCGCGGCTGTCCGCGAAGCTGTAGCGGCCGCTGGCCAGCATCGTCGAATAGCCTTCCCAGAGCATGTTGGCCCAGATCTCGCCGGTGTTGTGCACCTCCGAATTCGTCGCGCCGTCCTGGCCGTAGGCCGTCGGTGCAGTGGTCGGCAACGGCGTGCCGTCCTGGATGTGCTTGAAGGTCAGCGAGTTGAACGCGAAGCTGCGCGAGAACGGCTGGCGCCGGATGCCGAAGTACTGGTACGCGGCATTGAAGCTTGGCGTCGAGTAGTAGGCGAGCGGATAGGCGCCGCCGTAAGCGGCATTGCCCGGCACTGCCAGATCCTCCGGCCGTGCCGTCAGCATCAGCGCCGCGAAGTCGCTCCAGCCTTCGCCCATGCTGCGGCCCTGGTTGTTCGACAAGCCGCTGGCATCGCCGACCAGGCGGTTCGACACGTAGTGGAAGAACTCGTGGACGATGATCTGGTTGTCGAGCGTGCCGTCATAGTCGATCGACGGCAGGCGGTTGATGCGCATCTGCAGCGCGCTGCCGCGCGCCAGTTGTGCCTTCAGGTTGTTGCCGGCGTCCTGCCGGATCATCACGGCCGGCAGGCGGTACTGGCCATCGGTGGTCAGCGGCAGCGGCAGGTTGATCGGCAGCTGCGGGACATCGGCATTGCCCATCGGGATCGGGTCGGCGAGCGGCTCGTTGTTGATCACGATCAGGCCGATCGCACCACTCGTTGCAGCAAACCGCGCCTTGGTCGTGAACGCGCAGTTGCCGCGATCGATCAGCGCGATCTTGCCGCGCAGGTTGCGGTCCGGCGCGGCCGGCAGCGTGGTGCCGGTCACCGGCAGCGGCTGGCCGGCGGCGCAGCCGTCGCTGCTGGAAATGCCGCCGCGCTCGTTGGCCAGCGCGATCGGTGCCGTGACATCGAACACCTGCGGCCCGAAGCTCGCCGTGCTGAACACGAGCTTCGGCCGGACGGTCGGCGCGGTCACTCTGACCGTGCCCTTGATCGCGCCATCGAACAGGTACATCTGCATGCGCGGGCTGGAACCATCAGCCGGCGTCAGCATGTTCGCGTTGTTGCGGCCGGAGGCGTCCTGGCCTTCGGCCAGCAGGACATCGCCCTCTTCACCACCACGGCCGTAGTTGCTGGCCTGCGCGTTGCCGGCCGCCTCGTTGAGGCCACGGTCGTAAAAGATGTCGTGCAGCCAGTTGTTCAGAAAGAACAGGTTGACGATCGCCGCCTGGCGCGGCGTGTTGTTGGCGGGATTGGCATCGGCGGTGATCGGATGATCGAAGGTCGCCGGGCCGGTCAGCCTGGCGCGCACGTCGTTGCTGCGCGGCTGGTAGCCATCGGTTGCAGCCGCGCTGAGCGGCGCACCGAACAGCAGTCCGTTGTCGAGATAGGCGTCGGTATTGTTGCCGGCGGTGGTGGTGGCGCCGGCGGGCAGCCACGGATCGCCGGTCGAGACCGGGCCAGCGTCCAGCGTGACCAGATTGGCCACCGCGCTGACCCGAGGCTGCACGACATTCGGCGCCGACCCGGGGAATGGCGCCAGGCCGTTGCCGAGCGGCGCGTCGAACGGCTGGTGGATGCCATCGGAATCGGCGAACACGCGGTAGCTGTGCACCGCCTGCTCGACCAGGTTCTTGCGGAACAGCACCGCGCCGGACTCCGCCGAAATCACCGTGCCATAGGCGCGGGTCGAACCATCGCTGCCGTTGCCGACGACTTCGACATACCAGCCGGCGACCAGGCGATCAGCGAGCGGGAACAGCACCTGCTTGGCACGCGGATCGCGGCTGAGGTTCAAGTCACCGGTCGCGAGCTTGCCGAAACTGGTGTAACGCCCGGCCGTGCGCGACGGCCGCAACGCTGCCGCCAGCACGCTGCCGCCGGCATCGGCGATGGCGGCGGCCACGGCCTGTGCCGCACCGAGCCGCTGTGCCGAGCGAGGCGTGGCTGCGGTCGCGAAGTAGCCGGACGTGGCGATGTGCTCGCCGTTGCTGCCGATCAGCACATTGAACTGGCGATTGAAGACCTCGATGCCACTGACCGACTGCTGCAGGCGAACAATGCTCGCACCGCCGGCAATGGCATGGACGACACGCGCTTCGGCGGCATCCAGCGTCGCCCGACTGACGCCGAGCAGCGCGGCCTGTCGGCTGGCGTACTCGCGAGCGCGAGCGATGGTTCGCGCTTCAGCGGCAAGTGCTGCAAAGCTGGCGATCGGCGCCCGCGCGTCGGCCCACAGGAAGGTCGCAGCGCCGAGCGTGGCATCGACCGTCGAGGCGAGGCCGGCCCGTCGGGGTGCGGCTTGCGCAATCGCGGCGGTACGACTCAGCAGGTCGGCTGCCGGCGGGCCATTCGGCGCGGCGAACGACGCGTCGTAGTTGGCTGGCGGCGGCGCCAGCGGTTCCGCAAAAGCAGCACCTGCAGCCGCAAGGGCGCCCGCTGCAGCCACGATCAATCGCATCATCCGTGAGTCTCCGGTCGTTGGACGGTCATCGCCCCAGCACGAATGAGGCCATTTGCAGGCCTTCAACCGACATCTGAGGCTTCCGTCAGGAAATGTAACCGACTGTTCACAGAACTGCCGCCGACAGCGCGTCACCGCCGCTGGGAGAGATAGCCCATGTCGGGCGATTCGAAACGATTCCGAAGGGCAGGGTCGGGCCTTCGCTGCACGATCCGGTGGCTGATCGCTCGGGCCGATACCGAGCGGCAGACAGCCGGGCAAGGTCTGCTGCAGACTGCCGGCATGAGCACCCGACTTCATATCAGCGGTTCCGGACAAGCCTGCGGCGCCTCGGTCAGCGGCGTCGATCTGTCGCAGCCACTGGCTTCCGAGACGATCGCTGCACTGCGCGCGGCCTGGCTGCAGCACCACGTGCTGGCCTTTCCAGATCAGCATCTCGGCGACGACGATCTGGAGCGGATCACGCAGGCCTTCGGCGGCTTCGGCGAAGACCCGTTCATCGCGCCGATTCCCGGTCGCCGCCACATCATCGCCGTCGAACGCCGCGCCGATGAGCGCTCGTCGTTGTTCGCCGAGACCTGGCACAGCGACTGGAGCTTCCAGCCGCGGCCACCGGCCGGCACCTGTCTTTACGGCATGGTCATTCCGCCGGTCGGCGGCGACACCTTGTTCGCCAACCAGCACGCAGCACTCGAGGCGATGCCGGACCGGTTGCGCCAGCGCCTCGAAGGCCGCATCGCGCTGCATTCGGCGAAGAAGGCCTATGCCCCCGACGGCCTGTATGGCGAGCGGGACCGTCAGGGCCGGTCGATGGTGATCAAGCCGTCGAAGGATGCCGAAGCGGTGCAGCGCCATCCGCTGATCCGCCGGCACCCGGAAACCGGTCGCGAAGGCATCTTCGGCTGCTTCGGTTACATCATCGGCATCGATGGCATGGACGACGCCGAAGCGCTGCCGCTGCTGTTCGAGCTGTACCAGTGGCAGTCACGCCCGGAGTTCCAGTACCGCCATCGCTGGCAGCCGCAGATGCTGGTGATCTGGGACAACCGCTCGCTGCTGCATGCCGCCACTGGCGGTTATGCCGGCCACCACCGGCTGCTGCACCGGACCACGATCGCGGCGGTCTGAAGCGACGAGCCGGAGTGGCCGACTCATTGTCAGCTCCGCAGCTGATTGCGTCATTTCAGCAGTTCGGTCAGTGAACCCACGGATTTGAACCTCACTTCCGTAAATTCACGAAAGTGCTTCTCGCCGCACTTGATCTTCAGCCGTTCGAGCGGCCGAAGTAGATCAATATCGACTCGTCCATTCTTTGCGCTCTTGGTTTCGGCCACGAAATAGAGCTGATCGTCGTTCTGGTACATCAGCGCCCAGTCTGGATTGTAAGGACCGACTGGCGTTTCGATCGTGAACCAGCGCGGAAGCTTCAAGTAGAACAGGACGTCGTCATTGGCTTCGCAATCGGCCGCGAACTGTCGTTCCGGGGCGGAGTTCGAATCGATGACGATATGGGAAAACAGAGTTTTGCCCAGTTTCTGGACGACGTGAACATTGGATGCAAACTCAGTGCTCAGATCAGCGGCCTCGAAGCGACGGCAATCGTAGGTCAGCCCACCGATTTGTCGATACGACACGCCCTGCACCAGCAGTTCCCGCTTGCAGGCATTGATCAGGTCCGCCGCCTGCTCGACGAACGCTTGCGGATTGTTGATCGCATCCTGCAGGCGACCGCTGTCGGCAAGGATGCGGGCAATGGTTGCGCGCGCCAGTCCGGTCAGTGCCTGCACATCTGCCAGAAGATCGGGCATGAAGTAACGCAGGTCAACATCGATGGTTCGGTAGCTGGTCTGTGTTGCGGTCACGCCAGGTTCGGCAATGCTCAACTCGGCGCGCGTCAACACCAGCTTCGGTGCCGCGAGCTTCGGCATCTGCTCTCGTAGCGTTTGCGCGGCATCGCGAACCAGCGCGTTGACGTCGTACTGCACGCGATACCGGGTTCTTGTCTTGATTCGTTCCCACAACGCAAGAAAGCGCTCGTCAGCCTGATAGCCCTTGCGCAGCGCCAGTTTCACCGTATCGCGCTCGTTGCGAACCATCTCTTTCCTGAACGCCACACCCGCTTCAGTCATCTCGGCCTGCAACTGCTGAGCGAAGTCCTCGTAGGACTCGTTGGCAATCACTGTCAGCCGATTGATGGCCCGATCGAAGACCCGCTTGCCGTCCGAATCCACGCACAGCCGCAATCCACGACCAATTTCCTGACGCTTCTTGATCTCGGAACTGCTCTCCGCCAGCGTGCAGATCTGGAACACATTCGGGTTGTCCCAGCCTTCCCGCAGCGCAGAATGGCTGAAGATGAAGCGTAGGGGCTCGGCCGGGTCCAGCAGCCGTTCCTTGTCACGCATGATCAGTTCGAAGGCCTGCGTTTCCGCTTCGGCACCGGTACGGGCACTTGATTCGCCGAATGGCGAAATCGAACGCTTGTCCTTCGAGAAATAGCCGTTGTGCACCGATTCGGCATCGAAGTCATACAGGCCTTCGAAGTCCTCCTTTCCACGGTACTGCGCGTAGATGTCCTCGAACCAGCGGCCGAATGGCCCCAGCGTCACCGAGCCATCGGGGTGATAGACGCGGTAACTCGACACCCGATCAATGAAGAACACGGACAGTACCTTGATGCCCATCGGCTCCAGCTTTCGCGCCTTTTCAAAATGCCGCTTGATCGTGGCTTCGATCTGCAGGCGGAGCACCCGCTCGGTCAGTGCACCGTGGGCGATGCCGATTCGCGCCGTCACGTCGTTGGCGAAGCGCACCACCCCTTCCGCAGCGTCGATCTCATTGACGATGTAACAGTCGCGGTAGATCTCGCGCTGGTTGGAAAGCACGAACAGATCACTGCCGTTCTTCAGCGTCACCCGTTTCTTCTTCGGCCCACCGGCCTGATTCACCCAGATGCTGGCCTTTGCCGAGATCGAACGGCTGCTGCTGGAAAAGCCTTCAACATCGATGTAGGCCTGGTTACGCGTGGTCTCATCCAGCACCGAATCGACACTGATCTGCTTGACCAGGCCCAGCTCGTAGGCGCGCACCGGATCGAGCTTGTAGATCAGGTTGTAGGCCTCGCGATGGGTGGCCGAATAGCGCAAGGTACATAGCGGGTTCAGGCGGGCGATGGCCTGCTTGCGGTTGTCGGTTTCCAGGTTCTGCGGCTCGTCGAGGATGACGATCGGCCGGCAATTCTGAATGAACTGGATCGGCCGGACGCCGGTTTCCCGCACCTGATTGATGACATTGCCCTTGCGCCGCGTGCCGCCGGATTCGTCCGAATCCTTGGCAAAGGCATCGATGTTGATGACTAGAATCTGCAGCGCGTCGGACAGCGCGAAATTGCGCAGTTGCGTCACCCTGGCAGCGTCGTACAGCGAGCATTCAACGCGCGGGCAGTCGTACAGCGCCCGAAGATGCTCGCGGGTGATCTCCACACTTTTCATCACGCCTTCACGGATTGCCACGGATGGCACCACGATCACGAACTTCCGGAAGCCATAGGCCCGGTGCAATTCGTGAATCGTGCGCAGATAGACGTAGGTCTTTCCGGTCCCGGTTTCCATCTCCACCGAAAAGTTCGGAAAGCCGCCGATGTCCTCCCCCTTGTCGTCTTGCAGCGCCAGCAAGCGCTCCGACAGTGGCAAACCGTTGCGGGCCTGAACCGTGCGCAGGTTGGCCAGCCATTGCTCGTTGGCAATCACCCGCCGGTTGGCGATGCCGGTTTCATTGAGCTCCAGGCTGGTGGCGCGGGTTTCATACGGCGAGGCGACGAACTCGCTGCCCTGGGGCTGGCCAATGAACAGATCGACCGCAGCCTGGATGGCATCAAGCTGGAAGCGCTGGTCGGCATCGAATTGCAGTTTCATCGAGCGGTCCGCTTCATAGGCAGCTCAGACGCACTTTTGCGTCGCGGCAATGCAAGGCGAAATTGGTGCGTAACGGATCATCGCCGGCAAACACCGATTCCAGTGCCACGATTTCGCGCGGCTTGAAGCCCAGCAGCGCCTGTGTCATCGCTTCGGTGAAGCGCTCCAGTACAAACAACATGCGGCGCGCGTCGATTGCGAACACTCGTTGTCCTTCGATATCCAGCGTCTCGATCGGCGCGGTCAGTTCCTGGCCATGGCGCAACAACAGTTCGTACAGGATGGCCTCGGTCTGCGCCCCGGGCTTTTGGGTGTCGGCGAACAGCGCGATCTGCTTCGCCAGTTCTTCGGCGGTTTCGATGCCGTCGCCGCGCCATTGCTTGAAGTTGGAGGGGGCGAGGCTGAATGCCTTGATGCCCAATGTTGGTGGCGCCGGGGCCAGAAGATCGGATTCAGCTTGCAGAACATCAATGACGCGCCGGATACGCTCGCGGCTCAATTGCGAAATGGTCGCGTAGCCTGCCTTGAACGCCGCCGCCTTCTCATCGCAGGGCTCGGGTAGCTGCACCGCGATGCAGCGTCGTCGTCCGCCCTCGCTGTAATTGAGCCTCATGACGGCTTCAACAGTGCTCGCGGAACCGGCAAAAAAGTCCACGACGATTGCATTTTCATCGTCACCCAAGCAGTACTTGATCAATCGTCCGAGTACTTCATGGTCTTTCGGATTGTTGAACAGCTTGCCGTCCATCAAGTTGCGAAGGTACTTCACCGACACTTGGGATTGCTTGTAGATGACGCTGCCGAGCACTTGTAAGCCAATTTGATCGTCATCGTCGCTCTCCTCGTCGAGTTCGGCTTCGTCGTCGTAAGTGAGTTCTTCCGGAACCGGCAACAGATGCGCCTTACTGAAGGGGACATCCGTGTGATCGGCTCGGAATTCAACCAGTCCTAAGTCGATTTTCTTCTGCATTTCTTCTGAAGACGAATAGATCCATCCTCGTTCCGGTACCTTGCACGGCTTTTTTGTGATCGGGTGGATCACGTCGTAGCGTGGCCCGCCTCCACCTGGCCACGAGATGTCGCGGTCGCGCCATGGCCCCCACTTGTCGATCCATTTGTGTCTCGAAAGCTTCTTTGACGGATTGCTCTCGGGTAGTGACTTGTACCAATCGCGTAAAGCGTCCTGCTGCGCTTCGTAGTTATCGGCACCGTGGATTTCCCGCAGCGAGCGCCACTTCTCGATGATTTCCTTGGCTCCAGGTTTCGGCTCTCGCCAGACGACTTTCTTTTCTTTCAACGTGGTCATGTTCTTAGCGTAGACCAGGATGTACTCATGACCGGCGGAAAACAGCCGGGCATCGTTCTTTCGCCCCTTTTCCCACACCAGTTGCGCAATGAAGTTTTCGGGACCGAAAACTTCATCCATCAGCAGCTTCAGGTTAGCGATCTCGTGATCGTCAATCGAAACCAGAATCACCCCAGCCTCATCGAGCATGTTTCTCGCGATATAGAGCCGCGGTAGCATCATGCTCAACCAATTGGAGTGATAGTGCCCGTTCTCCTTGCTGTTCTTGCGGAACGCGCCTTCACGCATCAGGCTGCCGTCATCGTCCAGATCGTTGATCCGGCGCAGGTAGTCTTCCTTGCTTTCTTGGAAGCGATCCGGGTAGATGAAGGAATCGCTGCCGGTGTTGTATGGCGGGTCGATGTAGATCAGCTTGACCTTGCCGAAGTAGGACTTCTGCAAGACCTTCAACACTTCCAGATTCTCGCCTTCAATGAACACATGCTCGGCGCTGTCAAAGTTCACCGACAGTTCGCGCTGTGGCCGTAGCGTGGCGGTGGTCGGGGTTTGCAGCACCTTGTAGGCGTTGGTCTTGCCGGCCCATTCGAGCCGGTAACGCTCGCCGGTCTCGATGGCCGAATGCTCCCCCAGTGCACGCTTGAGCGCAGCGACATCAAGGCGGCCTTCGCTGAAGGCGGATGGCACCAGTCGCAACAGTTCGTGACGCAGCGTGTCAGCGGGGTTCGGGCTTTGACCGATGCTGTCCAGTGCCGGATCGCGGCTTTCGTCATTCATGAGCGGGGTCAGTTTTGTTGGCGGTCGATGGAGGCTCGATGCGCAGCCATTTGGCGCTGCGGCCGGTACCGGTGGGCTTGATCAGGTTTTCGCTTTTCATCTGCCGCATGACATGGCGCACCAGATCGCGGCTGACGCCGACGCATTCGGCTTCTATCTCGGACAGTGCGAACGGCTGCTGACGTTTGAGCACCGCTGCACGGATCTGTTCCGACTTGCCGCCGTATCCGACCGGGCGTGCTGCGTTCACCCGTTCCTCGAATTCCCGGTGTGCGCGCAGCAACATCCCCCAGAAGTAGTTGAGCCAGGGCATGACGTTGTGCGCGCCCTCGTGCCAGCCCTGCGAGCTGGCTTCAAGCGTCTCGTAATAGGTTTCCTTCGACTGTTCGATCACCCGTTCCAGGCTGATGTAGCGGCCGATTTCGTAGCCATGCCGGTACAGCAGCAGCAAGGTAAGTAAACGGCCGATGCGTCCGTTACCGTCTCGGAACGGGTGTATGCAAAGGAAATCGAGCACGGTGAGGGGAATCAGCAGCAGGGGTTCGTATTGCTGATCGGCGGCGAGGCGATAGGCATCGAAGAGCGCGTGCATCTGGCTGTCGACCAGATGCGGCGGTGTCGGCCGGAATCTCACCCGCTGACGGCCATCGCTACGGGTTTCGATGATGTCGTTCGGTGCGCTTTTCCAATGACCGCCACGATCGGCCTGATACCGGTACAGGTAGCCATGCAGTTGCAGCAGCACATTTGGGGTTGCCGGCATGTCCCGCGCGGCTTCGTGGATCAGTTGAAGCGCATCGCGGTAGCCGGCCACTTCCTGCTCGGAGCGGTTGCGCGGATCTTCCTGTTGCAGGATCAGCGGCTCCAGGCGGTCCGCTCTCACGACCACGCCTTCCATGCGGTTCGAAGACTCTGCGGACTGGATGACTGCTGTGTCACGCAGTCCGCGCAGGGTTTCCGGGATCTGCTGAAACCACAGTGCTTGTCGGCCGCGGGCATCACCGAGCGCGCGAATCTGCTTCAGCTGCTCGCCATTGAAGCCGGCCAGACCCGCCAGAAATCCGGGCTGCAAGGAATGCATATCGAGGTCGAAACAGGGGAATGGATTTGATTAAACGGGGCAATTGTTTATGAAATACCCCAATAAGTAAATCCTGATCCCCTGTTTGCGTCTACCTCCGGTCAGCGAGTCACGCGGCGCAGCACGTCGATCATGCCGCTGGCCTGATTGGCCGGCGGAATCACGCCGTCACGCACCAGCACGGCATGCAGCTTCGGCAGGTTCCAGTGCGGGCACGACGGCATCAGGTGATGTTCGAGGTGGTAGTGCTCGTGATGCGGCGCGAACAGCAGCTTCTCGATCCAGTTGGCTGACGTGCTGCGCGCGTGCAGCAACGGGTCGGTGGAATCCGGATCGTGGATCGCGCCGTGATCGGCCAGCACGCGGATGCGCATGGTCAGCGGGAACGGGATCAGGAAGGCCAGCGCCCACAGCAGGTACAGCTCGCCGTGACCCAGTGCCTGCAGTACGCCCCAGATCGCGAATTGCCAGGCAATTGATATCGCGCCGCCGTTGACGACGAAACGAAGGGCGTAGTCACTGAAGCGCTGCCGCCGGTCGTAGGCGAGCTTTTCGACAACCCCGTTTTGCTGGAACTTCCAGTAGCCGGCCGTCATCGCGACGATGCCGATCAGGAACTTCACGCCCGATTGCCCGGACAGGTCGCGCAGCAGCTTGCGGCGCAGCTGGGCTCGGGTCACCGGATAGCGATCGACCATGATCCGGTCCGGATCGTCCTTGGTGCCGGCCAGCCGGTGGTGGGCCATGTGGTAGGCGCGGTACATCGGCATGTGGTTGAAGTTCGGCAGCGCGCACAGGTACTGGCCGACCCAGTCGTTGATCTTGCTGTTCGCGAACAGCGACTTGTGCGCCGCTTCGTGCGTCAGGATCGCAAGGCCAACGTGGACGCCGCACAGCATCAGGATCGCGATCAGCCAGGCCAGCGGGTGCGGCCAGGCGATCGGCAGCGCGAAGGCGGCGACCATCAGGCCGTAGTCCTTGGCCAGCGACAGTGCGCCACGTGCGTTGGAGCGCACTTTCAGCTGCTCGCGCAGTGCGGGATCAAGCGTGTACGACTTCATTTCGTGGCCTCCGGGCCGGTATTGCTGAACTGGCCGTGGCGACCCAGGCCATCGGCAAAACGGGTGGCACCGGCATGGGTCTCGCCGGTGAGGATGGTCTGGTGACCGAGCGCGAATTCATGGGCGATCGCTTCTGCTTCCGGCAGCGCCCACTGGTCGAGTGCGCTCTGGCGATCGCTGCGCAGGCAGGCCTGCGGGAAGGCGCTCAGTTCCAGCGCCAGTGCGGTCGCGGCCGTCAGCGCCTGACCGGCCGGCACGCGACGATTGGCCAGCCCGATCGCGAAGGCTTCATCGGCGCCGACGGCGCGGCCGGTCAGGATCATGTCCAGCGCTCGCGACTGGCCGATCAGGCGCGGCAGCCGCACCGTGCCGCCGTCGATCAGCGGCACGCCCCAGCGCCGGCAGAACACGCCGAATACCGCCGTGTCGTCGGCAATGCGCAGATCGCACCACAGCGCCAGCTCCAGCCCGCCAGCAACCGCAGGGCCGGCGACGGCTGCGATCACCGGTTTCGACAGCCGCATCCGCGACGGCCCGAGCGGGCCGCTGCCGTCGGCGCCGACATGATTGATCCGCGCCGGATCGCCGCTGCTGACCGCCTTCAGATCGGCACCGGCGCAGAACGCGCCATCGGCGCCGGTGAGGATCGCGACGCGCAGTTCGGGATCGCGGTCGAAGGCTTCGAACGCCGCCACCAGCGCGTGGGCAGTCGGCCGGTCGACGCAGTTGCGGACCGCCGGCCGGTTGATGGTGATGGTCACCAGCGGCGGTGCGCGATCGATCAGGACCAGCGGGTTCATGGATTCATTACTAGTTCGTGCATGAACAGACATTATCGGTAATGATTGCTCGACGCAAGCCAATTGACCTGCCCCGCATGCTGACCGCCAAGACCCTGATCCTCGACCTTCTGCTGGCCATCGAAGGCGAACCACTGTCCGCCCGCGAGGCCATCAGCGGCGCCGCACTGCTCGGCATCCGCGAAAACAATGTCCGCATTGCGCTGATGCGGCTGTCGAGCGAAGGGCTGATCGAAGCGGTCGATCGCGGCGTCTACCGCCTGAGCGGCGCCGCGCACGAGCTGGCCGGTGACGTGGCCGGCTGGCGGCGCATCGAAAGCCGCACGCGGCCGTGGACAGGCGGCTTGCTGGTAGTGCACAGCGGGCCGCTCGGGCGCACCGATCGCAAGCGCAACAAGCAACGCGCACGGGCGCTGGAACTGCTCGGCTTCCGGGAACTCGATCCGGGGCTGGAAGTGCGACCCGACAACATCGAGGACAACGTCGATGCCGTGCGTGCGCGGCTGGTCAAGCTGGGTCTGGAGGCGGATGCCGCCGTATTTGTCGCGGGCCAGTTCGATGCCGCGCGCAGCGCGCGAATCGCGGCACTCTGGGATGGCGCGGCACTGAACGCGGCTTACCGCACGCTGCGCCGAGAGCTGCAGGCCTGGCTGCAGCGGGCCGCAAGGCTGGAGCCGGACGTTGCCGCCCGCGAGTCACTGCTGATGGGCCGCAAGGCGATCCGGCAGGTGGTGTTCGATCCGCTGCTGCCGACGCCGATGGTCGACGTCGAAGCGCGTCATGCGTTCTTCGAAACGGTGCGCGCCTACGACCGCGCCGGCCAGGCGATCTGGCGGCGGGTGCGCGGCCTGCCGCCGCTGTCCTGAGCGACGCTGGGCCGGGCCGCTGCAGCAGGTTCCTGAAAATCATCTTCGGCAGCGACGGAATCATCGTCCCGCACCGTTGAAGTGACGGCGGCGCTCGTATCGAGCGCTGCGCCCTCGTCCTCATTCAATGGAAGCCTCGCCTCATGCCCGTCTCGCTGCCGCTGCTTCGTCGTCTGCTGGTGCTCCCCGTGGTGCTGACCGCCAGCTTGCTCGGCGCCTGCGGCGGTGGCGGCAGCAGCGATGACGATGTCGAACTGATCAGCGCGACCCGCGTTGTCGGCCAGGCCGATTTCACCTCGGGCAGCGCCAATCGCGGCGGCGCGGTGTCGGCGCTCGGCGTCGCCCAGCCGCTGGGTTCGATCGCCACCGACGGTACCCACTTCTTCATCGCCGACTACGGCAACCATCGCGTGCTCGGCTATGCCGAGATCCCGAGCGCCACGACGCCCGCGCTGTTCGTGCTCGGCCAGGACTCGGCAACTGCGAACACGCCGGGCACCGGCCCGACGCGGATGGCCTTGCCGGCCAGTGTCGCGATTGCCGATGGCCGGCTGGTGGTTGCCGACGCCGGCAACAATCGGGTGCTGATCTGGAACCGCCTTCCGGTCGGCAACACGGCGCCCGACGTGGTGATCGGCCAGGCCGATCTGCAAACCGACGACCCCGGCACGGCCGCCGACCAGCTGAGCTTTCCGATCGCTGCGACGATTGCCAACAACAAGCTGATCGTCTCCGATCAGGACAACAACCGGGTGCTGATCTGGAACACCGTGCCGACGGCCAACGGCACGCCGGCCGATGTCGTGCTGGGCCAGCAGGACTTCACCACCGCGACCGCCAATGACGAGGAAGACGGCCTGAATTCGCCGGCTGGCGTCTGGAGCGACGGCTTCCGTCTGCTGGTCGCCGATACCGGCAACCACCGGGTGATGGTCTGGTCGCAGCTGCCGCGCAGCAGCGGGGCCGATGCCAGCTTCGTGATCGGCCAAAGCGATTTCTCGCGCGTCACGGCAGGCGTCGGGCAGGGCGCGTTGCGTACGCCGTTCGGCGTGGCATCCGACGGCACCCGGATCTGGATTGCCGATTCGGGCAACAACCGCGTGCTGGAGTTCGATGCCTTCCCGATCGCCAACAACGCGCTGGCCGTCGACATCTACGGCCAGGATCGCGACAGCTACAGCGCCCGGCTGCCGAACGACGACGATCAGGACGGCGACACCGACGACACGCCAAGCGCGCGCACGCTGTCGTCGCCGACCGGGGTCAGCGTGTTCGCCAACGTGCTTTACGTGGTCGATCGCAGCAACCACCGCGTGCTCGCCTTCCCGGGCTGATCGGACCATGCCGAGGTTTCCCTCCGTGGCCGCCTGCGCTGTGGCGGGCCTGCTGGCGGCCTGTGGCGGCGGCGCCGATCTCGGCGTCGGCAGCGGCACTGGCCCGACCGGTCTGTATCTGGCGTACGGCGCAGGTGCGACCGGCAGCTTCACGGTGCCGGAATGTGTCGCTAGCCAGGTCTCCGCCGTGCTGGTATTCGACGGTGATGGCACCAACAACGGCGATTTCTCCGGCCGGGTGCGCTGGACCTCGTCGGCGCCGGACACGCTGTACGTGTCCGATGGCATCACGCCGGGACCGGATGGGGTCGTCGTCGCGGCGGGTGCCGTGATCGGTCTGAAGCCGGGGCAGGCGCAGTTGACCGCCACGTTCTCCGAGTACAGCGCCAGCGCCAGTGTCGAGGTCGTCGCGCTGGACAGCTTGCGGATCGCGCCGCAGCTGACCGATCTGGTCGCCGAGCTTGATCAGCCGTTCCAGCTGCTGCTGCGGCCAACGGCGCAAAGCGAGGAGCTTGACGTGACCACCGGTGCGGTCTGGCGCTTCGATTCGCAGACGGCGATCGCCTCGGTCGGCATCAGCACCGGCATGGTCAGCGCCAACAGCGCCAACAGCGCCAACAGCGGCGCAACGGCGACGCTGATCGCACGGATTCCCGGTTGCGGCCGTGAAGTCAGCCTGCCGCTGCGGGTCTCGACGCCGACGGCACTCGATGTCGATTACGAGCAGGGCAGCGAATTGCGGCTGCCGGTCGGTTACAGCGAAGCAGTGACGGTGCAGGCGCGCTTCGCGACGCCGGGCAGCGTGGCGCAGAACCTCGCTCGCCAGATCGAGATCGACGATGTCGACGACGATCGGCTGGCGGTGACCCGTGGCAGCGAGCATCTGTTCGTGCTGGCTGTCGACAGCGACGACAGCGCCACCAGCTTCACGCTGCGCCTGCCGGATCACGGCCTGAGCGTGGCCAGCAAGCGCTGGCAGATCAGCGATGTCGATCTGCTGCGCGTGACCGTGACGCCGGAAACGCTGCGCATCCGCTACCCGGACACCGGGCTGCTGCAGGCCAGCGGCCTGTTTGCCGATGGCGTCACTCGGCCGATCAGCCGCCATGTGACCTGGAGCAGCGACGACCCGACGATATCGATCACGCCGGGGGTCAACGACGATGCCGGCACCGTCACCGTGCCGGATGCCGAGGTGACAACGACGCTTGGCGCAGCGGTGGCAGCGGCCACCGATGACGCCGACGATTTCGTCACCGTTCGAAGTTATGCCGCCGCAAGCCCCGACCCGAACGCCGGGCTGTCGCCATGAGCCGGCTTTGGCGGAACGGCATCGGGCTGCTGCTGGCGACACTGCTGCTGTCGGGCTGTCAGCGCGGTGCCCGAGTCGACGTCGAATTGATCAGCAGCCCGGCTTTCGTCGGCAGCCAGTTGCTGGCGGTCCCGACGGCGGTCGAGCTGATCGATGGCCGCGGCCGGCTGTACAACTTGCCGGTCGTGCCGCCGGTGCAGATCGATCTGGTGGCGCTGGCGACAGCGCCGCGCAAGCTGCAGCTGCGCGGCGAACTGCCGGCCGGGCGCTATATCGGCCTGCGGCTGGTGTTCGACGAGACGGTCTGGTTCGCGTCGTCAGCAGGCGGCCGTACTGCGCTGGCGGTGGATCCGCGTTTGGCGTTCGCCGACCTCGATATCGAACTGGTGGCCGGGCAGGCGGCACCGCTGCGTGCGCTGCTCGATCTCGATGCCTCGGTGATCCGGCTCGGCCCGTTTCAGGACCTGCATCGCTTCCTGCCCAGACTGCATCTGCTCGCCGGCGATGGCGTCGGACGCGGTTTCGGGGTCGGGGGCGGGGCCGGACGCTGGACGCCGGTCGCCGCCGAGGTCGCTGCGCTGCAAGCGTTCGTGCTTCGATAGCCGGAATGGCGAGCGCATGGTTTCCGAACGGGTCAGTCCTGGCAATCTGCTGCCGCTGTCGGCATCGGCGGACATGACGACGCCGCTCGACGATCCGGATCTGGCGGATGTCCGGCGCGCGGCCGATGGTGATCAGGCGGCCTACGGGCGCATCGTCCACCGCAACATCGACGCGATCACCCGGGTCGCCGAACGGATGCTCGGCAGCCGTGCGGAAGCCGAGGACGTTGCTCAGGACGTGCTGCTGCGCGGCTGGCGGCAGACCGTGAATTGGCAAGCCGGCAACGCGAAATTCTCGACCTGGCTGCATCGCGTGGCGCTGTCGCGCTGCACCGACCGCCTGCGCGCAAGACGCGAGACCTCGCTGGACGACAGCCCGGAATTCGTCGATCGCAGCCCGCTGCCGGATGCCCATCTGCAGCAGCAGTCGGTGGCACTTCGGGTGCGTGCCGCGCTGGGCACGCTGGCCGAGCGCCAGCGTGCTGCCGTGGTCTTGTGCCACTTCGAGGAGATGACCAATATCGAAGCCGCTGCCGCGCTGGAGATCTCGATCGAAGCGCTCGAATCACTGCTCGCGCGCGGCCGTCGGGCGCTGCGGGCCGCATTGCTGCCGGAGCGCGCCGCGTTGATCGGAGATCTGTCATGAAGCCTGCGATGCACCTTGAACGCTTTACCGAACTGATCGATGCCTACGGTGCGGAGCCGCGCCGCTGGCCTGCGGCCGAGCGGAGTGCGGCGCTGGCTTTCGCCAGTGCCGATGCGGCCGCGGCCGCGCTGCTGCGCAATGCCGCGGCGCTGGACGCGCTGCTCGATGCCGATGTCGCCGCCGCGGCGACGGCCGAGGCCAGCCGCGCCGTGCGGCTGGCGGTGGCGGCGACCGTTGATCGTCCAGCCTCGCGCTGGCAGGAATTGCTGGCCTTGCTCGGCGGCTGGCGGATCGCGCTGCCGGCGATGGCAATGGCGCTGGTTGCCGGCATCAACATCGGCGCCACGGCCGGCACCGTCATGTTTTCGACTGACGAGATGGCCAGCGCCGCCACTGACGACATGACCGGCGATGACCTTCGCTACCGGCAGGGCTTCGCCGAGCGCCTGCTTCTTGATCTGCAGCAGGTACCGCAATGACTTCCGGAGCCGAATCCCTGATGAACACCGCGCCGCCGGCGCCGCGCCGCAACAACTGGCTGATCGCCTCTGCGGCGCTCAACCTGTTTCTCGTTGGCGGTATCAGCGCCGCTGTGGTGCTCGGCCCGCCGCGACCGCCGCCCGGCATGGGTTTCGGCGCGCGGTCGCCGCTGCATGGGCCGGGGCCGCGTGGTCCGTTCGGCGATGGCTTGTCAGCCGCCGGCCGCGAACAGGTGATGGCGATGCGGGCGGCCGACGATGCGGCGCTGGGGGAACAACTGACCGCGCTGCGCGAAGCGCGGCAGGCGATGGATCAGGCTTTCATTGCCGAGCCGTTCGACCGCGCCGCGTTCGACGCCGCGTTTGCGCGCCTGCGCACGGCGGAAGCCACGATGTCGGCGGGGATGGGCGATCGTGTCGCAGCGCTGGCGGGCGTGCTGTCGCCGGAGGATCGCAAGGCCTTCGTCCGCGGTCTGCCGCCGATGCCGCTCGGCACCGGCGGCGGAGGCCCGCCGCCGATGCCACAAGGCCGCTGAGGCATCGGCTGCGAGCTACCCGTTCAGGCGGACGGCAGCGCATCGTCTGGCAGCGCTGACGCCGACGGCGGGATGTCGATCACCGGCGGCAGCAGCTTGTACATCACCGGCGTCACCAGGCGGCCGATCAGGGTCGACGATACCAGGCCGCCGATGATCACCCAGGCCAGCGGCGAGTACAGCCCGGAGCCTTGAAACGCCAGCGGCAGCAGGCCGCCGATGGCAGTCAGCGAAGTCAGCAGGATCGGCAGGAAGCGCACTTCGCCGGCCTGTTCAATCGCACGGTTCAGCTCGGTGCCGTCGCGACGCAGCTGGTTGGTGAAATCGACCAGCAGGATCGAGTTCTTGATCTCGATGCCGATCAGCGCGATGAAGCCGATGATCGCCGAGAAGCTCATCGAATAGCCGCTGAAGAACAGCGCCAGCAGGCCGCCCATGACGCCGAGCGGAATGACGGTGGCCACGATCAAGGTCGACTTGAAGCTGCCGAACTCCAGTACCAGCACCGCGAGGATGCCGAACGTGGTGATCATGATCGCGGCCCCGAAGCCGGCGAAGCTTTCGGCGCGGCTTTCGGCTTCGCCGGCGATGTCGAAGCGGTAGCCGGCTGGCCAGTCGTAAGTCTTCAGCTGATCGGTCACAGCACGGGTCAGTGCGTCGGTGTTGTAGCCGGTGCGGGTGTAGGCGGTCACGGTCACCGAACGGGCGCGGTCATAGCGCTCGATGCCGGCCGGTGATTCCACCAGCTTCAGTTCGGCGAGCTGTGCCAGCGGTACCTGGGTGCCGTTGACGGTGCCGACATGCAGGCCATCGAGCGTGGCCAGCGACGCGCGCGCCTGCATCGGCGCGCGCAGCACCACCGGGGAGTTGTCGCCATCGGCCGTCCGGAAATCACCGGCCGGCAAGCCAGCCACGGCCAGCCGCAAGGTCTGGTCCAGTTCCACCGGCTGCACGCCGAGCAGGCCGGCGCGTTTCGGGTCGACCGCCAGTTCCAGATCGAGCCGTGAGCGGCGCAGCGGATTGATCACGTCACGCGTGCCGGGCACGCCGTTGATGATCGCTTCGACATCACTGGCCAGCTTGCGTAGTTGATCGAGGTCCGGACCGACGACGCGGATCGCGATCGGGGCGGCGATCGGCGGGCCGTTCTCGAATTCCTTGAGGACGATCTCGGCGCCGGGAATCTGCGCGAACTTCGCGCGCAGCCGATCGTAGACAGCGGTCGTGCGGCGCTCGTCGTAGCGCTCCAGTTCAACGAACACTTCGGCGTAGTTGGCGGCCAGTTCCTTCTGGAAAATGTTGTAGTAGATCTGCGGATTGCCGCGGCCGACGTTGGCCATCGACTTGGCGACATCGGGCTCCGCCGCCAGTGCGCTTTCCACCTGTTTCAGCACCGCATCGCTGGCGGCAAGGCTGGCGCCGACCGGTAGCGTGATCTGCACCAGGAACTGTGGCGTGCCGGCCTTCGGGAACAGCGAGAAGCCGATCGCCGGCACCAGCGCGAGGCTGGCCACGAACAGCAGGCCAGCGCCCGTGGCGGTGGCGGCCGGCCGAGCCAGCGCGCGATGCAGCAGCGGCGCGTAGACGCCGCGAATCAGCTTCAGCGTTGCCCGCAGGAAGGCGTTGCCCTCCTCATGCTGCTCGCGCGGCAGCATCCGCGATGCCAGGAACGGGATGATCGTCAGACTGACGAACAGCGAAGCGGTGACCGTGAACACCACCGCCACCGGCAGCGAGCGTATGAACTTGCCGGCGTTCTCCGGCAGCATCAGCAGCGGCAGGAACGCGAACAACAATGTGGCCGTGCAGCCGAGCACCGCCAGCGAGATCTGCTTCGTCGCCAGGATCGCGGCATCGATCCGCGAATGGCCCATGCGCAGGAAGCGGGCGATGTTCTCGGTGACCACGATCGAATCGTCAACCAGCAGGCCAAGCGCCACGACGAAGCCGGCGATCGACAGCTGGTTGATCGAGAAGCCGGCGAAATGCAGTGCGGCCACGCCGGTTGCCAGCGACAGCGGAATCGAGATCATCACCACGCCGGCCGCGCGCAGGCCGAGCGGCAGCAGCGTGATCGCGACCAGCGCGATGGCCAGCGCGAAATCCAAGGTCAGCCGCGACAGGCGGCGGTCGACATTCTTCGATTGATCGAAGGCGCGCTCCAGCGTCACGTCGGCCGGCAGGGTCTTCGCGAAGTCGGCAATCACTGCTTCGATGGCCTTCTGTGTCGTGAAGATGTTCTGCGCGTCCTTCTGGTTCGCAGTGATCCAGATCGCGCGCTTGCCGTTGTAGCGCGCGCTGTATTCCAGCGATTCGTAGTCCCAGTCGACCGTGGCGACATCGCCGACGGTGACCAGCCTTCCAAGGCTGCCGCCGATCACCGTGTTGCGTACCGCGTCCAGCGATTCATAGCTGCCGGAGGTCTGCAGGTTGAAGCGGCGGCTGTCGACATCGATAGGGCCGCCCGGAATGTTGGTGTTCTCGCCGGTCACGGCCGCCAGCACGTCGGAGGCCTTCAGCTTCAGCTCGGCCAGACGGTGGAAGTCCAGCGCCACTCGCAGTTCGCGCTTCGGATAGGCCCAGGTCTTGGCTTCGCGGACCGCGGCGATGGTTTCCAGACGGTCCTCGAGATCCTCGGCCAGATCGGCGAGCCGGCCGTAACTCGCGCTGTCCGAGACCAGTGCCACCTGCACGATGTTGACCAGCCCCGGGTTGATCTTCTTGACCTCCAGCCGGGTCACGCCGGCCGGCAGCGTCGGCCGCAGTGCCGCGATCTCGCGCGACAGTTCGTCGTACTTCTTTTCGACGTCGACCTCGGTCAGGAACTCGACCTGCACCAGCGCCAGCGAGTCATCGGCCTGCGTGAAGATGTGCTTGACGTCATCGATCTCGTTGATCGCGTCCTCGATCGGCTCGGCGATCTGCCGTTCGATCTCGATCGGATCGGCACCCGGATAGATCGCGATGACGTTGAACGCCGAGATCGGGAAATACGGATCTTCGGTGCGCGGAATGCTGTTCAGACTGCTGATGCCGAGGGCAGCCAGCAGCCCGAACATCACCAGCGTGAACGGGAAGTTGCGGACGGAAAATTCCGGCAGGCTCATGGCGCGGTCTCCGTCACCACCCGCACGGTTTCGCCATCGCGCAGATACGCCGCGCCATCGGTGACCACTTGCGTGCCGTCGGGCAGGACATCGCCAAGGGCGACCTCGGTGCCGCTGACAAAGGCGACGCGGTGCTCGGCACTCTTCACCGTGCCGGTCTTCGGATCGAACAGGTACAGCCGTGCTTTCGCCTGATCACCCTCGACCAGGGCCTCGATCGGCAGATAGCTGCGGCGCGTTGACAGGCTGGTGGCCGGCACGATCCGCGCACGGCCGATCAGGCCGCTGAACGCCGGCAGTTCGGCGCTGGCGGTGTCAACCGCCAGTTCGCAGCGCCAGGTGCCGGTACGTGGATCGCTGGCGCGCGCGAGTTCCTGCACCTTGGCCGGGAATACGCGATCGGGCAGGGCATCGAAACGGACTTCGGCGCTGTCGCCGACCTTGACGCGCAGCGCATCGCGATCGGCCAGCCCGACCTCGAGCACCGTGCCGCTGCCGCTCGCCGACACCACCAGCACCGGCGCGCCGGGCTGCACCAGCTCGCGCGGTTCGGCAAGCCGTGACAGCACGCGGCCATCGGCCGGCGCGGTGATTTCGGCATAGCGGCGGTTGAAGCTCGCGGCATCGAGCTGCGCGCGGGCAACGGTTTCCGCCGTGCCGAGGTCATCGAGCTGTTCGCGGGTCACGACATCGTCGGCGAACAATTTCTTGCCACGGGCCAGGTCACGGCTGGCCTTGGCCAGTGCTGCGCGGGCCTGCGCGACCGATGCATCGATCTCGGCCGCCTCGATCCGCGCCAGCCGCTGGCCGGCGCGCACTTCGTCGCCTTCGCGGACCTCGATCGCGGCAATCACGCCGCCGACCTTGAATGCGAGCTTCGCTTCATCGCGGCTCGATGCCAGACCGCTGGCCTGCACCGGCGGTTCGGCCGGGCCGTTCCTGACGGCGGCGACGCGAACGGCGCGCAGCGGTGCCGCAGTGGCGGCTTCATCGATCTTGTTGTCGGCGCCGCAGCCAGCCAGCAGCGCGGCGGAAACGGATATCAGCAGCGGGAGGCGAGCGGTCATGGCGTGGCACTCGAAACGAGGGTGGCGGGCAAGGGGTAGGCAGCGCGGGTGTATTCCTGTTCGGCGCGCGCGCTCTGCAAATCGCTGCGGGCGATCGCGAGGCCAAGCCGGGCTTCGGTCTGCGCGCGTTCGGCATCGAGGAATTCGATCTGGCTGAGCTGGCCGGCGTCGCGCTTGCGCTCGGCAATCCGGAAGCCTTCTTCGGCAGCGGCGATCCGCGCTTCTGCCGTCAGCAGCGAACGTTCGGCAGTCAGCGCGTTGTCGTCGGCCGACAGGCGCGCCAGATCAAGCTGGCGGCGAACCTCGTCGCGCGTCGCCCGCAATTGCTGGGTCTGCGCGCGGGCTTGCGATTCGGCGGCGCGGCGCGCGCCGAAGTCGAACAGGGTCCAGTTCAGCACCAGCGAGGCGGTGGACACATCGGCGTCGCGATCGATCTTGTAGCCGGTGCCCTGGATGCCGCTGTCGGCCACCAGCGACAGCGTCGGCAGCAGGCTCGATCCGGCCAGCTTCGTCGCGTGGTCGGCCGCATCGATTCGCGAATCGAGTCCGCGCAGTTCCGGCCGCGTGGCCTGGCTGCCGCGGTCGTCGGGCGTTGCGAACAGCGCGCCATCGGCGACCGTGACGGCTGCGGCTTCGTCGCGGTTGCGCAGCAGGTTCAGGTAGCGGCGGGCGGCGCGTTCGTCATTGCGGGCTGCATGCAGGCGCTGCTCGATCGCGAGGAACTCCGCTTCGGCGCGCAGCACGCGATCGCGCGTGGCCTTGCCGGCGGCGACCAGCGCTTCGGCGACGCGGCGGTTCTCGGCCAGCGTGATCTGGCTGGCGTCGAGGATGCGGATGCCGGCCTGGATCTGGGCCAGCTGGAAGTAGGCAGTCTTGACGTCGCGGACCAGCGTGCGGGCAAAGGCCTCGCGGGTGGCGACCGAACCGTCGAACTCCGCAGCGCGGATGCGGATCTGCTCGGCGATCTGCGGCGCGTAGATCGGCGCGCTCAAGGTCAGGCGGGTGTCCTGCTCGGTCCGGCGCAGCAAGTTGATGTCGTTGTTGCCGATCTGCGGGAACTGGGTCGGATTGCCGCTGCCGGCAGTGAGCTGATTGAGCGTCTGGTAGATCGGGTTGACCAGATCGCCGGTCGGGATGCGGATCACGCGGCCGCCGTCGGCCACCGTGTAGCGGGCGGTCAGCGCCAGCTGCGGCGCGCGCTGCGCACGCGCGGCGCCAAGCCCCTGTGCGGCAGCTTCGACCGCGAAGTCCTGCGCCTTCAGCAGGGCGTTGCTGGCCAGCGCGTCGGACAGGTAGGTGGCGAGGGGATCGGCGTCATTCGCGGCATCGGAATGCGCAGTTACCGTCAGTGACAGCCCCAGCACCAGCAGCAGCCGCTGCACGCGGCCGGCGGCGCTGATGCCGGTGCGTCGTGTTCGAACCGGCAGGGAAATTTTGGATTTATGTCCATTAGTTAGACACATGTCAGTCTCCGGGCGAAAAATCAGCTCGCGATCGAGCGCGTCGCCATGTCGATGGCGTCGTTCAGGAAGGTGGTTGGCGGGACGCCCTCGTGGGCAAAGATCTCGCCTTTGGTGATCGCCAGCTGGACGACGCCGTGAGTGAAGCCCCATAGCGTCATCGCCACCTGCAGCGGGTTGCCGAGATCGCGGCGAATGGTGCCGTCCTTCTGGCCCGTCATCAGTGCCGCGATCGATTCGGCGTGGACAAGCTGGCCGGCCATCATCATCCGGTGGCAGATGCTGTCGGCATTCTCCAGTTCGGTGTGCTGGGCTTCCGAACGGGCCAGCGCATTGAAATAGACCGGGAATTCCTGTGCGAAGCCGACATAGGCGCGGCCGATCGCGCGAATCTGGTCGACCCCCCGCAGATGCCGGCTGCGCGCTTCGGAGAAGCGCTGCCGCAGCAGGTCGAGGCCGCGCAGGCACAGTGCGAACTGCAGTTCCCGCTTGTCCTTGAAGTAGATGTACAGCAGTGCTCGTGACACGCGGGCGGCGCGCGCGATGTCGTCCATCTTGGCGTCATCGAAGCCCTTCGCCGAGAACACGGATTCGGCCGCGTCGAGGATGTCCTCGCGGCGGCGCTCCTTTTCTTCATGACGGCGGGATTCGGTCGGCTCCATGGCGCAAATCTAGTAAACCGTTATACGCGTGTCAAATTACTGGACAGCCGCATATTGCTTGGGGAGATGTTTTCGGACGTCCTCGTCAGGTTGGTAACGAAAATCCCCCGATAGCGGCATACCGACGTGCGAGCGCTGGGCAGCGCGGCGCTGCAAATTCAGACACGGGTGTTTATTCTCCGACCGTTCAGCAATCCTGCCGAGACAGGATGCGCGGTCGCCCCAACGGCGGCTTGGAGTGGGAACGGCATCGAGTGCCGGCCGAGACGCCCAGCGCGTCAATGAGCCGGAACCGGACCGAAGCGTGCGATTGACGACGTCATCAAGGGAGAAATGCAATGCGTGCAGCCAAGCGAGCGGCCTATGCCGTCGTGTTCACCGGCAGCCTGTCGCCGATTGCGGCAATGGCCACCGAGTTCGATTTCAACTTCATCGATCAGGACTTCAGCGCGGTTCTGAATCAGACGCTGGTGGCCGGCGTGGCATTTCGCATCGAGCCGCAGGACGCGCGGCTGATCGGCAAGTCGAACATCAACCCTAATGTCTGCACCGGCGTGTACCAGCTGTGCCAGGGCCTGAACCGCGAGCAGATCTACCCGGCGCAGCAGCTGCGGCGCTCGCCCGGTGCTGCGTCGATGAACTTCGATGACGGCAACCTGAACTTCAATCAGGGTGACGTGACCCAGAGCCCGATCGTCTGGACCCACGATCTGAAGATCGAGTCTGGCGACTTCGGATTCTTCTACCGCGGTCGCGCGATCTACGACCCGGCGCTGTATCACGGCAAGGCGCGTTACCGGAATCGGATCACGGCGGAAAACGCGGCATCGGTCGGCATTTCCGGCCCGGTGCGCAGCAGCCCGTCGAACCGCTACTTCCCGCAGGTGTTTGGCCCCGGCCAGGCGTTCAGCGAGGCGCGCAACGAGGACGAAGGCAAGCAGATCGGCCTTCGTTACCAGTTCCTCGATACCAATTTCTTCGGTTCGGTCGCGCTGCCGGGCGAGCGCGACCTGCAGTTCCGCGTCGGTCGTCAGACCGTGCAGTGGGGCGAGTCGACGGTGGCGATCCTGAACTCGATCAACCAGGCGCAGCCGATCAACGCCAACGCGTTCTTCCGCAGCGGCAACGGCCTACTGGAAGATCTGTACGTGCCGGTCAACATGCTGCGGCTGTCGACCAACATCGTCGAAGGCGTGTCGATCGAGGGCTATTACCAGTTCGAGTCGCGGGTCGTCGAAGTGCCGACGCCGGGCACGTTCAACAGCTTCGTCGACCTCGGCACCACCAACCTGCGCAACTTCGTCAATGCCAGCTTCGGTTCGGCAGCCGATGACTTCGACCAGCAGGCCGGCGGCGTCCTCGACAACCCGTTGACCGCGGTCACGCCGACCAGCCTTACGATCCCGCGCCTGCCCGACAACAAGGCATCGGATCAGGGGCAGTACGGCTTCAAGCTGAGCTACTACGCCGAGTGGCTGAACAACGGCACCGAGCTCAGTGCCTACTTCATGAACTACCACTCGATGCTGCCGTACGTCAGCACCTACGCGACCAACGCCAGCTGCGCACGTCGGGAAGGCTCGGCGGTTGGCATCGATGCGCGCAATACCACCGAATTCCTGCAGTCCTGCCCGAACCTGCCGATTGCGCTGCAGGGGCTGGCGGGTCAGACCTCGCTGGGGCTCGACACCGTGCAGCTGCTGACGGCGAGCCCGGGTGCTGCGGTCGATATCGGCGGTGACCTCGGCGCGTTCGCGAACCTGCTGCTGCCGCGCCCCGGCATGCAGATCTCCGATGCCGTCGGTTTCGATACCGCGCGCATCCAGCTGGAGTATCCGGAGAATCGCAAGCTGATCGGGTTCAGCTTCAACACCACCTATGGTGACTACAGCTATCAGGGCGAAGTCTCGTATCGGCCGAACCTGCCGCTGCAGGTGGCGATCGTCGACCTTGCGTTCGCAGCCTTCGGTCCGTCGCTGAGCCGCTGCCACGATGAGGCCATCGGCTGCTTCGGCACGACGAACACCGTTGCCTTCACCGAAGATGGCGGCAACCAGTACAGCCTGTACGGCAGCAACAATTTCGTCGATGCCGACGGCAACAACCCGTATCCGGACAACTTGAGCCTCGTCGTCGGTTCGGTGCCAGGTTCGGCGCGCTCGTTCCCGAACTTCATCACGCCGTATCGCGGCATCCAGATCGGCGAGAACGCGCCGAACTCGTATATCCAGGGCTGGATCCCGGGCAAGGTGCTGAACTACGTGTTCGGCGCAACCCGCGTGCTGTCGGGTACCGAAAACTGGATCGGCGCAGATCAGGTCATCCTGCTCTACGAAGTGGCTGCCACCCATGTGCTGAACCTGCCGAAGTTCGATCAGCTGCAGATCGAAGGTCCGGGCGCGGCGTACACCCATGCTTCGGCTGGCGCCGATGGCTCGGGTGCCGATGGCTCGCGTCTGGCCTGCTCGACCAACCCGAGCTGCTCGATCGGCGGCGACGGCCTGCGCTTCAATCCGTTCCAGGCGTCGCGCAACCAGTTCGCGCACTCGCTGGCCGGCGGTTACCGCGTGGTCGGCCGCATCAGCTACGAGTCGGTGCTGCCGGGCATCTCGATCCAGCCGCTGTTCATCTTCCAGCACGACGTCTACAACAACTCGCCGGGGCCGGGTGCCAATTTCGTCGAGGGCCGCATCCAGCTGAACTCGCTGTTCGAGATCCGCTACGAGAAGTCGACCTCGCTGACCATCACCTACAACATGTACACGCGCGGCGGTGCGAACAACCTGATTCGCGACCGCGACAACATCGGCTTCTTCCTGCGCTACCAGTTCTGATGCGTGGCCGGGCTGGCGTCCTCGCCTGATCGGACGGGGCGCCAGCTCGATCGGGTTGCTACCATGCGCGCCGCCTCCAACGACCGTGATCGCCCGATGAAATCAGACGCAGCCGCTTCCGCCCGCAGCCCGTTCGGAGCTGCCCGATGACTGCCGATTCGACCGTGGTGATCGTCGGCGCCGGCCAGGCCGGCAGCGAGTTCGCAGCCGAATTGCGCACCCTGGGTTTCGCAGGGCGCGTGCTGATGGTGGGCGACGAGGCGGAACTGCCGTACAAGCGCCCGCCGCTGTCGAAGGGCTACCTGACCGGCGCCATCACCTCGGACCAGCTGCCGATCCGCTCGGCCGCTGTGCACGAAAAGAACAACATCGAGTTCCTCGGTGGCGTATCGGCCACCGCGATCGATCGCGCCGCGAAGACCGTCACGCTGTCCGATGGTCAGGTCGTCGCGTACACGAAGCTGGCGCTGACCACGGGCGGCCGGGCCCGCCCGCTGCCGATTCCCGGTGCCGATCTGGGCAACGTGCTGTCGCTGCGGTCGGTGGCCGATGCCGCCGCGATCCGTGAGCAGCTGGTCGAAGGCCGCAGCCTGGTCATCATCGGCGGCGGTTACATCGGGCTGGAGATCGCGGCGGTCGCGGTCAAGAAGGGCCTGAAGGTCACCGTGCTGGAATCGGCACCGCGCGTGCTCGCGCGCGTCACCGCACCCGAGATTTCCGAGTTCTACACGCGCGTGCACCGAGAGGAAGGTGTCGACATCAAGCTCGGCGTGCAGATCGCCGCGCTGGTCGGTGATGGCGCGGTCAGCGGCGTGCGTCTCGTCGACGGCAGCACCATCGATGCCGATGCCGTGATCGTCGGCATCGGGCTGATTCCGAACTGCGAGCTGGCCGCTGCTGCAGGACTTGCTGTCGACAACGGCATCGTCGTCGACGAGTACGGCCAGACCTCGGACCCGGACATCTGGTCGGCCGGCGACTGCGCCAATCGCCCGAGCGCGATGCTCGGTGGCCGCGTGCGGCTGGAGTCGGTGCCGAATGCGATGGAGCAGGCGCGTCACGCGGCCCGCGCGATCATGGGCCAGCCCAAGGCCTACGACGAGCTGCCGTGGTTCTGGTCGGACCAGTACGAGCTGAAGCTGCAGATGTGCGGCCTGTCCAGCGGCTACGACCAGCTGGTGGTGCGCGGATCCACTGCCAATCGCTCGTTTTCGGCGTTCTATCTGAAGCAGGGCAAGGTCATCGCTGCCGACGCGGTCAGCCAGTTGCGCGACTTCGGCCTGATGAAGAAGCTGGTGGCCGCGCGTGTGGCGCTGGCACCGGCGCGCCTGGCCGACGAGGCCGTGCCGATGAAGGATCTGGTGGCGGAAGCCGGCGTCTGAGCGCGGTACCGGTGGTGCCGTTTTCAGGCTGATAGAATCCGGCATCGTCCTTGCGCGGCTCCGGTCAGCCGGCTTCACGCCGGCGCACCGCTTCCAGATTGCCATCTCCTTGACCATCAATTCCGTGGATTCCGTGTTTTCCGCCGGCAACCTCGCCGCCGTGGCCGCCGCCGCCCCCAAGCTGACGCCGGGCAAGGGACGCTCCGCTGAACTGGCGGCGCTGCTGGCACCAGTCGACGAGGACATGCGTGCCGTCGATGCCTTGATTCGCCGGCGTCTCGCGTCCGAAGTGCCGCTGATCAACGAGATCGGTGGCTACATCATCGCGGCCGGTGGCAAGCGCCTGCGTCCGGCGCTGCTGCTGCTGGTGGCACGCGCGCTCGGTGCCCGGGGCGAACTGCCGAACCTGCTGGCGGTGGTGATCGAGTTCATCCACACGGCGACGCTGCTGCACGACGATGTCGTCGACCATTCCGATCGCCGCCGCGGCCGCAAGACCGCCAACGCCGTCTGGGGCAACGCCGGTGCGGTGCTGTCGGGCGACTTCCTGTACTCGCGCAGCTTCCAGCTGATGGTCGAAAGCGAGCGGATGGCGGTGATGCAGACGATGGCCGACACCACCAACGCGATTGCCGAAGGTGAAGTGCTGCAGTTGATGAACTGCAACGACCCGGACATCACCGAAGCGCGCTACCTGCGCGTGATCGAGCTGAAGACCGCACAGCTGTTCCGTGCGGCGGCCACGCTCGGCGCCATTGCCGCCGATCTGCCGCCGGAGCAGCAGGCCATTTACGGCCAGTTCGGGCATGACTTCGGCATGACCTATCAGCTGATCGACGACCTGCTCGATTACACCGCCGACCCCGAAGTCAGCGGCAAGAATCTGGGCACCGATCTCGCCGAAGGCAAGCCGACGCTGCCACTGCTGTACGCGATGCAGAAGGGCACGGAAGCGCAGCGCGCGCTGATTCGTGATGCCATTTCCAATGGTCGCGTTGACCGTATCAATGATGTGCTGGAAACGGTTGAAGCGACTGGAGCGATCCCGTATAGTCGCGCCCTCGCCGGGCAGTACAGCGTCTCGGCGACCGCAGCGTTGCAGGGTTTGCCCGAAACTCCGCACAAACAGGCGCTCATGGAACTGGTTGCTTTCTGCCTTCGGCGAGACAGCTAGATTCAGCAACAAATCCGCAGTTTGCGGGGCGTAGCTCAGCTTGGTAGAGCGCTTGCTTCGGGAGCAAGAGGTCGTAGGTTCGAATCCTGTCGCCCCGACCATTTACGAAGTCCGCCACCCGGCGGCTTCATTGAAGTCCGAGACCCGACATCATGGCGCTCTCGGCACATTCCGACTCGCAGTCTTCACCCTCTCTGCTGGCCGCCGACAAGTCATCGCCCGTCTGGGTCTTGCGTGCGTCCGGCACATCGCCCTACGTGCTGCTCGTCGACCACGCCAGTTGCGCGGTGCCACGGCAGCTTGCCGACCTCGGCTTGTCGGCGCCCGAGTTGCGCCGTCATATCGCGTGGGACCTCGGTGCCGCCGAAGTGGCCTTGCGGCTGTCGGCCCTGCTCGATGCCGCGCTGCTGATGCAGCGCTACTCGCGTCTGGTGATCGACTGCAACCGGCCGCTGCACAGCGATCAGTCGATCGTCACTGTCAGTGACGGCACGGTGATTCCCGGCAATGCATCGGTAAATTCGACCGACGCTGCACGGCGTGCACGCGACATCTTCGAGCCGTATCACGCGGCCATTGCCGCGCTGCTGGATGACCGCGCTCGCCGGGGCACGCCGAGCGCGCTGGTTGCGATTCACAGCTTCACGCCGATCCGGGACGGACGCCGCAGGCCCTGGCAGGTCGGCGTGCTGTACAACCGCGACCCGCGCCTCGCCACGGCGCTCGGCCGAGCACTGGAGACCGATGGCGATCTCGTGGTCGGTTACAACGAGCCCTACGATCTGTCCGATCAGACCGACTGGACGATCCCCGAGCACGGCGAACGGCGCGGCCTGCCACACGTCGAACTGGAGATTCGTCAGGATCTGATCGCCGACAGTGCCGGTCAGCAGCAATGGGCGGTACGGCTGGCACGCTTGCTGCCTCCGCTGCTGGCATCGCTATAGCTCCGGCACCGGACCTTCCGGACCGTGGTCCACCCACTCGCCGGATGATTCCATGCTGATCCGCTTTGGCTACGAAATCGTTTATCGATGTCCGCAGCCGACACCGATGATCCTCAATCTGCACGCGCACTATTCGCGTGCTTCCGATCTGGTTCGCCCGGACCAGCTGTACATCGACCCCCCGGTACCGATCACGATGTACCGCGACGGCTTCGGCAACTGGTGCAGTCGCATCAAGGCGCCGGCGGGTCGGGTCCGGCTGTTTGCCGATGGCCTGATTCGCGATCACGGCTTGCCCGAGCCGGTGCTGCTCGACGCCGTTCAGCACCCGGTCGAATCATTGCCGGAGGAGACGCTGGTCTATCTGCTCGGCAGTCGCTATTGCGAAACCGATCTGCTGACCGATGTCGCGTGGAAGCTGTTCGGCCAGACGCCGCTCGGCTGGCGTCGCGTGCAGGCGGTTTGCGATTTCGTCCATCGCCACATCCGCTTTGGCTACGAGTTCGCGCGGCCGACCAAGACCGCTTTCGAGGCATATATCGAAGGGCGAGGTGTGTGTCGCGATTACGCGCATCTGGCGATCGCCTTCTGTCGCTGCCTGAACATTCCGGCGCGCTACTGCACCGCTTACCTCGGCGATATCGGCGTGCCTAAGGTCGATGCGCCGATGGATTTCGCCGGGTCGATGGAAGTGTTCCTGGGCGGCGCCTGGCACGCCTTCGATCCGCGCAACAACCAGCCGCGCATCGGTCGCATCCTGATCGCGCGCGGTCGCGATGCCGCCGATGTCGCGATCACCACGACCTACGGCCTGCACACGCTCGAGCTGTTCCGAGTGTGGACTGACGAGGAAGGATCGACGGCGCCGATCAACACGCCAATGCTGGCCTGAGCAGCCGTGGGCATACGCCGGCAGACGGCATTCGCTGTGTCATAAGTGGCCGTGCCGCCTTGGCTTGATGGCGCGTATCCGCACATCTTGTGCGAGGTACCGGAGTGCTCCACAGTGCGTGCAGGCAGCGGTTCCGATGGCGCTGCGCCACCGCTGCCAGTCATCTACAAGAAACCCAATCTGAGGAGATTTCGTCATGGGTATTTTCACGCATGTGGTTGTTGGTACCAACGATGTCGAACGTGGCCGCAAGTTCTATGACGCCGTGCTCGACACGATGGGCCTGAAGCGGGTTATGAACTTCGACGCCGCATCGCTCTGGAGCACCGGCGCTGCCGACTCGGACCTGTTCATGATCACCAAGCCGGGCAACGGCCTGCCGGCAACCTACGCCAACGGCGGCACGATCAGCTTCGCCGCGCCATCGCGCGCAGCGGTACACAAGTTCCATGAAGTCGCGCTTGCGCACGGCGGCAAGGACGAAGGCGCACCGGGCCCGCGTTCGTTCACGCCGACGGCATATGCCGCCTATGTCCGCGATCCGGACGGCAACAAGATCTGCTGCTACTGCTTCGCCCCGGCCTGATCGGGGACGTCGCGGCGACTCGTCCTCGACGAGTCGCCGCAACAAGAAAAAGGCGGAAGGTCGCAAGACCTTCCGCCTTTTTCATGCCTGCTGTTGAAGCCGGGTGGCCGATCAGATCGCCTCCGGGCCGACTTCACCGGTGCGGATGCGCAGCACCTGCTCGAGTTCGGTGACGAATACCTTGCCATCGCCGATCTTGCCGGTATGCGCCGCCTTGGTGATCGCGTCGATGGTGAACTCGACGTCGTTGTCACGAACGGCGATTTCGATCTTCAGCTTGGGCAGGAAATCGACGACGTATTCCGCACCGCGGTACAGCTCGGTATGGCCTTTCTGGCGACCGAAGCCCTTGACCTCCGTCACGGTGATGCCGGACACGCCGATCGCGGCGAGCGCTTCACGTACTTCGTCCAGCTTGAACGGCTTGATGATTCCAGTGATCAACTTCATGGCAGGGGGAGCTCGGCTTCGCGAAAGGGTGGTGCACGGTAACGGTCACCTCCGCGTCGTACAAGCCATGTCGCCCCGCTGACGCGGTTGCCGGCCGGCACGACGGCCATGCCAGTGATTGTCAGTTGTTGTTGACATTGATACTGTCAACCCATGAACGCACCCCATCGCTTCGAGTGGTCCGCCGTCCGTGATTCCCGACCCCATGCGGTCGTCATCGGCAGCGGTTTTGGCGGTCTTGCCGCAGCGGTCCGACTGGGCGCACGCGGCTACCGGGTAACGGTCCTGGAAAAGCTCGACGCGCCTGGCGGTCGAGCCTACGTCTATCGTCAGGACGGCTTCACGTTCGATGCCGGCCCGACCATCGTGACCGCGCCGTTCCTGTTCGAGGAACTGTGGTCGCTGTGCGGCAGGACGATGGCCGATGACATCGATCTGCGGCCGGTATCGCCGTTCTACCGGATCCGCTTCGCCGATGGCGAAGTCTTCGACTACACCGGCGATGCCGAGGCGATGCGCCGCGAAGTGGCGAAATTCTCGCCGGATGATGTCGCCGGCTACGACCGGTACATGAAAGCCAGCGAGGAAATCTTCAAGGTCGGCTTCGAGCAACTGGGCCATGTGCCATTCGACTCGATCATGGACATGGTCAAGGTGGTGCCGGACCTGATGAAGCTGGCCAGCTACCGCACGGTGCACGGGCTGGTGTCGCAGTACGTCCGCGACGAACGCCTGCGGACGGTGCTGAGCTTTCATCCGTTGCTGGTCGGCGGCAATCCGTTCACCACGACTTCGGTGTACTGCCTGATCGCGCATCTGGAGCGCAAATGGGGCGTGCATTTCGCGATGGGGGGCACCGGCAAGCTGGTCACTGGCCTCGTCGACCTGATCGAAGGGCAGGGCAATGTCCTGCGTTGCAACAGCGAAGTGGCCGAGATCGTGCTCGATGCCCGCAAGGCTGTCGGTGTTCGACTGGTCAACGGCGAAACGATCGCTGCCGACATCGTGGTATCGAACGCCGATGCGGCCTGGACCTACCGGCATCTGATTCCGAACGGCGCCAAGCAGCGCTGGAACGGCGCCAAGCTCGATCGGGCGCGTTACTCGATGGGTTTGTTCGTCTGGTACTTCGGTACCCGTCGGCAATACCCGGACGTGGAGCACCACACGATCATGCTCGGGCCGCGCTACAAGGAATTGCTCGAGGACATCTTCGACCGCAAGGTGCTCGCAGATGACTTCAGCCTGTATCTGCACCGGCCGACAGCCACTGATCCGTCGCTGGCGCCGGCCGGATGCGACAGCTTCTACGTGCTGTCGCCGGTTCCGCATCTCGGCAGCGGCACCAACTGGGCCGCCGAAGCAGAGCGCTACCGCCGTTCGATCGAAAAGCTGCTGTCGGCCACGTTGCTGCCGGGCCTCGAACACGAGATCGTCACCCAGCGGATGCTGACGCCGCAGGACTTCCAGGACCGGCTGAATTCGGTCAACGGCGCCGCGTTCAGCCTGGAACCGATCCTGATGCAGAGCGCCTGGTTCCGGCAGCACAACCGCAGCGAGGACTTCGAGAACCTGTTCCTGGTCGGTGCCGGCACGCATCCGGGCGCTGGCTTGCCTGGCGTGCTGTCGTCGGCACGCGTGCTCGATACCGTGGTGCCGAACGTGCAGGTGTTCGCCGATGCCGGCCATTGAGCCGGTGACGACGCCAGCTGCCGATCTCGCGGTCTGCCGACGCCTGCTGCGCGCCGGCTCCAAATCGTTCTACATCGCGTCGCTGCTGCTGCCGTCGGCGATCCGTGATCCGGCCTGCGCGCTCTACGCGTTCTGCCGGCTGGCCGACGATGCCGTCGATGTCGATGGCGGTGGCCTGCAGGCGGTCGCAAAGCTGCGCGACCGGCTCGATCTCATCTACGCCGGCACGCCGCTGGCGATTCCGGCTGACCGGGCGCTGGCCCACGTGGTGCGTGGCCACGGCTTGCCGCGCACGCTGCTCGATGCGCTGATCGAAGGCTTTGCCTGGGATTCAAGCGACCGGGTCCACGAAACGCTGGCTGACGTGCAGGCCTACGCCGCGCGTGTCGCCGGCACGGTCGGCGCGATGATGGCGCTGCTGATGGGCGTTCGCGACCCCGATGCCATTGCCCGCGCCTGCGATCTGGGTGTCGCGATGCAGCTGACCAACATCGCTCGTGATGTCGGTGAAGACGCCCGCAATGGGCGGCTGTACCTGCCGCGTGCTTGGCTGCGTGAAGCGGGTATCGAGCCCGATCTCTGGCTGGCTGCACCGAGCTTCGACACGCGACTGCACCAGGTCATCGAGCGCCTGCTTGCCGAGGCCGATCGGCTGTACGGGCAGGTTGATTCCGGCATCGCCCGGTTACCGGTCGGATGCCGCCCAGGCATCACGGCAGCACGGCTGCTGTATGCCGAGATCGGTCATGAACTGCGTCGCCGCGGCGGTGATTCGGTCAGCCAGCGGGCCATCGTGCCGGCCGGGCGCAAGCTGGCCTTGCTGATCCAGGCCTATACCCGCGAGCCGGACCCGAACGCCGGTGCCGCCGCAGCAGCGCTGGCCGAATGCCGATTCCTGATCGATGCCGTGATTGCTGCTGCGCCGCCCGTCATCGAAGCCGATGCGGTCGTTGATCCGGCGCTGCCATGGTGGCGTTTCCGGGCGCGTGCGGTCTGGGTGCTCGATCTGTTCGAGCGGCTCGAGCGCGAAGAGCGCGAGGCGCAGGCGCGTCGCCGCCAGCGGCGTCCGCCGTGGATCGAATCGGCGGCGGGCAGCCTGGCGTCACCGGATACAGCGGCGATCGGCGGCGCGTGAAGATCGACTGGTTCGCGGTGCTCGATCTGGGTCTTGCGTTCGGCCTGGTGCTTGCGCTGCTGGTCTGGGAACTGTGGTCGCTGCGCCGCACGCAGCGCCGTGACCGGGAGCGCGAGCAGCGCGAGAAAGACGCGCGCTGATTCGGATCGGCCGATGACGGCCGTGCTGCCGAGGCGAATCAGCGCCGTGCGCGCGGCATTCGAAAAGGCAGCATCCACTGCACGATCGTGCTGTTGAAGCGGTCCAGATCGAGGCTCTCGTGGACGCCTCGAGTCGCTTCGCCGCACAGCGTCGCCGCGAGCGTCGAGCGGGCATAGAACGGTGTGTCTTCAAGTGTTTCGATGATCGCGGCATCGCCGCGTGACTGCCGATCGACCCGCCAGCCGCTGCGTGGCAACGCGGTCACTGCGGGCGCTTCGAACGGCTCCGCCTGACCGTGCCGATCGAAGCGCAGCCCCAGCGCATGACGGCTGCCATCACGGCGATCAAGGTCATAAAGCAGCGCTGCGCCGCCGTCGCGCAACGGGCTGCGCGACCAGTGCCAGCGACGCATGGCACCCTCGATCGGCGAGTCGCCTGCATTGCTGTCGAAATAGGCGTTGCCGGACCAGCGCAGCCTGGGTGATTCCAGCAGCACCTCGATGCGCCCGCTGGCCGCGATCGGTCGCCAGCTGTGGCCTGGCGCCAGGGTTTCGACATGCTGTGCCAGCGCCTGCGGGTGCAGCCGCAGACAGCCACGGATCGACGAGGGCCACGGCACCGTGGTTTCGTCGAGCGAGATGGTCAGGCCATCGCGGTTCCAGTCCAGTTCGCTGTTGCCGATCACCAGGCTGTCGACATCGCGAACCACGCTGCCGCGTCGGCGTTCGGTCATCGCCCAGCGATGCCCGGAACGGCCGTACAGCGCGATGTTGATGGCGCTGTGGTCGAGCGGTTCCGTCGCGGTGTTCCGCTGCCGCGCGCGCTTGTAGTACGGCGAGAAGACGCTGCCGATGAAGGCGATCAGCGTCAGCCCGTGCTGGCCGTCGTCACTGAGGGCATCGACGTACCACCAGCGATAGCCGCCGGGTACGACCGGCGCGTCGAACCGAGGTCCGTCAGCAGGCTGGCGGCCGCCAGACGGCCCGACAAGGCCGCCATCGGCACGCCCGGCCCCGGATGCGTGCTCCCACCCGCCAGATACAGCCCCGGAATTCGACTGCGGGCTCCCGGGCGCTGAAACGACGCCATCCAGCCGTGCGAGGCCGGGCCGTACAGCGCTCCACCGGTCCCCGGAAACAGGCCGTGAAACCCCGTCGGTGTGGTCAGCACGGTCTGTTCCGGACTGCGCTTCAGTTGCAGGCCACAGCGCGCCAGCAGCGCGAAAGTCGCGGATTCGCATGTCGTCACACTCTCTGCAGACAAGGGGTATCGATCGCCATCGGGTGGCGCATTGACCAGACACAGCAGGCGTTCGCCAAGACGCGGAACGGCGCCGCTTTCGTCATCGCGGTCTTGCGCGCAGACGTAGACAGTCGGCGCCTGCGGCAGCCGCCGGTGCTGGAAGATGTCGCGGAACTCGGCGCGGTAATCGCTCGAGAAGAACACGTTGTGGCGGGACAGCGGAAAGCCGCTGCTGCGTGCCACCAGATTCCAGGTGACCGCCGACAACGAGCGCCGCGCCGGCGTCACCATGCGAGTCGCTTGCTGGGCTGCCGCGCCGAACAGTCCCGAGGCGACCGCAGCCGGATCGGCGTTGACGATCACGGCATCGGCCTGAAGCTCCTCGCCGGTAGCCAGACGGACGCCGGTGGTGCGCTGCCCGTCGGTCAGGATCTCGGCGACTTCGCAGTCGTAACGAAAGCGCGCGCCGCGTTGCTCGGCAGCGCTGGCCATCGCCACGGCCAGACGGTGCATGCCGCCGCGAACGCGCCAGACGCCGTCCTGCTCGACATGCGCGACCAGCATCAGCGTGGCGGGTGCTGCGAACGGCGACGAGCCGCAGTACGTCGCATAGCGACCGAACAACTGCCGCAGGCGCGGATCCCGGAAGTGGCTGCCCAGCGCTCGCCACAGCGATGCGAACGGGGTGATCCGCCAGAGATCGCCGAAGCGGTGCAGACCCACCGCGCGCGTCAGCGCCAGCGGACTGTCGCAATGGCTGCGGATGAACGGCCCTTCAAGGGTGTTGTAGATCGCTTTCGCGCGGGCGCTGAATTCGAGGAAGCGCCGGCCCTCGTCCGGGCCGGCAAAGGCGGCAATCGCGTCGGCGGACCGGGCGAGTTCGCCATGCAGATCCAGATGCCGTTCGCCGTCCCAGGCATGGCGGGCCAGCACTTCGGCGCGATCCAGGGCCAGCGCCGATGCGAAGTCGAGGCCCGCATCGGCAAACAGTGATTCGAACACCCAGCGCATGGTCAGCACGGTGGGTCCGGCGTCGAGCCGCAGATCGCCGATCGCGACCTGACGGACCTTGCCACCCGGCGTTGCGGCACGTTCGAGCACCGTCACATCGAGCCCCTGGGCGGCCAGATCGAGCGCTGCCGAAAGACCGCCGGCACCGGCTCCGATGATCAGCACCCGTCGCGCTTGCTGCACCGGCTTCTCCTGAATTCGGTCATTGCGCGGTCGCGTTGACGCGACCCTGATCTGTGTCTATTGTGAGTGACACAAAATATGTAAATACAGATTTACATACTTTCGGCTCGTTCGATAGCGGTCGAGTCTTCCAGCGCAGCGGCTCCGACGAGGGACAGCGACATGGCAAACGTGACGCGAATCGAGCAGGCCCTGATGTCCGCACTCGCCAGCATCGATGCCGGCGGCTGTCCGCCGAAGCTCGCCGCAGCCCTGCGTTACGCCGTGTTCCCGGGCGGCGCGCGAATCCGGCCGCGACTGTGCCTGGCCGTGGCGATGGCCAATGGCGACGATGACCCGGCGGCCACCGATGCCGCATCGGTGGCCATCGAATTGCTGCATTGCGCGTCACTGGTTCACGACGACCTGCCGTGCTTCGACAATGCCGAAACCCGGCGCGGCAAGGCTTCGGTCCACCGCGCCTACGGCGAGCGGCTGGCCGTGCTGTCCGGCGACGGCCTGATCGTGCTGGCGTTCCAGCATCTGGCGACCGCGCTGACCCACAACCCGCAGCGGCTGGTGGCGCTGACACCGATCATCGCGCGCGCGATCAGCGCACCGACCGGAATCGTCGCCGGCCAGGCCTGGGAATGCGAACCGCTGGCGGTGCTGTCCGACTACCAGCAACAGAAGACTGGCGCCCTGTTCGCAGGGGCAACGATGGCGGGCGCGGCAGCCGCAGGTTTTGCCGATCCCAGCCAGTGGCGAGCGCTCGGCGAGCGGCTTGGCGAAGCGTTCCAGGTGGCCGATGACATTCTCGATGTCGCCGGCAATGCCGAGAAGATCGGCAAGCCGACCGGACAGGACGCCACGCTCGGCCGGCCGAACGCAGCGCGGGAACTGGGGATGTCCGGTGCGCTGGCGCGGCTGCAAACGCTGGTCGACAGCGCCATGGATGCGATACCGGATTGCATAGGCGCGTCTGCGCTGCGCGCGGCGATGCGACTGGAAATGCAGAACCTGCTGCCCGTCGAATTGCGCCGCGCCGCCTGAACGACGACCGCCGACCCGCCGCGATGTCGACCCTGGGTGCCGCACCGGAATCCGGCGCATGGCTGGACCGTTTCCAGGCGGCCTGCAACAGCGCGATCGCCAGCCCGAAGTTTCGGCGTTTCGCGGCCAGTTTCCCGCTGACCCGTCCGGTGGCGCGGAGACGCGCGCAGGCGGTCTTCGATCTGGTATCCGGTTTCGTCTACTCGCAAGTACTGCTGGCCTGCGTGCGCTTGAACGTGCTGGCCGTGCTGTCCGAGGGCCCAGCCACGTTGGCCGATCTGAGCTTGCGGATCGGTCTGCCGATCGACGGCACGCAGCGCCTGGTCGATGCCGCCATCGCGCTGAAGCTGGTGGCACGCAACCGTGATGGTCGTGTCCGGCTCGGCAGCGTCGGCGCCCCGATTGCCGGCGATGCCGGCATCGCCGCCCTTGTCGAGCACCACGCGCTGTTCTATGCCGATCTCCGCGATCCGGTGGCGTTGCTGCGCGATGGCGCACGCGCCGATGGAGAACTGGCGCGCTACTGGCCGTATTGCGCGAATCGCAGCGGCGAAGGCTTTGCACCCGATCGTGTCGCCGCCTACAGCCGGCTGATGTCGGCATCGCAGACGTTGATCGCCAACGAAGTGCTCGACGCCTATCCGATGCGTCGCCACCGCCGCGTGCTCGATGTTGGCGGCGGCGAGGGCACTTTCCTCTCAGCCGTCGTCGCGCGCTGGCCCCAGCTCGATGGCTTCCTGTTCGACCTGCCGCCCGTCGCCGAACGGGCCACCGCGCGTTTCGCCGCGCTGGGTCTGCGGTCGCGGACGCTGGCGGTCGGCGGCAGCTTCCTGCATCAGCCGCTGCCGCTCGGTGCGGATCTGGTGACGCTGGTGCGCGTGCTGCACGACCACGACGACGACTCGGTGATGACCGTCCTGCGTGCAGCCCACGCTGCACTGCCCAGTGATGGCCGCGTGCTGATCGCCGAGCCGATGTCGGCGACACCAGGCTCCGAAGCCGTCGGCGACGCCTACTTCGGCTTCTATCTGCTGGCGATGGGGCGCGGTCGGCCAAGAACCCCGGCGCGGATTGCCGAAATGCTCGTCGCAGCCGGCTTTTCCGAGCCGCGCCTGATTCCTACGGCAATGCCGATGCAGACCTCCGTGGTCGTCGCCGATGTCGCGACACACCGACTGTCAGGTCGTTCGACCGGAAGTGGAAATTAATCGTCAATTCAGATTGACAGTTCGGAATGTCAGACTAAACTAACACCAGCAACAGAAGTCCGATCAACGGACCCGAACAATCGCTGAGCGCACCGGAGGAACGGGCATCGACACCATCGCAGTCGTCTTCGAGCAGCCGGAACGCCTCGCGCTGACGCGCCTGACGCTCTCCGAGCCCTGCGCGGACGATGTGGTGGTCGATATTTGCTGGAGCGGCATTTCCACCGGTACCGAACGCCTGCTGTGGACCGGCAAGATGCCGATGTTCCCGGGCATGGGTTACCCGCTGGTGCCCGGCTACGAATCGGTCGGCCGGATTCGCGAAGCCGGCAACCACTCCGGCGCGACGGTGGGTGACCTGGTTTTCGTGCCGGGTGCAAAGTGTTTCGGTGACGTCCGCGGTCTGTTTGGCGGCGCAGCCAACACGGTGGTGATTCCGGGTGCCAAGGCGCTGGTTGTCGCTCAGCACCTCGGTGCCGATGCCACGCTTCTGGCGCTGGCCGCGACCGCGCATCACGCGCTGGTCGCACCGCACGCGAAGCTGCCAGACCTGATCGTCGGTCATGGCGTGCTCGGTCGACTGCTGGCGCGGATGACCATCGCGCTCGGCGGTGCTGCCCCCACCGTCTGGGAAACCAATGCTGACCGTGCCGATGGTGCGCTGGGTTATCCGGTCGTCGATCCGTCAAGCGATCCGCGCCGCGACTACCAGACGATCTGTGACGTATCGGGCGACGCGAAGCTGCTCGACACGCTGATCGGCCGCCTGGCGATCGGCGGCGAGATCGTGCTGGCCGGGTTCTACAGCGAGCGTCTCGATTTCGCATTCCCGCCGGCCTTCATGCGCGAAGCGCGCCTGCGCGTTGCAGCGCAGTGGCAGCCGCAAGACCTGCTGGCAGCACAGCAACTCGCCGAAACCGGCGCGCTGTCGCTCGCAGGACTCATTACCCATCGGCAGCCGGTTGCGAGCGCGGACAGCGCCTATCGCACGGCCTTCGGCGATTCCGCCTGCCTGAAGATGATTCTCGACTGGAGCACGCCGCAATGAGCGCACCCGACGACGGTGTTTCCGCGATTCCATTGAGCCAGCTGACCGACTACCTGCGCGCGGAAGCGGCGAAGGAGCCGGACGCGATCCACACCGGTCCGGTGACCAAGGAAACGCAGATCATCGCGATCTACGGCAAGGGCGGCATCGGCAAGAGCTTCACGCTGGCCAACCTCAGCTACATGATGGCCCAGCAGGGCAAGAAGGTTCTGCTGATCGGCTGCGATCCGAAATCCGACACCACCTCACTGCTGTTCGGCGGCAAGGCCTGCCCGACGATCATCGAGACCAGCTCGAAGAAGAAGCTGGCCGGTGAAGAAGTGAAGATCGGCGATGTCTGCTTCAAGCGCGATGGCGTCTTCGCGATGGAGCTCGGTGGTCCGGAAGTCGGCCGCGGTTGCGGCGGGCGCGGCATCATCCATGGCTTCGAAACGCTCGAGAAGCTCGGCTTCCACGAGTGGGGTTTCGACTACGTGCTGCTCGATTTCCTCGGCGACGTGGTTTGCGGCGGCTTCGGCCTGCCGATCGCCCGCGACATGTGCCAGAAGGTCATCGTCGTCGGCTCCAACGATTTGCAGAGCCTGTACGTTGCCAACAACGTCTGCTCGGCAGTGGAGTACTTCCGCAAGCTTGGCGGCAATGTCGGCGTGGCCGGCATGGTCATCAACCGCGATGACGGCACCGGCGAAGCGGCCGCTTTTGCAAGCGCGGTCGGCATTCCGGTGCTGGCAACGATTCCGGCCAACGACGACATTCGCCGCAAGAGCGCGAACTACGAGATCGTCGGCCGGCCCGATTCGGTCTGGGGCCCGATGTTCGCTGAACTCGCCGAAAACGTTCACACCAGCATTCCGATGCGGCCAACGCCGCTGAGCCAGGACGGCCTGCTGGGGCTGTTCTCGGCGCACTCGACCGGCCGCGACTACGTGCTGACGCCGGCCACCGAATTCGACATGTGCGGCAAGACCGAGATCGTCAAGACCTCGCTCGAAGTCGTCTACGACAACGTCTGAATCCGAGCACGCACGCCATGGCCGACGACGCGCCGCTGATCGTGAATCCGCAAGCCCTGAGCGGCGATGGCGTCGGCTGTCATTCGGGCAAGAACCAGATGGTCGAAGCCGCCAAGGCGGCCGGCAAGACGATCACGCTGGAGCAGTACGCGAAGGACTATCCGAAAGGCCCGCACGATCAACCGCAGTCGATGTGCCCGGCCTTCGGCAGCTTGCGCGTAGGCCTGCGCATGCGCCGCACGGCTACGGTGCTCAGCGGTTCGGCCTGCTGCGTCTATGGCCTGACGTTCACCAGCCATTTCTATGGTGCTCGGCGCACTGTTGGCTATGTGCCGTTCAACTCGGAAACCCTGGTCACCGGCAAGCTGTTCGAGGACATCCGCGAAGCGGTGTTCAAGCTTGCCGATCCGGCCAGCTACGACGCGATCGTCATCATCAATCTCTGCGTGCCGACTGCCAGCGGCGTGCCGCTGCAGATCCTGCCGAAAGAGATCAATGGCGTCCGCGTGATCGGCATCGATGTCCCCGGTTTCGGCGTGCCGACGCATGCCGAAGCGAAAGACGTGCTCGCCGGCGCGATGCTGAAGTACGCACGCAGCGAGGCCGAAGCCGGCCCGGTCGCGGTACCGCGCGGCGGCATCAGCGCGAAGCCAACCATCACCCTGCTCGGCGAGATGTTCCCGGCCGACCCGGTGATCATCGGCATGATGCTGGAGCCGATGGGCCTTGCCGCCGGTCCGGTCGTGCCGACCCGCGAATGGCGCGAACTGTATTCGGCGCTGGACTGCGCGGCGGTGGCGGCGATCCATCCGTTTTATACCGCCAGCGTCCGCGAATTCCATGCCGCAGGCCGCAAGGTTGTCGCTTCGGCACCGGTCGGCCATGACGGTACCGAAGCCTGGCTGCAGGCGATCGGGCAGGCAACCAATATCGCCCAGGCCCAGATCGACGCCGCGAAGAACCGCTTCCTGCCGGCCATCAAGGGCGCGCTCGCCAAGATGCCAATCAAGGGCCGCATCACGATGTCCGGCTATGAAGGCTCGGAATTGCTGGTGGCGCGACTGCTGGTCGAAAGTGGAGCCGATCTTCGCTACGTCGGCACCGCGTGCCCGCAAACGCAGTGGAGTGATCCTGACCGCGAATGGCTGCAGGCCAAGGGCGTGCACGTGCAGTACCGCGCATCGCTGGAACAGGACCTCGCTGCATTCAACGAATTCAAGCCCGACATCGCGATCGGCACGACACCGGTGGTGCAGTACGCCAAGGAGCGCAAGACGCCGGGGCTGTACTTCACCAACCTGATTTCGGCACGCCCGCTGATGGGCCCGGCCGGTGCCGGCTCGCTGGCCACGGTGATCAATGCCGCACTCGGCAATCGCGATCGCTTCCTGGCCATGGATGCCTTCTTCGACGGTGTCGGCCACGGCGACAAGGCCGGGGTCTGGGAAGACACACCGAAGCTGCGCCCCGAGTTCCGCGCTGCTTACGCGAAAAAGATGGAAAAGGCCCGCAAGGCCTCGAAAGTCGAGGAGCCGATCTGATGCTCGTTCTCGATCATGACCGCGCCGGCGGCTACTGGGGCGCCGTTTACGTATTCACGGCGATCAAGGGCTTGCAGGTGGTCATCGACGGCCCCGTGGGCTGCGAGAACCTGCCGGTCACTTCGGTGTTGCATTACACCGATGCGCTGCCGCCGCACGAACTGCCGATCGTCGTCACCGGCCTTGCCGAAGAGCAGTTGGGTCGGGAAGGCACCGAAGGCTCGATGAAGCGTGCCCATGCCGCGCTCGATCCGGACATGCCGGCCGTGGTCGTCACCGGCTCGATCGCCGAGATGATTGGCGGTGGCGTCACACCCGAAGGTACCGGCCTGCTGCGCTTCCTGCCTCGCACCATCGATGAGGACCAGTGGCAGTGCGCCAACCGGTCGATGAACTGGCTGTGGACGCAGTACGGGCTGAAAAAGATTCCAGAGCGCAAGCCCCGCAAGGAAGGCGAAAAGCCACGGGTCAACATCATCGGACCCTGCTACGGCACCTTCAACATGCCGAGCGACCTCGCCGAGATTCGGCGGCTGGTCGAAGGCATCGGTGCCGAAGTGAATCTGGCGTTTCCGCTCGGCAGCCATCTGGCCGATGTGCCGAAGCTGATCAACGCCGACGTCAACATCTGCATGTATCGCGAGTTCGGCCGACTGCTTTGCGAGACCCTGGAACGTCCCTATCTGCAGGCGCCGATCGGCTTGCACTCGACGACCAAGTTCCTGCGCAAGCTCGGCGAGCTGCTGGGGCTCGATCCGGAGCCGTTCATCGAGCGCGAGAAGCACACCACGATCAAGCCGATCTGGGATCTGTGGCGCTCGGTGACCCAGGACTTCTACGGCACCGCAAGCTTCGGCATCGTCGCCAACGACACCTATGCCCGTGGCGTTCGCAATTTTCTCGAAGACGAGATGGGCATGCCGTGCAACTTCGCGATCTCGCGGATTGCCGGTGCCAAGACCGACAACGACGCGGTTCGGCAGCTGATCAAGGACAAGCCGCCGCTGGTGCTGTACGGCAGCTACAACGAACGGATGTATCTCGCCGAATCCGGCGGCGGTGGAATGATGAAGGCCACCTACATTCCGGCCTCGTTCCCGGGCGCGATCATTCGTCGCCATACCGGCACACCCTTCATGGGCTATGCCGGTGCGACCTATCTGATCCAGGAGTTCTGCAACGCGCTGTTCGACGCGCTGTTCCACATCCTGCCGCTGGGTACGGACATGGATCGCGTCGAAGCAACGCCATCGCGGCTGATCTCTGAAATGCCATGGCTCGACGACGCCAAGGCGGAACTCGATGAATGGCTGGAACTGCAGCCGGTACTGGTGCGGATCAGCGCGGCCAAGCGCCTGCGCGATCGCGCCGAGGCCGACGCCCGCCGTGCCGGCGAAGACGCCGTGACAGCGGTGCGACTGCTGGCGTCGCGCCGTGCACTGACCGAAGGCGCAGCCGCATGAGCGGCGCCCTGCGGTTTTCATCACAGCAGCGACCGGCAACGGTCGTGCACGTATCGGCGAAGTGGAGTGATCCGCTTCGAGGGTCCCTGCCGCGCGGGTAGCGCGGTAACGGCCGTCAAGGCCTGAGTGGAGGTTCTGGAAATGGCTGAAGAAAGAAGCGGCTCCTTGTCCGGATTGTCGGAGAAGGAAGCGAAGGAGTTTCACGGTGTGTTCGTTGCCAGCTTCATTCTCTTCACGGCGATTGCGGTGGTTGCGCATTTCCTCGTGTGGAGCTGGAAGCCCTGGGGCTGATTTGCCGCATGGTTGGAATCGATGAGCGGGCGCCCTGCTCGATCATCGGGTATCCGTTGTTCAAATCGTTATAGGAGGCTTAACCATGTGGAGAATCTGGCTGCTTTTCGACCCGCGCCGCATCCTGGTCGCGCTGGGTACGTTCCTGTTTGTGCTGGCAATTCTGATTCACTTCATCCTGCTCGGCACGCCGCGTTACAACTGGCTTGGCGGCGCGTCGGCTGCACCGGCGACCACCTCGCAGTTGTCGCCGATGCCGGCGTCGACGGGGTCTGCAGGACAGTCGTAACGGCAATGCCTGCAGCCGGTGGCGGATGAAGCTGGAACAGCTTCAGCTGATTCCGCCGCCGGAAGCAGTGCTTTATGTACCCATCTAGCCGACAGACCAGGGGGTCTTCGTCATGGCGATGCTCAGCTTTGAAAGAAAATATCGAGTCCGCGGAGGAACCCTGCTGGGGGGTGATCTGTTCGACTTCTGGGTGGGGCCGTTCTATGTCGGCTTCTTTGGTGTCACTACGGCATTCTTCGCGGCACTTGGCACGGCGCTGATCATCTACGGCGCCTCGCTCGGGCCGACGTGGAATATCTGGCAGATCAATATCGCGCCGCCGGATCTGTCGTATGGACTCGGCATCGCACCACTGGCGCAAGGAGGCTTGTGGCAGATCATCACGGTCTGCGCACTGGGTTCCTTCGTCTCATGGGCGCTGCGGGAAGTGGAGATCTGCCGGAAGCTCGGCATGGGCTACCACGTGCCGTTCGCGTTCGGCTTCGCGATCCTTGCCTATTTCACGCTGGTGGTGGTCAGGCCGGTGCTGCTCGGTGCCTGGGGTCACGGGTTTCCGTACGGCATCCTCAGTCATCTCGACTGGGTATCGAACACCGGTTACCAGTACCTGCATTTTCATTACAACCCGGCGCACATGCTGGCGATCACGTTCTTCTTCGCCACCACGCTTGCGCTATCGCTGCACGGCTCGTTGATCCTGTCCGCCACGAACCCTCGCAAGGGTGAGCCGGTCAAGACTGCAGAGCATGAAAACACGCTGTTCCGCGACATCATCGGCTACTCGATCGGCGCGCTTGGCATTCACCGTCTGGGCCTGTTTCTGGCCTTGAGCGCGGTGTTCTGGAGCGCGGTCTGTATCGTCATCAGCGGCCCGTTCTGGACCCATGGTTGGCCGGAGTGGTGGAGCTGGTGGCTCAATCTTCCGATCTGGGGCTAAGGGGGCAGTCATGGCTGAATATCAAAACATCTTCACCCGCGTTCAGGTGACAGCACCCCCTTATCCGGGTGTGCCGCTACCGAACGACGGCTCGATCGGCGGCCGCGAAGGCAAGGGTTTCCTGCAGCATCTGGTCGGCAAGTTCGGCGATGCGCAGATCGGTCCGATCTATCTGGGCTGGACCGGAGTCACTTCGATCCTGTTTGGCTTCATCGCCTTCGAGATCATTGGCCTGAACATGCTGGCCTCGGTTGGCTGGAACTGGATCGAGTTCGTGCGCCAGTTGCCTTGGCTGGCGCTGGAGCCGCCGCCGCCATCCTATGGCTTGAGTTTCCCGCCGTTGAATCAGGGCGGCTGGTGGCTGATTGCCGGCTTCTTCCTGACCGCGTCGGTACTGCTCTGGTGGTTGCGCACCTATCAGCGGGCGAAAGCCCATGGCATGGGGCCGCATATTGCCTGGGCGTTTGGCGCCGCGATCTGGCTGTATCTGGTGCTCGGCTTCTTCCGGCCGATCCTGATGGGCAGCTGGGGCGAAGCGGTGCCGTTCGGCATCTTCCCGCATCTGGACTGGACCGCTGCGTTCTCGATCCGCTACGGCAACCTGTTCTACAACCCGTTCCACATGCTGTCGATCGCGTTCCTGTACGGCGCGACGCTGCTGTTCGCCATGCATGCCGCGACGATTCTCGCAGTCAGCCGTTACGGCGGCGAGCGCGAACTGGAGCAGATCGTCGACCGTGGTACCGCCTCGGAACGCGCTGCGCTGTTCTGGCGCTGGACGATGGGCTTCAACGCGACGATGGAATCGGTGCATCGCTGGGCCTGGTGGTTCGCCATCCTGTGCCCGATCACAGGCGGCATCGGCATCCTGCTGACGGGTACCGTCGTTGACAATTGGTACCTGTGGGGCATCAAGCACCACATCGTCGCCGCCTATCCGCAGGTCTGGGCTGCTCCGACTGTTGATCCGACCACGCTGCCGGGAGCTGCGCCATGAGAACGACCGCAAGCAGCTTGAAAGTTGCCGCTGCCTTGGTGCTGGCGACGCTCGTCACTGCCGGTTGCGAACGACCGCCGATCGACGAGGTGCAGAGCGGTTACCGCGGCACGGCGATGGTGCAGGTCTACAACCCGCGCGTGCTTGCCGAGCAAGCCACCCATAACGTGGTGCCGGCTGCATTGCCGGCAGCTGCCGAAGGCGGTCCGCTGGCGGGCACGATCTACCAGAACGTGCAGGTACTCGGCGGGCTGTCGATCGGCGAGTTCACCCGGACGATGACGGCGATCACGGCCTGGGTTGTTCCGAAGGACGCGGCAGCGGCGGAAGCAGGGTGCAACTACTGCCATGTCGGTGCGAACTTCGCGGATGACTCGAAGTACACCAAGGTCGTTGCGCGAAAGATGTTGCAGATGACGCAGAAGATCAACGCCGACTGGAAGCCGCATGTCCAGGCGACCGGCGTCACCTGCTACACCTGCCATCGCGGCAAGCCGGTCCCGGAGTACGTCTGGTTCAAGGATGTCGACAACACGGCGGCCGGCGGTCTCGGCAATCGTGCCGGCCAGAACCGCTCGACGGCAGCGATCAACGGTGCGTCACTGCCGTCCGATCCGTTCACGCCGTTCCTGCTTGGTGCCGAGCCGATCCGCTTCACCGGCGCGACCGCACTGCCGACCGGCAACCGCAAGTCGATCAAGCAGGCCGAGTGGACGTTCTCGCTGATGACCCACATGTCGCAGGGGCTCGGCGTCAACTGCACGTACTGCCATAACAGCCGTGCATTCAACGACTGGTCGCAGAGTCCGCCGCAGCGCACGACCGCCTGGTATGGCATCCGGATGGCGCGTTCGCTCAACAACGACTACATGGTGCCGCTGACCGATGTGTTCCCTGCTCATCGCAAGGGCGCGCTGGGTGACGTGGCCAAGCTGAACTGTTCGACCTGCCATCAAGGTGCCTACAAGCCGCTCTACGGCGCGAGCATGTTGAAGGACTACGTGACCGCGCTTGCGGCGCCGATTCCCCCGCCCGCAGTTGCGCCGCCGGCTGAAGCAGTGCCGGCGGAAGGTGAAGCAGCGCCGGCGCCAGCCGCTCCGGCCGTGACCAGTTCGATGAGTGACGCGCAAGTGTCCAAGCGACAGCCTGGATAAAGCTCCGCAGCAACAGCACCGGCGGTAGCACTGCCGTCGGAGCTGGCCTGAACCCCCGTTTCCTCATGGAAACGGGGGTTCTTTTTTTTGCGCTGAAATGCATCGAGTGCCTGGGCCGACGGTCGCGCTGAACGCGGTGAAGTCAGGAACGGCTATGCGGACAGGGGCAGGGCCCGCGTTCGCAAGCTGTCATCAATCTGTCATCTGATGGCTGGTGGCTGACCCGATTCGCTTGACTGGTTACGCTTGCGAACGTCATTCCCGCCGGCCCCTCACGATGAAGACGAAGACCGACAGCCAACTGATAGGGCTGCGTTGCGAGCATTGCGGCCAGATCAAGGCAGCGTTGCTCGGCTGGTTGAAAGAGCACGACGAATTGGCCTGCGACGGCTGTAACCACCCGATCGTCGTGCGGCCCAACGATTTCGTCGATGCGGTGAAGCGTGCCGATGCAGTGGAGCGGCGAGTTTCCGCCTGATCGCTGGCTGGCGTTCCGATCGACGCTGGCGACGACGCGTCAGACCTTCGGAAACTTGAGGTTGGCCTGCGACAGCAGATCCGGAGCGCGGGCCGCGATCGCACCCCAGAACAGCAGCAGGATGAAGCGCTCGGCCTCGCGCTTGATTTCGGCGTGCCGAGACGGCTGCTCCAGATAATCCATCGAGAAAAACACCATCTGGCGCACGATCACGCGCGCCACGGCGGTCAACTCCTCGTGCGAGACCGCCGGCAGCATCAGAACACCGAGCAGGTCTTCGGTCATGTCGGTGGCGATGCCATCGAGCAATCCCTGCATCGCCTGGCGCATCACCGCGCTGGTGCCATGCAGTTCGCGGATGCCGACGGTATAGGCCTCGCGGTGATCCATCACGAAATCGAGCACCAGGCCGACCGATTCGCGAGCCAGTGCCTGTGCCTGTGCGAGGCCCTCGGCCGGGTTCGAGAAGTCGGACAGCCGGAAGCCCTTCTTCGCTGGCCGCATCCGCGCTTCACGCAGCCCCGCACGGAGCTCGGTACCCAGCTCGTCGAGCATCGCCACGCCCAGGTCATCGAAATCCTTGAAGTGGCGATAGAACGTGTTCGGGTTCAGACCGGCATGCCGGGCCACTTCCCGCAGGCCGAGCGACGCCAGGCTGCGGGTGGTCGCAGCCAGTTCCAGTGCCGCTTCCATCAGCTTCTGACGGCCGTTCGTCGAACGCTCGACGGGCTTGTCCTTGTTGCCGCGACCGTCTGAAGTTTTCGCCATATCAGGGGTTTATATTATTGCCATCAAATAATGTCACAGACGATGTTGACGTCGTTGTCTACAGTCGTCTACTGTGCAGGTAGACGATTGTATACCCGATGAAGGCCTGCCTTTTTCGGGGTTCCACAGGAGACAGAAGATGAGCACCACCCACAGCCAGAAGCCCGCCCGCAACGCCAAGTCGAAGTCCGTGATGCCGGTTCGCCGCGACGCGCAGTTCCCGCTGCCTGCCGAACGCGCGCATGACTGGATTGGCGATGGCGGCGTGCAGTTCACGCATCTGATGAACACCATGTCGCTGGTGATTCCGGTTGGCGAGCGCTTCTTCATCGACGCCGTCCGCCACTACCGCGACCAGATCACCGATCCCGATCTGAAGAAGGCTGCCACCGCATTCATCGGTCAGGAAGCGATGCACGGCCGCGAGCACGACGAATACAACGATCGCGTCATCAAGCGCCTGCCGTCGGCGGCGGTGTTCGAAAAGCGGGTCAAGGCGCTGCTCGACTGGATGCAGGGCAACACGCCGCCGGCGATGCGTCTGTCGGCGACGATTGCGCTTGAACACATCACCGCGATCATGGCCGACGGGCTGCTGAAGGAGCCACGGGTCAGCGAGAACGCGGAGCGCGGCTACGCGTCGCTGTGGCGCTGGCACGCGCTCGAGGAAACCGAGCACAAGGGCGTGGCCTACGACGTCTGGGAAGCGACGCAGGGCAAGGGCCCGCTGGCCTATACCGTGCGCGCGTTCGGCCTGGTGCTGGCGACGTCGATCTTCTGGGCGATGGTGGCGCCGCACTTCCTCAATTTCGTGCGTCAGGAAGGCAAGTTGACCGATCGCAAGGGCTGGTCGTCGTTCTATCGCCTGGCGTTCGGCGAGGTCGGCTTCCTGCGCAAGATGGTGCGTCCTTGGTTCGACTACTTCCGCCCGGATTTCCATCCGTGGGATGACGACAACAGCCACTACCTGGCCGAAGTCGAAGCCTTCACCGAAGCCTTCCGAACGCCGCGAGCGGCTTACCTGAAGGCCGCGTAAGCCGCTGGCCGCCGAGCTTCGAACGGCCCGGCGGCCGGCTCCCTCTGCTGATCTCCCAAGCGGGCTGCCTGACAGCCCGACGGGAGTTCTGCGTCCGCAATCAACCCCTTCGAGCAGCCCATGGTCCGACACAAGATCACTCGCGAAGCCACTGCCGTCGTTACCGGTGCCGGCAGCGGCATTGGCCGCGCGTTCGCGCTGGAACTCGCACGCCGCGGCAGTCGTGTGGTTTGCGCCGACATCAATGCCGCGGCAGCGAACGAGACCGTGAAGCTGATCGAAAGCTTCGGATCGACGGGCACGGCGCTGCGCTGCGATGTCTCGAAGGTCGAGGAAGTCGAAGCACTGGCGGCGCAGGCCGAGGCCTGGTTCAACGGGCCGGCGTCCGTGGTCATCAACAACGCCGGTGTCGGCGCCGGTGGCAAGCCGGTCGGTGCCACGTCGATGGAAGACTGGAACTGGGTGCTTGGCGTCAACCTCTGGGGCGTGATTCACGGCTGCCATGTTTTCGCGCCCAGGCTTCGCGCTGCAGGGCGGGGCGGAATCATCAATGTCGGCTCCACGGCGAGCTTCGCCGCCGCGCCAATGATGGGCCCATACAACGTGTCGAAGGCCGCCGTGCTTGCGCTCAGCGAAACGATGGCAGCCGAGCTGCAAGGCAGCGGCATCCACATCACGGCCCTGTGTCCGACATTCGTCAAGACGAACATCGTCAAGGACGGCCGGATCGACGCCGGCACTTCCGGCTTCGCCGAGAAGGTCATGCGCTGGACCGGTATCGAAGCCGACGGTGTCGCCAAGCAGACGCTCGACGCGCTCGATCGCAATCAGCTGTACGTGCTGCCGCAGCTCGAAGCGCGCGCGATCTGGCGCATGAAGCGCCTGGCGCCGGGCCTGTACGCCCGCGGCGCCGGCGTGCTCAACCGCTTGATGACGGCGAAAGCCTGATCCCCGAATTCATTCTCATAACAACTGGAGGAGTCTCCGATGCAACTCGATACCGCGAAGATGCTGGCCAAGATCAAGAACACCCAGTGGGCGCTGGCCGACATCGACTGGGATGCGCCGGGTGCCGAGCTGGTCACCGGCGATCCGGAGCTGTACGCCAAGCTCAAGGTGTTCATGGCTGACCTGATGTGGATCGAGCACGTCGGCGCGCGCGCGTTTGCCGCGATGGCCAAGAAGGCGCCGGACGACACGCTGGCCGAGATCTATCGCTACTTCCACGCTGAAGAGCAGCGCCACGCCAATGTCGAGATGGCGCTGATGAAGCGCTGGGGCATGCTCGAAGGCGATGCCGACAACCCGATCCTGCCGGAGCCGAACATCAACCTGCGGCTGGTCATCGACTGGCTCGACACCTACAGCGACGAGATGCCGATCGAAGTGCTCGGCTCGGTGATCCCGAGCCTGGAGATCGCGCTGGACGGGGCGCTGTGCAAGTTCCTGCTCGACACGGTGCAGGACCCGGTCTGCCACGCCGCGTTCGAGAAGATCAACGAGGACGAGGCGCGCCATCTCGGCGTCGGCTTCCACATGCTCGAGGTGATGGGCCACGGCAAGCTGCACCAGCTTCTGGTCAAGGCGGCCGGCAACTTGCTGAACCCGAAGCTGATCATCGGCATCGCCGCCTATCTGCCGCTGCTGAACCGCATGCGCGACAACCTGGTGAAGCTCGGCCTCAAGGAAGAGCGCCTGTACGAGGCGATGAACAAGTACAAGCGCATCGGCGGCCGCACCGAGCAGGGCCGGCGCAATCCCTGGTTCCAGATCATCAGCCACCAGTCGGCGATGGTCGTCGACCGCAAGTCGTTCTACCACGTGCCGGTCGATGCGCTGGTGCGGCTGACCGATTTCTATCCGCGCCGTTTGCTGAAGGCGACGCCGACCTGGGTCAAGGGCCTGACCTGGAAGACGGCGGCCTGATTTCGCGCACGCCTGCTTCAAGGCAACTTCAACCGTTAAACGCAAAGGCGCAAAGAACGGCAAACATGAGGACGCAAAGTAAAAGAAAGGCAATCAACAAAGAAACCCCGAGAGCGGCAATTTCAGCTTCGCCTCGTTCTTCACGATTTTCTTTCTTTGCGTCCTTTCTTTTCTCTTCGCGCCTTTGCGTTGAACTTTTGATCCCGCTTCTTTCGACTCACGTCACCCGTACCCGCAGGAAATCGCCATGACCCAGTACCTCGACAAAGCCCCCGACGCCGGCCGCCGTTCCCGCAAGGCGGCTGATCCATCTGCAGTGAAGGTGGTCGAGGTCGTGATCGTCGGTGCCGGCTTCGCCGGTCTCGGCAGCGCGATTCAGCTGCGAAAGGCTGGCATCACCGACATCGCGATCGTCGAGCGCGGCACCGAGGTCGGCGGCACCTGGCGCGACAACCAGTACCCGGGCGCGGCCTGCGACATTCCGTCGAACCTGTATTCGTTCTCGTTCGCCCAGAATCCGGCGTGGTCGCGTGGCTACTCGGGCAGCCGAGAAATCCTCGGCTACATCAAGGGGCTGGCACGCGATCACGATCTGCTGCCGCTGATCCGCTTCGAGCACAACGTCGAAGCGCTGGATTTCGATGGCGGCGAAGGCGTGTGGACCGTCACCTTGACCGGCCGCGAGCCAATCAAGGCGCGCTCGGTGGTGATGGCGCAGGGGCCGTTGTCGAACGCCGGCTTCCCGAACATTCGCGGCATCGAAAGCTTCACCGGCAAGAAGATCCACAGCGCTCGCTGGGATCATTCGTATGACTTCACTGGCAAGCGAGTGGCCGTGATCGGCACGGGCGCGTCGGCCGTGCAGATCATTCCGGAACTGGTCAAGGTGGCCGACAAGGTCAAGGTGTTCCAGCGCACACCGGGCTGGGTGCTGCCGCGTCTGGACTTCCAGTCGCCGGAGTGGGCCAAGACGCTGTTCGCGAAGCTGCCGGTCTCGCAGACCGCGGTCCGCGAAGCGATGTACTGGATCCACGAGTCAATGGCGCTCGGCATGATCTGGAACACGCCGATGACCCGAGCGCTGGAAATGCTCGGCAACCGCTTTCGCGAAGCGCAGGTCAAGGACGCCTGGCTGCGCCGCCAGCTGACGCCGGACTTCAAGATCGGCTGCAAGCGTGTGCTGATGACCAATGATTACTACCCGGCGCTGCAGAAGCCGAACTGCGAACTGATTTCCTGGCCGATCGCCAATCTTTCGGAGAAGGGCATCCGCAGTGTCGAAGGCATCGAGCATCAGGTCGACTGCATCGTCTTCGCGACCGGCTTCGAGGTATCGAAGAACGGCACCCCGTTCCCGGTGCACGGCCTTGGCGGTCGCGACCTGAACGCCGAATGGGCGGGCGGGGCGCAGGCCTACAAGAGCGTGCAGGTGTCCGGCTACCCGAACCTGTATTTCACGTTCGGACCGAACTCCGGCCCCGGCCACAATTCCGCATTGGTCTACATGGAATCGCAGATCGCCTACATCGTCCGCTCGATCGGCAAGCGGGCCGCGGCCAATCTCAAGTACATCGACGTCCGTGCCGATGCGCAGAAGGCGTTCAACGTCGACATCCAGAAGCGGCTGGCGAAGACCAACTGGAACTCCGGCTGCAAGAGCTGGTACCTGTCGGCCGACGGCTTCAACTCGACGATGTTCCCGGGCTTCGCCACCCAGTTCGCCAGGCAGATGGCGAACTTCCGCGAACGCGATTACCGGATGGTCTGAGCGGGCACGCGCCCGAAAAGCGATCGCTCACGCGGAGAACGCTGAGGAAAGCTGAAAGCGAGAAAAGCTGGAAGCGAGAAAAGCTCAAAGCTCCGGGGCACAAAGGCACGAAGGACAGCCAAGGCAAGGACACAGAGGAAAAGCTTCTCCTGATTTCCTTCGTGTCCTTGCTTCTCACCTTCGTGCCTTTGTGCTCCGGATTTTCTTGTCGCTTTTCTCTACGTCCTCCGCGTTCGCCGCGTGAGACAAGCTTTTGTCGCCGCACCCACGAAGCGCTAGTCATCGACAAGCCCCAAAAGCTCCGGGGCACAACGGCACGAAGAACAGCAACAGCAAGGGCACAAAGGAAAAGCCTTGCGTCGCCTCCCTTCGTGTCCTTGGTTTTCACCTTCGTGCCTTTGTGCCTAGGATTTTTCTTGTCGAGTTTTCTCTGCGTCCTCCGCGTTCTCCGCGTGAGATAAGCTTTTGTCGCCGCTCCCACGCTCCACGAGTCAACGACATGAGTCTTTCGCTGCGCGACCAGCTGCTGCAGGCCGGTCTGATCACCAAGAAGCAGGCCGAGAAGGCGCAGGCCGCCACCGGCAAGGACAAGCCGCGCGGCCAGCACAATCATGGCAAGCCGGTGACCGCTCAGGCGCCGAATGCCGAAGCGCTGAAGGCCGCCGAAGCGGCGCGTCAGGCCAAGGCCGCGAAGGATCGCGAGCTGATGGAAAAGGCCAAGGAAAAGCAGGCGCTGAAGGCGAAGTACGCCGAGATCAAGCAGCTGGTCGAAGCCAACAAGCTGCCGCCGGTGGCGAGCGAAATGCTCTACAACTTCACTGACCGCAAGAACAACATCCGCCGCATCCCGGTAACGCCGGAACTGCGCACGCAGATCATCGACGGCCGGCTGGCGATTGCTCGCTGCGAAGGCCGTTACTTTCTGGTGCCGGCTGCGGTTGGCGACAAGATTCGCGAGCGCGATCCGAATGCTGTGGCCACGATCAACCGCGAGTCCGACAAGGTCGACGAAAACGATCCTTACAAGGACTACAAGGTGCCGGACGATCTGATCTGGTGATCGCAGCCTTGACGGCCTGAAGCGTTCGCGCTGATGGCGCTGGATTCCGGCTTTCGCCCGGATGACGGCTGAACAGGGACGCGACCATCTTCCACAGTCATACCGGCGAAAGCCGGTATCCAGTCCGCGCCAGCCGATCCACAGGCGAGCGGGTGACGGTTAGAACAGCCCGCTGATATTGCCGTCGGCATCGACATCGATCAGTTCCGCTGCCGGTCGCGCCGGCAGGCCCGGCATGGTCATGATCTCGCCGCAGACGGCGACGATGAAGCCGGCTCCGGCCGATAGCCGCACCTCGCGCACCGGCAGCACATGGCCGCTGGGTGCGCCTTTCAGACTCGGGTCGGTCGAGAACGAGTACTGGGTCTTGGCAATGCAGACCGGGAAGTGGCCGTAGCCGGCGTCGGCCCATTCCTTCAGCTGCTTTTTGACCTTGGTGTCGGCACTGACACCGGACGCCCCGTAGACGCGCGTCGCCACCGCTTCGATCTTGGCCAGCAGCGGCAGCTCATCGACATAAACCGGCGTGGCACCCGGTGCGGCATTGGCTTCGCACAGCGCGACGACGGTCTGCGCCAGCGCTTCGGCGCCCGCTGCACCGTCGGCCCAGTGTCGGGCTTCGACACAGGCCACGCCCATCGCTGCACAGGCGTCGCGGATCACCGCCAGTTCAGCCGCCGTATCGGCCGTGAAATGGTTGATCGACACCACGCACGGCAGGCCATAGACCTCGCGGACATTGCTGACGTGCTTCTGCAGGTTGGCCAGCCCAGCGCGCACGGCTTCGACGTTTTCGCGGCCCATGTCCGGCATCGCGACACCGCCATGGAACTTGATCGCCCGCACCGTCGCGACGATCACTGCGCAAGCCGGCTTCAGGCCGGCCTGGCGACATTTGATGTCGATGAACTTCTCGGCGCCCAGATCGGCGCCGAAGCCGGCCTCGGTCACCACATAGTCACCGAGCTTCAGCGCCGTCTGGGTCGCGATCACCGAGTTGCAGCCGTGGGCAATGTTCGCGAACGGCCCGCCGTGGATGATCGCTGGGTTGCCGGCAAGGGTCTGGACCAGGTTCGGCTTGATCGCATCCTTCAACAGCGCGGCCATCGCGCCATCGCATTTCAGATCTTTCGCGGTGACCGGCATACCGTCGCGAGTCGACGCGACGACGATCCGCCCGAGCCTTGCCTTCAGGTCCGCAAGCGAGGTCGCCAGACACAGGATCGCCATCACTTCGGAAGCAACCACGATGTTGAAGCCGTCCTCGCGCGGGTAGCCGTTGGCGGGTCCGCCGAGCGACACCACGATGTCGCGCAGTGCGCGGTCGTTCATGTCGACGACGCGCTTCCAGGTGATGCGCCGCACGTCGATGGCGAGGGCATTGCCGTGGTGGATGTGGTTATCGAGCATCGCCGACAGCAGGTTGTTGGCCAGCGCGATCGCGTGGAAATCGCCAGTGAAATGGAGGTTGATGTCCTCCATCGGCAGCACCTGGCTCTGGCCGCCGCCGGTGGCGCCGCCCTTCATGCCGAAGCAGGGGCCGAGCGAGGGCTCGCGCACGCAGGTGATGGCGCGCTTGCCGATCCGGTTCAGCGCATCGCCAAGGCCGACGGTGGTCGTCGTCTTGCCTTCGCCGGGCGGTGTCGGGGTGATCGCGGTGACCAGCACCAGCCGGCCGTCCGGGCGGTCACGCAGGCTGGCGATGTAATCCAGCGACAGCTTGGCCTTGTAGTGGCCGTACGGCTCCATCGCCTCGGCCGGAATGCCGAGCCGGTCCTGCACCAGCGGGATGATCGGCTTCAGGCGAGCGGCGCGGGCAATCTCGATATCGCTGGACATGAGGATCGTCGGAGTGAGGGCGCGGACGCGCGCGGAACCACCGGAATCATAAGCGCAGCCGCGCGGCCGTCGGCGGCTCAGCCAGCGGCTTCGGACTTGCCCTTGCCACCGAACAGCTTGCCGCCCAGCTGCACGACTGCCAGCACCAGAGCGCCAGCGACCACGCCGACCAGGCCATTGGCGACCATGCTGCCGACCGTCGCCACGACAGCGCCGAGGCCATCGAACAGGTGATGCACCGCATCCTCACCGCCGGGAATGCCGTGCACGAGGATGCCGCCGCCGACCAGGAACATCGCGACCGTGCCGAGCACCGACAGCGTCTTCATCAGCTCGGGTGCCGCCAGCACCAGCCCGCGTCCAAGCAGTTGCGCGGCGCTGTTTGCGCGCCGGCTGAGGTAAAGCCCCGCATCGTCGAGCTTGACGATGCCACCGACGAGGCCATAAACGCCCACCGTCATGATCACCGAGATGCCGGCCAGCACGGCCAGCTGCTCGGTCAAGGTCGCTGCGGCAACGGTGCCAAGGCTGATGACGATGATCTCTGCCGACAGCACAAAGTCGGTGCGGATAGCGCCCTTGATCTTGTCGCGCTCGTAGGCGACGACATCGAGCGCCGGATCGGCCAGTGCCTTGACCAGTTCCGCGCGGTGGGCTTCGTCTTCCGCTGCCGGATGCAGCCACTTGTGAGCCAGTTTCTCGACGCCCTCGAAGCACAGGTACAGGCCGCCGAGCATCAACAGCGGCTTGACCAGCACCGGAAGGAACGCGCTCAGGGCCAGCGCCGAGGGCACCAGGATCAGCTTGTTGATGAACGAGCCCTTGGCCACCGCCCAGACCACCGGCAGTTCGCGCTCGGCAGCCACGCCGCTGACCTGCTGCGCGTTCAGCGCCAGATCATCGCCGAGCACGCCGGCAGTCTTTTGTGCGGCGACCTTGGTCATCACCGATACATCGTCGAGCAAGGTCGCGATGTCATCGATCAGCATGAAGAGGCTGGAACCGGCCACGTGTCGATCCTGTGAGGAGAAGGCTGGCAGTATGCCGAAGCCCGATCGGCGCCACCCATCGTTACCGAACTTCACGCGCCGGAGGCTTGCCGGTGTCGGTGGCCGTCAAGCAAGGTACCCGCAGAACTTTTCCGCGTTCGGTTGAACGCATCCTTGCAACAGGGCGTCAAAGCGGCCGCGGCGTGGTCCTGAAAACGCAGGCACCGACCGCTTCCCCTGTCGATATTCGGAGCAACACAGCATGCGCAGAGTCGTCGCGTTCGCGCTGGGTCTTGGCGTGATCGCCGTACTCGGGTGGTGGATTTTCGTGCGTCAGCCGGCGGTCGAGGGCGACGCTGCGGCGGCCGTCTCTGCCGAAGCGGGCGCCGGTGGCGGCGCCGGCGGCCGGCGCGGGCGCCGCGGCGGCGACTTCGATGCCCCGATTCCGGTGGCGTTGGGTGCGGTGGCCCGTCGCGACGTGCCGATCTACCTCGATGGCCTCGGCACGGTCCAGGCGTTCAATACGGTGACCGTGCGGCCGCAGGTCAGCGGCCAGCTGATGTCGGTCGCGTTCCACGAAGGCCAGGAAGTGAACAAGGGCGATCTGCTGGCACAGATCGATCCGCGCAGCTTCGACGCCCAGCTGCAGCAGGCGCTGGCCCAGAAGACGCAGAACGAAGCGCTGCTGAACACCGCGCGGCGCGACCTGCAGCGCTTCCGAGAGCTGGTCGGCGATGGCTACGTGTCGAAGCAGCAGCTCGACACCCAGGCGCAGACGGTGGCCCAGCTCGAAGCCAGCGTGAAGGCCAGCGAGGCGGCGGTGCAGAACGCCCGTATCTCGGTGGGCTTCGCGCGGGTCATGGCGCCGATCAGCGGTGTCACCGGCTTGCGGCTGGTCGATGTCGGCAATCTCGTCGATGCCGGCACCACCGGCGGTCTCGTGGTAGTGACCCAGATCCGGCCGATTTCGGTGCTGTTCACCTTGCCCGAGCAGAGCCTCGGCGACATCCGGGCCGCTGGCGGACAGGGGCTGTCGGTGCTGGCCTTCGATCGCGACAACGCCAAGCAGCTGGCCCATGGCGAGCTGACGGTGATCGACAACCAGATCGACCAGAGCACCGGCACCATCCGCATGAAGGCGACGTTCGCCAATGACGACAAGGCCTTGTGGCCGGGCCAGTTCGTCAACATGCGGCTGCTGGTACGGACCGAGGCCAACGGTCTGGTGATTCCCGCCAACGCCGTGCAGCGTGGCCCGGACGGCGACTTCGTCTATGTGGTCGGCAAGAACGACAAGGGCGAAGCGGTTGCCGAAAAGCGCGACATCAAGATCGCCCGCAGCGAAAACGGTTCGGCGCTGCTCGCCGGCGGCCTGAACGATGGCGAGCGCATCGTCATCGACGGCCAGTACCGTTTGCAGCCGGGTTCCAGGATTCGCGAAGCGAAGGATGAGCCGGTGGCGGCGTCTGATTCGAAGCCGAAGGGCAAGTGAGCGTGAGCATTCTCGCGAAGCGCGCCGGTCTCCCCTCTCCCTTCTGGGGCCAGAGCATGCCTCTGGCGGTTGGGGGTGAGGGAAGCTGGTCGAGCCGAGCGCCCACGTTGGACCGAGTCCCTCACCCAACCCTCTCCCGGGGGGAGAGGGCTATTCCGCGCATTCGCGTCACGCCGTTCTCTGCGTCTTCAGGTTCTGCGCGCGAGGACGGCTGCAAGTGAGCGTCTCCGAACCGTTCATTTCCCGCCCGATCGCGACCACGCTGCTGATGATCGCGGTGCTGCTGCTGGGGGCGCTCGGCTACCGGAGCCTGCCGATCTCGGCACTGCCGAACGTCGATTTCCCGACCATCCAGGTCACCACGCAATTGCCGGGCGCGAGCCCGCAAGTGATGGAGTCGCTGGTCACGACCCCGCTGGAGCGGCAGTTCGGCACGATTGCCGGGCTGGCGTCGATGAACTCGGATTCGTCCTACGGCCTGTCGACGATCACGCTGCAGTTCGTGCTCGATCGCGACATCGACAACGCCGCGCAGGACGTGCAGGCAGCGATCAATGCGGCGCGCGGCACCTTGCCGGCCGACCTGCCGTATCCGCCGGTCTACAACAAGGTCAACCCGGCTGACGCGCCGATCCTGCAGCTGGCGATCAGCTCCGATGTGCTGCCGCAGAACCAGGTCGCCGATTTCGCCGATTCGGTACTGGCGCAGAAGCTGTCGCAGGTGTCGGGCGTCGGTCTGGTATCGATTCAGGGCAACCAGCGGCCGGCGGTGCGCATCCAGGCCAATCCGACCGCGTTGGCCGGCTTGCAGCTGGGCTTGGGCGACATCCGCACGGCGCTGCGCGAAGCCAACGTCAACGCGCCGAAGGGCACGTTCGACGGACCGAAGCAGAGCTTCACGATTGGCTCGAACGACCAGATCGTGTCGGCGGACGAATACAAGCCGGTGATCATCGCCTACCGCAATGGCGCGCCGGTGCGCTTGAGCGACGTTGCCAATGTCATCGAAGGGGTCGAGAACGAGCAGCTTGCGGCTTGGGTCAATGCCAAGGCGGCCGTGCTGGTCGATGTCCGCCGCCAGCCCGGCGCCAATATCATTGAGACCGTCGGCCGCATCCAGCAGCTGCTGCCGCAGCTGACGGCCAGCTTCCCGGCGTCGGTCAAGGTGACGGTGCTGGCCGATCGCACTGAAACCATTCGCGCTTCGGTGCACGACGTGCAGTTCACGATGCTGCTGACCATCGCGTTGGTGGTGATGGTGATCTTCGTGTTCCTGCGCAAGCTGTGGGCCACGGTGATCCCGAGCGTGGCGCTGCCGATGTCGATCATCGGCACTTTTGGCGTGATGGCGCTGTGCGGCTTTTCGCTCGACAACCTGAGCCTGATGGCGCTGACCATTGCCACCGGCTTCGTCGTCGACGACGCAATCGTGATGATCGAGAACATCGTCCGTTACATCGAAGCGGGCGACGATCCGGAAACCGCCGCGCGAAAGGGTGCCAAGCAGATCGGCTTCACCGTGGTGTCGCTGACCGTGAGCCTGATCGCCGTGTTCATCCCGCTGCTGTTCATGAGCGGCGTGATCGGCCGGCTGTTCCGCGACTTTGCATTGGTGCTGACCATTGCCGTGACGATCTCCGCACTGGTATCGCTGACCTTGACGCCGATGATGTGCGCCAAGCTGCTGAAGGCCGAACAGCCCGACCAGAAGCATGGCGCGCCCAATCGACCCATCTTCGACTGGACGGAACGTCAGTTTGCCAATCTGCTGGCAGGTTACGAGCGCAGCTTGCGCTGGGTGATGGCGCGCCCGAAGCAGACCTTGACCGTGTTCGGCCTGACGCTGGTCGCCACGGCCGTGCTGTTCATCGCTATCCCCAAGGGCCTGCTGCCGCAGCAGGACACCGGCGTGATCGTCGGTGTGGCCGAAGCCGAAGCCAGCATTTCGTTCCCGGCGATGAAGGCCCGCACCTTCGCATTGACCGAGGCGCTGCGCGGCGACCCGGACGTGCAGAGCATCGCGGCATTCGTCGGCAGCGGCAGCATCAACCCGACCTTGAACACCGGCCGCATCAACATCGTGCTGAAGCCGCGCGGCGAGCGTAATGCTTCCGCCGCTGACGTGATCGAACGGCTGAAGGATCGTGCCGCCGGTGTCGAGGGCATCAGCCTGTTCATGCAGCCGGTGCAGGACCTGCAGATCGACAGCCGCATCGCGCGTACCCAGTACCAGTACGGCTTGCGCAGCCTCGATGCCGCCGAGCTGGCCGAATGGACGCCGAAGCTGATCGCGGCACTGAAGGCGAGGCCCGAGCTGGCCGATGTCACCACCGAGCAGCAGACCGATGGCCTGTACCTGAAGCTTGATATCCAGCGCGACCGCGCCTCGCGCCTCGGCGTGCCGGTGCAGGCGATCGACGATGCGCTGTACGACGCCTTCGGACAGCGGCAGGTGACGACGATCTTCACGCAGGTCACGCAATACCGCGTCGTGCTCGAAGTGCCGCCGGAATTCCGCAAGCGGCCGGATGCGCTCGATCAGCTGTACGTGAAGTCGAACACTGGCGCACTGGTGCCGCTGTCTGCCGTGGCCACCGCCACCACCGCGCGCGGCCCGCTGGTGCTGAGCCATCAGGGCCAGCTGCCGGCAGCGGTGCTGTCATTCAATCTGGCGCCGGGCATGAGCCTGAGCGATGCCGTGCCGGCGATCGCAGCCGCCGAAGCCGAGATCGGTCTGCCGGCGTCGGTGCAGCGCAGCTTCTCGGGCACGGCGGCCGAGTTCCAGGCTTCGCTGGCCAGCATGCCGTGGCTGATCCTGGCGGCGATCGTGGTGATCTACATCGTGCTTGGCGTGCTCTACGAGAGCTACATCCATCCGCTGACCATCCTGTCGACCCTACCGTCGGCCGGCGTCGGCGCGCTGCTGGCGCTGCTGCTGACGCGGCAGGATTTCTCGGTGGTCGCGCTGATCGGCGTGGTGCTGTTGATCGGCATCGTCAAGAAGAACGCGATCATGATGATCGACTTCGCGCTCGAAGCCGAACGCGACCACGGCAAGCAGCCGCGTGAAGCGATCTTCGAAGCGGCGCTGCTGCGCTTCCGGCCGATCATGATGACGACGATGGCCGCACTTCTTGGCGCGCTGCCGCTGGCGCTGGAGTCGGGCGCCGGCTCCGAACTGCGCAACCCGATGGGCATCGCCATCGTCGGCGGCCTGATCCTCAGCCAGCTGCTGACGCTGTACACCACGCCGGTGATTTACCTGGCGATGGATCGCGTCGCGCAGCGCTTCCGTGCTGCGCCGGAGACGGTATCGGCATGAGCGCGCTCGCAGCGAAGTCTCGCGGAGAGAACGGCAAAGGCGATATTTCACGCGGAGAACGCAGAGATCGCGGAGAACGGCAAACGCAGAAAAGCTTTTTCTTCCTTGGCTTTTCCTTTCTTGGCTTTTCTCTGAGTCCTCCGCGTTCTCCGCGTGAGACAAGCTTTTGCCGTCACTCCCGCGCTCCTCGACTGATCGATAACAGCCAAAAGCTCCGGGGCACAAAGGCACGAAGAACCGCCAAGGCAAGGACACAAAGGGAAAGCGTCTCTCGATTGTCTTCGCGTCCTTGCTTTTCACCTTCGTGCCTTTGTGCCCAGGATTTTTCTTGTCGCTTTTCCCTGCGTGCTCCGCGTTCTCCGCGTGAGACCGCTTTTGTTGTCGGGCGAAAGTCGTGAGCCTCAGCGGTCCGTTCATTGCCCGTCCGATCGGCACCTCGCTGCTGGCTGTCGGCTTCTTCCTGATCGGCCTGCTGGCCTACTTCAGGCTTCCAGTTGCGCCGCTGCCGCAGGTCGAGTTCCCGATCATCTTCGTGTCGACGCAGCAGCCGGGGGCGTCGCCGGAAACGATGGCGCAGACCGTTGCCGCGCCGCTGGAGCGGCGGCTCGGGCAGATTCCCGGCGTCAACGAAATGACTTCGTCGTCGGCGCTCGGCAGCGCGACGATCGTGTTGCAGTTCGACCTCAGCCGCGACATCGACGGTGCAGCGCGCGACGTGCAGGCGGCGATCAACGCGTCGCTGGCCGATCTGCCGGCGGGGCTGCCGTCGCCGCCGACCTGGCGCAAGGCCAATCCCAATGACGCGCCGATCCTGATCCTTGCGATCACCTCGGACAGTCTCGGCCTCGACCGGGTCTACGAGATCGCCGACACCCGCTTGAGCCCGACGCTGTCGCAGGTCAAGGGCGTGTCCGAAGTGCAGATTTCCGGCGCCGCCAAGCCGGCGATCCGCATCCAGGCCAACCCGGCAGCGCTGTCCAGAATGGGCCTGTCGCTGGCCGACGTTCGCAGCGCGATCACCGGGCTGACCGTCAATCGCGCGAAGGGCCGGATCGGTGACGAGCAGCAGACCTGGGTGATCGACGCCAACGATCAGTTGGCCACGGTCGAGGACTTCCGCAACGCCATCGTCGCAGTTCGCAACGGCGTGCCGGTGCTGCTGTCGGCGGTCGCCGAGGTCATCGAAGGGCAGGAGAACAGCCGAACTGCCGGCTGGTACAACGGCAAGCGCGCGGTGCTGATGTTCATCCGCAAGCAGGCCGATGCCAATGTCATCGAAACCGTCGACGCCATCCTGGCGCAACTGCCCGGCATCAAGGCGGCGCTGCCGCCGGGTGTGACGATCTCGATCCAAGCCAACCGTACGCAGACCATTCGCGCGTCGGTCCACGAGGTGCAGGTGGCGCTGGTGGTGTCCACCGCGCTGGTGATCCTGGTGATGTTCCTGTTCCTGCGCCGCGGCGTGCCGACGGCGATTGCCGGCATCACCGTTCCGCTGGCGCTCAGCAGCACCTGCGCGCTGATGTGGCTGCTCGACTACAGCCTCGACAACCTGTCGCTGATCGCGCTGACCGTGTCGGTCGGCTTCGTCGTCGACGACGCGATCGTGGTGATCGAGAACATCGTTCGCCATATCGAGAACGGCGAGAAGCCGCGCGAGGCGGCGATCCGCGGTGCGCGAGAGATCGGCTTCACGGTGCTGTCGATCACCGTGTCGCTGATAGCCGTGTTCATCCCCATCCTGTTCCTCGGCGGCATTCCGGGCCGACTGTTCCGCGAGTTCTCGGTGACCCTGGCGATTGCCGTGGCACTGTCCGGAATCATCAGCTTGAGCCTCACGCCGAGCCTGTGCGCGCGTTTCCTGCGAGCAGAGAAGCAGGATCGCAAGCCTGGCCGGCTCGAACGCGGGCTGGAAGCCGGGCTCTCTGCGCTGCTGGGCGTCTACCGGACCGGGCTGGTCTGGACGCTGCGCCATACCCGGCTGATGGCGGTGTTCACGCTGGCCACCGTTTTCCTTACCGGCTGGCTGTACACGGTGGTGCCGAAGGGCTTCTTCCCGCAGCAGGATACCGGCTTCATCCAGGGCTCGATCGTCAGCGCCCAGGATTCATCGTTCGACGCCATCGCTGCCAAGACGCTGCAGCTGGCCGACATCGTGCTCGCCGATCCCGATGTCGCTTCGGCGGTCTACTTCGTGGGTGGCAATCGCGGTTCATCGAACTCGGCGCGCATCTTCATCAACCTCAAGACCCCGGAAGAAGGCCGCAGGACCAACGTCGAAAAGGTCATCGACCGGCTGCGACCGCAGACCCAGAAGATCGAAGGCGTCGAGATGTACCTGCAGGCACTGCAGGATCTGCGCGCCGGCGGCCGCTCCGGGCGCTCGCAGTACCTGTTCGCGCTCAGCGCCAGCGAGCCAGCCGATCTTTACGAGTGGACGCCGAAGCTGGTCGAACGCCTGAAAAAGCTGCCCGAGCTGCGCGATGTGTCGTCCGATCTGGAAACCGGCGCGCTGCAGCTGAATGTCATCGTCAATCGCGATGCGGCGTCCCGGCTTGGCCTGCGGCCGGCCGACATCGACGCGGCGCTGTACGACGCTTTCGGCCAGCGCCAGATCGCGCTGTTGTACGACAAGACCGACCAATACCGAGTGATTCTCGAAGCAACGCCGGATGAGCAGCGTGATCCGTCCGCGCTCGATCGCGTGCAGCTGATCACGCCGGCAGGCACCGCAGTGCCGCTATCGGCGGTGGCTCACTTCGCGTTCGGCACGGCGCCGCTGTCGATCAATCACGAAGGCCAGTTCACCGTCGTGAATCTGACCTTCAATCTGAAGCCGGGTGTCACACTGCCGATGGTCCAGCCGCTGATCGAACGCGAGATGGCCGAGATGCAGATGCCGGGCAGCATTCGCGGTGCATTCGGCGGCAGCGCCAAGCTGTTCGCCAGCGGGCTGGAAGCGTTCCCGATCCTGCTGCTGACCGCGCTGCTGGCGGTCTACATCGTGCTCGGCATGCTCTACGAAAGCTGGATCCATCCGCTGACCATCCTGTCGACGATCCCGTCGGCCGGCATCGGCGCGCTGCTGGCGCTGCTGGCGTTCGACATGGAGCTTTCGCTGGTGGCGATCATCGGGATCATCCTGCTGATCGGCATCGTCAAGAAGAACGCCATCCTGCTGATCGACTTCGCGCTCGATGCCCAGCGCAGCCGCGGCCTGCCGCCGCGCGACGCAATCTTCGAGGCCTGCCTGACCCGTTTCCGGCCGATCACGATGACCACGATGGCGGCGGTATTCGGTGCGGTGCCGCTGGCGATCGGCCTGGGCACAGGATCGGAACTGCGCCAGCCGCTGGGCATCGCGATCATCGGCGGGCTGCTGCTGAGCCAGCTGCTGACGCTGTTCACCACGCCGGTGGTCTACCTCGGCTTCGAGAAGCTGGCCGCGTGGCGGCGAAAGCGGCGGCTGCTATCTCCGCTGGCGCCGACGATGCACTGAACAGGGCGGTCAGAGCTGTGGAATCGAGCCCTTGCTGCCGTAGGCGCGGAACAGCGTGCGTGTCAGCACCCGCAGCGTGCGGTTGGCGGTGTCCGGCGACTGATCACGCAGCGGCAGGATCACGGTGACGACGACCGAAATGATCGCCCGCGACATGTCGTCGAGATCGTCGCCAAGATCGAAGCGACCCATTGCCGTGCCACGGGCCAGCACGTCGCGGATCGTCTGCGCCGAACGCGCTTCGAAGGCGCGCTGCTCGGCGGCCAGCATCGCCGTTTCCGGGCTGTCCGGAATCAGCCAGTAGCCGGCACCGCCATTGCGCATCAGCGGGTCCTGAAGCAACTGCGCGGTGCCCTGGAACAGCAGCGCGACGGCCGCTACCGGGTCGGCGTCGGGCTCGCGCATCCGGTCGAAGATGTAGGTGTCGAACAACGAATGCAGGCGCTTCAGGCAGGCCAGGAACAGCGCTTCCTTGCTGTCGAAATGCCAGTACAGCGCGCCCTTGGACAGCTTGGCTGCGGTCGAAATCGTGCCGATCGACACCCCGTCGTAGCCGTAGCGGCCGAACAGGTCGAATGCGCAATCCTGGATTGCGCGCAGCGTGTCGAACTGCTCGTGAGCGGGTTTGCGGGCCATGCCGGGGTCTGTCGAGAGCGGAGCCGCGATTATCACGAATGCATCGGTGCCGCGCAGTACGATTGTGCACAAAGTGCGGCCTGTTTCGGCGCTAAACTTCGCAGCCGACTGCAGCGTCGGCGTCCTTCGCACTTCCCGCCACTGGCATGAACGATTTTTCCAACTGGGGCGCCTCGACGCTCGGTGTGCGCGCGGCAGAGCCGCGTACCGACGAGCGCGAGCATTCCGCCGCGATTCACCTGACCTCGTCGTTCGTCTACGGCAGTGCCGCCGAAGCGGCTGCGGTGTTTTCCGGCGAGAAGCCGGGCAATGTCTATTCGCGCTTCACCAACCCGACCGTGCAGGCCTTCGAGCGTCGGCTGGCGGCGATGGAAGGCGGCGATTGCTGCGTGGCCACGGCCAGCGGCATGTCGGCGATCCTGGCGATGTGCATGTCGGTGCTGAAGGGGGGCGACCATATCCTGGCGTCGCGAACGCTGTTCGGTTCGACGATCAACCTGTTCAACAACATCCTCGGCAAGTTCGGCATCGACACCACGTTCGTCGATCCGAGCGATCTCAACGCCTGGGGCGCGGCGCTGCGGCCGACGACGCGGCTGTTCTTCATCGAAACACCGAACAACCCGCTGACCGAGATCGCCGACATCCGGGCGCTGGCCGATGTCGCCCACGGTGCCGGCGCGCTGCTGGCGGTCGACAACTGCTTCCTGTCGCCGGTGCTGCAGCAGCCGCTGAAGCACGGGGCCGATCTGGTCGTGCATTCGGCGACCAAGTATCTGGACGGGCAGGGCCGCTGCGTCGGCGGTGCGGTGGTCGGCAACGCCCAGATCGTCGGCAAGGACATGTTCGGTTTCATGCGCACGGCCGGCCCGAGCATGAGCCCGTTCAATGCCTGGGTGTTCTTGAAGGGGCTGGAGACGCTCGGCATCCGCATGCGCGCGCATTGCGAATCCGCACTGACATTGGCCCGCTGGCTGGAAAGCCAGCCGCAGATCCGCCGCGTGTTCCATCCGGGTCTCGAAAGCCATCCGCAGCACGAACTGGCGAAACGCCAGCACCTGAAGCTGGGCGGCGCAACCGGCTTCGGCGGCATCGTGTCGTTCGAGGTCGATGGCGGGCGCGAGGCTGCATGGCGAGTGATCGATTCGGTGCAGATGCTGTCGATCACCGCCAATCTCGGCGACACCCGGACCACGATCACCCATCCGGCGACCACCACCCATGGCCGCATCTCGGCCGAAGCACGCAAGCTCGCCGGCATCACCGAAGGACTGGTGCGGGTGGCGGTCGGGCTCGAGGATGTCGACGACATCATCGCCGACCTCGCGCGCGGCCTTTAGACAGGCGCGACGGCGATGCACCATGACGAGGCGCTGCAGCGGCTGCGCCAGCGGCTGGCGGCCAGCAGCGAAGCACGGCGACCGGTGGCGCACATGGACCTGCCGCTGAAGCTCGGTCATCTGGTCACCGAATCGGCGGTGTCGCTGCTGAAACCGGCGGCGGTGCTGGTGCCGATCCTGCGTCGGCCGCAAGGCCATACGGTGCTGCTGACCAAGCGTGCCGATCACCTGCGCCAGCACAAGGGCCAGATCAGCTTTCCCGGTGGCCGCCGCGACGACACCGATACCAGCTACGCCTTCGCTGCCCTGCGTGAAGCGCACGAGGAAGTTGGCCTGGCGCCGGACGCGGTGCAGGTGCTCGGCTACCTCGATGATCACCCGACCCTGACCGGTTACCGGATCACGCCGGTGGTCGGCTATATCGACACCGCGTTCGTGCCGACCACCGATCCCGGTGAAGTGGCCGAAGCCTTCGAGCTGCCGCTCGACCACGTCACCAGGGACGACGGCTTTCAACGCAAGCTGCTTAACCGAGGCGGCTTCGACGTGCCGTTTCTCGAAATCCAGTACGGCGGTCACCAGATCTGGGGCGCGACGGCGGCGATCCTGTGGAACCTGCGCGAACAGATGCTCGACCGATGACGGCATCGCCGGTCGATCCGTTCAGCGCTGCCACTGCGCTGCAGGCCGCTGCCGCCGAGCACGGCTTCGACTGGGACGAGCCGCAGGGGCTCTGGGACAAGCTTGCCGAGGAGATCGCCGAGCTGCGCGAAGCCGCCGAACCGGCGCATCGGCAGGAGGAACTCGGCGATCTGCTGTTCATGATCGCCAACATTGCCCGCCATCTCGGCCTTGATCCAGCCCGGGCGCTGGATGCGGCAAATACCAAGTTCCGGCGTCGCTACGGCCATGTCGCCGCCCATCTCGATGAACTGCCGCCGCTGGGCGATCCGCAGCGGCTGATCGCGATGGAGCAGCTCTGGCAGGCAGCCAAGGCGATCGAACGGATCGGCGTGCCGACGCTCGAAACCGCACGGCTGACGCTTCGGCCGCTGAATCACGGCGATGCCGCGATGATCCTTGCGCTGCTGAACACGCCTGGCTTTCTGAACCAGATCGGTGATCGCGGCGTGCGCACGCTGGCCGATGCGCGGCGCTACATCGACGAGGGTCCGCTGGCCGACTACCGCCAGCATCGGCATGGCCTGCTGGCCGTCATTGCCCGCAGCAGCGGCGCCGCCGTCGGGCTGTGCGGCCTGCTGCGGCGGGAATCTTTGCCGACGGCCGATCTCGGCTACGCGTTGCTGCCGGACGCAGTGGGGCAGGGGCTTGCGTGCGAAGCCGGCGCGGCGGTGCTGGACGATGCCGCATCGCGTCTGGCATTGGCCGAGGTGCTGGCGATCGTCAAGCCTGGTAACGATGCTTCGCTGCGGGTGCTGCAGCGGCTGGGTTTCGCGCGCCGTGGTGATGTGCAGCTGGCGCCGGGCGAGCCCGCGCTTCATCTGCTGGCGACCTCGCTGCGTCGCGCCGGATGACGCCGGCGGCGTGATGCCGCCGCGCTGTCGACCGCCAGGGGCTTCAGTAGCTCAGCACCACGCGCGCGCCGAGCTGCTGGTCATCGTTGGCGAGCTGTGACGGACCGCTGCGCTCGATCGAAGTCGCCGCGTAAGCGTTGATTTCGACGAAGCGGCTGAAGCGCAGCACGGTTTCGATGCCAACGTCGGCACGCCGGGAGGTGCCGTCCTCGCGGCCGGGCTGCGAATCGCGGAAGCGGCTTGCGCCGTACTCGGCGAACAGCGCGGGCTTCAGCGACGCCCACCCCCATTCAAGCCGCTTGGTGCTCAGCGACAGCCTGCCGGCATAGCCGTGGTCGCCGGCGGCGGTGCCCGGCTCGAACGCGCGCTGGCCGCCAAGGCCACCGAGCACGAACTGTTCAAGCTGCGGCAGGGTCTTGGTTGCCAGCTGGCCGTTCAGCTCGATCGATGGCACCAGCCAGGCACTGGGCCCATAAGTCAGCCGCAGCGCCGGACGAATCACGCCGAACTGGCCGCTGGCCGTATCGCCGGCACCGAACGGCGACGACGTGAAACCCTGCGCCAGGCCGACGCCGGCCTGCAGATCGAAGATATCGAGCGTGCCGATCCGGAAACGGGTGCTGCCGCTCAGCGTCGCTTCGCCCTTGGTGTAGCGCTGCGTCAGCAGGTTGAAGTTCTGGAAATCGAGCGTCTGCTGGGTGCGGCCGATGCGCAAGGTCAGCGTCAGCCGCTCGGTGTAGTCGGCGTGCAGCACGCTGAGCCACGACACGCCGGCTTCGCCGATCTCGCCGTCCAGACTGAGCCGGGTACTGCTGCCGTCGGTCTGCGTGGCATCGGCGGACGGCGCGAAGTCGACATAGCGGGCGTCGACGGCGAACACGCCGATCGGCGTCACCTGACTGAGCTGGGCGTTGGCGTCGCGGTACGGCCCGCCACTCTGTTCGTCGCGCAGGCCTGAGGGGCGAATGCCGATATTGCCGCCGACCAGCAGTTCGGTGCCGGTGTCGGCTGACATGCGGATCTGGGCGTCAGCCAGGTAGCGGCCGGAAAAGCGGCTGCCGCTGGTCGTGAAACCGGCCTGCGCTTCGATCTGGCGACGGCCTGGGGTGGCTGCGTCGATGACCAGCTTCGCCCCGTTGCGGCCGTCCGGCAGCAGCCGCATCGCGTAGTTGTCGCCGCTGCGCTCGCTGAAGGTGTCGGCCAGTACTCGCGCCTGTTCGAGGTCAGCGCTGCGCAGGGCGGTCTTGCGCTTCAGGTGGTCGAACCAGCCGTCGAGCGCTGGCGGCACATCGACGCTGCTGATCCGGCCGCGGTCCACCGACACGTACACCGTCTTGCCCTCGACCGCGTAGGCGGTGCGCGCCGCGGGGTAGCCGTTGATCACACAGGCGACGCCGAGCCCGCGAATGAAATCGGTCGGCGTTTGCGACGAGCGGGCAACGCGCTCGATGCTGCCGGTGCCGATCTTGCAGCGATCGGCAACGTGGAATGTCAGCGCGCCGATCCCGACATGGATGTTGGCAGCCGGGCGAATTTCCGCGACGGACACCATCTGCGGTTCGACTGGCGGCGGCAGGGAAATGGCCATGATTCGGGTCCGGGCTGATGGGCGAATGAGTCGCCGGGCAGGGCAAAAAAAACCCGGCGTATAGCCGGGCTTTCGTATGCATTAAAGCACGATGTGGCGCGTCAGAGACCGCCGGTGCCGATGGTGATGAGCAGCGGACCCGATGCCGACACGTTGACACGCAGGGTGTCCGGAACGTTGACGAGATTCTGGTTCAGGAACGCCGGGCCGGGCAGCGGCACGGTGACCGTGCGGACGTTCGGTGCAATCGGCTCACCGCGCAGCAGCGCCGGAAGCACCAGCAGCAGGTCGACGCCGATCGGCGCCAGTTCCTGAGTGATGCCCGGATAGCCACGCACGATGTCGGTGACCGTACCAACCGGCCGCTGAAGCACTGCGGTCAGCGTCTGGGCAAGACCGCCGGCCGGTGCGGCCTGGGCTGGAACCAGTGCTGATCCTGCGGCGAGCGCCGCGGTGATGATGATTTTCTTCATGTTCCCCTCCACGTTGGTTTCTAGTTGTACCGCTGCCCGCCACTGTTTCGATGGCGCGCTGCGGGATCATCCGCCGAAAGTTTTGCTCATCGGGAAGTCGTTGACTTCAATGATGATTACCCTGATCGTCAGGTACCATACGATCAACGGGAGTGTGTCGTCAGCTGCGGCGGATTTCAAGCGGTCAGTGGAAGGGACCGATGCTGCGGGAAGTCGAGCATGACGCCGAACCTTCCCGCAGCAGCCACTACGGTTACGGGTTGCCGGTGGTGATCGTCACGACGATCGGGCCCGCGCCCGTTGCGCTCACGCTGAGCTTGCCCGGCAGGTCGGCGACCGTCGCGTTCAGGAACGCCGGACCCGGCAGCGGCACGGTGATCGACTGCGAGGTGTTCTGCAGGCCCGGGGTGCCGAGCAGGACCGGCGGCACAGCGTTCAGCGCGTTGGTGACGCCAGCGACGGCATCGTTGGTGATGTCCGGCAGCGCCTTCACGAGGCCGACGACGGTCGGGCCCGGCTCGGCCAGCACGGCCTTGACAGTGCCGAGGACGCCGCCAACGACGCCACCGATGGCAGGGGCAGCCATTGCCGGCATCGATGCCGCGGCCGAAAGGATCAGCGCAAGGGTCAGTTTCTTGTTCACAAAAGTCTCCGTGTTCACTCGTAATGTTCTGGGTACATCCAGCTACGTTGCAGTGCAACATCGCGGGCCGAACTATAAAACGGACGTTCAGTTCAAAACAATGGGGCAAGACTTGTTTTTGGAACAGGCAGTAAGAAGATGCCAGCCAGGCGAAGACCGCGCGCATTCGTTGCGCCAGGCGCGCCAGATCCCACTTTGCGGCCGCGCAGTGCGACACTCCGCCGCCGCGAATCCCGCCTGACCCCGCTTGCCGAATGCCGTTCATGAGCGAACCGACCGAAACCGAACGCCTGCCCCTGCGCCTTTTTGCCGAGAAGGCCTACCTCGATTACTCGATGTACGTCGTGCTGGACCGCGCGCTGCCGCATATCGCCGACGGTCTGAAGCCGGTGCAGCGGCGCATCATCTATGCGATGAGCGAGCTGGGCCTGTCGGCGCAGTCGAAGCCGAAGAAATCGGCGCGCACCGTCGGCGACGTGATCGGCAAGTTCCATCCGCATGGCGATTCCGCCTGCTACGAAGCGATGGTGACGATGGCGCAGCCGTTCAGCTATCGCTACCCGCTGGTCGATGGTCAGGGCAACTGGGGTTCGGCGGACGATCCCAAGAGCTTCGCAGCGATGCGCTACACCGAAGCCAAGCTGACGCCGTACGCAGCGACCTTGCTCGGCGAGCTGGAGATGGGCACCTCCGATTGGGTGCCGAACTTCGACGGCACGATGACCGAGCCGAAGCTGCTGCCGGCGCGGCTGCCGAACATTCTGGTCAATGGCACGACCGGCATCGCCGTCGGCATGGCCACCGACATTCCGCCGCACAACCTGCGCGAACTTGCGGCCGCCTGCCAGTTGCTGCTCAAGGACCCGGCGACCACGCTTGATCAGGTAATGGAAGTGCTGCCCGGGCCGGATTTCCCGACCGGCTGCGAAATCATCAGCGAGCGCGCCGAGCTGCGGAAGCTGTACGACAGCGGCAACGGCATGGTGCGCATGCGGGCTCGCTGGGAGCGTGAAGACGACAACATCGTTATCACCCAGCTGCCGCATCAGGTGTCGCCAGCGAAGATCCAGGAGCAGATCGCCGAGCAGATGCGGGCCAAGAAGCTGCCGCTGGTCGACGACCTGCGCGACGAGTCGGACCACGAGAATCCGACCCGCATCGTCATCATCCCGCGCTCGAACCGCGTCGATGTCGAGCAGCTGATGACCCATCTATTCGCGACCACCGATCTGGAAAAGTCGGTGCGCGTGAACCTGAACATGATCGGCCTCGACGGCCGTCCGCGGGTCAAGAACCTGCCGGAAATCCTGTCGGAATGGCTGGTCTACCGTGTTGCGACGGTCAAGCGCCGCCTCGAACACCGGCTCAACAAGGTCAACGAGCGGCTGCATATCCTCGATGGCTTGCTGATCGCCTTCCTGAACATCGACGAGGTGATCCGGATCATCCGCTTCGAGGACGATCCGCACGCCGAACTGATGCGCCGCTTTGGCCTGTCCGATATTCAGGCCACCGCGATTCTCGACCTGCGTCTGCGCCATCTGCAGAAGATCGAGGAGATGCAGATTCGTGCCGAGCAGGACGAACTGGCGAAGGAACGCGCCAAGCTCGAAGACCTGCTGTCGTCGGAAGCCAAGCTGAAGAGGCTGGTGGCCAAGGAAATCGACGAGGACGCGAAGAAGTACGGCGACGACCGCCGCTGCCCGCTGGTCGCCCGTGCGCCGGCCGTGGCGCTGGAAGCGACCGAAATCCTGCCCAGCGAGCCGATCACCATCGTGCTGTCGAAGGCCGGCTGGATTCGCGCCGCCAAGGGCCACGAGGTCGACGTGCTCGGCTTGTCGTACAAGACTGGCGACGAATACCTGACCTCGGTCGCCGGACGCACCAACCAGCTGCTGATTGGCCTCGATTCGAAGGGCCGCGCGTACACGCTGAACCCGCGCGAACTGCCAAGCGCCCGCGGCCAGGGCGAGCCGGTGACCACCAAGCTCGATCTGCAGGACGGCGCGTCGATCGTCAGCCTGCTGGCTGGCGAAGGCGCGGATCGCTACATCCTGGCCGGTTCCGACGGCTACGGCTTCATCGCCAAGCTCGACGATCTGCAAGGCCGCAACAAGGCCGGCAAGGCCTGCCTGACGCTGGACGGCACGCCGCTGGCGCCGCTGGCGACCAAGAAACCGGACGACCGCGTCGCCGTCGCCACGGCTGAAGGCCGGCTGCTGGTGTTCCCGATCGGCGAACTGCCGGAACTGGCCAAGGGCAAGGGCAACAAGCTGATTGGCCTGAAAGGTGAAGACCGCATCGTCGCCGCCTGCGTGCTGCCGGCCGGTTCGGCGCTGGAAGTCACCAGCCTGAAGCGCCGGCTGACGATCAAGGCCAGCGATCTCGAAGCCAGCTATCTCGGCGCCCGGGCCTCGCGCGGCAATCCGCTGCCGCGCGGCTATCAGCGCGTCGACGCAATGGCCGCCGTGGCCAGCGGCCGGACCGGCGAAACCGGTGCCTGATCGGCCCTTGATTCGGCTCGCCTGATCGCCAATTTGCCAGGACCGGAAACTCCATTCCTCACCGTCGTCGAACCTGAAACATGAAACGCATCGGTCTTTTCCTGCTGACCAACATCGCCATCATGCTGGTGCTGTCGGTGGTTGCCAGCCTGCTTGGCGGCGATCGCTTCCTGACCCAGAACGGCTTGAATCTCGGCAGCCTGCTGATCTTCTCGGCGGTGTTCGGCATGGGTGGCTCGTTCATTTCGCTGGCCATGTCGAAGTGGATGGCCAAGCGCTCGACCGGTGCTGTGGTCATCGAGCAACCGAAGAGCGCGGCCGAAGCCTGGCTGCTGGCCACCGTCGAGCGGCAGGCGCGCGCCGCCGGCATCGGCATGCCGGAAGTCGCGGTCTACGACGCGCCGGAAATCAATGCCTTCGCCACCGGCATGTCGAAGAACAGTGCGCTGGTCGCGGTGTCGACCGGCCTGCTGCGCTCGATGAGCCAGGACGAAACCGAAGCCGTGCTCGGCCACGAGATCGCCCACATCGCCAATGGCGACATGGTCACCCTGACCCTGATCCAGGGCGTGCTCAACACCTTCGTGATCTTCCTGTCGAAGGTGATCGGCTACGCCGTCGATTCGGCGCTGAAGCGCGGCGATGACGAGCGCAGCGGCCCGGGCATCGGCTATTTCGTGACCTCGATGGTGATGCAGATCGTGCTCGGCTTCGCGGCGTCGATCGTCGTCGCTTGGTTCAGCCGCCGCCGCGAATTCGCAGCCGATGCCGGCGGCGCCCATCTGGCCGGCAAGCGCAAGATGATTGCCGCGCTGGCCAAGCTGAAGGCGCAGCACGAGCCGTCAAGCCTGCCGCAGGGCATGCAGGCGATGGGCATCTCTGGTGGCGTCAAGAGCCTGTTCATGACGCATCCCCCGCTGGAGGAGCGCATCGCGAGGCTGCAGGCGTCGGCCTGAGTCTGGGGGTCAAGAAAAGCGGCCTTCGGGCCGCTTTTTTGTTGCTGACTCCGGCACGGCCTCAGGGCCGCGCTGCCGTTGCATCGTCGCCCAACAACACCACCTCCGGTTCCTGCACGTGGTAGCCGGAGATGTAGTTGACGCCCATCTGCCAGAGCCGGGCCATGACGTTGGCATCCTCGACATGGCTGACGATGGTCTTGATGCGGTGCTGCTTCGCGGCCTCGACCAGTTCGCTCATGCGGGCAATCGTCGCGCGGTCTCCGAAGGACTGCGTGAACGACGCATGGAACTTCAGGAAGTGGGTCGGTATGTAGTCGAGCATCTGCGCGGAGCTCGGGCCGATGCCGAAATGCTCGATCGCGAAGCCGGCGCCCATTTCGACCAGTTCACGGGTCAGCGTGCGCGCCTTGCGGATGTGGTTCTGCAGCACCAGTTCCTGCGCCTCGAAGACGATCTCGTCGCGTTTCAGCATGCGCCCGCCCAGCAGTTCGCGGAGCCAGACCAGAAAAGCCTCCGCATCGCGGACGCTGTCCTCGGAGATCTTCACGAACAGCGTCGCCGTGTCGTGCTGCGGGTTGCGACGGGCGATCAGTTCCAGCGCGCTGCCGACCACCCAGCGGTCGATCGACCGCATCAGGTTGAACTTCTGCGCGGCCGGCAGGAATTCCGACGCGGTCCATTCACGTCCCGTCTCGTCGGTCATCCGCACCAGCAGGTCATAGTGGTTGCGGGTCTCGCCTTCGAGGCTGGCGATCGACTGCCAGGCCAGCCGCAGCCGGTCCTCGGCCAGCGCCCGGCGGGTCAGGGCGGCAATGCGCGCTTCCTCTCGCTCGACCTGCGCCGTGCGCGTGGTGGCCCCAACGATGACCACCCGGTTGCCGTCCTTGGCGGATGCGCTGCGCACCTCGTTCGCCAGTTGCCGGATTACCGTGTCGGCGCCATCGCCGGTGCCGGGCTGCAGCACGGCGATGCTCAGGCTCAGCTGGGCCTCGCGGTCACCGATGCTGAAGATTTCCTCGCGCAGCTCGCGGCGCAGGGTTTCGGCAAGCCGTTCGATGTCCGCCAGCTCCGGGCGTTCGACGATCACGGCACGCTCATCGAGCGAAAAGCCGAATAGCCGGTCGTCCGCTGCCAGGCGGGCCGCGATCGCGGTGCCGGCAAGGCCGATCAGGGCCTCCGTTTCGACAAAGCCGATGCGCTCTTCCAGCCCGGCGACGTCATCGATGCGCACCAGCAGTGCAGCGCGCGTCACGCCGTTCGGCAGCGGCGCGGCCAGTGCGACTCGAAAGGCGGCGCGGCCCGCGACCGGCAACGGCGAGATCGCGGTGACGGTCGGCGCGGGTCGTGGCGGATCCGCCGCGCGGATCAGCAGTTCGACGACCTGCTCGCCGTCCTGATTGCCGAGGATCATCTGCGCTTCGACGGCCACCACGCCGTCGCGGCCCGCGAGCTTCAGCACCAGCCCGGCTGCGAGCGGCCGGCCTTTCAGCACGCCGCGCAGATGGTCCTTGATCTCGCCCTGCTGCTCGGCGGCGACCAGGTCGATCAGCGGCTGACCCGCCAGGACTGCGGGATCGTCATGGCCGAGCAGTCGGGCCAGCGCCAGGTTGGCACGTACGACGATGCCTTCCTGGATGCAGGCGACGGCATCGCCGGTGGAGTCGGTCAGCTTTTCGTGGCGCGCTTCGAAGTCCGCCAGCCGACTGCGGGTCTGCCGCAACTGGCGACTGACGGCATGGCGGGTGATCTCGCGGGCAACGACGCGTTCGAGATGACGAAGCGAGGCCGGGCTTTCACAGCTCACCAGGTCGTCGGCACCCGCCGCCATGGCGGCCAGCGTCGCCTCGACGGTCAGCGGCGTGCCGAGCAGCAGCACCGGCAGTTCCGGCTGCAGCCGCTGGCAGGCTTCGAAAACGCGGTCGCGCAGCGCTGCAGGCCCGCCGTCGCGTTCGGCAATGACCAGATCCGGCGGGCTGTTGCGCAGATGGTCCTCGAGCGTGTCGAGGCCCTGTACCCAGCGCACCCGCAGCGGATGGCCGGCATTGCGCAGGCTGGTTTCGATGTCGCGGGCCGGGTTCTCGGTCGGGCTGATTACCAGCACCGTGCCGCTGACCGGCGTCACGACCGGCGCCCAGCCAGCGCCGCTACCACGGCAATGATGTCTTCGACGGTTGTCCGGCGATCTCGCGGACCAGACGCGGCACCAGATAGCCCGGCAGCCGCGCTGCCAGAGCCTGCATCAGAGCCTGTGCCTGAGATTCGCTCACGTCGAAATGTGCGGCGCCTGCCACCCGGTCGAGGACGAACAGATAGTACGGAAGCACTCCGGCAGCAAAGCAGCGCTCGGACAAGCGGGCCTGCGCATCCGCCGAATCATTGATGCCCCGCAGCAGCACGGCCTGGTTCAGCACCGTCGCGCCCGCGGCGCGCAGCCGGGCTGAGGCAGCCGCCACCGCGTCATCGATCTCGTTCGCGTGGTTGATGTGCAGCACCACGACCTTCTGCAGCCGTGTTGCCTGCAGCCAGCGCAGCAGGCCGGCATCGACGCGTTCCGGCAGCACCACCGGCACCCGCGTGTGCAGCCGCAGCCGCCGGATCCACGGCCGGGCATCCAGTTCGGTGACCAGTTCTGCGAGCTTGTCGTCGATGAGCGTCAGCGGATCGCCGCCGGACAGGATCACTTCCTCGATGCTGTGATCGGCGTCGAGCTGGGCCAGCGTGGCACGCCAGTGGCCGCGCGATGCCAGCGCGTCGCCGTACGGGAAGTGGCGCCGGAAGCAGTAGCGGCAGTTGATCGCGCAGGCGCCGGTGGTGATCGCCAGCGCTCGGCCGGCGTACTTGTGGATCAGGCCGCCGCCCTTGAGCTTGTCGAGATCGCCGACCGCATCGGTGGTGAAGCCCGGTACCACGTCGGCTTCGCGGACCGATGGCCAGACCTGCAGGAACAGCGGATCTTCCGGGTCGCCCGGACGCATCCGCGCCACGAAGCCGCGCGGCACGCGGATCGGGAAATCGCGCAGCCGTTCGGCATCGAGTGCCGGCAGCGCCGGGTCGAGATCGAGTGCCGCCAGCAGATCGGCCGGCCGGGTGATCGCCTCGGTCATCAGCCGCTGCCAAAGCGGGCGGGTCTGGTGCAGCTCGGCAGTCAGGCCGTCGTCCATCGAGGCATTGTCCGGAGTCGCGGCGGGCGGGCTCAAGCGGCCGCCGCTTTGCTGCGCGCGGCCTTTGGCGCGGCCATTTTTTTCTTTGCCGCCGCCTTTCTTGGCGCAGTCTTCGACGCTTTCTTCACTACTTTCTTCGGGGCTTTCTTCGCTGCTTTCTTGACCGCCTTTCTGGCGGCTTTGCCGGCCAGCTTCCGCGCCGCCGGCTTGCCCTTCAGCGGCTTGGCGGCGTCATCGCCGGCGGCCGGCGTCTTCGCCTTGAACTTGCAGAACTCGGCGATCGAGCAGCGCCAGCACTCCGGCGTGCGCGCCTTGCACAGGTAGCGGCCATGCAGGATCAGCCAGTGATGGGCATTCAGCAGGTATTCCTTTGGCGTCACCTTTTCGAGTTTCGCCGCGACCTTGTCGGCCGTCTTTTCGGGCGCCAGCCCGGTACGGTTGGCGACCCGGAAGATGTGCGTGTCGACGGCGATCGTCGGCACGCCGAAGGCGATGTTCAGCACCACGCTGGCGGTCTTGGAGCCGACGCCGGGCAGCGCTTCAAGCGCGGCGCGGTCGTTCGGCACTTCGCCGCCGTGCAGGCTCAGCAGCTGCTCGCAGAGCTTGATGACGTTCCGGGCCTTGGTCTGGTACAGGCCGATGGTCTTGATGTAGTCGCGCAGCCCGGCTTCGCCAAGCGCGACGATCGCCTGCGGCGTGTTGGCCACGGGCCACAGCTTCGCCGTGGCCTTGTTGACGCTGACGTCGGTGGCCTGCGCCGACAGCGCCACGGCCACCAGCAGTTCGAAGGCGTTGCTGTACTGCAGGTCGCTGCGTGGGGTCGGATTGACGGCGGCAAGCCGGCGATACAGTTCCGTGCGCTGGGCAAGATTCATGGCGGATTCGAGGATTTGCGGGATCGGGCGCGAGCGATTGCGGCGGCGATGTCATAGCCCTGCGCCTGGCGCGCCAGCAGTTCGCCACGGCGCTGGCGACGCGCTTCGTCGCGGCTTTCGCGGTCACGGACCAGACGCGCCTTGCGAGCGCGATGCAGCGAACGCCAGCGTTCGGCCATCGCATCGGCCGGGCTCAGCGTAGCGGGCCGCGGGACCATCTGGATGCAATCGACCGGGCAGGGCGGCAGGCACAGATCGCAGCCGGAGCAGTCGTCGGCGATCACCGTGTGCAGGTACTTCGGCGCGCCGATGATGGCGTCGACCGGGCAGACCAGCACGCACTTGAAACAGCCGATGCAGCGGTCTTCATCGATAACCGCGACCGTCGGCACCAGCGCCTGATCGGCATCGAGCGCGATCTGCGGATCAGCCGGCCAGACCGCCGGGTCCGGGCGCGGCGGCGGCGTGGCCAGCAGTTCGGACAGCGCGGCGATCGTTGCGATCCCGCCCGGCGGGCAGCGGTTCGGCGTGCTGCTGCCTGCGGCCAGCGCTTCGGCATACGGCAGGCAGCCGTCAAAGCCGCAGCGGCGGCACTGGGTCTGCGGCAGCAGGGCGTCGAGCCGCGTGGCGAGCGTTGCTGTCGGCGCCTTCATCACGTCGTCTGGCGATACATCCGGCGTGCCAGCGACACCGCCAGCAGTGCGGCACCGAGCTTCAGCGCCAGCACGCCGAGCTGCGCGGCCGTCGGCAGGCTCAGCGCCAGTACCAGGAAGCCGAGCCCGGAAATGAAGGCGCCGCCGGCCAGCAAGGCGCAGATCGACAGCATCGAGATCAGCCGGGAGGCGCGGCCGAACGTGCCGGCCACCAGAAACAGGCCGCTGCCGGACAGCAGCGCGCCGATGGCCGGATTGCTGCGGTCCGCGTCCCAGGCGGCAAGCCCGAGCGCGATCAGCGTCGCGCCGGCCACCGCGCAGTACAGCCGCGCCGCGAACGTCGCGTCGCCGGCTGCGATCACGTCACTTGACCTTCATGCCGGGCTGGGCACCGTCATCCGGCGCCAGCAGGAACGGGCCACCCTGATCGTTGCTGGCCGCCAGCACCATGCCTTCGGACATTCCGAAGCGCATCTTGCGCGGCGCCAGGTTGGCGACCATCACCGTCAGCCGGCCAACCAGCGTCTCCGGCGGATAGGCGCTCTTGATGCCGGCAAACACCTGCCGCTTGCCGAGCGGGCCAAGGTCGAGCTGCAGGCGCAACAGCTTGTCCGCGCCTTCGACACTTTCGGCGTGCTCGATGCGGGCGATGCGCAGGTCGATCTTCGCGAAGTCCTCGATGCTGGCGTGGGCTTCAGCGCCGGCCGCTGTTGCCGCCGGTGGCGTTGGCGCTGCGGGCGCAGCTGCGGTTTTCGCCGGCTTGGCCTTGGGCGCTTCCGCTGACCCTAAGCTTTCGGTCGAAGCGGCGATCATCGCCTTGATCTGGGCTGGATCGATGCGGGTGGCGAGTGGCTCGAACGCGCGCACGGTGTAGCCGAGCTGCGGCTGACTCAGATCGCGGCCAGCCGCATCGCCGAGGAACTGCGAGGCCTTGGCCGCGAGGTTCGGCAGCACCGGCGCCAGCAGCACGGTCAGCACGCGGAAGATCTCGATGAACGCCGTCGTTGCTTCATGCAACGACTTCCGCACCTCGTCCGCCGACACGAACGAAACGTCGCGGCCGGTCTTGGTCCGGAACGGGCCGAGGCTGTGCTGCTCGATCAGCTTGGCCAGCGACCACGGCTCGACGTCCTGGATCCACTGGTTGGCGGCATCGGCCAGCGCCATCGTCTGGCGCAGTGCTTCGGCGTAATCACGGCGACCATAGGCTTCGAACACGGCGGCCGGCTTGGCTCCGAAGTAGCTGCCCAGCGTGTCGGCAACGGCGGGCGCCAGCGTTGCCGACAGCTGCCCGGCGAAATACTTGTTCAGGAACGGCGCGCAGCGGCTGGCAATGTTCACGTACTTGCCGACGATGTCGCTGTTCACGCGGGCAACGAAGTCGTCGAGGTTCAGGTCGAGATCATCGACGCCGTCGGACAGCTTGGCCGCGAAGTAGTAGCGCAGGTATTCCGGATTCAGCCCGGCATCCAGATAGGTGCGCGCCTTGATGAAGGTGCCGCGGCTCTTCGACATCTTCGCGCCGTTGACGGTCAGGTAGCCGTTGACCGATAGCCCGGTCGGCTGGCGATGGCCGGCGCCCTTGAGCATCGCCGGCCAGAACAGGCCGTGGAAGTTGATGATGTCCTTGCCGATGAAGTGCCACATCTCGGCAGTCGAGTCCGGGCCGATGAACTGGCTGAGCTTCGCGTCATCGTTGCCGAGCAGCGCCGACAGCGATGCGAAGTAGCCGATAGGCGCGTCGAGCCAGACATAGAAATACTTGCCAGGCGCACCGGGAATCTCGAAGCCGAAGTACGGCGCGTCACGCGAAATGTCCCAGTCGCGCAGGCCACCGTCCAGCCATTCGCGCAGCTTGGCCTTGACGCTGGAATGGACATCGGCACGCTCCAGCCACTGCTCGACTTCCGCCTGCAGCTTCGACAGCTCGAAGAAGTAGTGCTCGGACTCCTTCAGCACCGGGGCGGCGCCGGACACGACCGAGAACGGGTTCTTCAGGTCGGTTGGCCCGTAGGTCGCCCCACAGTTTTCGCAGTTGTCGCCGTACTGGTCTTTCGTGCCGCACTTCGGGCACTCGCCCTTGATGTAGCGGTCCGGCAGGAACATTTCCTTGACCGGGTCGTAGGCCTGCTCGATGAACCGGCTGACGATGTAGCCGTTGGCCTTGAGCCGGGTGTAGATCGACTCGGCCAGCCGCCGGTTCTCGTCCGAATGGGTCGAGTGGTAATGATCGAAGGCCACACCGAAGGCGGCGAAATCGGCGGCATGGGAAGCCTGCATGCCGGCGATGAAGGTCTCCGGCGCCACGCCGGCCTTCTCGGCGGCCAGCATGATCGGCGTGCCATGGGCATCGTCAGCGCAGACGTAGGTGACGTCGTGGCCCGACATCCGCTGGAAGCGCACCCAGATGTCCGCTTGGATGTAGCCGACCATGTGCCCGAGATGCAGCGGACCGTTGGCGTAGGGCAGGGCGTTGGTGACGAGAATGCGGCGGGACATGGTGATCGCGGGCGTAGCCGAAACGGGCGCGAATTATGGCATGGGGGTCCACAGTGGCCGCCGCTGTTCGGTGTGGCAATCGGCCAGTACGCTCGGTAGGCTTGGCAAGGATTGCCAAGAGATCGCGCCATGACCGTAACGATGAACGTGTCGCTGCCGGAACCGCTGAAAGCTTTTGTCGATGAACAGGTGCGGCGGGGCGCTTACGGCAGCACGTCGGACTACGTGCGCCAACTGATCCGGGACGATCGCGAGAAGGCCGCAGGCCGGGCGCTTCAGACCTTGATCGCCGAGGGACTGGCCTCTGGCCCATCGACACCGGTGGATGCCGCGTACTGGCGCAACAAGCGCAAGCAGCACGGCCTTTGAGCCATGGCAGCGCTGCTGGTGCTGCGCCCGCGTGCCGATCAGGACATCGACGATCTCATCGGCTGGTTGACGGCTGAATCGCCGCGGTCGGCGGTGGCCTTTCTGGATGCGCTGGAAGCTGCATTCGAACGGCTGGCGATGTTTCCCGACAGCGGCTCGATCCGCCATGCCGCGTGGGTTCCGGGGCTGCCAGTGCCGCTGCGTTTCTTGCCGGTGTCGCCGGCACACTTCCCGCGTCTGCTGATCTACTACCTGCACTTCGAGACGCACATCGACGTGATCCGCGTCTGGGACGCGTCACGTGGGCTCGAAGCGCTGTTCGAAAGCGGCGGTGACCTCGCGGCCAACTGACGCGGTCAGCCGCGCAACAAGCGCTCCAGCCCCGATTCCGACGGCCATACCGCCAGCTGCGCCAGCACCCGCAGCTTGCCCGGATCGCGCTCGCGGGCGGCCAGCGCGGCGACGTGCTCGCGATAGGCCTCGAGCGTCATCGTCGACAGGCCATTGTCGTAACGCAGCTTGCCGGCGACGAAATCCTGCCAGCGGGCGCGCTCGTCCTCGTCGAGCGTGTCCGGGTAGTGGCGAGCGCGGTAGCGGAACAGCAGTTCGTCGTAACGCGGATCGGCGAAGCTGCCGTGCAGCCGGGCGATCGAATCCGGGCCGGCATTGCGGACCTTGGCCAGCCGGGCCTTGTCGGCATCGGGCAGGAAGCCGCCGTACAGCGACAGCTCCGGATCAGCCCAGTCGCGCGGTTCCTGCGTGAACACTTCGCGGACCTTGTCGCGCAGCGCGTCCCCGGCCGCCAGCAGCTTCGCGTGATTGGCATGGCAGGCTGCAAGATCGATGCCCCAGCGCTCGGCGTCCGGCGCGCGCAGTGTCGCGATCGGCGACAGCATCGGCGACTTGTTCAGATGCACACCTTTCAGCGGCAGTCGCTCCACGCCTTCCGGCAGGTCGTCGCCAGAGGCGAACACGCGGTCGCGAATGTCGTCGGCATCCAGTTCCAGCAGTGCGTCGATGTCCGACGACAGATCAAACGTCAGCACGCAGTTGCTGTTGGTCGGGTGCATCGCGATCGGCACGATCACCGCCATGCAGCCGCGCGCGGCCGGAATCTTCGATGACACATGGACGACCGGCGCCATCGTGGTGACGTTCAGCAAGGTGCCGGCGAACTTTTTGTCACGCAGTTTCAGCGCGTGCTCGAACAAGCGCGGCTGCGCCGTCTTCAGGCGCCGGGCCACGGCGATCGTGGCGTCGACATCGCTGAGCGCGTCGTGGGCCTTTTCGTGGGTCAGGCCGTTGGCGGCGCTCAGCCGTTCCAGCTTGAAGGTGGTCGCGCCGTTGTCGCCGACCGGCCACTCAAGCCCCTGCGGACGCAGCGCGTGCCAGAGGCGCACCACATCGATCAGGTCCCAGCGGGAATTGCCGCCGCGCCATTCGCGCAGGTAAACCTCGTGGAAGTTGCGGTACAGCAGATGGCGGGTGAATTCGTCGTCGAAGCGGATCGAGTTGTAGCCGGCGGCGCAGGTTTCCGGCACCGAGAACAGCTCGTCGATCTGGCGAGCGAATTCGTATTCCGGCAGGCCTTCGTCGCGCGCCAGCTGCGGGGTGATGCCGGTGATCAGGCAGGCTTCGGGCGCCGGCAGCACGTCGATCACCGGCTGGCAGTAGATCACCAGCGGCTTGCCGATCGGCTCCAGATTCTCGTCGGTGCGGCGCGCGGCGAACTGCGACGGCCGGTCGCGCGCCGGATCGGTACCGAAGGTCTCGTAGTCGTGCCAGACGAAGCTTGCAGCCATGGATCGCGTCGAATGCGGAAGCAGGGGTGCGACAATAGCGCAGCCCTTTCAACCATCGTGAACCGCCCGTGTCCGCCACCCGCGAATCCCTGCTTGCTGCACTCGACACCGTCATCCACCCGCTGATCGGCCGCGGGCTGGCCGAGGCCGGCTGCATTGCTGATCTGACGGTCGCTGCCACACCGCAGGTGGTTGTCGAACTCGGCTTTCCGGCTGCCGGCATCGCGCCGGAATTCGTCGATGCGGTGAAGGCCGCGATCCGCCGCGACTGCGGTGTCGACGCGACCGTGCGGATCGGCTGCCGGGTGCTGCCGCAGGCAGTGCAGAAAGGCCTGAATCCGCTGCCGGGTGTCGCCAACATCATTGCCGTCGCGTCGGGCAAGGGTGGCGTCGGCAAGTCGACGGTCGCGGTCAATCTGGCATTGGCGCTGCAGGCCGAGGGCGCCAGCGTCGGCATCGTCGATGCCGATGTCTACGGGCCGAGCCAGCCGCTGATGCTGGGTTCGAGCGCCCGGCCGACCTCGCCGGATGGCAAGCGGATGAACCCGATCATCGCCCACGGGCTGCAGGCGATGTCGATCGGATTCCTGCTGAAGGACGACGCGCAGCCCGCCGTGTGGCGCGGGCCGATGGCGACCCAGGCGCTGATGCAGCTGCTGACCGAAACGGTCTGGGACGATCTCGATTACCTGGTCGTCGACATGCCGCCGGGCACCGGCGACATCCAGCTGTCCTTGAGCCAGCGGGTGCCGGTGGCTGGCAGCGTGATCGTGACGACGCCGCAGGACATCGCGCTGCTCGATGCCCGCAAGGGGCTGGAGATGTTCCGCAAGGTCGGCATTCCGGTGCTCGGTGTGATCGAGAACATGGCGACGCATGTCTGCACGAACTGCGGGCACGAAGAAGCAATCTTCGGCGCCGGCGGCGGCGACAAGCTTGCAGCCGAAGCCGGCACTGAACTGCTCGGCCGGATGCCGCTCGACATCCGCATCCGCCAGCAGGCCGATGGTGGCAATCCGACCGTGGCCGCCGATCCGCGCTCGGAGCTGAGCCTGCGCTATCGCGAGATCGCCCGGCTGATGGCGGCGCGGCTGGCCTACGGCGCGGCCGGCGTGCTGGCGTTTCCGAACATCGCGATCAGCGACGACTAGGGCGTGCTGAATCGGCGCATCCCGACGGTCTGGCTGCTGATCGCGCTGTGCGTCTGGGGCGGCTGGCGAGCGTGGAGCCAGCGCAGTGTTGATGCCGGGCCGGGCGCGATTGCCCCCGATCCGCCGGAGCAGCTGGCGCTCGACGACGATGAGGCGGCGAGCTTCGGCCACAAGGACTGGTCGCTGAAGCCGCTGGCGGCGTTCGCGCTACAGGCGCGGGTACTGGGCCGCGAGGACTACCGCTTTGATCGCCTTGCCAGTCTGGTGCCGACCGATCTGGCACTGGGCTGGGGGCCGATGTCGGATACGGCCGTGCTCGAACGGATCTCCATTCGCCAAAGCGGGCGCTTCTATTACTGGAGCGTGCGCGAGTTTCCGATTCCGGAGCGCGACATCGTTCGCAGCAGCGCCAACATGCACCTGATTCCGGCCGATGCGGCGGTGGCGAGGGCGCTTGATCGCGTGCGGGTCGGGCAGGTGGTCCGGCTCAGCGGCAAGCTGGTCGAAGCGCGCTCGGGCAGCGGCATCACGGCGCGCAGTTCGCTGCGTCGCGACGACAGCGGTGCCGGTGCCTGCGAGTTGATCTGGGTCGAGTCGCTCGAAGTCCCGCCATAAGTCAGACGTGTTGCGGCGATAATCCGCACTCGCAACCCGCCGCCAAACCGAACCGCCGCCAATGAGCATCAAGTCCGACAAGTGGATCCGCCGCATGGCCGAAAGCGCTGCCATGATCGAGCCGTTCGAGCCTGGGCAGGTGCGCACCGTCAACGGCCAGCGGATCGTCAGCTACGGCACGTCGAGCTACGGCTACGACGTGCGCTGTGCCAACGAGTTCAAGATCTTCACCAACATCAACTCGACGATCGTCGACCCGAAGAACTTCGACGCCGGTTCGTTCGTCGACGTGAAGTCGGACGTCTGCATCATCCCGCCGAATTCGTTCGCGCTGGCACGCACCGTCGAGTACTTCCGGATTCCGCGCTCGACACTGGTGGTCTGCCTCGGCAAGAGCACGTACGCGCGCTGCGGCATCATCGTCAACGTGACCCCACTCGAGCCCGAATGGGAAGGCCACGTGACGCTGGAGTTCTCGAACACGACACCGCTGCCGGCGAAGATCTATGCCAATGAAGGGGTCGCGCAGATGCTGTTCTTCGAGAGCGACGAGATCTGTGAGACCTCGTATGGCGATCGGGGCGGCAAGTACCAGGGCCAGACTGGCGTGACGCTGCCGAAGACTTGAGTCGTCTACGGATGGGCGTTCGTCGCGGTTGACGGCCCGGCGGTGCAGCGGTCGTCGGGCGACGGTCGAGACTCGGAGTGTCGTCTTGGTTGGCTCTGGATACCGGCTTTCGCCGGTATGACGACGGTGTGATGGAAGCGCTCGGCCAGTCGCCAAATAGGCTGTCATACCGGCGAAAGCCGGTATCCAGGGCGCCATAAGGCCAGGCTTGCGTCTGCGTGAACGGCCACCGAGCCAGCGCGGGAGAGACGGAGAAATGAGGCATGGAAAAGGAATTCCACGTCTACATCCTCGCCAGCGACCGCAATGGCACGCTGTATGTCGGCGTGACGTCGAACCTCGTCCAGCGCATCTGGCAGCATCGCAATGACGAGATCGAAGGGTTCACGAAGCGTTATCGGGTGCACCGGCTGGTCTGGTTCGAGCCGCAGCCTGACGCGCGTGCCGCGATCACTCGGGAAAAGCAGATCAAGGAGTGGAAACGGGTCTGGAAGCTCGCCTTGATCGAAGCGGCGAATCCTCAGTGGCGTGATCTTTACGAAGTCATTGCTTCGTAGCGAGTCTCGCCTCGTTCTGCTCTGGATACCGGCTTCCGCCGGTATGACGGGTCAGGCACTAGCCCGGCATGCGCTCGCCGCCATGCCGGATGAAGCATCAGCCGGCCTTGCGATTCGCCAACCAGGCGCTGCCGACGCGCCGGATCGCCCAGGCGCGGTGGGCCGCCGGTGGCCGCTTGAAGTCCTCGTCGAGCGTCTTCGCCGTGATGTCCTCGACATCCAGCCCGTGCGGCTTCAGGTCGTCGAGCTTGAAGCGCTTGCGGTTGCACGAGAAGTACAGCACGCCGTTCGGCGCCAGCAGCCGCGAGGCCAGCGTGATGATCTCGACATGGTCGCGCTGGATGTCGAGCGTGCCGTCCATCTTCTTGGAGTTCGAGAACGTCGGCGGGTCGCAGAAGATCAGGTCGAACTGCGGCGGGCGCGACTTGTCGGCCTGCTCCTTCAGCCACGCGAGGCAATCCGCGCGGTAGAAGCGGTGCGGATTTTCCTTCGCACTGCGGCGCTCGACATCGACCATCCGGATGCCGTTCAGACGCAGGTTTTCCTGCGCCCAGTCCAGATAGGTGTTCGACAGATCGACCGACACGCTTTCGATCGCGCCGCCGACCGCCGCCTGCGCGGTCGCCGAGCCGGTGTAGCAGAACAGGTTCAGGAAGCGCTTGCCGTTCGCTTCCTGGCGAATGCGCAGACGCATCGGCCGGTGGTCGAGGAACAGGCCGGTGTCGAGGTAATCGGTGAAGTTCACCTGCAGCTTGCAGCCATGCTCGTCGACCACGTGCAGCGCGCCGCTCTGGCCCTGACGGCCGTACTGCGAGTCACCCTTCTGCTGGCGGCGCACCTTCAGGTGGATGTTCGAGATCGGCACGTCCAGCACCTGCTGGATCGCATTCAGGCCTTCGCGCAGGCGGCGCTCGGCGTGCACCGGGTCGATGGTCTTCGGCGGCGCGTATTCCTGCACATGGACGTGCAGGCCGTCGGCTTCGTAGAGGTCGACGGCCAGCGCGTAGTCGGGCAGGTCGGCGTCGTACAGCCGGTAATTGGCTACGCCGGTGCGCTTGGCCCACTTGCCGAGGTGCTTCAGGTTCTTGCGCAGGCGGTTGGCGAAATCGCCATCGACGATCTGCGCCGGTGCCGCGGCTTCCGGATCGCGAGCGGCGATATCGAAGGTCAGCAGCTTGCACGGCAGGTCGCCGTTGTAGAACGCGTACATGCGTTCTGCGCGCAGGCCCAGGCGCGGACCGAGGTCCGGGCGGCCGGTGAACACGCCAGCACGCCAGCCGTGGAAGTGCTGCTTCAGCAGCGCACCGAGCAGGCTGTACAGCTTGACCATCTCGGCTTCGCTGCCCATGCGCTCACCGTACGGCGGGTTGGTGCAGACCAGGCCGGGTGTCGTCGTGGGCGGCCGCATGGTCGAGACATCGGCTTCGCTCAGGCGAATCTTCCAGACCAGCCCGGCGCGCTCGATATTGCCGCGCGCAGCCTTGATCGCTGCCGGATCAAGATCGGCGCCGAACATCACCGGGATGCGCTCGGCCCCGGCTTCGCGGCGCGCCTTGGCTTCATCCATCAGCGCTCGCCAGTTGTCGATCTCGCAGGTACTCAACGACAGGAAGCCGTGCCGGGTACGCAACAGGCCGGGCGCGACATCGCCGGCCATCAGCGCGGCTTCCAGCAGCAGCGTGCCGGAGCCACACATCGGGTCGAACAGGCTGCCGCCGCGCGCGAACACCGCCGGCCAGCCGCTGCGGATCAGGATCGCCGCCGCCAGGTTTTCCTTCAGCGGCGCGCCACCGGTGGCAAGGCGATAACCGCGCCGATGCAGGCTTTCGCCGGACAGGTCGAGGCTGATCGTCGCCTGCGCGCCATGCAGATGGACGTGGATCGAGACATCCGGATCTTCGGCGTCAACATTCGGCCGCCGGCCGTGGACTTCGCGAAAGCGGTCGGCGAGCGCGTCCTTGACCTTCAGTGCTGCGAAGTGGGTATGCGTGACGGTGTTCGAGCGACCGGCGACGTCGATGGCGAACGTCGAATCGACATGGAACCAGGCCGGCCAGTCGATGCGCTTGGCGCCCTGGTACAAGGCATCGGCATCGGCGATCTCGAAGAAATCCAGCGGCAGCAGTACGCGGCTGGCAAGGCGCGACCACAGGCAGGCGCGATAGGCATCCACCCAGCAGCCGTTGGCGGTGACGCCGCCACCGCGCTCGGCGACTTCCGTCAGGCCCAGCGCCTTCAGTTCATCGACCAGCAGCGGCTCCAGACCGCGGGCGCAGGTGACGAACAGCGGGCCGGGCAGGGCGGCCGATGCCGACGGGGAAGCGGGTGTGGACAGCGATTCTTCGGTCACGGCGGGCTGGGGTCGTCCGGCAGATAGGGCAGCGGACAACGCCGCAGGTCATCACAGTGTCGCGGCGATGGCACGATAGTGGCTCACAACTCCGGACAGAGCCATTTTAGCGATGAACGCCATCGATCATCAGACGCCGGCCAAGGGCCATGCTGCCGTCATCAGTCGCCGCCGCCTGCTGATCGCGGCCGGCGCGCTCGGCTTGGGTGGATGCGCCAGCGATTCACTGAGTCTGCTCGGCGCGACGCTGCCGACGCTAGGCGGCTCGGCGGGCGGCAACGGCTATCCGTTGACCAACGATCAGATCAAGGCGATTCCGTACGCGAGCATGGGCGTGCGTATCGGCGGCAGCGCCGGTGTGGTGACCATCCTCGCCAGTGTCGACGGGCAGCGGCTGCATTGGGCATCGGCCGATCGCATCGTGCTGATCACCGAACGGGGGCGTCTGGTCAAGACCATCGGCTTGCCACGCGACTTGCTGACGACGCGATTCACCGACGACGACCCGCTGCTTCCTGTGGCCAGGGGCGAGCGTGCCAGTGAGGCCGGCATCAGCAGGATCATCGACCTGCGACCCAATGACGATTTCGGCGTGCCGGTTCAAAGCCAGTACGCGGTGCAAGCGGAAGAAAGTCTGACGCTGCTCGGTCAGTCGCGGACACTGTTGCGGGTGCGCGAGCGGGTCACGGTGCGCAAGTGGCGCTGGTCCACCGACAACCTGTTCTGGCTGGATCCGGCCGATGGGCGGATCTGGAAGTCGCGTCAGCAGTTCTGTCCGGAAGTGCCAGCCATCACCATGGAACTGCTCAAGGCGCCGGCGCTCGCGTGAGCACGCCGCACTGATCGGCGCCCAATAAAAAGGCCGCTCCGAAGAGCGGCCTTGGTCAACCAGGCTGCGCGTTACTGCGCGGTGCTGGTCGCGGTCGACGTCGAGGTGCTGCCACCACCCTCAGCGCCAATGACCAGCACGCCGATCGCGGTCGCGGCGCCAACGCCCACGGCGATGACGGTCGAGATGTCGCCGGCAGCGAAGCCGGACGCCTTTTCAATGCTGCCTGCGGCGCCGGCCGAGGCAGTCTCTTCGGCATGGGCGGTGGTCGACGTTGCGGCCAGCACGGCGAGGGTCAAAGCGGTGACTGCATGCTTCACGTGGATGTCTCCTGAGAGGATCGGGATGCTGAGGTGCCGCCATATAGGTTTGGCGGGCTGCATCGGATGCGGGCGGAGAATATAAGGCCCGCCCGCCCACGTCCAGCCGTGTATGCCCCCGACTGGACGTGGGCCGCCTGGTTGTGCCGCATCGGGTGGATCAAGCCGGTATCCTTGTCGCGCTGCGGCACGTTGCCAACATCATCAATCAGACTGGATCTCGAACCATCGTGAGCACGCGGACTTTCCGGAACATTTCCGCCTTCGGCAGGGGCCTGCTGTTGTCTGCGACCGTCTGCCTGCCGGCGCTGGCGCAACTGCCGTTTGATCCGTCGGCGATCGAGCAGTTGACCCCCGAGCAGCGTCAGAAAGCGCTAGAAACGCTTGGCAGTGGTGGAACCGGTGGACCCGTGGCGTCGCCGGATGGTCGATTCCGCGATCAGCAGCTTTCCACGCCGCGAACGATGGGCCCGAACGCGACGAACGGGTCGATGAGCCCAGGCGGAGTTGCAGGCTCGCCCGGTTCAGGCGTCGGCACGATCGGTACTGGCGCAGTGGATGCGTCGACCGCGGCGGACCTGCTGCGCCAGCGTTCCGGACAGACATTCGGTCAAGGCGACGCTGCGCGGCGCAGGAACGATCTGTACGACCCGTCGCAGAGCAACGCAGCCCGTCGGCCGAAGGCGCCGGAACCTCCGCCTGAATATGGCGATGTCGCCGACGCACCGCTGCAGCCTTTCGGCTACGACTTGTTCACGACCGGCGCAACGACGTTCGCTCCGGCCACCGACATCCCGGTGCCGGCCGATTACGTCGTCGGCCCCGGCGATTCGGTGCGCATCCAGCTGTTCGGCAACGAGAACGGCAACTACAGCCTGCTGGTCGGTCGCGATGGTCAAATCAATTTCCCGAAGCTGGGGCCGATCGCGGTTGCCGGCCAGCGTTTCGATGATGTCAGGCAGTCGTTGACCGAACGAGTCAATCGCGAACTGATCGGCGTGCAGTCGAGCATCTCGCTCGGCGAACTGCGCTCGGTGCGCGTGTTCCTGACTGGCGATGTCCGTCAGCCGGGCTCGTATACGGTCAGCTCGCTGGCCACGATCACCAATCTGCTGTTCGTTGGCGGTGGCGTCACCGAAGTCGGGTCGCTGCGCCGCATCCAGTTGAAGCGCAACGGCCGGTTGGTGCAGCGCCTCGATCTCTACGCGCTGCTGCTGCATGGCGATTCCAGCGGCGATGTCCGGCTGTCCCCGGGCGATGTCGTGTTCGTGCCACCAGTTGGCGAGCGGGTCTCAGTCGCGGGCGCGGTCAAACGGCCCGCGATCTACGAGCTGGACGACGAGGCCAGCGTCGACGAAGTCATCGAACTGGCGGGCGGGCTGCTGGCGTCGGTCAACACGGGCACCGCGCAGATCGAGCGTTTCGTCGGCAACAAGCGCGCAATTCAGCAGCTCGATCTGGCCCGCGATGCCGATCTGCTGTCGGACGTGCAGGACGGCGATTTCCTGCGTGTCGGCCCGGTCGCCAGTGGCATCGACGACAAGGTGCGGATCATCGGTCACGTCCGCTATCCCGGTCCTTACCAGTGGCGGCCGGGCTATGACCTGCGCAGCCTGCTTGGCACCGCGCAGATCAAGCCATCCGATGCCCGTGCCGAGGCCTATCTGCCGCTGGGCCTGATCGAGCGCACCGATCCGGCCACCGGCGTGCGCGGCTGGACCAGCTTCAATGTCAGCACCACGCTCGATGCCGCAAGCCCCGCGGTGCCGCTCAGCCGGGATGACCGGGTGGTGATCCTGACGCGCGATGACGTGTCGTATCTGGACTCGAAGGAAGTCCGCAAGGTCGCGCGCGGCGACATCGGCGAGGCTTCGACCTGTCCGGCGCTGCAACTGCTGGCGGAGCTGGCCAATACCGAACGTGCTGCCCGGTTCCTGAAGGCCTACAACGTCGAAAGCTCGAAGACCTCCGAGACAACGCGCATTGAAACTGAAAAGGATCGCTGCCCGGCGCTGTTCAAGGCGGCGCCGCGTGCGCTGCAGTACCTGCTGGAGGAATCGACCGCGGTTTACGGCGAGGTGCGGCGACCCGGTCTGTACCCGATCGTGCGCGGAACCCGGCTGCAGATCCTGGTCGATGCCGCCGGTGGCCTCAGCAATGAATCGGACCATGCCAACATCGAGTTCGTGTCGTACGGCGAGGCGCTGCAGACCGGCAAGTCCAGCTATCGCACGCTGAATTTCGACGACGCCACCGCTGCGGCGATGGCGGTCAATCCGGGCGACTTGTTCAACTTCAAGCCGCTGTATCTCGGCCAGGAAGTGGGGACGGCGAGGGTGATGGGCGAGGTCCGTTTCCCAGGCTCATACGGCATCCTGCGCGGCGAGCGCCTGAGCCAGCTGGTCAAGCGCGCCGGCGGCGTGACCTCGGATGCCTATCCGTATGGCGCGGTGTTCACGCGCGTGCAGGCGCGCACGGCAGAGCGCGAGTCCTACCAGCGTGCCGCCACTGATCTGCAGGAAGCCATGGTCACCGCCGTGACCAGCGGCGCCCTCGGCAAGGATGCATCGAACTCTGCACAGTTCCTCGGTGCGGTGATTGCGCGGTTGCAGAACGCTGAAGCGGTGGGCCGCGTGGTCATCGAGGCCGATCCGGCGATCCTTGAAGCGCGCCCGGAGATCGACCCGATCGTCGAGCCGGGCGACCTGCTGGTGATGCCGAAACGGCCGATCTCGGTCACCGTGATCGGGCAGGTGCTGAACCCGGGCAGCCTCGCGTTCTCGCCCGGCGCCTCGGCCGTCGACTACATCGAGCGCGCCGGTGGCTACTCGCAGGCCGCCGACGACGACCGGGTGTTCGTGATCCTGCCGAATGGCACGGCGCAGAAGCTCAAGGCGAGCTTCTGGAACTACAAGGCCGAGGACATTCCGCCGGGCAGCGTCGTCGTCGTGCCACGCGATGCGGCGCCGTTCAACATCGTTGCGTTCTCCGAACGCATTTTCGGCCTGCTGTCGAACCTCGCCGTGACGGCGGCGGCACTGTCGACCATCAGTCGCAACTGATCACCGAACGCCGCGTTCCTTGCACCTGCCGTTCGTGATGACGTGCCTCAACCCGCTGCGCGCACGCGCGGCGGTGCTGCTGCTGGCTGCGACGTCGTCGGCGATCGCCGACAGCACGCCGAATCTGAATGATCTCGGCGGCGTCGGCCTGCTGCAGACACCGACAGCGCGTTTCGCAGCCGAGGGCACGCTCGGCGCGGGTGTTTCGAGCATCAAGCCGTACAACCAGATTCAGATCTTCGCCGCTCCGCTGCCGGGTTTCGAAGCGGTGTTCCGGTACACCGATGTCATCGATCGGCAGTACGGCCCGGAGTCGTTCAGCGGCTTCCAGTCGTACAAGGACCGCAGTTTCGGCTTCAAGCTGCAGCTGGTCGAGGAAAGCGCGACGCTTCCGGCCATCGCCATCGGTATCCAGGATTTCGGCGGCACCGGCGTGCTGGGTGGCGAGTACATCGTCGCCAGTCGCCGCTGGTACGACTGGGATTTCAGCTTCGGGCTCGGCTGGGGGCGACTCGGCGAGGGCGGCGACTTGCGCAATCCGCTGACCATGATTGCCACTCGCTTCGACCGTGACCGCACCGGCACGCCGGCCGACACCTCGCGACCGGGTGGCAGCGGCATCGGCCGGCTGTTTGCCGGCCGCACGATCGGTCCATTTGGCGGCGTGCAATGGCATAGCCCGATCGACGGCTTGAGCCTTCAGCTCGAATACGACGGCAACGATTACAGCAACGAGCGCGGCACCGGCACTTCGATTCCGCAGCGCGTGCCGATCAACATCGGCGCCGATTACGAAGTCCGCGACGGCATCCATCTGGGGCTCGGCTACGAACGCGGCGAGCGGCTGAGCTTCCGGCTGTCGGCGCGCACCAATCTCGATACCGGCCGCGGTCCGAGGAAGACGCTGGACCCGCTGCCGCCGCCGATCCGGATTCGCGATCCGGGCACCGTGCAGCAGCCAGCCCCGGCGGAACTGGATGCGGCTGACCTTGCCGCGCTGAGTCGGCAGCTCGCCACGGCACTGGCCCAGCAATCGTTTGCGCTGTCGGCGCTCGATCTGCAGCCATCGACGCGCACCGCCATCGTCTGGATCGAGCAGCAGCGCTACCGCAGCGCGACGCTGACGGCCGGGCGTGCAGTGCGCGCGGCCAGCGGCGTGCTGCCGCCGTGGATCGACCGGATCACCGTGGTCGGCGTCGATGTCGGCGTCGAAACCTGGCGGCTCGCGGTCAACCGGGCGGAGTTCGAAAAGTTCGCGCAGTTCCGCGGCAGCCCCGAGGAAATCCGTCGCAGCGCCGATCTCGATCCGGTGCAGCCCGCGCACGACGACGCCGATATCGCCGGGCTGATCAAGTTGCCGATGTGGAGCTGGGACACCGGACCTGGCTTCCGGCAGCAGATCGGCGGGCCGGATGGCTTCTACTTCGGCCAGCTGCTGTGGCGGCTGACCGGGGACTTCCGGCCGACCGAACATCTGAGCTTCAGTGCGTCGCTGTCGTTCAACCTGCTCAACAACTTCGACGAGATCGAACTGGTTTCGGACAGCCAGCTGCCGCGCGTCCGCAGCGACATCGTCGACTACCTGCAGAACGGCCAGCAGGCGGTGAGCAAGCTGGAAACCAACTACATCTGGTCGCCGGCGTCCGGGGTTTATGCGCGCCTGTCGGCCGGCCTGTTCGAGGACATGTATGGCGGTGTCGCCTCCGAAGTGCTGTGGCGTCCGCACTTCCAGCGCTGGGCGATCGGCCTCAATGCCAATGTCGTGCAGCAGCGCGACTACGCAGTGCGCTTCAACTTCCGCGACTACCGCGTCGCCACCGGGCACCTGAACCTGTATTACGACTTCCCGTGGTACGGGCTCAAGTCGAAGCTGAGCGTCGGCCGCTATCTGGCGAAGGACTGGGGCACGACGATCGAGGTCGCTCGCGAGTTCCGCAGCGGTGCCACGCTGGGCGTGTTCGCGACCTTCACCGACGTGCCAGCGCGGGTGTTCGGCGAAGGCTCGTTCGACAAGGGCTTCTACCTCAGCCTGCCGTTCGATCTGGTGTTCCCGCGCTCGACGCGGCGCAGCGTCGGCTTCCTGTTCCGGCCACTGACCCGCGACGGTGGCCAGAAAGTGCGCGACGGCATCGATCTGTACAACGCGACCGATGCCGGCAACGGCGGCCGGATCATCGCCGACTGGGCCGATGTCGTCCGCTAGCTACTCGCCGCTTGGCAGCACCTCGGCCGTGAAGCCGCCGTGGGCCAGCCGGACGCTGACCCGATCACCGGCGCGAACCTCGTCACCTGCGTGCAGCACGCGGCCGTCCGCGTTCATCGCCAGCGCATAGCCACGCTGCAGGACCGCCGACGGATTGAGGCTGTTGAGCAGTGCCTCCGCCTGCCGCAGCCGGCGCTGGCGGTCGATCAGCGTCTGCCGACCGCTGCGCTGCAGACGATCCGCAAGCACGCGCAGCCGCTCACGCAGTTGCAGCAGGCGGCCCAGCGGGGCCGCTGCCTCGAAGCGCCGACGGCGCAGATCAAGCGCTTCGCGCCGGGCGGCAAGCCGCATCTGCATCGCGTGGCGCAGCCGCTGATCCAGTTCGTCGAGCCGCTGCGTGCGATCGAGCAGCCGGCGTCCGGGATGCAGGCGCTGCAGCCGTCCCGACAGCTGCAGCGTCTGCTCCCGTGCCTGCTGGATACTCCGCTGCACGAGGCCGATCAGGTTGATATCGAGCGTGTCGACACGCGAATAACGCTCGGCGATGTCGGGTGTCGCCAATTCGGCGGCGGCCGTTGGCGTGGCGGCGCGGACATCGGCGGCAAAGTCGGCAATCGTGAAGTCGATCTCGTGGCCGACGCCGCTGATCACCGGCACCGGGCAGGCGCGGATCGCGCGGGCCACCGCTTCATCGTTGAAGGCCCACAGGTCTTCCAGCGAGCCGCCGCCACGGGCCAGCAGGATCACGTCGGCCGGTGCCCGTTGCGGCAGCTCGCGCAGCGCCCGGACGATCGCTGGTGGCGCTTCCTTTCCTTGCACCGGTACCGGATACAGCGCGACTGCAGCCAGCGGCCAGCGACGCGCGAGTGCGTTGAGGATGTCCTGCAGCGCGGCACCCGTGCCGGAGGTGATCACGCCGATCACTCGAGGCACGGCCGGCAGTGGCCGTTTCAGCGCCGCGTCGAACAGTCCCTCGGCTGCCAGTTTCGCCTTGAGCTGCTCGAACGCGCGCAGCAGCGCACCGGTACCGGCCGCTTCGAGATGCTCGACGATCATCTGCAGCTCGCCGCGCGCGGGATAAATCCCGACCTTGGCGCGCACCAGCACCGCATCGCCGTCCTTCGGCTGCGGCCGCACGTAGTAGTTGCTGTTCTTGAACATCGCGCAGCGCAACTGGGCGCGATCGTCCTTCAGCGTGAAGTACCAGTGGCCGGACGCCGGGCGCGAGAAGTTGGAAATCTCGCCGGATACCCAGACGCTGGGCAGGCTGTCTTCGAGCAGTCCGCGCAGGATGTCGGCGAGTTCGGAAACAGCGTAGACCGTGCGGGCGGTGCCATTGGCGGACCCGTTCATGCGGGAAGGCCCGTGGTCTGGATGCGGCGGACGGCGAGGGCGCAGGACGCGTGCGAGCCTGACAGCAGCGGCGTGGACATGACGTCGGTCGGAGGCTTGAGCGTTGCGTATAATATCGCTTTGACGGAGCCGTAAATGTCTCGCCTCTCCGCTGACTCGCGCATCGATCTTGAAGCCCTGACGTTCGATGACGTCCTGTTGCAACCCGCCTATTCCGAAGTCCTTCCACGTCAGGTCGATCTGCGCACGCCGTTGACTGCGCGCATCACGCTGAACATTCCGCTGCTGTCGGCGGCAATGGACACGGTGACCGAATCCGGCCTCGCGATCGCGCTGGCCCAGGAAGGCGGCATCGGCATCATTCACAAGAACATGACGCCGGCGCGCCAGGCGGCCGAAGTGCGCGCCGTGAAAAAGTACGAGAGCGGCATCATTGCCGATCCGATCACCGTGCCGCCGGCAATGACGATCGCCGATGTGCTGGCGCTGACTCGCGCCAATCACATTTCCGGCGTGCCGGTCGTCGATGGCGACAAGCTGGTTGGCATCGTCACCAGCCGCGACCTGCGCTTCGAGACGCGCATGGACCAGCCGGTGTCGAAGATCATGACGCCGCAGCCGCGTCTGGTGACGGTCAAGGAAGGCGCGCCGCGCACCGAGGTCATCGAACTGCTGCACGAGCACCGCATCGAGAAGGTGCTGGTGGTCAACGAGGCGTTCCAGCTGCGCGGCATGATCACCGTCAAGGACATCCAGAAGTCCACCGAGCATCCGCTGGCCTGCAAGGACGAGCATGGCCGTCTGCGCGTCGGTGCGGCGGTCGGCACCGGCGGCGATACCGACGAGCGCGTTGCAGCGCTGGTCGAAGCCGGTGTCGATGTCATCGTCGTCGACACGGCCCACGGTCACTCGAAGGGTGTCATCGACCGCGTTCGCCAGATCAAGCAGCAGTATGGCGACCGGGTGCAGATCATCGGCGGCAACATCGCGACCGGTGCTGCGGCGCTGGCGCTGGTCGAAGCGGGTGCCGATGCCGTCAAGGTCGGCATCGGCCCCGGCTCGATCTGCACCACGCGCATCGTCGCCGGTGTCGGCGTCCCGCAGATCAGTGCGGTGATGGCGGTTGCCGAAGCGCTGAAGGACAAGGGCATCCCGCTGATCGCCGATGGCGGCGTGCGCTATTCGGGCGACTTTTCCAAGGCGCTGGCCGCCGGAGCCTATGCAGTGATGGTCGGCTCGATGCTGGCCGGCACCGAGGAAGCGCCGGGCGAGGTAGAGCTGTATCAGGGTCGTTCGTACAAGAGCTACCGCGGCATGGGCTCGCTGGGCGCGATGGCGCAGGGTTCGAAGGATCGCTATTTCCAGGACACCACGGCCGAAGTCGAAAAGCTGGTGCCGGAAGGCATCGAAGGCCGCGTGCCATACAAGGGCCCGATGGCGGCAATCGTCCATCAGCTGATCGGTGGCCTGCGCGCCAGCATGGGCTATACCGGCTGTCAGAACACCCAGGAACTGCGCACCCAGACGCGCTTCGTGAAGATCACTTCGGCGGGCATGCGCGAAAGCCATGTCCATGACGTGACGATCACCAAGGAAGCGCCGAACTACCGCACCCAGAGCTGAGCGCCTGCCGCGTTCGGCGATAAAAGCAACATCAAAAGTTCAGCGCAAAGGCGCAAAGAACAGACAAGAGGAGGACGCAAAGAAAGAAAAGCGAGAAAAGAATTCCAAGAAACTGACGGCGTTCAGAAGCGCTGAAAAACAAGCTTCCTTTTTCTTTGCGTCCTTTCTTTTCCCTTTCCGCCTTTGCGTTTAACGGTTCGCCGTTACCTCGTCATCGAGAGACCAGACCTTGACCAGCAGCGCACCCGACATTCACGCCGACCGGATCCTGATCCTCGATTTCGGCTCGCAGTACACGCAGCTGATTGCCCGCCGCGTCCGCGAGCTGGGCGTCTACTGCGAGCTGCACCCCTGGGACATGTCGGACGACGACATCCGCGCGTTCGCACCGCGTGGCGTGATCCTGTCCGGTGGCCCGGAGTCGGTGACGCAGCTGAAGGCGCCGCGTATTCGTGATGCCGTCTGGGACCTGAAGGTGCCGGTGCTCGGCATCTGCTACGGCCTGCAGGCGATGGCGCACCAGCTCGGCGGTCGTGTCGATTCGCATGATTCCAAGGAATTCGGCTACGCCGAGATCCGCGCTCGCGGTCATTCCGAACTGCTGCGCGACATCGAGGACCGGGTCAGCGAGGAAGGCCACGGCCTGCTCGATGTCTGGATGAGCCACGGCGACCGCGTTGTCGAGATTCCGCCCGGCTTCAAGCTGATCGCCAGCACTCGCGACGTGCCGATTGCCGGCATTGCCGATGAAGAACGCCGCTATTACGGCCTGCAGTTCCATCCGGAAGTCACGCACACCACGCAGGGCTCGCGCATCTATTCGCGCTTCGTCCATGACCTATGCGGCTGCGGCCGCGCGTGGACGCCGGACAACATCATCAGCGATGCGATCGACAAGGTTCGTGCGCAAGTCGGCAAGGGTCGGGTGCTGCTCGGTCTGTCCGGCGGTGTCGATTCCTCGGTCGTCGCCGCGATGCTGCACAAGGCGATTGGCGACCAGCTGACCTGCGTGTTCGTCGACCATGGCCTGCTGCGCCATCAGGAAGGCGATCAGGTGATGCAGATCTTCGCGAAGAACCTTGGCGTCAAGGTCATTCGCGTCGACGCTGAAGCCCGCTTCCTCGGCGAACTGCGCGGCGTCACCGACCCAGAAGCGAAACGCAAGATCATCGGCCGACTGTTTGTCGAGGTGTTCGACGAGGAAGCGACCAAGATTTCCGGTGTCGACTTCCTCGCGCAGGGCACCATCTACCCGGACGTCATCGAGTCTGCGGGTGCCAAGTCCGGCAAGGCGCATCTGATCAAGAGCCACCACAACGTCGGCGGCCTGCCCGAGCACATGAAGCTCAAGCTGGTCGAACCATTGCGCGAGCTATTCAAGGACGAAGTCCGGCAGATCGGCGTCGAACTCGGCCTGCCGCGCGAGATGGTCTATCGCCATCCGTTTCCGGGTCCGGGCCTTGGCGTCCGTATCCTCGGCGAAGTGACCAAGGAAGCGGCCGATACCTTGCGGCTGGCCGACCACATCTTCATTGAGGAACTGCGCGCTGCCGGCTGGTACGACAAGACCAGCCAGGCGTTCGCCGTGTTCCTGCCGGTGAAGTCGGTCGGCGTCACCGGCGACGGCCGCCGCTATGCGCCGGTGATCGCGATCCGAGCAGTGGAGACGATCGACTTCATGACCGCCCGCTGGGCCCGGCTGCCGTACGAGCTGCTGGAAAAGGTCAGCTTGCGCATCGTCAACGAGATCGGCGGCGTATCGCGCGTGGTCTACGACATCTCCGGCAAGCCGCCAGCGACGATCGAGTGGGAGTAGTGTTGAGCGGCAACTACTTCGTTGTTGATGGGAAGTTGATTGAACAAAACGTTTGAATGCGCAGCTGCTGCGCACTTGTGCGATCAATTTTGTTGCGCTACCCCTGAAAAGTTACGATGAAGCGCGCAATGATTTGCGGCCCACAAGACTACATGGCGAGGGAGCAATGAAACGACTCGGAGTCATAGCAGGCTGTCTGGTGGCAGCTGCAGGCGTTGCGGTGGCAGGCTACGTCAAAACATCTCTTAGCATTGCGTCGACTTATGAGACGCAATGCAGTGTCGAGCCGAAGAATCAGAACTACATTGTTGGCGTTATTGGCGACAGTTGGATTGCTGGTGGAAAGCTGGATGACGGCCTGATAAAGGGAATAAGCAGTCGAGGCATTGGCGCTGTTGTTAAAAGTTCTGGTTATCCCGGCGCTCGTTCGAAGCTCATTTACGAAAATTTCGAGCAGTGGATGAACTGGATTGAAACTGCTTATTCAGATTTGCGAACGGTTTATGTTATCGAGGGTGGAATCAATGACTCGCTTGCATACGTTGGCAAAGATTTCTACGTCCAGCATATGAAGCTGGCAGTAGGTGCTGCGTTAGCCTGTGGAGGGAAGGCGGTGGTGCTAAGCATTCCCGCGTACGACAGAAGCAAGATGCAGAGATCCGCCTTTACGAATTTTCGGTGGGCTGTCTATCGTTGGCTTAGCAATGATGACATTGGAGATAATGCTGAAGACTACAATGAAAGTCTTGCCAAGGAGTTGTCACTACTGATTGCAGAGGGGCAAGTAAAAATCATCGATCTTCGCGCCGTTCTGCCAAGTGATGCATTCGTCAAATCATCGAACGATGGCGTGCATCTGACACCCAAAGCTTATGATGCAATGGCAGTACGCGTAGGACAGGAAATTGCCGATTTCATCAGAAACGAAGAAATTCGGTAAACACGTTCTTCGAGGGCTTCATGCTAGGTGCAGCAGTACGGTTGCAGCAAAAAGGCAGCCAGCGCATCGTGAATTCCATGACCAGATTTTTGTTGTTTGGCATGGAAGTTAATTTTTTTTCGAAGAAAGGCTGGTACTGACGTTGCGCTAAAGCTTCGTGCAAGTACGCCGGCACGTGAAAACTGCCATAAGACACTTGATGGCGATTTAGTTGTCGAGTGGCGCGGGTGCTCAGGCTTTTCAGACGCGGAGCGCTGCGGTTGGTGAGCCTGCAGCCGTACCGGCAGCGATATCATCAACTCGCAAGCGGAGGCGCATTCGCACGTGAGCTGGTCTGCGCCGCTTCGCTCAGCCGATTGGTGCCGGCCCGCACCTGAAACGCCGCCTGGAAGCGTTCGCCACCTCCGCGCGTTGCGATGCCATCGACGGCCCAGAACTCGCCGATACAGCGTTCCGGCGTGATGTCGAGCAGCAAATAGCCCTTGCTGGCCAGGTCGACATAACGGATGTGCGGATTGTTCAGCCGAAGCACATCGCCGACCGGTGCCAGTGACTCCAGACCCGGCGAAGTGACCGAGGTGGTCACGAATTCGACGGCTCGGCTGCCAATGCCGGTCAGCGGGTTGTAGGCCAGCAGGTTGTTGGGGTCTTCGCTGATGTTCATCGCCCACGACGTGTGGATGTCACCGGTCAGCACGATGCAGTTGTCGATCGCGGGAAAGCCACCGCCACCACGAATGACATCGAGCAGGCGATCACGCGCTGCGGGGTAGCCGTCCCACTGATCGGGATTCAGGAACTGGCTCAGGCCGGTTGCCCGTGGCAGGCCAAGCACCTGCAACTGGCCGAACATCACCTGTTGACCCAGCAGCTGCCAGGTCGCGGTGCTGCTGCGCAGTCCGTCGGCCAGCCAGGCTTCCTGCGCTTCGCCCAGCAGCGTGCGCGCCGGATCAGCAAACGCGCCGGTGGCCGTGAATACGCCGACCGGCAGTCCCGGTACGGCGCCACTCGGCGACAACTGTTCCGACCGCGCCAGCAAGCGCGTGTCGAGCATGTGCAGGTTGACCAGCGAGCCGATCGGGAAGCGGCGGTAGATCACGCCAGGATCGCTGACCCGGATCGGCATCCACTCCTCGTAAACCTGCTGGGCAATCGACTTGCGCAGTGGCCAGGGACCTTCGATCTCCGGCTGGTGGTTTTCCGCGCCATCGCGCCATGCGTCGTTGGTGCTTTCGTGGTCGTCCCAGACGCAGACCAGCGGATGCTGGCGATGCACGGCCTGCAGGTCAGGGTCGCGCTTGTACTGGCCGTGACGGGCGCGGTAGTCCTCCAGCGACACGATTTCTGTCGGTGGCTCGTAGGTCCGCACCGAGCCGTACTCGCCGTTGCCGTACTCGTAGATGTAGTCGCCCAGATGCAGCACCAGGTCGAGGTCGGCACGCTCGGCCACGCGGGCGTAGGCGTTGAAAAAGCCGTGAGCAAGGCTTGCGCACGACAGTACGGCAATGCGCAGCCGATCCACGGCATCGACCGGCAGCGTGCGGGTACGACCGACCGGTGAGCGCTGACCGCGGGCTTCGAACTGGTAGTAGTAGGTCGTGCCCGGCTGCAGGCCGGCGGCGTCGATCTTCACCGTGAAATCCCGTTCCGGTGTCGCGCTGCTGTTGCGTACCGTCACGCCACTGCTGAAGTCCGGCTGTGTCGACAGCCGCACCGTCACCGGCACTGCAGCGGTGCCGGTCTGCGTGACTCGCGTCCACAGGATCACGCGATCGGACAGCGGATCGCCGCTGGCCACGCCATGCAGGAAGGACAGCGCATCCGGCGCATCACCGTCCGGACTGCGACCGCCATTGCCGCCATCGCAGGCCGGCAGCAGCGGTGCCAGCCCCAGCGCCGTCAGCGATGCCCCGGATTGGCCGAGGAAGCTGCGGCGCGACAGCAATTTGGGCTGCGACTTGCGCAGCGGGCGACGTCGAGTGGAACGGGACACGGCGGGACCTCAGTTGCGGATCGAGAACGGCAGCAGGATTTCGTAGGTGATGCCAAGGCCAAGTCCCAGCCGGCCACCCCGATTGGAGTTGAAGTAGAGACGCCGTCCGTCCGGCGAGAACGCCGGCCCGGAGATTTCCGAGCCGTTCTGCCCGGTGACCTGCAGCAGCGGCCGCACGCTGCGGTCTGGCCGGATGACGCAGAGCTGCATGTCGCCGCCATCCTCAGCCACCAGGATGTCGCCGCCCGGCGTCACGGTCAGGTTGTCGACACCGGACAGCACCTTGTCCTCGCCGGTTGCGGTGGCGAAGTCATAGATGATCTCGATCGTCTGCGCGCGCGTGTCGAGCGCCCAGATCCGGTTGTCGCCCTTGGTGGCCAGATAGACGATACCGGCGTGCAGCCAGACGCCTTCGCCACCGTTGAACGGCGTGCTGGCCGGAATGCGCTGCTCGATCTGCCGCGCCGCCGGGTCGAGCACGTCGAGCCAGCGCACCGGCAGCGGATTGTTCTCCGCGCGGTTCGGATCACCGACCACTTCCAGCACCTGCAGCTGGCCCTGTTCCAGGCGGCCCCGGCCCCCGGCTGGCCAATCGGCGTCGTTGCCGACGAAACGGTAGAAGCGGCCGTCCGGCAAGTCTTCCGACATGTAGATCAGGCGGTTCGTCGCATCCACTGCCAGCGCTTCGTGGGCAAAGCGGCCCAGCGCCGGCTTCGCCACACCGGGATCGACACCGTAGGGGTCGCATTCCCAGACCAGGCCGTCGTTGATTTCCTCGCAGGACAGCCAGCTCAGCCACGGCGTGGCGCCGCCTGCGCAGTTGAACGTGGTGCCGTCGAGAATGCGGTAGCTGTTGACGACCTCGCCCTGCGGGCCAAACACCAGCGCGCTGGTCCCGCCGAGGCCCGGCACGAAGCGCCCGCCGATGCCGATCAGCTGATCAAGCCCCGGAATCGCCGACAGTTCGGGGAACGTGAAGGTCAGCGTACCCAGACCCGGCACTTCGCTGTTGCAGACATAAATCCAGCCGCCGCCAACCCGTGGAAACACCGCGCTGCCGTCCGGAAACGGATGCCAGGGCGAACTGCCGAGCCCGGCCGGCAACTCGTTGGCCACCGCCACCACTCGCGACGAGTATCCGGACGGCAGGCGGATGCCGTTGCTGTCCGGTGCGCTCAAAGGGCCCAGATCGCTGAAGCGGCTCGTGCCACCGCCGGTGGCCATACCTTCACTGCCGCCGCAGGCCGTTACCCAGGTCGGCAGGCCGGTCGCGCCGGCGCTCCAGAACAAGGCGCGCAAGGCATCGCGCCGACTGATACCGCTGGATCTTGCTGAGGAACGCATCGTTGGGATTTTCATAAACCGGCGAAGTTAGCGATGTTTCATGACGGTATTGGGAAAGCCCGCGGACAACGGTTGCTGCCGACCGAGCCCCACGAAACGCGAGCTTCAGCGATGGCGGCCGCAGCAGCGCCGATCGCCCGACTGCCGGATTCAATCGCAAGCCGCGGAGTGTTCGGCACGCTGCCGATGCCGACACTGCCGGCATCGCTCAAGATGAGCCTGGGAGAACCGCCATGAACCCGTCGAAGCCGCTGCACGGCCGCGTTGCCACCACCATTGACGATCCGCGCTGGCCACGGGTGCTGGCGCGCGATGCTGCGGCCGATGGGCAGTTCTTCTATTCGGTGAAGACCACCGGCGTCTACTGTCGGCCGTCCTGCGGCGCTCGTCCGGCGCGGCCTGAGAACGTGGCGTTTCACCTGACCCGCGCTGACGCCGAAGCGGCTGGCTTCCGGCCGTGCAAGCGCTGCAAGCCCGATCAGCCGCCGCTGGCCGAGCAGCACGCCGAGCTGGTTGCAACGCTGTGCCGGCGGATCGAACAAGCCGAAACCGCGCCGACGCTTGACCAGCTGGCTGACGCCGCCGGTATCAGCCCGTTTCACCTGCACCGCGTATTCAAAGCGGTGACGGGCCTGACGCCGCGCGCCTATGCCGCCGCGTATCGCGCAAAGCGCATGCGCAGCGAACTCGACCGCGCCGGCCGGGTGACCGATGCCATCTACGACGCCGGCTACGGGTCCAACGGTCGCTTCTATGCCGAAGCCGATGGGCTGCTGGGCATGACGCCAAGCGCATTCCGCGCTGGCGGTCGCGATGTCGAAATCCGCTTTGCGATCGGGCAGTGCACGCTGGGGGCGATCCTGGTTGCCGCGAGCGCGCGCGGCATCTGCGCAATCCTGCTCGGTGACGATCCGGACGCGCTGGCGCGCGATCTTCAGGATCGCTTCCCGAAGGCGACGCTGATCGGCGCCGATGCCGGCTTCGAAGCCACGGTGGCGCAAGTCGTTGGTCTGGTCGAAGCGCCGCAGCTGGGCCACGCGCTGCCGCTGGATGTGCGCGGCACGGCGTTCCAGCAACGGGTCTGGCAGGCTCTGCGCGCGATTCCGGCCGGTGAAACCGTCAGCTATGCCGAAGTGGCGCAGCGGATCGGCGCGCCGACTTCGATGCATGCCGTTGCGCAGGCCTGCGGCGCCAATGCGCTGGCGGTCGCCATCCCGTGCCATCGCGTCGTCCGCAGCGACGGCGCCTTGTCCGGCTATCGCTGGGGGGTGGAGCGCAAGCGCAGCCTGCTCGAGCGCGAGGCCAAGGCTTGAACGGGCTGGCGAACATCGATTGGCCGGCGCTGCTGGCCGAGCTGGATGCCCATGGCGCGGCGCGGATTCCCGGCCTGCTCGATGCCGATCAATGCCGGGCGATGGCTGCGCGCTATCGCGACGCCGAAGGCTTCCGCAGCCGCGTGGTGATGCAGCGTCATGGCTACGGGCAAGGCGAATATCGCTATTTCGCATACCCGCTGCCCAGCCTTGTCGCCGATCTGCGCGAGGCGCTCTACGCGCCGCTGGTGCCGCTCGCAAACCGCTGGTGCGAACGGATGCATCTGGACACGCGCTTTCCCGCCGGGCACGCCGAGTATCACGCGCGCTGCCACGCCGCCGGCCAGACGCGGCCGACGCCGCTGCTGCTGCAATACGGCGCTGGCGACTACAACTGCCTGCATCAGGATCTGTACGGCGCCGAAGTGTTTCCGCTGCAGGTTGCGTTGCTGCTGTCGCAGCCGGGTGTCGACTTCACCGGCGGCGAATTCGTGCTGACCGAGCAGCGGCCGCGGATGCAGTCGCGAGCCGAGGTCGTGCCGCTGTTGCAGGGCGATGCCGTCGTGTTCGCCGTCCATCACCGGCCGGTGGCCGGCAGCCGAGGCAGCTACCGCGTGAACCTGCGCCATGGCGTCAGCCGCATCCGCTCCGGGCAACGGCATACGCTCGGCATCATCTTTCACGACGCCGCCTGAGCCCGATGACCACGCTGGCACTGTTCGACGAAGGGCCACGTGCCATTGCCGATGGCGCGATCTGGCTGCCGGGCCATGCGCTGGCGCAGGACCGCGCGCTGCTGGCTGCGATTGAGCAGGTCACGGCGGCCGCACCGTTCCGGCATCTGGAAACGCCGGGCGGGCTGCGCATGTCGGTGGCGATGAGCAACTGCGGCGCCTGTGGCTGGGTATCGGACCGGCGCGGCTATCGCTACGCCGATACCGATCCGCTCAGTGGCCAGCCATGGCCGGCGATGCCGACGCTGTTTCGCGAACTTGCCTGCAGCGCTGCGGCGGCCGCCGGCTACGCAGGCTTCGAACCGGATGCCTGCCTGATCAACCGCTATCTGCCGGGCACCAAGCTGTCGCTGCATCAGGATCGTGACGAGGCGGATTTCAGCGCGCCGATTGTCTCGGTGTCGCTCGGTCTGCCGGCGGTATTCCAGTTCGGCGGCCTGCAGCGGGCCGATCCGGCGCAACGCCTGCCGCTGGCCCACGGCGATGTCGTGGTCTGGGGTGGCAACAGCCGGCTGCGCTTTCACGGCGTGCTGGCGCTGAAGCCCGGCCACCATCCGCTGCTTGGCGAGCAGCGGATCAACCTGACCTTTCGCCGTGCCCGCTAAGGCGACTTGCGGCGCAGGTCGAACACCGCCTGCGCGAGTGCCGCGATCGACAGCGGGGCCGAGCCTTCAGCCTTGTTGTTCAGCGTGACGTAGGCGAGCACGCCGTTGGCCACGGTGCCGGCGATCACCCGCGCCAGTTGCTGGCGGGTCTCGGGATCGGGATCGACTAGCCGGTTGAACGGCGCGTACGCATCGCGCGCCGATTCGTAGCCGAACGCGCCGTGCTTCATGTGCAGGTTCCAGCGGCAGACCAGCGGGCTGGGCCACAGCGCCCGCAGGATCGGCAACTGCTCGGCAATCGGCGGCATCTTGGCGTGCAGGCCCAGGCAGTAGGTCGCCCGATGGTGCTTCAGCGTTGCGGTGAACGCTGGGGTCAGCCACTCCGCGTTGCGGACTTCCACGGCAACGACCGCATCCGGCGCAATCAGCTGCAGATCGGGAAGGGCGCCCAGCAGCGCGTCGAGCTTGGCGATCTGCCGATCGATGGTCGCCAGCAGCAAGCCTGGCAATGGAGACAGCTGGAAGACCAGCGCGCCCAGCTTGTGGCCCAGCCCTTCGAGCGCTGGTCGCACGAATTCGCGAAGTGTTGTGTCCGGATCGAGAAACAGCGCGTTGTGGCTGACGCTGCGGCCATCGTCGCCGCGTAGGCTGGCATCGGCGATCAGGCTCGGTGCCTTGACCACGAAGCGGAAATCATCCGGCACCTGTGCTGCGTAGGCCGCGTACTGGCTGCTCGTCAGCGGCCGGTAGAACGCCCGATCGAGGCTGACGGTACGCAACAGCGGATGCCGTGCGTAGGCACTCAGGCCCTCTTTCGACAGCTTCGCCTGCTCGTACTCGCCAGCCCAGACCAGCCCGTCCCAGCCGGGAAAGAACCACGATGAGGTGCCAAAGCGCAACTGCGCCGGCAGCGCCGCCGCCAGTTCGACAAGGGCCGCACTTGGCGGTGCTGGCTCGACCGCCGACGACCGCTTGCGCGGCTTGCCGCGCTGGGGCTCGGACGGCGGGTCAGCGTCGGGAAAAAGTGAATCCTGCATGGTGTGAACGATACCTGACCGATCACGAACCATTCCCTTCAAGCGTCACCCGGATCAAGTTCCGGAAAGCGCTTCCTCGTACATCATCCGATACAGGTCGGCGCTGGTCTGCGCAGCCCAGCCGAGCAGGCCGTATTCGGTTTCGCTGATGGCCGCTGCCATGATGATCCTCCGCAGGTCTGCGGAATGGCTCTGATCCGATTCTGCGTGGCCAACGAAGAACACCATCTGGTCCGGCGTCAGTCCCGCTTGCAGCGCCATGCGTCTCGCGGTGTCGGGACCGAGTCGCGCACTCATGGTTTCGAGGAAGTAGGCGGTACCGATCCGCGCAAACGGAGCCTTGTGGGCAAGGTGGAAGTTGAATGCCACGAAGGCGGCGACGCTGGTCGGTGCCGCTTCGTCGGCGAGCCCGCTGATGTCATCGCCAAGGGCCGCCAGGTCGTCGCGCGCCCACTTCCAGTGATCTTTTTCCTCGATCGCGTGATACAGCAGGTAGTCGCGGATTACGGCATGCGCCGGTGCACAGTTGGCCCCGGCCAGCGCAAAGGTCAGCGGTGCGCTGACCGTCTGGTGGTAGATGAAGCGGATCAGGCGTTGATAGTGCGCAGGGCGGAAAGCGCCATCGTCCAGCAGGCGCCAGGCACGCGTAGTGGTCATCCGTGACACGCAGTTCTCGACCAGCCGATCGAGGTCAGCGATCGTGCGTATCGTGGCGACGCCGTTGATGGCGGTCATGCGGCAAGCTCCTGAGAGGTAGTGACTTCGAAGCGATGGCTGGCCGCCACCGCAAGATTGAGGACTAGCCGAAACGCCAGTGCCGGGTGTTTGCGCTGCAGCTTTTCGAAGGACTCGCGGCTGAGCGAGATCGCCATCACCTCACTGAGCGCCGTGATGTCGGCATTACACGTGCCGCCGCCGAGATAGGCGTAATCGCCAAAGCAGTCACCGGGCCCGATTGACGCGATCGGCTGGCGAGCGGAGGAGACGTTTTGGCCGACGGTGACTTGACCGCTGAGGATCAGAAACAGGTCTCCACCTCGGTCGCCGCGCTTCAGGACGCGGAATCCCGGTTCGAAGTGATGGAGAACGGCGCTTTCAAGAATGATGGTGAGTTCGTCGCCATTCAGTCCAGTGAGGGCTTGCGCGCTGCATTCTGCAATCAGTTCCATGAATCGAGCGACACCCAGCGTGCGCGCTGTCGAGAGCCCACATCGGGCCCCGAAGCGCTGCATGAACCACAGGGCGTTACCCGGATCGGCAGGGTACTTGAGCGACAGCCCGGCAAACGGCGAGCGCTGAGATGAGAGATAAGTGCGGTCATCTGCAATCAGCACCATGGGAATGCGGTAGCCCACGTCGGGGTCGTCAGCGCCATTCGTATAGCGACGAAAGCCCATCTGCTCATGCACTGCAACAAGCCCCGGCGCGCAATGCATGAAGTTGAAAATGGTGCCGAGTTCGCGACCTCGCTGGTAAGCCATCGCCAAGAGTTGCGCAGCGACGAGTGTGCCGCGCAGTTCGGGCAGTACCATCAGCCGCGAGGTGACAGAACGAGCGCGGTCGTCGTACTGCGAGAACGCGTCGAACTGATAGAAGCGCCACCACGCGCTGCCGTTGGGGATCGCGGTCCCCGGCGTGAGGCGTACCGTGCCGACCGGCGTATCGCCATCGAACGCTGCCAGCAACACGCTGTCAGCGTCGTGACGGTCGATCAGCATTTCGCGATCGTGGTCCGCCTCCAGTGGCCGTTTCCCGAGTTCGGCAACATGAATGCGATAACGCAGACGAGCAACGGCGTCGCGTTCCGGCGCTTCGGTAACTTCGTGAAACACGAGCTTCATGGCCGAGCGCCGGCAACGAACTTCGGCAGGAATCGTCCCGTCGATGCCATAAGCCGACGGTAATCCGCAGCGAAACGTGGGTCATCGAGAAATCGTTGTTCCTCGTCGTTCGCCGCGATCCGGTAGATCGTTCCCATCGCGATCAGTGGAACGACCATTGTTGGGTGCTGGACGGCCAAAACGCCCGCCAGCCAGGTCAACAGATACGATGTGTAGAACGGATGCCGCAGATAGCGATACGGGCCGTGAGTGACCAGGTGGGTCGGTGCTTCCCGTGTCAGGGCTAGCGCCAGACGCTGAGCGCGGTTGCTGACTGCCGACCAGCCAAACAGCGCTGTCGAACCGAGATAGAGCGGAACTGCAAGGATGGCCAGCGACGAGGATCTAGGCGTCCATAGCCAGAACGCGATCGGCGTGAACGTCGTGCAGGCGATGCCGCAGACGACTGCGAATCTGAGCCGAGCGCCGCCGTCTACCGCCGGCCGGAAGTAGCCGCGAATCGCCCAGCTGAACAGGCCCAGGTTCGCGCAGCCGAGCAAGAAGCTCAGCCATTGAAGAGCAAGGCGAAGGTTGTCGACTGTCGGCGTCATGACGTCAATCGCCGTCGCCAACTGTACCGGCCGCATCCTTCGCAGCGCTGCGCGCGTCCGCTGCAGCCTTCTCGGCTCGTGCTGCGGCAGCATCGGAAGCGGACTGCGAGTCGGCAGCTGCCTGTGCTGCCCTGCGGGCATTTCGTGCTTCCATCGCAGCAATTTCCGCACGGATCAGATCAGCCGTCTGGCTAAGCAGAGCGGAGTACTGCGCCGCGTACTCGGCATCCTTGATGGCGCCGTTCTGGCGAGCGAGACACAGATGAAATGCGCCGTCGCGGAACAGCTGCAGGCCCTGCGATCGATCCAGCAGCGCATTGACTGTGGTTGCCAGTTCTCGCTTCAGTTCAGCCTGCGCTTCACCTTCCGCTTCGGTGCCTTTCTTGGCCTTCAACTGGGCGGAGACTGCGAGGCTGCTGATCAGGGCGTCGGCAGTGTCTGGCGGCGCCTCGGCGCAGACCTGCGCTGCTGCAGCGCCCTGAGCAAAGTGCACCAGTACGCTGCGCCTGGCTGCCGTTGTTGAAAAAACGGCAACCTTGGCACCCTCCGCCGAGGCATGTGATCTGTCCTCGATGATCGGCTTCTCGATCGGTGGCGTGAATGCCGAGCAGCCCGCTAGCAGAAGGCCGATGGCGGCCGCAACGAAGCGACTTTCGATGTTGAGAATTCTGTCCATGATCTGGGTCTCCGGTGGATGCCGCCGTATTGGCAGCAGGGCTGCTGGCGCTTTCCGGACCTTGGCAATGGCTCCACCGGGAAGTCCTCACGGATTCCCAACGGAAATCCAATGAAACTTCATCGAGTCCCCAAGCCATTGATCGGGCTAAGGTCCTTCCGGAGATCCGGGCTGCCTACAGCGTCGTGACGCTTCAGTGGCCGGTGTTGATCCGGCGATTGCCGTGGTGCTAGCTTGGTAACACCTCGCGATCAATTTCCTTCTCTCGATGCCCACCACTTCGCTCAAGCTGCCTGAAGACCTCAAGAATCTCGCAGCCGATGCCGCGCGCCGCGAAGGGGTCAGCACCCACGCATTCATGGTCGAGGCGATTCGGTCGGCGGTGGCCGTTGCGGAACAACGCGCGGCGTTTTTAGCCGAGGCCCTCGCGGCAAGAGCGGATGCGATTCAGACCGGGCTGGGCGTGGATTCCATAGCCGCACATGACTATCTGCGCAGCCGCGTGCGCGGTCAGACGTCTCCGCGACCGCAGGTTGGGCGTTGGCGCGACTGATCTATGCGGTCCGGGCGCTCGACGATCTCGAACGGCTGAGCGACTTCCTGCTCGATGTCGATCCGGTCGCAGCGCCGGCCACCATCGACTTGATCGCCGAGGCGGTCGAGGTGCTTGCCAATCATCCGCTGGTGGGGAGACCGGTCGAGGCCGGGTTGCGGGAGTTGATCATCTCCCGCGGACGTACTGGGTATGTCGCGCTCTACAGCTTCGAGTCGGCCCAGGACACGGTGCTGATTCTCGCTATCCGCCACCAGCGCGAGGCTGGGCTTCGCATCGAGTGACAACGAAGCGTCAGCTAGCCCCCAAACCCAACGGTTCACGCTGCACGGTCGAGGCGTAGAAGTCGGCCAGCGCGCCGAGGTAGCGCAGATGCGCTTCGATTTCGCGTACCCGCGCATTGGCGGCGGATTCTTCGCGCAGGTTGACCAGGAAGAAGTCGCTGGCGCCCTCGGCGAAACGATCGCGTTCGGCGCGCGACAGCACGTCGGCCTGCTCGACTTCCTGAGTCGCGAGTTCGACGAAGCGGAAGGCCGCCGACAGGTCATTGGCCAGCGTGCGGATCTCGACGTCGATGCGCTCTTCTAGCAGCCGCCGGTCGTAGTCCAGCCGCGACAGATTGGCCTGCGCAGTGCTGATCTGCCCGCGCGCGGTACGGGTCTCGATCGGGATCGTGACATCGAGGCGCACGATCGTGTCGGTGCCGGTGCGGCTTTTCTGGCCGCTGCCAAAGTCGCGTGCCGCTTCCAGATTCAGGTCGACGCGCGGCTTCAGCAGGTTCTGCCCCAGCGCCAGGTTGAGCCGTTCGCGTTCGATGTCCGCTGCCAGCACACCGACTTCCGGCCGCGTGCCGAGCGCGGCCCGGATCGCGGCATCGACGGTGGTCGGATCAAGCAGCACCGGCGGGTTCGGCCAGCGGCGGGGCAGTTCGGCTTCCAGTGGCAGTCGCGGTGTGCCATCGGCGTGGCGCAGGTACAGCGACAGCTTGTTGGCGGCGGCCACCAGCTTGCGCTCGGCTTCGACGACGAAACCGCGCCGGCGCAGGATGTATTGACGGTTTTCGTTCAGATAGACCTGCGCCAGATCGCCTTCCTGCACGCGCGTGTCGAGTCCGTCATTGCGGCGTTCGGCGAGGTCCAGCAGATCGCGATAGACCGCCAGCGCTTCGCCAGCCGCAATCCAGTCCGCGTAGGCGGTCATCGCGTCGTGCTGGACGCGAACCCGGGTCAGCAGTGCATCGAGTTCGCTCTGGCCGAGGGCAAGCTGGTTGTCGCGCAGCTTGGCGCGGCGGCTGTCGATGTCGCGGTCACGCAGCAGCGAGAATACGGCGCCGACCTTGAACTCGCCGGCATCCAGCGTGAACGCCTCGTCCTCGTAGATCGGGAAGTCGCCGCCGGAAACCCGATAGCTGCCGTAGACATCGGTGCTGAAGCTGCTGAGCGGCTGGACCAGCTTGGTGCTGGTGTAGCGTCCGTCGTAGTAGCCGCTGAGCCGGCTCTTGCTGGTCTGCTCGGCGTAGCGGTCGAACGCGCCTTCGCTCGACAGCAGCTTGCCGGACTGGGCGCGGATCTTTTCCTGCGCCGCCAGGACCTGCGGATAGCGTTCACGGCTGCTCGACAGCACCGTTTCCAAGGTCAACGGTGTGCCTTCGGAGACGGGTGGGGCGCTGGTCGTTGCCGTTTCCGCCCACGCCGAGACGGCCAGCAGCAGACCGGCGCCGAAGGCGAGCCCGCGGCGTTTCATTTCTTGGCTCCGGTTCCGCCATCGGTCACCGCGGTCGTCGGCTCCGGCGGGAAGTAGTTCAGCTGACGCCAGATTTCGTAGCCGAGCTTGACTTCGTTCAGCAGCACCCAGCCCTGCGCACGGCCGCCGAGGCGCAGGAAGTGATCATCCGGCCACGGCTCGCCCGGCTTTTCGGCCACCACGACGCGATAGCGACCGTTGGCCGACACGGCGGCATCGACGAACTGCACGATACCCGGAAAGGTGCCAACCGCCACCGACGGCCAGCCGCTGAACTGCACGGCCGGCCAGCCTTCGAAGCTCAGCCGTACTTCACGGCCCGGCGAAACCAGTACGGCGTCCAGCCCGTTGACGAACAGTTCGGTCGCCCGTTGCGTGGTGACCGGCGCGAAGCTGACCAGCACCTCGCCTTCCTTGATGAAGGTCGACGTGTCGCCACCGAAGATCTTCAGGATCGTGCCGTCGCGCGGCGCGGTGACCAGCTGCGTCTGCTGGCGCGAAACGGCGGTCTGGGTCTTTACCAGATCAGCCACCGCGCTGGCTTCGGAGGCCTTCAGCTCGCGCCAGCGGATGTTCGCTGCTTCGACGTCACGCTTGGCCGCCAGGCCCTTGTCGAACAGGCGCTTGCGACGATCGACGTCGATCAGCGCGATCTCGCTGGCAATGCGTCGCGCTTCCAGACGCGCCTTGGCAGCATCGACCTCGGCCTGCAGGCGCTCGGTGTAGTTCGGGTCGTTGTCGGTCAGCTCGACCAGCGGATCGCCGAGCTTCACGCGGCTGCCTTCCTCCACGTGCCACTGCTTGATCCTGCCGCTGACCGACGCGGTGACCGATTGCACCCGGTTGGTCGGATCAAGGGCGATGATCTGGCCGCTGCCAGATGCCGTCTGGATCCACGGCGCCGTGCTCAACAGCACGACGAGCAGCGTCAGGATGACCAGGATCAAGCGCGCCAGGCTGCGGGTCGGCCTCGGCGGTACAAGGGCCTTGATGGTCTGGAATGACGCGGTGTACGCAGCGTCGAGCTTCGGAATCGATTGCATGCTTATCCCTCGTTTCCGGTTGCGCTGGCCGGCAGTGCCGTAGCGGCTGGCCGGGTCTGCTGCAGGCTTCGCACGTCTTCAATCCAGCGTTGTTCGGTTGCCGTGATGTCCAGCGCCGAATCGAAGCCGATGATGTCGGCACGGCGGCTGAACTGCAGATAGGTCAGGTCCGGCTGTCGGCGCACGGCGTCGAGTACCGCCTGCCGCTGCGCCAGCGAAAGACGGTCGGCGGCCGGTGTGACGATCAGCAGCCGCGGTCGGTCGAGCAGCGAGGACGCGATGCGCAGCAGCAGCATCTGCTCCGGCGTCAGCGGATCACCGCCGCGCGACAGGACCGTGTCCAGACCCTGCGGAAGACGGTCGATATCGGCCGACAGACCCAGCGTATCGAGCACCTCACGCATGGCGCTGCGGGTGATGGCGGGATTATTCAGGCCAAGATTTTCCGCGATCGAACGCTCCAGCGGGTCGTACGAGTCGATCACCAGCACCGCTTCACGGAGGCTGTGCAGGTGAATGTCGTTGAGCTCGGTCTGACCAAGCCGCATGCGCCCGGAAATCAGCGGGCGGTGCCTGCGCAGGATCGCCAGCAAGCTGTCGCGCAGGGCATCGTCTTCGCAGTTCACGAAAACCTTGCGCCCGGCCGGCACGGTGAAGCTGAACCGCGCGGGCTCCTGTGCGCTGCCGACGGCGATCGTCGCCGCGTCGAGCGTCAGGCCGCAGGCGCCTGTCGGGACCGGTTCGCCCGGACCCACTTCCTCGAGTTCCAGTTCGAGAAACTCGCCGAGCTTGTCGACCGCCGCGCAAAGGTCGTAGTACTGGTCGAGCAGCCCCGGCAACTGGGTCAGCGAGTAGAAGACGGTCGCGAAGATCAGCTCCGCCGCCACCAGTTGACCTAGCGTCAGCTCGTTGCTGATCACCAGCCAGCCACCAATGCCAAGCAGAGCCGCACTCGCGACCGCGTACAGCCCGAAATAACCCAGTGTCTGCGCCAGCTTGAAGCTGAAGTGCTTGCGATGGGCGCTGGCATATCCGGCGATCAGGTGCTCCGCCTCGTCGGTGGCGTAGCGAATCGTGCGGGTGGACTGGAACGAGGCGTGCGCATGCGCCATTTCCTCCAGCCAGCGTGCGGCCTTGAACTTGGCTTTCGAGGCGTAGACCTTGGTCTCGATCGCGCGGGCAGCCCAGATCTTCCAGACCAGCCAGGCGATCAGCAGCAGCAGGAGGCTGAACACGACGAACGCCGGGTGATAGGCCGACACCACGATGATCCCGACGATCGCCTGCATCAGGATCGTCGTGCCCTTGAGTGCGAGTATCGGCACGTTGCGCTGGACCGTGACGATCTCGAAGAAGCGGTTGGCCAATTCCTCGCGATTCATGCGCCGGCCGGCAGCGACGGCGCTGTAGACACTGCGCAGCACGATTTCCTGCGTGTAGCGAGCAAAGAAGCGACGCTCGAAACGATCCATCAGATGCGCCTGCACCGCGTACAGCGCGCCGTACATGGCCAGCAGCGAAAACAGGATCAGGGCCAGCACGACCACCGGCTGCAGCATCGCGGTATTCGATACCGTGGCAATCAGCAGCTGCACCGACAGCGGTACGGCAAGACTGAGTACCGACGTGGCGATGCTGTAGATCGCGGCAAGCCAATAGAAGGATTTTTCCGGGCCGAGAATGGCTTTGAACAAAGCGGAGCGGCGCTCTGTTGCGGTCGATGAGTCGGTCACGGCGGCAGGATGGGGTTGAACGTCAAGGGAATTATGAGGTGTGGACGCTTCGGCTCAATGGCGAGGCCGCCGTTTTTTGGCTGTTGCAGATCAAAAAAGTCTCGTTTCGTCCAAATCGCTGCTCCGACAGCCGCAACGATCGTCCGGTTCAATCCATCGATCATTCACGGATCGCCCCGTCGGTGAAGCACGGACTGTTCCGGCACCGTCACGATCCGTGTGTCATGTCCAAGCGGTTTGCCGGGCGCGCGCGCCGGTTCTGGTGTCATGCTTTCCGGCCCGCCGCTTCTGTCTGCCGATGAACTGCCTCCACCACACTGCCGGCCGCTGTCGCTCCTGTACGGAATTGCAGCAGCCGTACGTGGTTCAACTGTCGGCCAAGGAACAGCATTGCCGAAGCCTGCTGTCCGCTGATGACGGTCTGCAGTGGCTGCCACCGCTGGCCAGCGCCGAAGCCGGTTTCCGCAACAAGGCGAAGATGGTGGTAGGCGGCAGCGCCGAAGCGCCGGTGCTGGGCATTCGCGACCCGGGCGGGCAGGGCGTCGACCTGAGCGACTGCCCGCTCTATCCGGCGTCGCTGCAGGCCTGCTTCCCGGCGATCCGCGCCTTCATTCGCCAGGCTGACCTGACGCCCTACGATGTCGAAACCCGGCGCGGCGAGCTGAAGTTCGTGCTGCTCACCGAAGCGCCGGACCTGTCGCTGATGCTGCGCTTCGTGCTGCGCTCTGAAGCCTGTGTCGCCCGCATTCGCAAGCACCTGCCGTCACTGCAGCGGGCGCTGCCGTTGCTGCGCGTGGTGTCGGCCAATCTGCAGCCCGAGCACAAGGCGGTGCTGGAAGGCGAGCGCGAAATCCTGCTCGGCGCCGATACCCGACTCAGCATCGGCGTCAACGACATCCGGCTGCACCTGCGGCCGCAGAGCTTCTTCCAGACCAATACCGCAGTGGCCGCGGCGCTGTACGCGCAGGCCCGGGCATGGATCGCCGACATCGAACCGCGGGCGGTCTGGGATCTGTACTGCGGTGTCGGCGGTTTCGCGCTGCATGCCGCCGCGCCGGGTCGGTGCGTGACCGGTGTCGAGCTCGAAGCGGAAGCGATCGCCAGCGCCGAACAGAGCCTGGCCGATCTCGCCGCCGACGGGCGGCCGCTCGGCGAGGTGCGCTTCATCAGCGCCGACGCCACCCGCTGGGCGCTGGCACAGCCCGAGGCTGCCGATCTGGTCATCGTCAATCCGCCGCGGCGCGGCATCGGCGAGGCGCTGACCGGCTACCTTCAGGCGGCTGCGGCGACTCGGTGGCTGATCTATTCCAGCTGCAATGCCGAATCACTGGCGCGAGATCTGGCGCAGATGCCGTCGTTCCGACCGCGCCGTGCTCGGCTGCTCGACATGTTTCCGCAGACTCGGCACTACGAAGTGATCGTGCTGCTGGAGCGGATCTGAGCCCGTCGTCGACAATATCGGCATGAACGAATCTCTTCCGCCGGCTGCCGCTCCGGATGACAGCGTGGCCGACATTGATGCGCACTGGATGACCCATGCTCGCCTGCTGGCCGACCGGGCTGCCGGAGAAGGCGAGGTGCCGGTCGGTGCCGTGCTGCTGGGGCCGGATGGCGCGCTGCTGGCCGAAGGCTGGAACCGGCCGATTGCCTTGCACGACCCGACCGCGCACGCCGAAATCATGGCCATGCGCGCCGGTGCCGCCGCGCTCGGCAACTACCGGCTGACCGGCACCACGCTGTACGTGACGCTGGAGCCCTGCGCGATGTGTGCCGGCGCGATCATCCACGCCCGCGTGAAGCGGCTGGTATTCGGTGCTCGCGATCCGCGAGCCGGCGCCGTCGATTCGGTCTACGACCTGATCGCCAGGCCGCAGCTGAACCACGCCGTGGTCTGGTCGGGCGGGGTGCAGGAGCAGGCCTGCGCCGAGCAGTTGCGGGCGTTTTTTCGAGCTCGTCGCAAGTCTCCGACCACCTGATCGCCGCGTGTTGACGGTCCCTGACGATTCAGGGATAAACCGTCGATTCGCCTGCGAGCCCGGTCAGCGGGCCTGCGAACACGGGGAGCGCGCATGAGCAGTCTGGGATCACAGGGCACCGCCACCGAACATCGTCGTCACCAGCGGGGCGGCGCAAGGCCGGTGCAGCTGGCGGTGATCGCGGTCGTCGGGGCGCTGCTGCTCCATACCGGCGTGGTGGCGGCGCTCGGCATCGGCGAGCCGAGCGCGGTATCCCACCTGTTCGAGCCACTGCAGATCGATATCCCGGTCGATACGCAAGGCGTCACGCCGGCGACCGTCAAGGTCGCCGTCAGGATCACCGGCGTCGACGCTGCCGCGGCCCGCGAGCTGCAGCGCCGCCTGCTGCGCCAGTGGCGCGTCGATGCCAGCGGACAGCCGCTGCTGCGAATCCGCGCCGATGCGGTGATTCAGGAGCCGCTGCTGGAGATGCGCGTGGTCGTCAGCAATGACGAGGGTCGTGCGGCAAGAAATCTGACCTTGCTGTTCGATCCGGCGCCGGTCGGCGCGCAGCCGGTGGCGCGCGATGCGCGACCGAAACCCGCCCCGAAGCCAGCCGCCCCGACGCCAGCCGCGCCGCGTCCACCGGCAGCAACGGCAGCTGCCACCCCGACCGCGAAGGCATCAGCCAAGGCCGCGCCGATCGCAGCGCCAGCACCGACCCGTGCCAGCAGCCCTGCGTCTCGACGCGAATCGCCTGCGGCGGCGGCGCCTGCATCCACACCGGTACCTGCGGCAGCGGCGCCGGCTCTGGCCGTGGCCGACGCAGTCGCTGCGACGCCCTCGACGGACCGTGCATCGGTACGGCCGCGCACGCAGGCGCTCGCCAGCGCTGATCGCTGGCAGCGCTTGCCGGTGGGCTCGGGCGACACGCTGGACACGCTGGCCGCGCAGGCGCGTGGTCAGCAGACCGCCGTTCCGCTGTCGCTGGTCGCGATGCTGCTGCGCTGGCTGAATCCAAGGTCCTTTGACGGCGCCGGCCTGCAGCCAAAGGTCGGCAGCGAGCTGCGCTTCCCGAGTGCTGAAAGTCTGGCGGCACAGCTGGCCGCCAGCGATGGTCATTGGCAGGACGGTGCTGCAGGTGCGGCGGCCGCGCCCGATGATTCGGAGCAGACACTTGCGTCAGTCGATGCGCCGCTGCCGGCCCCGGCGGCACCTGCACCTGTACCGGCGCCGGCAGCAACGCCGGTGCTTGCAGTCGCCGCACCGGTCGCCAGCGTCGATGTGCAGGCACCACTGCCACTCGTTGCGAGCAGCGATGGCCCACCGGAAGCGCTGCAGGATTCGTCTTCGATGATGGGCGCAGGCCTGGTCGGTGCCGGCATTGCGCTGGCTGCGCTTGCGATGCTGCTGGCGGCTCTGAGCCTTCGCGGCGGCCGGCGATCGGCCTACGCTGGCTGAGCGGCCAATCAAGCTGCCGTTCGCGTGCACGAACGGCAGTGGCATCCGCGCCTCAGCCGCGGTTGAACGTAAGCCCCGCTTCACCGGCATCGACATTCACGACGTCGCCCGCTGCGAACTTGCCGGTCAGGATCAGGCTGGCCAGCGGGTTCTCGATCAAGGTCTGGATCGCCCGCTTCAGCGGCCGCGCGCCGTAGATCGGGTCGTAGCCGGCTTCGGCCAGCTTGGCCAGTGCGGCATCGCTGAAGCTGATGCCGATGCTGCGCTCCGCCAGCCGCTTGTGCAGGTACGCGGTCTGGATGCCGGCGATGACACGGATCTGCGCTGCCGCGAGCGGCCGAAACACCACGGCCTCGTCGATGCGGTTGATGAATTCGGGCCGGAAATGCTGGCCGACCACGGTCATCACGCCTTCCTTGATCGCGGCGTAGTCGTCGCGTGTCGCGGAATTCCCCATCAGCTCCTGGATCAGCTGCGAGCCAAGGTTCGAGGTCATCACCACGACGGTGTTGCGAAAGTCGACGGTGCGGCCCTGGCCATCGGTCAGGCGCCCGTCGTCAAGCACCTGCAGCAGCACGTTGAAGACATCGGCATGAGCCTTCTCGACCTCGTCGAGCAGGATCAGCGAATACGGCCGGCGGCGCACTGCTTCGGTCAGGTAACCACCCTCGTCGTAGCCGACATAGCCCGGCGGTGCGCCGATCAGCCGGCTCACCGAGTGCTTCTCCATGAACTCGCTCATGTCGATCCGGACCATCGCGTCCTCGGTGTCGAACAGGAAGCCGGCCAGCGACTTGCACAGCTCGGTCTTGCCAACACCGGTCGGGCCCAGGAACAGGAACGAGCCGATCGGCCGATTCGGATCGGACAGGCCGGCCCGTGACCGGCGGATCGCGTTGGCGACCGACGTCAGCGCCTCTTCCTGGCCGACCACGCGCTGGCGCAGCGTGTCTTCCAGCCGCAGCAGCTTGTCGCGCTCGCCTTCGAGCAGCTTCGATACCGGAATACCGGTCCAGCGGCCGACCACTTCGGCGATCTCTTCCTCGGTGACGCGGGTACGCAGCAGCTCGAACTTGGTCTGCGTCGTGGTGCTGGCTGCGGCGAGCTTCTTTTCCAGCTCCGGAATGCGGCCGTACTGCAGTTCGGCCATCTTCGCTAGATCGCCCGAGCGCCGTGCCGCTTCAAGATCGACCTTGACCCGCTCCAGTTCCTCGCGGACACCGGCGCTGCCGGCGACGCTGGCCTTCTCGGCTTTCCACTTCTCTTCGAGGTCGGAGTACTCGCGCGCCAGCTTGTCGATCTCCGCGTCGAGCGTTTCCAGCGAGCGCTTGGCACCCTCGTCGGTTTCGCTTTTCAGCGCTTCGCGCTGGATCTTCAAGCTGATCAGTCGGCGTTCCAGCCGGTCCATCGACTCCGGCTTGGAATCGCTTTCGATGCGCACGCGGCTGGCCGCTTCATCGACAAGATCGATCGCCTTGTCCGGCAGGTTGCGGTCGGTGATGTAGCGGTGGCTGAGCTTGGCGGCGGCGATCAAGGCGCCGTCGGTGATCTCGACGTTGTGATGGGTTTCGTAGCGATCCTTCAAGCCACGCAGGATGCCGACTGTGTCTTCGACGCTCGGCTCGCCGACCAGCACCTTCTGGAAGCGGCGTTCGAGCGCGGCATCCTTTTCGACGTACTTGCGGTACTCGTCCAGTGTGGTCGCGCCGATGCAGTGCAGTTCGCCACGCGCCAGTGCCGGCTTCAGCATGTTGCCGGCGTCCATCGAGCCTTCGGCCTTGCCGGCGCCGACCAGCGTGTGAATCTCGTCGATGAACAGGATCACCGTGCCATCGGTCTTGCCGAGGTCGTTCAGCAGCGCCTTCAGGCGTTCCTCGAATTCGCCGCGGAACTTGGCACCGGCAATCAGGGCGCCCAGATCCAGCGACAGCAGTCGCCGGTTCTTGAGCCCTTCCGGCACTTCGCCGTTGACGATGCGCTGGGCCAGCCCTTCGACGATCGCGGTCTTGCCGACGCCCGGCTCGCCGATGATCACCGGGTTGTTCTTGGTGCGCCGGGACAGCACCTGGATCACGCGGCGGATTTCCTCGTCGCGGCCGATCACCGGATCGAGCTTGCCGCTCAAGGCGCGCGCGGTGAGGTCGACGGTGTACTTCTCCAGCGCCTGACGCTGGTCTTCGGCACCAGCCGAGTCAACCTTGCTGCCGCCGCGCATCGCGTCGATTGCCCGCTCGATGCCGGCCTTGCTGGCACCGGTGTCGCGCAGCGCCTTGCCGAGTGCGGACTTGTCATCGACCAGGGCCAGCACGAACAGCTCGGTGGAAATGAACTGATCCTTGCGCTGCTGCGCGAGCTTGTCGGTCAGGTTCAGCAGCCGCGCCAGATCGCTGCCGACACTGACCTCGCCGGTCGGGTTGCCGATCTTCGGCAGGTTGTCGAGCAGCGCCGACAGCTTCGGACGCAGCGTGTCGACATTGGCGCCGCTCTGGGCCAGCAGCGGCAGCGTGGAGCCGCCGTCCTGCTCGATCAGCGCCTGCAGCATGTGCGCAGGATCGATCTGGTTGTGGTCGCGGCCGACGGCCAGGCTCTGCGCATCGGCAAGCGCCTGCTGGAAGCGGCTGGTGAATTTTTCCATTCGCATGGACGAACCTCGGTGGAGCGCATGGCGCCGTTGCGCCGGGATGCTGCGAAGCTGCGGACGGGGGCAGGCCTTTCAAGCCGCGTTGAAACCACCGACAACAGCGCCACTATCCGTCTATCCGGCAGTCGTGTCGGTGCCGCGCCGTACAATCGCGGCTCTTTCGAGCACCGTGCCGAGTTTCCACATCCGATGAACCACCACCTCGATCCTTCGACCGCTGCCGACGCCGCGTTCCCGAACCGCATCCCGGTCACGCGCGATGCCATCGCTGCCTATGTCGCGGATTCAATCGCCGTGAAGCAGGCCGTGCTGCGCGATACGGCAGTGCTCGATGCGATCGGGGCGGTCGTGCGCCTGTGCATCGAGGCCTTCCGGCGCGGCAACAAGGTGCTGGTTGGCGGCAATGGCGGTTCGGCGGCCGATGCCCAGCACCTGGCGGCCGAGCTGGTGGCGCGCTTCGAGTACGACCGTCCCGGTCTGCCGGCGATCTCGCTGTCGACCGATACCTCGGGCATGACCGCAATCGGCAACGACTACGGCTACGAGCATCTGTTCGCGCGCCAGATCGAGGCCCTCGGCAAGCCCGGTGACCTGTTCATCGGCATCACCACGTCGGGCAATTCGAAGAACGTGCTGAAGGCCTTCGATTCCGCAGCCAAGCTCGGCATCACCCGCATTGCGCTGTGCGGCTCGGGTGGCAAGGCGAAAGATGTTGCCGAGCACGCGCTGTGCGTGCCATCGACGCACACCCCGCGGATTCAGGAGTGCCACATCCTGATCATCCACATCCTGTGCGCGCTGCTTGAAGAAAACCTGTTTCCGGAGCACAAGGCGCCGAAGCCGGCGCTGCCCTGAGTCGCTAGCCGGCGTTGCCGGACGATGACGGCGAGGTTTTTGGATATCGTTGCCGACGCCCCGACAACGACAACAATCCAAGAGCACCCCCGATGACCAAGGCCTACACCAATCAGGACTTCCTGCTCGGCGACGAAGCGCGCAGCGTGCGCATCCTTTGCGAGTACCTGGAGCCCAAGACCCGTCTGGAAGTGGCCGGCGTCAAGCGCGCGATCATCATGTTCGGCTCGGCGCGCACCCGCCGTCTGCAGCCGGCACATGGCAAGACCTCGACCCCGGACTACTACGCGCTGGCCGCCGATCTCGCCGAGCGCTTTGCCCGCTGGACCATCGACACGCATGCGCCGGATGACCGCTATTTCCTGTGCACCGGCGGCGGTCCGGGAATCATGGAAGCGGCGCACGAGGGCGGGGCGCGGGTCGACCGCAATCTGAACATCGGCTTCAACATCTCGCTGCCGTTCGAAACCCATGTGAACCCGTTCGTGAAGGACGATCACTCGTTCGAGTTCCACTACTTCTTCATGCGCAAGTTCTGGTTCATGAACGTCGCGGAAGCCTTTGTGGTGTTTCCCGGCGGCTTCGGCACGCTGGACGAACTGTTCGAGGCGCTGACCCTGACCCAGACCGGCAAGGCACGGCCGATGCCGGTCGTGCTGTTCGGCCGGGAGTTCTGGGACGGCCTGGTGAACTTCGATCGTCTGGTCGAGCGCGGGCTGATCTCGCAGGCCGATGCCGACGCGCTGCTGATGGTCGACACTGTCGATCAGGCTTTCGAGGCCATCACCCAGGGGCTGGCGGCGCCGAAGCGACCGCGGCGGACCTGAGGCCTGCTCTGGGCGGGCCGCGACCGGTGTTACAGCTGGCGCAGCGCCGTCACTTCGTCGGCACTCAGATCGCGCCAGGCGCCCTTGGCCAGATCGCCGAGCGCGAGCCCGCCGATCGATACGCGCAGCAGCCGCAGCGTGTCGTAGCCCAGTGCATCGAGCAGCCGCCGGATATGGCGGTTGCGGCCTTCGTCGAGCACCACTTCGAGCCAGCAGTTTTTCTCGCCGCTGCGCAGAACGCTGACGCGGCGCGCTGACAGCCGTTCGCCCTGATCGACGATGCCGGCTTCCATCGCGGCCAGCGCCGCTGCGTCCGGCAGGCCGGCAACCTGCACGTGATAGGTCTTCTCCAATTGTCCGGCCGGCTCGGTGATGCCGGCGGCCCAGACCGTGTCGTTCGACAGCAGCAGCAGGCCTTCGCTGGCCTTGTCGAGCCGGCCGACCGGGCCGATCCACGGCAGGCCGGCTTCGCTGAGCAGCGCGTAGATGGTGTCGCGCCCGCGCTCGTCGGCGGCGCTCACGACGACCCCGCGTGGCTTGTTGATCGCGATGTAGCGCTTCGCGGCAGCGGCCACCGGCTGGCCGTCGAGCATGATCCTGTCGCGCGCTGCATCACTCGGCCGTTCCGGATTGCGCTCGATGCGGCCGTTGACCATGACGCGGCCATCGCGGATCGCGGCTTCGGCCTGGCTGCGCGAGCAGACGCCAAGTTTCGACAGCACGCGCGCAAGCCCATGGCGCGGCGCGGCTACGCTGGGGCGGGATGACGGACGTCCGGCAGGTGGTTTCATCAGCAAAGCCTAGCAAGCGGCGCCGCTGCGGCGCGGATCGGCGAACAGCGCGCTGCCATCAAAGTACCGGGCAAACGGAAAAGGCCGCCCGAAGGCGGCCTTTCCGACGCATCAGCGCATCAGCGCAACAGGGTCTTACGGAGGGCAGAGACCGAGGAAGCCGAGCAGGCAGCCGCTGCCCGAGCCGCCACCCGTGTTGCCACCCACGATTCCCAGCAACGAGCCAAGCAGCGTTTCCACCTGATCAAGCGCAGCCGCCAGCGGACTCAGGCCTGAGGTGCCGGCCAGCGCCGTTGGCAGCGCCGTGACCAGCTGGTTGATGACGCCGGTCAGCGCTTCGAAGCCAGCGCCGCTCAGCGGGTTGGCCGGCAGCGGCGTCGTCGGGCTGGTGCCGAGGCCGGCGGTCAGCGTGGCGACGGCTGCCTGGAAGGTGGCGACCAGATCGGTCGGTGCACCACCACCGGCCAGGTCCTGCAGATTGGCGACCGGCAGCACCTTGGTCAGCAGGTTGTCGATGACGCTTTCGGCCAGCGTCTGGAACGCGGTCGCCAGTGCCTGCGGTGTGCCACCGGAGGCTGCGAGGCTGGTCAGCGACGCGAGTTGAGCCAGTGCGTCATCGACCGTGACCAGCGAGCCGCCGACGATCGGCGCGGTGAGCACTTCGCTGGGCAGCGAGCCGACAGCGCTGCTGAACGCGGCGCTGAGCTGTTCGACGATGCCGGCGAGTTGCACGGCGCTGAGCGGCGCGACGTTGCCACCGGCGCCCGGTGCCAGCTGCTGCGAGGCCGACAGCAGCACCGGCAGCAGCTGTTCACCGAGTGCCGCCAGCGGCGTGCCGGCCAGTGGATTGGTCGTCGGGACGGCGGTGCCTGGGGCATCGCTGCCGCCGAGGCAGGTCTGGGTGCCGTTCAGCGAGGTCAGCAGGCCGGACAGGTTGCCGACCAGCGCGCGGACCGCGGCCTGAGCCTGCGCAGGTGCCGTGGTCAGCAGCGTCGACGGGGTGGCGAGACCGTTGGCAAAGGCATCGGCGATATCGAGCAGGTTGCGAGTGGCAATGCCGTTGGCGCACAGCAGCACCGGCTGCAGCGGCGTACCGCTGGTGGCCGACACCAGCGGCACGAAGACGGTCGAAGTGACGGCGGTCTGCACGGTGTCCAGCGGGCCGGCGACGGCGGTCGACTGCGGGGTTGGCGACGGGCCGCCGTCGGACGGGTTGTCGGAACTGCCGCTGCTGCCACCGCCGCCGCAGGCTGCGGTCAGCATGGTGGCGGACAGGATCAGGGCATATCCGGCTTTTCTGTGGATCATCGCTTTCGTCTCCTCGGTGCAGTGTTCGTTCGGAATCCCTTGGCCGACGGTAGGGCGGTGTCCCAAGGGGTGGCGAATTCTCGGAAGGCGAGGCGAACGATTCCGTGTGCACGGATGGACGGTCAGGTCCTGCGCGTTCAGTGGCGCGCGTCCATTTGGATGCCAGACAAGCGGTTGGATCGACGGACCTGAACGTGTGCGCAGTTTTCACGCGCGCGCAGCAAGGGCGCGGCGGAGGTGCGGTGGTGATGCCCACGGCCAGTGTTGCAGCGAGGCGCGCGGCGTTGAAGATTGATCAAGAGGAACCGCGTCACTCGCCGGCACGAAGCCGGCGAGTGACGGGACTGCGGTTCAGTGTGAGCGTGTGCGCAGCAGTGAAGGCTTGAGCGACTCAGCCCTTCTTTTCGGATTTTCCGGAATCGTCCTTCTTCTGATCACCGAGGATGCCGGTGGCAGGGCAGATCTTGAAAGCGGGGCACTTCTTGCAGCCGACAGCGAGGGCGATGGGGCATAGCGTCATCTGGCTTCTCCGGTTGAGTGGCTGGGACGAGAACAACGCACGAAGCGTACCGGCTGGCCAGGTGAGCTGCCATCGGCACGCCGGCCGCGCATGGCCACACACCCGAAACGCTGCCGGGCAGCGGCGCCAACGCAAGCGGTGTTGCGGCGCTGTCGGCAATCCCGAACAGGTGAACAGCGGCGGAAAATTCCGACATGATGCGGTGTGGTCGGTTCATCAGATTCGCTTGTCGTCTTGTTGATCCATCGGTTCGGGGGAGCCATGTCGACCGTCAGAACGTTCCAGCAGCGTGCCTTTCCGTTGCCACGCAGCGCTTTCCGTTACGGCCGCACCGGTCCCTGGCCGCAGCCGGCAGCCGACCAGCCGATGTTCATGGCCGCCGAGGTCATGCATCTGCCGAAGCCTGAGCAGAAGCACTGGAACTGGACGGTGCGCATCAACTACCTGAAGGCGATGCTGACCAAGCTGCCGCTGGCGATCTACAACGGGTTCGTCCACAGCCGGATCGACCACGCAACCGATGCCGAATGCGCCTGGATGCTGACGACGACCTGCTACGCGAAGTACCTGCGCCGGCGCAGCGCCGAGCAGTTGCAGGACAGCGACTTCGCCCGTCATCTCGGCCCGCTGGACCTGGCGCGGGAGTACCTGATCTCCGATTTCACGACGATGCAGGATCTCGATCCGTATCCCGGCATCTTTGTCGCGCCAACCGTCGTGCTGTTCGGCCGAGCGGTATCCGGCAAGGGCTACGAGCTGCTGGCGATCTCGATCGGTCACCTCGAAGGTGATCACTGGAAGCACCTGGTGATGACGCCGGCCGATGGCCACGCGTGGACGCTGTCGAAGTACTACGCGATCCAGGGCGCGGCGCACATGACCTCGCTGTCCGGCCATCCGGCAACGCATTTCCCGTACGACACGGTCAACGCAGTCACGGTCAGCGCGATCCCCACTGCGCACATCCTGTTCAAGCTGCTGGAGCCGCATCTGGAGCTGCATCTGGCCGTCGATCATGCAGTGCTCGAAGGCGGCGATTCGATCGTCAGCGAACGGCACGGCGAGTTCTATGCGCCGTATGCCTGCGATGGCACCAACATCCGGCAGCTGGTGCCGACCGGCTACATCGGCTACCCGAATCCGCTATCGAAGTACGCGCCGTCGAACACGCCAGGACCGAACTACCTGCCGTGGCGCTATCCGCAGGCCGCGCCGGACATCCCGACCGACTATGGCCGCTTCCTTGCTGCGTATTACGAGACGGTTCGTGGCTACGTGCGCGAGGTGGTCGGCCGGATCGCGGCACTCGGCGACAGCCCGCAAGGTCAGGAGCAACGCTACTACATCCAGCGCTGGGCCCATTACATCGCGCAGATCCTGCCGGGCTTTCCGGACGAGGACGCGATCCTGGCACCGGGCAGCGCGGGCGATCCGTATCCGAATCTGGTCGCGGCCGTGACCACGTACATCTGGGATGTCGGCATCGCCCACGGGCTTGAACACAACGCCTATTACAAGCTCGGGCCGCATCGCACTGGCTTCCGGGTGCGCATCCCGCCGCCGCGCTCCCGCGACATTCCGGCGTTTTCACGCAAGGACGTGCTGCGCGGCTGGGACATGTTCAAGTCGACGCTGGCCTTCGAGATGTTCTTCCGGCCGCACATCGTCACCCACCTGCTCGATGCGCAGTACAACTTCGACGACGTCGCGCTGCAGGCGGCGGCGCAGCGCTTCAAGCAGGCGCTGCGCGCTACCGAACAGCGGCTGGCCGATCAGGGCGTCAATCTGGATCAGTACGCGCGCCTCCACGAACTTGCCAGCAGCATCCAGTACTGAATGAGCACTTCGACCGACGAATTCAGCGCGCTGCTGGCCCGCGTGGCAGCAGCGCTGGAAGCGGAACAGCGCATTTCGTACCGCGGCCTGAAGCGTCGCTTCGCGCTGACCGACGATGACATCGACGACCTCAAGGACGAGCTGATCCACGCGCGCCGCGTGGCCGAGGACGAGAACGGCGTCGTCATGGTCTGGCGGCAGGCTCCGGCCGCTGCAGCCGACCGGACCTCGGCCGTCGTTCCGAGTGCCCCGGCTGCCGTGCCGGCTGCCGGTCGACCGCCGGCCTACACGCCGCGCTATCTGGCCGACAAGATCCTGTCGATGCGCTCGGTCATCGAAGGCGAGAAGAAGCAGGTGACGGTGCTGTTCTGCGACACGGCCAATTCCACCGTGCTGGCCGAACGGCTCGGCCCGGAGGGCTGGCACGAAACGATGAACGCGTTCTTCGCTGGCCTGACCGAAGCGGTGCATCAGCTGGAAGGCACGGTCAACCAGTTCACCGGCGATGGCGCCATCGCGCTGTTCGGCGCGCCGCTGGCGCACGAAGACCATGCCTACCGCGCCTGCATGGCGGCGCTGCGGCTGCGCGATGCCACGGCCACGCTCGATGCCCGACTGCAGGCCGAGTACGGATTGCGCTTCAGCATTCGCGTCGGGCTGAACTCCGGCGAAGTGGTGGTCGGCACCATCGGCGATGACCTGCGCATGGACTACACCGCCCAGGGGCATGTCGTGGCGATCGCCGCGCGGCTGGAAAACCTCGCCAGCGGCGACCGCATCCTGATGTCCGAGCACTGCCATCGTCAGGTGCGCGGCATGTGCGAGGTGCGCTCCATTGGCAGCCCGCCGCTCAAGGGGGTGACCGAGCCGATCGAAGTCTTCGAACTGCTGTCGGCACGCGCCAGCGCCAATCGCTTCGACATGTCGCGCTCGCGCGGGCTGACCCGCTTCGTGGGCCGCGATCCCGATCTGGCCGTGCTGGAAAACGCGCTGGCCCGAGCGCGTGCCGGCGAAGGCGTGGTGCTCGGCGTGGTTGCCGAGGCCGGCACCGGCAAGAGCCGCCTGTTTCACGAGTTCATCGCCTCGTGCCGCGCCCGCGGCATGACCGTGCACGTCGGCCGCGCGCTGTCGCACGGTGCCAACATCCCGTATCTGCCGATGCTGCAGGTGTTCCGCAGCCACTACGGGATCGACGAGCAGGAAGATGCTGCAAGCGCCCGCGACAAGATCGCCGGCAAGCTGATGCGGCTCGGTGCCGAGTTCACCGATTACGCGCCACTGGTCTGCGAACTGCTCGGCGTTGCCGATCCCGCGCAGCCGCAGGTGCAGATCGATCCTGATGCCAAGCAGCGTCGCCTGTTCGAACTGCTGCGCAGGCTGATCCAGGGTGCCGATCCGATGGCAGGCTCGGTGATCACCTGTTTCGAGGATCTGCACTGGATGGACCCGGCCAGCGAGCGCTTTCTGGAGGAATGGGTCGATGCGCAAGCCTGCAGCAACCGGCTGCTGCTGCTGAACTTCCGTCCCGGCTATCAGGCCGAGTGGATGAAGAAGCCGTACTACCAGCAGATCTCGCTGTCGCCGCTCGGGCCGGAGGCGGTCGGCGCGATGCTGTCCGATCTGATCGGGGATGACCCGACCACAGCAGGTCTTGCCGACGACATCTTCCGGCGCAGCGGTGGCAATCCGTTCTTCTGCGAGGAAATCGTCCAGTCGTTGCGCGAATCCGGCGATCTGGTGATGGCGCCGGCTCGCATCCAGCTGCGCCAGCCGCTCAGCGCGCTGCGCATTCCGGCTTCGGTGCAGTCGATCCTTGCCGCACGTATCGACCGTTTGCCGGACGCCGAAAAGTCGGTGCTGCAGATCGCCGCCGTGATCGGTCGCGAGTTCTCGCAGGCGCTGGTCCAGCACGTGATGGACCTGGCCCCGTCGCTGTTCAACGGCCTGATCGACCGCCTCCGCGAAGGCGAGTTCGTCCACGACACGCGTGAAGGCAGCCGTTCGACGCTGACTTTCAAGCACGCGCTGACTCAGGAAGTGGCGATCAACTCGCAGCTGCGCGACAAGCGGCGCCTGACCCATGTGATGGTCGCGCAGGGCATCGAAAGCCTGTACGCGGACCGGCTCGGCGAGATGGCCAGCCTGCGTGCCTGGCATTGGCAGCATGCCGGGGAATCGCTGAAAGCCGCACTCGCCTATGGCGAGGCAGCGGTGCAGATCCGCAGCGGCAATCGCATCCAGCAGCTCGAATACATCCGCAAGGCGCTGGAGCTGACCGCCTTGCTGCCGGCCAGTCCGCCGCGCCAGCAGCTGCGTCTGCAATGCCTGGTCGAACTGATCGTCGGTGGCGCCTGGCGCTTCAGCATGACCGACAGCGAACTGGAAGTGCTGTGCAACGAGGCCCGCGAGCTGGCCGAAGCCTTCGGGATGAAGGAGCTGGCCTTGATGATTCGTGCCGGCCGCGCGGCAGCGTCCGGAATGATGGCCGGCGACATCCAGGCCTGGCGCGAGGCAATCGAGACGCTGGCCGGGCAATGTGCCGAGGCATCGCCGGAAGTCGGCGGCACCATCGTCGGCCAGTACTCGTATGCGCTCTATGCCAGCGGCCGGCTGCGCGAAGGCCTGGCTTTCGCGCAGCAGAGCGAAGCGATGTGCAATGACGATCCGCGCTTTGGTCTGGCGATGGGTTACAGCGTGCTCGGCGCGATGCAGAACTGTCTCGGCCTGCTGTACACCAGCCTCGGCCGGCTTGATGAGGCGAGGGCGATCTACGCCCGTGCGCTGGTGGTGCTGCCAGCCGCTGGCGTCGTCGAGGAACTGCTGTGGAATCAGGCCAACCAGTCGGAATCGGAACTGCCACGTGGCTTGCCGGCCGATGATCCGCAGGTGTTGCGCTCGGTGGCGCTGTCATCGATCGCGATCGAACGGGCCGATCAGGTGGCCAGCGATTTCACCCGTGGCGTCGCCAAGCGCGCCTGGCTGGTCGCACTGTTGATGCAGCAGCGCTACGAGGAAGCCGTGGTGGCCGCCACCGACTGCCTGACCCATCTGCGCACGCGGCGTGCCCATCTGGAAGTGGAGGCGCGCTGTCTGGCCTATTTCGCCGAGGCACTGCGCGGGGTCGGCCGGCATGCCGAAGCGCTGGCGGTCGCCGACGAGGCCGTGACCTGCAGCCGCGAACGCGGTGCCCGTTACTTCGAAAGCTGCGCGCTGCTGTGTCTGGGCCGCTGCCAGATTGCCGAACCGACGCCGGCCCGCGAGCAGGCGGCACGGCAGTCGTTCGAGCAGGCGCTGATGATTGCCCGCGAGATCAGCGCCGCCGCGCTGGCACCGCAGATCATCGAGGCGCTGGCCGATCAGTCAGCCCGTCTTGGCGATGCCGCGGCCGCGCTGGCCGGACGCCGCGAAGCGCTGGCCGGCTATCGTGCAGTGAACGCCAGCGGGCACGCTGCACGGCTGGCGGTGCTGCTCGGCTGAACGCGGCTGTAGCGACTTTTCTAGTCGCGGAAGTTCTCGAACTGCAGCGGCACTTCGAGTTCGGCCTTGCGCAGGAAAGCGATGGTCAGCTGCAGGTCGTCGCGCTTCTTGGAGTTGATGCGCAGCTTTTCGCCGTTGATCTGGCAGTCGACCTTGAGCTTGGCTTCCTTGATCTTGGCAATGATCTTCTTCGCCTGCGCCTGCTCGATGCCCTGCTTGATGGTGATCTTGCGGCGGGCACCGGCGAGGTTGGTTTCGACGTCGCCCAGCTCGATACAGCGCAGATCGATGTGCCGGCCAGCGAGCCGCAGACGCAGCATTTCCAGTAGCTGGTCGAGCTGGTATTCGGTCGGCGCGAACTGGGTGATGACGTTCTCTTCGTGCTCGAAGCGGGCATCGGTGCCGCGCAGGTCGTAGCGGTTACCGAGATCACGCCGCGCCTGATCGACGGCATTGGTCAGTTCGTGCTTGTCGACTTCGGATACGACGTCGAAGGAAGGCATGGCGACTCCTGTTGCGCGGCAGCGAGCGAGATCAGACGTTGAAGCGGAAGTGCATCACGTCACCTTCGGCGACGATGTACTCCTTGCCTTCCAGGCGCCAGCGACCGGCTTCCTTGGCGCCGGCTTCGCCCTTGTAGGCGATGTAGTCGTCATAGGCGATCACTTCGGCGCGGATGAAGCCGCGCTCGAAATCGGTGTGGATCACGCCGGCCGCCTGCGGGCCGGTGGCGCCGACCTTGACGGTCCACGCGCGCACTTCCTGCACGCCGGCAGTGAAGTAGGTCTGCAGGCCGAGCAGGTTGTAGGCGCTGCGGATCACGCGGTTCAGACCGGGTTCTTCCAGCCCGAGCGATTCGAGGAAGTCCTTCTTGTCAGCCTCGTCGAGCTGGGCGATCTCGGCTTCGATCTGGGCGCAGACCACCACCACCTGCGCGCCTTCCTTCGCCGCCAGCGCCTGCACGCGCGCGACGTACTCGTTGCCGCCCAGGCCCGCTTCATCGACGTTGGCGATGTACAGGCCCGGCTTGGCGGTGATCAGCTGCAGTTCCTTGACGATCAGCTTTTCGTCGGCATCCAGGCTCATGCCGCGCACCGCTTCGGCATTGTTCAAATGGGCCTGCACGCGCGTCAGGCAGGCGCTGCGAGCGATGGCTTCGGCATTGCCGCTCTTGGCCAGCTTGTTCGAGCGCTCCAGCGCCTTGGTCACGCGCTCCAGATCGGCGAGCGCGAGCTCGGTGCCGATCACTTCGATGTCGCGGATCGGATCGACGCTGTCCATCACGTGGATCACGTCATCGTTCTTGAAGCAGCGCACGACGTGGGCAATCGCGTCGGTATCGCGGATGTGCGACAGGAAGGCGTTGCCCTTGCCCTTGCCTTCGGCAGCACCTTCGACAAGACCGGCGATGTCGACGAACTCGACGGTCGCCGGCAGGATCTTCTGCGGCTTGACGATCTTGGCCAGCGCATCGAGGCGCGGGTCCGGCACGCCGACCACGCCGACGTTTGGGTCGATGGTGCAGAACGGATAGTTCTCGGCGGCGATCTGCGCCTTGGTCAGCGCGTTGAACAAGGTCGACTTGCCGACGTTCGGGAGACCGACGATGCCGCATTGAATGCCCATGATTTCGAATCCTTGAGTGCTGCGTTGTGGCTGCTATTTGGGTAGGGGAGTGCTGTGCAGCTGCTGCATGGCCTTTTCCAGCGTCTGGCTCAGCCAGATCGGCATCGCGTTCATCGCTTCGATCAGCCCGTCGCGGATCAGCTTGTCGTCAGCAGCATTGGGCCGGCCGAGTACGTAGCCGAGTACCTGATCCTTGGTGCCGGGATGGCCGATGCCGATCCTGAGCCGCAGGTAATCCGGACCAAGATGCTGGTGCACGCTGCGCAGGCCATTGTGACCGCCGTGGCCACCGGCGCGCTTCAGCTTCATCGTGCCGACCGGCAGGTCAAGTTCATCGTGCGCAACCAGGATGTCGGCCGGTTCCAGCTTGTAGAACGCGGCGAGCGGCTGGATCGCGTCACCGCTCTTGTTCATGTAGGTCTGCGGCTTCAGCAGCAGCACCTCGTCAGCGCCGATGCGGACACGGGCAAGCTCACCCTTGAACTTGGCTTCATGGCGAAAGCTGCCGCGGTACGCGTCGGCCAGCAGGTCGACGAACCAGAATCCGGTGTTGTGGCGCGTCCGCTCGTATTCGGGCCCAGGATTGCCGAGGCCGACGATGGCGCGCAGGCGGCTGTCCGACATCGGTCACGCGCTCCGCATCACATCATGAAAAACCCGCCCGTTCGGCTGGCGAACGGACGGGTCTGTTGCTGCCAGGACGCGAATTCCGCGTCCCGCAGTCTTACTTCTTCTTCGCCGGCGCGGCCTTGGCAGCCGGGGCAGCCTTGGCGGCTGGAGCACCCTTGGCAGCCGGCTTGGCCTTGGCATCGGCAGCGGCGGCAGCTTCGGCTTCCGCTTCCGCAGCCGACTGGCGCGGCAGATGGATCGCGGCGACCGAGATGTCGTTGCCGTGCTTCAGTTCGTAGAAGCTGACACCTTCCGGCAGCGACAGCTGCGACAGGTGGACGGCTTCATTGACGTTCAGCGCCGACAGGTCGACTTCGATGAATTCCGGCAGGTCCTTCGGCAGGCACTCGACTTCGACCTGGATCTGCTGCTGTTCGACGATGCCGCCGCCGACCTTCACGCCCGGGGCAACGTCGCCGCCCTTGAAGTGCAGCGGGATGTGCATGCGCAGGACAACGTCAGCGAGGATGCGCTGAAGGTCCATGTGCATGATCTCGTTGCGCACCGGGTGGCGGTGCAGATCCTTCAGCACGGCCTGTTCGGTCTTGCCAGCGACATCCACGTTCAGGATGGCCGAGTAGAACGACTCGAACTTCAGGCTCTTCATCAGCTCGTTGTGGCTGACCTGGATCGACTGCGGGCTCTCTTTGCCACCGTAGATGATGGCGGGCACCTTGCCCTCATGGCGCAGGCGGCGGCTCGCACCCTTCCCGTGCACCGTGCGGACTTCGGCACTGATGACGAATGACTGTTTCATATGAATCTCCGGGATGTACAACAAAAGCCGCGTCCGCGACCAGACGCAGCGAGCCGCGCACTATACAGAGGGGCTGCCGCGGCTGCCAGAGCGCCTGGGGCATGCCGTTCAGGTCGTCGGGCCATCCGCTGCAGCCTGGAAATGGCGAGATCCCGGTGGCCGGTGCCGCTCGTTTCAGGCACCATCCGCGCACTCCGATGCGCCCGTAGCTCAGTCGGATAGAGCATCGGCCTTCTAAGCCGAGGGTCGCAGGTTCGATTCCTGCCGGGCGCGCCATTCCCGATTCGCTGCTGCCGACTGCCCGCATCGGGCGCTACGGCCCCGAGTAGATCAGCGGCACTTCCGACACCAGCGCCTGCTCGTAGTCGAGCAGCGTCTTGCCGGCCGGGTAGCCGTTCTGCTGCAGCAGATACGCCATCACTGCCGCGTATTCGTCCTTCGGCAAGCTGCCCGGCTTGCCGGCCGGCATCTGCATGGCCAGCACGAAAAAGATGTCGCCGACCAGAAAGTTGGCCGCTGCGCTGGCGAACTTCTCGCCTTTCAGCGCCGGTCCGGTGCGGCCTTCAAGACCAGCGCCGTGGCAGAACGCGCAGTTCATGGCATAGGACATCAGCCCGCTTCGGGCCTGCTCCAGTGTGTAGATCGCCGGCCGCTTCCCGGCCGTGCGCGGGGCAGTCACGGCCGCGACGGCAAGCAGATGTCCCGGTCCGGCTTGACCTACCGCGGCTTTGCCGCTGGCAGGTCTGATCGCGGGCAGCGGTTTCGCGGCGGCCTGATCGGCCGCCTGATCGACAGCGTATGGCGCCAACAGCTGCGCCAGCTGACCAGTGCCGTGCAGTGCCGCAATGCCGTGCTCGAACACCGCGGCTGCCGCCGACGATTCCGCGCCATGCAGTGCGACCAGGTTCCAGCGGGCGTGCGCTCCGTCTAGCGGCTGGAACGCCAGCGTGCGCAGGCCGGGGTGCGCTTCGCCATGCAGGGCCAGCGACGGCTGCCAGACCATTGCCGCCGCCAGCGTGCCGTTGGCCACCGCGTCGATCATCGCTGCCGAACTGCGGTAGACCCTTGGCTGCAGGCCGGGGTGGTCGTGGAAGTACAGATTCGGTGCCGTCTCGAAGATGACGCCGATCGTGCTGCCGACCGGAACGCCGGCCAGTGCGCCCGCCGCCTGCGGCTTGCGGGTGGCCAACACGAAGCCGGTCTGGGCGTAGGGCCGGGTGGCCTCGACGCCATCGGGCAGCAGCGGCGCGTCGGCATCGACCGGGAAGCCGAGCACCAGCTGGCACAGGCCGCCGGCCAGCTTGCGGAAACTGTCCGACGCAAAGGCGCCGTCACCGAGGCCCTGACCGTCGAAGTACTCGATGCCGAGGCCATAGCCCTGCGATACCGCCGCCGCCTGCGCAATGCGGGCATCCATCGCCGCCAGCGGGCTGGCGCGGTCGATGCAGACGGTCAGCAGCGCGCGGGCTTCGACCGGCCCTGTGCCGAACATCAGTGCCAGACCGATCCCGATACCCGCCGCGTGACGCTTGCGCATCACACGGCGACTACTGAAGACGGAAGACATACAGATGCCCGCCGACCGGAATGCCCTTCACGCGCGGATCGTTGGCCATGTCGCCGCCCCAGATCGGAGAGGCGCCGCCCCAGCCGGCATACACCGCGACGTACTGCTTGCCATCGACCATGTAGGTGCTCGGCACGCCGATGATGCCGGAGCTGAGTTCCTCGCTGGTCCACAGCACCTTGCCGACCTTGGCGTCGAAAGCCATGAAGTGTCCGTCAGCGGAACCGCTGAACACGAGGCCACCGCCGGTCGACAGCGTGCCGTCGTTCCACGGCAAGGCGCTGGCATGACTCCAGACCTGCTTGCCGGTATCCAGACTGATGCCCTGCACCGAACCCCAGTTCGGGTTATCCGGGTCATGCATCACCGTGAAGCTTTCGCCGAGGAACGGCAGGCCAGCCTTGTAGCGCACTGCCGCGCCCTTGATCTTCATGCAGGTGTGCATGGTCGGCACGTAGGCCATGCGGGTGACCGGATTGACCGAGATCGGCCACCAGTTCTTGCCACCGAGGAAGCTCGGGCAGGTGAACACTTCCTTGTCGACGGTCGGGCGCAGCGCGGCATCGGTGGTGACCTTGCCGTCCTTGTGGCCGGTAACCGAGGTCGCCTTGGCGAACTTCTCCATGTAGATCAGCTTGCCGTTGGTTCGGTCGATCGCATAGAACCAGCCGTTGCGGCTGGCTGACACCACCGCCTTGTACGGCTTGCCTCCGTAGGTCAGATCGACCATCACCGTTTCGTTGGCGCCGTCGTAATCCCAGCTGTCGTTCGGCGTGTATTGGAAGTGCCACTTGATCTTGCCGGTGGCCGGATTCATCGCGATCACCGAGTCGGTGTACAGGTTGTCGCCCGGCCGCAAGGTCGCCAGCCAGGGGCCGGGATTGCCGACGCCCCACATCAAGGTGTCGGCCTCGGCATCGTAGGTGCCGGTCAGCCAGGGGCCGCCGCCGCCGGTCTTGTAGGCGTCCTTCGGCCAGGTGTCGCCGCCGGGTTCGTTCGGCGCCGGGATCGTGTAGGTCTTCCAGACCCGTTTGCCGGTGCCGGCATCGAGCGCTTCGATGAAGCCGCGGCCGCCGTACTCGCCGCCGGACACGCCGACGATCACCTTGCCCTTGACCACCAGCGGCGCCAGCGTCATCGCGTAGCCGATGTCGGCACCGATCAGCTGCTGGTTCCACAGCACCTTGCCGGTAGCGCCATCGAGGGCCACCAGCCGGTTGTCCAGCGTGGCCATGTAGACCTTGTTCTCGAACAGCGCCACGCCGCGATTGACGACATCGCAGCAGACCGTTTTCAGCGCCGCCTTGGACAGATCATGGACATAGGTCCACAGCACCGCGCCGGTGGTTGCATCGAGCGCAATCAGGTGGTTCATCGGCGTGGTGATGAACATGAAGCGGCCGTTGACCACCGGTGGCGATTCATGCCCCTGCGTCAGCCCGGTCTTGTAGTCGAACACCGGCTTGAGCCCGGCGACATTGGCAGCGTTGATCTGATCAAACGGCGCATATCCGGAGCTGGTGTAGTCGCGCCGGTACATCAGCCAGCCCAAATCTTTCTGCGCACCCAGCAGCCGCGCTTCGGTCACGGCTTCGTAGGCAGGATTTGCCGCGTGCGCCAGCGCCGGCAGCAGCCCGGCGAGCATCAGCAGGCCGATACCGGAAAGCGGAAGACGCGCACGAAGCGCGAATGGAGTGGAGATGCGCATGGAGTAGACCCTCGTCGGCAGGACCGATGCAGGTCCTGAACGCCGGGATGGCGCACCAGGCCTGTCTGCGTTCCGGAGCTTCCGGTATCGAGTGGAGGATGTCGGTTCGCTGGCAGACGCAGCGTAGGGAAGTTCAGCAATCAGCCGCCGTATGCGAACAGCACGCCGGTTTGCATCGCCACACTGGACTGGCCGAGACAGCCCGGAATCGAGCACGGCTGCTTGTAGTAGACCGAATTCAGATAGGCCGCCACATCGCCGATTTCCGACGAACCCCACTGCTGACCAGTGTTCTGCTGCCAGCGCTCGACCTGCACGACGATGTCGATCCAGGAACTGACGATCGACGCGTCTCGCCAGTGCACCTCGGCTGTGTGGCAGCTGCCGCACTGCGCGTCGTAGAACAGCTTGCCGCGGCCGATGTCGAGCGCAGCATATGGCGTCGCTGCCGGCTCGACGGTAGCGGCTGTGGGTGGTGACGAGATCGGCTTGAGCGTCGTGCAGCCGCTCAGCACCGCAGCCAGCGTTGCGCAGACGGCAAGCAGTGGAAGTGGAATCGAGCAGGCATTGCTTCGGACTGACTTCGGCCTGGCGACGTCAAACTTGGCGTGTGTATCGACGAGCATGGCGGCCGCTCCGGAAGGGGTCATCGACAGCGTGCGCGCCTCTGGCGCGGTGCTCTGTGCGTCAGCAAGCACAAACCGGTGGCGCGCTGAACTCGCGCGACCGGTTATCCGTGCGCAATCGGTAAGCGGGCCGACGTACAGACCTGACATGACGCCTGCTAACAAGGTGCGGGGTCACTCCACGAAAGGAATACAGCCATGAAGACCGACGCACAGCTGCAGCAGGACGTCACTGCCGAATTGAAGTGGGAGCCGGATATCTCGGCGACCCGGATCGGCGTCGAAGTCAACAAGGGCGTCGTCACGCTGGCCGGTCATGTCGACAGCTACGCCGAGAAGTGGAATGCCGAGCGCGCGGCACTGCGCGTGGCCGGGGTCATGGCGCTGACGATGGAACTCGAGGTCAGGCTGCCCGGGGCCAGCCAGCGTGGCGATGCCGACATCGCCCGTTCAATCGAGAACGCGCTGGCCTGGACCACCAGCGTTCCGCCGGGTCAGGTCAAGGTGGTGGTCGAGAAAGGCTGGGTGACCTTGTCCGGTCAGCTCGAGTGGGGTTACCAGCGCGACTCGGCAGCGATGGTGGTGCGCCATCTGCTCGGCGTTGTCGGGGTCGGCAATGACATCGCGATCACGCCGAAGCTGAGCCTGAACGCAGTCAAGGCAGACATCGAAGCGGCACTGACTCGCCATGCTCATGCCGATGCGACCAGGATCTCAGTGGCGATCAACGGCGCCGAAGTCACGCTGTCGGGCAAGGTCGACAACTGGAACGAACGCGAAGTGGCGCAGCGCTCGGCGTGGTCCACGCCGGGCGTTCGCAACGTCATCGACAACATCACGATCGCCTATTGACGGACTGCTGGCGTCTGGCATCGGCCGCGGCAGTTCCTGCAGCCCATCCCGACCCGACATGATTCCGCTGAAATCAGCTGCCTCGCGCGTAGTGACACCGCGAGAGTCTGGCGAAAACCACCGCAGCGGTCGGATCGGCTGGCTGCGCGCCTCGGTGCTTGGCGCCAACGATGGGCTGGTGTCCACGGCCAGTCTGGTCGTCGGCATCGCCGCCAGTGGTGCCAGCGCGCATGGGGTACTGGTCACCGGTGTCGCTGGACTGGTTGCCGGTGCGATGTCGATGGCGGCTGGCGAGTATGTGTCGGTGCACTCCCAGGCCGATACCGAAGCGGCCGATCTCGGCCGAGAGCGGCGCGAGCTTGCTGCCGATCCGGCCGGCGAGCATCGCGAGCTGGCTGCCGTCTATGTCAGCCGCGGCCTTGAACTGGCGCAGGCCGAGGTCGTCGCCACCCAGTTGATGAAGCACGACGCGCTTGCCGCGCACGCCCGTGATGAATTGGGCATTTCCGCGGCCCAGGCCGCCCGGCCGGTGCAGGCGGCACTGGCATCGGCGGCCAGTTTTTCGGTCGGCGCTTTGCTGCCGCTGGCGGTGATTCCGCTGACGCCGCTAGCCACGATGGGTTTCTGGATTTCGGCGATTTCGCTGCTGGCCCTTGGCGGGCTTGGCGCGCTGGCGGCACAGATTGGTGGTGCCGGTCTGGCTCGCGGGGCCGGTCGGGTGATTATCTGGGGCGGACTGGCAATGGCGGTGACCGCTGCGGTTGGCAAACTGTTCGGGACCGTCGCCACCTGATCACTTCGGGTGCTCGGCCGAGTATCAGGCAAGCCTGGTCGGGCCTGCGCTGATCAGTGCGCTTCCACCGCCGTCAGCTGCCTTGCGACGCGTGCCAGTCGCGCAGCCTGGCCACGGTGACGCGATCTGCGGCGTCGGCCGCACCAAGATCCGGCAGCACGGCGGCGGCACCCTCGAAGTTGTGCGTCAGCGTGTAGTCGTTGGTGGTGACGATGGTGGCGAGGCCGGCGCCGCGTGCGGCACGCAGGCCGTTGTCGGAGTCCTCGAAGGCCAGACAGGCCGAGGCCGGAAGGCCGAGTCGTTCAAGTACCCAGTGATAGATGTCCGGCGCCGGCTTCTTGGCCGGCACGACATCACCGGCGCCAATCACTTCGAACCAGCGGGTCGCGCCCTTTGCCAGCGATGACTCCAGCAGCACGGTCACGTTTTCCGGTGTCGTGGTGGTGGCGATGGCCAGGCGAAGGCCGGCGGCGCGCGCCTCGGCAATCAGCCGCGCCACGCCGGGGCGCATCGGCACTGCGCCGCTGGCCACCATGTCGACATAGCAACGCGTCTTGGCCTTGTGCAGGTCGGCGATCGTGGTCTGGATATCGGGTGCCTCGAGCTGCTGCGGATGGAACTGCGCGAGGTAGTGGCGAATGCGCTCCTTGCCGCCAGTGACCGACAGCAGCGCGCCATACAACGGGACGTCCCAGTGCCAGTCGTACCCGGCGCTGCGGAATGCTTCGTTGAAAGCGATGCGGTGACCGTCGCGTTCGGTATCGGCGAGGGTGCCGTCGACGTCGAAAATCAGCGCTTCGAGCTGCCGCTGTGGCCGGGCCGGGATCATCGGCTCAGGCCTTGCCGCGCAGCCGATCGAGATCGTCGACGACCGCCCGCAGCACCCTTGCCACCGGTGCCGGCATCGAGCCCGCCAGCTGGCTCAGCACCATGATCTTTTCGTCGGCGTCCTCAATCGGCGAGAGCCGTGTCAGCAAAACGCCGAGTGCGGCCTTCAGTTCGGCCGTGGCGGTCAACGCCGGTGCAATGTCACTCGAGGTCCGGGCTGGCCGTCCACGAGCAGCCTTCGCTGGCTTGGCCGCAGCGGGCTCGCTGCCAAGCGCGCCGGTCAGCTGATAGCGCACGACGCGTCCGTCGCGGAGCGTATCGACCGATCCCGCCGCCTTCAGAGCCTTCAGGTTCAGATACAGCGAGGCCGGCGAGAAGCCACCCTGATCGACGAGATCCTGCGCAGCCAGTGAGCCTGTGGCCAGCAGTTCGAGGATCCGACCACGGACACCGCTTTGACGCTTGCGGCGCGGCACCGCAGGTTTTGAGCTCATCGACAATTCCTTCTGGGATGCGCGGAAGTTTGACTTTCAGGCGGCATACGTCGCCGCTGCGTCCACATTGTCCTGCATTTCCGCGTTTTGCAGGCACTGCCAAGCACGGTCGGCGAAACCCTGCTTGAAGTAGCCACGGCTGCCATGGTGCAGGCCGGAGGCTCCGCGCCGTGCACACCGGCGATCGGGTTCGGAAGCGCTGGTGCATTGCGGGCTTCCCCGTGCTTTGGTCTGGCATTCGCTGTGCTGTAATGACGATGATGCTGCCGCGTCGGCGATGCCGCCTGCGGCATTTGTCAAAGCGCAGGAATTTGCCCGTTTCGATCCAGATCAGTAGGGACCATGCCAATCCGCAAGTTGTTGGTAGCCAACCGCGGCGAAATCGCCATCCGCGTCATGCGTGCCGCTGCCGAAATGGGCATTCGCACGGTGTCGATCTACGCTCACGAGGATCGCTTCGCACTGCACCGTTTCAAGGCCGACGAAAGCTATGTCGTCGGCGCCGGGCAGAAGCCGATCGCGGCTTATCTCGACATTGCCGACATCATCCGGATCGCTCTCCGCGCCGGTGTCGACGCCATCCATCCTGGCTACGGTTTCCTGTCCGAGAACCCGAACTTTGCCGAAGCCTGCGCTGCGGCCGGGATCCTGTTCATCGGCCCGAAGCCGGATGTGCTGCGGGCGCTGGGCGACAAGGTCGCTGCGCGCGCCGCTGCCAAGGCGGCGAAGGTGCCGGTGCTGGAAGCCTCCGAAGCCCTGCCGCGCGATCTCGAGGAAGTGAAAAAGATCGCGGCCGCGATCGGCTACCCGGTGATGCTGAAAGCGAGCTGGGGCGGTGGTGGCCGCGGCATGCGCGCGATCGAGAACGAGGCCGAGCTGCCGGCGGCGGTGGAATCGGCACGTCGCGAATCGCTGGCCGCGTTCGGCAATGACGAGGCGTATTTCGAAAAACTCATCCGCCGCGCCCGCCACGTCGAAGTGCAGGTGCTCGGCGACGAGCACGGCAACCTGATCCATCTGTTCGAGCGCGACTGCTCGGTGCAGCGCCGCAACCAGAAGGTCGTTGAACGCGCGCCGGCGCACTACCTGACGCCCGAACGCCGCGTCGAACTGTGCGACGCCGCCGTGCGCCTGTGCCGGCAGGTCGGTTACACGCATGCCGGCACCGTCGAATTCCTGATGGATGCCGATACCAACAACTTCTATTTCATCGAGGTCAACCCGCGCATCCAGGTCGAGCACACGGTGACCGAAGAGGTCACCGGCGTCGACATCGTCAAGGCGCAGATCCGGGTGTCGGAGGGGGCCGTCATCGGCGCTGCCGACGGCCTGCTGCCGGCGCAGGAAAAGGTCAAGCTCGACGGCTTCGCGTTGCAGTGTCGCGTGACCACGGAAGACCCGGAAAACGGCTTCACGCCGGACTACGGCCGCATCCTCGCGTATCGCAGTCCGGCCGGTTTCGGCTTGCGGCTGGACGGCGGCACGTCGTACTCCGGGGCAGTGATCACGCCGTTCTACGACTCGCTGCTGGTCAAGGTCACGGCCTGGGCGCCTACGGCTCAGGAAGCGATCGCGCGGATGGATCGTGCGCTGCGCGAGTTCCGGATCCGCGGGGTTTCGACGAACCTGCAGTTCCTCGAGAACGTGATCCTGCATCCGCTGTTCAAGTCTGGCGATTGCACGACGCGCTTCATCGACACCACGCCGGAACTGTTCCGCTTCACTGCGCGCCGCGACCGGGCGACCAAGGTGCTGCGTTTCATCGGCAATGTCGCGATCAACGGCAATCCGGAAATGAAGGGCCGCAAGGCGCCGGAAGGCATTCTGGCCACGCCGCCGAAGCCGAAACTGGATCTGCTGGTGCCGCCGCCGAAAGGCCTGCGCGACGAATTGAAGGCGCGTGGTCCGAAGGGCTTCGCCGACTGGATCAAGGCCCAGCCGCGCGTGCTGCTGACCGACACCACGATGCGCGACGCGCACCAGAGCCTGTTCGCGACGCGCATGCGCACCCGCGACATGGCCGAGATCGCGCCGCATTACGCGCGCTTGCTGCCGCAGCTGCTGTCGCTGGAATGCTGGGGCGGGGCGACGTTCGACGTCGCCATGCGCTTCCTGAAGGAAGACCCCTGGCAGCGGCTGGCGATGCTGCGCAATGCGGTGCCGAACATTCCGTTCCAGATGCTGCTGCGCTCGGCCAATGCGGTCGGCTACACGAACTATGCGGACAACGTCGTCCAGTACTTCGTGCAGCAGGCGGCGAAGAATGGCATCGACATCTTCCGCGTCTTCGATTCGCTGAACGCAGTCGACAACATGCGGGTCGCGATGGACGCGGTGATCGACAGCGGCGCGGTCTGCGAAGGCACGATCTGCTACACCGGCGACCTGTTCGACGCTACGCGGCCGAAGTACAGCCTGAAGTACTACGTCGACATGGCGAAGCAGCTTGAGAAGGCCGGCGCGCACATCCTTGGCATCAAGGACATGGCCGGCATCTGCAAGCCGCGCGCGGCGCGGGAATTGGTCCGGGCGTTGAAGCAGGAAATCGGCCTGCCGATCCATTTCCATACCCATGACACCAGCGGCATTGCTGCAGCCAGCGTGCTGGCCGCGATCGAAGCCGGTTGCGATGCCGTCGATGGCGCGATGGACGCGATGTCCGGCCTGACTTCGCAGCCGAATCTCGGTGCCATCGCCGCTGCGCTGTCCGGTTCGGAGCGCGATCCCGGTGTCGATTTCGATGCGATGCAGTCGATTTCCGACTACTGGGAAGGCGTGCGCCGCTTCTATGCGCCGTTCGAAGCGGACATTCGCTCCGGCACCGCTGACGTCTACCGGCACGAGATGCCGGGCGGCCAGTACACCAACCTGCGCGAGCAGGCGCGCGCGCTGGGCCTGGAAGCACGCTGGCCGGAAGTGTCGCGGGCTTACGCGGCGGTCAACCAGCTGTTCGGCGACATCGTCAAGGTGACGCCGACCTCGAAGGTCGTCGGCGACATGGCGCTATTCATGGTCGGCAATGGCCTGACGCCGGATGACGTGACCAATCCGGATCGCGATGTCGACTTCCCGGAATCGGTGGTCAGCCTGTTCAAGGGCGAACTCGGCGTGCCGCCGGATGGCTGGCCGAAGGCGCTGCAGGCGAAGATCCTCAAGGGCAAGCTGCCGCTCGATGGTCGGCCGGGTGCTTCGATGGCGCCGGTCGATCTGGTGCAGACCAAGGCCGATGCCGAAACGCTGGTCGGTGAAGCGCTCAGCGAAGCCGATGTCGCGTCCTACCTGATGTATCCGAAAGTGTTCCGCGACTTCGTCGAGCACCGCAAGTTGTATGGCGATGTCTCGACCTTGCCGACGCCGACGTTCTTCTACGGTCTGAAGGATCAGGAAGAGATCAGTGTCGACATCGACACCGGCAAGACGCTGGTGATCCGCCTGCAGAGCCGGACCGAGTCCGAGGACGATGGCGTGGTCAAGCTGTTCTTCGAACTGAACGGCCAGTCGCGGCTGGTGCGCGTGCCCAAGGCCGGCGCCAAGGCAGCCTTCGATACGCCGAAGGCCGAAGAGGGCAACAGCGGTCACGTCGGCGCGCCGATGCCGGGCATGGTGGTGCGGGTCGCGGTGCAGAAGGGGCAGGTGGTGACGAAGGGCGAGCCGCTGCTGGCACTCGAAGCGATGAAGATGGAAACCGTGCTCGGCGCGCCGCGCGACGGCCGCGTCAAGGCGATTCATGCCAAGTCCGGGTCGACCGTAAACACGCGCGATCTGCTGATCGAACTGGATTAGGCGAGCCTTTCCACGGGGCGGGACGCGGCGCGAAGTCGGCGGTTCCGTCCAGAACGCGCCGCGCTGCGGCACACTTCGGGCTTGGGCCTGGATAGGCGCACGTGATGGCGGCCATTCGAAGGCTGCCGACGCACATCAACGAACGAACAGGCATGACCTACTCACGCATCGTCGGCACCGGCAGCTACCTGCCGAAGCGCATCGTCACCAACCGTGAACTCGAAGACCGGATCGATACCAGCGACGACTGGATCGTCAGCCGTACCGGTATCGAGGCGCGCCATGTCGCGGCCGACGACGAACTGACCAGCGATCTGGCGCTGCATGCCGCGCGGGCCGCGATGGCATCTGCCGGCGTGACCGCCGACGACATCGATCTGATCATCGTTGCCACGACAACACCGGACATGGTGTTTCCGTCGACCGCCTGCCTGGTGCAGGCCAAGCTCGGGGTCAACAAGGGCGCGGCCTTTGACGTCCAGGCGGTCTGTACCGGTTTCATCTATGGCTTGGCGATTGCCGACAAGCTGGTGGCCTGCGGCCAGCACAAGTGCGCACTGGTGATTGGCGCCGAGGTGTTCTCGCGCATTCTCGACTGGAACGACCGGCGCACCTGCGTGCTGTTCGGCGACGGTGCCGGCGCGGTAGTGCTGAAGACCTCCGAAGCGCCCGGCATCCTGTCATCGCATCTGCATTCGGATGGCTCGCTGAGCCATATCCTGCGGGTGCCCGGCGGCATCGCCAGCGGCCAGCTGCGCGGCTCGCCGTATCTGGAGATGGATGGGCAGTCGGTCTATCGCGTGGCGGTGAAGTCGCTGAGCGACTGCGCTCAGGAAGCGCTGGACAAGAACAATCTGAAGGCATCGGCGCTCGACTGGTATGTGCCGCACCAGGCCAATATCCGGATCATCAACACGCTGGCCGACAAGGTCGGCGTGCCGAAGGAAAAGGTGGTGGTGACCGTCGCCCAGCAGGGCAACACCTCGGCTGCCTCGGTACCGCTGGCCCTCGATGCCGCGGTCAAGGACGGCCGGATCAAGCCCAGCGATCTGGTGATGCTGCAAGGCGTCGGCGGCGGCATGACCTGGGGCACGGTGCTGCTGCGCTGGTGATCAATTGACGCGGAACGCGCGGCATTGCCCGGCTGCAATCACGGCGCAGCCTGTCAGCCGCAAGCCAACGAAACCCGATGACCACGATTCGCGTTCAGGACGCTGATGTCTTCGTCCATCGTCAGGGCCGCGGCCGGCCGCTGCTGATGCTGCATGGCAATCCCGACTCGCACCGGCTGTGGCTGCCGTTGATCGCGCTGCTGGCTGACGATCACGACTGCATTGCGCCGGATCTGCCGGGCTTCGGGGCATCCGCAGTTCCGCCCACCAACGATGTCACGCTGGCCGGCTTCGCGAAGTGGGTCGACGATCTGCTTGACGCGCTCGATATCCGCGAGCCGATCGACCTGATCGTCCATGACATCGGTGGTTTCTACGGTCTCGCCTGGGCTGCAACCGGCACACAGCGGTTGCGTCGTCTGGTGATCACCAATACGTTGATGCACGCCGATTACCGTTGGCATTTCTGGGCGCGTGTCTGGCGCTCGGGCATGGGCGAGCTGGCAATGCGGGTGTTCGACTGGCCGTTGCTCGGCCGGCTGGGTCACCGGTTGACTATGCGCAGTGGCGGCCCTGGATTGTCGGCCGAGCAGATCGACGAGGCCTATCGGCACTTCCATGGCGGAGCGCGGGCGCAGGTGCTGCGCATCTATCGGGAGACCGATCCGGAAAAGTTCGAACCATGGCAGGCACCTTTGCGCATGGCGATCGAGCGCTGTCCGACGCTTGTGCTCTGGGGCGATCGAGACCCGTTCATTCCGCGCCACTACGCTGATCGCTTCGCGGCTGCCGACGTTCGGCGAATTGCGGAAGCCGGGCACTGGGCCGTGGCCGAGGCGCCTGAGCAGTGCGCCGCGCTGATTCGGCGTCATCTGGCCTGCGGCTGAGCGTGTAGCACGTGATTGACCGGCTCGCGTCGCGAAACTAGAATGTCGAGTTCCCGGGGCCGTTCTTTCGTCAGCATTCGAAGAGCAGCCTTACAAAAGCAACTAGATAGCCGCAATTTTTCTTGGAGTTACAAGCATGTACGCAGTCATCAAGACCGGTGGCAAGCAGTACCGGGTCACCCCCGGCGAAACCCTCAAGGTTGAAACGATCGTCGCTTCTGTTGGCGACACTGTCAGCTTCAGCGAAGTGCTCATGGTTGCCGATGGCGAAGCCGTGAAGATCGGCGCGCCGATCGTCACCGGTGCCGTCGTCAAGGCGGAAGTCACGGCCCACGGCCGTGGCGACAAGATCCGCATCATCAAGCACCGCCGCCGCAAGCACTACCACAAGGAACAGGGTCACCGGCAGAATTTCACGGCGATCAAGATCACGGAGATCACCGCCTAAGCGCGGTGACCTCGAAGAAGGAGAACAGCAATGGCACACAAGAAAGCAGGCGGTTCAACCCGTAACGGTCGCGATTCGCAGGCCAAGCGCCTCGGCGTCAAGCGTTTTGGCGGCGAAGCCGTCATCGCCGGCAACATCATCATCCGCCAGCGTGGCACCCAGGTTCACCCGGGTGTGAACTGTGGCATCGGCACCGACCACACGCTGTTCGCGAAGGCCGATGGCCATGTGAAGTTCGTGACTCGCGGTCCGAACGGTCGCAAGTTCGTCGACATCGTCGCGGCCTGATCCGCGCAGACGTGCGATACCAAGGCCCCGTCTGACGGGGCCTTGTCATTTGAAGCTCCTGAAGTCGTTGTAGTTGCTGCAGACCGAGATGCCGCCGAACCATGAAATTCGTTGACGAAGCCACGATCCGCGTCGAAGCAGGTGATGGCGGCAATGGCTGCGTGAGCTTCCGCCGCGAGCGCGCGATTCCGTTCGGCGGCCCGGATGGTGGCGACGGTGGCGATGGCGGCACGGTCTGGGTGGTCGCCGAGCCGAATCTCAATTCTCTCGCTGATTTCCGCTTCAACCGCGTGTTCAAGGCCAAGCGGGGCGAGAACGGCAGCGGTTCGGACTGCAAGGGTGCTGGCGCTCCGGACATCGAAATCCCGATGCCGCTCGGCACTCAGGTGTTCGATGTCGATACCGAAGAACAGATCGGTGAACTGACCGCCAAGGGCCAGCGGATCAAGGTGGCTGCCGGCGGCTTCCATGGCCTTGGCAACGCCCGTTTCAAGTCATCGACCAATCGAGCACCGCGCCGTGCCAGCCCCGGCACGCCGGGCGAACGCCGCGAACTGCGGCTGGAGCTGAGCGTGCTGGCCGACGTCGGCCTGCTCGGCATGCCGAATGCCGGCAAGTCGACGCTGCTCGGTGCGGTGTCGGCGGCACGTCCGAAGATCGCCGATTACCCGTTCACCACCTTGTACCCGCAGCCCGGTGTCGTGTCCGTTGGCATGACCCGCAGCTTCGTGATGGTCGACATCCCCGGCATCATCGAAGGCGCGGCCGAAGGCGCTGGACTCGGCATCCGTTTCCTGAAGCACCTGCAGCGCACACGGCTGCTGCTGCATCTGGTCGACATCCTGCCGCCGGATGGCGGCGACATCGTCGATCACATCGAGACGATCAACGCCGAACTCGCCGAGTTCAGCGAGGAACTGGCCGGCCGCGAACAGTGGCTGCTGTTCAACAAGATCGATCTGATGAGCGACGAGGAATCCGACGCGCTGATTGACGACGCGCTCGAACGCCTCGGCTGGACCGGACGTCACTACCGGATCTCGGCCGCCGCCCGGCGCAATCTGGAACCGCTGTGCAAGGACGCGATGGAGTGGGTCGAAGCCCACGCGCCAGTGCGCACCGTGCCCGACTACACCTTGCTGGATGACGCGCCGCCGGCGCGTCCGGCACCGCAAGCCGATGACCATGACGACGTCGAAAGCGATCTCGACGCCTGAAGCCTTCCAGCACGCATATGACGCAAACCAAGAGCCGTGAAACGCTGAATACCAGCCGTCGCTGGGTCATCAAGGTCGGCAGTGCTATGGTCACCGCGCGCGGTCGCGGTCTGGACCGCGAAGCGATTGCCGACTGGTGTGAGCAGATCGCCGCGCTTCGTGCCCAGGGGCGGCACGTGGTGCTGGTGTCGTCGGGTGCCGTCGCCGAGGGCATGGTGCGCCTCGGCATGAGCAAGCGGCCGACCAACCTGCATGGCCTGCAGGCTGCGGCAGCGGTCGGCCAGATGGGCCTGGTGCGCGCCTACGAAACCGAATTCGAAAAGCATGGCCTGCGCGCCGCGCAGATCCTGCTGACCCATGACGATGTCTCCGATCGCGGCCGTTACCTGAATGCCCGCGGCACCTTGAACACTTTGCTTGAGCTGGGCGTGGTGCCGGTCGTCAACGAGAACGACACGGTGGCCACCGACGAGATTCGCCTCGGCGACAACGACACGCTGGGTGCCCTGACCGTCAATCTGATCGAGGCTGATCTGCTGGTCATCCTGACCGATCAGCAAGGTCTGTACGACGCTGATCCGCGCACCAACCCGGATGCCAAGCTGCTGTCGGAAGCCGATCTTTCCGACCCGAACCTGGGCGGCATGGCCGGCGATTCCAAGGGAGAGCTCGGTCGCGGTGGCATGCGTACCAAGCTGACCGCTGCGCACTGGGCGGCGCGCTCGGGTGCCGCCACGGTGATCGCTTATGGCCGCACGCCGGATGCCTTGCTGAAGATTGCCGCTGGCGAGTCGATCGGCACGCTTCTGAAGCCGGCGCAGTCGGTGATGGCGTCGCGCAAGCGCTGGATCGCCGGGCAGTTGCAGGTGCGCGGCCGGCTGACGCTCGACGACGGCGCCGTGAAGGTATTGCGCGAACAGGGCCGCAGCCTGTTGCCGGTTGGTGTGCGTCAGGTCGGCGGCGAGTTCGCCCGAGGCGACCTCGTGTTGTGTCTCGATCTGAATGGCCGGGAAATCGCAAGGGGCCTCAGCAACTACGATTCGGCGGAGGCGACCCGCGTCGCCGGCGTGCCCAGTGCCGAGATTGCCGCGCGTCTGGGCTATCCCGGCGAACCCGAATTGATTCATCGCGACAATCTGGTGCTGGCCGTCTGAGATCGCGGCAAGGGCCACGCGCAGTGATGGCCGTGCGTCAGCGATCGCTCGATGGCCTGTCGATCATCGTCGCGATCAAACCCGGTTCGCGCGTCGCGCATCCAAAGCGCATCGTTGCCGCATCGTAGCGGCAGCCACCTTTCTCACGATCGACGCGATACCGGTTCTAGCCGCGTATCCGGGGGATTCCTGCATGAGTGTCATCAGCCACAGCCGCGATGCGGCGCCCGCGCGCGCGCGACGCAAGATCATGCTGATCGTTGCTGTCCTTCTCGTGCTGGCGGCGGCCAGCGGCGCATGGCTTGTGCTGCGGGGGCGCGCCGTCGCGGTCGAGAAGGACGCCAAGCCGCCGGTCGGTCCGATGGAGCTTGCAACGGCGGATATCGCGAAGGTCGAACTCCGTGCGCTGTCTCGGCGGCTGCCGCTGTCCGGCACGCTGACGCCGCTGGTGCAGGCCACCGTCAAGTCACGCGTGTCCGGCGACGTGCTCGACGTGCAGGTCCGCGAAGGGCAGGCGGTCGAGAAGGGGCAGGTGCTGGCCCGCATCGATATCCGCAATCTCGGTGCCCAGTTCGAGGCGCAGCGGGCCGCACTCGACAAGGCGCGCGCCGATCTGGCGCTGGCCAAGGTCAACCGCGACAGCAACGCCAAGATGCTGGAGCAGAAGTTCATCTCGCAGAACGCCTTCGATTCCGCCCAAAGCGCATACGACGCTGCTGCAGCTAGCGTCAAGGTTGCTGAAGCGCAGGCGCGCGTCGCCCAGATCAGCGTCGACGATGCCGTGGTGCGCGCGCCGATTCGCGGCATCGTGTCACAGCGCATGGTGCAGCCGGGCGAGAAGGTTTCGCCGGATTCGCCGTTGCTGGCGATCGTCGACCTGAGTCGCCTCGAACTCGAAGCGCCGGCGCCCGCGTCGGAGATTCCTGCGGTGAAGATCGGTCAGATCGCGCAGGTCAGAGTCGGCGGCTATGGTGATCGGGCCTTCGAGGCGCGCGTCGAGCGGATCAACCCGGCGACCGACGCCGGGACGCGCTCGATCAAGCTCTACCTGTCGGTCGACAACGCGGACAGCGCGCTTCGCGGCGGCATGTTCGCGCAGGGCGAACTGGTGCTCGACCAGTCGGCACCATCGCCAACCGTGCCGAGTGCTGCGATCCGCAGCGATGCCGGCGTGACCTACGTGCTGGCGATCGACAACGGCAAACTGGTGCGGCGCGCCGTGACCCTCGGGCTCAAGACCGACGACGCATCGTTCGTGGAAGTGCGTGAAGGACTGGCGGTCGGCACGTCGGTGCTGGCGGCGAAGATCGATGCGCTGCAGGACGGCGCGGCGGTCACGCTCGCGAAGCCGTCCGCAGCGCCTGCCCAGTAAGCCGGGGTCTGCGCCATGTGGATCACCAAGACCAGCGTCAATCAGCCGGTGTTCGCGACCATGGTCATGGTCGCGCTGCTGGTGCTCGGCGTGTTCTCGTACCAGCGCTTGGCGGTCGAGAAGCTCCCGGATGTCTCGATCCCTGTGCTGAGCATTTCCATCTCCTACCCCGGTGCTGCGCCGGAAGCGGTCGAGAACGATCTGCTGAAGCCGATCGAGGAAGCGGTCAACGCCGTCGAAGGGGTCAAGCGTATCTGGGGCACGGCGCGTGAAGGCGGCGGCTTCATCTCGATCGAGTTCGATCTGTCGGTCGACATCGCGCGCGCCGCGCAGGAAACGCGCGACAAGGTCGCGCAGATCCAGCCGAGCTTCCCGCGTGACGCCAAGCCGCCGCTGATTTCGCGCACCAACGAAGACGAAAACCAGCAGCCGATCATCAATCTGGCGCTGTATTCGGAAACGCGCAGCCTGCGCGAGATTTCCACGCTGGTTGATCAGGTGGTGGTCAAGCGGCTGCAGAACGTGCTCGGCGTCGGCAGTATCAGCGTCAGTGGCCAGTCCAAGCGGCAGGTGCAGGTGCTGCTGAAGCCGGCTGCACTCGAAGCCTGGCGGATCGGGGTCGATCAGGTGATCACGGCGATCCAGGCGGCCAATCAGGATCTGCCGGCCGGCTCGATCTCGCGTGGTGCCGCCGAACAGCTGGTCCGCATCGAAGGCCGGATCAAGCAGCCAGAGCAGTTCGCGCGCATCGTCGTCGCCGTCCAGAACGGTACGGCGGTACACCTCGATCAAGTCGCCGAAGTCGTCGATGGCGAAGCCGAGGAGACCTCGATTTCCCGTGTCGATGGCAAGCGGGCCGTGACCATCGATATCCAGAAGGTGCAGGGCGCGAACATCGTCAGCACCGCGCAGGGCGTGGCCAAGGCGATCGAGCGGCTGAAGGAAGAACTGCCGACCGATGTGAAGATCGTCAAGATCTATGCGACCGCCGACGACATCACGGCATCGGTCGAGCAGGTCAAGGAAACGATCCTCGAAGGCGGCATCCTGACCGTGCTGATCGTCTTCCTGTTCCTGCATTCGTGGCGCTCGACGATCATCACCGGGCTGACCTTGCCGATCTCGGTGATCGCAACGTTCATTGCGCTGCATGCGTTCGGCTTCACGCTGAACTTCCTGACGCTGATGGCGCTGAGCCTGTGCATCGGCCTGCTGATCGACGATGCGATCGTGGTGCGCGAAAACATCGTGCGCCACCTCGCAATGGGCAAGAGCCACGTGCGCGCCGCGCTCGACGGAACGCAGGAAATCGGCCTTGCGGTGATGGCCACCACGTTCGCGATCCTGGCGGTGTTCGTGCCGGTGGCGTTCATGAGCGGCATCATCGGCCGCTTCTTCTTCCAGTTCGGCATCACGGTGGCGGTCGCGGTGCTGGTCAGCCTGTTCGTCAGCTTTACGCTGGACCCGATGCTGTCTGCAGTCTGGCGCGATCCGGTCAAGGATCGCTTCAAGTACGCGCCCTGGCTCGGCCGGTTGATGGAGAAGGTCGAGCATGGGGTTGACGCCCTGCATCGTGTCTATGGCCGGGTGCTGGCCTGGGCGCTGCGCACCGAACGGCGGCGTGTCTGGTTTCCGGTCTTCGGGCTTGCCCACGCCGCGCGTAAGCTCGACTGGCGACAGATCGGGACGCTGTCGAACCGCGGCATCGTGCTGTGGATCGCGGCCTTCACGTTCTTCGGCAGCTTCGCGCTGCTGCCGTTCATCGGCAGCGAATTCTTTCCGCGCGGCGACGACGGCTTCACTTCGCTGCGAATCAACACGCCGCTGGGTTCGAGCCTGGCGTACACCGATGCCAAGGCGCGTCAGGTCGAAACCCTGCTGCGCGAGTTCCCGGAAATCGAGACCATCGCCACCGAAGTCGGCACCGAGGAAGGCAAGAACTACGCACGGCTGAATCTGCGCCTGACCGACAAAAGCGTCACCCACCGGCGGCCGCAGAAGGACATCGAAAAGGCGATCCGCGAGCGGGTCAAGCAGGTGGCCGGGGTCGATCTCGCCGTCGGTTTCGGCGGCTCGATCTTCATTTCGCTGCTCGGCCCTGAGCCGGCAAAGCTGACCGAGATCACCCAGGCCGCGATGGCCGAGATGCGCAAGGTCAAGGGCATTTCCGATCTTGAGAGCAGCGAGAAAGGCGAAAGTCCCGGCATTGCCGTTCGCATCAATCAGGAACTGGCCAGCGATCTCGGTCTCAGCAATGCCCGCATCGGCGCGGCGCTGCGTCCGCTGGTCGCAGGCGACCAGATCAGCTACTGGCTGGCGCCGGACGGGCAGAACTACGAAGTGACGGTACGTCTGCCGCGTGAAGACCGCGAAATCGCGGCTGACCTTGGCAATCTCGCGTTGACCAGCACGCGGCTCAATGCCGATGGCACGCCGATGCTGGTGCCGCTGCGTCAGGTTGCCGAGTTCGTGCCGATTTCCAGCCCGCAGCAGATCAAGCGCCAGAACCTGCAGCGGCGGGTGTCGATCTACGCCAACGCTGAAGGCAGACCGGCCGGCGATGTCGGCGAAGACATCAAGAAGATCATCAAGGGCAAGCCATTGCCGCCCGGCTATCGCTGGGAAATCGGCGGTCAGCAGGCCGATCAGGATGAGTCGGGTGCCGCCGCACTGGCCGCGATGGGGCTTGCAGTGATCTTCATCTACCTGATCCTGGCCTCGCAGTTCGGCAGCTTCCTGCAGCCGCTGGCGATCATGGTGTCATTGCCGCTGTCGCTGGCAGGCGTATTCATCGCGCTGCTGGTGACCGGCACGACCTTGAACATGTTTTCGATCATCGGCTTCATCATGCTGATGGGGCTGGTGACCAAGAACGCGATCCTGCTGGTCGATTTCGCCAACCAGAGCCTTCGCGAGGGACGCGGCTTGCGCGAGGCACTGCTGGAGGCCGGGCAGGTCCGTCTGCGGCCGATCATCATGACCACGCTGGCGATGATCTTCGGCATGCTGCCGATGGCGATCGGCAGCGGGGCAGGTGGCGAAACCAATGCCGCGATGGGGCGCGCGGTGATCGGTGGCGTCATCACGTCAAGCCTGTTGACGCTGGTCGTGGTGCCGGTGCTCTACACCTACCTGCAGCGGATCGGCGAACGCGCCACACGCTGGTTCAAGGGCACCGACGAACACGAGACCGATGCGCTTCCTGGCAACGGCGGCGCCGCCCCGCTGCTGACGCCGATGGCCCCGCGTCAGGACGACTGAGGGCCGGACTGGCAGCGCAGGCAGTACCGCGTTGCAAATCCGATCACCGAAACGAAAAACGCGACCCGAAGGTCGCGTTTTTGTTTACCACGAGATGCTTAGGCGAGCGCCTTGATGTGCGCCTGCAGGCGGCTCTTGTGGCGAGCGGCCTTGTTCTTGTGGATTCTTGATGGTGCTGCGGATCATCGAGCGCTGGCTGGCATTGCGCTCGCGGTTCTGTTCGGACTGGCGTGCGCGCTTGCGCGCCTGCGGGGTGTTGGCCAAGGTGAAAACTCCTTAAAGCGGTTTCGATGGTGTGACGGCCAGAACGGCCGACCGGCGATTCGACCGAAGCCGTGAACCGGCAACTGACAAAATCGAAGCGCGCTAGTATCTTCGTCGACCCAGCGCCTGTCAACGCGCCGCGTGCGGCAACGGCAATTTCACGCGGAGACGCAAAGGCGGCGAGAACCGCTTCACCGGATCGTCCCGACTTCCGACACGGGCTTGTTCGATGTTCTTTGCGCCTCCGCGTCCTGGCGTGACGTCGCTTTTCAGCTCCTCCTTCCCGGCTCTGCTTCCGCAAACATGTCGAAAAGCCTGCTCAAGTCCAGCGGCGTTGTCAGCCTGCTGACTCTTTTGTCGCGCCTGCTTGGTTTTGTCCGCGAAATCATGCTGGCCACGGCCTTTGGCGCCGGTGCGGCGATGGATGCTTTTCTGGTTGCGCTGATGATTCCGAACTTCGGCCGCCGCATGTTCGCCGAAGGCGCGTTTTCCCAGGCCTTCGTGCCTGTCTTCACCGAGGTGAAGACCACCGGAACCCATCAGGACGCCCGCGACATGGTGGCAGTGGTGCTTGGCACGCTCGGTGGCGTGCTCAGCATTGTCACGGTGATCGGCTGTCTGGGCGCACCGGCGCTGGTCTGGCTTTTCGCGTCCGGGTTCACGGCAGACCCCGCGCAGAACGCGCTGGCCACCGAGCTGCTGCGCTGGACGTTCCCGTACCTGATGTTCATCTCGCTGACGTCGATGGCCGGCGGCGTGCTGAACGCCTACGGAAAGTTTGCAGTGCCGGCGGCTACTCCGGTGATCCTGAACCTGTGCCTGATCGCCACGGCCTTCATCGACGCCGACTCGGTGCAGGTTCTGGCCTATGCAGTGTTCGTCGCCGGTGTTCTCCAGTTCGCGTTCCAGTTGCCGCTGATGGCGAAGTTGAAGCTGCTGCCCAAGCCGCGCTGGGCCTGGGGCGATGGCCGCGTCAAGCGCATCGTCACCCTGATGGTTCCGGTGATGATCGGCTCGTCGGTGGCGCAGATCTCGCTGCTGCTGAATACCAACCTGTCGACGCACATCGCCAGCGGATCGGTCAGCTGGCTGTACTACGCGAACCGGCTGATGGAGTTTCCGCTCGGCATCTTTTCGATCGCCGTCGGCACGGCGATCCTGCCGGCGCTGTCGGCGCAGCATGCGAAAAAGACGCCGGAAGCATTTTCCGCGACGCTCGACTGGAGCTTGCGAGTGATCCTGCTGATCGGCCTGCCGGCGGCACTCGGCCTGTGTCTGCTGGCCGGACCGCTGGTGTCGACGGTCTACGGCCACGGTGCCTTCACCGCCAATGATGTGCGGATGACCACCTGGGCGCTGTGGGCCTATGGCGCAGGCTTCATGGGCTTTTCGTTCGTCAAGGTGCTGGTGCCGGGCTTCTACGCGCGTCAGGAAACCAGGACGCCGGTGCGCTTCGCGATCATCAGCCTGGTCATCGGCATGGCGCTGAGCCTTTCGCTGTTCGCCTATTCGAAGCTGCACGCCTTCGAGGGCGCACATGTGGGTCTGGCGATCTCGACGTCGCTGACCGCGTGCATCAATGCCGCGCTGCTGTTCACGCGGCTCAAGCGGGATGGCATCTACCGCAGCCAGCCGGGCTGGGGATTGTTCTGGCTACGCTTGATGGTGGCCAATGCGGCGATGGGCGCTGCCGTGCTGTGGCTGGCCGGTGATCTCGCCAGCTGGCTTGCCGCCGGTGAATGGGCGCGTGGCGGACGCATGCTGTTGCTGGTCGCGGTGGCGCTGGCGGTCTATTTCGCGCTGCTGGCGGCCAGCGGCCTGCGGGTTCGCCACTTCCGCGGCGCGGCCTGATAGGGCCCGGTTCCGCCTTTATAATCCGCGTCCTTCCTGAATAACGTCCTGTCGATGGAGCTGATCCGCGGACTGCACAATCTCGCGCCGCGTCACTGCGGCAGCGTGGTGTCGATCGGCAACTTCGATGGCCTGCACCGCGGCCATCAGGCGCTGATCGCCCGCCTGCGTGCGCTGGCGGTCGAACATGGCATGCCGGCCACCGTGGTCTGCTTCGAGCCGATGCCGCGTGAGTACTTCCAGCGCGACAACCCGCCACCGCGCATTGCCGACCTCAGAGGCAAGCTGCGTGACCTCGAAGCCTACGGCGTCGAACGGGTGCTGCTGCTGCCGTTCGGGCCGCGGCTGGCCGCGATGAGCGCCGAGGATTTCGTCCGCCAGGTGCTGGTCGATGGCCTCGGCACGCGCGCGGTGATCGTCGGCGACGACTTCCGCTACGGCGCCCGGCGCGTCGGTGACCTGGCACTGCTGCAACAGATCGGTGCTTCGGCCGGTTTCACGGCCGAAGGCCTCGGGACCGTCACGCTCGATGGCGCGCGCAGCAGTTCCACCGGCCTGCGCGCCGCGCTGGCGCTGCCCGATCTCGATGTCGTCGAACGTCTGCTCGACCGCCGCTACCGGATCACCGGGCGCGTGCGTCACGGCCTCAAGCTCGGCCGGGAGCTGGGCATGGCCACCGCCAACCTGCACCTGCGTCGGCCGCCGGCGCTGGCCCACGGCGTCTATGCCGTGAAGGCCTATTGGGACGAAGCGCCCGACGGTCTGCCCGGCGTCGCCAGCCTCGGCGTGCGGCCGACGCTGGGGCTGACCACCTGCCTGCTCGAAACCCACGTCTTCGATGTCAAGCCCAATCTGTACGGCCGCGAAGTCGCGATCGAATTCCACAAGTTCCTGCGTCCGCAGCTCAAGTTCGACGGGCTCGATGCGCTGGCTGCGCAGATGCAGGCCGATGGCCATGACGCACGCACCCATTTCACTGCCGAGCTGATGCCCTCGTGAACGACACCGTCAAAGACGCCGCTGCAGGCCCGGACTACAAGCAGACGCTGAACCTGCCGCAGACCGATTTCCCGATGCAGGCCGGCCTTGCCGTGCGCGAGCCGAAGATGCTCGAGCAATGGGAAGGCGAGGGCCTGTACGCGCAGATCGTTGCGGCGACGACAGGCCGGCCCGATTACTGGTTCGTCGACGGCCCCCCGTACGCCAATGGCGACATCCATATCGGCCACGCGGTCAACAAGGTGCTCAAGGACATGATCGTCAAGGCGGCGCGCCTCGACGGCTTCCACGCGCCATTCACGCCGGGCTGGGATTGCCATGGCCTGCCGATCGAACTGCAGGTTGAAAAGAAGTTCGGCAAGGTCGGCGACAAGCTCAACGCCGCCGAATTCCGCGCCGAGTGCCGCAAGTACGCGAACGAGCAGATCGCGCGCCAGCGCGCCGACTTCAAGCGCCTGGGCGTGCTCGCCGACTGGGAACGGCCGTATCTGACGATGGACCCGAAGTTCGAGGCCGAGCAGCTGCGGGTGCTGTCGCGGATCGTTGCCAACGGTCATGTCACGCGCGGCTTCAAGCCGGTGCACTGGTGTCTGGACTGCGGTTCGTCGCTGGCCGAAGCGGAAGTCGAATACCAGGACAAGACCAGCTTCGCGATCGATGTCGGTTTCGCGTCGACCAACCCAGCCGAGCTTGCCGCCGTGTTCGGTGCCAGCGGTACGGCGCCGATCCGCTTCGTGATCTGGACCACTACGCCGTGGACGATCCCGGCCAACAAGGCGACCTCGGTCAATCCCGAACTGGACTACGTGCTGGTCGAGACAGCCGAGCATGGCCGCCTGGTGCTGGCGGAAGGCCTGCTCGAAGCGTCAGCGAAGCGTTATGGCATTTCTGATCCGGTCGTGCTGGGTCGCGCCAAGGGTGCAGCGCTGGGCGGCAAGACCTACGTGCATCCCTTCGATGCCGAAGCGCAGCCGAAGCCGATCCTGGTCGGCGAGCACGTCACGCTTGATGCCGGTACCGGCCTCGTGCATACCGCACCGGCCCATGGCGTTGACGACTACAACATCGGCGTGGCCAACGGCATTGCCGTCGAAAGCCCGCTGATGGGCACGGGTGTCTATGTCGCCGGCACGCCGGTGGTCGGCGGTCTGTATGTGCGCAAGGTCGATGAGCCGGTGATCAATGCGCTGCGCGATGCCGGCGCACTGGTTCACGTCGCCAAGTTCGATCACAGCTATCCGCACTGCTGGCGCCACAAGACGCCGCTGATCTTCCGCGCCACGCCGCAGTGGTTCGTGTCGATGGATGGCAACGGCCTGCGCCCGCAGGCGCTCGATGCCATTGCCAAGACCGAATGGATTCCCGGCTGGGGCGAGGACCGCATCCGCGGAATGGTCGCCGAGCGCCCGGACTGGTGCATCTCGCGGCAGCGCACCTGGGGCGTGCCGATGGCGGTGCTGGTCGATCGCCGCACCCAGACCTTGCATCCGGATTCGGCGGCGATCCTGCGCCGGGTCGGCGATGCCGTCGAAGCCAGCGGCCTCGAAGCCTGGTTCGGTTCCAGCGTGTCCGACTGGATCAGCGACGACGCCGAGCACTACGACAAGTGCCCGGACACGCTCGATGTCTGGTTCGATTCCGGCTCGGTACACCAGTGCAGCTTCGTCGCCAATCATCCGGACAAGCTCGATGCCGATGGCCTCGCGCCGCAGGCCGACATGTATCTGGAAGGCTCGGACCAGCATCGCGGCTGGTTCCAGTCGTCACTGCTGACCTCGGTCGCGATGCGCGGCCGCTCGCCGTACAAGGCGGTGCTGACGCACGGCTTCACGGTCGACGAGAAGGGCAACAAGATGTCGAAGTCGCTGGGCAATGTCGTCGCCCCGCAGACGGTCACCAAGACGCTCGGCGCCGACGTGCTGCGCCTGTGGGTTGCGGCCAGCGATTACTCCGGCGAGATCGCGATCAGCGACAACCTGCTGAAGCGCATTGCCGACGCCTACCGGCGCATCCGCAACACGGTGCGCTATCTGCTGTCGAACCTGCACGGTTTCGACCCGGCACAGCACACGGTTGCACCCGAACAGCTGCTGTCGATGGATCGCTGGGCGCTGTCGGAGCTCACGCGCGTGCAGGGCGAGATCCAGGCTGCCTACGCGGCGAAGCAGTTCCATCAGGTCTATCAGCAGCTGCACAACTACTGCGCGGTCGATCTCGGCAGCTTGTATCTCGATGTGCTGAAGGACCGGCTGTACACGCTGCCGGAAGCCAGCCATGCGCGCCGCTCGGCGCAGACCGTGCTGCTGCACATCGCCGAAGCGATGGTGCGCTGGATCGCGCCGATCCTGTCGTTCACCGCTGACGAGATCTGGAAGCTGCTGCCGGGCGATCGCAGCCAGACCGTGTTCATCCAGACCTGGTACGCGCTGCCGGCCGTGACGGCCGACGCGCTGACCGATGCCGACTGGACCGTGCTGCTCGAAGCCCGCGAAGCGGTCAAGAAGGAACTGGAGACCTTGCGGGCGGCCGGCACGATCGGCTCGGCACTGGATGCCGATGTCGCGCTGTATGCCGATGGCGCTGCCGAAGCCGCGCTGGCCAAGGTCGGCGACGAGCTGCGCTTCTGGTTCATCACTTCAGGCGCTTCGGCGCAGCCGCTGGCGCTGAAGCCGGCGACGGCGCATGAAGCGAAGCTGGAAAACGGTGCGACGATCTGGATCGCGGCGACCGCGACCGGCGCCGAGAAGTGTGGCCGTTGCTGGCACCGCCGTCCGGACGTCGGCAGCCACGCGGCGCATCCGGCGCTGTGCGGCCGCTGCATCAGCAACATCGACGGACCGGGCGAGGCACGTCGGCATGTCTGAGAGCAAAGCTGCGAAGGCGCCGTTCGACAACCTGCGGCTGCTGTGGATCGCGGCGATCGTCATCGTCATCGATCAGCTGACCAAGCATTTCGTCGATCGGATCATGGCGCTGTACGACAGCATCCCGGTGATTCCGTACTTCAACCTGGTGCGGCTGCACAACACCGGTGCTGCGTTCTCGATGCTGAATACCGCGCCGGCGGCGATGTTCATCGTGCTGAGCACGGCGGTCAGCATCGGCATCCTGTGGTGGCTGCGCAGCAACCGCCACGGGCAGTTGCTCAACGCGCTGGCGTTCGTGTTCGTGCTGGGTGGGGCGCTCGGGAACGCCATCGATCGGGCTGCGCGCGGCTACGTGCTGGACTTCATCCAGTTCTATGTCGGCGACTGGCACTTCGCGGCGTTCAATGTCGCCGACATGGCGATCACGCTGGGCGCCGGCCTGATGATCGTTGACCTGGTGCTGCAGTCGGTGCGGCGGCCGGTGGCCTGATTCAGGCCAAAACCCGTGTTGCCGGCGTGCGGATGCTCAGCGCGCCCAGCATTGCTTGTACATCGTGTCCGCGTCGATCGGCGCCGTGGCGCCGCGCTGGCCGGTCGAGTACAGGCACAGCGTGCCGCAGGCGTAGTCACTGCCGGACTGCGCATTCTGCGGTTCGGCCAGCAGCACCCAGGCCAGGCGAACCGTTTCTGCCGATGCGGTGGCTGACGAACAGCGCGCGAAATCACCGCTGCCCACGGCTGCGAGGCTGATGCGATAGGTGCTGCTGCTGCTGGTGCCGGAGCGCATCTCGCCGGATGCGTCGATGTACAGCGCATCGGCCGGATAGCCCAGCAGGCTCAGACGCGAGGCATAGGCCTTGCGGTCGCCGAACCAGGTTTCCTGCTGCTGCGCGATCTGGCTCAGCACGGTCTTGGCGACGGTGCGGTTGGTCCTGACCGAGTATTGCCGGAACGAGGGCAGGCTCAAGGTCGCAAGGATGGCGACCACCACCACGGCCACCATCAGTTCAATCAACGTGAAACCGCGTGACTGCTTCATGGCGTAAGGGTCGTCGGCAAGCGGCTGGCGGGCAGCGCCAGATCTGGAGCGGTCGTCATTGTGCCACCGGTTTTTCTTCGTCTTCGCGCCGCTCGCGCCAGAAGGTTCGGTAGATCAGCGGAACCGTCGCGCCCAAGGTCTCGGCGTTGATCGTGGTCAGCTGCGGTGTCAGTGCGCTGGCTTCGCCGGCGATGCCGGGTGCGGCGGCACGGCGGCTGCGCAGATCGTTGTCGCCATCGCTGATGTACTGCTGAACGGCCGGCCGACCATCTAGCAGCCGCACGCCATACAGGCGGCTGCTGCCTTCGTCGGGCACGCAGCTGTTGCCGCCGACGGCCGGTGGCACGAAGCTCGACAGGTTGACCACGTTGCCGACCGTGATCGGCGCCGAGACCGCCTTCTCGCCGGAGTTCGCCAGCTGCAGGCGCCAGCCGCTGCTGGCCGCAGCACCCGTCGAGCACGCGGCGTTGCTCACCGTTGCACAGGCGCTGCTGATGTCGGCCAGTGTCGATTGCTGGATCAGTCGGGTATCGGAAGGCGAGGCGATCACGCCGTTGACGCCGGTATCGGTCAGCGTCTTGCCGGACGTCGTGTCGCGATCCCGGATCGTGTATAGCCAGTTGCCGGTGGTCCGGTTGAACGGATCTTCGCGGTCACCGGAGCCGACCACGACGGCATCGAAGCTGCCGCTGGCATCGCGTCCCGGCACGTAATCCGGAGCATGGAAGAAGCGCCGATCGTTGGCGTTGCTGGCATCTGCCGCTGCGCTGCCGACCGGATGGCCGCGGCCGAGGTTGGCGATCGGTCCCAGCGTCCAGGCGCTGCGATCGGTCCCGGGGAAATCGGCACGCCAGACACGGCCGCCGGTATCGCCGACATACAGACGATCGCTCAGCCCGTCGCCATCGGTATCGAGCACGGTCAGGTCGGAAGCGATGCTGTCGGCCAGCAGCGGATGCCGGAACAGCCGGGTGCTGCTGTCGTAACCGACGATGGCGGTGGTGGTGCTGCGGTTGGCTTTCCAGACCAGCTCGCCGGTGACCGCGTCGACGATGTACAGCGCATTGCCGACGCTGTCGTCGACGCCGACCGCTGCCGCCGCGGTGGCCGCGAGGCTGTTGTTGGCGTCCTTGCCGATCCGGCTGCCGTTGGCGGCCACGCCGCCGTTGTAGCCGCCGCCGAACAGCAGCACCGGGCGCGTGACGTTGGTGTTCGGTGCCGTGCTGTAGCGCAGCCGGCCGACCGTCGGAGTGCCGAAGCTCAGCGCCAGCTCGGCGAACTGCGCGGCCGAGCCGGTCACCAGCCCGGGCACCGAGGCATTGGCGCTGTAGAGACCATCGGGGCCGATGCGCCAGATCAGACGCGGCCGATCGGGATCGGTGATGTCGAGCGCATAGCGGTGCTTGCCGCCGCGACGCAGGCCGAAGAAAGCGTAGGCACGGTCGTTCGGATTGTTGCTGTCGATGACGCCATCGGCGGGGCCGCCTTCGGCCAGCGTAGTGCTGGTGCCGCGATCGATGATCAGCACGCTCGGCGCGCCGTCGACACCGTACGGGAACGCCTGTGCGTAGCGGTCGTCGCGCAAGGTCTTCAGGCTGGCCATCGTCGCGCGCGGCATGAACGCCCAGGTTTCCGACAGGTCGCTGTTCTTCACCGAGTGCAGCAGGCCATCGGCCGATCCGAACAGCAGGCGGATATCCGGGTTGCTGCTGCTGTAGCCGCTGCGGGCACCGTAATTCACCGCCACTGGCTGCGAGTGCAGCACTGCCCCGAGCAGCCAAGGCCGGCCGGTCACGCCGGTCAGGCTGGCCCCGGTGCCGACCGGCGCCGTCGACGTGCCGACGTTGAAGCCGCGCGCATGCAGCAGCAGCGCACGGCGCAGCGTGTCGTCGCTGGCGGTGCTGCCGGTGACGCCGAGATCGGTCCTCAGTGCGTCGCGCACCGTCTGGCTGTCGGCATCAAGTGCCGCCAGCGACGGCACGTTCGAGCCGTTCAGCGCGTCGTAGAAGATCTGCCGGGCGCCATCGCTGTTGATGCGGCCGGGATTGCCGCCGCCGCCGACCCGATAACCCGGAATGTTCTGGCCGACGCCGCCCAGCGTGGTGGTGCGGCCATCGACGCCGGCGCCACCGAGCGCGCCGCCGCGCGTGCCGATGGTCAGCGCCGTGCTGGCGATGCGGCCATCGCTGGCAATGCCGTTATTGCCGGCATTGTCGAGATAACGCTGCACGCCGGCACTGTCGCGCGCGAAGCGCAGCACCTTGATGTTGCCGTCCCAGTTAGGGCTGCCGCCATCGCGCGGCCGGAACTGCGCGAAGTAGGCGGGTTCCAGCAGTCCGGTCGACGATTGCGGGCTGCTGGCGACGCGCGGCGTGACCAGCGACGCATCGGTGACCAAGGTCGGCTTCAGCAGCGGCGCCAGGCTCTGGCCGAGCCCGAGCAAGCCGAGGCTGTCGACGTACGAAAGCACCGTGGCGCCGGTATTGGCCAGCGTCGCCGTGCTGGTCAGCAGGTTCTGCAGCAGGAAGAACGAGCGCAGGTTGATGTCGTTGTTGTCCCGATCCTTGAACGCATTGGGCGCCGAGGTCTGGCGCACCACGTCGCCTAGCGTGATCGCGCCACTGGCGGGCAGCCCGGACAGCCGACTGCGCAGCAGGGCGTCGGACTCGCTGTCGCGGATGTTGTTGGTCAGCATCACGTTCAGCACGTTGGCAGTCCGGCATTCCAGTGCCGGCTTGCTGTACAGGCCGCTGGCCAGCTCGATCGTCGTGTCCCGGGTCAGCAGGCCGGTCAGCCCGTCCCAGCGCGCCAGCGGTGCGTTGTAGACATCGCGGCCACCGAGGTACTGGATCAGTTCGGCATAAGCCTCCTTGCCCTGGTATGGCGGCAGCAGCTGCGTCGGCGTGGTGACCGCGGTGCTCAGGATCGCCGTGATCGAATTCAGCAGATTGGTCGGATTCAGCGTGTTGGTCAGCAAGCTGCCGACCCGGCCGACCAGGCTGGTGACCGAACCCTGGTTCAACAGCGGCGTGAAGCCAACCAGCATGTAGGCGCCGTTGCTGCAGCCGGCGGTCGTGCGTCGCGCGCCGGGAATGCTGGCGGTATCGGAAAAGCTGCAGGCGCTGCCGGGCGCGCCGGTCGCGGTCGCACGATCGGCGTGCGACACCATGATCGCCACGTTGGTATTGATCAGGTTGGTCAGGATTGCTTCGAGCAGCGACAGCAGGCTGACCTGGCCAAGATTCAAAACCCCGCTGAACGTGGTGTTCAGCAGCCCGATCACGGCGCTCGGAAGCTGGCCGACCACGCTGGTCAGCAGCGGGCTGATCAGGCCGCTGACCAGCTGGCCGACGAAGCCGGTCAGCAGCGGGTTCAGGATCGCGCTGAGCAGCGGAATGCCAAGCAGGAAATTGAGCGTGCCGCAGGTCAGCGTCGAGACGCCGCCAAGCAGCAGGCGCAGCACCAGCCCCAGCACCGGCAGCTGCACGACCGGCGAGTTGATGCCCAGCAGGCCGTACAAATTGCACAGCGCCTGCGCGCGTCCGGCGTCGGTGCCGCTGGTGCCGACCAGCAGATCGGTCAGCAGCTGCGTCGGGTTGCTGGTGATGCCGGCCAGCAGGTCGCCGAGCACGATGTTGTTGCTGATGTTCAGACACAGCTGCGGCGCGTCCGGATTGTTCGGATTGCTGGTCTGGGTCAGCACGCTGTTGCAGATGCCGAGCAGGTTCAGGTCGAGCACGATCACCGTGTACGGCGCGCGCAGCGTGTTGGCCTGCGCGTTCGAGTACAGGTCGATGTCATCGGCCCGGCTCGGCAGGCCGGCAGCCAAGACCATCAGCATCAGGAACAGCGGCGCGAGCAGCCGGCGGATGGGTTTCACTGGTAGGTCACTCCGCCGCTCTTGGCGTGCAGCTTGAGCACGCCTTGCACGACTTCGGCGGCGCCGAAGCCATTGCTGCTGTTGTCGTAGCCGCCGATCACCGTGAAGCGTGCGTAGTCGTAGCTGCGGCCGCTGTTGCCGGCGCCGCGCAGCGTCGCCGTGGTGAGGAATTCCGGTGTTTCCCGCTGTGCCAGCGCGTAGGTGTGCTCCCGCAGGCCGTCATCGGCAGGGGCGGTCAAGGTCGCGCTGCTGCAGCTGAACGGCACGCTGTCCGGCTGGTCGCTGCCGCTGGGCGGCAGGTAGCAGGCGCGGAAGCCCGGCCCGCTGCTGATCGCCAGGCTTGCCTCGACCTGCGTGATGCCATCGGCGATCGCCTGTGCCGACTGGCGGGCGTTGACCCGGCTTTCGGCGTTCTGCGCCAGCTTCAGCTCCAGCCGGCTGCCGCGCATCGCGGCCAGCCCGAGCAAGGTCAGCACGGTCAGGATCAGCAGCGTCGTGGCCAGCGCCGCGCCTTGCTGATGGCGCTTCATGGGTTCACCGCCGGCGTCAGCGTCGACGGGCCGGTGCACGGCCCCAGATCGCCGACCGGATTGCGCAGCTGCACGGTGGTGGAGTAGACGCGGCGATGAAAGGCATCGGCCAGCGCGGTGGTGGTCTCGAAGTCGCCGAACTCAAAGGTCTTGTCATCGCGGTAGCCGCCATCCGCTTCGAGGGTGCGGACCAGGATCCAGACCCGGGCCGTGATCGCCGTCTGGGCCAGCGCGTCGGCATCCGGACTGGATGTGTAGGTGTCGACGACGCAGTCGTTGTCGCTGTCGAGGCCCCATTCGATCTGCAGGTTCTCGACACCATCGGCAAGACATTCCACGGCCATCGCGGCGCTTGCGGTCTGCTGCAGTTCCATCCGGCACAGCGCCGGAATGCCATCGCCGGCGGCTTCGGCGTAGCTGCGGATGAAGTACAGCCGCGGCACGTATTTCCAGAAGCTCATCGGCACCTGCAGCGGCTCCGCGGTCGAGGTGCTCAAGGTGAACGCAGCACTGCTGCCATTGCGGATCAGCGAGCCGACCGTGCCGTTGGTCTTCAGGTAGAACTGGTTGGCGCGCAGGTTGACCGTGCTGCCGGTGGTGATCTCGGCGGTGGACTGCCCGGCCACCCGGCGGATCGCGACGATGTCGGTGTTGGCGGCGACCGGCGTGCTGCTGGTGCCCAGGCACGGGAAGGCGCTGCCGACCGCCACCGTGGCGCTGTGGTTGCGGAACTCCACGCGGCGGCGCAGCTGGAACGCCCACGGCGTGGCCGGCGATGTCGAGGTGTCGGCGCTGCCGCAGTCATTGCTTGGCGCAGTCGTGAACGCTGCGATGTTCGAGGCGCCGTACATGCCGCCGTAGAAGCCGGCCATCGCGATGTCGCGAGCCAGCGCGTCCAGCGCGAAGCGGGCGCTGTCCTGCATGCGCGCCACGGCATCGGTCTGCCGGAAGCTGCGGCTGTTCTGGCTGAACACCGCCAGCACCGCGGCCAGCACGATCAGGCCGAGCGTGATCGCGATCATCAGCTCGATCAGCGACAAGCCGCGCTGCGCTGCGTTGCGGCTCATGGCGACACCGTCGCCGGGCACTGGCCGCTGTGGTCGTCGATCACCGTGCGCAGCACGATGACGCGCCGCAGGCGGCGATCGCTGCCGGCCGTCGACGGATCGTCGTAGGCGCTGTTGCCGGAGCCGCAGGGATTGTTGGCGGGGTCGCCGCTGTCGTCCGGATCGGCCGGTGGCAGCGGCGTGATGCCGCGCCAGGCAATCGCCACCGTGTAGACACCACACGGCGCGCGGGCATTGGTGATGCAGGCGGTCGGTTCGCTCAAGCCGCCGGCGGCACTGTCGCCGACCCGTTCGACATCGCCGAACAGCGCTCGCGACCATTCGTAGAGATCGAAGGCGACCACCTGGGCCGGCGTGCAGCGTGGCGTGCCGCCGCTGCTGCCGACCGTGCAGGCCGTCGCGGGGGTGGCCGGCAGGCGCGCGCTGCTGATGCCGTTGCTGGCATCGGTCAGGTAGTCGGCACCACGGCCGGGATTGGCGCGCATCCGTTCGATCAGGTCTTGCCCGAGGGCTGCGGCCTGCGTGCGCTGGATGGCGTCGAAGTTGGACTTCTTCGACAGCGCCTGCAGACCGGCCACGCTGAGCAGGCCGACGGCGGCGATGAACACGGTGATCATCACTTCGATCAGCGTGAAGCCGGCCTGACGCGTGCTCATGCGCTGCACCCGGTGTCGACGGCCAGGCGGATCCGGCCACTGGTATCGATCTGCAGCCGGCGCCCTTCCCAGCTGCTGTCGGCGCGCTTGCACAGGCGCAGCGTGATGCGACTGCTGGTGGACGGTCGGCCGGAGGATTCGAACTGCACGGGGGCCACCGGAGCCGGCGTGCTGGTCCAGACGAAGCTGCCATCGATCCGCTCGCCGGTGGCGATGACATCGGCGGCGGCGGCCGGCTTGCTGCCGCTGCTGCCGGCAGCGCTGTCGCGGTAGATCACCCAGCCGTTGGCCCAGCTGCTGGCTGACGAGGCATCGCAGCGGGCATGGCCGCCGCTGGCCAGGTAGTTGCGCGGGCAGACGATCACCGAGGCATTGCGGGCGATGGCTTCGGCGCGTGCCTGCACCATCGCGCCATACAGGGCCGCCGCAGCATCGCCACGCGAACCGCCAAGCAGGAAGCTGCGCAGCCCGGGACCGGCCAGCGTCATCAGCACCGCTGCGATCGCGATCACGATCATCATTTCCAGCAGCGTGAACCCCTTGTTCGTGAACATCGCGCGACGCTTGCAGAAGGAAAGAGAACGGTATCGTGATTCTTGCGATGCCGGAAATGCGTCGCTGCCACAACGGATCAGCGGCGCCGGCGTGCTGACGAAGGGGCTCAGCGACTCCAGCATTCTTCGCTGCGTCCGGGGCTGGCACTGCGCAGCCCGCTGGCCGCCACGCTGAACGCCTGGCAAGCCGCATCGTCGCGCTGGGCGTGCATGGCACGGGCGGTCAGCGTGTAGTCACGGATCGCTTCGCCAGCGGCAACGTCCGGCACCCGCAGCCGGATGCCGTAGATCGTGCTGGCGTAGCCGGCATCCTCGACGTCGCCGACCACCGCGCCGCTGCTGGTGATGAAGAATTCGTGTTCGCCCCGCAGACCGCTGCCCGAGTTGGCGAGATAGAAATCGAAGCTGTCCGGGTAGCCGCCGCTGCGCAGTGCTTCGACTTCGAGCTTCGCGGCAAGGTCGACGAGCAGCGTCCTGACCACGGCGCGGTTGGCGCGCAGCACATAGGCGCGATAGCTGGGCAGCGCCAGCGTGGCCAGGATGCCGACGACGATCAGCGCCGCCATCAGCTCAAGCAGCGTGAAACCCGCTGGCCGGCGGCCGCGCTGGACGCTGTGCAGACTCATTGGCCGGGCTCGAAATGCCAGCCCGGCAGCAGCAGCGCCGGCGCGCCCGGGCGGCTGTGCAGACGCTCCAGCTGCTGATCCGCACGGGTGATCGCCGGGGCCACGCAGAGCAGCAGGTCGCCATCGTCGGCTTGCCGACCTTCGCCTTGCGCGCGCAGCGCGTAGACGCCGGGCGTGCCACTGGCGCGGCAGGCGCGGGCATCGTCGAGGCTCAGCCGATAGTGCGGCCCATCGCCACAGCGGCTGGACACGCCGGCAGTGCTGAGCGACGTGGCGGCGATACCGGTGCGCCCGTAGTGCTGCTCCATCCGGTACTCGGCGTCGATCAGGCAGGCAGCACCGGTGCTGCGGCCGGCTTCGAGCAGGTGACCGCGGTAAGCGGGGACGGCGATCAGCACGAGGATCGCGACGATGGCCAGCGCCACCGTCAGCTCGATCAAGGTCACGCCGCGCGGGATCGGAGTGCGCATCAGGCTAGTCCGGATGGCTCTCGCGCCAATCGATCTCACCGGACCGCATCCGCCCGGCATCCTCGGCGCGTTGCTGGACGATGGCCCCGGTGGTCGACGGCAGATTGATCGTGTAGCCGCCGCGTCTGGCTGCACTCGGTGGCGTGACCAGCAGGCCGGGGACGCCGGTCAGCCCCTGGCCCAGCGGTATGAAGACGGTCGGCGGGGCGCCGATCACGGCGCTATTGCGCAGCACCGGTCGTGATGCCCGTGGCGCACCGGTCAGGAAGTTCGCCGCGAACAGGCGGCTGCTGCCCTGGTCGACGCACAGCGATTCGACCGGCGTGTAGGCGCTGGCAAACAGCATGTGATCGAGCAGCACGGTGTTCTGGGTGACGCGCTCGGCACCGTTGGCGGCGCTGCCCGCAGCCAGCCGGTAGACCCAGCCGCCGCTGCCGCCGCTGCTGCCGTTCTCGCCACGGATGGCATTGATCAGGCTGAACTCGCTGCCGATGTCGGCAGCCAGGCCGCTGATCACGCCACCGGCCGACACCACGGCGGCGCTGGTGTCGGTGAGCGAAGTGATGCTCGGCGCCGGGTTGTTGCTGTCGACGCGGTCGATGACGCCGAACAGCTGCTGTCGCGCCGTGCTGCTGCGGTCGGTGCTGGACAGATAACGTCCGGTGCCGGCCAGCAGCCAGCGATTGCCGCGTTCGTCCTGGGTCAGCGACGGCGCCGCCAGCACCGGTGCCTGGGTATCGAGCACCACCACCGGAGACGACCAGGCCGATACTGCCGGTATGCTCGCGCGACCATCGGCCGCGATCGGTGGTGGGTTGAAGTCGAGCCGGAACAGCTTGCCGGTCGGCTGCGCGGCGCTGCCGCCGCTGGTCCCGAAGTACAGCGCATCGGCGCGGTAATCGAGATCCCAGTCGACCGCGACCGGGTCGCCGACAAAGCTGGCGCGGGCCAACGGCGCGAATCCCGCATCGTCGCTGCCGGCGCCGTCGCCCTTGAATGTCTCGATCGCGGCATCGGTGCTCAACGCCGGATCGAGCAGGCGACCGAGATTGGCGGCGAACAAGCGCGCCGACCGCCGCGACACGACGTTGTCCAGTTCCAGCAGATCCGGTCCGTTGCCGGCGAACAGGTACCAGGCATCGCTGCGCGTGGCGGTGTTGAGGCCGGTGACGAAGCTGGCGACCGCCTGTCGGGCTGTCGTGAAGCCGATGCTGCCGCGCTGACGGTCGCGGTCTGCGAGTTCGGCGATCACCCGAGGTGGCTGTTCCGGATCGGTGATGTCGAGCAGCACGTGAACCGAAGCGGTCGTGAACGTGCTGCTGTCACGCAGACCGCTGGCAAAGGCGCTGAGGCGCTCGCGATGGGCGCCGCCAGCCTGCACCTCGGGGATGGTCAGCTGGCCGCCGCCGAGCCGCATGCCGACGACCAGCAAGGTGCCCCAGCCATCGGGATGCGTGGCATCCGGCGGGAAGGCCCGGATGTCGAACGCTTTCGGCGTGCCATCGAGCAGCCACTGGTGCGCGTAGTCGGCTGCAGCCACGAAGCCCAGATGCGGCAGCAGGTTGAACGGCACATAGGCCCACAGCTCGCTGCCCAGCGGGTGTTCGGTGGCAGTGCCGTTGCGGGCTGCGGTGCTGAAGCCGCGCCCATCGGCACGCCGGAAGCCCGCGTTGAACGCATGCAGCAGGCCGTCATTGGCGCCGACATAGACCACCTGGCGACGGTCCCGGTACTGGCGGAAGAACTGCGCGTACGAGCGGTCTCCGTACAGCAGGTCGTAGGCTTCCGCCGGTGCGGCCACGACCAGCGGCTGCGAATTGACGATGTCGCCGAGCCGCTCGGTGCGCAGTCCGCGGCCATCGCGATCGAGCTGCCGGCTGCGCAGGCCGGGCACGTCGTTGCCGCGCACCCAGTCGACCAGCGCCTCGGCCGCCGTCGGCGATTCGACGTTCAGCACCCCATCGCGGCCGGCGCCGAAGCTGTCGGGCACGAAGTCGATGGTCTCCGATCGCTGCGCCTTGCCGTCGAGGTTCAGGTCGAGAAAGCTGATGATGTGGCGGCCGCGCCCGGCCGGCGTCCGGTAGCTGCGCTGGCTGGCGACATCGGCAAGGCCCGACAGCTGCTCGCGGGCGCTCCATAGCGTGCGCAGCTGGTGCAGGTCGTCGATCACCACGAAGGCGTCTGGGGCAATCGCCGGATCGTCGCGGAAGCGCCGGAAACGGGTCTGCTGGGCGACGGCATCGAAGTACAGCTGCACGACCGGATGGTTGACGAAGTCGCTTTCGTCGAGCACGCCATCGCGGCTCGGATCGTCCTCGCGCAAGCGGCCATCGCGATCGACGAACAGCGCCTGCACATTGCCGACCCAGGCCACGCTGCGTCCGGTGCGGTCGGTGGCGCGCGATTCGTAGAAGCTCTGGTAGACCGCGCCGTTCCCCTGCGCGACGCCAGACTGCACGCCGACGCGGCGTGTCTGGGCGACGCTGCTGCGGGCGATGACATCGCGGATCACGCGGCGCAGCCGATCGCCGATCTGGCCGGGATCGCGCAACGCGTGGTAGTGGTCGGGAACGCAGTCCGGCGCGCCGTCACGGCGGTTGTCGAGGCGATCCCATGAGGTTTCCCGACAGCCGTCGTCACGCGCGGTCCGCGCTTCGGGCAGCGGCTCGGCGGCGGCCGGATCGACGTCGAAGCTGCCGTACTTGGCGGCCAGTTCCAGCGGGCTGGGCAGGCTGCGCGTGCCGGCATCGCCGGTGCTGAAGAGCCGCACGTCAACACCAGTCCAGCTGTCTGGCAGTGGCCGATCGGGGGCGAGGATCAGGTTGCGGCTGTCGTCGGCTGTGCTGATCCGCGGCCGCTGCAGCGGCAGGTAGCTGCCGTCGCGACCGGCATCGGCGGCACCGCTGAGCACATAGCCATGCAGCGTTGGAGCGCCGATGCTGCCGGACAGCGTTTCGACGCGAATCACCAGATCGTCGCTGCCGATGCTGCGCAGGGCGCCATCGACGCAGACCGACGGCGACCGGCTTGCGGCCCCGCGGCACAGGCTGGCGCTACTGCCGGCCGATGCCTGTGGCAGGCATTCCACACCGACGCACCAGCTGATCATCTGCGCGGCGCGCGTCTGCGGCGCCTTGCCGTACGGGCGATCATCCCAGGCGACATAGAGGCTGCCGGCGCGTCCGGTTGCCGATACGGGACGGCCGAACACCGTGCCATCGGCAGCGCGGATCGGCCCGGCGATCGCCGTGGTCAGGCTGCACTGACGACGCGGTCGAGTCGTGTCCGACGCCGACGTGGCGTTCCCGGCCAGCGACTGGCAGGCCGGCGTGATGATCAGCACGCCGTTGCCGGTCCGCACCGGAATGACCGGCATCGGGTCATCGAACTCCAGCGCATACAGCGAAGCGGTCTGCCGGCCGCTCAGATCCGGGCGCAGGTCGCGGGTGTGGCCAAGATAGGCGACGCCAGCGGCGTGATAGCTGCCGTCGCGCGCCGGCTCGGCCGGACAGATGCCGCGCAGCGTCGACAGCCGCGCCAGCGGCTCGGTCGACAGTCCGCAGCGCACGCCGTCGGCCGAGCTGTCGTCAGGCGCGGGCGCAACGGTTTCGATGCGCGCCAGCGGCACGCGCCGGTTCAAGCCTTCGGCGCTGCCGACACGGTCGGTCGCTGCAATCAGTTCGTTCGCGCGGATCGTGCCGGCCACCTTCAGCGGGATGTCCGGCAGCTCGTCGCCATCGAACGAGACGGCACCATTGCTGATCATCACCACGCTGCATTCGGCGCAGGTGCCGAGGTCACGCAGTGGATCTCGCCAGTCCGGCATTGCAACGGCGACAGCGTCGTCCGCTGCGGCGTCGGCCGACGCGACGAAGGCCGGCGACGGGCCGGCGGCGCCGGCCACATAGCGCAAGGCCTCGGCGAGGATTTCGGCCACCGGGTTGCCGTGCGCGCTGCAGGCCTGCCCATCGAGCGGGCCCGGACGGCGAATGCCATTTCCGCCGGCGGCGCGGGTCAGCAGCGCAGCGCCCTCGCAATCGCCAGCGTTGCCTGTGATCCGCAGCTGTTCCAGCGCAGCGATGATGCCGCCGCTGGCGGCCGATGGCGGACAGAACTGGCCGGTGGCCAGACGGATCTCGTCACCGCTGGCGCAGGCCGCAGGATCATTGCCGTTGCGGGCGATCGGGCCGATGTTGCGACGCAGCTGCGCGCCGGAGCGGGGCCGTGAATCGCTGCGCGCCAGCAGACCGAAACGGACCGTGCCGGCCTCGCCGTATCGTTGCAGCGCACCGACCGGCTTGACCGCACCGCTCGGATAGCGCTGGCAGAAACCTTCCTGCACGGCGCTCGATGGCGCACAGACCTCGACTCTTGCCAGATAGTCGGTGATCGCAGAACCGGCGCCGCCGGGTTGCGCCACGCCGCTGCCGCCATCGCAGGGCCCGCCCTCCAGCGACGACCACAGCGGAAACGCGCCACGGGCGACGCGCAGCAGCGGCACGGCGCTGCGCTCGCCGCCGCTTGACTGGCTGACGTTGCAGAACGACATCGTCGTCGCGCCCGGCGACGGCATCAGCTGCGCCAGGTCAGCACCTCCGTGCACCTTGACCCAGGCATGGCTGTCGGCCGGTACTTCTGCGCGTTCCAGCACCGTGTGGCTGTCGCTGTCGAGCCAGCGATGGCCGCCGTACAGCGCCTGACGGATCAGGTCGACGCGGGTCATGGTCAGCCAGTTCAGGAAATTGCCGCTCCAGCGGTCGACGCAGTAATGGTCGACGGCGGCCTTGTCGGCCATGAACAGGCCGCTGTCGTAGCGGTAGCAGAGCTCGGCATCGAAATAGCCGGCGTAGCTCAACGCGTTGCGGTAGCCGGTGTCGATCACGCCATTGCCATCAAGGTCGACAAGGTCGTCGTAGGCGCGTCGGTAGGCTTTCTCGTCGATGCCGAGGCCGAGCATCACCATCGGAGTGACGATGCTGCTGCTGGTCAGCGGCTGGGCGACGAAATCGCTGGCCGACTCCAGCGACAGATGGGCAAGCATGACACTGCCCTGCGCGACCGAGGCACCGGGCAGGGTGGCACTACCGGCCGCCAGCGCCGCTGCCGCCACGAGCCGGCCAAGCCTGTGCAGCAAGCGCCCGATGCGGTGCATATCGGCGAGGCGAGCCGGGCGATTCATCGGCGAATCACGTAGCGGTAGACCGCTGCCGTGCCGTAGCTGGCCTCGGCATTGGCGCCGGAAGCGTCGCCGCTGTCGGGCCGGTCGCTGCCACGGCTGTAGATGTGGAAATAGATCTCGCCACCGCCGTTGGCCGTGCCGACACCAGCGCCGCCGTAGCCGGCGGCCTGTGCCTGTCCGGCACCCGGCGTGGCCGAGCGATACAGCCGCTGCACCCAGGCGCTGCCGTGCGCGGCCGGCGGCAGGCTGCGGTCATAGCGGGCATCGGCGGGGCGCGCGAACGGTGCGGCGACGAAGGCCGCGCTGTCTTCCAGGCACCAGTCGCCAGCATCGAGCAGGCGCAGGCCGGGCACGGCGCGCACGGCGTCCGGATCGTCGGCGGCCGTCAGGCCTTCGCGGCCGGCGTTGGCGCACAGCGCATCGATCTGCCGGCCGACCAGCGTGCGGGTGATTTCGGATGCGGCGAATACCTCGGCACGCAGCGTGTTGTTGGCGGTCGATTTCACTTCCAGACCGGTGCCGCGAATCGCCGCGAGCGCCACCAGCGTCAGCAGCACCAGAAACACGATCGCCGTGACCAGCGCATAGCCGCGCTGGGTCCGCGCCGCAGGGATGTTCCGCCGCGTCATCCGCGCACCCGATTGCGCAGCTGGATTTCCTGGACGACGAGGCGGCGCTGGAAGCGGGCATCGGCCGCGCTGTAACGGCTGGCGCAAGTCGAGCTGGCAGGCCCGTAGCAGCGGCTGGCGGTCAGCGCGTACTCGCGGGTGTCGACCACGTTGTCGAGCTCGTCGCCGCGCGCCACGAAGCTGACCCGCACGCTGAGCACCTGCCGCCAATCGGTGATCGCGGCGGCTTCCCGGTAGCGGTCGACCTGCTGGTCGTCGTCGCTGTCGAGCCCGAACGCGAAGGCCAGCGTCTCGATGCCGTCGACCAGCTGCGCAGTGGTCAGCGAGGAGCGGTCGAGTTCCAGCATCGACAGCGTCGGCACCGGTCCGGCACCAAAATCCTGCGTCTGGATGTGGAACAGCGCGATGGTCATCTTGTAATTGAACACGCCGGCTTCCGGGCCGCCGGCTGGCGAGCGCTTCAGCGCATCAAGGTCGGCATCGCGGACATCGAACAGCGTGCCGGCGTAGCCGAGCTTGGCGCGCAGGTATAGCGGTCCGCGTTCGACCGCCGTGCGCGTCAGCTGGGCGTCGCTGGCCAGGTCGTCGGGGTTCGCATAGCGGACCGCGATGGCATCGGAGCCGTTGACGTAGCGGGTCAGGCAGCCGGCCGGCAGGCCGGTCGGGCGGCCGACCGCACCGGTGTAGCCGACCACGGCCTCGGCGGGCTGCATGATCCAGGCTTTCGTGCAGCTGCCGCGTCCGATCGCGGTGCTGCCCGGCTGCACCGCGACATCGCCGCTGCGGACGCCGCCCCAGAAATCGGCCTGCCGCAGATAGCGGTTGAAGTAGTCCGAGGCGACGCGGATGTTCTCCTGCATGCGGCTGGTGCTTTCCTGCACCCGGTAGCTCTGCTTGGAAGTGATGAACACCCGGGCGATGCCGACCAGCAGCAGCAGCGCGATGACCAGCGTCACCATCAGCTCGACCAGCGAGAAGCCCAGCGGCTTCCGATTCACGGCAGATACCCGAGGCGGATGCAGTGCAGCACCTCGCAGTCGATGGTGTCGGGCCGGCGCCGGCTGCCATCCCAGTAGACGGTGACAATGCGCAGGCTGTCTGCGCCACAGGGCCCTCCATCGCAGTCGATCGACAGCCGGCTGCCCGGCAACACCGCGCGCGGGCCGTTCGGGATGTTGCTGGTGTTTGCCGATGACGACAGCTGCGCGTAGATCGCCGCGATGTCCCACTGTGCCTGCTCGATCGGCGAACAGGCGCTGACCGCGCAATTGACCGGCGCGGCGGGCGGCGTGGCATCCGCCGCGATTGCATAGGCGCCGCGCCGCACGCCTTCGCGATTGGCGCGCATCCGTTCGGTCATCGCCTGGGCCAGCGCCGAGGCCTGCGTGTACTGGTACGAGATCAGGTTGTTAGACAGCGCGGCCGACTGCAGGCCGGCAATGCCGAGCAGACCGATCGCCAGCACCAGCACGGCGATCAGCACCTCGATCAGCGTCATGCCGGCGGCGCGCTTCACGGACGCTCGACGCGCGGCCGGCCGGTCGGGCTGATCACCACGCGCCGCTCGTGGCGCGCGCCCGATGTCGAGGCGACTGTAAAGCTCGCGGCATCGAGCATCCGGCCAAGGCCGTTGTAGCGCAGGTAGGGGCGGTCGCCATTCTTGGTGATCCGCGCACAGGTGCTCAGCGGCCGCTCGACCTTCAGCAGCGGCTCACTCGGCGCGCCGGCGTAGCGCTGGTCACTGTTGCCGTCGAGAAACATCAGGTAGCCGAGCTCCCAGGTGCTGCCGGCTGCGGTTGCGCACTGGCTGCCGTCACTGCTCGGGCACAGCGTCACGGTGCGGTCGCGCTTCAGGGCTTCGCTGCGAGCGGCGGTCAGCACCGTCAGCAGCGTGTTGGCCGTGGTCACCGTGCAGTTCTGACGCACCGTGGCGCTGAACATCGGCAGGCCGACGACCAGCAGGATCGACACCACGACCAGGGCGACCATCAGTTCCAGAAGGGTGAAGCCATTGGCGCGACGGCGCGTGTTCATGATCTCCAGCCGAGTCGTGGCGCACGGCCCGGCTGGCCTTGCGGTCCGCCGATCATAAAGGCAGGGCAAACGCCTGCGGATGCACCGGGCCGACGATCGGCAGGCCCGGTCATCCCGCTTGCAGTGGCTCGCCGGCACTCAGGCCAGCAGGCGGCTGGCCTTGCGCAGCGCCATCGCCAGCTGCTCGATGTCGTCGCGATTGTTGTAGACCGCCAGAGACGCCCGAACCGTGGCCGGCACGCCGAAACGGGTCATCAGCGGCATCGTGCAGTGGTGGCCGGTGCGCACCGCCACCCCGTACTGATCGAGGATCGTGCCGATGTCCTGGGCATGGCCGGCCGTCATCACGAACGACATCACGCCGCCCTTGTTCTTCGCGGTGCCGATCATCCGCAGCCCCGGCACCTCGGCCAGCAGCGCGGTGCCTTCGACCAGCAACTGATGCTCATGCGCGGCAATCGCCTGAAGACCGACCGATTCGATCCAGTCCAGCGCTGCCGCAAAGCCGACCGCGCCAGCCATGTCCGGCGTGCCCGCTTCGAAGCGGTACGGCGCTTCGTTCCAGGTGCTTTCCTCGAAGCTCACCGTGCGGATCATGTCGCCACCGCCATGCCACGGCGGCATCGCATCCAGATGTTCGCGCTTGGCAACCAGGCAGCCGAAGCCGGTCGGGCCATAGGCCTTGTGCGCGGAGCAGGTGAAGAAATCGGCGCCGAGCGCCGGGAAATCGACCGCGAGATGAGCGACCGACTGCGCGCCATCGACCAGCACCGGAATGCCGCGCGCCCGGGCCGCCGCGATCATCTGCTCGACCGGATTGACGGTGCCGAGCGAGTTCGAGATGTGAACGACGGCGATGAACTTGGTCCGCTCGTTGAGCCGCGCCAGCCAGCCGTCGAAGTCCAGAGAGCCGTCATCGAGCACCGGTGCCGCGACGATCTTCGCGCCCTTTTCCTTGGCCACCAGCTGCCACGGCACGATGTTCGAGTGGTGCTCCATGCCGGTCAGCAGCACTTCGTCACCGGGCTGCAGGCGCGGCCGCAGGAAGCTGTAGGCGACCAGATTGATCGCTTCGGTGGTCCCGCGCGTGAAGACGATTTCCTCGCGCTGCGTGTTGAACCAGCGGGCAATGCGATCGCGCGCGCCTTCGTAGGCGGTGGTCGCGCGCTCGGCAAGGTCGTGCACGGCGCGGTGCACATTGGAGTTCTGGTGGCGGTAGTAGTGGTCGATCGCGGCCAGCACGGCGTCCGGCTTCTGCGTGGTCGCCGCGTTGTCGAGATAGGCAAGGCGGCCGCCACGGACCGGCTCGGCCAGGATCGGGAACTGCGCGCGAATCCGGTCGAGGTCGAAGTTCGACGGCGGACGTTCGGTCAGGGGGGCGTTCATGCGTCGATGTCCAGAGTCAGTTCGGCCGGCAGATGCAGCGCGGTTTCCACGCGTGCACGTAGTGCCGGCCACTCGATGCGATCGAGGATCTGCAGCGCGAAGGCGCGCAGCAGCATGGCGCGTGCGGTGTCGTGGTCGATGCCGCGGCTGCGCAGGTACGACAGCGCCACGGCATCAAGCTGGCCGACCGTTGCACCGTGGGCGCACTTGACGTCGTCGGCGTAAATTTCCAGGTCCGGCTTGGCATTGACTTCTGCCTTGCGCGACAGCAGCACGTTGGCGATGCGTTGCTCGGAATCGGTCTTCTGCGCACCCGGCTGCACGACGACCTTGCCGTTGAACACCGCCTTGGTCTTTTCATCGACCAGGCCTCGGTAGTTCATGCGGCTGGTGCCATGCGGCGCGGCGTGGACGATGCGCACGTGATTGTCGATATGCGACTGCCGGGCGTGGGCATAGAGCCCAGCGATCGTCGCCTCGGCACCGGATTCGGCCAGCGACAGGTCCAGATCGTGACGGACGAAGCCGCCGCCGAGATCGACGGTCACGCCGTCGAGCCGTGCATCGCGCGACAGGCGGGCGTCGATGCGCGTCACCAGCGTGCCGCCGGCGGCCTCGTTCTGGATCCGGTACAGCTGCAGCTTCGCGTTGCGGCCGAGATGGATGTCGAAGAAGTGCGTGCTCAGGCGCTCGCCGCCGATGCCGCTGAAGTCGAGCAGCACGGTCGCTTCGGCATCGTCGCCGAGTTCGATCAGATGACGCTGATGGCTCATCGTCGGCTGCCCGTCGCTGCGGCTGCAGAACAGCACCTGCAGCGGTCGATCGAGCCGCGTGCCGCGATCAAGTCGCAGCCGCAGCCCGCCGGCTGCGAATGCAGCGTTCAGCGCATCGATGCCGACCGCCGGCGGCGGCAGCGCACAGGTGTCGCTGTGCCAGCGTGCCGCCGTCGATGCCGGATGGACCTGACCGTTGACGTAGACCAGCGTGTCGGCGCCGTCGAGCAGCAGGTCGGGCAGGGCGTCATCGCTGGCGCTGACATCCGGTTCGAAGCTGCGCTCGTTGAGGGCGGTCAGATCGCTGTAGCGCCAGTCTTCGAGATCCTTGTGCGGAAAGCCGCTATCGAGGAAGCGCGAGAACTGCACGCTGCGCGGGGCGCGCTCGGCGGCGGTCAGCGCGTTGGCGTAGCGCTCGAACTGGGCGCTGTAGGTGGCAAGCGCGGACACTCAGGCAGCCTCCAGCCAGCCGTAACCCTTCTCTTCCAGTTCCTTCGCCAGTTCCGGGCCGCCGCTGCGGACGATCCGGCCGCGCGCCAGCACATGGACGAAGTCCGGCTGCACGTAGTCGAGCAGGCGCTGGTAGTGGGTCACCAGCACCGTCGAGCGGGCCGGGCCGCGCAGCGCGTTGATGCCGTCGGAGACGATCTTCAGCGCGTCGATGTCGAGGCCGGAGTCGGTTTCGTCGAGGATCATCAGGGTCGGCTGCAGTACCAGCATCTGCAGGATCTCGTTGCGCTTCTTCTCGCCGCCGGAGAAGCCTTCGTTGACGCCGCGCGACAGCATCTTCGGATCGATCTTGACCTTCTTCGCCTGTTCGCGAACCCAGGTCAGGAAGTCGTTCGGGGCGATCTCGCTTTCGCCGTTGTGCTTGCGGCGCGCGTTCACGGCGGCCTTCAGCAAGGTCATGTTGCTGACGCCGGGAATCTCGACCGGGTACTGGAAGCCGAGAAAGATGCCGGCGCAGGCGCGCACTTCCGGGTCGAGCGCCAGCAGATCCTGACCTTCGAACAGGATGCTGCCATCGGTCACTTCATAGCCTTCGCGACCGGCGATGACGTTCGACAGTGTCGACTTGCCGGCGCCATTCGGGCCCATGATCGCGTGGACTTCACCCGGCTTGATGCTCAGGTTCAGGCCCTTGAGGATTTCCTTCTCTTCGACGCGGGCGTGCAGGTTGGTGATTTCAAGAAGCATTGATTCGGTGTTCTTCAAGTTGTTTGAGCCGCGCTGGCGCGGCTATCGGATAAGCAGTGACGCGCTGCCGGTATCAGCCGACAGCACCCTCGAGCGACACGGCCAGCAGCTTCTGCGCCTCGACGGCGAATTCCATCGGCAGTTCCTTGAACACGTCCTTGCAGAAACCGTTGACGATCATGCTGACCGCTTCTTCCTCGCCGATGCCGCGAGCCCGGCAATAGAACATCTGGTCCTCGGAAATCTTCGAGGTGGTGGCCTCGTGTTCCAGCGTGGCGCTCGGGTTGCGGACTTCGGTGTACGGGAAGGTGTGGGCACCGCACTGGTCGCCGATCAGCAGTGAATCGCACTGCGTGTGATTGCGCGCGCCCTCGGCCGATTCGAGCATTCGCACCAGGCCGCGATAGCTCTGCTGGCCACGGCCGGCAGCAATGCCCTTGGAGACGATCGTCGACTTGGTGCGTTTGCCGATGTGGATCATCTTGGTGCCGGTATCGGCCTGCTGGCGGTGGTTGGTCAGCGCCACCGAGTAGAACTCGCCGACCGAGTCGTCGCCGCGAAGAATGCAGCTCGGATACTTCCAGGTGATTGCCGAGCCGGTCTCGACCTGGGTCCAGCTGATCTTCGAGCGCGGGCCGCGGCAGTCGCCGCGCTTGGTGACGAAGTTGTAGATGCCGCCGCGGCCGTCCTCGTCACCCGGGTACCAGTTCTGCACCGTCGAATACTTGATCTCGGCATCGTCGAGCGCCACCAGTTCGACGACGGCCGCGTGCAGCTGGTTCTCGTCACGCTGCGGTGCCGTGCAGCCTTCGAGATAGCTGACGTGGCTGCCTTCGTCGGCAATGATCAAGGTGCGTTCGAACTGGCCGGTGTTGCGCTCGTTGATGCGGAAGTAGGTCGACAGCTCCATCGGGCAGCGCGTGCCCTTCGGGATGTAGACGAACGAGCCTTCGGTGAACACGGCGGTGTTCAGCGCCGCGAAAAAGTTGTCGGCGAACGGCACCACCGAACCCAGATACTTCTTGACCAGCTCGGGATGCGTCTTCACGGCTTCCGACAGCGGACAGAAGATCACGCCGGCTTCGAGCAGCTTCTTCTTGAACGTGGTGCCGACCGACACCGAATCGAATACCACGTCGACCGCGACGTTCTGCACGCCGGCGAGCATTTCCTGCTCGCGCAGCGGAATGCCGAGCTTGCGATAGGTTTCGAGCAGCTTCGGATCAACCTCGTCGAGCGTCTTCGGACCGTCCTTCATCGACTTCGGCTGCGAGTAGTACGAGATCGACTGGTAGTCGACCTTCTCGTAGCTCACATGCGCCCATTCCGGCTCGGTCATCGTCAGCCAGCGGCGATAGGCCTTCAGGCGGAAGTTCAGCAGCCATTCCGGCTCCTCCTTCTTCGCCGAAATCAGGCGGATCACGTCCTCCGACAAGCCGGGTGGAACCTTGTCGGCCTCGATGTCGGTGATGAAGCCGGCGCTGTAGAGCTTCCGGCTGGCGACCATTTCGGTCACCTCGCGGATGTTCTGCACTGCTGCTGCGTCTGGACTGGCTGCCATGGCGGTTGCTGATCCTGTTGAAGTTGGGAATTCGGAATGTCAGTCGGCGGCTTGCGACATGCTGCGCAAGGACACTGCCGGCTTGACGCGGGCCACCGGTGCAACGCGAGGGGCCGCCATTTCGGCGAGCGTCACGGCCGACAGCGCCTGGCGGATCGCGTCATCGATCAGCCGCCAGTTCGAGCGCGACGTGCAGCTGCCTTCAATCGTGCAGCCCCCGCCGTGCAGCGCACATGCGGTGATCGCGATCGGGCCTTCGAGCGCACTGACGACGTCGGCCACGGTGATTTCGTCGGCGCTGCGCGCCAACCGGTAGCCGCCGTGGACGCCACGGGTCGACTCAACGAGGCCGCCCTTGACCAGCAGCTTCAGCAGCTTCGCGACGGTCGGCGCAGCGACATGCGAGCGAGCCGCCAGCTCCTGCGCGTTCAACATGCTCGACGGCGCCCGCGCCAGTGTGGTCATCACGAGCGTGCCGTAGTCAGTCAGCTTGGCGATCTTGAGCATGCGGGGAACCTGTCGGCGGATACCGGACCGGAATGGTGCGGATTATAGAGGAGCCGACGCAGGCTTGTGCGGCGCGATCACCGAGTCGGCGACAATCCCGGTCAGAGCCCGCCCCATGGAAGCCGATCCGAATGCCCGACACGCCCCCCGCCCGATTCGACTGGGATGTCGTTTACCCGCATGTTTTGCCGGTCACGGTGCAGCCGGAAGACACCGATGGCATGGGCCACACCAACAACGTCGCCTATCTCGGCTGGCTGGAGCGCGTGGCCTGGGATCACTCGCACAAGCTCGGCATGAACATCGAGCGTTATCGGGCGCTGGACGCCGGCTGCGTCGTGCGTCGCCATGAACTCGACTACTTCGCGCCGACCTTTGCCGGCGAGGAGTTGCTGCTGGGCACCTGGATCATCGAGAACGATGCCCGGCTGACCATGTGGCGCGGCTACCAGATCATCCGGCCAGCTGACCGCAAGCTGGTGCTGCGCGGCAAGACGCTGTGGGTCTGCGTCGACATGAAGCACGGCCGGCCGCGGCGGATGCCGCCGGAATTCGCCGTCTATGTGCCGGCGCAGCCGGTCACCCGCAGTTGACTCTCAGCGTAGCCATAGCAATGCCGGCGCGGCGCCGAGTTGGGCCGTGACGATCGCGTTCTGACCGAACTGCCGGCCGAATTCGGCGGCGACCCCTTCCGGCGGATCGATCAGCAGCACGCTGGCTTCGGCCGGCCAGGCACCGTGCGGGTCCAGGCCGTCTGCTGGCAGGTGGCGGATGCCGCGTTCGCGCAGCGCCGCCTGCAACTGCTCCGATGCCAGTGCGTTGGCGGCTTCACTGGCCGCGATGCCGAGCGGATTGCAGGCAGTGACGATCGCCCAGCGTTCGGTCACGCCGTGCGTGGCGAGCCAGCTATCGGCGTCGGCGTCGACCATCCCGATGCGGCGCTCGACCTGGGAGCCGATTCGGTAAATCGCCAGCCGGTAGGCCGCGTGCAGCTTGGCGCGTTCCAGCAGATCGCCGAGCAGCGCCGACAGCTCCGGCAGCCGCTCGTTCAGCGTGTGGCCGGCATCGAGCATCGTCAGCGGCCGCCGGTGCTTCGCGGCGAAGCGGATCGCCTTGTCCGGCACCACGATGTCGTCAGCCCAGCCATGAACGACGTGCGTCAGCGCCGGCGGTACCGGCGGTTCGCGATCGTAGCCCGGGAAATACAGCGCCGGGGCGATCAGGAACAGTGCGTCCGGTTCCAGCGCGCCAGCAGCCATCGCCGACACGTAGCCGCCCATGCTCGATCCGGCCAGCACCACGGCGCGGCGCGCTTTGGGCGCCAGCGCCAGCAACTGCGCGACCCGCAGGTCAGGGTCCGGCTGCTGTCTATAATCCGGGCTCAAGACCGCATAGCCATGCGCCTTCGCCGTTGCGGCGAGATGCTTGATCTTCGTTCCCCAAGGCCCGCTTTCCTTGCCATGAGCGAAGACCAGCAGATGCTCGGGCAGGGCGTCGCTGGTCGTCTGGGGTGGAGCAGATTCGTTGGCGTTGCGCATCGGGTGCGAGGGCGGGAACGTGAAGAAAGACAGCAAGACGAACGAGGGCGGAATCATAGGCAACGCCGCCCGCTTGCGGCGGCGAGCCGAGCCGCTGGAGGTCAAGCTGACCTTGCGTTACCGCTTCGGGGATGAGCCCGACGACACCGTTACGGTGATGGACGACCGCGCGATTCCGATGGTCGACAGCGTCTTCAAGAACCGTGACCGGATCGTCCGGACGCTGGCCATGACCCTGGTGCGCGCTGGCATCACGCGGCCGAAGGTGGTCAGTGAACTGGTGCCGGGCTTGGGGCTGTTGAAGAAGGTCACGAAGCGAAAGGGCAAGAACAAGCCAGCGCCGTGACCGATCTTGATGGCGCGCATCGAGCGTGCCGGCTTCCGTCATCGCGGTCATGAGCCGCCGGGTTGTCTGCCGTCGCGAGAAGGACTTCTGACGGTGTCAGCGACATGAAAAAGGCCCACCGGTGACGGTGGGCCTTGGCACGGTGAAAAGTGACCGTGTTGCGGCTGAAGCGGACGGACAGCGATTGCACGTACGTCCGGAACAGCACGGGTTACGGCATCACCGACACCCGGAACTCCTTGTGCGCGGTGTCGCCAGCGGCATCGCGGACCTGAGCCGTGAATTTCTGCACCTTCGACGACACGGCCTTGGCGTCAGGGACGCCGGTCAGGCGGCCATCAGCGGTCAGCGTCATTCCTGCCGGCGGATGCCCGCTGACCAGCTTCCAGGTTTTCGCGCCAACGCCGCCCCGGCTGGCCAGCGCGGTTTCATACGATGCTGATGCAGATGCCGGCGGCAGCGTGTTCGACGTCCGAATCTGCAAGCCGTTGTCGGGGTGCGATGCCGCGATCTGGAAGAACTTGACGCGGCCGACCTCGGAGTCGTCGCCGTCGTGATCCTGCGGGTACGATCCGGCCTTGAAATACAGCGGGACAGTGTCCCAAAGCGGATCGACGTAGGTCGACACCGGCGTGCCGTTGTTGACGGTGAAGGTCAGCGTGGCCTGGCTATTCGGCTTCTGACCGTTGCCGGCGATATCAACCTTGTACGAAAAGCTCTGGTTCAGCGGGATGCCGCTGGCGACGGTCAGGCGCTGGTGCGGCCGTGTCGACTTCGGATCCGGATCGTCGATGACCACGGCGACGACGTTGCCGGTGCCGAGCTTGGCCTTGTATTCGTACTGCAGGCCGAGCAGCGTCTGCCCGTTTCCGTAACCATGAATCTGGCCGATGATCACGCGGCCGTTGCTCGGTACTTCAAGAACCCGAAGCTGCGCGTTCAGCACAGACTTGGTGGCGGCGTACCAGTTCACCGAACCCTTGGTCGGGTCAAGCATCTCGCGCAGCTCCGACCGTGAATTCGGGGACGTGCCGCCTTTGGCGCCGACGATCGTGGTGAAGAAGACGACACCGCCGTCCTTCGGATCGGTATAAAAATACTCTGACGAGTAGCCATTCGGTCCTTGCAGGGCCGGCGGGCGGATCGTGATTGCCTTGCCTTCGTTGCCGCCGTTGGCGTCCACGGGGATCGTCAACGACCAGTGTGAAAAATCAAAATTCCCGCCCGGGCTGACGTTCTTGTACAGCTCCGCTTGCGCCGTGCATGCAAAGCCGGCGAGCGCTGCGATTGCAGCTGTGTTCAAACTCCATCGCACCATCATTTCGTGCCTCTCCCTTCGCTTTTTGAAATTGTGTGTTCTATCTGAAGCAATGATTTTCGGAAGACCGGTATCGCCGCGCTTCCGAAAAGTATTTTTTTCACATCAATGATAGTCGGCCGCCCGAGTACTGAAATCGCGAACGAGGTCACAAGTGTGCAGTGCCTCACGTCGGCGCATCGACGGACTGCTTACGGTACTGGAGATATTCAAGCCGTTCAGTGCGTCAGCCGGCACATCACGAAAACCTCAATACATGTATGCCGCGTGGATGCGCGCGATCCCATATTGCGGCTGATGGCTTCATCGTCGCCTCCAAGCAAATGACAGAACTCCATCGAGCGTGGACGCCAAGCGGTACCGTGAGTGGTTTGCTGACCACTGGGCCTGCTCGTGACTCACGTCACCTCGCGCCGAACTTGCCAACGAACACTGGCTTGCTGGTAATGACGTGAGCCGCGTCGATGTATCCCTCGTCAAAATACGTGGTCGGCGCCCAGCTGGCGAAAAAATAACTGCCTAGTCCCCCAACGCCGCGCGCGCCCCGCATCGAGACCGACATTCCGATTGGCATTGCATTGATGAGCAGCGGGCCAGGCGTGCCGGCTTAAGATCACGAGAAGCAACCGAGTGCATCAACGTCTGGCCTGCGCGTTATGTCATCGGCCGACATCGAGCTTCCGTCCAGCAAGCAAGCCAGCACGACACACTTTGTGTCGCTGAAGAAGGCCGGGCCGCAGACATTCTTTGCGTCCAGCGACGGACGCTGCTTCCAACGCGGCATCGCGAGAAGCAGATTCACTGCTGCCGATTCCGGCGCGCCGTCTGCTGAAAAACCATGCCGTACGGCGCGCGTCCGCCAGCAGGGGTAGGGCGGGTCGCGACCCGCCGCTATCCATGAAGCAAGTGCTGCGACCCGAGTCGACGGCAGGCGCCTCGTCCAGCGCGTAGCCGGCCGAGGCGCTGCGTCAATCGCGGATCGCGATCCGCCCTATGGCTGCCTCAAGCCGAACCCACGTCCGCGAACTTGACGCGCAGCACCTTCTTGTCGAGCTTGCCGACGCTGGTCTTGTCCAGCGCCTCGACGAACAGCACGCGCTCCGGGACGCCGTACTTGGAGATCACGCCCTTGTCGGCGAACGTCATCATGTAGCGCTTGATCTCGGCCTCGTCACCGGTCTCGCCTGCCTTCAGCACGACCAGTGCGACCGGGCGTTCGCCCCACTTCGCATCCTTCACGCCGATCACCGCGACTTCGGAAACGCACGGATGGGCGGAAATCAGGTTCTCGAGATCGAGTGATGACACCCATTCGCCGCCGGTCTTGATCACGTCCTTGACGCGATCGGAGATCACCAGCACGCCGTCCGGACCGAAGCTGCCGATGTCGCCCGAGTGCATCCAGCCGCCATGCCAGAGTTCTTCCGATGCGGACGGATTCTTGTAATAGCCCTGCGTGGTCCACACCGAGCGAAACACGATTTCACCGGTCGACTTGCCGTCGCTCGGCAGCGGCTTCATCTCGGGGTCGACGGCGCGCACGTCACAGAGCAGCGCCGGTCGACCGGTACGGACGCGCACGCTGGCCTGATGGTCGGTGTCGCCGCCGAGCTGGTCGGTGGGAACGTGGTTGATGATCTGCAGCGGGCCGGTTTCCGACATGCCGTAGCCGGTGAACACGTCGATGCCACGGTCGAGTGCGGCCTTGGCCAGTCCCTTCGGCAGTGCCGAGCCGCCAACCAGCACTTTCCAGCGCGACAGGTCCACTTCCTTGGCCATCGGGTGGCTCAGGATCATGTGCAGGATGGTCGGCACGCAGTGCGAATAGGTGACGCCTTCCTTGGCGATCAGCTGCAGCAGCATGTCCGGCGTGTAACGGCCCGCGTAGACCTGCTTGATGCCAAGCATCGTCGCGACGTACGGCATGCCCCAGGCGTGGACGTGGAACATCGGCGTGATCGCCATGTACACGTCGTCCTGGTGCAGGCGGCCCTGGACTGGCGCGGTGCCGAACGTCGAGGCGACGGCCAGCGTGTGCAGCATCATCTGGCGGTGGCTGTAGTACACGCCCTTCGGCAGGCCGGTGGTGCCGGAGGTGTAGAACGTCGACATCCGCACGTTCTCGTCGAACTCCGGGAAGTCGAAGCAGGCCGTCGCCTGCGCGAGCAGCGTCTCGTATTCGCCAGCGAAAGGAATCTTCGACGCCGGCACGCTGCCGTCTTCGGAAATCGCGATGTAGTGCTTCACGGTCTCCAGCTTGTCGAGCAGCGGCTCGAGCATCGGCACGAAGTCCGCATTGCACAGCACGATATCGGCCGCTGCGTGGTTCAGCGTGTACAGCATCTGGTCCGGGCTCAGGCGGATATTCACCGTCTGCATCACGCAGCCGAGCATCGGAATCGCGAAGTACAGGTCCAGGTAGCGCTGGCTGTCCCACTCCATCACAGCGATGGTCATGCCCGGCTTCGCACCGAGACCGCTCAGCAGGTTGGCGGCGCGGTGCACGCGCTCGACGAACTGCGGATACGTGAAGCGGGCCTGGTCGCGGTAGACGATCTGGTTCTTCGAAGCGCGATTGATCGGGCTGGTCAGCAGGTGCTTGATCAGCAGCTGGTAGTTGTAGGCGGACGGCGTGCGATCAATCGGCGGCAGCGAGGTCATTGCGTGGGTCTCCTGGTTGGGGGCTTCGGTGTCCGTCCATTCCGCGCTACGCGGATGACGGATCGTTGTGATCGAGCGGCGGCGAACTATAGCGTTCGGAGTTGACGGCGACGATGCCGGAGCGTGTGCCGACGGCGAGAAACACAGCCGTCAGGCGATGGCCTGAAGGTTGGACAGCAATCCGCGCATTCGTGCCGTCAGCCATCGGCATTCGTTCCGGTCGGGCGCGGCACCGCGTCAGCGGGCAAGGAACGAAAACAGCGCGCGACGCTGTGCCAGCGACATCGCTTCAAGCCTGGCGACGTTGGCTTCGGGAATTCCTTCCGGATCCGGGTGACTGTCGATGGCAGCCGCGACGCTGTCCTCGCGCAGCAGGTGCAGGATCGGCACCGGCGAGCGGTTGGTGTAATTGCCCGCTTCCGTTGGCACGGTGCCGGCAAACTGGTAGTCCGGATGGAAGCTCGCCACCTGGTATTCGCCCGACCACTCGTACTGGTCGAGCAGGGCGTCGACATCGTCGAGAAAGTCGTTGTAGTCGGCGAAGTCGGCCAGCATCTTCGGAATCGCGATCAACGTGGTTTCCAGTATCGCGGCATGCGTATCAGCCAGCCTGGCCAGTTCCATCTGCAGATCGGTCAGCAGCTCGATGCCGGTGCTCGCTTCACTGACGAATACCCGCACGCGTTGTTCGCGGAACGGCTTCGAGGCGAACGGACACAGGTTCAGGCCGATGACGATCGACTCAAGCCAGGCACGAACCTGAGTCTCGACCGGGTGCATCGCCGCCGTACTCAAGAGCGATCGTCCCGCAAGCCCTTCAGCAGCGTCTCGACATCCGACAGCATTGCCAGCGGCCGTGTCGCTTCAAGCAGCTTCTGCTTGCGTTCGGGGGGAATCGGCAGCAATTCGGCCAGCCGGCAGGCGACCCATGCGGCATCGTCGAAGCGCGGCGGCCGGGCGAAATTGTCCTCGCCGATCTCCTTGATCAGATCGCCGAGCAGCTGCTGCATCGGCTCGTAGCGTTCCGGCACGCCGGTCGGATCCGGTGGCTCGATCAGTTCCACCGTGCCGATGATCAGGCCATCGGACTGGGTGCGACGACCCAGCAGCCGGAACGCCGTTTCGCCCTGCGAGTTCAGCGTGAACAGGCCCGGATTGGGCACGTCCCAGTCGATGATCCGCGCCGTGCAGCCGACTTTCGCCGGCACCGCCGGCGTGCCGACCTCGAAGCCACCAACGATCAGGCAGACGCCGAACACCGTGTTGTCACGGATGCAGGCCTTGGTCATTTCCACATAGCGCGGCTCGAAGATGCGCAGCGGCAGTCGACCACCGGGAAACAGAACCGTGCCCAGCGGGAAGATCGGGATTTCCATCGCCATCGCCATGCCTCGCGGTCAGAGCCCGCCGCAGCCGATCAGGCCGCCGTCGACCGTCAAGGTGGTGCCGGTCACGTAGCTGGCGGCGGGCGACACCAGATAGAGGATGGCCGGTGCGATTTCGGCGGGTTGGGCGGCACGGCCCAGCGGAATCTGCGGCAGCACCTGCTTCATCAGCTGCTCGTTCTTGGTCAGCGTCGACGCGAACTTGGTTTCGGTCAGGCCCGGCAGCACGGCATTGCAGCGCACGCCCCAGCTTGCGCATTCCTTGGCAAAGGCCTGGGTCATGTTGATGACCGCGGCCTTGGTGATCGAATAGATGCCCTGGTACATGCCCGGCTTCACGCCGTTGATCGACGCGATATTGACGATGGCGCCGCCACCGGTCTTCTTCATCAGCTTCGAGGCCAGCGCGGCCAGTTCGAAATAGCCCTTGATGTTGACCTGCAGCGTCTTGTCGACCATCGACATCTCGGTGTCGCTGATATGGCCGAAGTACGGATTGGTGGCCGCGTTGTTGACCAGGATGTCGAGGCGGCCAAGACCGGCTTCGATCTCGCCGATCAAGGCCTTCAGTGCTGCCGATTCACCCTGATGGGCGGCGATCGCCGTGGCCTTGCCGCCGCTGGCGATGATGCTGGCCGCCACCACGTCAAGGTCTTCCTGCTTGCGGCTGGAGATCACCACGTGGGCGCCCTGTTCGGCAAGCAGCCGGGCCGTCGCCTCGCCGATGCCGCGGGACGCGCCCGTGATCAGCGCGACCTTGCCGGTCAGATCGAAAAGTTGAGTCGCCATGGCTGCTCCGAGTCGATAATCGTGATGTTGTCTCGGGAGTTTAGCTGCAGCGATCCGCAGGCGATGCGCTGGCGGACACCATCCGATCACCCCAAGGGCCAGCATGACCGAACAGGATTTCAACGAACGGGTACAACGTCTTGCCGAGCGCGCGCGGCGCCACCCCGGACGCTTCCGTCTGCAGGTCCTCGCACTGGCCGCCGCCGGCTATCTGTACGTGCTGCTGATGGTGGTGCTGGCGCTGCTGACCAGCCTGGTGCTGGTGCTGATCTGCTTCGTGCAGCCGGTCCTGCTGGTCAAGCTGCTGAAGATCATCTGGCTGCCGATCTGGTTCTCGTGGTCGGTGCTGAAAGCGGTCTGGGTGCGCTTCGATCCGCCGCAGGGCCGCGTGCTCAAGCCTGCCGAGGCACCGGCGCTGTTTGCCGAGATCGAGCGCATTCGAGCGGCGATCCCGGGCCCGAAGCCGCATCAGGTGCTGCTCACCGACAGCTACAACGCAGCTGTCGTCGAGCACGCCCGGCTCGGGGTCCTCGGCGGCTGGCGGAATTACCTGATCCTTGGGCTGCCGATGATGTCGGCGATGTCGCCGGATCAGTTCCGCGCGGTGCTGGCGCACGAGTTCGGCCATTTCGGTGCCGGCGATTCGCGGATCACCGGCCGCATCTATCGCATGCGGGTGCTGTGGGCGCGCTTGCAGTCGCAGTTCGATCAGCGCGGTGGCTTCTTCTTCAAGCGTTTCTTCGGCTGGTTCGGGCCGCTGTTCAACGCCTATTCATTCGTGCTGGCACGGGCCCAGGAATACGCCGCCGATGCGGCCAGCGCGAAGCTGGTCGGCACCGCTCCCGTTGCCGAAGCGCTGGTCATCGCGCAGATCGGTCATGACTACCAGCAGCGTCAGGTCTGGCAGCCGCTGTGGCAGCGAGTGCCGCACGAGCCGGAGCCGTCGATCCAGCCGTTCACGCAGTTGCTGGACGGCGGCCACCGCTATGCCGACTGGCACGATGCCGAAGCGCGGCTGCAGCGGGCGCTGCTGAACCGGACCCACGCCGCGGACACCCATCCGGCCCTGGTCGACCGGCTGGCCGCGCTCAAGGTCGGCGCGATGGTGCCGGCGGGTGCTGCGCAATCGGCGGCCGATGCGTTTCTGGGGCCGACGGCGCGCGTGCTGGCGGCCGAGTTCGACGCGCAGTGGCGCAGCAACGTCGGCGATTCCTGGCGCGCGCTGCACGAGCAGCGCCGGCAGGAGCAGCAGGAGTTGTCGGCGCTCGACGACAAGGCCAATGGCGACGGCGGGCTGGATCGTGCGGAGAGCTGGCGTCATGCCACGCTGACCGAGATCATCCACGACGCGGCGACCGCGCTGCCGCTGTTCCGGGCCTTTGCGGACACCTACCCGGATGCCGCCGAAGCGCGCTACGCGATCGGCCAGATCCTGCTGGGCCAGGGCGACGACAGCGGCATCGCGCTGATCGAGGCGGTGATGCAGCAGGATCCGAACGCGATCAAGCCCGGCGCCCTGCTGATCCACGAACACCTGATGGAACGCGGTCGGGTGGCCGAGGCCGAGAGCTACATCGACATCTGGCGCGCGCGTGACGACCTGGAACGGCGTGCCGATGCCGAACGAGCCGAGTTCCGGCCCAAGGACCGCTATCTCGGACATGGTCTGGCACCCGATCAATTCCAGCGCTTGGCCCAGGCCTGCAGCAGCTTGAAATGGCTGGGTCGCGTGTGGCTGGTTCGCAAGCAGGTCGAGGTGTTCCCGGAGCAGCCGGCGTGGCTGCTGCTGGCAAAGCCCCGGCGCTTCAAGCGCATCACGCCGGCGCAGGCCGAGGCCGAGCTTCGGCTGGCGCTGGAACTGGCCGATACGCTGACCGTGGCGATCTACCGTTCCGAACTGAAGGCGCTGTTCAGGCGGGCCACCAAGACCGCCGACAGCGAGGTCTATCGGGCCTGAGCCGGCGCCGACTGCGTGCCGCTAGAGCACCGAGTAGACGACAAAGAAGCCGATGCCGACCAGCATGGTCATCGACGCGAGGAACAGGGTTTCGACGGCACTTAGCAGCCGGGCCGTGGTGTGGCGGCTGCTGGTGCGCAGCCCCCAGACCACCAGATAGCAGCAGATCAGAAACATCAGCGCGTTCAACGCCAGCACGTCGTCGGCGAAGGTTTCGACGTTGCGCGAGCGGGCGAAAGCATTGACGGCGCCGAGCAGGCCGACGCAGATGCCGGTCATGCTGGTGGCGGCCGTCAGCAGCCGTTCGAGGATGCGCTCGTGGCGGGCGTCCTCGTCGGCGCTGATCGGGTCGCGGTGATCCATGCCGGCGGGCCGCCGTTCAGAGCTTGGACTGCGCCATCACCCGTTCGCAGACCTGCGCCAGAACGGTCACGAATAGGCCGAAGGCCTTGAACTTGGGATTCGTGGTCTGGCCGAGCTTGTAGCGGTAGTAGATCTGCTGGGCGATGACGCCGAGCCGGAACAGGCCAAACACGTAGTACCAGTCGGCATTCGGGATCGCCCGGCCGGTGCGATCCTCGTAGTGCCGGATGATCTCCGCCCGGGTCAGCATGCCGGGGATGTTCGATGGCTGCATGCGGATGGCCTGCATTTCCGGCGGATCGCCGGCCTCGACCCAGTAGGCCAGCGACGAGCCCAGATCGAGCAGCGGATCACCGAGCGTGGCCATTTCCCAGTCGAGCACGCCGATCACGGTCAGCGCGTCGTCGGGGCTCAGCACCACGTTGTCGTAGCGGTAGTCGTTGTGGATGATCGCCGGCCGTGCGGAATCGGCCGGCATGTGCGTGGTCAGCCAGCGGATGATCGCGTCGTAGCTCGGAATATCGTCGGTGATCACGCGGCCGAAGCGCTCGCTCCAGCCACTGACCTGGCGCTCGACATAACCAGCCGGCTTGCCCATGTCGGACAGCCCGGCGGCCTGGTAATCCAGCTGATGCAGCGCGATCTGGGTATCGATCAGGTTCAGGCACAGCTGCCGGGCGCGCTCCGGGCTGTAGCTGACGCCGGCCGGCAGGTCGCGGCGCAGGATCACGCCGGTCAGCTTGTCCATCACGTAGAAATCCGAGCCGATCAGGCTGGTGTCCTCGCAATAGGCCAGCGGCTTCGGGCAGGCGAAATGCGGATTCAGCCGTTCCAGCACCCGGAACTCGCGGCCCATGTCGTGGGCGCCCTTGGCCTTCGTGCCGGACGGCGGCCGGCGCAGGATCATTTCCCGACTGCCGACGGTCAGCTGGTAGGTGAGATTCGACGCGCCGCCGGGAAACTGCCGCAGCTCCAGCGGGCCATCGACCAGACCGGCAATCCGCGATTGCAGGAACGGCAGGATCCGCGCCGGATCGAAGGCATTCTCGTCGCGGACGGTACCGGCGGTGTCCAGCGGGGCGGCGATCTCGGTCATCTCGTATTCGGGCTCTTGGCAGTCGTGCGCTGCATTGTTGCCGATGCACACGGCTGGTGGCATGGCGCTCGGGTCTGCCCTTGAAGGCAGCGACCCGGAGCCGGGCCGCTCAATGCTCGGCGCGATCCAGATAGCCCAGCAGTTCGGCCAGTGGCAGCGCCGCCGACAGCCGCCAGCCCTGCAGGTAGTCGACGCCGGCACTGCGCAGCCGCTCGATCTGGAAATCGGTCTCGACACCTTCGGCGACCGTGGCAAGGCCGAGACGGCGGGCCATCGTCACCATGTCCTCGACCAGACCCGCCGTGAGCGATTCGGTGCCGATGGCGTCGACGAAGGCCTTGTCGATCTTCAGCAGGTCGAAGCTGAACTGCGACAGGTAGCGCATCGACGAATAGCCGGTGCCGAAGTCATCCAGCGCGATGCGCGCGCCGTGCGCACGCAAGGTATCGATGACGTTGCGGGCGACGTTGTCCGATGACGACAGCAGTTCCCGCTCGGTGATCTCGAACACCAGCCGACCCTTGGCAAAGCGATCGCCGAACACTTCCTGCACCAGCGCTGGCAATTCGGGATCTGCGAAGTGGCGCGGGCTCAGGTTCAGCGCCACATAGAAGTCCGGATACTGGTCGATCATCGTTTCCAGATCGCGGCGAACCTGGCGCATCAGCCATGCGGTCAGCGGAATGATCTGCCCGGAGAGTTCGGCCAGCGGCACGAACACGCCGGGCATGATCATTCCCTTCTGCGGATGCTGCCAGCGCAGCAGCGCCTCGGCGCCGACCACCTGCATGCCATCGCTGGCATGGATCGGCTGGTAGTGGACACACAGTTCATTGTTGGCCATCGCGTCGCTGAGCTGGGCATCCATCGAGCGCTCGCGCCGATCGAGATGGACCAGCATCAGGAACAGCGGCAGCGACATCGTCAGTCCCAACGCGACGAATGCGGCGGCGTTTTCCCACCAGTGCCCGATCAGCTCGTCGCGCGAGCCAGTGACCACCACGCGCAGCGGGAAATGTACGGAGACGCGGCTGCCGACCATGCTGTCGGCGCCCTCGATCACCGCCGCGCTGCCGGCGCGCGCCAGCACCTGGCCATCGCTGCGCTCGACGCGCAGCGCGATCGAGCGTTCATCGATCGCGGCCCGGATCGGCTCCATCAGCTCGCGCGGATTGAGCAGCAAATTGACGGCAAAGCCGGGCTGCGAACCACTTCCGGTGCCGCGCAGCACGCGAATCGAAACCTCGTCTTCCTGCGTCAGGTCGGGAGCGGCGATGTGAATGCCATCGCTCGGCCAGCGCAGATGATCGGGATTGTCGATCGCCACCGGCGGCTGATAGCGACGCATGCTGGAGCAGACCAGATGGTCGTCGACGATCAGACCGGCTTCGCGAAAGTACAGGGACGTGTAGACCGCCTTGCGCAGCAGGTCGATGCTGGCGTCGCTGCACTGCGGATCGGCACTCGCGGCCAACTGGGCGAGGGTGGTGTCGGCGGTCGAAAACACGTCATCGACGCGGCGTTCGAGCAATGCCGCATAGCGGTCCAGACGTTCGCGGGCATCGTCGATCGCCTGGTTCCAGGTGACCAGCAAGGTCAGCAGCGGCGGCACCAGGCCGGCCAGCACGGTGGACACCGCGATCAGCGCCAGCTTGCGTCTGCGTCGCGCTATCACCCGCGGACATCCTCCAGAACGACTGCGCCGCGAGTGCGGCGTAGCGGCCACCGCGACAGATCGGGCCGGGCGACACCATAGTCAGGTGTCATCGGCTAGCGGCGGTCGGTCTGAGCAGCGGTGTCTGCCGAAGCCTTGGGCGGTGGATGTCGAGCGTCTTCGCGTTCCTGAACGGCGGCGCGCAGCTGATCGATGTTCTCGCGCAGCACATCGGCCACCAGTTCGTCGGTACGCGGATCGTTGAGCACGTCATGGACGATGCCGAGCGCGGTATCGATCACCGAATTGACGATGTCGCCGTAGAACGGCAGCCGGTTCAGGGCCTGGGTACGCGGATGGGTCTTCAGCTTGTCGGCGATCATCGCGCGCAGTTCGCGGTCGTTCTCTTCGAGGGCGCGGGCGACATTGCGGGTGTAGGTGCCTTTCTTCAGCACCTCCGACACTTCGGCCAGCACGGCCAGCGTCACCAGCCCGCCGATGGCGCGCAGCAAGTGGTCCCGGAAGCGGTTGACCAGCCGGTAGGTGAATTCATCGCCGAGGGCACGGTCGGCGGCCATGCCGAAGCGCGACAGCAGGATCAGGATCCGCATCACCCGGAACAGCCTGAAGCCTCGCAAGGCCGGTTCGGAGACCGGGATCATGCCGAGGATCTCGTACCAGTTCCGGCGCAGGTAGCGGCGCGTCCAGCCGTCCTGCCACCAGCGCCAGACGAACTCGATCGCGAAGATCGCGCAGATCGCGTAATCGGCCTGGATCAGCCGGGCGCCGAGTTCCGGTGTCACATCACCCCAGGTTTCCCAGCTGAGCAGACCGATCGAGATCAGCGCCAGGACCAGCAGTAGCCAGTCCAGCACCGATACACGACGGTCGGCATCGCGGTCGACCGGGGTCATCGGCTCCGTCATCGGCGTTCGATCGCAGCGGTGAGGCGCGCCCTGCTCAGCGATCCGGCTTCGGCGGGATCGTCGGCGGTGTCTCCCCGGCCGGCGACATCCGTTTGCGGCGATCCTGCAGCCGCTCGCGCAGCTTGTCCTTCTGCGCCTCGCATTCATCAGGGTTGGCGGCACAGCGCTCGCGCAGCTTGTCCGCACGCTCGCGCAGTTCCTGCTTCTTCGCTTCGCAGGCGGCCGGATTGTCTGCGCAGCGGTCCTTCAGATCTTCGAGCCGTGAATGCGCGCGCTCGCAGGCGGCTGGATCGGCCGAACAGCGTTCCTGCAGATCGCGTGCTGCTGCCGCACAAGCCTCCGGATGCTGCTTGCAGTATTCCGTGGCCGATCCGCTGGCTGCCCGGGACGGCAGAACCCAGACGCTGAGGCACAGCATGGTCATCAGTGCGGCGGGCAGGGAAGGGCGCATCGGGGACTCCTTGGACAATGGCGCTGAACGTGCCGATAGCAGAGCACGAAAGCGATATCGGCGTGATGTCGTCCCGCTGGCGTGTCGTTCACTTGACAGCCTTGGGCTTGCTGCCCGAAATGCCGCCATGACAATCGCCATCCCGCTGTGGATCACGCACCCCGCCTGCACCCGGCACGAGATGGGCGCCGGGCATCCGGAATCGATTGAACGCCTGCACGCGATCCAGGACCGCATGAATGCCAGCGGCCTGCTGCCGATGTTCCGGCAAGCGACGGCACCGCTGGCGCCGCGCGAAGCGCTGGTGCGCGTACACGAACCGCGGCTGGTCGACTTCCTGCTGGCGGCACGGCCGCAGGCTGGCGATTACCAGCGCATTGACGCCGATACCGCGATGAATGCACACACCGTGGAAGCCGCGCAGGCTGCTGCCGGCGCCGTGATCCTCGGTGTCGACCAGGTGCTGGCCGGCAAGACCCGCTTCGCGTTCTGTGCCGTGCGTCCGCCCGGTCACCACGCGGAACGCCGTCGAGCGATGGGCTTCTGCGTGTTCAACAACGTCGCCGTCGGGGCGGCTCATGCGCTGGCATCCGGCATCGAACGGGTCGCGATCGTTGATTTCGATGTCCATTACGGCAACGGCACCTCGGACATCTTCCGCGATGATCCGCGCGTGCTGGTCTGCAACACCTACCAGGACCCGTACTACCCGGGCTGGGTCAGCGATCCGTCGCGCAGCCACATCGTCGATGCGCCGCTGAAGTACGGCGACGGCAGCGCGGCGTTTCGTGCCGCCGTCGATACACGCTGGGCGCCGGCGATCGAAGCCTTCCAGCCGCAGCTGATCCTGGTTTCCGCCGGCTTCGACGCCCACGGCCAGGACCCGCTTGCCGGCCTCGACTTCACGTTCGACGACTACGCATGGATCGGCATGCGCATCCGCGAATGGGCGGACGCGCATGCTCACGGTCGCGTGGTGGCGACACTGGAAGGTGGCTACGACTTGTATGCGCTGGCGCGGAGTGTGGAGGCGTTTGTTCGCGCCTTTTGAGCGGGCTGCTGCTTACGGCTGCAGCACGGCTGCCAGCATCGAATTCATCTCCGCTGCATAGCCGGTCTGCCCGGTCCTGCTCGCGATGCCCGCCAAGCCACTGAGGATCAGTGCCAGGTAGGGCTGCTGCCGAAAGAAATCGGGGTTGCTCCCAATGGTCAGATAGATGCCGGCATTTATCGTCAGCGCAGGATTGCCGATCGATGCTTCGGCCACCTGTGCGAGTGCCTGAGCGATGTTGGCGGCCACGGAACCAGCGGCCTGCGTGACGATGCACAGCTCCAGCATCCTCGCCATCACCGCCATGAACGCTGTCGCCTCCGTGCCGGGGATCAGGATCCGAACCGCGGAACGGTACGGCTCGTCGATTCCTTTCTTGCACGGACAACTGCAGCCGGCAGCCGGGCATCCGAGGATCACCAGGTTCTTGATCATCGGGTTGACGACATCGAGATCGATGCCGAACAGCTTGCCGAGCTTCGCTGCGGTCTGGCGCAACGAGACGACGTCCTGATCCGATAGTTCCAGATCGCCGTAGGGTGTCGAAGCGCTCTCCGGACGGCTGCTGATTGCAGCCTTGGCAGCTGCCAGGTCGCCGGTCAGGAAGGCTTCGCGAAACGATGCATTCCTGTGCAGGTCCGAAATCAGTGCAGTGAACGCTTCAGGTGTGGGCTGGGTCATCGGAGGTCCTCGCGGGTGCTGCGTTGGATGTGCGGTTGCTTCAGCCTCCCGGGGAACGCGCCAGTTCGCGCGCAGGCACTTCGCGGCGAAGATCGCGGAGCCGGGAATTCAATGCATGAGTGGCCGGCAGCGACGTGAAGCGCTCGCCGAGGTCTGCGAGTGCGGCTTCCAGATCCGGACTGCCGGGATTCAGCCGAGCGATGGCTTCTGCGCGGACAAGCCGAAGATGCTGGATGTCCGGATGCTGGGTCTGCTCTTCGGGGATCGCTGCAGCGAGCGCCGCCTGCACCGTTGCAAGTGCCATTTCGGATCTGCCATCGACGATTTGCAGTTCGCTCAGCAGGGCAACGGGTCCTTTCAAGTGCAGGACTTCGAGGCTGTCGCCGTAGAACAGCCGTATCGACTCGATGACATCGCGCAGCTGGCTTTCCGCCCGTTGCCGATCGCCAAGCGCAAGCAGGACGCTGCCGCGGACTTGTGCGGCAAAGATGCCGTCGCCGTTGCCGACACCGCCCCAGGAATCGGCTTCCGCGACTAGCTTCTCGATTTCCTCGCGGAGCGCCAGCGACGGGTGGGTCAATGCCTCCGCTTCGATGCGCTCGACCGACAGTCGAATCCGCTGGTTGCGAGGAATACTAGGGTCGGCCGCAGCCAGTCGTTCCGCGTCACGCAAGTTGCGCAGCGCCTCGGCATTTTCCCCCAGCGCCTTGTCGATCAGTCCCGACACCATCGCCAGCTTCAGGCGCACGCGCGCCGAGACGTCGCCCGATTCGCGGGCGGCATCGGCCACGCTGGTGACGCGCGCTTTTGCGAGCGTCCATTCGCCAAGGAAGTACAGGCTGCGCGCGATGTCGACCGACAGGTTGAGACGGGCGCTGATCGTCGTGTCGCTGCCGGTCAGCGAACGTTCCAGTTCATTGATCAGCGGCAGATCACGCCGGAGATTGCCGCTGGCATAGCTGTAGATGACGAAGCGCGATGCCAGCGCCAGCTTGCGATCGGCGGCATCGGTTCCAAGCCGTGCAAACCCCTCCAGTGCCGAACGCCCATGCAGCCGCGCTTCCTGGAAATACTCGAGTGCCGCATAGGAATTCGCCAGCGAGGCGTGGATCTCGGCGGCGGTCTGCGGATCGTTCGCGAATCGCTCCGATACGCCTGCCGATGCCGAGTCGAGCAATTCCTTGACGGTCAGCGATCGTACGTTGGGGCGATCGGCGGATATCCGGTCGAGGACATCGGTGCCGAGAAAAGCGCTGATGCGCTGCGCACGCAAGGTCTCCGCTTCTGCGTGACGCTGTGCGCGGCTTGCCTTCAGATACAGCGTGGTACTGGCAACCAGGCCGATGGCCAGCGCTGCAAAGGCCGCCATCACGCCGACCCTTCGCGCCTTCATCCGTTCGATTGCGCGGGCGGCAGCCTCGGCCTGACGTTCCGCCTCGAGGGCATCCTGATGCGCCCGGCGCCGCGCCGTTAGCGTGCGCAGCCGCGTCGCCAGCTCGCCGGCATTGGCCAGTCGGCGCTCCGGGTTGTTCTCGGCAGCGGCGGCGATATCGGCACGCAGCATCTCGTCGTCGATGCCGATTTCCCAGCCGGCACCGAGCTGGCGGCGCAGGCTGCCGACGACGAACTGGTAGAGCATCACGCCGAGCGCATAGATATCGGCCTTGCCGGTCGCCGGTTGGCCGCTCGCCACTTCAGGCGCGAGGTAGAGGAGGGTGCCGGCATTTACGTCGGCGTTCGGATCGATCACCTGGGTGAAGCCGTGGCGGGTGATTTCCAGCCGGGCCAGCAGGCCGGGGTCGAGAATGCGGCTGGCGCCGAAGTCGGCGAGCCGGATCTTCGGGATGTCGCCGTCGCCGGGCACCACGAAGACATTGGCCGGTTTCAGGTCCTTGTGCAGCACACCGACCAGATGCACGTCGGCCAGTGCGTCGGCGATCCGGGCAACCAGTTCGATGCGGGTTTCCAGCGCCACACGGGCGGCGCCACCCTGGCTTTCGAACCAATCGAGCAGGCTACCGCCCTGGCAGTACTCGGTTTCGATGAAGTACGGCGGCTCGTCGAAGTTCCAGTCGAGCACCTCGACGAAGTGATCCTTGTCGCCCAGGCTCTGTCGCAGCAGGCGGTGGATGGTCACTTCGCGCTTCAGCGCCGACAGTCCGCTGGCGTCGTTGGTGAACTTGAAGACGCGACGCTCGCGCAGCTTCTGATGCTCGGCCAGCCAGGTGTCGCCGGTTTGCCCTAGCCGCCGCAGTAAACGCCAGTTCGGCCGCAAAGGCGGTTGATCGCCGATCTGAAAGCCGAGCTTGGCGGCTGCGATTTCCGGGGCCTTGCTGTCCTCGACCAGCTGTACTGGCGCGTCGAAGCGATAGCCGAAGCCGTGCACGGTCTTCAGCCAGCTGGCGCCCACGTCGCCAAGGACCTCGCGGACGCTGGAAATACAGTTGCCGACCACCGCTTCGTTGACGATGCGGCCGGTCCAAAGGGCATCGAGCAGTTCACCCTTGGTGACCAGTTCGCCGGGATGCCTCAGCAGCAGCATCAGCATGTTCAGCGGCTTCGGCTCGATCGCCAGCAACTCGCCATCCCGCCGCAGTTCGCGGCGCGTCTCGTCAAGTTCGAACGGACCAAAGCGCCAGCTGGCGCTGTGCAGCGCCGGGCCCGGACTCTGACTGAAGTCAGGTTCGACTTTCTTCGACATCCCCTTTGCCTGCGTTCTTGTAGTTGTCGAGGCGTGGACGAGGCGCCCATCGGTACGACGGTCCGGTCGCAGCCACATCGTTCACGGCGGGCGACAGCGTTGCCGGGATCAAAGTCAGATAGCGGCTGTGCGCTGGTTCACACGTGACGGGATGATCAGGGCTGGCTCATGCGATGGCGAGGCCGTCCCGCGGCGCCAATGTGAACCCGCTCACAGTTGCAGGCATCCGGGCGATCACCGCCAGACGCAGAGGGTGAAGTGCAATGCAGTTCGCCGGCGGCTGGCGCGCGGCAGCCCACCATTCACGACGAACAGCTGACCTCGATATGCCGTGCTTCCGGCGGCGGCTCGGCAGCATAGGCGTCGAATCCCGGCTGGTCGTCGAACGGACGAGCCAGCAACGTGAACAGGCGTTCGACCTCCGATGCATCGCCCGCTTCGGCGCGGGCAATCGCGGCTTGCGCCAGATGGTTGCGCAGCACGTATTTCGGGTTTTCGGCGTTCATCCGCATGGCGCGCTCGGCGTCGTCGCTCTGTTCGCTGCGCAAGCGAGCGCGGTAGTCCGGTAGCCAGGCGTCGAAGGCAGCGAGGTCGAGAATCTCTTCGCGCAGCCCGGTGCCGGCAATGGCATCCGCGCTGTCGTCAAGCGTCGTGATCCGCGCCAGATGGCGCCAGCTGCGCGTGAAGTCGGCCTTGCTCGACGCCAGCAGGCCAAGCCAGCGGTTGATCAGTGCTTCGTCGCCGTCCCGGGTTTCGCGCAAGCCCAGCTTGGCGGTCCAGCGCGCCGTCATCGCTGAGGCATAGGCATCCGGATAGCAGTCGGCAATCGGCTGGGCCCGCGCCACCGCCGCTTCCGGGGTGTCGCCAAGCAGTGGCAGGCAGGCCTGCAGCAGCTTGGTGATGTTCCAATGGCCGATCATCGGCTGGCGATCCCAGGCGTAGCGGCCGCCCTGATCGGTGTGGTTGCAGATGTGCTGCGGGTCGAAGGCATCGAGGAACCCGAACGGACCGTAATCGATGGTCAGCCCGAGCGCGGAGAAATTGTCGGTGTTCATCACGCCGTGGCAGAAGCCGACCGCCTGCCACTGCGCCATCAGCCGGGCCGTGCGCTCGACGACTTCCGTCAGCCAGCGCGCGTGACGGTCGGGATCACCGTCAAATTCCGGGAAATGCCGCGCGATCAGGTGGTCGGCAAGCGGCCGCAGGCGTTCGTGTTCGCCGCGGTAGTACCAGAACTCGAAGTGGCCGAAGCGCAGGAAGCTCGGTGCGACTCTGCAGACCACGGCGGCGGTCTCCAGCGTTTCGCGGCGCACCGGCTGCGGCGAGCCGACCAGCGCGAGCGCCCGCGTGGTCGGAATCCCCAGCGCATGCATGGCTTCCGAACACAGGTATTCGCGGATCGACGAGCGCAGCACCGCACGGCCATCGGCATGGCGCGAATACGGTGTCGGCCCGGCGCCCTTCAGCTGCAGTTCCTGCGGCTGACCGGCGGCGTCAAAGATCTCCGCTATCGACAGCGCTCGGCCATCGCCGAGCTGCGGCACGAACTGCCCGAACTGATGCCCGGCGTAGACCGAGGCACGGGCATCGAAGCCCGGCCACGGCGTGTTGCCGGCCATCAGTGCTGCAAATTCCGGCGCGCCGGTCGTGCCGCCGTCCAGACCCAGTTCGGCGGCCAGCCCGACGTTCAGGTGCAGCAGCCGAGGATTCGGCAGCGGGCGAGTCGGAATCGGCAGCGAGTACGGCTCGCCGAGTGCCGCGAAGCGCGGCGTGATCGAAGGCAGTTTCATCAGGACTCGTCGTTACCCGGGTCGACGCCGACGAACAGGTCGGACGGCGCGGGCTCGCTCAGGTGAATGAGCCGCCATTGTGTCGCGCCGCTGCGGCGCCTGCGCGCCCCGAACAGCAACTGGCGTCGCGGCAGTCGACGATGGACGGATCAAAGCCGTTGCCCTGGAGAGCCGGACTAATCTGAGGCCGGCGACGCTGTCGCGTCCCAAACGACCAAGAGGCGGGTGGTTCCCCGCCACGTTTCGCGTCGTGTCCGCAAGGGTTGATCCGTCGGGTATCGCGGTCATCCGGGGCATCACGCACAATCGCGCTCCGTCACCAGATACCCTGTAGCCCACATGGACCAGCAACTTCGCGACCGTCTCGATGCTGCCGTTCTGCAACGTCTGCTGAATCATCTCGATGCGCGCAAGGACGTGCAGAACATCGAGCTGATGAACCTTGCCGGGTTCTGCCGCAACTGCCTGTCGAAGTGGTACGCGGCGGCGGCGAAGGATCTCGGTGCCGAGGTCAGCGACGATGCGGCGCGCGAACGCGTCTATGGCATGCCTTATGCCGACTGGAAGCGGCTGTACCAGACCGAGGCGACGCCAGCCCAGCAGGCCGCGTTCGAGAAGGCAAAGCCCAAGGACTGAACGGCGGTCCGACGGGCACGCTAGGCTTGGCAAAGGGATTCGGGGAGCAGCTCATGAAGGCAGGACGGTGGCTGGGTGTCGCGCTTCTGGCCGTGGCCAGCGCGGCGCGGGCCGACGATGCGACGCAGAAGCTGCTCGACTGCATGCGGTCGAACGTGCCGCCTTCCTTGCAGATCAAGGACGTCGAACTGACCTCGACCGACCGCAATGGCGCCGAGCGGCTGCTGAAGGGCAAGGTCTATGCGTCTCGTGCCGATGGCCTGATCCGTCTGCTGCTGCGGATTTCGCGGCCGCGCGATCTCGACGGCGCGTCCTATCTGATGCGCGAAGGCGGAGCTGATCGCAAGGACGAGATCTTTCTCTACCTGCCGGCGATCCAGCGGGTGCGCAAGATCAGCGGGGCGTCCAGCGATGGTTCGCTGCTCGGCACCGACTTCAGCTACAACGACATGAAGCAGTTGCAGGCGGCGTTCGGCGATTCGCGGCCGGTACTGGAAAAGCCGACCACGATCGGCAACCGGCCGGTCGAGGTGCTGCGGCTGCAGCCTGCCGCTGGAGCTGCCGCTCGCTACAGCCGCGTGCTTGCATACGTCGATCGCCAGTCGTGCACCGCGTTGAAGGCCGAGTTCTTTGAAGGCAAGACCTTGCGCAAGGAACTCACGGCGCCGATTGATGGCCTGAAGCGTGCCGACGGCTACTGGTACCTGTCGGAACTGCTGATGCGCGATTTGAAGGAAAACACCCGCACCCGGCTCAAGGTCACCGGGGTGATCGGAAGCAGCGATCAACTGCCGTCGAAGTTGTTCGATCCGACCTCGTTCTACCGCGGCTCCTGATGAATACCGTGGCCTGGCTGGGCGTCGTCGCACGGCGGCCGCGAACGGTACTGACCGCGGTGGCGGTGCTGACGGTGGTCGCGCTGCTGCTGTGCGTGAACCCGCTGACCCGGGAGGTCCGCTTCCACGTCGACCCATCGGCCGAGGCGCTGCTGCCGGCGCACGATCCCGGCCGTGCCGTGCTCGAACAGGTCCGCAAGACGTTCGGCATCGACGATCCGCTGATCATTGCGGTGCGCTTCGAACCGACTGTCTACAGCGCCGACAACCTGGCCCGCATCGCCAAGCTTGCTGACGCCTTCAAGCAGCTGCCCGGCGTGACCGAGGTGCACTCGCTGGCCAGCGCACCGAACATCAAGGCGCGCGATGACGAGATCGATGTCACCACATTCGCCGAGCAGGCGGCGGCCGACCCGTCGGCCGTGGCGCACTTTGCCGCCGATATCGAGGCCAACCCGCTGTATCGCAGCACGCTGGTGTCCCGCGATGACACCACCGCTGCGTTTGCGCTGACGGTCGCGGAGCTGTCGCCGAAGGACTATCTGCGTCAGGACTTCGATCGCCGCGTACGCGCTGCCGTCGACGAGGCCGGCGGCGCCACTGCCGTGCATCTGACCGGCACGCTGCCGGTGCGTGCCGCCACCAGCGAGGCGCTGGATCGCACGCTGAAGCGCACCGTGCCGGCGGTGTTCGCGGTGATTGCCGTGCTGCTGCTGGCGACCTTCCGCAGCGTTGTCGCGGCGGCCTCGGCGCTGCTGTCGGTGGCCATCGCGCTGGTCTGGACGGTGGCCAGCGCGGTGTTGCTCGACATCCAGTTCAATCTGGTCAGCGCCATCGTGCCGCCGCTGGTGATCACCATCGGCCTGTCGTACACGATCCACCTGCTGGCCGCGCATTTCCTGTCGCGCAGCCTGTTGCCGAATGCCCGCGACAGCCAGCGCGCCGAGTGGGTGATGCGGCGGATCTCCACCGGCCTGAGCCTGTCGGCGACGACCACGGTGATCGGCTTCCTGAGCCTGCTGCTGAATCCGCTGCCGGCCGTGCGCGGCTTCGCGCTGCTGGCCACGCTGGGCACCCTGTATGTCGGTGCATTGACCCATCTGTTCCTGCCGGCGTTGCTGATTGCGCTGCGCTGCACGCGGGAAACGCCGCCGATTGCCACCCGGCTGTTCGGCCGCTTCGCTGCCGTGCTGGCAGTGTTCGACCTGCGCTACCGGCGCGCGATCATCACCGCCGCTGCGGCGCTGATCATCGTCGGCTTCGCGGCAGCGACCCGTATTCGCGGCGGCGCCGATTTCATTGCCAGCTTCGGCGAGAACGTCACCGAGCGCCGCGACTTCGAAGCGATCGCCAGCGCCTTCAACGGGGCGAACTTCGTCACCGTGCTGATCGATGCGCGCTCGCCGGATGCGCTGACCCAGCCGCGCCTGATCGATGCCATCGACCGTTTCCAGGACTGGCTGCGGGCGCAGCCGGAAGTCGGTTCCGCAGTGTCGTATGTCGATCAGCTGAAGCTCACGCATCTGGCGCTGAACAACAACGATCCGCTGCACTTTGCTGTTCCCAACGACGACGCGGCGGTCAAGCAGGTGCTGCTGTTCGCCAGCGGCGATGCGCTGAACCGGCTGATCGATCCGCAGTACCGCAGTGCCGTGATCTCGGTGCGCATCAACGTCGATGGCTCGCAGGCGATCGGCGATTTCCTGACCCGTGCCGAAGCACGCGCCGCCGAACTACCCGCGCCGCTTGAAGCCCGTTTCACCGGCAGTTCTGTGCTGGCCACACGGGCCGTCGAAGCGCTGGCCGGCGGCCATCTGGCCTCGATCGCGATCGCCGTCGTGGCGATCGCCGCCCTGCTGTCGCTGATGTTCACGTCGGTGAAGGCCGGGCTGGTGGCGACAGTGCCGAACCTGGTGCCGATCGCGGTCTACTTCGGCACGCTCGGCGTACTCAACATTCCGCTGAACCCGACTACCAGCCTGATCGCCTGCATCGTGCTCGGCATCGCGGTCAATGACACCGTGCATTTCCTTGCCCGCTTCAACGCCGATGCCCGCGAGCAGGGCAAGGAAGCCGGCGCCGTGCGTTCGGCGCTGACCACGGTGCTGCGTCCGATCACGCTGGCGACGGTCTGCCTGTGCCTCGGCTTTCTGGTGTTCGCCGCATCGGAGCTGAACAACCTCGTGCAGTTCGGCCTGCTCGGCGCGTGGACCTTGTTCGTTGCCTGGATTGCCGACATGACGCTGACGCCGGCGCTGGGCTCGCGGCTGCGCATCGTCACGCTGTGGGACCTGCTGCGGCTTGATCTTGGCCGCAGCCCGCAACACACGATTCCGCTGCTATCCGGCCTGAGCATGCGTCAGGCGCGGCTGTTCGCGCTGATGTCGCGTCTGGAGAAGCATCCGGTCGGCACCCGGATCATCCAGGAGGGCGATCTGTCGCGCGACATCTATGTGGTCATCGATGGCAGCGTCGAAGCCACCGTCGAACGCCACGACGAGCGCCGGGTGTTGTCGACGATGACCCGCGGCGCGGTCATGGGCGAGGCCGGCTACTTCGGCCAGCGGCGTACGGCGAGCGTCGATACCACCAGCCCGGTGCGCCTGCTGCGCTTCAACTCGCAGGATCTGGAGCGGCTGCGCGAGCGCTATCCCTCTATTGCAGCGACCGTGTTCCGCAACTTGAATCGCATCCAGGCCGAGCGCATCGCCCGCATGACGGCGCTGATCAAGTGAGCCTGCTGTCGTTCCCGGCCGGAGGGGTTGCGATGTCGATTCGAGGTTGGCTTTGCGGCTTGCTGCTGACGCTTGCGCCGGCGCTGCACGCCTTGTCCGATGGCGTGTCGGTGATCAGCGGCGCCAGCGGCAATGTCACCGTCTCGCAAGGCGCCGACGGCGTGCTGCTGATCGGCAGTTTCGACGGCGTGCTCGACGCCGAAACCACGGCGGCACTCGGCGGCGCCTTGCCGCGGCTGATCGTCGATACCGATCCTGACGATGCCGCGCTGTCGGCGGCCGGCGACGGTGCCGTGGTGCTGCGCCGCGAGGGCGGCGTGGTGCGCACGTCGATGGCAGCGCTGCTGCAGCGCGAGGCGCGCCGGCCGTTCAAGACCGAGGCAGCGGCCGGCCGGCCGATCATCGCGTTCGCCAGCGGCGACAGCTTCGCTTTCAACGGCGACGAGATCGGCATCTTTCGGGTGCCGAGCGGCATCGTTTCCGGTGCCTGCGCGGTGCTGCTGCCGAGCGCGAAGACCGTGCATCTGGGCAGCCTGCTGACGCCGGGCCAGTACCCGGACATCGATGTCGGGCAGGGTGGCTCGATTGCCGGGCTGATCTCGGCGATCGGGCGGCTGATCAACCTCGGTACGCCCGATACCCGCTACCTGCCGCGCAATGGCGAAGCCGTTGATCGCGAGGCGCTGATCGCCTACCGCGACATGCTGTCGAGCATCCGCAATGCCGTGCGGCTGGCGATGCTGCGCGGCGATTCCCTCGACAAGATCCTGCACGATGCGCCGGCCACCGCTGCCTACGACGCGGTCTGGGGGCGGGGGGCGATCAGCGGGCCGCAGTTCCTGGCCATCGTCCACGAAAGCCTGCAGAACCCGCCTGAAGATGACTGACCGCCGGTGAGCCGTTATCGCGAACCGCCGCCGAAGAGCGCGCCGTACATCACGCCGGAAGGTGCCGCGCGGCTGCGTACCGAATACGACCAGCTGTGGCGCGTGCGCCGTCCCGAGGTGGTGCGGGCACTGTCGGCCGCCGCCGCCGAGGGCGATCGTTCGGAAAATGCCGAGTACATCTACCGCAAGAAGGAATTGCGCGAGATCGACCGCCGCGTGCACTACCTGCAGCTGCGCTTGCCGGAGCTGAAGGTCGTCGACGCCACGCCGAGCGATCCGGGCCGGGTCTACTTCGGCGCCTGGATCGACGTGGCCGACCCGCAAGGTGAAGAGAAGCGCTACCGGATCGTCGGTCCGGACGAGATTGATCCGGCGCGCGGCTACATCTCCATCGACTCGCCGCTGGCGAAGGCGCTGCTGAAGCGCGGCGTCGGCGAGGTCGTGAAGCTGATGCTGCCGGGCGGCGAGGCCGAACTGGAGCTGATCGCCGTCCGCTACAGCGCGGTCTGATCGCTCAGGCGACGCCGTTGAACTGCTTCGTGATCAGGGCGATCCGTTCGCCGTAGAGCCGGGCTGTTTCAAGATCACCGGGCAGCGGTCCGGCGTCGGGCCCGAGATCGCTCGGCGACTGCGCCAGCGCGCCCGAGGAGCCACCGAGGTAGTTCACGTCATTGCGCTGGGCGGCACCGGTTGCAGCCGGCACCTGACCGGTCCCGACCCAGATCATGTCGTGCTGCATCGCGAACGTGATCAGGTACTGGATCGTCGAGCCCTTGTCGCCGTTCATCGAGGCCGAGTTCGTGAAACCGCCGGCGATCTTGTTTTTCCAGCCCTTGGTGAACCACACCTTGGAGCTGGCATCGGCGAATGTCTTGAACTCGGCCGACACGCCGCCCATGTACGTTGGCGAGCCGAACACGATGGCGTCGGCCGCTTGCAGCGCAGCCCAGACCGCATCGTCGAATGTCGCGACATTGATCAGTTGTACCTCGGCCAGCGCGACACCGGCGATGCCGGCCGCGACCGCTTCGGCCTGCTTCTTCGTGTGTCCGTAACCGCTGTGATAGGCGACGACGGCCTTGATCGTATTCATGCTGCTTCTCCCCTCGTGCGAGATCGGTTGTAGCGGATGCGGGAGCATCCGCGCCGTCGGTTCTGGCGACGGTGCGCAACGGTACATCGGCGTCTGTCGCAGCCGCGAGTCCGACTACAATGCCGCCATGCCGCGCAAGCCCTCCGCTCCGACTGACGACCCGCCGTCTGACCGCCTGATCGCCAGCGGTGCCCGGGCCGACGAGGACCGCGTCGATCGCGCGATTCGTCCGCAGCGGCTCGAGGATTACGTCGGCCAGCCTGCGGTCCGCGAGCAGATGGGCATCGCCATCGCCGCCACTCGGGCACGTGCCGAGGCGCTCGACCACGTATTGATCTTTGGTCCGCCGGGGCTCGGCAAGACCACGCTGGCGCACATTCTGGCTACCGAACTCGGCGTCAACCTGCGCCAGACCTCGGGTCCGGTGCTCGAGAAGGCCGGGGACCTCGCCGCGCTGCTGACCAACTTGGAACCGCGCGACATCCTGTTCGTCGACGAGATCCACCGCCTTAGTCCGGTCGTCGAGGAAGTGCTGTACCCGGCGATGGAGGATTACCAGCTCGACATCATGATCGGCGAGGGTCCGGCGGCGCGTTCGATCCGGCTTGATCTGCCGCCGTTCACGCTGATTGGTGCGACGACCCGTGCCGGCAGCCTGACCGGGCCGCTGCGCGACCGTTTCGGGATCATCCAGCGGCTGGAGTTCTATTCGGTCGCCGATCTGACGATGATCGTCAAGCGCTCCGCGGCGATTCTCGGCGTACCGGTGGAAGAGGAGGGTGCCTTCGAGATCGCCCGCCGCTCGCGCGGCACGCCGCGTATTGCCAACCGCATGCTGCGCCGGGTTCGCGACTACGCCGAAGTGCGCGGCACCGGCGTGATCAGCGCCGACATCGCGGCTGCGGCGCTGAAGATGCTTGACGTCGACAGCCGCGGCTTCGATCTGATGGACCGCAAGCTGATGATGGCGCTGATCGAGCGCTTCGATGGCGGCCCGGCCGGGCTCGACAATCTGGCGGCGGCAATCGGCGAAGCCCGCGACACCATCGAGGATGTCATCGAGCCTTATCTGATCCAGCAGGGCTATCTGCTGCGGACGCCGAGGGGGCGCATGGTCGGCAAGCTGGCCTACCAGCACTACGGCATTCCGTTGCCGAAGCGCATCGAACCGGACCTCTTCGAAGCCGATGCAGGTGGTTGATTGGCTTGTGTTGTTGCGTTGCCGCATCAGCTAGACTGCGCGGCAAATGGCAAACCTGAACGCGGTTTTCTCATGGCCTGTGAGGGTCTACTACGAGGACACCGACCTGAGCGGCGTGGTTTATCACGCCAACTACCTGAAATTCTTCGAGCGCGCCCGCACCGAGTGGCTGCGTGCGCTTGGCTGCTCTCAGGAGCAGCTGCGCGCGGATGCCGGGGTGGTGTTCACGGTCAGCCAGATCGCGGTCGCGTTTCGCGCGCCAGCCCGACTGGACGACGAACTGGACGTGACGGTGACGGTGACCGAGCTCAAGCGCGCCAGCCTGATGCTCGCGCAGACGCTGCAGCAGCGCGGGAAAGCGGCGGCGGTGCTGGCAACGGCGGAGGTTCGGGTGGCCAGCGTCGATGCTGAAAGCTTCAAGCCGACCGCGTTGCCGCCGGTGATCCGCGATCGCGCGGTGCTCACGAGCGAACTTCGTTGCTGAAAACTGCAAGAACAAAGACAAGGGAAGAAACCGAATGAGTGGCACGATTTCGCTGACACAGCTGGTCCTGCAGGCCAGCGTCCCGGTGCAGCTGGTGATGGGCTCGCTGATCGCCGCCTCGCTGGCATCCTGGGCGGTGATCCTCGCCAAGCGCGGCCTGCTGTCGCGCATCCAGAATCAGGCGGTGGCCTTCGAGGCCCGCTTCTGGTCCGGCGGCTCGCTTGCCGAGCTTTACGAGGCGCTGCGCCGCAGCCGTGAGCCGGAGGAAGGCCTGACACAGATCTTCCGGGCCGGCTACGAGGAATACAGCCGGCAGCAGGGCGCCAAGATCCCGCCTGACGATGCCCTGGCGGCCGTGCAGCGCCAGATGCGGGTGGCGATGGCCCGCGAAACCGAAAAGCTCGAAGGCGGCCTGAGTCTGCTGGCGACGATCGGTTCGACCAGCCCCTATGTCGGCCTGTTCGGCACCGTCTGGGGCATCGTCAATGCCTTCGTCGCGATCGGCAACGTCAAGCAGGCCACGCTGGCCAGCGTCGCGCCGGGTATCGCCGAGGCGCTGATCGCGACGGCGATCGGCCTGTTCGCGGCGATTCCGGCGGTCATCGCCTATAACTTTTTCGTTGCTCGCGTCGACCGTCTCGAAAACCGCTTCTCGACCTTCGCCGAAGAGCTGACCGGCATCGTCGATCGCGGTCTGCGTGGTGGTTCGAGGGCCGGGTAATGGCGGGCGGCTTTGCACCCAAGAAGGGCAAGCGGCGGCTGACCGCCGAGATGAACGTCGTGCCGTATATCGACGTCATGCTGGTGCTGCTGGTCATCTTCATGGTGACCGCGCCACTGATGACGCAGGGCATCGATGTCGAGCTGCCGCAGGCTAGCGCCGAGACGCTCAGCGCCGATGACGAACCGTTGACCCTGTTCGTCGACGCGCGCGGCGATTACTTCCTGGACGCCGGTGGCGATCCGAAGAAGGCGCTGGCCGACCAGATCGTCATCGACCGGGTCGGCGCGATCCTGCGCAACAAGCCGGAAACGATGGTGCTGATCCGTGCCGACAAGGCCGTGAAATACGACCGCGTAGCCAATGGCATGTCGCTGCTGCAGGCCGCCGGTGCCGCGAAGATCGGCTTCGTCACTGACGCGCCGAGTGCGCCGCGTCCGAGCACGGCGACCAAACGCGACCGCGGATGATGCTGAAGACGCGCCATGTCGTTGCAGCGATCGCGCTGCATCTTGCCGTGTTCGGGCTGCTGTTCAGCGGCGTGCAGTGCGGCCGCGTGCCAGAGCCGGTGACGGTGATCCAGGGCCAGCTGATCGCCGCCAACGAGATTCCGAAAGCGCAGTCGGCACCGAAGCCGCAGCCGACGCCGGAACCGCCGACACCCGAAGCCAGCGAGCCGCCGCCAGCGCCCGAACCGCCGAAGCCGGACCCGGTTGAAGTGCAGCGCAAGCAGCAGGAAAAGGACGCCAAGGCCGAGGAAGCCAAGAAGGAACAGAAGGCCGCCGAGCAGAAGGCGGCTCAGGACGCGTTGCTGAAGAAGAAGGCGGAAGAGATCGCCGATCAGAAGCGGCTGGCCGAGGAAGCGAAGAAAAAGAAGGAAGCCGAGGATCGCAAGCGCGAGGAAGACCTCTCCAGGCAGGCGATCGAGGAAGAGGAAAAGCGTCTCGCCACCGAGAAGGCCGAGAAGAAGAAAAAGGCCGAGCAGGCACGGCGCGAGGCGGAAGAGCGCCGCGCGCGCGAAGCGGAGCTGTCGGCCGCACTTGGTGCCGAGAGCGAGCAGCGCTCGGCACAGGAAGCGAACATCTGGGGCACGCAGCTGGTGGCCGCGATCCAGCGTGTCTGGACGCGTCCGCCCGGCGTTTCCGACCAGAAATACAGTTGTGTGGTCAACATGCAGTTGTCGGCGACCGGCGAAGTGCTGAGCGCCCGAATCCAGAAGTCCAGCGGCAATCCGCAGATCGACGAGTCGGTGCTGCGTGCGGTCTACAAGGCCAGCCCGATGCCGCTGCCGCGTGACCCGACGGTGTTCCAGCCGGGCATCAACATCACCTTCATTCCGCGTTGAACGGAGTCCGATCATCATGCTGAACAGACTGCTCGTCGCTTGTCTGGCCTTCGCGAGTCTCGCGGTACAGGCGGATCTCGACATTACTGTGGTCGGCGGCGCCAAGCGTGCTCAGCCGATCGCCGTGGTGCCGTTTTCGCAGGGCCCCGGCCAGCCCGCCGATGTCGCCGCCATCGTCGCGGCCGATCTCGATCGCAGCGGCCAGTTCCTGGCGCTAGCGCGCAATGACATGAAGGGTTTCGATCCATTGCCGACCAGCGAGCCGCAGGTCGATTACCGCACCTGGCGGGCACTGGGTCAGGAAGCGCTGGTGATCGGCAACGTGCAGGCGCTGCCCGGCGGCGGGGCGAAGACCGTCGCCGAGCTGTACGACGTGTTCCGCACGCAGAAGATCCTGACCGTCGAGGCGACCGCAACGCGTCCGACCGAATGGCGCTCGATGGCGCACAAGGTGGCCGACCAGATCTACGAAAAGCTGACCGGGACGCGTGGCGTGTTCGACACCCGGATTGCCTACATCACGTCGATGCAGGTGTCCGGCCGTCGCCAGTTCAAGCTGATCTGGGCTGATGCCGATGGCGAGAACCCGCGCGAGATTGCTCGCAGCTTCGAGCCGCTGCTGTCTCCGGCGTGGTCGCCGGATGGCAAGCGCATTGCCTATGTGACCTTCGAAGGCGGGCGTTCGAAGATCATCATCCAGACGCCGGCGACCGGTGACTACGTGACCTTCCTTGGCGAGAAGGGCATCAACAGCGCGCCGGCCTGGACGCCGGACGGCAGCCGACTGGTGGTCACGCTGTCGTTCCAGAAGAACTCGGATCTGTACGTCATCGACGTCGCCACCAAATCGCGTCGGCGCCTGACCGACAGCTTCGCCATCGACACGTCGCCGACGGTGTCGCCAGACGGCCGAACCGTTGCGTTCCTGTCCGATCGCAGCGGCTCGGCGCAGATCTACACGATGAGCATCGATGGCGGCGAAGCGAAGCGCCTGACCTTTGAAGGCCGTCGCAACGAACAGCCGCGCTTTGCACCGGATGGCAAGACTCTTGCACTGGTCAATTATGATGCTTCCGGTTATCGTATCGGGCTTGTGGATGTTGCTTCCGGTGTCATGCGCTTGGTCAGCAGCGGCCCACTGGACGAAGGTCCGAGTTTTGCTCCGAACAGCGCGGTCGTGATCTACACGCGACAGGGCGGATCTGGAGCGGAACTGGCTACGGTTTCAACCGACGGTTCGGTCCGTCAACGTTTGCGGCACACCGGCGATGTCCGGGAACCGGCCTGGGCGCCGTACGCTAAGCCCTGAGTGTCTCCAGCCTGTCACCCGAAAGGGTCCAACATCGTTACCTATCTATACGTCGTCACGGAGTTTCGAAAAATGCTGAACAACAAGTGGTTTGCCTGCGCCACCCTCGCCCTCGCTGCCGTTGCCACCGGTTGCTCCAGCACCGGCGACAAGAACGCCAATGGATCGGCTGAAGCGGTCAAGCCGACCACCCCGTCGCAGGGCAGCGCCGCTGCCGCGCCGTCGGGCAAGACGTCGGTGACGACCCCGGCCTCGACCCAGTCGATCGTCTACTTCGACTTCGACTCGAGCGACCTGAAGCCGGAATCGAAGGACGTCGTCGCTGCCTGGGCCAAGTACCTGACCGCCAACCCGACCGCGAAGGCCCAGCTGCAGGGCAACACCGACGAGCGCGGCACCCGCGAGTACAACCTCGCCCTCGGCGAGCGTCGCTCGGCCGCCGTCAGCTCGGCGCTGCAGTCGGCCGGCGTTGCCGCCTCGCAGCTCGAACTGACCTCGAACGGCGAAGAGAAGCCGGTCGCGCTGGGCCATGACGAAGCGTCGTGGTCGCAGAACCGTCGCGTCGAAATCGTCGGTCAGTAAGCCGATGAGGGCCGCCATGGTGATGCCGTTCCGCAAATCCTCGATCCTTCGCAGTGCCGCGCCAATCTGCGCGTCGCTGTGGCTCGCGGCCTGTGCCGGGCAGAACTATGGCGGTCCGATCAACAGCGAGCAGGCGCTCAGCCCGGAAGAGCGGCGCCTGCAAGCGGTTGAAACCAAGCTGGCCGAGCTGTCGCGAAAGCTGTCGTCCACCGAAGCGGGCCGCGAGCAGCGGAACGCCGAGGAACTCGGACGTCTGCGCGGCCTGATCGAACAGCTGCGCTACGACTTCGATCAGTCGCAGCGCAAGCAGCAGGAAGCGATCACCTCGTTCGATGCCCGCATCAAGGGACTCGAAGCCGAAGCCCTGGCGCCGTCGGCCGGTGCGTCGGCTGGCGCGGTGGGTGCGGACGCTGCTGCAAGCCCGTTGGGCGCCCCGGTTGCACCGGCGCCGGCGACGCCTCCGCTCAGCTCGGCGGCGGACGAAGAAGCGATGTACCTGAAGAGCTTCGATTTGCTGAAAGGCGGCAAGTACGACGAAGCGATCACCGGCTTCAAGTCGATGCAGGCGAAGTATCCGCAAGGCAACTACGCCGACAACGCCTGGTACTGGACCGGCGAGTCGTATTACATCAAGAAGGACTTCCCGAACGCGCTGGCGAGCTATCGCTCGCTGCTCGAAAAGTTCGGCAGCAGTCCGAAAGTGCCGGATGCCTTGCTGAAGACCGGCATCATCCAGCAGGAACAGAAAAAGACTGACGCGGCCAAGGCGGCTTATAACCGCGTCATCAAGGAGTTCCCGAATTCGAGCGCAGCCATCCAGGCGCGCACCCGGGTCGCTCAGCTTCGCTGACCCGACATGACTTCGCTCGCGTCGGCAACCGAGCGCGTCACGCCTCGGGTTCCGGCGGCGGGTTCGACGCGACTCAAGCTCACCGAAATCTTCCTGTCGCTGCAGGGCGAATCGACGTTTGTCGGTTGCCCCACGGTCTTCGTGCGGCTGACCGGATGCCCGCTGCGCTGCAGCTACTGCGATACCGAATACGCCTTCCACGGCGGCCTCTGGCATGAGCAGGCCGATGTGCTGGCAACCGTGGCTGGTCATGGTGTTCGCCACGTCTGCGTGACCGGTGGCGAGCCACTGGCGCAGAAGGCGTGCATTCCATTGCTGACTGCACTGTGCGACGCCGGCTACGTCGTGTCGCTGGAAACCAGCGGCGCGCTCGATGTGTCGGCCGTTGACCCGCGCGTGGTCAAGATTCTTGACATCAAGACGCCGGCGTCGAAGGAGGTTGGTCGCAATCGCTGGGAAAACCTTGCGCTGCTGCAGCCGCACGACCAGATCAAGTTCGTCCTCTGTGATCGAGCGGACTACGACTGGGCGAAGTCGGTTGTGGCCGAGCACCGGCTGACCGAACGGCACACGGTGCTGTTCTCGCCAAGCGCCACGCAGCTTGCGGCACGTGATCTCGCAGACTGGATCGTGGCCGATCGTCTGCTGGTTCGTTTCCAGATGCAGCTGCACAAGTTGCTCTGGGGCGGCGAGGCCGGCCGCTAGCACGTCCGGGCGCAGTAGCTGCGCCAACACCGATCGGAGTCGCTCATGCTCACCCCTCGTTCTGCCGTCGTGCTGCTCAGTGGCGGTCTCGACTCCGCGACGGCGCTGGCCATCGCCCGGGCCGACGGTTACGTCTGCCACGCGATGAGCGTGGCCTACGGTCAGCGCCACAGCGCGGAGCTGGATGCGTCGGTGAAAGTGGCGCAGCGGCTCGGTGCGGCTTCGCACCGGCTGATCCGCGTCAACCTCGACCTCATCGGCGGTTCGGCGCTCACCGACCACGCGATTGCCGTGCCGGAAGGTGAAACGCCCGGCATTCCGATCACCTACGTTCCGGCTCGCAACACGCTGTTCCTGTCGCTGGCGATGGGGCTTGCGGAAGTGCAGGGGGCGGAGGCGATCTACATCGGCGTCAATGCGGTGGACTACAGCGGCTACCCGGATTGCCGGCCCGAGTTCATCGCCGCGTTCGAGAAGATTGCCCAGCTGGCAACGCGCGCCGGGGTCGAAGGCGGCAGCCTGAAGATCGAAACCCCGCTGATCGCGCTCAGCAAGGCCGACATCATTCGCCGTGGCTTGTCGCTGGGCGTCGATTTCGCGGAAACCGTCTCCTGCTATCAGGCCGATGCCGACGGCCGCGCCTGCGGTCGCTGCGATTCCTGTCGCCTGCGTCGAGAGGGTTTCGCCGCCGCTGGCGTGCCAGACCCGACGCGCTACGCCAGCGCATGACCGACATGCCGTTTTTCGATCGCTTGCCGCTATAATCCGCGCCTCGCGAAGGACTGAGGGTCGTTAGCTCAGCGGTAGAGCATCGGACTTTTAATCCGTTGGTCGATGGTTCGATCCCATCACGACCCACCACTTTCCTTTCGCACGGCGCGGGTTCGATGCAGCCCGCCGCTCCGCTTCAGGGCCTGCTGACCCGCCCCGTCGACAACGGGCTCCTTGCTTCATTCACGCGCGCCGGTGCCGGTCGATGGAACGGTAAAGTAACGGCATGGAAGCTCACCGCCGCGCACGCCTGCTGCGCGCTCTCGATCTGGACGTCTGGACCACGCGACCCGCTGTCGCGACGGCGTCAGTTGCCGTGGCTGCGTCGGATACTCAACCCGACACCGATGTACCGCCGATGCCGAACCCGGCATCGCGTCCAGCCGTGATTCCGCCGCGGCGGCCACCAACACCCGCATCAGCACCGGCGACCTTGCTCGCGGAGCTGGAGCCGACGCCGCCGGCATACGTTGCGCCGGCCGACTGGCAGGGCCTCGCTGACGCGGTACGCAGTTGCGATCGCTGCAAGCTCTGCAAGACCCGGACGAATACCGTGTTCGGTGTCGGCCCGACCGATGCGCCACTGATGGTGATCGGCGAAGGACCGGGTGCCGAGGAAGACGCGCGCGGTGAGCCTTTCGTTGGCGCCGCCGGCAAGCTGCTTGACGAGATGCTGAAGAGCGTTGGCCGTACGCGCAGCGACAATGTCTACATCGCCAATGTCGTCAAGTGCCGACCGCCCGGCAACCGCGATCCGGAAGCCGATGAAGTGGCGGCCTGCCGGCCATTCCTCGATCGCCAGATCGAGCTGCTGAAGCCTTCGCTGATCCTGGCGCTCGGGCGCATTGCGGCGCAGCGCCTGCTCGGCAGCAACGCGCCGCTGTCGAAGCTGCGCGATGCGCTGCATGTCTACGGGCCGGCCAGCACGCCGGTGCGGGTCAGCTACCACCCGGCCTACCTGCTGCGCACGCCAGCCGACAAGCGCAAGAGCTGGGAAGACCTGAAGCAGGTCCATCGGGCGCTCGATCGGCGCTGAGCAGCGCCTGCAGCCACCGCGAGAGATGACTTTCGCCGAGGCTGCATCGTGGTCGGGGCGATGACCGTGGCCGGACGGTACAATCCGCGCCACTCAACCTCCTGCACCGTGCCATGCGCCTGTCCCGCTTCCCGCTGTCGACCTCCAAGGAAACGCCGGCCGATGCCGCAGTGGTCAGCCATCAGCTGATGCTTCGTGGCGGCTTCATTCGCCAGCTGGGTTCCGGCCTGTACTCGTGGATGCCGATCGGCGTGCGCGTGCTGCGCAAGATCGAAGCGATCGTCCGCGCCGAAATGAATGCCGCCGGTGCGATGGAAATCGTCACGCCGACCGTGCAGCCCGCCGAGCTGTGGCAGGAATCCGGACGCTGGGCGCAGATGGGCGACGAGATGCTGCGCATCCGGGATCGCCACAAGAACGAGTTCTGCTACGGGCCGACCGCCGAAGAAGTGGTGACCTTCCATGTCCGCCAGGACATCCGCAGCTACCGCCAGCTGCCGGTCAACTACTACCAGATCCAGACCAAGTTCCGCGACGAGCGCCGGCCGCGCTTCGGCGTGATGCGCTCGCGCGAATTCGTCATGAAGGATGCCTACAGCTTCCACATGACCGAAGCTTCGCTGGCTGCCGAGTACGACAACATGCGGGCGGCCTACGCCCGGATCTTCACGCGCATCGGTGTGGACTTCCGCATCGTCAAGGCTGACAGCGGCAACATCGGCGGTTCGCGCTCCGAGGAATTCCACATCCTGGCGCAGTCCGGTGAGGATCTGCTGGCGGTATCCGATGCCGGTGACTACGCCGCCAATGTCGAAGCCGCCGAAACGCGCCCGAGCGCCGTGCCGCGCGCGGCCGCCGCGGCCACGCTCGAAAAGGTGTCGACGCCGGGCCAGAAGACCTGCGAGCAGGTCTCCAAATTCATGAAGGTGGCGCTCGATCACAAGGTCAAGCTGCTGGTCGTCAAGGCGGCCGAAGGTGGCCTGATCGGCATCGCGCTGCGCGGCGATCACCAGCTCAACGAGATCAAGGCCGCGAAGCATCCGAAGATCGCCGATCCGTTCCAGATGGCGACCCCGGAAGAGGTCAAGACCGCATTTGGCTGTGAAGTCGGCTACCTCGGTCCGGTCGGCTGCCCGATTCCGGTGATTGCCGACTTCGCCGCCAGCGAAGTCGCCGACTTCGTCTGCGGCGCCAACGAGGACAACCATCACCTGAAGGGTGCGAACTGGGGCCGTGACGCCAGCGAGCCGGAAACCGCCGATCTGCGGATGATCGTCGAAGGTGATCCGAGCCCGGACGGGCAGGGCACGATCAAGCTGTTCCGCGGCATCGAAGGCGGCCACGTATTCCAGCTTGGCAAGAAGTACACGAAGGCGATGAACCTGAGCGTACTCGACGAGAACCAGCAGCCGGTGACGCCGGAAATGGGCTGCTACGGCATCGGTGTGACCCGCATGGCCGCCGCGGTGATCGAACAGCGCAACGATGCCAACGGCATCCTGTGGCCAGACGCGATCGCGCCGTTCCGCGCCATCGTCTGCCCGATCGGTCTCGACAAGGCCGACACCGCGGCTGCGGTGAAAGCGGCCGCCGAAGCGTTGTACGCGGAGCTGCTCGCCGCCGGGGTCGATGCCGCGATCGATGACCGCGGCCTGCGGCCGGGTGAAATGTTCAAGGACGCCGACCTGATCGGCATCCCGCACCGGATCATCGTCGGCGCCAAGGGCCTGGCGACGCAGCAGTTCGAGTACAAGCGCCGCGATGCCGCTGCCGCCGAAATGATTCCGGCAACGACCAGCGCGGTGCTGGAGAAGCTGAGCGGCTGATCGAAGCGCGCGATCGCGTGCTGGAATACGGGCTTGCCATGCCCAAGCCAATCGCTCGCCGTCCGCTGTTGCAACCCGCAAAGCCGCTGCGCAGCCTCGTCTGCGCGGCGGCTTTACTGTTTGTGACGACTGCCGGTGCTGCGCCGACTCGCGAACCGGAACCCGAGCTGCGCCTGCTGATGAAGCAGGCCATCGAATCGGCGACCAGCTTCGATGACCCGCGGCTGGCCGAGGTCTGGCTGACCGACATGTCCGGGCGGATCGCGAAGCACGCGCCGAAGGCAATGCCGGATGCCGCCACGCGGCTGCGCTTCCTGCGCTTACTGCATGCCGAAGCGACGAAGGCCGGTGTGTCGCCGGAACTGGTGCTGGCCACCATCGATGTCGAATCGCGTTTCGAGCGCTTCGCCGTGTCCAGCGTCGGCGCGCTGGGCTACATGCAGATCATGCCGTTCTGGATCGAGCAGATCGGCAAGCCGGGCGACAACCTGTTCCACACGCCGACCAACCTGCGCATGGGCTGCACGATCCTCAAGTTCTATCTGGACAAGGAGAAAGGCAGCTATGTGAAGGCGCTAGCGCGCTACAATGGCTCGATCGGCAAGCCCGACTATCCGTATCTGGTGCTCGATCGCCTGATCCGGCGCTGGACGCGTTGACCGACGGCGCGGCGCGCAAGTCGGTCAGCGCGACTTCGGGCGCTCCACGTCCTGTGGATGCTCCTGCGCGTAGCGCAGCGCAGCGGTGACATCGTCCAGCATGGGGAAGCTCGGCATCACCAGTTTCTGGTCGCGCTGCACCGCCCAGGGCTCCGGCAAGGCCTCGCGATTGGCGCGCCAGATCAGCGGCCACAGCGCTGCATTGCCGTAGGTGTCCTCGCGCGCCGCGATGGACCGCAGGTTTTCGCCGGCGACCACCGTTCGGACCTTCACCGATTGATCGAGATCGGCATTCAGAATCGCCAATGCTTCGACCGCCGTCTGATAGTCGCCATTGGCGATCTTCTTGCGAGCAGACGCGATGCGGGCCAGTTCGACATCGCCCAGCCCGCCGCGGTCGCTGGCGCGGGTCAGCAGCAGCCGGGCGTCGCGCGCCAGCGCGTCTTCGGCCACGTCAGCCACGCTCACGGGCAGCGCCGGCGCCGGGGGCGGCGTCGCAGTGGTCGCCGCAGCCGCAGCTGCAGCAGCAGTGGCAGCAGCCGCCTCGCGTGACGGCAGGGCCGGCAGCTTCGGCAGCGGCATAGCCGCCAATGTGTTGCGCTCGGCTTCGGTCAGCGCTGCGCCGCCGGCGTTATCGCTGTCTGCCTGCGGCCGGGGAGGAAGTGTTGCGGGCGGCTTTTGCGGCGCAGGGGCGGCTGGACGCGGTATCGGCTTCGGCGCGGTCGCGGATGCTGTCGGTACTGGCGTCGTCGCGGTGGGCGCGGCTGCCGAAGCAACAGTCGACGGCCCGTCCTGCGTTGCTTCGGCGCTGATTTCGAGTTTTTCTCCAGGGGGCGCCCTGGTGTCCGCCGTGGCTCCGGGTTCGGTTCGGTTCTTCAGCCACGGTAGCGTGTCGATCGACGGCGGCGCATCCGCAGGCGGCGGAACCGCTGCCGCAGCAGCAGGAGGACGCACGGTCGCGGCGGCGGCGACGGGTGCCGAGCTGCGTGGCGCGGCGGTGGGCTTGCCGTTGAGCGGCGCTGGCGATTTGTTGGGCGTCTTCGACACGCCGCGAGCGCTTGCCGCAGCCGCACCAGGCGGCGTGGCGGGTTTGGCCGGGCTGCCGCTGGTCGCTGCCGGCTTGGTGGTCGGCTTCGCTGTCGGCACCGGAGACGATGCGGCGGGGCCGTTGGCTTTTGTCGCGATCTCGGCGGGTGGCGACGCCGGGCGCGAAGGTGCGGACTGGCAGGCGGCAGCAGCGACGGCGACGAGCAGCATCGACACCGGCAGCCGCAGGCTGCGAACAGGGATCAGGGGCATGGCCGCAGACTAGCCAGCGCTTGCCGAGGGGTCAAACGGCAGCGGCAGCAAGGTCGCCATGGCACCGACAGCCGGCCCCCGTACAATCCGACGATCAAATATCGAGGTGCGGATGATCGACGTTCTGGTGCTGTATTACTCGCGTCACGGCTCCACCGCCGCGTTGGCGCGTCAGGTGGCACGCGGGATCGAATCGGTGGCGGGCGTGCAGGCGCGCGTGCGTTCGGTGCCGCCAGTGTCCACCGATATCGAGGCCACCGCGCCGGCCGTGCCGGAGTCCGGTGCGCCATATGCCACCTCGAAGGATCTGCGCGAATGCGCAGGCCTGGTGCTCGGCAGCCCGACCCGTTTCGGCAACATGGCCGCGCCGCTGAAGTACTTCCTCGATGGCACTTCGGACCTCTGGCTGTCCGGCGCGCTGATCGGCAAGCCGGCGGCGGTATTCACGTCGACCGGCAGCCAGCACGGCGGCAATGAGTCGACCTTGCTGACGATGATGCTGCCGCTGCTGCACCACGGCATGGTGCTGGTCGGCCTGCCGTACAGCGAGCCGGCGCTGTCCGGCACCGACAGCGGCGGTACGCCGTACGGCGCCAGTCACATCGCAGGCACAGCCGGCAAGCCAAGGCCGCTGACGCGCGACGAAAGCACGCTGGCGCAGGCGCTCGGCAAGCGGGTTGCCGAACTCGCACGGAAGCTCTCGACACCATGACCATGAACCGCCCGATGAGTGTCTACGCCTGGGCCGTCGCGCTCGGCTGCCATTTCCTGCTCGGCAACGGTCTGTGGATCTGGGCCGGACTGCTGCCAGGGCTGCTGGTGGTGCTGCCGCTGGCGCTCGGTCTGCCGGGCCTGCTGCGCCGGCAGCGCTACACGGCCGGTTGGCTGACCTTGCTGCTGTCCGGCTATATCGCCGCGCTGATGTCGGAAGCGGCGTCGGTGCCGTCGCGCTACGGCATTGCGCTCGGCTTCAGCACCCTGGCGGCCGTCGAGTTCGTGGCGCTGGTGCTGTTCGTGCGCTGGTCGGCGCGCGAGAACGGCGTCGCCCGGATCTGAAGCCGGCGGGCAGCGCCCGCCGTCATCAGCCGCGATGAGCGCTGGCCAGGTATTCCTCGGACTGCATTTCCTGCAGTCGTGACTGGGTGCGGGCGAACTCGAAGCGCAGCTTGCTGCCGCTGTACAGGTCGAGCGGTCCGGTGGCGGCGCCAATCAGCAGCTTGACGCCGCGGTCGTAGAACTCGTCGACCAGGGTCATGAAGCGGCGCGTGGCGTCGTCGCGGCTGCTGTCGAGCTTCGGCACGCCGGTCAGCACCACGGTGTGATGCTGGCGGCCCAGCTCGATGTAATCGGCTGCCGAGCGCGGGCCTTCGCAGAGCGTTTCGAAATCGAACCAGATCGCGCCTTCGGCAATCCGCTCGGCATGCAGCCGCCGGTCGTTGAGCAGGAAGTCGCCAGGTGCATGATCGCCGTGCGGGGCAAGGGCATCGAAGTGACGCGCCAGTTCGGCATGGGCGGCAGCGTCGCAGGGATGCAGGTAGAGGCGGGCGTCCTTCAGCTGGCGCAACCGGTAATCGGTGCCGCCGTCGACATTCAGCACGGTCACGTGCCGCTTCAGCGTCTCGATCGCCGGCAGGAAGTTCTGCCGCTGCAGGCCGTCCTTGTAGAGGCCATCGGGCGGCACGTTGCTGGTGGCGACCAGCGTGATGTTGCGCTTGAACAGCGCGTCGAACAGCCGGCCGAGGATCATCGCATCGGCAATGTCGGCCACGAAGAATTCGTCGAAGCACAGCACGCGAGTCGATTCGGCGATTTCGTCGGCGACCTTCTGCAGCGGATCGGCGGCATCCGGATAGCGGTTGCGGCGCGCGTGGACGTCGAGCAGGAAGCGGTGGAAGTGGGTGCGCGTCTTGCGGCTGAACGGCACCGCGTCATAGAAGGCATCCATCAGCCAGGTCTTGCCGCGCCCGACGCCGCCCCAGAGATACAGCCCGTCGACCCGGCTCCAGGTCATTCGGCTTGAACCGAAGCGCCGCCGTGGCGGGTTCTCGATCAGCTGGTCATAGACCGCCTGCAAGGCATCGACAGCGGCCGCCTGCGCGGCATCGGCGACAAAACCATCGCGCTGCAGCTCGGCTTCATAGCGCTGCTTCGGTGGCGGTGCCAGCTCGGCGCCAACGCTCGCCGCCTTGTCGTCACGACTGGAAGAGAACAGGGCCACGGCGTCAGCTCGCGACCCTGACCGCCGGCGCTGCCTGGCTGCCATCGGCTTCGCCGCAGTGCGCCAGCATCACCGCGCGGGCGGTGACCGACAGCGTGTCGGCGGCTTCGCGGCTGTCACCGCTGGCGTGCAGGGCCGTGAAGCACTGGATGTCGATGGCCGACCAAGTAAACAGCTTGCGGCCTTCGCCGAGCAGCGTTCGCGAGCCGCGAATGACAGCCGGCACCACCGGCACGCCGGCGCGGGCGGCGATCAGGAAGGCGCCGGACTGGAACGGCAGCAGCACCGGTGCTGCGCGGAACGTGCCTTCCGGGAAGATCGCGAACGATTCGCCGGCGCGAGCGCGATCGATCAGTGTTTTGGTGGCTTTCGCCGCTTCGCGCGGCGATGTGCGATTGACGAACTGGCAGCCCATGCGGCGCAGCACCAGGCCGATATACGGCCATTCGGCGGCACCGTGCTGCACGAAGAACGTGAAGTGGGACGGCAGCGCGGCCGTCAGCAGGATGCCGTCAACGTAGCTGGCGTGATTGCAGATGACGATGCACGGCCCATCCGGCAAATGCTGCCGGCCACTGACGCGGAACGGCATCAGGCTGATCAGCATCCAGGCCCGCACCGCCAGCCTGCCGATGGCGCGCCGCATGCGCAGCGTCGGCATCACGATCAGCAGCGGGCAGAACAGCATCAGCACGACGATGACGAACACGGCGACCGCGTAGATGCCGTGCAGCTTGCGCAGGAAGGTCGGGAGCATGCGGGAAGGGCCGGGGGACACCGATATTATAAGTCGGTGGTTCTGACACTCAGACTCAAGCCGCTCACGATCGCCTCAGGGGCGCCAGACCTTTTCGTCCTGCGGGTCGTAGACCGCCAGTCCCAGCGCTTTCGCGGTATCGCGCACCAGCGGCAGCACCGTGGCGACGCGCGATGGCACCAGCGTCAGCACCGCCACGTCATGCATCAGCCCGTCGCGCAGCGGGCCGTCGGCCCAGACCGCGCTTTCCAGCTGGTCTTCGCGCAGTTCGCTGATGCACGGATGGCGCGCGGTCAGCCGTTCCAGCAGCTCCAGCAGCGCCGGCAGCGGTGGCCGGCCGTGCTGTTCGAAAGCTTCCGATCGGGCATCGAAATCGCCCCAGACCTCGGCGTCGTCGGCCGGGATCGGCAGCGCGCTGATCATCAGCAGATGGCTCATGCCGACGCGCCGTTGCCGCTCACAGGTGCAGGCCGCACTCGGTCTTTGGCTTGCCCAACCAGCGGCCGCTGCGGCCGTCGCCGGCCACGGTGCAGTGGGTGCAGCCGATCGATGAATAGCCGCGCGCCACCATCGGATGGAACGGCAGCTGGTGCTCGCGGATGTAGGCGTCGCGCTCCTCGCGGGTGACGTCGATCATCGGGTTGAACTTCAGCACGCCGCGGCGCAGCTCGAACACCGGCAGGCCGGCGCGGTGGTCGGTCTGCCAGCGCATCAGGCTGGACATCCAGACCTTGTAGTTCGGCTTGATCAGTTCCAGCGGCTCGACCTTGTTGACCGAGCAGCAGAAATCCGGATCGCGCTCATACGTCTTGTCATCGACGGTGAACTGGTGCTTCCAGTCTTCGGCGCGGACGTCTTCGACCTTCAGCTTGAACAGATCGATCAGGTACTGCCGGTACTGGACGGTTTCCGGGAAGTGGAAGCCGGTGTCGATGAAGTGGATCGTCTGCGCCGGATTGATCGTCGAGATGATGTGCAGGAAGTACGCCGAGGTCGCCGCGAACGACGAGGTCACCAGCACCTTGTCAAGCGGGTATTCCTCGTACAGCAGCTTCAGGCGTGCTTCGAAGCCGAGCGGCGCGTAACGCTCGTTGAGCAGGGCAACATCAGCCTCGCTGGGCCCGGGCTGCGGCGCCTGCTGGGCTGGCGCTTCGGTTCCAGACTGCGGTCCGTCGTACATGCGGTTCATCCTTCCACTGCGCCGGAGGGCGCCAAGGACGCGGAGTTTATGGACGCGTCCCTGGCGCTACAACGCTTCCGCTGTCATAGCCCGGAAATAAGCTAACGATATGACGGGTGGTTGTACCGCTCAGCGACGCGCCAGGTCGTCGACTTTCGCTGCAGCGGCGACCGGCGCTGGCTTCGCCAGTTCGGCCTTGATCGCGTCGAGCAGCTTCGGGTCTTCCGGGGTCACGCGGCTGCTGTAGTGAGCCAGCACCTTGCCGTCGCGGCCGATCAGGTACTTGTTGAAGTTCCAGTCCGGCGCGTGCTTCGTTTCTGCCTTCAGAACCTTGTAGAACGGGTTGGCATCGTCGCCATCGACGCGGGTCTTGGTGTACATCGGGAAGGTGACGCCGTAGTTCGTCGAGCAGAACTTGGCGATGCTCTCGTCGCTCGACTCTTCCTGGCGGAACTGGTCCGACGGGAAGCCGAGCACCACCAGACCGGCCGCCTTGTAGCTCTTGTAGAGCTTTTCGATGCCTTCGAACTGCGGCGTGTAGCCACAGCGGCTGGCGGTGTTGACCACCAGGATCACCTTGCCGCCGTAGGTCTTGCAGAGGTTTTCGGTGCCGCCGAGCAGGCGCTTCTCGTCGTGATTCAGCACGCTGCTGGCACAGTCGATGGCCTTGGCGGCGGTGAACGGGACAACCGTCAGCAGGGCGAAACTCGATGCCGCGATGAAATGACGCATGGGAAGACTCCGGAAGTATGAAAAGGGGGGAATACAATGCCGCGCCTGGTCGGCTGCTGGCGGGAGATTCATGCGGACATACCGCTTTGCCATGTCGATCCTATCTGCCTTCGCATAATGCCGTCATGTCTGAACTGATCCTGCCTGCGCCGCTGTGGCGCCGTCTCGCTGCTTCCATCTACGACGGCCTGCTGCTGATTGCCCTGTGGATGGTCACGCTGCTGCTGATCTGCCTGCCGCTGAACGGCGTGCTGGGCCTGCCGCCGGGGAACGCCATCAACCGGGGGCTGCTGCTGATCGTGGCGCTCGGCTTTTTCGTGTGGTTCTGGACTCGCGGCGGCCAGACCCTGGGCATGCGCGCCTGGCGACTGCAGGTGCGGCGCGGCGAGGGCGCACTGCTGCGTCTGCCAGTGGCAGTGGTGCGGGCAATGGCCCTGCTGATCTACTGGGGTCTGGTGCTGACCCCTGCGGCGGCCTCGATGATCCATCGCGCGCCCAGCCTGGAAAGCCTGCTGCCGCATGTCCAGAACGCGTCGATCGGCGCGGCGCTGATCGTGCTGCTGTCGCTTGTCTCGGCGCGGCTCGACGCCCGGCGCCGCCTTCCGCAGGACTGGATCGCCGGCAGCGAAGTGGTGCTGCTGCCGCTGAATCCGTTTCCCGCCGCGCCGAAGAACAAGCGCGCGCCGAAGTCGGCGAAATCTGTATCTGACCCCAATTAAGCGGGCGGCTAGCGGGCGAGGCGCAGGCGCCAGAGCGCCAGCACCGCGAGGAGGGCGGTCGGCAAGCCGGCGGCCATCGGCGCGGGCCATTGGTACAGGTCACCGACACTGACCGACACCTTGTTCAGCACGTAGAACACGATGCCGACCAGCACGCCAGCCAGCAGCCGCTGCCCGGCACCGGCGTCGCGCAGCGTGCCGACCACGAACGGCACGGCGAACAGCATCATCACCATCACCGTCACCGGTTCGACCAGCTTGCGCCACAGCCAGATCCGGTACTTGGTGGCATCGAGCTTGTTGTCCTCCATGTAGGCGACCAGGTTGTACAAGCCGCGCACCGACAGCACATCGCCTTCGAGGATGAACAGCTTCAGCACGTTCGGCGTGATCGAGCCGGTGATCTCGATCTGATCGAGCGTCACCACCTGGGTGCCGCTGCGGCTGCCATTCGCCGGCAGCTCGGTGCGCTTGACGCCAGTCATCAGCCAGCGGCCGTCGACATAGCGGGCGTCATCGACCGTCGACACCTGCGACAGGCCGCCGCTGGCGTCGGTGCGGAACACGGTCACATCGCGGGCGTGGTCCTCGGCGATCAGGCGGCGGATGCGCAGGATGTTGTCGGCGTCCCTGAGCCATAGCGCCCGGTCGAGGCTGCCATGCTCGCCACGGGCTTCATCACGCAGCCGGGTCGCCAGGTTTTCGCCAGCCGGGCCGAGCCAGTCACCGAGCACGTAGCCGAAGGCGCCGAGCAAGGCACCGGCAGCGAGTGTCGCCGCGCCGATCCGCAGCATCGACACACCCGATGCCCGCATCGCCGTCAATTCGCTGGAACGCGCCAGTGCGCCGATGCCGAGCAATGCCCCGAGCAGAGCGACGATCGGCAGCAGGATATACAGGCTCGACGGCATCATCAGCAGGCTGTACTCCAGCACCTGCAGCACGCCATAACGGCCCTTGCCGGTCTCGCCGATATCGGAAATGAACACCACCAGCGTGTAGATCGTCACCAGCCCGAGTGCGACCAGCGCAGTCAGCGCCAGCACGCTGCGGATGATGTAGCGGTCGAGACGGTTCATGCGACCACCTGCTGGCGGCGGCGGATCATCCACAGTGCGGCACCGAGCACCAGTGCATGCGCCCACCAGAGCCCGACGCCGGGTGGAATCTGCCCCTTGCCGATCCAGGCCTGGCCGACGCCCAGCAGGTTCGTGTAGATCAGGTAGACAAGGATGCCGAACACAATCTTTGAATAGCGGCCCTGGCGTGGCCGCAAGTGCGCCAGCGGCACGGCCAGCAGCGCCAGGATCAGCACCGATACCGGAGCCGCGATGCGGAAGTGCAGTTCGGCCTGATCCTGCGCGTCGGCGCTGCCCCAGAGCGCGCCGGTCTGCTTCAGCTTGCGCTGGTTGTTGATGTAGCTGAACGGCGGTGGCGACAGCCGCAAGGTCAGCGCGTCGAAGCGCACGACGTCGTAGTTCGCGGTGCCCGGTGTGCCGAAATAGCGATGGCCGGTGCTCAACTGCACCACGCGCTCGCCACTGGCGGCGTCGATCACCTGGGTGCCGTGATCGGCCACCACGACACTGGCGCCGTCGGCTTCCTCGAGTTCCGCGAAGATCTTGCCGAGCTCCCGGCCATCGGGGCTGATCGAGTCGGTATAGAACACCGCGCGCCCGCCAGCCACGGTCTTGAACTGGCCGGCTTCGAACGGCGTGAACTGCACCAGCCGCTTGGCGTCCTTGACCAGGAAATCGGCCTGCCGGCCAGCCCAGGGGCCGATCGAAAAGCTCAGCGCGGCGGTCACTGCGGTCAGCGCGGCGGCAAGGCCGAGAAACGGCCGGTACAGCCGTCCGAGCCCCGATCCGCAGGCGGTCATCGCCGCGATCTCGTTGTCGCTGTAGAGGCGGCCTAGCGACAGCATGATCGCCAGCAGCAGCGACACCGGGATCAGGATCACCAGATAGCGCAGGCTCGACAGCAGCGCGACATTGAGCAGCAGTTCACGCGGCAGTTCGCCCTTGGCGGCAACGCCCAGCACGCTGGCGAAGCGGGTGGCGATCATGATCGCCAGCAGGATGAAGGTGACTGCCGCCCACGCGGTCAGCACCTCGCGCAACAGGTAGCGGTCGAGAATCCGTCGGTTCATGCCGCAAGGGTAACCGACCGGCCCCCGCCGTCCGTGGCCGATGCGTGTTGGACACGCGCGGCTGGCGCCGTCTGCTGTGCCGGCCCGGTTGAGCGAAAAGCAAAGTCAAGGACGTGGTTCACAGTTGGCAAGGCAATGAAAAACTGGAACCAGAGCCGGAAATCGTTAGAATCAGCCGTCAGCTTTGCTTTTTCCAAAAACAACCCGATTTAATCGAAGTTCGATGCGGCTCAAACGCGAACTGCCGCACAGGAAAACCGGAATTTAGAATTTGGCAATACTCGCTGCAGCCTGCACGGGCGCGAGTCTTGCAATGCCCTTTCACGTACTTAGTCAAAAATATCCATGGAATACTTTGTAAAGAGCGGCAACCCGGAAAAGCAGCGCGTTGCCTGCGTGATCGTCGGCATTTTCGACCGGCGCAATCCGACCGAGTCGGCCGAAACGATCGACAAGGCCAGCGATGGCCTGCTCGGCAGCATCATGCGGCGCGGCGACATGGACGGAAAACTCGGCCGCAGCCTGATCCTGCACAACGTGGCCGGCGTGTTCTGCGATCGCGTGCTGCTGATCGGCCTCGGCAAGGAGCGGGACTTCGACGAAGCAGCCTTCCGCAAGGCGCATCAGGCGGCGGCACGTGCGCTGCGCAATACCGGCGCTATCGATGCCGTCAGCTACCTCACGCACCTGCCGGTGAAGGGCCGCGACTACCACTGGAACGTGCTGCAGGCTGCGCTTGTCACCGAAGCCGAGTTCTACCGCTTCGACGAGATGCGCGGCGAAAAGGCACGCGAGGACATCGTTGCGCCGAAGCTGGAACGGCTGACCTTCGATGTGCCGCGGCGCAGCGATCTGCCGGCGGGTGAAAAGGGCCTGCAGGAAGCGCAGGCGATTGCCCATGGCGTCAGCCTGACCAAGCGGCTCGCCAACCTGCCGGGCAACATCTGCACGCCGACGTTCCTCGCCCAGAGCGCCATCGACCTCGGCAAGAAGCACGGCTTCACCGTCAAGGTGCTCGAGGAAGCCGACATGGCGGCCCTCGGCATGGGCTCGCTGCTGTCGGTGTCACGCGGCAGCCGCGAGCCGGCCAAGCTGATCGTCATGGAATATCTGAAGGGCACGCCGGGCGAAGCGCCGATCGCGCTGGTCGGCAAGGGCCTGACCTTCGACGCCGGCGGCATCTCGATCAAGCCGGCGGCGAAGATGGACGAAATGAAGTTCGACATGTGCGGCGGCGCCAGCGTCATCGGCACGTTCGCAGCACTTGCCGAACTGCAGCTGCCGATCAATGTCGTTGGCGTGATTGCCGCCAGCGAGAACCTGCCGGACGGCGCCGCCAGCAAGCCGGGCGACATCGTCACCAGCATGGCCGGCATCACCATCGAAGTGCTCAATACCGATGCCGAAGGCCGGTTGATCCTTTGCGACGCGCTGACCTACACCGAGCGCACGTACGACCCGCGCGTCTGCATCGACATGGCGACGTTGACCGGCGCCTGTGTCGTCGCTCTTGGCTCGCAGGCCTCGGGCCTGTTCTCGAACCAGTCCGGCCTGGCTCGCCAGCTGCTGACCGCCGGCGAACAGATTGGCGACCGCGCCTGGGAACTGCCGCTGTGGAGCGAGTACGACCACCAGATCAAGAGCGAATTTGCCGACATCGCCAACATCGCGACGGTCGGTGCGGGTGAAGCCGGGGCGATCATCGGCGCGGTGTTCCTGCATCGCTTCACCAAGAAGATGAAGTGGGCCCACCTCGACATCGCCGGCACTGCCTGGCACGGCAAGGCCGCGACCGGCCGCCCGGTACCGCTGCTGGCGCAGTACCTGATCAACGTCGCGGCGAAGCGCGGCGACGAGTAAGCCGATAGCGAGGGTCCGGCTGCCGAGGTTGTCGGGCGGGAATCAACCCGCCCTGCGACCTCCAGCCTCCGTCAGCGGGATAAAGCGCAGCGAAATCCGGGACTGGCTGTCGTCGGTATCGCGTTGCTCCGGCTTTTGCGTTGCTCTAACCGGGCTACGGGATTCCGGTTGGAAAACGGCGCGTCAGTAGTGATACCGAAGCTGCGCGATCAGCAAGGCATCGCCTTCCACCCGATAGACCATCCGATGCTCATCGGTGATTCGGCGGGACCAGAAGCCGGCAAGGGCGTGCTTCAACGGCTCGGGCTTGCCAACGCCCGTAAACGGATCGCGGCGTACCTCTTGGATCAGGCGGTTGATGCGTTCGGCCATCTTCCGGTCCTGCTTCTGCCAGTGCAGGTAGTCCTCCCACGCAGCATCGGCAAACACCAACCTCATTCGACCAGCGCGCGTTCGCTGCCGCTGCCTGCGGCTAATTGCGCCGCAGCGGCGAGCAGCCGCTTCGCGTTGGCCGGGCTGCGCAGCAGGTAGGCGGTTTCCTCCAGCGCATTGAAGTCTTCCAGTGACAGCATCACGACCGACTGCTCACCGTTGCGGGTGATGATCAGTGGCGCGTGGTCCGCGCATACGCGGTCCATGGTCTTGGCCAGATTTGCGCGCGCGGTGCTGTAGGTGATCGCGTCCATGGGGAGGCTCCGATATGTACGCAATATCGTACAGGTTCGGCGTCGTGGTCGACATCCGCCGTTTGTCACCGGGCGTTCGACTCACGTCGCCGCACCCCTGTGTCACCCCGCCACCACCTCACTCGGCCACGGCAGGCTCACGGTGAACCGAGCGCCCTGACCGCGCTGTGACGCCACGTCGATCTTGCCGCCGTGGCGCTCGACGATTTCTCGGGACAGGGTCAGGCCCAGGCCGGCACCGCCGGTGTTGCGGCCGAACTGCACGAACGGATCGAAGATCCGGGCCAGCTGCCGGCGGGTCAGGCCTTCGCCGCTGTCGCGGACTTCGATGCGGATGGCATCGGAACCGGCAACGACGGTGATGCCGACATCGCCGCCCGGCGGCGTGTGGCGGATGGCGTTGCCGATCAGGTTGTCGAGCACACGCGAGAACTGACCCGGATCGAGCTGCAGGTCCGGCAGGCCGTCGGCAACGGCACTGCTGATCCGCAGCCGCCGCTCCATCGCCATCGGCTCGAAACGGGCGTGGGCTTCCTCGGCCAGCCGTGACAGTTGCACGGTCTCCAGCTTCAGCGGCGTGTCGGCATGGCTCAGGCGCGAGACATCGAGCAGGTCGGTGACCAGATCACCGAGCCGCCTGGTTTCCGTGTGCACGGTCTCGAACAGGTCGGCCTCACGGGTGTTTGGCGCGAACGGCGTGCGTTCGGCCAGCAGGTCCATTGCCATGCGCAGCCCGGAGACCGGCGTGCGCAGTTCGTGCGAGGCGCGCAGCACGAAATCGGTCTTGAGCTTTTCCTGCTCGCGTTCTTCGGTGACGTCGCGCAGCAGCAGCACCAGGCCGGGCCGACTTTCGTCGGTGAACGGGGTCAGTGCCAGCGCCAGCCGGCGTTCCATGACGCCTTCGCCGATCACCAGATCCGGCTCGTCGTCCTGCGACAGGCTCTGCGAGGCGATGTCGTCGATGATCCGCTGGTTGAAGCGTTCGCCACCGAGCAGTTCATCCAGCGTGCGGCCGATCGCCAGTTCCTGCGTGGTGCCGAGCTGCCGGGCAGCGATCGGGTTCAGACGTTCGATGCGGGCCTGTTCGTCAACGATGATCAGACCGTCGTCGATCGAGCCAAGCACCACGTCGTTGCGGCGCTGCTCGGCCAGCAGGCGATCGATCGACGTCGACTTGTAGGTCTTCAGCGCCGCCGCCATCGCGTTGAAGTTGGACGCCATGATGTTGGCCTCGACCAGTTTCGAGGCTTCCACCCGGACATCGAACTCGCCTTCGGCGATGGTCTTGGCCGCCAGTGCGATGCGCTGCAGCGGCTCGCTCATCGCCTGTGCCTGGGCCACTGCGAAGCGCAGCCCGAAGGCGCCGATCGCCGAGCCGGCAAGGCCCAGCAGGCCGATCTGGTACCACGGGGCACGTTCGAAGCGATCCCAGGCCAAGGCCAGCAAGGCACCGGCGATGAACGCCAGGATGATCAGCGCGCCGTAGGTCAGCAGCAGCCGGTAGAGGATCTTCATCGAAAGCGGTTCCTGGAATCGGTGATTGCAGCGGATGCGAAGGCTGCGCGCCGTTCGTTGACGGCGGATGGTGCGCTCAGATGCCGTATTGCTTGCGCTTGCGATACAGCGTCGAGGCATCGATGCCGAGCTGCTTGGCGGCGATTTCCAGCGTCTCGGCTTCGCCGAGCACGGCCAGGATGTGCTCCCGCTCCAGCGCGGCCAGGCTCAGCGCACCGGTTGGACGTGCAGCGGACGGCGCCGCTGCACCGGCTTCGCCAAGTGCCAAGTCGCGCGGCTCGATCAGTTCGCTGCGGCACAGGATGCTGGCGCGCTCGATGACATTGCGCAGTTCGCGGATATTGCCCGGCCAGCGGTGCCGGCACAGCGCATCAAGCGCCGCATCGCTGAAACCGCGGGCGCGGCCGCGATGGGTGCGGATGAATTCGTCGAGAAAGCCATGGGCAAAGGCTGGCAGATCCTCGATGCGCTCGCGCAGTGGCGGCAGGTGCAGGCGGATCACGTCGAGTCGGTACAGCAGGTCTTCTCGGAACGTGCCGGCCTTGACCATGCCGTTGAGGTCGCGATTGGTCGCGGCCACCAGCCGGACATCAGCCTGCCGGGTCACCGGATCGCCGAGGCTTTCGAACTGCTTGTCCTGCAGGAAGCGCAGCAGCTTGGCCTGCAGGCCGATCGGCACTTCGCCGATCTCGTCCAGAAACAGCGTGCCGCCATCGGCCTGCGCGACACGGCCCGGTGAATTGGCCACCGCGCCGGTGAACGCGCCTTTCCGGTGGCCGAACAGCTCGCTTTCGAACAGCTCGCCGGACAGGCCCGGGCTGTTGATGGTGATGAACGGAGCCGCGTGGCGCGGGCTCCAGCGGTGGATCGCCCGGGCGATCACGCCTTTACCGGTGCCGCTTTCGCCGAGCACCAGGATGTTGGCGTCGCTGGCCGCGACCTGACGGGCGGTATCGAGCAGATCGGCCATCGCCGGCGAACGGCTTTCCAGCTGGGCGGCATCGTTACTGCTGCCGGTCTGGCGTTCCAGTTCCTCCAGCCGCAGGTCCAGGCGCCGTGCATGCAGCTGCGTGGCTGCAGCGATGCGCAGCTGCTCCGGCGAGCAGGGCTTGACCAGGTAGTCGACGGCACCGGCGCGCATCGCTTGCACGGCGGTATCGACCGATGAATGCGCGGTGACGATCACCACGCGGAGCCACGGCGCGGCCGCGCGGATCAGCGGCAGCAGTTCCAGCGCCGTGGTGTCGCCAAGGTTCAGGTCGAGCAGGCAGACATCGAATACCCGGCTGCGGATCAGCGCCATTGCCTGCTCGCCGCTGGCGGCCGTGGCCACCGTATGGCCTTCGTCTTCCAGGCAGTAGCGGAAGGTCTTCAGCAGCGGCGCTTCGTCATCGACGACCAGAACCCGGCCGCCCGTTTTTTCAGCAGCCAAGGTGGCCGTGCTCCATGCGTGTCTGTCCGCCGTTCGGACAGCGGATTCCGCGCTTCATTCCGCAGGCGCCAAGCGCATTGCATTTTGCCCGACGCGCACGAGCCGATCGTGCAACTTGCCGGTCGAATGTACCGAAGCCATTTCGTAAAACATTGAAAGTAATAAGAAAAATAGTTGGCACGGCCCGTGGAAAGGGAAGGTACGGCACATCGATTCGCGGTGTGTCCGGCGAGCTGCGAACGCTTGCCGCCGTTTCACCTGACGCAAGCCTGCATCGCCACAAGACTAGAAGGAGGAACCCCCAATGCTTCATTACGCCATCGTGTTTTTCGTCATCGCCCTGATCGCCGCCGTGCTCGGATTTTCCGGCATCGCCGGCACCGCAGTCGGCATCGCGAAGCTGCTGTTCCTGGTGTTCCTGGTGCTGGCCGTGCTGTCGCTGATCTTCGGCCGCCGGGTCAAGACCTGATCCATCCCCCGATTCCCTTGCCGCTGCCTGCTGCTGCACCGAATCGATATCCCTGAAAGAGGACACATCATGAAAACCACCACGCTCAGTCGCACCCTTATCGCTACCGCCCTGATCGCCAGTTTCGGCTTGGCAGGCTGCAAGAAGAACGCACCGGACGGCCAGATGTCCGACAGCGCGGCTGCCGAAGCGCGGAAAGACAGCGCCACGCTCGGCAGCGCGCTCGACGACACCGGCATCACCGCGAAGCTCAAGAGTCGGCTCGCCAGCGACACCCGCATCGAAGGCGCCGACCTGTCGGTGGAGACCAACAACGGCGTCGTCACGTTGTCGGGCACGGCCAAGGCCAGCGCCGTCAAGGAAGCGGCCGAGGAACTGGCACGCACCGTTGATGGCGTGAAGGGTGTCGACAACCGCATCGCTGCGCCGACCGCGCTTGACACCTTCGTCAATGGCGCCGACACGGCCACCGAGAACGCCGGCGACGCGATCACCGACACGGTGATCACCACCAAGCTGAAAGCTGCGCTGATCGCCGACGCGACGACCAAGGGCACGGCGATCAACGTCACCACTACCGATGGCCGCGTGACCTTGAGCGGCCAGGTCGCCAGCGGTGCGGAACGCGAAAAGGCGATCTCGATCGCCACCCGCACCGATGGCGTGAAGAAGGTCGAGGCCGGTGATCTGAAGGTCGCCAGCCGCTCGTAAGCCTTCCACCGGTTATACCCCCACCCAGACGCATCCAGGAGACACCGCAATGAACGAAGACATCATCAAGGGCAAGCTCAAGCAGCTCACCGGCCGCATCAAGGCCAAGTGGGGCGAGTTGACCGACGACGATCTCAAGCTGCTTGACGGCAAGCGCGAGGTGCTGGTCGGCAAGGTCCAGGAGAAGTACGGCCTGAGCAAGGAAAAGGCCGAGCAGCAGATCAAGGAACTCGAGGACGCCGCCTGAACCATCGGCTTCAGGCTGTCCCGTAGCGAGCAGCAAGGCTGCGCCCGCATCGAACGGGCAGGCCGGCAGTACGGCAGCAACGCGGAAACCCCCGATTCCGCGTTGCTGCTTTTCCGGGTGCGCCATCCCCGGCATTCCGCGTCAAGACCACCAAAAACCCAACGCCTGAAACAAGGCAAGGAGCTGTCATGCACACTCATTCACGCCGCCTGTGCGCTTCCGTCACCGCTGTATTCCTCGCTGGCTGCGCCGGCACTGCATTGGCTGGCGACGGCTGGTACCTCGGCCTCGAGGGCGGTGCCAACAAGCAGCGCCAGTCGAACGACAAGACCATCGGCGGCGGCCTGCTCGGCACCCAGTCCGAGTTCCAGTCGAAGTACAACACCGGCTTCCTCGGCGGTGTCACCAGCGGCTACTCGTTTGCCAATGGCCTGCGCCCGGAACTGGAACTGGTCTATCGCCAGGACCGCTACAAGACGATTTTCGGACCGGGCTTCAGCAATGAAGGCGATGGCCGCAAGGACGCGCGCAGCGCGTTTGCCAACCTCTGGTACGACATCAAGACCGACAGCGGCCTGTTCAAGACCGTCCACCCGTACATCGGTGTCGGCGGCGGTGTTTCGCAGCTGTGGCTGGAGAATGTCGGCTCGAACGGCAACGAACTGGTCAACGATCACGACACCGTGTTCGCCTACCAGGGCGGCGCCGGTATCGGTGTCGACCTGACCCGCCGCCTGACGGCCTCGGTCGACTACCGCTACATGGGCACCGAAAAGGGCCAGTTCGACGCCAGCCCGCGCGGTTCGGGCGATGTCGTCGAATCCGGCTACAACGGCCAGTCGGCGATGCTGTCGGTGCGCTACGTGCTGGCCGAATCCCAGCCGGCCGATTTCGACGGTGACGGCGTGCCCGACAAGCGCGACAGCTGCCCGAACACGGCCGCCGGCACGCCGGTCGACAGCAGCGGCTGCCCGGTCGATGCCGACAAGGACGGTATCAACGACAAGCTCGACGCCTGCCCGAACACGCCAGCCGGTGCCACGGTCGACGCCAAGGGCTGCCCGATCGACAGCGACGGCGACCGCGTTCCGGATTACGCCGATCAGTGCCCGAACACGCCGCCGGGCACCAACGTCGATGCCAAGGGCTGCACGATCGAAGCGCCGAAGCCGGCTATTGCCGATACCGATGGTGATGGTGTCGCCGACGGCATCGACCAGTGCCCGAACACGCCGCCAGGCTCGAAGGTCACCGCCAATGGCTGCGCGGTCAACCAGTCGCTGGTGCTGAAGAACGTGCACTTCGCGTTCAACAAGGCCGTGCTGACCAACGACTCGAAGACCGTGCTCGATGCCGTGGCCAAGACCATCATCGACTCGCCGGGATTCACCATCGAGATCGGCGGCTATACCGACGCGATCGGCTCCGATGCCGCCAACCAGAAGCTGTCGGAAGCCCGTGCCAGCTCGGTGCGCAGCTACCTGATCAGCAAGGGCGTGGCAGCGAACGTGCTGAGCGCGAAGGGCTACGGCGAAGCCAATCCGGTGGCCTCGAACGATGACGAGACCGGCCGCGCGGACAACCGCCGCGTCGAGATGCGCATCGTCAACTAGGAAAACGAGAAAGCTCTCTCGACGCCGTGCGGGCGACAGACCCGCACGGCGTCGGCACGAGGCAGGCAGCGATTGGGTGATCCGCTTTGCGGGTCGCCCTTTTTTGTTGGCGCGGCTGGCTATCGCGGAACATCAAAAGCCGGGCGCTGTGCGCAAGGCGCAAAGGGAAAAGAAAGGGAACAGCAAAGAACGGCAAAAGCGAAATCCATTGATTCGGGACGGCACATGAATCCTTGTCGGGTTCATGCTTTTCCGCGTCCTTGCCGTTGCCTCTGGCCGCTGCGCTGAAAAGCTTGTTTCGTTGCCGCTATCCTCGGCACCGGTTTCCCGTCTTGCACCTGCCGATCCGTGACCCGCATCGATTTCTACATCCTCAGCGACGCGTTCGCGGCGGTCACCAGCCACGTGCTGACGGCCTGCAAGCTGTGCGACAAGGCCACCGCCAGCGGCAAGCGTGTGTTCGTCTACGTGCCGGACCCATTGGTGGCCGACGAACTCGACACGGCGTTGTGGACGTTCCGGCAGGGCAGCTTCATTACCCACGAAAAGCTGAGCGCGACGGCACCCGATGCCCCGCTGCCGGCGGTGCTGATCGGTGCCGACGAGCCGCCGGTGAGCTACGACGGCGTGATGATCAACCTCGGTCTCGACATTCCGCCGTTTTTCAGCCGTTTCGAACGGGTGCTGGAAATCGTCGATGCCAATCCGGCCGCCCGCACTGGCTCGCGCGAGCGCTACAAGTTCTACCGTGACCGCGGCTATGAGCTTGCGACCCACAACCTCAACGGATGATCGCCATGAATCGCTTTTCGAAGGCGCGCCGCAACGTGCTGGTTCTGGCGGCCGCGGCGCTGGTGGCCGGCTGCAGCGCCTTGAGCCAGACGCCGGACCCGGCGCGGCGCAGCGCGATCCGTGAGCGCATCGAATACGGCCTGAACGCGGTACAGGCCGATTCCCGACTGTCAGGGCTCGGTTTCGGCTGCTCGCGACGCAGCGGCGAATATCTGGACGAAGCCGGCAAGTCGCGCGAGGCCGATCAGTTCCTGTACTGCGTCGAGCGCCCCGGTGTGGTCAGCTTCGCTTGCCAGAACCGCGACCAGGTGACCGTGGTACTGCGCGACGACAAGGTCTCCGGCATCGAGGTGCGGCGCGGACCGAGCTGCGACCAGATCTCGCCGGAAGCGCTGAAGATCAAGTGAGCAGCCGATGACCCAGACAGTCATTCCGCAGCTGCGGGTGCTCAGCGCCGCCATCTCGCTGCCGTTCTATGTCGACGGGCTCGGTTTCGAGATCGACTGGCAGCACCAGTTCGAGCCGGGCTTTCCGCTGTTCTGCCAGATCACGCGCGAGGGGCAGACGCTGTTCCTGACCGAACACGCGGGCGACTGCCAGCCGGGTGGGGCGGTCTACCTCTGCGTCCCCGATGTCGATGCCTGCCACCGTGCGTTCCTCGCCAACGGCATCGCCATCGTCCAGCCGCCCGAAGACACGCCGTGGGACACGCGCGAAATGATCGTGGTCGATCCCGACGGCAACCGTTTGCGCTTCGCGAGCGATCTTGACTGCAGCACGTCGTAGTTCGGCAAGGCTGCTCGCGACGCATTGGCGAATATCTGGACGAAGCCAGCAAGTCGCGCGAGGCCGATGAATTCCTGCGCTGCATCGAGCGCCCCGGCGTGGTCAGCTTTGCCTGCCGGAAGCGCTGAAGATCAAGTGACTGCTCCGATGTGTAGTCATCCCGGCGAAAGCCGGGATCCAGAGTCGGGAGAGTGCAGCGCTCAATGGCTCTGGATTCCGGCTTTCGCCGGAATGACGGTTGTCAGGCCTCGCCTCGCAACCGGTAGCCGACACCCGGCTCGGTGACGATCAAGCTCGGCTGCTCGGGATTGGCTTCGAGCTTGCCGCGCAGCTGGCGGATGTAGACGCGCAGATAGGCGACATCACCCTCCGAGTCCTGCTGCCAGACTTCGCGCAGCAGATGACGATGGGTCAGCACCCGGCCGGCGTGCAGCACCAGCTGTTGCAGGATTCCGTATTCCTTCGGCGACAAGCGCACTTCCACGCCGTCGCGGGTCACCAGACGCCGCACCAGATCCACGGTCAGCCCGCCGCGAACGAACAGCGGCTGCGCGCCCTGGCTTTGCACACGGTGCCGCAGGGCGGCGCGGATCCGCGCCAGCAGTTCGTCGACGCTGAACGGCTTGGTCACGTAGTCGTCGGCCCCGGCATCGAGCGCGCGGACCTTGCCGCTGTCATCGGTACGGCTGGACAGCACGATGATCGGCACCGCAGACGTGGCGCGCACCGTGTCGATCACGCGCAGGCCATCGCCGTCGGGCAAACCGAGGTCCAGCAGGATCACGTCGGGCAGGTGCGATGCCGCCATCGCCAGCGCGTCGACGACGGTGCCTGCTTCGAACACCCGGTAATCGTTGACCTGCAGCGTGTTGCGCAACAGCCGGCGGATCGCCGCTTCGTCGTCGACGACCAGCACCTTGCCGAGTTCCAGGCTCATGCAGACGCCTCGGGCTGAGCCTCTGCAATCAGATCGGGGGAGAACTCGATCAGGAATTCCGCACCGTGGGCCGGGCCGCCATCGCTGGTTTCCGAGCGGTTGCGGGCGTGGATGCGGCCGCCCATCGCGATCACGAAGCCGCGGCAGATCGCCAGGCCCAGGCCGGTGCCGGCACGCGAGCGGTCGGCGTCTTCGCGGACCCGGTAGAACTTGTCGAAGATGCGGTCGAGATCGCCCGGCGGAATGCCGGGGCCGTCGTCGCGGACGTGGATGGCAATCGAGAAGCGGTGACGCACGACACCGATCTCGATGGTGCTGCCGGCCGGCGTGTACTTGGCGGCGTTGTCGAGCAGGTTGACCAGCACCTGATCCATCAGCGTTTCGTCGAGCAGCAGCAGCGGCAGGTTGGCCGGCACATTGAGCTTGATCTTGTGGCCGGCAAGCTGCTTCGTGCTGCGGCGCACGGCTGCGGCGATTAGATCACCGAGATCGCAGGGCTCGCGTTTCGGCTCCAGCGCGCCGGCATCGAGCCGGGTCATGTCGAGCAGGTTCGAGACATAGCGGTTGAGCCGTTCGGCTTCTTCCTGGGCGCTGGCCAGCAGTTCTTCGCTGGCCTCGGCATCGAAGCGACCGCCGTGGCTGCGCAAGGTCGCGAAGGTGCCGATGATCGAGGCCAGCGGCGTGCGCAGATCATGCGAGATCGAGGTCAGCAGCGAGCCTCTGAGCTTTTCGGTTTCGGCCAGCATCCGCGCCTGGTCGATGTCCTTGGCCAGCCGAATCCGCTCGGTGGCGATCGCCGCCAGATCGGCCAGCGCATCGAGCAGCCGGCGCTCGTCCGGGCTGAGACGTGCATCGCCTTGGCTGCGGCTGACGCCGATCACGCCGAGCCGGCCTTGCCCGGTGCGCAGCGGCAGGAACAGGCGCCGGCCGCCGGGCAAGGTGTCGGTACCGCTGCCGGTCGGCTGATTCTTGTCCCAGCACCAGGTCGCCGCAGCAAGGTCGGCTTCGTCGAGCGCAGCCCCGGCCGGGGCGCTGGCCATCGCCACCAGCGCGCCGGTCCTGGCATCCGGCAACAGCATCAGCGCATCGACCTTCAGCATGTTGGCGATCTGCGCAGCACTGGCCGCCATCAGCGTGTCGAGCTTGCGGATGCCGGCCAGCTTGCGGCTGAAGGCCAGCAGTTCGGCGGTGGTGCGGGCCTGATCGTGCGCGGTTTGGGCGTGCACGCGTTCGCGCGCCGTCAGCGTGCTGGTCAGCACCGCTGCCATGCAGAAGAAGATCAGCGCCAGCACCTGGCTGGGATCGGCAACGGTGAAGGTGTAGGGCGGCTCGGTGAAGAAAAAGTTGTAGGCGAGGGTGCTGGCGATCGACGCGAAGATCGACGCACCCAGGCCGTAGCGCGTGGCGCTCCACAGCACGGCCGCCAGATAGATCAGCGAAATGTTCGGCACGCTGACGAAGGCCACCAGCGCGCGGCCGAGCAGCGTGGCAACGGCGACCATCAACGCGGTGGCGACATAGATGCCGATGCTTTCGGTCGGCGTGCGGTGTGGCTGCTCGTCACTACCCGGTTCGGGCGCTGCGCTGGAGATGGCCTGCCGGTCCTCGGCGAGCACATGGATGTCGATGCCGGCGGCTTCGCGCATCAGGTCCTGCACCACCGAGCCATGGCGGAACTCGAACCAGCGGCTGCGGCGCGATTTGCCAAGCAGGATCTGGGTGATGTTGTTGTCGCGCGACCAGCCGAGCAGATCGGCAGCGATGTTGCGGCTGCCGGGCAAGGTCAGCGTTTCGGCACCGAGCGATTCGGCAAGCCGGATGGTGTCGGCAATCCGGGTCTGGGCCTTTTCGCCAAGTGCGCGGCTGCGTGCGGTTTCGACATGGATCGCGAACCATGGCGCGTTCAGGCGATCGGCAACGCGCTTGGCACGGCGTACCACTTCCGCTGCGGCCGGTGATTCATTGACGCAGACCAGCAAGCGTTCGCCAGCCGCCCAGGGCCCGCGGATCGCATGGCTGCGCATATAGGCGCGCATCTGGTCGTCGACCCGCTCGGCGGTGCGGCGCAAGGCCAGTTCGCGCAGCGCCGTGAGGTTGCCGGGCTTGAACCAGTTTTTCAGCGCCGCCTGTGCCTGCGCACCGGCGTAGACCTTGCCGTCTTCCAGACGCTCGATCAGCTCCTGCGGCGTCAGGTCGACGATCTCGACTTCATCGGCAGTGTCGAATACCCGGTCCGGCACCGTTTCCCGGACTCGCACCCGGGTGATGCGGGCGACCACATCGTTGAGGCTTTCCAGATGCTGGATGTTCAGCGTCGACCAGACATCGATGCCGGCCGCCAGCAGCTCGGCGACATCCTGATGGCGCTTCGGATGCCGCGAGCCCTCGACATTGCTGTGCGCCAGCTCATCGACCAATGCCAGCTGTGGCCGGCGGGTGAGCAGGGCATCGAGGTCCATTTCGGGGTAGGCGTTGCCTTTCGCTGGCAGCGCCTTACGCGGCAGCACTTCGAGGCCTTCGATCAGCGCTTCGGTGTCGCGGCGGCCGTGGGTCTCGACGATCGCGACCACCACATCGACGCCTTCGGCACGCTTGCGATGCGCGGCCTTCAGCATCGCGCAGGTCTTGCCGACACCGGGGGCGGCGCCGAGGAAGATCCGCAGCTTGCCGCGCGCGGCATTGCGCGCCGCTTCCAGTAGCGCCTCGGGCGACGGGCGGGTCGGCTCGTCGGCGGCCATCGTCAGTCGTCGACCACGATGCGTTTCGACAGCTTGATGCGCTCGATGCGCGGGCCGGTGACGCGTTGCACGGTCAGCTCGCGATCGCCGAGGACGATGACATCGCCGCGAACGGCGATGCGATCGAGGCGCTGCATGATCAGGCCGGCAACGGTGTCGACTTCATCGCTGCCGCGGATATCGCCGCCGAGCACTCGCTCCAGCCGGTAGATCGGTGTGTCGCCTCGGAGCAGCAGACTGCCATCGGCAAGATGCACGATGCGCCGGTCGACCTGGCCGGCGCGGCGCGGTTCGTACTCGTCGGCAATCTCGCCGAGCATCGCTTCAAGCACGTCTTCAAGCGTGACGAAGCCATCCATCGTGCCTTCGAAGTCGTCGACCAGCGCCAGATGCGGCGCACCCTGGCGGAAGCGGCGCAGCACTTCGAGCGCCGGGGTTTCCGCGCGGAAGCGGTGCACCTCGCGGCTCAGCCGGCGCAGCCGCGCGCTGAAGTCGTCACCCGGCGGCTCGAGCAGCAGATCCTTGACGTGGACCACGCCAACCACCGCTTCGTCCTCATCGAGCAGCGGATAGCGGCTGTAGCCGTACTTCTGCACCGTGCGCCGGACTTCGGCGTGGCTGTTCTCGACGGACAGCGCGATCAGGTCACGGCGCGGCCGCATCAGGTCGCTGGCGACCAGATCCTGCAACTCCAGCGTGTGCGCAAGCATCGCGTTGAGGTTGGATTCCGGCTTGTCGCTGGCCGCATGGCTCAGATGCAGGATCATCTTGAGCTCGTCATGCGTGTAGCTGTTGTCGCCGTGGCCGCCGCCGGTGCCTTCGAGGCCGGCGGCCTTCAGCGCGATATTGGCGCTGCGGTTCAGCAACTCGATCGCCGGATACATCAGCCAGTAGAACGCGTACAGCGGTGCCGCCGTCCACAGCGACACGCCTTCCGGCTGCCGGATCGCCATCGACTTCGGCGCCAGTTCGCCGATGACGATGTGCAGGAACGAGATCACCGTGAACGCGACGATGAACGAGATCGTGTGGATGGTCCGTTCCGATTCGATGCCGACCATCGCCAGCAGCGGTTCCAGCAGGCCGGCGAACGCCGGTTCGCCGACCCAGCCGAGGCCCAGGGACGACAGCGTGATGCCGAGCTGGCAGGCCGACAGATAGGTATCGAGCCGGCCATGGACCTTGCCGAGGATGCGGCCACGCCAGCCGCGCTGCGTGCTCAGTTCCTGCGCACGCGTCGTGCGCAGCTTGACCAGCGAGAATTCGGCAGCAACGAAAAAGCCGTTCAAGACCACCAGCGCGCACGCCAGAGCGACCAGTAGCGCATTGTTCAGAGGTGACATGGGACCGCAAGGCATGCCCCGGGACCGAGGCCGAGGCGAGTATATCGCCCGACTCCGGGGCGCTCGTGCGTGCGCGTTTCGCGTTCATGCGCACGGCGAAAAGGCTGATCTCACGCAGAGAACGCGGAGAACGCAAAGAACCGCAGAAGCGAGAAAAGCCTGTCCAGGCGATGCATTGCCCGTTTTCCTTGCTCTGCGTCTTGGCGCACTCCGCGTGAGGACCGCCTTTTGCGTGGAACCTGCACTCAGCCAGCCACGGGAAACGCGGCATCGAGCGCCAGATTCAGCTTCAACACGTTGATCACCGGCTCGCCGAGGATGCCGAGCACGTCGTGCTCGGCGTGAGCGGCGATCAGCGCACGCAGCTGCTGCGGATCGGCGTTGCGGGCCTTGGCGACACGCGGCAGCTGGAACTCGACGGCGGCGAGCGAGATCTGCGGATCGAGGCCGCTGCCGGATGCCGTGACCAGATCAACGGGCACGGCCGCGCCGGGATTTTCGGCACGGAGCTTGTCGGCATCGGCCTTCACGCGATCGAGCAGCGCCTTTGAAGTCGGCCCCAGGTTGGAGCCGCTGCTGGCGGACGCGTTGTAAGGATCCGGGCCGGTGGCGGATGGCCGGCCGTGGAAGTAGGCGGCGCTGGCGAAGGTCTGGCCGATCAGTTCCGAGCCGATCAGCTTGCCGTCGCGCTCGATGAGGCTGCCGTTGGCCTGATGCGGAAACAGCGCCTGCGCGAGGCCGGTGATCGCCATCGGGTAGGCGAGGCCGCTCAGCAGCGTCAACAGCGTCAGCAGGACGACGGTGGGGCGTAGGTGTTGAAGCATGGTGTGGCTCCTTGAATCAGTGTTCGGCAGGCCGCGTCACCGCACGCGGTGTGGTGCGTGCGTTTCCGCATGCCGTGCGGTGGAGAACGGCGCTCGATGGCTGTGGATTGCGGCTTTCGCCGGAATGACGAGTGCTACGCAAGTCCGAGTGCGGTGATCGCCATGTCGATCAGCTTGATGCCGATGAATGGCGCGATCAGCCCGCCACCGCCGTAGATCGCAAGGTTGCGGGCCAGCAGCTGCCCGGCACCGACCGCGCGGTAGGTCACCCCGCGCAGCGCCAGGGGAATCAGCACGATGATGATCAGCGCGTTGAAGATGATTGCCGACAGGATCGCGCTCTGCGGGCTGTGCAGGCCCATCACGTTCAGTGCATCGAGCTGCGGATAGAACGAGGCGAACAGCGCCGGCACGATCGCGAAGTACTTGGCGACATCGTTGGCGATCGAGAACGTGGTCAAGGCGCCGCGGGTCATCAGCAGCTGCTTGCCGATGCCGACGATCTCGATCAGCTTGGTCGGATCGGAATCGAGATCGACCATGTTGCCGGCCTCGCGCGCTGCCACGGTGCCGGTCTGCATGGCGACACCGACATCGGCCTGGGCCAGTGCCGGCGCGTCGTTGGTGCCGTCACCGCACATCGCCACCAGCCGGCCACCGGCCTGTTCCTTGCGGATCAGCGCCAGCTTGTCTTCCGGTGTGGCCTGGGCCAGGAAGTCATCGACGCCGGCTTCGGCGGCAATCGCAGCGGCGGTCAGCGGGTTGTCGCCGGTGATCATCACCGTGCGGATGCCCATGCTGCGCAGCTCGGCGAAGCGCTCGCGGATGCCGCCCTTGACGATGTCCTTCAGGTGAATGATGCCGAGCACGCGCTCGTCGCGAACCACTGCCAGCGGCGTGCCGCCGACCTTCGAGACCCGTTCGGCAATGAGCTTCAGCTCTGGCGGCACTGAATGACTGCCGGCAATGCGGGTCATGTACTCGATCACCGAATCGACCGCGCCTTTGCGGATCTTCGAAATGCCGAGGTCGACACCGGACATCCGGGTCTGCGCAGTGAACTGGATGAAGCTGGCATTGGCGCCAGCCATGTCACGGCCACGCAGGCCGAACTTTTCCTTGGCCAGCACCACCACGCTGCGGCCTTCCGGTGTTTCGTCGGACAGGCTGGCGAGCTGTGCGGCTTCAGCCAGTTCGCGTTCGGTGACGCCGGGCACCGGGATGAACTCGCAGGCCTGACGATTGCCGAGCGTGATGGTGCCGGTCTTGTCGAGCAGCAGTGTGTCGACATCGCCGGCGGCTTCCACGGCCCGGCCGGACAGCGCCAGCACGTTGAAGCGCACCAGCCGGTTCATGCCGGCAATGCCGATCGCCGACAGCAGGGCACCGATCGTGGTCGGGATCAAGGTCACGAACAGCGCGACCAGCACGATCACCGGCACGTCACCGCCGGCGTAGGCGGCGAAGCTCGGGATCGACGCGACCGCCAGCACGAAGATCAGGCTCAAGCCGGCCAGCAGGATGTTCAGCGCCAGTTCGTTAGGCGTCTTCTGCCGGGCCGCGCCTTCGACCAGCGCGATCATCCGGTCGAGAAAGCCCGAGCCGGGCGCTGCGGTGATGCGCACGACGATGCGGTCGGACAGCACGCGGGTACCGCCGGTGACGGCCGAGCGGTCGCCGCCGGCTTCGCGGATCACCGGAGCCGATTCCCCGGTGATCGCCGATTCGTCGATGGTGGCGATGCCTTCGATGACCTCGCCATCGGCCGGCACCAGATCGCCGGTCTCGGCAACCACCAGATCGCCGGCCTTCAGTGCCGTGGCCGGCACTTTCAGCTCGTCGGTCCGGGTGCTGTTCAGCTTGCGGGCAATGGTGTGGCTGCGCGTTTCCCGCAGGCTGGCCGCCTGCGCCTTGCCACGGCCTTCGGCCAGCGCTTCGGCGAAGTTCGCGAACAGCACGGTGAACCACAGCCAGACGATCACCTGGCCGGAGAACAGCAATGGCGCGCCAATTGCCGCGTCACGGACGAACAGCACGCTGGCCAGCAGCGATACCAGTGCGGTGATGAAGATCACGGGGTTCTTCGCGAGGCTCGCCGGATGCAGCTTGGCGAAGGTGTCGCGCAGCGCCGGGGCCAGCAGGGCCCAGGTGAACAGCGGAGTGGCTTGGGTGTTCATTGCGATTGATCTCGAACGGTCATCCCGGCGAAAGCCGGGATCCAGTGCCAGCGAAGCGCGTCCGCTGCGACTCTGGATGCCGGCTTTCGCCGGCACGACGATATGGATGATTCAGAACGTGGAGCCAGCCAGCATCGCCAGATGCTCGACCAGCGGCCCCAGCGCCAGCGCCGGGAAATAGGTCAGGCCGCCGACGATCACCACGATTGCCACCAGCAGGCCGATGAACAGCGGGCCATCGGTCGGGAAGCTGCCGGAAGTGGCTGGCGAACGCGGCTTGCCAGCCAGCGATCCGGCCACCGCGAGCATCGGCACGATCACCGCGAAGCGGCCGATCAGCATCGCGGCGGCCAAGCTCAGGTTCCAGAACGGCGTCTTGGCGGTCAGGCCAGCGAAGGCGCTGCCGTTATTGCCGACCGCCGATGCATAGGCATAAAGCATTTCGCTGAAGCCATGCGGGCCAGCATTGGCCAGACCTTTCGAGGCCACCGGTGACACGCTGGCCACCGCCAGGAAGCCGAGCAGCGCCAGCGGCATGCACAGGATCGCCAGCACGGTCAGCTTGATTTCGCGGGCTTCGATCTTCTTGCCGAGGTACTCCGGCGTGCGGCCGACCATCAGGCCGGCGATGAACAGCGCGACGATCGCGAACAAGAGCATCCCGTACAGGCCGGCGCCGACGCCGCCGAACACCACTTCGCCAAGCAGGATGTTGACCAGCGGCACAGCGCCGCCCAGCGGGGTGTAGCTGTCGTGCATCGAATTGACCGCACCACACGAGGCATCCGTGGTGACGGTCGCGAACAAGGTCGACGCGGCAATGCCGAAGCGCGCTTCCTTGCCTTCCATGTTGCCGCCCGACTGCACGAGGCTTGCGGTCTGATCGATCCCGATCGCCGTCAGTGCCGGATTGCCGCTGCTTTCCGCCCAGTAGCTGGCGCCGGCACCGGCCAGGAACAGCACTGCCATCGCGCTGTAGATCGCCCAGCCTTGCCGCTCGTTCTTGACCGCACGGCCGAAGGTGTTGGTCAGTGCCGCACTGATCAGGAAGATCGCCAGCATCTGCACGAAGTTGCTGAGTGCGGTGGGGTTCTCGAACGGGTGTGCGGCGTTGGCATTGAAGAAGCCGCCGCCGTTGGTGCCGATCATCTTGATCGCCACCTGGGAGGCTACCGGCCCCTGGGCGATCAGCTGCTTGGCGCCTTCCAGCGTCGTCGCTTCGCTGGCGCCGATGAAGTTCTGCGGCATGCCCTGCCAGACCAGGAACAGCGCCATCGGAATCGACAGCGGCAGCAGCACGTACAGCGTGGCACGAGTCATGTCGACCCAGAAGTTGCCGATTCCAGGCCCCAGGCCCTTGCCCTTCTCGCGAGAGAAGCCGCGAATCAGCGCGATGGCCAGCGCGATGCCGGTGGCTGCCGACAGGAAGTTCTGCACCGCCAGTCCGATCATCTGCGTGAACAGCGACATCGTCGATTCGCCGCCGTAGCTCTGCCAGTTGGTATTGGTGACGAAGCTGACCGCGGTGTTCAGGCTCAGGTCACCGGTCAGCGCACCAAAGCCCAGCGGGTTCAGCGGCAGCAGGCCCTGCAGTTGCTGGATCGCGAACAGCAACAGATAGCCGCCGAGGCTGAACACCAGCATGGCCACCGCGTAGCGGGTCCACGGCTGGTCTTCATCGGCGCGCACGCCCGCCAGCTTGTAGAAGCCGCGCTCGACCGGACCAAGCACGGCCGACAGCAAGGTCCGCTCGCCATCGAACACACGCTTCAGATAGCCACCGAGCGGCCGGGTGGCGAGCGTCAACAGCAGCAGGAACAGCGCGATCAGCAGCCAGCCATCGAGGTTCATTGGAACTTCTCCGGCTTGAGCAGCGCATAGCCGAGGTAGGCCAGCAGGATCAGGACGGCGAGGCCGCCGAGGGCGTGATCAAAGCTCATGTCGTGGCCGTTCAGATGCGGTCGCAGAAGGTCACGTAGGCGATCAGCGCGGCGAAGCCGGCGGCGCCAAGCAGCAGCAGGAATGCGGTCATCGAAGTCTTCCCAACGCCGGACAGCTTCCGGCCCGTGCATTGGGCGCCGGTTCAGCGTTGGGATTCGAGACGGCTGCGCGGCCCCGAAAATAAAGAACGCGTAAAGATCGGCGGTCGCGAGCCCCGCCGCAGCGGGCTACGGTGTGGCGGGCTTTGCGTCGCTGGCTGGCGCTTCGATCGCCGTTTCGGCCCGTTCACGCTGGCGGTCCACCTGCTGCTGCAACTGCTCGATCTTTGGCGCGGCATCTGACGTTTCCGGGTCGATCGCGACACTGCGATTGACTGCGTCCTGCGTCGCCCCGGCGCTGCCCGAACCGTTTTCGCCGAGGCCCTGTGCGGCGTCAACCTTGCTGCCGGCCTTCAGCGCATCGACGACCAGGCTTTCACGCTTCACCGCAGCTTCGGTCGAGCGCAGGCTGGACCCGGCTTGCAGCGCAGCCAGTGCAGTGTTGATGCCGCCGACGCAAGCGGTGCAGCGGGTCCGGCTCAGCAAGCGCTTCAGCTCGCGGCTGGCGGCCTCGGGGCTGGCCGCGCTGCCGGTGATGCGCAGCACTTCCGAGCGGTACCAGCGATCGAGCAGTCCGGACGCATTGCTGATGCCGTTGACCAGCCAGGCGCGGGCTTCGGCATCGATGGCCGGAATCGCTTCGGCGGTATTCATCCGGCGCAGCGCGACTTCCAGCGCGGCGGCATCGGCGGCGTCTGGTGCATCGAGATCGGCATTGCGGGCGACCGCCGCATCGACCTCGTCGATGGCCCGGAAGCCTTCGAGCAAGGTCGCCCAGCTTTTCCGCGTGCTCGGGCTTGCAGTGGCCAGCGCTTCGTCCAGGCAGGCGTCGACCCGGGACGCGCGGCTGGCGAAGTAGCGCTGCCAGTAGGCATGGCGCGGATTGCCGGCATCCGGCGTCACCAGGCGCTGGTAGCGCCAGGCGGCGCGCGACAGCCGGTCGATCGAGCCACCGGAATCGCGGATATCGGCCAGCACGGTACGCCGGCGCAGCAGCAGGTCTTCGAGAAAGGCTTGGCGGCCGGTCATCGCGCCGCTGGCCAGCACCTCGGCGGTCTTGGCCAGCACCGCGCGGTCGGTCGAGCATGGGCCGCCCTGGGCGACCAGATCGTCGATCGGCCGGTAGTCGCTGACCTTGAGATCGAACAGCAGGTACGGCGTGGTGACTGGCGAGCCGGGCTTGTCGATCTGCCGGCACAGCTTCGGCTGCTCGACTTCAATGCTGCACAGCTCGGCATCGATGGTCAGACCGCCCTTGCGGTCTTCGGTCAGCATCAGGAAGGCCACGACGCGGCCGTCGAGCGAATCCAGCCCTTCGCCGACCTGGAACGTGTATTCCTTCTTGCGCTCCCACTGGTGGTTGGTCGCGGTGGCCGATTTCTCCAGCATCGGCACGACGAAGGTCTGGAACGCGGTGATCGGCACGCCGCCCAGCAAGGTTGCAACACCGGTGATCGCCGCCGGGGTCTTCTTGATCGTTTCCATCAGCGGGCCAAGCGTGGTCGCGCCACTGGCGGTGATGCCGCGCACGATCAGCGTCAGCGTGGCGGCGCCGGTCAGCGAACCGGCCTTGACGACGATGCCGCCGGCCAAGGTCTTCGCCGTGAGGTCTTCGCTGGAACCCTTGGCGACGTCGTAGCTCAGCAGCGGCACTTCCGGCGCTGGCGTGTCGCGGCCGGGGCCGGACAGCGGCTGCAGCTTCGCCGTGACCACGATCAGCTTCGGCGCGTCCTCGCCGTAGAACTTCAGACGCTCGGCGTTCTCGCCGAGATTCGACGACACCTGCACCTGCAGATAGCCGTCTTCGCCCAGTTCCTGCGAACGCGGCCCGGGCGCATGGCCGAGTTCCAAGGTCGTCGGCTCGATGAAGCGGGCCTGCTTGGCGGCGCAGCCGCTGGCGGCAACGGCAGTGATCAGCAGCAGCGGGAGAAAGGCGAAGGGGCGCGTCATGGTCGAAAGCGTGGCGACAACGGGAGTCGGACAACAGTTTGACGGCAGCGGTTCAGCCTTGCTGGCGCGGACCGCTGCGGATTCGCAAGATCAGCGCCGCTCCAGCACCGGCAGCCATTCGCGGCTGGCCGTCAGCACGAGGCCTGCGCGGATCGGCCGGCCGGGGAATACCTTGCCGATCGCGTCGAGATAGGCGGCCAGCTGGTCGCGATGCTGGTCGATCAGGCGCTCGGCGTTCGGCCGTGGCGCGGTCTTGTAGTCGATGATGGTCAGCCAGGTGCCGTCATCGATCAGCCGGTCCAGCACGCCGTGCCGCGTGCTGCCGTCAGCGGCCTGCCATTGCACCGGAACCTCGTTCCAGGCGCGCTTGAGCTGTGCCGGGTCGAACAGCATCGACAGTGTCGGCGTAGCCAGCAGCGCATCGGCTTCGGCCTGCCAGCCGGGGACCAGCGCTGCATCGATGTCCTCGCCGAGCACGCTGGCCAGTTTCGCGGCCAGCGTGGCCGGTGCCGGTCGGCGACCGTTGGCCGACTGCTGCAGCAGCCAGTGGATCGCCCGGCCGCGAGTCACGGCATCCGGATCGCGGGCTTCGCCGCTTTGCGACGGCGTCCAGATCGGCGTCGGTGCCGGCCGCAGCGGGCTGCGCAGACGCGAATCGATCGGCGGCTCCGGCGCTTTCTGCTTGGCGGCGGCAGCCGGCGGGAAGGCGCCGAACCGGTACGACGTGACGCCGTCTGGTGCGCCGGGCAGCGGTTCAGGGCTTGGCGGCAAGGCTTGTGCGGCGCGCAGGCAGCGCTCGTGCCAGCTCGGTTCCGGGCCGGCCTTGCTGCTTTCGAACGCCGACACGAACAGGTACTGACGCGCGCGAGTCACCGCGACATACAGCAGGTTCAGCGCTTCGCGCGCTTCACGCTGGCGGCGCGCTTCGATCAGTGCTTCGCTCAGCGCATCGCGCGCGTCGGCATTGCCGGCGAGCAGGAAATGGCTCGGCGCCGGCGCATCGGACGGCCATTCGACCTGCCAGCCGCCGTGCCGGTTGTTGGCGGCCGGCGCGCTGTTGACCAGGAACACGGCGGGCGCTTCCAGCCCTTTCGCGGCGTGGATGGTCAGCACCCTCACCTGACCGTCGCTGGCCGCCGGCGCTGCTTCGCTCGGCGCGTCGCGCGCCGCGTCCGCCAGCTGTTCGAGGCGCTGATTGATCCGGCCCAAGGTCGGGTAGCGGCCCTGATCGGCGTCGAGCACCAACTGCAGGAAGGCGCCGATGTTGGCGCGCACGCGGCCGGCGCCGGGCTGGGCGTCCTCGTAGCAGCGGATCAGGTCGGTATCGAAGGCGATGCGATCAAGCAGGTCGTGCGCCGGCAGCCGCCGCGCGGCCCGCTGCCAGCGGCCGATCAGCCGCGCCGCGCGCTGCAGTGCTGCGCTGGCCACAGCTTCGCCATCGAGCGCTTGCAGGCGCGCCCACCAGTGCGGGCCGCGGGTCCGGGCCAGTTGCACCAGATCGCCGTCGCTGGCGCCGAACAGTGGCGAGCGCAGCACCTGCGCCAGCTCCAGATCGCGCTGCTGCACGTCGAGAAAGCGCAGCAGGGCGATCAGATCGCGGATCGGCAGCGTGTCCAGCAGCGTGCCCTTGCTGGCGCCGATGAATGGAATGCCGGCTTCGGCCAGCGCCCGCTCGATGGCCGGCAGATGGGTGCGCTGGCGCGCGAGGATCATCACGTCGCCCCAGTCCAGCGCGCGTGCCTGCGCACCGCTGGCCACCGGCAGCTGTGCCGCGACCAGCGCCTTGATGCGCGCCGCCACACCATCGGCTTCGCGGCGCAGCCGCAGGTCTTCAGTGATCAGGCGCGGCGTGGTCAGCGGGTTGCGCAACGGCGCGTCGCCATCGATTGCCGCGGTCGGCGGATCGGCCAGCACCAGCGGCGCGACTTCGACCGCGCCCCAGTCGGACTTCAGGTGCGTGCCATGCGGCGCAAAGCCGATCGTGGCGCCATCGGCATCGCCGAACAGCGCATTGACGAAATCGATCACCGCAGGGGCGCTGCGCCGCGAATCGTTCAGCGGCATCGGCGCGCCATTCAAATGACTTTGCAGGAAGTCGGCGGCGCTGCCCAGCAGTTCGGGATTGGCGCGCCTGAAACCGTAGATGCTCTGCTTGGCATCACCGACGATGAACGCGGTGCGGACGCGTTCCGGATCGCCGGCGCTCATCTCGTCGAGGATCGGCCGCAGCAGCTGCCATTGCGTCGGATTGGTGTCCTGGAACTCGTCGAGCATCAGGTGCTCGATGCGCCGGTCGAGCTTGTAGCGCAACCAGTCGGCCTGATCGGAATCGGTCAGCAGCAGATAGCTGCGCCATTCGAGATCGGCGAACGTCAGCTGCTGCGTGCGCTGCAGTTCGGCGGCCAGTTCTTCCAGCAGGCTGTGGCCAAGCCGGTAGCCGGCGGCCGTGCGCTGAAAGCTGTCGCGGCGGCGCAGCACGGCCTGAATGTCGTCGAGCTGTTGCGCCAGAAAGCCGTAGGCATGCATGAAGCCTTGCCAGGCGCTGTCGCTGATCGCTTTCTTCTGGCTCAGGCTGCGGCGGCTGCCATCGCCAGTCAGCAATGACGAGCGCAGCGCCTGATAGCGCGCATCGCCGCTGGCGGTCAGTGCCGGTTCGAGCATGTCGGCCTTCAGCCGGCCAACGCCTTTCGCTTCGACCAGCAGCGCCTGCAGCTCGCGGATCGCTCGGCTGACGTCGACGTGGTCGAGGGCATCGGTTGGCGCGCTGTCGTCATCCGGGTCGATCTCCAGCTGCTCGGCCAGCCGCGCCGTTGCTTCTGTGACGACATCGCCGGTCCAGCCATGCGTGTAGGCCCACCAGTCGCTGCGCCGTTCGATGAAGCCGCGCAGCCAGCCGAGGATCGTCGCTTCGCTGGCGCCGCAGGCAATCCAGACGCCGAGCGCCTGCGCTTCCAGTCCGTCCGGCGCACGACGGATGCGCTGCATCAGTGCGTCCAGTGCCGCCGCCTGCAGCTCGCTTTCGTTCTCGGTCAGCACGTAGCCGGCCGGCACGCCGGCTTCGAGCGGGAAGCGGCTCAGCAGTTCATGACAGAACACATGCAGTGTCTGCGCGCGCAGCGCGAACGGCGCGTGCAGCAGGTCCTCGAACAGGCGGCGGGCGCGGTCGCGGATCGCGGCGCTCGGCACCAGATCGATCTGCTTCAGCAAGGCATCGAGGCCGGCATCGTCGGCATAGGCCAGCTCGCGCAGCCGTGACTCGACGCGTTCGCGCATCTCGGCAGCGGCCTTGCGCGTGAAGGTCAGCGCCAGGATGCCGCCGGGATCGGCACCGTTCAGCAGCAGCCGCACGATTCGCGACACCAGCTGCCAGGTCTTGCCGCTGCCGGCCGAAGCCGAAACGCTGACCGAGCGGGTTGGATCAAGGGCGATGTTCATCGGCGGATCGCGCTGTCGTGCCGGCAGATGCCGCTGTATTCGCAGCGGGCGCAGCTTCGTTCGTCGCCATGCGCGATCAGTAGCGCGCCCTCCTTGAGCTGCGCGCGCATGGTCAGCAGCCGCGCTTCGATGTCGGTGGCGAGATCGGCGAGTTCTTCGCCGTCGATCTCGACCGTGGCCTGCTTCTTCAGGTCCCAGTAGGCCACCTGCTGGACGTCGCCGGCTTCCAGCGCGTAGTGCGGCAGCTGTACTGATTCGCCGGCCAGCACGTCGTCGCGCTTCGGCACCGCACCGGTCTTGTAGTCGACGACGGTGTTGTGGCCGGGGCGGCGCTGCAGGCGGTCGAGCCGCCCGTGCAAGGTCCAGCCCGCGACCTGCGACTGCGGATCGGTTTCGACCTCGATATGGCCGCCACCGGCGGCGCTCAGCTGGGCCACGAGAAACGGCGTCAGCTGCGCGAAATCCTGCCGCCAGACCTGAGCCAGCGGCCGGGCCGCGAGATCGGCCGCGAACACGGCGTCGGCCAGCGCGACCAGCTTGGCGGCAATCGCCTCACGGTCGTCTTCGCCAAGGCCACCGCGGTACGGCGCCGGCAATGCCGGGTCGATCTCCGCATGGAAGGCCTGCAGGATGCGATGCACGCGTTGGCCGTAGTCGGCGCGGCTCGGGTCCTGATCCGGCGCGGTTTCGGCCTTGAGCCGCAGCAGCCGGCTGGCATGCCAGCGGTACGGACAGTCGATCAGCGCCTGATGGCCGCCGGCACTGAGCTTCCAGTCGATCAGTTCGGCGTCCGCTTCGGCGCAGGCGATCAGCATCGGCAGCGCGGGCTGGCGCTGCGCATCGGCATCGGCCACGTCGACCGCTGCCAGCAGCGCGCGTTTGGCCAGCGCTGGATCGTGCAGCGACGGCTGGCCGGCGGCGTGCACGAAGGCCTCCAGCGCATCGAGCCACGGCGACAGCTGTGGCGGCTCGCCATCGCTGCCGGCATGGGTGATCACCACCTGAGGTGCTGCGTCCAGCACGCGGCGCAGTCGGGCCAGGCTCAAGGCCTGCCGTTGCTGCCAGGTCGGCAAGCCCAGTTCGCGGCGCACGCTCTGGTTGAAGAAGGCTTCTCCCGGCGCGCTGCCCGGCAGCTGCGCGCGGGTGGCCGAGGCGAGGATCAGGCAATCGGCCTGCAAGCCCGGTGTCTGCTCCAGCGTGTACAGCGCGACCTGCGGCTGCGCGAGGTTCGAGGGCCGGAACGTCGCCTGTTCGAGCCGGCGGTCGAGCAGCGCGCGGAACTCCGGCCAGCGCAGGCGGATCGCCGACGCTTCGATCGCCGCATCCAGCGCATTGAGCACGGCGAACACCTGGCTGCCGGCATCGTCGTCGGCAAACGCGGCGGCAAGACCGAGCCGCTTCAGGCTTTCGCGCAGGCAGGCGGCCCAGTCGCCCCGCGGCCGGCCGGCTTCGGCCAGCGGCAGTTCGGCAGCGGCCTTGTGCAGGCGCTCGAACGCCGCCGGGTAGCGGCCATCGACCAGCCCTTGCAGCGCGGCAAGGCCGGCGACCGGCGGCGCGTCATCGCTGCGGGCGCGCAGCAGCGCACGTTCCAGCAGCCCGGCCAGCGCGGCTTCCGCGCCAGGGTCGGGATCATCGTCATCGATCCGGAAGAAGCCGCACTTCAGCAGGTCGAGCAGCGGCCGGAAGTGGAAGCCGGTGGCCAGACATTCGAGCCAGCAGGCGAGTGCGGCAGCGGCGCGGCTGGTCGACAGCGCCCAGCCGACCCGGTCTTCGAGCGTCAGCCCGGCGCGCTCCAGCAAAGCGCGGACGCGCCGCGCCAGCCGCCGATCCGGGCTGACGATGGCCACCCGGCGCGCGCCGGCCAGAATCGCTTCGCGGACCGCCAGATCGACGATCCGCGCTTCGTGCTCGGCGTGCGCGGCAGCAACGATGCGCAGGCCGCGGGCAGCGTCGGGCGGGATGGCTGCCGCGCGGTCGCGGGCCGTACGCGTGTCATCGGCAAAGGCTTCGTCGAGCAGCGCCTGACGCGGGCTGGCCTGCACCATCGCGGCCGCTGCAGGCCGCTGGCCCAGGGCCGCTAGCAGCGCCCGCGTCGCTGCGCCATCGCGGCCGGCAGCGCGGCCCTGAGTCCAGAACTGCAGCCGGCCCTGTTCGATCTGCGGCCGCAGCAGCACGGCTTCGGCCTGAGTCAGCGCATCGAAGCCGAGCCAGTACAGCGGCGCGTCATGGGGCCGGTTGTTCAGCGCTGCACCGAGCCCCGCCAGATACGCGAAGGCGGGTGCCCGTTCGCCGATGTCCTCGATATACGCGCGCCACAGGCGATGAACGATCTGCGCCTCTCGCGACAGCGGTTCGATCAGCTGTGCGCCATAGGCTTCGCGCAGCCGTTCGGCCAGTGCGGCTTCGTCATCGGGCAGGGTCGCGGCGTTGAGCACCAACTCGTCGAAGATCGCGTACAGCGCTTCGGCAACCCGCAGCGGATCCTGGCCGGGGAAGATCGAACGGAAGCGCGACAGCGCTTCGGCCAGCCGCAGCGTGCATTCCAGTTCGGGCAGCGGCTGCGCGGCCGAGTCGGGCATGGCCTCCGCGGCGAACTGGCGCGCGGTGACGATGCGCGGCAGCAGCAGTGCGCCGCCGGCCGCTTCTGCGAGTGCGGCGCGCAGCGGCTTGAGCATCGCTGCGTGGGCGATGACCAAGGTCAGTTCGGACAGGTCCGGCAGCTGCGCGGTGTGCGATAGCACCAAGCGCTCGGCCACCTCGCGAGCGAAGGAGGCCGAGGTCGGCAGCAGCAGGATCGAATCGGGCGCGCTCACGCCGGCTGCGGAGCGCGGAACGCTGAGCTCAGCGCTCCAGCAGCTTGAACTTGTCCGGCTTGCCGTCCCAATCCTTGGCGCCGGGCAGGCCGTCCTTCTTTTCGGTGAGCACCGGCCACTCGGCCGACAACTCCTTGTTCAGCTTGATGAAGTGTTTCTGGTCTTCGGGCACGTCATCCTCGGCAAGGATGGCGTTGGCCGGGCACTCCGGTTCGCACAGCGTGCAGTCGATGCACTCTTCCGGGTCGATGACCAGGAAGTTCGGGCCTTCGTGGAAGCAGTCCACCGGGCAGACTTCGACACAGTCCGTGTACTTGCACTTGATGCAGTTTTCGACGACGACAAAAGTCATGGCGATTGGTGACTTAGCGATTGCGGGTGCGCGATTTTACGGTGTATTCGCGGCGCGTGACGATCATCGTCAGCGCCTGCCGTCATCGCGGGTCCAGGTGGGACCTGCGATGACGGCGGACGCTCGATCACCCGCAGAAGACGGCGCGTCTGCTTCTGTCTGGCACGGTCAGGTTCCGGTTCCCGACAACTGAACAACGGTCGGGCTGTCGGGGGCATTCGAGGTGATGGTTACCGTCCCGGTCCGTGGCCCGGTGGTCGCCGGCTTGAAGGTTCCGGTCAGCGCGCAGGTCGCGCCGGGTGCGAGCGACGCCGGGCAGTTGCTGGTGCCGACAAAGTCGCCAGTGACGCGAATCGAGCGGATCGCCAGCGGTGCGGTGCCGGAACTGGTGATGGTCAGCGACCGCTGGACGCTCGAGCTGCCGACGCGGACATTGCCGAAGTTGAAGCTGCGGGTCGGCACTGAGATTCCGGGCGTGCCTGGAGCCGCGTCGTCATTGACGATCGTGATCACGCCTTCGCCATCGGCAATCGCCGCGTTCACCGGCTCCGAAAGGTCGACGTACAGGACTTCATCCGCTTCGAAGCTGGCATCCCCGTTGATTGTCACCGACACGGTCGCCGTCGTGCGTCCGGCCGGAATGGTCAGCGTTGACGAGACCGCCACGTAGTCGCTTCCGGCGGTCGCCGTGCCATTGCGCGACCGCAGCTTGACGCTCACCGGCTCCCGTGCGGCAGCGCTCAGGCTCACCGTCAACGAAGCCGCTTTCGTGCCGGCATTGCCTTCGGCAATGGAGACATCCGAAATGCTCAGGCTTGGACGCGTCCCGGTTCCGGTACCGGTGAGCTGCACACTGTTCGGGCTCGTTGGCGCATTGCTCAGGATGGAGACGGCGCCGGAACGCGGCCCCTGCAACGACGGCCTGAATTGGACGGCAATCGAGCACGATGCCGATGCCGCGAGGACCGTCGGGCAATTCGGCGACGCAGTGAAGTCACCGCTGGCGCCGATGAAGCTGATGGTTAGCGGGTCCGTACCACTGTTGGTCAGCGTCAGCGTCCGCGCGGCGCTGGTGCTGCCGACGGCCTGATTGCCGAACGCGAGGCTGGACGGGGCCGTCGAGACGCCCGGCACCCGGTCGTTGTCGACAACCGTGAAGGTTGCGGTGGTCCGCGAGCCGAGGACCGCCGAAGTTGGACGACCGATCGCGATCGTCGCCGTTTCGTCGGGCTCCGGCAGCGTGTTGTCGACGCTTTGAACCGCCGTATCGACGGCGCGCGCGCCCGCCGGAATGACGATTACCGACGGCGCGTGATAGTCCGCCCCTTGGGTTGCGTCGCCGCTGAAAACCAGCGGCACGATCACCGCCGTGCCAGCAACCGCACTGAGACCCGCGGTCAAGGTCGCTGTGCCGCCGACTTCCGGAATGCTGCTGGCACTGATCCTGAGCCCCACCGATGGCATGGGATCGTCGTCGGTGATGCTGACCGTGGCCGAACTGTTTGCATCGAGGGTTGAGCCGACGGGCTCGCTCAATGAAATGGTAAGTGCCTCGGTCAGTTCGTACAGGCTGTCGTTGGCGATCGGAATCCGGATGACCTTCGTGCCGTTCTCGCCTGGAGCCCAGCGCAACATGCCGGACGTGTTCGCGAAGTCCTGACCCGCTGCAGCCGTCGATGCGTTTGTCTGGTAACGGACGTGGGCGCTGCACTGGCTGTCCGTCACCATTGAACGCGTCACGCCGACAGTGATTTCTGTACCGCTTTCAGCAATTGAAAGATTTGCCTGGTCCAGCGACAGCAGGCCGTTGTTCTCGATGCAGCCGGACAGCTCGTATCGGCTGATTGCGGCATCGGTTCCACCGGCGACGCGAGGTTGTGGTTCGCCTCGGAGCGTGTCAGAAGCCGTTGTCTCGACGACCAGTAGAGAGTCTCTTCCGAAGGACAGAATTGACGGAACCGTATCCGCAAGAATCTGCTCATGTACGACAAACTCGTGCGGACTTCCGGCCTTGCTCCGATCAGGATCGAGCTTTCGAATGCGGCCCTGAGCAATCGCACCAGACAATCCTTCTGAAACGATTACTGACCCTCGGCTGTTGATGGTGAAGTCACGTATCGCGAACGCAGGCTGTATCGCGCCAACATCGCTTCCTAGCTTGCGGCCGAATTCGTCGAATATGCGGACGACGAAGTCTTCGTCACCGAAATCAAAGTCGGGATCATCAATCGGGACAACGTCACGTTCCAGCGTAAACGAAAAATACCTGCGGCCGTCGGCACCAATTGCGGTAGCGTTCCCACGATCGACGAAGCAGTCGCCACTAGAAAAATCGAACCTCCTCTCAGGCTCGCCAAGAGGCGATGCCATCACAGCTGACGCTCGACCGGAGGTATCCCCATCGCTGAAGCGGCAATTATCGAACAGCGCCACCATTGCGCCCTCGTCAGTCACTGACAGTGATTGGATGGTCCCAATACCTCGATTCCGATAGCCATATGACGTGCTACCAATGAAAATGGAGGATATAACGCTGTTCGCTGAGTCAATCATCACTACAGAATGGTCGAAGCGACCTGCTCTGCGTGGTACGTCGAAAAATTCATCTGGCAATGCATACTCAATCACTTGAGGCCGATAAATGATTCCAGATGCATTAATTCGGATTTTGCTCGGCACACTCGTCGCAGATCGTTCTCCATTCGCAGTGCTGGCGATCAAAGGTGGCAGACACCTCTCATTGACCAGATCAACTCCGCTATTGATCAAAGTCGCCGCGTAACCATCGGTACATGCCGAGTTCGTGGTGTTGCCTGGAATTCGACCCACGCCCGCGACAAAAACATCACCATTTGAGGCAGCCCGTACGGCTGCTGGGCCTGACGTATTGCCGAGAAACGCAACGTATTCAAGCGCAGAGCCCGAAGCGTTGAATTTCGCGACATACGCCTGCGGCGGTGCGCGGTCCGCAGTCTGACGGGGGAAGTCGACGGATTGCATGGTGCCGGCGATGTAGACACTCTCGTCCGCAGCGACAGTAAACGAAGTCATCGTGTCGTTGCCGGTGCCGCCGAGATACGTGCTGTAGGTCAGTACCGGGTCGATGGTCAGCGGTCGCGACCGATCGTAGTCTCCGATGGCGAACGCGATCTCTGAAGGCTTCGCCTTATCGGGCTGCGATAGCGTGTATGCCACTTCAACCTGACGCCGCTCACCCGACGGGGTCCGCTGGAAGGCGGCTGGTTTCTGATGTCGGAATTCCCCGTTGCCGATGTGTGTCACCAGTTCACCGTCTGCGGTTAGCGCTAGGTCTTCGGCACCGGTGATGGCGAGTCGAATCTGCTCGGGGCGTGCGTGCGGCGCAACGATAAAGTCGTACTCGGTCTGCTCGGGATTTCCGTAAAAGACCCAGTCGATTCCGTCGTAAATCTGCTGAAAGCGGATCTGGGCGTAATGCGGCACGTTCTTGACCGTCCCACGATTTTCGCCGCCGTCCAGATAGTGGCTGACGCTGACCTGCTTCCCTTCGGCTAGTAGGCGGGCATCGGCGCTGATGCCGATCGGCTGAAGCCGGAATGCGACCCTGCGCGGCTCATTCACAACCGCTGGGGCCTGCTTATCGCCAACGTTTTTCTGACTAGGAACACGCGTCGGCGCCTTTTCTGGCATCCGGATTTCCACGCCGAGCGCGTCGATACCGATGCTGTAGCCCGGTGCGCGTGCGACATAGGCAAACGGCGCCGTTACCTGGCCTTGATTGGGCTCGAACAGAATCGGCAGTTGCTTGAGGTGATGCACCGAACCCGGTGAGGCCGCCCTATCGGACGCCGACTGACCGATGGGCGATGCAGTTGGTGATGTTGGCGATGTGCCGTGCAGCAATGGGACCGATACGCCGACAGTGCCGGCAAGGATCGTGAGCAGCGCTATTCGTTTCATGAGCCTGTGTTGTCGTTATGTGAAGGCAGTACAGGTACTTCATGGCCCGCCGGTACCACCGGGCGCATGGTCCTGAAATCAGCTCGCATGGTGCCGTTGGGCCGACGACACTCGCAATCGATTAGAACGATTCCCCCATCGCCTGTGTGATGTCGATCACCTCGCACCAGCAAGCGAAATCTCGTTCACGGTGGCCGCTACCGCAGCGATTTCCCGCGAGCTATCAGTCGCGGGTCGCGACATTGATGCCATCGATCGCCACCTTGCACATTTGCACGAGCGCTTCGTCGTCGATCACATACGGCGGCATCAGGTAGACGACGTTGCCGAGCGGCCGCAGCAGCACGCCGTTGGCGAGGCCGTGGCGATAGACGCGCAGGCCGCGGCGCTCTTCAGCCGGATAGGGCTCGCGCTTGCGCGGGTTCTTGGCCAGTTCGACGGCCAGGATCATGCCCTGCTGGCGGATGTCGATGACGTTGCGGTGGTTGGCGACTTCGCTCATCAACCCCCACATGCCGGCGGCGGTGGCACGGTTGCGGGCCTGCCAGTCGTCGCTGTCGAGGATGTCGAGCGTGCCGAGTGCAGCCGCGCAGGCGATCGGATTGCCGGTGTAGCTGTGCGAATGCAGGAACGCGCGCTGGCTGGCGTAGTCGCCGTAGAAGGCGTCATAGATGGCGTCGGTGGTCATCGTCACCGCCAGCGGCAAGGTGCCGCTGGTCAGGCCTTTCGACAGGCACAGGAAGTCCGGCGTGGTGCCGCTCCATTCGTTCGCGAACAGCCTGCCGGTGCGGCCGAAGCCGACGGCGATCTCGTCGGCGATGTAGTGCACGCCGTGACGGGTGCAGGCTTCGCGCAGCAGCTTCAGGTAGATCGGGTGGTACATGCGCATGCTGCCGGCGCATTGCACCAGCGGCTCGACGATCACGGCGGCGACTTCATGCGCGTGCTTTTCCAGCGTCTCTTCCATCAGCCGGAAGCGCCGCCGCGTGTAGTCCTCCCAGGCTTCGCCGGGCGTGCGCTCGAAGCAGTCCGGCGATGGCACGACGATCGGCTGCATCAGCAGTGGCTGGTAGGCGTCGCGATACATGCCTTCGCCGGACACTGCCAGCGCACCGAGCGTTTCGCCGTGATAGCCGTTGGCCAGCGCGATGAACTTTGTCTTTCCGGGCTTGCCGCTGTTGCGCCAGTAGTGGGCGCTCATCTTCAAGGCCACTTCGATCGCGCTGCTGCCGTTGTCGGCATAGAAGCAACGCGTCAGCCCCTTCGGTACGAGCTTCACCAGGCGCTCGGACAACTCGACGACCGGCTGATGGGTGAAGCCGCCGAGCAGCACGTGGTCGAGCCGGTCGATCTGCGCCTTCAGGCGTTCGACGATCACCGGATGCCGGTGGCCGAAGATGTTGGTCCACCAGGAACTGACGGCGTCGATGTAGCGCTTGCCTTCGAAATCGGTCAGCCAGACGCCTTCAGCCGACGCGATCGGCACCAGCGGCAGCGCGCCACCGGGTTCGTGGTCGCGCATCTGCGTGCACGGATGCCAGACGTGGGCGAGGGAACGGCGAATCCAGTCGGCATTGCTCATCGATGAACTTGAAGGCGAAGGAAAACGAGCGCGGATTCGACCACGAAGGTCGCACCTCGTCCATTTCCGCGCGATAGGCCTGCAGGCGTCCGCTGCCGCACGTGATCCAGCCGGCAGATGACCACGGAAAATCCCTGTCGCGCAGTGCCATCGGCCTGACGATCACGATGATCGTCCGGCAGGCGTTCCGCACGCGGAAGCACTTGTACCGTGCAGCGTTAACGCGTAAGAACCCGAGGCCTGCAACGGTCGCAGACCTTCAATGGAGTCGCTGCACATGCCCATCCCTTTTCTGTCCGGCCTGAAGTCGTCGGTTCGTACGGCGCTGTCAGTGCTGCTGGTGTCGGCGGCAAGCGCGGGCTGCGGTGGCGGCGGCAGCGCTCAGACGGGCAGCGATCCTGGTGGTCTCCCGACCGATTTCGTCCGCCAGACGCTGGACACGCGACGCTTTCCGGACGCCGTCTGCAACGATGGTTCGCCGGGCATCTTCTACATCCAGCGTGGCCAGGGCGCGGCTGCCGCGGCCGATGCCAACAAGACGGTGATCCATCTGCAGGGCGGCGGCTTTTGCCTGAGTGATGCCGAATGCAGCACGCGCGCTGCCGATCAGGTGTCGTCCACCGTCTACGGCAGCCGCATCGCGCCAGAGGGCCTGCTGTCCGGCGGGACCGAGAACGCCCGCTTCCGGAGCTGGAACCGGGTGTCGGTGCCGTACTGCAGCTCGGATTTCTTCAGCGGTGACATCGGCCCCACCGGCGGCAGCACCAACTTCCGCTTCCGCGGCGCGAAGATCCTGGCTGCCGTGGTGCAGACGCTGAACAGCCAGTACGACATCGGCAAGGCCGGCGATACGGTGGTCCTGTCCGGCAGTTCGGCCGGTGCCGTCGGCGCGTTCATCAACGCCAACCGCGTGCGGGCGCTGCTGCCGGGGGCGAGCGTGCTGACGCTGATCGATGCCGGTGTCTATCCGGACATCGCGCCACCGTTCCCGCAGTCGTCGCCACCGAATGCGGTCCGCGAATCCGGGGCCATCGCGCTCGGCTACTGGAACGGCCAGGTCGATGCCGACTGTGCAGCCGCCAACGCTGCGGATCCCGGCCTCTGCTACCTGTTCGAGCACGCCCAGTCGACGCTGAAGACCCCGTTCTTCGTTGCCCAGAACGCCAAGGATGGCGTCGGAATCGCCAACGTCGGCCTGCTTGACAGCGACGTGCGCCCGGACGATCCGACCTTGACTGCATGGATCAACGACGACTACCTGCCAGCGATCGGCACCGTCCTGTCGGGCCTTGGCAGCAGCGCCGGGCAAGGCGTCTTCGCGACCTGCGATTCGCCAGCGGTGCACACGCTGTCGACGTCCACGGCGCTGTGGGAGCGGTCGATTTCCGGCTTCGGTGGCCGCAGCCTGGAAACCACGTTTGCCGATTGGGTGGCTGCCGGCGCTCCGGCGGTCCGCCTGCTGGCGTCGCGCTGCAGCTATCCCTAGCCGGTGATGCCGGTCAGCGCTTCAGAGCGCCTTGATCAGCACCATCGACTTGCGCTGCCAGTTGTACATGCGCGCTTTTTGCGCTGGCAGATCGTCCGGTGTGCCGTGGACGAAACCGTGCTCGATGAACCAGTGCGGAGTGTGCGTGGTCAGCGCGAACAGGCGGCGCATGCCGAGCTTGCGGGCGGACTCTTCGGCGCGCTTCAGCAGCGCTTCGGCGCGGCCTTCGCGGCGGTAGTCCGGATGCACGGCGACGCACGAGAACTCGCCCATCGCCTCGTCGGCAAACGGGATCAGGGCGCTGCAGGCGATCACCGTGCCGTCGCGGACCATCACGTCGAACAGGCTGATCTCGATTTCCAGCTGCTCGCGCGAGCGCGGCACCAGCACGCCGGCGGCTTCCAGCGGCTGGATCAGCGCCAAGATGCCGCCGATATCCTCGATGCCCGCTTCACGCACGGCCTCGTAGTTGTCGTCGGCATGGAACATCAGGCCGCAGCCATCGCGGGTGTAGAGCTCGCGCAGCAGGGCACCGGTGGGTTCGGCGCCGATCAGATGGACGCGTTCGACGCCGCCGCGGCCAGCCGCCAGCGCCGACTGCAGCAGCGCGCGGTCTTCCGCTGACAGCGACGCCTCGATGGCGGGCCGCGCCAGCAGCTTTTCGGCCTCGCCAAGCGGCAGCTGGCCGGCATCGCCGGTGTCATCGGCCAGCTGCCAACCATCCGGATCGGCATTGAGCAGGAACACCAGCTTGTCCGCCTTCAGCTCGGTGGCCACGGCCTGGGCCACGTCACCGGCGCGCAGGTTGAAGATTTCGCCGGTCGGCGAGTAGCCGACCGGGCTCAGCAGCGCGATGCGGCCTTCGTCGAGCGCGTTCTCGATGCTGGCGGTGTCGATGCGCCGCACTTCACCGGTCAGCAGATGATCGATCCCGCCGCGAACGCCGACCGGCCGTGCCGTCACCCAGTTGCCGCCGGCCACCTTCAGCCGAGCGCCGCCCATCGGCGTGCTGGCGAGGCCGGTCGACAGCCGCGCTTCGATGTCCATGCGCAGGATGCCGACCGCCGCCTTGACGCAGTCCATCGTCGGCGCGTCGGTGATCCGAAGATCGCCGGAAAACTGCGCCGCGATCTGGCGCGCGGCCAGTTGTGCTTCGATCTGCGGCCGCACGCCGTGCACCAGCACCAGCCGGACGCCGAGGCTGTGCAATAACGCCAGATCGTGGATGAAGCGCTCGAAATCCGGGCGCAGCGCGGCTTCGCCACCGAAGGCGATGACGAAGGTCCGACCATTGTGCGAATGGACGTAAGGTGCCGCGCCGCGCAGAGCGGCGACGAAGTCGTCGGGAGTCATGGCGCGGATTATAGGCGGCGAGGGTCGGGCGGCCCGCTTGAACGCTGGCCTTACGTTGGGAACGTGGAGCGCGCCGGGAAAGGCTAACGGCCGGCTCACGCAAAGGCGCGAAGACGCCAAGGAAAAGCGAAAGCGAGACATCGGTAATGCGCCGCCTCATCGGGCCCCACGCAAGCGCCGGATCGTTGACAAGCGCTACCGAAGCTTCTTGTTTTCTTTCGCGTCTTTGCGTCTTTGCGTGAGACCGACGTTTTGCGTGAGGCCGACGTTTTGCGCGGGACCGACGCAAGGCCGCCAGCGGACGCTCAGCCGATCCGGTAACCGTCAAGCCAGGCGCGCAGTTCGTCGTTGATTGGCGTTGGCCGGCGGGTTTCGGCGTCGATCTGCACCAGCAGCGATTCTGCGGTGCCGAAGCAGCGCTCGCCGTCGAACAGACCCTGGCCAACCCGATACGAGGTGCGGCCGATGTGCATCACCCCGGTGCCGACCATCACGTCCGCCGGCCAGTACAGCTCCTCGATGAAATTGACGATCAGCTGGCTGACCACGAACAGACGGCGAAGCGCGCGGTTCTGCATCGTCACCTGGTTCATGAACATCGAACGCCCGGTTTCGCAGTACGCCGCGAAGGCCAGATTGTTGACGTGGCCGATCTGGTCGGTGTCCGACCAGCGCACGCGTTCGCGTTCGAAGTGCCGGTAGTGGTTGCGGATGCGCAGTGCAGGGTTGGCCGGGTAGCCGGTCGGCGGAACGGAGGACATCGACGGATGTGATGGCGAAAAGGGTCGCCATGATAGGTGCGCGCAGGTGCTCGGCGCGATCAGGACGATGCCATTGTCGGATGTAACAGTCCTGTGTACGCTGCGCCGCGACCGCAAGGCCAGCGCGTCCAGCGTGAGCACGGCGGCTGGCATATCGCGACGCGACGCAAGCGCCGTTTGCGAGCACAGACAGATTCCAAGGCGGCCCGAGCCGTCGACAGTGCAACTGCGAGGGGAGTCGCTCAGGAATGACACCCGACTTACCGAATCCGCTCGTCGCGCGCCGGCGCCTGCTGCTCGCGTGGTGCCTGCTGCCGCTGGCCGGGCAGGCCAGCGGCTGGATCGACGATCTGACATTCGACTGGAACAACCGGGTGACGCTCGGCACGGCGATCCGCATCGAGGCGCGCGACCCGAATCTGGTCGGCAAGTCGAACCTGGATCCGAACCTGTGCGCGGCCGACGAGTGCCTGTCGGTCAGCCCCGACGAGACCGGCCCGAATGCGCGCTATCTGGCCGCGCCGGGCGCGCGAAACTCGGTCTACGACGAAGGCAACCTGAACTACGACCAGGGCGATTTCATCGCTTCGCCGGTCAAGTGGACCTCGCGGCTCAAGGTCAGCCGCGACAACCTGAAGTTCGAAGCGGGCGTGCTGCTGTTCTACGACCACGTCAACGCAACGCTGCGCGAATTCCACCCGAACCAGATCGTCACCCCGGGCGCGCCGCCGGGACAGGTGGTCCGCAACAAGCGCGACATCGACACCATCCACCAGATCGGCTACGGCGCGCAGCTGCTCGACACCTACGTCCAGAACACGTTCGACATCAACGACCGGCTGATCGACGTCTCGATCGGCCGCCAGCGGCTGGTCTGGGGCGAAGCGAGCTTTGCGACGCAGGGCAGCCTGAACTTCAACAATCCGCCGGACGTCAACAACCTGAGCCGTCCGGGCGGCACGCTCGACGAGGTCTACAGGCCAGCCGGCATGGTGATCGCGAAAGGGCCGATCAACGACGATCTCGGCTTCGAGGCGTTCTACCAGTTCGAATGGCGGCCGGTCGGCATTCCGCCGCGCGGCTCGTATCTGTCGTTCTTCAACGCCAGCAACCATCTGACCGCGAACGAAGGGATCATTGCCCCGTTCGCCAAGGCGGCTTACGACCCGCTGCAGATCGGCACGCCGGGCAACGATGTGCTCGGGCTGGTCAGCGAAACCAGCCTGACCCTGCGCCGCGGCGCCAACCGCAGGCCGAGCGATGGCGGGCAGTACGGGCTGGCGCTGTACTGGCATCCGGAAGCGCTGCTGGGCGGCTCCGAGCTGGGGCTGTACTACTCGCGCTACCACTCGCGGATTCCGACCGCTGGCGCCACGGCATCGGCCGCCAGCTGCACGCGCCGCGAAGGCAATCCGTCCGGCATCGATGCGATCGATCTGACCAGCTTCATTGCGGCCTGTGGCGTGCCCGGCACCCATCAGCGCGAAGCAGTGCCGCTGGATACCGCGCAGTACTTCCTCGAGTACCCGGAAGACATCCATCTGTTCGGCGCCAGCTTCTCGACCTTGGTCGAAGGCGTGGCAATGCGCGGCGAGTTCTCGTTCCGGCCGAACCAGCCGGTGCAGGTGGACCTGGAGGACGTGCTGCTGGCCGCACTGCAGCCGGCGCTGCCCCGCAATGACATTCCGCTGTTCACCGCCGACAACACGGTGCAGGGGCTGGTTCTTGCGCTGCAGGACCCGGGCAATGCGCTGTCGGTGCTCGCTGCGACGACCGGCAACCTGCAGGGCGCGATCGGCGCCTTGCAGGCCCTGGCCAGCGCGCCCGGCGTGCTGGGTACGACCGTGCCCGGCGCGCGGACCGGCATACCCGATTTCGTCACCGCGTATCGCGGCGGCACGCCGGGCGAAGTGGCGCCTGGTTCGTACATTCGCGGCTACGAGCGGCTGCAGGTTCAGCAGGCCTCGATCGGGCTGACCAAGCTGTTCGGCAACAGCGGCTTTCTCGGCACCCACGACGCTGCGCTGCTGCTGGAAGTCACCGAGATCTGGATTCCGGATCTGCCGTCGACCGCGCGGCTGCAGTTCGAAGCGCCGGGCACCGATACCCATGCCGGGCCAGGGGTTGCCGATACCGGCAACGCACTGCGCATCAACCCGATCCGCAACACCGGCGGCTATGTCACGCCGTTCTCGTGGGGGTATCGCGCCGGCGCGCTGCTGCACTACGCGGACGTGCTGCTGCCGGGCCTCGATGTCACGCCGTTCCTGGTCTACACGCACGATGTCGGTGGCGTGTCGCCCGGTCTGGCGGAAAACTTCCTCGAAGGCCGCAAGCTCGGCGTCGCCGACCTGCGCTTCGCCTATGGCGACTTCGATTTCAACCTGATCGGCACCTTCTTCTTCGGTGGCGGTCGCCGCAACACGCTGGCCGATCGCGATTTCGTTGCCGCCAGCATTGCTTACACGTTCTGAGGATCGTTGCGATGAGAAACCTGCTGGCGGCCATTGGCGTCATCGCGATCATCGGCGTGGTCGGCGGCGTGCTGGTGGGTGCCTGGGTGTACCGCAATGTCGATGCCCGGTTGCTGCTGAGCAACCAGCCAGCCACGGTGATCATCCCCGAGCCGCTGCGGGTGTCGGCGAAAGTGCTGAACAATCTGGATATCGAGCTCGACACCCGCATCACCACCACGGTGCCGATCGATCAGGTGATCAGCATTCCGATCGCCGAAACGCTGAACGTGATGGCCGATTTCGACGGCGACGTGCCGATCAAGATGACCGTGCCGATCAAGGACAAGATCGCCATCGACCAGATTCTCGACATCGATACCGTGATCCAGGCGGAAATGCTGGGTGACAAGCACGACCTGCCGCTGCGCGGAAAGATTCCGGTCAAGGCGGTGGTGCCGATCAGCCTGAACATTCCGGTTGATCAGATGGTGCGACTGAAGTTCAGGGCGCCGGTGCAGGCCAGGCTGCGCCAGGCGCTGACGGTGCCGCTGAAGGCGGAGATCGCCACGACCATCCCGATCAAGAGCCAGATGTCGGTGCCGGTGAAGTCGGCGCTTGACGCCATGATCACGATTCCTGATCCGGCCGACATCGTGATCGTCGAGTCCGATCTGCTGCTGCCGCTGCGTACCCTGGTGCTCGGGGCGACGGGCAATCCGGCGCCCGGCCCGGCACCGGTACCCGCCGCTGCCGCCCGGTGAAGCGCCTGCTGACATTGTCGGCCGGGCTGCTCGGCGCGGGCGGTCTGCTGGTCGGCGCCGGCCTGGTCGGCTTCTGGGTCTACTCGTGGCTGGTTGTCGGACTGACGATCACCGACCAGCCGGGCCTGATCACGCTGCCGCCGACGTTCACCGCTCGTGCGCGGGCAAGCCGCGACGTCACGATCAATCTCGACGGCTTCATCGACGCCGCGGTGCCGTTCAAGCAGACGCTGAACCTGCCGATCGAAGGCGATTACACGGCCGATATCCAGCTCGATACCGTCGTGCCGGTGAAGTTCACCATCGAGTACCGCGGCGTGATTCCGGTCGATACCTTCGCCGACATCAAGGGCCGTACCGATTTCGTCTACCAGAACGTCAAGCGCTTGCGGAACGTCGCGTTCGCCGGCCGTGTGCCGTTGCAATTCGAGCAGCCGGTGAAGTTCGTCGTGCCGATCGACACCACGATCCGGGTGCGCTTCCGTGGCCCGATTGCGCTGAAACTCGACCAGACGATCAAGGCCCCCGTCGATACCGTGCTGAACACACGAATCCGCATGCAGCGTGAGGTGACGACGCCGATTCTCACCACGTTCGGGCTTGCTGTGACCGCACCTGCGCAGCCGATTCCGGTCATCATCCAGCACGCCGATCTGCGGCTTAAAGCCGACACGCTGCGCCTGTCGAAAGTCGCCGATCCGTCCCAACCGCAACGCAAGCAAGGCCAGGCCGGAGTGCCCGCACGATGAGCAAGAGCAAGAAGAATCCCACCCTGTGGCAGCGCGCGCTGGAGGCCGTCGGCGAAGACGCGCCCAGCGACACGCCGCTGGCCAACCGGCTGCTGGCGCGGCTGCCGGGTGGGGCGATCGTCCAGGAGCAGATCGGCAAGGTCGAGCGGCGGGTGCTCGGCGAACTGAAGTCCCGGCTCGACCGTCTGGACGGCGAGCGCGGCGAGCGAACGGTCGAGATGGTGGCGTTCGCGGTGGAGCGGCGGCCGACCCACGCGCCGACCCGTGCGCTGCGCGAACCGGCCGAGATGCTCCGTGATCTGCTGGCGATCTCCAGCGAGCAGACCAAGGAGCAGGCGCGGCTGGCGTACTACTCGAGCCTGGTCCGCGCGCTGCTGCCGGACGAGGCGCGCATCCTGTCAGCGGTGTCCGATGGCGGCATCTATCCGTTGATCAATCTGGTCGCGCTGTCCAAGCTCGGCATCCAGACCCATGTCGTGCTCGAAAACACTTGCACGGTCGGCCGTGCCGCTGGCGTGCAGTTGCCGGAGATGACGCGCGGCTACATCCAGCGCTTGATGGCGGCTGGTCTTGTTGAGACCGGGCCCGAAGATCCTGCGCTGCTCACCAAGTACGAAATGCTGGAAACCGACGACGTGCTGCGCAAGCTGATCGCGCAGATGAAGGCAGCCGGGCAGCGCAGCCAGATCAAGCGTCGGGTGCTGAAGATTTCCGAGCTCGGGCGCAACTTGTGGGAAGCGTGCCGGATCACCGAAGACTGAGTCAGCCGCAACAGCCACAGATAAAAAAACAAGGCACGGGGAAAACACAATGCAAAGCTGGTCGCAGATCGTTGCCGACGTTCAGTTGAACTGGTGGCTGTACCTGTCGATGCCATTCGTCGCCGCGTTGATCGGCTACGGCACGAAGATCGTCGCCATCAAGATGATGTTCCAGCCGATCGAGTTCGTCGGCATCAAGCCGTGGCTTGGCTGGCAGGGCATCGTGCCGCGCAAGGCGGCGACGATGGCGTCGATCGCCTGCGACACGATGACCGCACGGCTGATCAAGCCGGAAGACATCTTCAGCAAGCTCGATCCGGACCGTATCGCGCAGGAAGTCGAGAAGCCGCTGCTGGCAGCGGTCGAGGACATCACGCGCGAGGTGGCGGCGGTGTACTCGCCCGGCCTGTGGGAAGCCGCACCGGAAGCGGTCAAGCGGCTGATCATCAGCCGTATCCAGCATGAATCGCCGAACATCGTTCGCGCGATCATGATCGACATCAAGGAGAACATCGATTCGGTCTTTGATCTCAAGGACATGGTCGTGTCGAACCTGCTGCGCGACAAGCCGCTGCTGAACCGCATCTTTCTCGAAGCCGGCAGCGGCGAGTTCAGGTTCATCCGCAATTCCGGCATCTACTTCGGTTTCATCATCGGTGTCGTGCAGGCCGTGACCTGGGCAGTGACGCAGAACCCGCTGGTGATGCCGCTGTTCGGCCTGTTCACCGGCTGGTTCACCGACTGGCTGGCGCTGAAGATGGTGTTCAACCCGAAGCAGCCGACGAAGTACTTTCTGGGTCTTGTCGAGTGGCAGGGCCTGTTCCTGAAGCGCCGCGCAGAAGTGTCGGCGGAGTACGGCCGGCTGATCGCCAAGGAGATCGTCACGCCGCGCAACATCATCGACGCAGTGCTCAAAGGGCCGCTGTCGGACCGGCTGTTCACCATGGTCCAGAAGCAGGTGCAGAAGCTCGTCGACGAGCAGTCCGGCATTGCCAAGCCGTTCGTGGTGTTCGCGGTCGGCTCGACCAAGTACCAGGACATGAAGCGTCTGGTCGCGGAAGAAATCATCAAGCGGCTGCCGGACACGCTGAAGCACATCGAAAGCTATGCCGGCGATGCGATGGCGATCGAGAACACGCTGTCGACGAAGATGGTCGAGCTGTCTGCCGAAGAATTCGAAGCGCTGCTGCATCCGGCGTTCGAGCAGGACGAGTGGATGCTGATCGCGGTCGGTGCTTCGCTTGGCTTCATCGTCGGTGAAATGCAGGTGGTGCTGATGGAACACCTGGCCCGGAAAGCGCCGCAGGCGCAGGCGGCGCTGAGCCTGCTGATGTCATGAGCCGTGCCGAAGCCCGGGCCGTGCGGGCGCTGCTGTTGTCGCTGGCGGCAGCGGCAGCAGCACCGGTGCTGGCGGCGCGTGATGAAGCCGCGTTGCGCGCTTGCCTGCGAGCCAACGTGGCTGCCGATGGCGTGGCGCAGGACATCGCGATTGCCCAGACCGATTCCACAGGCGCGACCAAACGTCTGAACGGGCGCTGGTACTGGCAGCGTCGCGACGAAGGGCAGCGCGCAATGCTGCGGTTGTCTGCGCCGCCGGACCTCGACGGCGCCGCGTATCTGTTCGTTGCCGACGCCGGCAAGGACAGCTTCTGGCTCTACCTGCCGAGCGTCGGCAAGGTGCGCAAGGTCGTCGGTGCCACGGTTGCCCAGTCACTGTTCGGCAGCGGGCTTTCGGCGTTCGATCTGAAGTTCCTGTTCAGCGGGCTCAGTGGCGGGCAGTTCCGCTACGTTGGCAGCGGGCAGCGCGACGGGCGCAGTGTCGAACGCTGGCAATACCGCCCGGCATCGGCACCGGACATCCTCTACGACCGGGTCGACCTCGTGATCGACGATGTCTGGTGTCTGCCGACCCATGCCGATCTGTTTGGCGGCGTGCCGTGGAAGACGCTGGATGTCGATCCGGCGACGGTGTCGAAACAGGACGGGCGCTGGCGCGCGGCGCGTATTCTGCTGACCGATCTGCGGGCTGGCAACCGGTCGGAGATTCGACTCGGCCCGGAAAACGCCGTCGGATCGCTGCCGCCGGAACTGTTCGATCCGCGCAAGTTTCACCGTCAGCGTTGAAGCGCAAAAAAAGCTGGCGTCGCGGCTCAGGATGGGTATACTGCGCCCCCCGCAGCCACGGGATGTGATTCCAGAGGTCGTGGGTTCGAGTCCCATCGTCCACCCCATTTTCGGCAAGTTGCGGGTCGCTAGCTCAATTGGTAGAGCAGCTGACTCTTAATCAGTAGGTTCCCGGTTCGAGTCCGGGGCGACCCACCACCCGCATCAATTCCAAGGTCCCATAAGGATCCTGGAAGTTCAGACAAGCCGCAGCCCTCAGGGTCTGCGGCTTTTTTGTTGGCTCGCCAATCGCGGCAAGGCCGTGCGTCAGGCCGGATCCGGTTCTGCCTTTGCAGGGAATTCCGGAGTGCCGCTATCGGCACATCGCCGCGCAGACCGAGCACGCTGCGCAGCACGCTCAGTCGACGATTTCACCTGAGCCAAGGCACTCCTCGCCGTCGTACAGCACGAGGTACTGGCCGGCCACTGCGGCCCGCTGCGCCGCCTCGAAATTGAAGCGCACGCAGTCGCCGTCGATCTCGGTGATCGAGCACGCCTGCAAGGCCTGACGATGCCGGATCCGCGCTTGCAGCATCGTCGGCAGAGTGGGCGGCCGGCGAATCCAGTGGAACGGTCGGGTGGCGATCTGGTGGGTCATCAGCAATGGATGCTGGGCGTCCTGCGCCACCACCAGCACGTTGCGCTTGTGGTCCTTGGCAACGACGTACCACGGCGCTTCCAGTGCGCCGCGGCGGCCGCCGATCGCCAGACCCTTGCGCTGGCCGATCGTGTGAAAGGCCAGCCCCTGGTGGCTGCCGATCACCGCGCCGCTGTCGTCCTCGATGACGCCGGGTTCCGGCTGCAGATACTGGCCGAGGAAATCGCGAAATTCCCGTTCGCCGATGAAGCAGATGCCGGTCGAGTCCTTGCGGCCGTGGTTCGGCAGACCGGCCTGCTGCGCGATCGCGCGGACCTCCGGCTTGGTCAGACCGCCGAGCGGAAACAGCACCTTTGCGAAGTGCTCGCGTGCCACGGCGGCCAGGAAGTAGGTCTGGTCCTTGTTGTCATCAACGGCGCGCAGCAGCGTCGGGCCTTCGACATCGTGGCTGATGCGGGCGTAGTGACCGGTCGCGACCCAGTCGGCGCCAAGCCTCAGCGCGTGTTCGCGGAACGGCTGGAACTTCACTTCGCGATTGCACAGCAGATCCGGATTCGGCGTTCTGCCGGCGGCATACCCGGCGAGGAACAGATCGAAGACGCGCTTGCGGTACTCGGCCGAGAAGTCGACGCGATGCAGCGGAATATCCAGTTCGGCCGCGACGGCGCGCGCCGACTGGAAGTCCTCGGCGGAGGTGCAGTAGCCGGCCTCGTCTTCGGTCCAGTTGACCATGAACAGTCCGGACACCCGGTATCCCTGCTCCTTCAGCAGGAATGCGGCCACGGCCGAATCGACGCCGCCGGACAGTCCAACCACCACGTGCTGTTCTGCGACAGAAGGGTTTTTCACTCGCGAATCTTCCGGCCGCGCTCGAGGGATGCCATTATCGCGAAATCGTATTTAGTCATAGTCCTTCGGCATTTCCAGGAATAAAGGATCGGGTCCGCGCGAGCCGTAGCCATCCGCTCGACGCCTCTACCGACGCGCCACGATCCTGCCGCCTGCATTCACGCCCATTCATTGCTCGATGATTCCCTGTTCCTTGCCGACACAACAAACCGGACCGGCGCCTGCCGCCTCAGCCGCTGACACCAGGTTCGAGCGCAAGGCATGAACATCGAATGGCTCAACGCCACGGCGGGCTTTGGTGTCGGCGTGCTGGTCGGCCTGACTGGCGTTGGCGGCGGTGCGCTGATGACGCCGATCATGGTGCTGCTGTTCGGTGTGGCGCCTGGCGTCGCCGTCGGCACCGACCTGTGGTTTGCCGCGATCACCAAGATGGTTGGCGGTGCCGTACATCGCAAGACCGGCACCATCGATTACCCGGTGTTGCGGCGGATGTTCTACGGCAGCATCCCGGCCTCGCTGCTGACCTTGCTGTGGCTGTGGCTCAGCGGCGTCGGGCGCAGCAACAACAAGATGATCGTCGTGGCGCTGGGCGGCGTGCTGATCCTGTCGTCGCTGGCCGCGGTATTTCGGACTCGCTTTCATCGCTTCGGCGAACGTCTGCGCGCCGGCAGCCCGGATCGCTTCAAGGCAGCGCAGCCGGTCGCCACGGTCATTTGCGGCGCCATCCTCGGCTTTCTGGTCACCTTCACGTCGATCGGCGCGGGTGCGCTTGGCGCGGTGATGCTGCTGTATCTGTATCCGCGCCGGATGAGCCCGAAGTCGCTGGTCGGCACCGACATCGTCCATGCGATTCCGCTGACGGTTCTTGCCGGCACGGGTCACCTGCTGATGGGCAACGTCAATTTCTCGCTGCTCGGGTCGCTGCTGGTCGGTTCGATTCCGGGAATCCTGATCGGCTCGCTCGGGGCGAACTACGCACCGGAGCGGATCATTCGCACGGCGATTTCGGCGGTGCTGCTCGCGGTCGGCGCGAAGATGGTGTTCTTCTGAAGCGTTGCTGGCGTTCAGTCAGCGAGATGCGCGATCGCTGACAGCGGCAACGAACGCCCGGCCAGCAGATCGTCGACCGCGCGCTGCACCATCGGGCTGCGATGGCGATCGGCGGCGGCACGCAACTCATCCGGCGTCAGCCAGACGGCGCCGACAATACCGTTATCCAGCGCGCGTTCCGGGTGATGGCGAACGGCCTCGGCGATGAACGCGAAGCGCAGGAATCCGTAGCCAAGATCCGCCGGCTCGTATTCGTAGATCCCGAGCAGCGCCGTCGGGCGAACGTCCCAGCCGGTTTCCTCGAGTGTCTCCCGCACAGCGCCTTCGATCAGCGTTTCGCCGTCTTCCCAATGACCGGACGGCTGATTCAGAACCAGTCGGCCGCCGATCGATTCCTCGACGAACAGGAAGCGCCCATCTCGCTGCACGACGCAGGCAACGGTGATGTGATGACCCGCGCCCATCAGAGCTGCGCTCGGGTCTTGATCCGGAAATAGCCTTCGGTATCGGCCTGTCCCAGTGTCCGAACCAGATTCTGGATCGCCGGCGCCGCACCGGGCTTCGCTTTCACCTTGAGATCAACTTCATAGTGGCGGTCGGCCATGACCCGGATCTCGCCATCGACATCCAGCGGGCCGGCGGTTGGCACCACGCGAGCGACGATCACATCGGCCTCGGTAGTGACGCTGACCTGAAAATCGCCAAGCAGCTGCGGCTCGCGAGTCAGCGTCCAGCGCAGCTTGCTGACCTGCAGGTCCGCGGCCAGCTGCTTCGGAAAGCGGTCGACAAGGCGCAGGCTGTCGATCGACAGCGCGACATCGCCATCGATCGGCAGGAACGCGCTGCCGACCATGGTCATCAGGTCTTTCAGAGCGCCGTCGCCGTGCATGGCGCTGATGGCGATGTCGCCGCCGATCGTCCGCGCGACCTTGCCGTCGAAGCTCAGCCCGTCGACGCCGCCGGAGACGTGAAAACCCAAGCGCGCGGCGAGCAGCGCCAGCGGGCTGAAAACCCAGTGCAGCGGGCGCGCGACGGTACGACCATTGACGCTGACGGCGCTGGCCGAACCAGCGAAGACGCTTCCGGACAGACCGGCCAGGTTCAGCGCCGGCTGCATCGAGGCAATGCGCGGCCAGAGCGTTGCCACCGGCGCGCTGGCGATGACGAAACCGACGAAGCTGAAGATCCCGACCAGGATCAGCGAACGAGCTTTCATGGTGCGCGCAGGACCGACAGGCGCGCGTTGACCAGGCCGGCGGTCTCGCGCTTTTCGATGTCGACGACATCGATGGTCACGCCGTAGCGCGTCTGCAGTTCAAGCATCCAGCGCAGCAACACGTCGAATTCGACGTCCTCGAACCAGATACGGGCGGCACGCTCGCCATCGGGCTGCAGCCGGGTCGGCGGCTTTTTCAGTGTGCCGCTCTTGGCGGCCTGATCGACGACGGTCAGCAAGGACACGTCGTTGCCGACGACCGGCTGATTCTGCGGCGCGGCCACGCGTACCTCTGCTTCTGCCTGGGCCAGCCGCGTCGCCACGCTGCGCGCCGATTCGAGGTCATCGACCAGCTGGCGGTGTCCGCGCGACAGCGGCTGCCAGATCGCCGAATAGAGCAGGGCGACGACGATCATCGCCGATGCAACACCGACCAGGACCTGCTCGCGTGGCTGCAAGGCTTCGTAGCGGCTGCGCAGCGGCGCAAGGCGAGTTGCCAGCTTCGATGACAGGCCATTATCGGCCAGGCGCTGGCGAAGGCGGACGATCATGCGGCTACCGGGGTCAGCTTGAGGCGGATCTGCACGCCGTTCTCGTTGGAATCGGCGGACTCGACATCGAGCTTCGCGCCGCGGTGGCTGTTGAACCAGGTGCGCAGCTGCTCCAGCACCTGCAGGTCACTGCCGGAAAGATCAAGAAACAGCGCGCCCTCCCGGAACTGGATGTTGCGCAAGGTCAGGCCAGGGTTCTCGGCCAGCCCGCTGGACGCTGACTGCATCAGTTCGAACAGGCCGGTCTGGCTCGCGCCGCCTTGCAGCAGCCGCAGCTGCTGCGTGACCTGAGCGTCGAGATTGAAGATGCGTGTCTCGCGCGGGAACAGGCGCCGGAAGTTTTCTTCGTTGATGGCCTGCTGGGCCGCGACCTCGCGCTTCAGGCGCGCCGAGTCGGCGATGTTCAGAGCGATACCGAGCAGCAGCGCCGCCGCGGCAAGCTGTCCGGCCCGTTTCCATGGCAACCAGTAGCGATTGACGTCGTCACGCTGCGAGTACGCGCCCTGCAGCAGATCGATCGACTGGCTCGGTTTCCAGTACCGGATCAGGACTTCGAGCGGCTGTTCGAAGCCCGGCAGCAGGTCCAGCGCGCGATTCAGCGTGGTGTAGTCGGTGGCGTCGTCACGTGCCACCAGCACGCGCAGGCTGGCCGGCACGCCGTTCTCGGCGAGCTGCAGCAGCAGTTCGAAATCGTCAGGGACGCAGGAAAAACCGGAATACGCGCCAGTACGGACGATCATCTGTCCCGCATCGGGCAGGACGCTCCACGGCCCATCGTTCTGCCAGGGCAGCGCCAGCGTATCTGGCACCAGTGCCGCGACCCGGACCTTGGCAGCCTGGAATGGCGCCAGCCATTCGTCGACCTGGGCGCGAGCGACGACGGCGATCGGGAAACTGCCATCGGCCTGCCGGGAAGCGATCGCGAAATGCAGGGTGTCGACGTCTTCGGCGAACTGATCCTCCAGCACGAACGGCGCAGCCTGCAGCACTTTGGCCGGCTGCCGCGCCGGCACCGTAACCGAGGTCAGCCGGACATCGACGCCGGGCACGAAGACCACAACACGACGGCCGCTGCCGAGCGCGACCACTTCATCGAACGGCAGCTCCCGCACCACGACACCCGGCCGGGTCAGCGTGCTGTCGAGGGGTTCCGAACTGACGAGCGCATGCGCGGTCGGCGCGTCCGGAGCGGTATCGCGCAGGCGGATGTAAAGGGTGTCGCGCAAGGGATTCGAGCGGTCGGTTCGAGGTCAATCGGCGTCGGTAGCGTGGGCGATCACGATGGGGTCGCCACTGCCTTCCGGTCGGATGTAGACACTGTACAGGGCGACCCGGCCGCTGCCAATGAACACCTCGGCGGTCAATCCGAAGTAGCGCGAGCGCACATCGATCTGGCTTTCCGGCTTGAGATCCTTGTCGGCACCGAGAAAGCTGCTGGCGCCACCGTTGAGCACTTCCTGCGCCGTCTTGACTGGCGACGCGGCCCGCGATTCGACGAACTTGGCCAGCACGCTGCGATCGACGGCTTTCGACAGCGCGGCCAGCACCGGCAACGGTGCCGTGTTGACGTTGATCTTGGTGCCCACGGTCGGCAATGCCGCGACATACGGCTTCAGCGCGGCATAAAGGCCCTTGGTGACGCCGCGCACCTGCAACAGCTCCGAAACGCTCTGCATCGGCCGATTGGCCGCCCGATATGGCGGATCAAGGCCCTGATACTCGTTGTCCTCGGCACCGTTCAGATCGAGCCGTTCGCTGTCGGCATCGACCCAGTCACGAATCGCCGAGCCGATGCCGGTGGCCTTGGCTGCATCCTCGCCGCCGATGGCATCGAGCAGCAGCTGGAACTGCAGCAGGTAGATCTTCAGCTGGTTGACGTCGGTGGTCGCCAGATTGTTCAGGTTGAAGCGGCCCTGAAGATCCTCGACTCTTCCGCGCAGCGAGCCGTTGTCGATCGGCAGGAAATCGACCGGCCGGGCCCAGATGTCGGCCAGCGAGTCGGTCTCGTTGTTCTTGGCGTCCTGCTTGAGGATGCCCTTGGTCCACGATTCCACGCCAATCGCGTACCAGAGCGCGGTTTCCGATTCGATCAGATTCGATGCACGGCGCACGGCAACGTTCGAGCTTTCGAACATCGCGACTGCGGCGATCGTCGCCAGTGCGACGACGAACATCGCGGTGATCAAGGCCACGCCGCGCTGTGTCGATTTGCCGGTCGCGGTCATCCGGTAGGCCCCTGCGGGTCTTCGGGTGGGATCGGCTTGTTGTCGCCATTGTCGTCGTTGTTGTCCGGCGGGTTCGTCTGCCCGGGCGGTGGCGGCGGGTGCGCTTGCGGTGGCTTGCTGAGCTCGGCGTAACTGGCCGTGCCTTCGGCGCCGACGCGGAAGATCATTCGCAACTCGCCCCAGTCCTTGGTGGTGATCTTCAGCTCGACTGCGGTCGGCGTTGGCGTATTCGCGGCATTCGTCACTGCAGTGCCGTTCGATGGCGGCCAGGTTTCCGAGCGCTGGCCGCTGGGATCGAAGAAGCGCCAGTCGACCGACTGCACACGATCAAGCAGCGTCACTTCGACCGGCTTGGTCTGCGACGCACGATCGAGCACGTACCAGCTGCGCCGGACCAGCCGCTTTTCCTGGAAGCGGCTGCCGCGCGACTTGTCGGCGGTCTCGGAATTTTCCAGCGAATAACTGACCCGCTCCAGCGTCGAGCGCGGCAGCGACAGCAGGTTCTGCCAGCCGCCGCGCGTGAACTCGACACGGGCGTCGTAGCTGTCGAAGCCGAACGCCGGCTGCAGCTCGCCATTGCCGTCGCGCACCGGGCGCGGCGCCGCGTTCTGCAGATCGTTGCGCAGACGCAGGTAGGCGCGGTCGTATTCCTCGGTGCGCTGCAGGTTCTGCTCGATCTTGGCGCGCGCGCTCAGCACCGTGTTCAAGCCACCGTAGGCCATCGTCGCGAAGACGCCGAAGATGCCGATGACGACGATCAGTTCCAGCAGCGTGAAGCCGCGCTGACGCATCACGGCGCAGCCTGCCGGCCGACGTTGGAGATGAAGCCGCTCAGCGTGGCGAAGGCAACGCCGGACTTGTCGTCCTTCTTTTCGACGCGCACGTCAACCCGGCGCAGTGTCGGATCGGGCGTGGTCTTGACCTCGGTGCGCCAGACCCACTTGATGCCGCCCATCTCGACATCCTCGTTGGCACGACCCGTCGCCGGCCAGGTTCGCGACAGGTCCAGCTCGGCCATCCGGTTGCGGGCCACGAACAAGGCAATCGACTTGTCGCGAAGGCCGGCGGCGCTGTCGGCGTAGCGGGCGGCATTGCCGATGATCGCCCCGAGCGCGATGGCCAGCACCGCCACCGCGACGAGCATTTCCATCAGCGTGAATCCGGCATTGCGCCGCGGTTTCAAGGGCCGGTCCCCGGCTGCAGCTGACGGCGTTCGCGGGTCACGCGACCCAGCAGATCGCCCTCGATGCGGAAGTACGACGGATAGTTCGGCGCCTTCAGGTCGAGCGTGAACGGCGTCATCTGACCACCCGGCAGCAGCAGCACCTGCGGCTTCAGCTTCTTGGCTTCGTCTTCCTCTTTGTCGTCGGCAGGGCCGGATGACTCATCGCTGCCGGCGGCTGGCAGTGGTGGTATCAAGCGCCCTTCGATGCGCAGTTCGACGAAGAACGGCTGCAGCAGCGAGCGGCTGCGCAGGATGCCGCTTTGCGCGTAGTCGGCCCAATTCTGGCTGCTGTTGGCGGACAAGAAGCGGTAGCCGTCCTCAGTGAAAACCAGACCGATGGCGAGGCCTTTCAGATCGGCTTCGTCTTCGGCCAGTCGCAGCAGTTGCTCGATACGCTTCGACTCCGCTTCAAGTCGGTCGTCGAGTGCGCGGTTGCCGATCGACAGGCTGGCGAAGGTCACGATGATGCCGATGATGACGATGACGGCCAGCAGCTCCAGCAGCGTGAAGCCGTGCTGGCGGCGAGCGGTTGCGGCGCCGGCGGGCAGCGCCCGCGCGGCGCCGAAGATCACTGCGTGGCGGTCCAGTTGCCGATGTCGGCTGCTTCGCCGTCGCCGCCCGGCTTGTTGTCGGAACCGAGGCTGAACACATCGACTTCGCCCTTCACGCCGGGGCTCAGATACTGATACGGGTTCTGCCACGGATCCTTAGGCACCGACTTCAGATAGCCGCCGGGCTTCCAGTTGCGGGCGGGTGGATCGCCCTGCGGTGGCGCCACCAGCGCTTCGAGACCCTGCTGGGTGCTCGGGTAGTTGAAGTTGTCGAGCTTGTACAGGTTCAGCGCCGTTTCGACCGCTGCGATGTCCTGCTTGGCCTTGACCTGCCGGGCGCGGCCGGGCTGGTCAAAGATGTTCGGTGCAACGATTGCCGCGAGGATGCCGATGATCACGACGACGACCATGATCTCGATCAGCGTGAAGCCGCGCGAACGGTGCGCGTAGGTCTGGTTTTTCATGATGCGCAAGGTGTTGTGTACCCACGATAATGCAACGAGAACAATGACAACGATGATACCAGAGGCCTCTCCGGCCACTCCCGCCGTGTGGCTGCCGCCGCTGCTGATCGTGCTGGTGTCGGCAGCGCTCGAGTTCGGTGGCATCACGGTCAGCGAAGCGCTTCGCTATGACCGCACGGCCGTCGACGGCGGGCAATGGTGGAGACTGCTGACCTGCAACTTCGTTCATCTGGGCTGGTGGCACTGGCTGCTCAATGCCTTGAGCATCGGCCTGCTGGTGCTGTTGTGTCCGGAGCGCGCCAGTGCTTCGAGCTGGCTCGGGCGGCTGATCGTGATCGGCGTCGGCATGAGTCTGTGCCTGCATGGGTTCACGCCAAGACTTTCGTATTACGTCGGCTTGTCCGGGCTCGTCTATGGTCTGTTCGCGCTTGGCTTCGTTCGCCAGATCGTGGCTGGTGACCGCTTCGCCATTGCTTGTCTCGCCTTCATCGCGGCGCGTATCGTGTGGGAGCTGATCATTGGCGCGCCCGCGTCAGAAGTAGAGCTGATCGGCGGCGCCGTGGTGGCGGAGTCACATCTGTACGGGGTGTTTTCGGCGATCGCCTACGGCATCGCGACAGGCTTGTTCCGACGCCCGCCGGCCGCCAGTACCGCACCATGACAATCATAAAAATCCCGAAGAGACCAACGTGATGAGATACGCCTTGCTGTTCCCGGGCCAAGGGTCGCAGGAAGTCGGGATGCTCGGCTCGCTTGCTGCCGCGCATCCGGTCATCGATGACACGCTGCGCGAAGCGTCCGCCGTGCTTGGCCGCGATCTGCTGGACCTGATCCGCAATGGCCCCGCCGAGGAGCTCAACCGCACTCAGCGCACGCAGCCCGCGCTGCTTGCCGCAAGCGTCGCAGTGGCGCGCTTGTGGGATGCGCAGGGGCTGCCGGCGCCTTCCGCACTGGCTGGTCACAGCCTGGGCGAGTACTCGGCCTTGGTGGTGTCCGGGGCGATCGACTTCGCCGACGCGCTGAAGCTGGTCGAGCTGCGCGGCGAACTGATGCAGGCGGCGGTACCGCCGGGCGTCGGCGCGATGGCTGCTGTCATCGGTGTCGATGACGACATCGTCGAGAAGGCCTGTGCGGCCTATGACGGCGAAGGTGTGCTGGAGCCGGCCAATTACAACGCGCCGGGCCAGGTCGTGGTGGCCGGCAACAAGGCCGCAGTCGACTGGCTGGTGGCCAATGCCAAGACCTTCGGCATTCGCAAGGTCATGCCGATTCCGGTGTCGGTGCCGTCGCACTGTTCGATGATGAAAGGCGCTGCCCAGCAGCTGGGAGCGCGCCTGCAGCAGGTGACTATCCGCACACCGAAGATTCCGGTGCTGCACAACCTCGATGGCGCAGCGCGCAGCCAGCCGGACGACATCCGCACAGCGCTGATCGAGCAGCTGTACCGGCCGGTGCGCTGGGTGCAGACGATCCAGCGCCTCGAGGCCGATGGCGCCACGGCCTTGCTCGAATGTGGTCCGGGCAAGGTGCTGGCAACGATCAACAAGCGAATCGTCAACGTGGCGCCGGGAGCGATCGCATCGATCGCCATCGGCGATGCCGACGGTTTCGCGCAAGGCACACAGCTTTTCCAGGCGGAGACACAGCAGGCATGAGCACAGCAACCCAAGGCCGATTCGCGGCAGGGGCCGTCGCATTGGTCACCGGCGCCACCCGAGGCATTGGCCGTGGAATCGCCGAGCGGCTGGCGCGTGAAGGCGTGAAAGTCATCGGCACCGCCACCAGCGACAGCGGCGCAGCGCAGATCAGCGATTACCTGGCAGCCAGCGGCGGCACCGGGCGCGTGCTCGATGTCCGCGATCCGGCCGCCGTCGACGCGCTGGTCGCCAGCATCGGCAAGGAGTTCGGCCCGATCGGCATCTTGGTCAACAACGCTGGCGTCACCCGCGACACCTTGCTGCTGCGGATGAAGGACGCGGACTGGGCGGATGTCATCGAAACCGATCTGTCGAGCGTGTTCCGTCTGTCGCGCGCCGTGGTGCCCGGCATGATGAAAGCCCGCAGTGGCCGCATCATCTCGATCGGCTCGGTGGTCGGCACGATGGGCAACGGCGGGCAGACCAACTACGCCGCCGCCAAGGCCGGCCTGATCGGCTTCTCGAAGTCGCTGGCGCGCGAGATCGGCTCGCGCGGAGTCACGGTGAACGTCGTCGCGCCGGGTTTCATCGATACCGACATGACCAAGGGTCTGAAGGATGAGCAGCGCGCCGCGCTGATCGAGCAGGTCGCGATCAAGCGGCTCGGCGCGGTCGATGACATCGCTGCAGCGGTCGCGTTTCTGGCCTCTGCAGACGCCGCTTACGTGACCGGCGAAACCCTGCACGTGAACGGCGGCATGTACATGATTTGAAAACGTTTAGACGAGCTTGCCCGATGAGCGCGGCAGGTTGTTGCCAGCAGCGCGCTTGAATCTCTTACACTAGCCCCGCTTTTGCCCCATAACTCCGAGGGAGTCCCGATGAGCAGTCTTGAAGAAAAAGTCAAAAAGATCATTGCCGAACAGCTTTCCGTGGCTGAAGACCAGATCACGCCCGAAGCCTCGTTCGTCGAAGATCTCGGCGCCGACTCGCTGGATACCGTGGAACTGGTGATGGCGCTCGAAGAAGAATTCGAGATCGATATCCCGGACGAGGAAGCCGAAAAGATCGTGACCTTCCGCGACGTCCTCAGCTACATCAAGTCGCACACCAATCAGGCGTCCTGATCGGACCCCTCGCAGCGCCCCTTCCCACTTTCATTCGCCTTACGGCTCATGACGCGACGTCGAGTGGTCGTTACCGGCCTCGGTATGGTTTCGCCGGTCGGATCGGATGTCGAAACGGCCTGGACCAACGTCCTTGCAGGCCGTAGCGGCATCAAGCCCATCACAGCCTACGATTGCTCCAGCTACCCGACGCGGTTCGCCGGGCTGGTTGAAGGCTTCGACACGCTGAAGTGGATGGGGCCCAAGGAAGCACGCCGCAACGACCCCTTCATCCATTACGGCCTTGGCGCCGCGAAGATGGCGGTCATCGATTCCGGGCTGGACATCACCGACGCGAACCGCGAGCGAATCGCGGTGATCGTGGGTTCCGGGATCGGCGGCATCGGCACGATCGAGGAGCAGTGCACCCTTCTCAACGGCCCGGGGGGCGTGAAGAAGGTGTCGCCGTTCTTCGTGGCCGGCTGCATCATCAACATGGTGTCCGGCGCGATCTCGATCGAGCTTGGGCTCAATGGTCCGAGCTTCGGCATCGTGTCGGCGTGCACGACCGGCTCGCACTCGATCGGCATGGCACACCGGATGATTTCGTACGGTGATGCCGATGTGGTCATTGCCGGTGGTGCCGAAGCCGGATCCGCGCCGGCGGGGGTTGCCGGTTTCTGTGCATCGCGGGCGCTTTCAACCCGCAATGAGTCTCCGACTACCGCCAGCCGTCCCTGGGATCGTGACCGTGATGGTTTCGTGCTCGGTGATGGCGCGGGCGTCCTCGTTCTTGAGGACTACGAGCATGCCAAGGCGCGTGGCGCCAAGATCTATGCGGAACTGATCGGCTTCGGCATGACCAGTGACGCCTTCCATATCACCCAGCCGGTTCCGGGTGCGCCGCATGTGGCGCGCTGCATGGTCAATGCCATGCGCGATGCCGGCATCAATCCGAGCGACGTCGATCACGTCAACGCACACGCGACGTCGACGCCGTTGGGCGACGTGGCCGAAAGCGATGCGATCAAGGCAGCGCTCGGCGAGCATGCCTACAAGGTTGCGATCAGCGGCACCAAGTCGATGACCGGGCACCTGCTCGGCGCGGCCGGTGGCATCGAGGCGATCTTTTCGGTGCTGGCGATTCGCGACAACGTCGCGCCGCCGACGATCAACCTGGAAAATCCGGACGAAGGCTGCGATCTCGATTACTGCGCCAACGCGCCTCGGGAACGCCGGATCGACATCGCGATGTCGAATTCCTTCGGTTTTGGCGGCACCAACGGCACCGTGGTGTTTCGCCGCATCTGACGTGCTGCCGGCAACGGCCGGCGCGGTGCCCTACCGGAATTCCGATGCTTCAACTTGCACTGCCAGCAACGGTTGATCTGCTGGCGATGCACCGCCGGTTCCCGTCGCGGTACCCGTTCCTGCTGCAGTCGGTGGCGGCGCATCCGCAGGCCGGCCGCTACGACATCCTGTTCGCGGGGCCGGAAAGCGCTATCGAAGCGCGTGCCGGGGACGCCGATTTCTTCGAACGTCTGGACCAGGCGGCGGCCCAGTTGCCTCGGCTGGCGTCCAGCGAGTTTCCATTTGCCGGAGGCTGGTTCCTGCTGCTCGGCTACGAAGCCGCACGCTGGGCTGAACCGCGCTTGCGCCTGCCGGCATCTCCGTACGCGCTGCCGGATGCACTTGCGGTGCGTTGTTCCGCAGCCGTGATTGTCGATCGCTTGCTTGGCGCGGTGACCGCGATCAGCGAATCCTCCGAAGCATTGCTGGCGCAGCTTGCACAGGACAGCGCTGCGTCGGCGGTGTGTCCGTCGATGCCCGCACAGCCGCCGCCGGTCGAACTCTGTGAGGACGATGAGCCGCGCTTTCTCACCGGTGTCGAGCGCGTGCTCGACTATCTGCAGGCCGGCGACGTGTTCCAGGCCAACCTGTCGCGGCGCTGGCAGGCGCGGTACGCGCAGCCGGTCGACGCCGTGGCGCTGTACGAGCAGTTGCGCAAGGCGAATCCGGCGCCGTTCGCAGGCTTGGCGTCCTGGGGCGGCAGTACCGTGCTCAGTTCGTCGCCAGAGCGATTGATCGAGGTTGCCGACGGCATCGCCCAGACCCGACCGATTGCCGGCACCCATGCCCGGGATCGCGCCGACGACGAGCGCGATCGCGAGCGCTTGATCGCCAGCCTGAAGGAACGTGCCGAGCATGTGATGCTGATCGACCTCGAGCGCAACGATCTCGGTCGCATCGCCGTCCCCGGCAGTGTCGAGGTCAGCGAGCTGATGACCATCGAAAGCTACGCCCACGTGCACCACATCGTGTCGAACGTCCGCGCACGCCTGCGCGACGGCGTTGGTCCGGGTGCGGCGCTGCGTGCGGTGTTTCCGGGCGGCACGATCACCGGCGCGCCGAAGGTGCGGGCGATGGAAATCATCGCCGAGCTCGAAGGCGTCGGCCGCGGGCCATACACCGGCGCGATGGGTTATCTGTCGCGCTGCGGCCGGCTCGACACCAACATCCTGATTCGCACGCTGGTCTGCGAAGGCAACACGGTCAGTTTCCGCGCCGGGGCGGGCATCGTGGCCGATTCCCGGCCGCATGCCGAACTGGCGGAAACCCGTGCCAAGGCGCGCGGACTGCTGCTGGCGCTGGGCGCGGTTGCATGAGCGAAGCCCTCGCGATCTTCTGGAACGGCGAGCCAGTTGCGCAGATCCCGGCCTTGAGCCGCGGCCTGCAATACGGCGACGGCGTGTTCCGCACGATGCTGATGCTGGACGGCGCGGTGATCGCGGCGGAGGCCCAGCTGGCCAAGCTGGTTGCCGATGCCGCAGCGCTCGGGCTGCAAGCGCCAGCGCTGGATCGGCTGCAAGCGGATCTCGCCAGTGTTGCTGCTTTTGGGGACGCCACCATCAAGCTGCTGCTGGCACGCGCCGGCCACCAGCGCGGCTACAAGCCGCTGACGGCGGAGGCCGACCGGCTGATGATCATCCATCCGCCACCGGCTGCCGGATCGGCGCCGGCGGTCGAGGGTATCGCGGCGATCCGTTCGCCGGTGACCATGGCCGCACAGCCGCTGCTGGCCGGCATCAAGCACCTGAACCGGCTCGAGCAGGTGCTGGCCAGCCGCGACTGGCCGAACGGCATCGATGAAGCGGTGCTTGGTGATGATCGCGGCCAGCCGGTCTGCGCGACCCGCGCCAACCTGTTCTGGGTGCGCAACGCGGTGCTGCATACGCCTTCACTCGATCGCTGCGGGGTCGCCGGTGTCACCCGCAGCCGGGTGCTGGCACTGGCCGAGGCGGCCGGGATCGAATGCCGGATGGGCAGCCAGCCGTGGTCAGCCTTGATGGCCGCCGACGAAGCCTTCCTGACCGGCAGCCTGATCGGCATCTGGCCGTTGCGCGCCATCGACAGCCACTGCTATCAGGGCGCTCGGCCGATCACGCGCCGACTGCAGGCCCTGCTTGGCCATCCTTCCAACGTTGTCCCGCTGACCGTCCGATAACGCCCGATGAGCCGCACCCCAGCAAAGACAGGCAACAGGCCGCGCCGGCTTGGCGTGGTGATCCGGCTGATCTTGCTGGCCGTGCTGCTGGCGGTCGCGCTGGTGCTCGACGTCAAGCGCGAGCTGGCGAGCCCGCTGGCGATCGCGGAGCCGACGGTCTTCGACATTGCGCCGGGCAGCAGCCTGCCGAAGGTGCTGGTCGCCGCCCGTGCGCGTGGCCTGTTCGCCAGCGCGCGACAGTCTCACTACCTCGGCGTTCTGGCGCGCATCGAAGGCACGGCCGGGGCGATCAAGGCCGGCGAGTACCGGCTCGAACCGGGGTTGAAGCCACGCGAACTGCTGGCGCTCTGGGTATCCGGCAAGACCGTGCTGCAGGCGCTGCAGCTGATCGAAGGTTGGCGCTTCGCCGATGCCGTGAAGCTGGTGCGGGCAGCACCGACGCTCAAGCACACGCTGCCGGAGAACCTCGATGCGGCCGCCCTGATGGCGGCCCTCGGCCGTCCCGGCCAGCCACCCGAAGGCCGTCTGTTCCCGGACACCTACCGCTACACCCGCGGCATGAGCGATGTCGCTTTCCTGCGCAACGCGCTGGCGGCCCAGGACCGGGTGCTGGCCGAGGAGTGGGCGCAGCGGGCGCCGAATCTTCCGTACGACGCACCCGAGCAGGCGCTGACGATGGCGTCGATCATCGAGAAGGAAACCGGTGTCGCCGCCGAGCGTCCGCAGATTGCCGGCGTGTTCGTTCGCCGCCTGCAGCTCGGCATGCGCCTGCAGACCGACCCGACGGTGATCTACGGCATCGGCGATGCCTATGACGGCAACATCCGCAGCCGCGACCTGCTGGCCGACACGCCGTACAACACCTACACGCGCGACGGCCTGCCGCCAACGCCGATCTGCCTGCCGGGCCGCGAAGCGATCCACGCTGCGCTGCATCCGGCCGAAGGCGATGCGCTGTACTTCGTCGCCAAGGGCGATGGCACGCATCACTTCTCGGCGACGCTGGCCGAGCACAATCTCGCCGTCAGGCGCTATCAGCTGCACGGCGGAGAACCGAAATGACGCGTGGCCGATTCATCGTGCTGGAAGGCGGCGAGGGCGGCGGCAAGTCGACCCAGGCGCGGCGGCTGCGCGCCCATCTTGAAGGCGCCGGTCGGCGCGTGCTGCTGACCCGTGAACCCGGCGGCTCGCCGCTGGCCGAGGCGATTCGCGCGCTGGTACTCGGGGCCTGGCCGGAAGGGGTCGATGCGACTACCGAATTGCTGCTGATCTTCGCGGCGCGCGCCGCCCATGTGCACGCGACGATCCGGCCGGCGCTGGAAGCAGGAATCGACGTCATCTGCGACCGCTTCGTCGACGCCAGCTATGCCTATCAGGGCGCGGGCCGCGGGCTGGGTGCTGCGCCTGTCGCGCTGCTGGAGCAGCTCGTGCTTGGCGACCTGCGGCCGGACCGCGTGCTGGTGCTTGATGTCGCCCCTGAACTCGGTATGCAGCGGATCGCCGAACGCGGCGACAACAATCGCTTCGATGCCGAATCGATCGCTTTCATGCAGCGCGTGCGCGCGGCGTATCTGGCGCGCGCAGCGGCGGCGCCGGAACGCTATGTGGTGATCGATGCTGCGCGCGATGTCGATGCCGTCGCGGCCGAGCTGGTCGCCATCGTCGAGGCGTTGCGATGAAGCCCTTGCCGTGGCAGCGCGAGGTCTGGGCCACGGTGGCCGGTTCGATCCGCGAGCAGCGGCTGGGCCATGCGCTGCTGCTGGCCGGGCCGGACGGCGCCGGCAAGCGGCACTTCGCCGGCTGCGTCACCGCTGCGCTGTGGTGCCGCCAGCTGGCTGGCGATGGCACCGCCTGCGGCCAGTGCGCGGACTGCCTGCAGGTTGCCAGCGGTGCGCACTCCGGCTACTTCCCGGTGCAGGTCGAAGAAGGCAAGCGCGACATCTCGATCGACCAGGTCCGGCTGCTCAGCGAAAAGCTGACGATGACCCAGTACGACGGCCGCGCGAAGGTCGCGATCATCGAGCCAGCCGATGCGCTGAACGTCAATGGCGTCAACGCGCTGCTGAAGACCATCGAGGAACCGACGCCGGGCAGCCACCTGATGCTGATCAGTGCCCGCCCGCAGGCGCTGGCCGCCACCTTGCGCAGCCGCTGCCAGCGTATCCGGCTGCCGGCACCGAGCCGCGATGTCGCACTCGACTGGCTGCGCAAGACGGCGGGTGGCAAGCACGACGATGCCACGCTCAGTGCCGTACTCGATCATGCGTTCGGCGCGCCGCTGAAAGCGGTCGAACTGCTCGAAGGAGCCGGGCTCGCGCAGCGCAGCGACTGGTCGCGCGGGCTGCTGGATCTGGCTTCGGGCCGCGCTGAGCCGGCCGTGCTGGCGGCCGCGATCAACGAAGCCGATCCGGTCGGCTGGCTGCAGTGGCTGTACGGCTGGAACAACCGGCTGCTGCACATGCGGATCGCACCCATGCCGGAGCACGATGTGACGCTGGTCAGCCTCGCGCAGCGCCTGCCTGCCGATCTGCTCGACCGCTACATCGCCGAGGTGCAGGCCACGCTGCCGAAAGTCCATGGTGCAGCTGACAAGAAGCTGCTGGTCGAGTCGCTGCTGATCGGCTGGCTGGCCTTGCTTGCGCGGGCCGGGCGCGCTGCCCAGAATCAGTCATGAGCACACCTCCACCCCGCAGCGGCCCGGCCTCGCCCGGCATCCTGACCTTGGCGATCAAGGACAAGAACGCGCTGTACGCCTCGTACATGCCGTTCATCAAGAACGGCGGCCTGTTCATCCCGACGAACAAGGAATACCGGCTTGGCGACGAGGTGTTCATCCTGCTGACCTTGATGGAAGATCCGGAGCGAATCCCGGTTGCCGGCAAGATCGTCTGGCTGACGCCGCGCAATGCCCAGGGCAAGCGTCAGCAGGGCATCGGCGTGCAGTTCAGCATGCAGGACAACGGCGACACCCAGCGCAAGATCGAGTCCTACCTGGCCGGCATCAACGCCGAGCGCGCCACGCACACGATGTAGTCGTGCAGGTGGCGACAGCCTGGCTCATGCGGCCTTGGCAGCGATGCAGCCGATCAGTTCCTGCCAGCTCTTGACGAACGACGCTGCACCGTCGCGTTGCAGCTTCACGGCCAAAGCGTCGATGTCGACGCCGGCGGCAGCGATCGAAGCCAGCACCGCTTCGGCGTTGCCGCCGTCGTTAGCCAGCACCGCACCCGGATTGCCGCGCTCGCCATAGGCCAGCAGGGTCTTCTCGGGAATGGTGTTGACGGTGTCGGCGGCCGCCAGCGCATCGACGTAGTAGCCGTCGGGCAGCGACGGGTCTTTGGTGCTGGTGCTGGCGAACAGCAGGCGCTGCGGCGCGACACCGGCGGCGAGCACTTTCTGCCAGCGCGGCGAGGCCAGCAGTTCGCGGTACACGCGGTGGCAGCGGCCCATCATCGCCAGACCCAGTTGGTTCTGCAGCGCAGCCGGCAGCGCGTCTTTCGCCGCGCCATCCCAGCGGCTGACGAACACCGAGGCCACCGACGAGACATTGCCGTCGAGCCCGGCAGCCAGACGCCGTTCGACGCCGCGCAGCCAGGCCTCGGCAGCAGCGGCGTACTGATCGGCCGAGAACAGCAGCGTGACGTTGACGGGAACGCCGGCGGCAATCGCATCCTCGATCGCCTGCAGGCCGGCGGGCGTGCCCGGAATCTTGATGTACAGGTTCGGCTGCGCGGCCTTGGCGTGCAGCGCGATCGCAGCCTGGACGGTGCCGGCGGCGTCATCGGCCAGCAGCGGCGAAACCTCCAGCGACACCCAGCCGTCGACGCCCTTGGTGCGCTCGAACTCGGGCCGGAACAGCGCCGCTGCCGCACTCAGATCCTCGATCGCCAGGTCGAAGAACAGCGCTTCGTGCGCAAGGCCGGTGGCCGCCTTGGTCTTGATGGCCGTGTCGTAGGCGCTGCCCTTCGCGATCGCCTGTTCGAAGATCGTCGGGTTCGAGGTCAGGCCGGTGACGGCGAGGCTGTCGATATAGCGGGCGAGGGTGCCGTCGGCGACCATCGTCCGGGTGATGTTGTCCAGCCAGAGGCTCTGGCCAAGGGCATGCAGGCGCTGTGCGGGGTTCATGTGTTGCAGTTCGCAGGTGGACGCAGGCTGCGTCGTGGAGGTCGGATTCTAGCGGTCGACGGTGTCGTCCTTGCGCGGCCACGCTTCCGGGCGCGGCGGCGGCTGTCGCACGCCTTTCCTCGCTCGCATGATCAGTGCCGCCTGACGCACCCAGAGGCCAAGGTGCGACTGCACCCAGGCGCGGTCGTTCATCAGGTGGGCCTGCGTCGCAAGGCCGACCAGGAAGAAGCTCAGCTGCACGAACATCGCGTGCAGATCGGCCTTGCTGGCATTGATCGGCTCGAAGTAATGCTCGACCGCTGGCGCATAGACGCCCTGTACGCGCTTCAGACGGGCCTTCAGCGCTTCCGCCAGATCGGGATCACGCAACGACGCGATCAGCAATTCGCTGTAGGCGTTGAACAATGGCGTCGAGAACACCTGATCCCACGCGGCATCGACGAGGCGCGCCAGACGGTCGTCCTCGTCTTTGATCGACAGCAGCATCTCCCCGAGTTGCCGGTAAGTTCTGCGCAACAGGTCCTCGGCGGCATCGAGCATCAGCGCCTGCTTGTTCGGGTAGTGATGGACCTGCGCGCCACGCGACACGCCGGCACGGCGGACGATCGAGCTGAGCGTGGAGCCGGCATAACCGTCTTCGGCCAGGCTTTGCAGCGTGGCTTCGAGCAGACGCTTGCGCATCAGGTCACTGCGTTCGGCCTGGGTGCGGCGCGGGCGAGGCAAGTCGGTCATCGAGTCGGATAATTACGGATACCGTCCGGACTGTATGTAAAATCGCGGCGGGCGAACAGCCCACCTCTTCCGCTCACCACCCGACCGAATCCGATGACCCAGAATCCGCTGCTGCAAGGCGTCCGCGTGCTCGACCTGTCCCGGCTGCTGCCTGGCCCGTTCTGCACGCTCTATCTGGCGCAGCTTGGCGCCGAGGTGATCAAGATCGAGGACCCGAAGGGCGGCGACGGCGCGCGCGGCATGTCGGCCGATCTGTTCTCGCTGGTCAATCGCGGCAAGAAGTCGGTGACGATGGACCTGAAGCTGGCTGAAGACGTGGTGCTGTTCAAGAAGCTGGTGGCCGATGCCGACGTGGTCATCGAATCGTTCCGGCCTGGCGTGATGGATCGGCTCGGCGTCGGCTACGACGTGCTCAAGTCGATCAATCCGAAGATCGTCTATGCAGCGCTGACCGGCTATGGCCAGACCGGTCCGTATCGCGACCGTCCGGGCCACGACATGAACTATCGCGGCTACTCCGGCGAGCTGGACATGACCGCCGCTTTCGAAGGCATGCCGGCGGTCGGCAACCTGCAGGTGGCGGATCTCGCCGGCGGTGCGCTGACCTGCGCGATCGGCATTCTCGCGGCCGTGATCGGTGCCAAGGCCAGCGGCGTCGGCAGCTTCGTCGACGTCGGCATGCTCGACGGCACGCTGGCGCTGCAGGTGCTGTCGCTGAACAGCCTGCGTACCTTCGGCAAGTCCGCACCGAAGGGCCGCGACATGCTCAGCGGCGCGCTGCCGAACTACGGCGTCTACGAATGCGCGGATGGCAAGTTCCTCGCCGTCGGCTCGCTGGAAATGAAGTTCTTCCACGAAACGCTGCGTCTGGCGGGTCGCGACGATCTCAAGAAGCTGCCGCCGGTGCCGGGCAAGCAGGGCGATGTGCTCCGCGCCGAGCTGGTCGCGCTGTTCAAGAGCCGCACGCGTGACGAATGGGAAGCGCTGATGGCCAACGAGGACACCTGCGTCTCGGCGATCCTGACGCCGGAGGAAGTGCTGAACAACGAGCAGGTGATTGCGCGCGGCATGATCGTCGATGACAACGGCAAGCCGGCGTTCAACCTGCCGATCTTCTTCGACAATGCGAAGGCGGTGAACGGCAAGGCCCCGAAGCTGGGCGCCGACAACGAGGCCGTGCTGGGGCCGCTGAAGGGCTGAGCGAGCAACGGGTCGGCATCCCTGCCGACCCGTCAGCCAGTGCGCCGTTCAGGCCTTCGGGACGATCTTCAGCCGGCGCTGCTTCGGCTGCAGCGCGTCGGCTTCCAGCTGCTTCACGCAGCGGTTCAGCGTCTGCGAAATCATCGACTGGTTGCGGATCATCGCGATCCGCTTCCACGTCGCCCGCTCGCCCTCGAGGATGAAGCGAGTCACCGCTTCGAGCTTCGGATTGGCGGTGACATGCGCATAGCGCCAGACCGTCACCTTGGGCAGGATCGTGATGTGGCCGCGATAGTCCTGGTCGAGGATCGACGAAGCGTTGTCGAGCTGCCGACGCACGCCGGACAGCGGCAGGCCGAAGCGGCCGAGCCCCAGCACCGATTGCGCACCGCCGCGAATCGCGCCGAGCGCGGCATCGCGGACCGCACCGGTGACGCCACCATCGCGATGGATGTCGCGCAGGAACGGGATCACGTGCGGGTTGGTCTGGCTGACGATGAAGTGATTGACGTTGTGCAGCCGGCGCAGACGAATGCCGGGCAGGTCGGACTTCAGAGAGCCATCGGTCCAGCGCAACGACGGCATGTACGGCACGCGTTCGCCGTGCTCGTCCTTGGTCATCAACTGCACCGGCGGGAACAGCAGCGGCACGGCGGATGAGGCCAGCACGGCTTCGCGCAGGTACAGGTACGGCGTGGTCAGGTAGTTCAGCAGCCGCGGCTGCTGGTTGGTTCCGGCCGGTGACACGGTGATGTTGACGATGCGGCCGGAACGGGCGTGGCTTTCCTCGAACGTCAGGTCATGCGTGTTGCGGGCAATGCCGAGCGCGATCTGTTTCTGATCCATCAGCGCCCCGTTCTTCAGCATGTCGCTGAAGCCCAGCGGCTTCCAGAAGTGGTAGTACGAATTGTCCGGGTCGAGCAGCGATTCCAGTTCGTCCGGTGCTCGCGTGCCGACTACCGAGGCGACGATCGATCCGGCGCTGGAGCCGGAAATCACGTCGGGCAGCAGGTCCTCGCGGACCAGCGCCTTGACCACGCCAACATGGAACAGGCCCAGCGTGGCGCCGCCGGACAGCATCAGCGCCGAACGGCCGAACGAGGCAGCGGTCTCGCGAAAGAATGTCAGCTTCTCGGCGGCCGGCAGTTCCGGGAAATGACCATCGGCGAGGAACTGCAGCGCAGCGACCACTTCGGCGAGGTAGCTTTCGATCAGCCGCTTGGTGCCGACATAGGCCGGGCTGTAGAGCGCCGGATTGGCGCTGTTGCCGAGATTCCAGTGCAGGCCCTGCCGCAGGTGCCGGACCAGCTTCACGATCTGTCGGGTTTCGCGGTACTGGCGGATCTGGGTCAGACGCGTGCGGATCAGCTGCCAGTCGTAGTCCGGCGATGCGTCCTCGTGCTTCCAGTCGTTGAAGCCGCTGGCCTCGTCGAACGCCAGAGCGGCGTCGCGCCAGGTCGGGTAATCGGCGGCATGGCGCATCGCCAGCCGGCAATCCCGGATTCGCTTGTTGGTGGTCATGGTCAGCACATTGATACGGGTCGACGATCGTCGCTCAAGCGTGCACCTGCCACAACCCTGACACGGTTGGTTACGGGACGGGTGGTAACATCCGGCCGCTCAAAAAAGGGCCGTATTCGGCCCGCATCATCCTCGCGAGGGTACGAAAAGCCTTGAACATCACCATCTTCGGTTCCGGCTATGTCGGACTGGTCACTGCAGCCTGCTTTGCCGATGTCGGAAACGACGTGCTGTGCGTCGATGTCGACCAGGCCAAGATCGATGGCCTGAAGAATGGCGTCATTCCGATCTACGAACCCGGGCTCACCGAACTGGTGCTGAAGAACGCGGCCGAGGGCCGTCTGCGCTTCACCACCGATGCCGCCGAAGGCGTGGCGCATGGGCTCTACCAGTTCATTGCCGTCGGCACGCCGCCGAACGAGGATGGCTCGGCCGATCTGAAGTACGTGCTCGCGGTTGCCGAAACCATCGCGACCCATATGGCCGAGTACCGGATCGTGATCTCGAAATCGACGGTGCCGGTCGGTACTGCCGACAAGGTTCGGGCGACGATGCAGGCAACGCTTGCGGCGCGTGGCACGGCGCTCGAACACGATGTGGTTTCGAATCCCGAATTCCTCAAGGAAGGCGATGCGATCGGTGATTTCAACAAGCCGGATCGGATCATCGTCGGTGCCGACAATGCGCGCGCTGCCAAGGCCATGCAGGCGCTCTACGCGCCGTTCAATCGCAATCACGATCGCATGATCGTCATGGACGTGAAGTCCAGCGAGCTGACCAAGTACGCGGCCAACGCGATGCTGGCGACCAAGATCAGCTTCATGAACGAGCTGGCGAACCTCGCCGAGAACATCGGCGCCGACATCGAGAAAGTGCGGATCGGCATCGGTGCCGATCCGCGCATCGGCTTCCACTTCATCTACCCGGGCGCCGGCTACGGCGGCTCGTGTTTCCCTAAGGACGTCAAGGCGCTGGTCAAGAGCGCGGCCGATGCGAACTTCGACGCCAAGATCCTGAAAGCGGTGGAAGCGGTCAACGATCGTCAGAAGACCACGCTGCACAAGAAGCTGGTGAAGCATCTCGGCAGCCTGCACGGCAAGACCATCGCGATCTGGGGGCTGGCCTTCAAGCCGAAGACCGACGACATGCGCGAAGCGCCGAGCCGCGTGCTGATGGAGGCGATCTGGGCTGAAGGCGGCCGCGTGCAGGCCTATGACCCGGTGGCGATGCACGAGACCGCAAAGATCTACGGCGAACGCGCTGATCTGGCGCTAGTCGGGTCGGCGCTCGACGCGGTCACCGGTGCCGACGCGCTGGTGATCTGCACGGAGTGGCGCGCGTTCCAGAGCCCGAATCTGGCCAAGCTCAAGGCACTGCTGAAGCAGCCGATCATCGTCGACGGTCGCAACATGTACGACCCGGCCTGGGTGCGCGGCGAAGGCTTCATCTACGACTGCGTGGGCCGACCCGCCGGCACCTGATCTGCGCGGCGGTTGTCACAATCGCCGGCCACCGGCGCTGCTGCGGGGCCCAGCCCGCTCGATCATCGAGCGGGCTTTTTGTTGGCTGCTGACTTCGGAAAAAATGCTTTCGGACAATGGGTTGGCGCCGTCATCGAATCCGCGATGGTGATGCGCAAGCCCGCGTTTGATTGATTCTTGGAGTCGCGCTAGCACACAAATGTGACATTAATATTTCAGTTTGTTGACTCATTGATGAATGCCGTCTACACCTTGCACATCGGGCCCCGGAATGCAGCGCTTTCGGCGGTTGCCCCGATGTTCCTGCGAGGAGTGGCGATCATGATCAACAAGACGATGCTGGCCGCAGCTGCGGCGCTTTCGATGCTGGGAATGGCGGCTGCAGCACAGGCTGATGAATCGGGCTACCGCGTGCTGCAGCAGGTTTCAGTGACCGGTAGTGCGGGCGCTCCGGTGACCTACCGATCCCTGCCGCTGGATCGCGCCTGGGCCGAACTGTCGAGCAGTGATGTCGAGCTGATCCGCAACCAGTACGACGGTCTGCGGGCGCATGAGGAGCCACCGTTTCCGGTTGGCGGACTCGCTCAGCTGGCCAATGAGCTGTCGGCACTGCAGCGTCAGCAGAATCTTCGTGGCGAACTGCGGGCGCAGGTCAATGTCGATGCCGGCGGCCGGGTCACCGACGTCAAGTGGCAGCTGACGCCGGCGCAGGGTTCGGTGAACGGGCTGAACGAGATCCTGCAGCGTACCCGCTTCGAACCGGCCAGCTGCGCGCACAGCGCCTGCGCGATGGCGTTTCCGCTGCACGTGGAGTTCAGCGACACGCTGCTGGCGTTCAAATGATCTGAGTGGCTGCAGACCGGCCGCCGCGACACGTGATGTCGCGGCGGCTTTTTCATGGCTGAAACCGCAAGCGAATCAGGCTCGGCTGTAGACCCGACCCTGCGGCAGATTCGGGCGATAGCCACTGCGGCCGTAGGTCGACGGTGACTCCGGCGACAGCGCCACCAGCGCACTCTTGACCTGCTGTTCGCGAACCTCCAGCAACACGCCGTTGCGCCGATTGCCGTCGGCCAGTTGCCGAGCCAGATCGATCAGCGTGCGCCAGGCGGCGATCAGCGCTTCGCCGCCCGGATGGCGAGCCAGCCAGGCTTCGAACTCGGCGCCGGAGCGGCGCGGACCGGCAAGGATCTGCAAGCGATCGCCAAGGCGCTGAAGCTGTTGTGCGGCGGCGGCCTTGGCGTCACAGGCGGCCTCCAGTGCTTCGACCGAGCGCCCGGTCAGCGCCGTGTGTTCGTCATCCAGCACGGTGACCAGCGTGGTCGCGCAGCGAATCTGCGCATCGATCACTTCGGCAAGCGTCAAGCTGGACTCGTTCACGGCCGTACCTCTGATGGATTTACGCGGGGGCGAGGTCCCATTCGAAGCGCGCGAACTTGGCGGCGATCGATGCGGGATTCGGGGTGTAGCTGCCATCGGCAAGCGCTGCCTTCAGGCGTTCGACGCGACCGCCGTCGACGTCCGGGATCGCGGCCAGCTGCTGGTCGATCTGCTGGCGATTGACAGCATCGCGGGTCAGTCGCAGCTGATCGCCTGCCGCCGTCGCCGTGACCGGCTCGCCGCTGCTGGTACCGGAGACGCCGGCCGACGACTTCGCCGCCGACGTCGGTCGTAGGGGCTGGCTGCCGGGAAGGTCGATCTTGATGCTCATGGCGGACTCCAATGGCGCGCGCGGCGCTGCTTGGACCCGGTATCGACGCTCGCCGGTGAAACTTTAGCGACAGCACCTGGACGTTCATGGACAAAATTGCCTATCGCCGTGCTGGTGTTCAGATGCCGACATCGACCGTGTCGCCATCGCGGACCACGCCTTGCACGACGCGGCGCGATGACGGGTTTTCAACCGATATCCGTTCGCCGTTGCCGCCGTCTGCCAGCGCCTTGCCCTGGGCGCGCACCTCGAGTCCGCCACTGCGGCCGACCAGCGTCACCAGATCGCCACGCTTGATCACGCGGATGACTGCGAGCGCGTCGGGCGTCAGCGCCGCGCCGGGTGCCACCGGTCTGCGCAGGCTGCGGCCGACGGCTTCGTCGAGCGAGGTGAGGTAGCCCATCGAAAGAGTCGCGACATCGCGCTTTTCAAGGCGCAGCACGTCGGCGCCGATCGGCTGGCCGGGTGCGATGCTGCGAGTCATCACCACGACCGGCCGCAGATCGGCGACCTTGACCGGCACGAACACGGCCCACAGCGCAGCGCCATCTGCACGACAGCTGACCAGAATGCTCCAGGCACCACGTGCGGCCGGATTGGCGGCCGAGGTTTCCAGCGGCTGGGCGCAGGCTGGCAGGCGCAGGCGCGCATCCAGTGCTTCGGCAGTCACCGTCGCCGTCGGCAGGACCTGGGCGGCGACATGGCGCTCTGCTGCTTCGCGAATCCGGCTCGGCGACTCGATACCGGCATCGGCCGATGCCGGCGTCGGCACGGCCAGCGCCATGCAGGCAGCAAGCAGGGCCAGCAGGGATGCCTTCGATAGGTCACGGCTGATCATCGGCGAAGGTCTCGTTCGGGGTTGCCAGCCGTCGCTACAAGCGGCGTGCCACGGCGTTTCGCGCCGTTTTTGCGGCGCCGGGTTGCCGGGTCTGCGGGAACCGAAGTTGCAGCAGGCTTGCGCGTCAGCCCGCTCACCTTTTACTGGACGTCTCCATGGCCACCGGATTGCTCGAAAGCATCGACCGCAGTACCCAGCTTGCAGGACACAACCGGCTCGCATTGCTGCTGTTCCGGCTCGATGACCGCCAGATTTTTGGCATCAACGTGTTCAAGGTGCAGGAAGTCATCACGACGCCGTCGCTGAGCTGGCTGCCGTCGTCGCACGAACTGGTGCGGGGCGTGGCCGATATCCGGGGCCGGATGATTCCGGTCATCGATCTGAACCGCGCGATCGGCCAGGCCAGCGACCAGAAGGCCGCGCATGTGATCGTCACCGAGTTCAACCGGTCGATCCAGGGCTTCCTGGTGCGGGCTGTCGAGCGAATCATCCACGTCAATGTCGATCACGTGCGGCCGCCACCGGATGGCGCCGGCGAGGGCGGCTACATGACCGCCATCACGCATTACAACAACGAGCTGGTCGAGATCATCGATGTCGAGAAGGTGCTCAGCGATGTCGTCGGCGTGCAAGCGGCGCTGTCCGACTCGATCCGCGACGAAGCCGCAAGCATCAGTCGTTCGCGACGTCGGGTACTGGTGGTCGACGACTCCCGGGTGGCGCGCAACCAGATCGAGAAGACGCTGAACCAGCTCGGCATCGAGTGCACGATGGTCAACGACGGCCGCGAAGCGCTGCGCTACCTGCAGGCACTGGCCGCCAAGGACGAGCCGATCACCGATTCGCTGCTGATGATGATTTCCGATGTCGAGATGCCGGACATGGACGGCTATCGACTGACGACGGAAATTCGCCGGGATCCCAAGATGAAGGATCTCTACGTGATGCTGCACACCAGCTTGTCCGGCGTATTCAACAACGCGATGGTCGAGCGCGTCGGTGCCAACCGCTTCATTGCCAAGTTCAGTGCCGACGAACTGGCGACCGGCGTGCTCGATCGGCTGAAAGCGGTGGCGCTGGAAGCGGTCTGATTGCTGTGAGCTTGGCCCACGCAAAGGCAGCTCACGCCAATGCGCAAAGACGCAACGGCGCAAAAGGCAGCTCACGCCAAGGCGCAAAGACGCAAAGGAAAAGCTGAAGCCGGGCACTGCAGGGTAAAGCAGCGGTACTTGCGCGGATCACGCAAACCAGCGAGTGGGTGCCTGGCGCATGTTCCTGCGCTCCTGCCTTTCTGCCTTCCCGCGGTCCTTCGCGTCTTTGCGTCTTTGCGTGAGACAGCGGTTCCCGCCACCCAGCACGACGCCACTTTTCCGTCGCGATTCCGCTCTGGCACACGGCTTGTAACCACTCTCCCGAACGCAATAGCGGGAGGACGTGATGGCCAATCTGGATCCGATCTTCGGCATACACGCCGATGCGATGAACGTGCAGCGGCGGCGCATGGAAGTGCTGTCGGCGAACATCGCCAACGCCGATACGCCGGGCTTTCAGGCTCGTGATGTCGATTTCGCCGCGGCGCTGTCGTCGGCTGCCAAGGGCGCCACGTCCGGTACCACCGCTGGCGCCGCGATGCGCACCTTGTCGACCGACCCGCGCCACATCCCGCTGACACTGAACAACATCGGCGGCGTCAACGATGGCAGCCAGCTGGCCTATCGCGTGGCGTCGCAGCCGAGCGTCGATGGCAACACGGTCGACGTGCAGGTCGAGCAGGCCAAGTTCGCCGATGCCGCACTCCACTACCAGGCTTCGCTGCAGTTCGCCGATGGCCGCATTCGCGGCCTGATGACTGCGATCACCGGCCAGTAAGGAGCGCTGCCATGTCCAGCTTCAAGATCTTCGATATCGCGGGTTCCGCCCTCAGCGCCCAGTCGTTGCGACTGAACACGGTTGCCTCGAACCTTGCCAACGCCGATGCCATCAGCGGCACGGCCGATGGTGCCTACAAGGCGCGTCTGCCGATGTTCAAGGCGGCGATGGAAGCGGGGGGCAATGGCACGCCGGGCGTGCAGGTGCTGGGTGTTGTCGAGAGTCAGGCGCCGGCCGACAAGCGCTACGAGCCGGGCCATCCGCTGGCCGATGCCGACGGCTATGTCTTCGCGCCGAACGTCAACGTCGTCGAAGAGATGGTCAACATGATTTCCGCGTCGCGCTCGTACCAGTCGAGCGTCGAAGTGATGAACACCGCCAAGGAACTGGCCAGCCGCACCTTGTCGCTGGGCCGCTGATCGCCACCGAACTCACCGAGAACGCCATGACCACCGCCGTTGCCAGCAACGCCTATTCCGATCTCGGCCTCAGCATGAAGCCGGCCGACAAGAAGGCCGATTCGCTCGGCCAGGCCGACTTCCTGAAGCTGATGACCACGCAGCTGCAGAATCAGGATCCGCTGAAGCCGCTGGAATCCAACGAGTTCCTCGGCCAGATCGCCCAGTTCTCGACCGTCTCCGGCATCCAGGGGCTGCAGGACTCGTTCACTTCGCTATCGTCGTCGCTGACCTCCAGCCAATCGCTGCAGGCCTCCGGTCTGGTCGGCCGCGGCGTGCTGTATCCGTCGAAGACCGGCTATCTCGATGGCGAAGGTGGCTTGAGCGGTGGCGTCGAAGTGCCGTCGGGTGGCCAGCTTGCGGTGGAGATCGTCGATGCCAGCGGTGCCGTGGTGCGGCGTCTCGACTACGGCACGCAGGCAGCCGGCACCAGCTACTTCAACTGGGATGGCAAGGACTCCAGCGGCAATGCCATGCCGTCCGGCAGCTATGGCATCCGCGCAACGCTGACCCGCAATGGCGCCACCGAATCGGCACCGACGCTGGCGGCCGGGCTGGTGCAGAGCGTGGCGCTGGGCAGCAACGGCCTGAGCCTGAATCTCGCCGGGCTCGGCGTGATTCCGTTCGGCGATGTCCGCCAGATCATCTGAACCCTCGTTCCGTCGTCAGGAGCCCGCCGTGAATTTCTACAGCCCGCGTCCCGCACCCATTCCGCCGCACCGCATCCCCGGCCTGTTCGACATCCCGCAGGTGGGCCGTCGCCGTCGTCGCGCCGAACTGTCGGACTTCGTCGAATCACTGATCGCGCCGCAGCGCACCAGCGCCGGCACCCCACCTTCCGCCAATACCGGAGCCCGCTGACATGTCCTTCAATATCGCCTTGACCGGTCTGAACGCTGCGTCGTCGGACCTCGCCGTCACTTCGAACAATATCGCCAACGCCAACACCATCGGCTACAAGGAATCGCGCTCGCAATTTGCCGACTTCTTCCTGTCGAACGCCTATGGCGTGTCGGACACGGCAGTGGGCGGCGGTGCCCGCGTCGCCAAGGTTGCGCAGCAGTTCACGCAGGGCGCGATCAGCGTCACCAACAATTCGTTGGACCTTGCCGTCAGCGGCACCGGCTGGTTCACGCTGGCCAAGGACGGCGCGATCAGCTACACGCGTTCGGGCCAGTTCGGCACCGATCGCAATGGCTTTATCGTCAACGGTTCCGGCGCGCGCCTGCAGGCCTATCCGCCGGTTGCCGGAACTGCCGGTTTCGATACCGCCAGCCTGTCTGACATCCAGCTGTCGACGTCCGACAACCCGCCGAACGCCACGACCTTGCTCAACACCGGCATCAACCTGCCGGCCGAAGCCAGCGCGCCGGCCACCACACCGTTCGCGGCCAATGACCCGACGAGCTACAACAACACCACGTCGGTCACGATCTACGACTCGCTCGGCACTGCACACCCGGCCAACCTGTTTTTCGTGAAGTCGGGTACCGCGAGCAACCAGTGGACGGTGCACACGCAGATCGACGGCAGCGACGTCGGCACCGGCACGCCGATCACCTTCAACAGCGATGGCTCGCTGGCCACGCCGAGCAACGGCCAGATCGTGCTGCCGTCTTACACCACATCGACCGGATCCAATCCGGTGACGCTGACCGTCGACTTGAGTTCGAGCACTCAGTACGGCAACACGTTCTCGGTCAACAGCCTGACCCAGGACGGCTACGCCACGGGCCGCCTCAGCGGCATCGAGGTGACCCAGGAGGGTGTCGTCCAGGCCCGTTTCACCAATGGTCAGGCGACCCGGCTCGGCAAGATCTCGATGGCCAACTTCGCCAACCCGCAGGGCCTTCAGCAGTTGGGCGATACCAGCTGGGGCGAGACCTTCGCGTCCGGACCGGTCATTCGCGGCTCGGCGAATTCGTCGAACTTCGGGCTGATCCAGAGCGGCGCGCTGGAAAGCTCGAACGTCGACATCACCAAGCAGCTGGTCAACATGATCGTCGCGCAGCGCAGCTTCCAGGCCAATGCGCAGATGATCTCGACGACCGACCAGATCACCCAGACGATCATCAACATCCGTTGATGCCGCGCTGAACGAGTCAGGAGCTAGTCATGGACCGCGCGCTTTATGTCGGCATGTCCGGCGCCATCGCCACGCTGCGGGCGCAGACCGCCAATAGCCACAACCTCGCCAACGCTGGCACCGTCGGATTTCGCGCCGAGCTGGCGGCGGCGCAGGCGATCAATGTCGATGGCCCCGGCTTCCAGACGCGCGCCAACGCGCAGCTGTCCGACAACGGCTGGGATGCCGAGCAGGGCAGCCTGATGCAGACCGGCGAACAGCTCGACATCGCGCTCAAAGGCAACAACTGGCTGGCCGTGCAGACGCCCGACGGTGCCGAGGCTTACACGCGCGCCGGTGACCTGCGGCTTGATGCCAACGGGCAGCTTCGCACCTCGACCGGCCTTGCCGTGCTCGGCGATGCCGGTCCGTTGGCGATTCCCGCATCGACCTCGGTGACCATCGGCAACGACGGCACCATCACCGCCGTGCCGAATGGCCAGAGCGCTGCGGCGCAGGTGGTGATCGGCCGGCTCCGAGTGGTCAGCGGCAGCCAGCAGGAGCTGCAGCGCGGCGTCGACGGGCTGATGCGCGCGAAAGCCGGCGTCACGCTGAACCCGGCGGCCGGCGATGTGCTGGCCAGCGGCGCGCTTGAAGGCTCGAACGTCAATCTTGCCGGCGCGATGGTCAACATGATCAATCTCGCGCGGCAGTTCGAGCTGCAGTCGAAAGTGATGCGCGCCGCCGAGGACAATGCGCAGGCGGCAACCAGTCTGGTCAAGATGGCTTGAGCCATCGGCCGGCGGAAGATCCGGCGGCGGCAATGGTCCGGAAACGAACAAGCCGCGATCGGGATGCCCCGGTCGCGGCTTTTCTTGTCAGCGTTTGCCCTCAGAAGCGGATCTGTACGCCCGCTTCGACATTGACCGTCGAGCCCGATTTCGGGAACGGCTGGTCGTCCTGCCAGCGCACGGCAAGGTCGAAAAGCAGACGGTTCCACGGCAGGCTGATGCCGCCGCACTCGTGGCGCGCTGAGCGATTCAGGGTGCCACCAGCAGCCCAGTGGCGACTGCGTCACGGCGCGCCTTGCCACTGAGCTGTTCGATCAGGTCGAGCGCGAACGCGATGGCGGTACCCGGCCCCGGGCTGGTGGTGAACGGCCCGTCACGAACGACGGCCTGGTCGACGTAGTTCGGCAGTTGCTCGCGAAATGCCGGGTAGCAGGTCGCTCGGCGACCCTCGAGCAGCCCGTTGGCGGCCAGCGTCAGTGCCGGCGCTGCGCAGATCGCGGCGATCGGCTGACCGGCCGCGTTGCGCGCTTCGAGCATCGCCACCAGCGGCGGGTGGCGGCCGAGTGCCTCGGCTCCTGCTGCGCCGCCGGGCAGCACGACCATCGACCACGGCTGGCGGTCGAGGTCGGCTAGCAGTTCATCGGCCATGAAGCGGATGCCGCGGGTGCCGTCGATCACCGTGGTGGTTTCGATCGAGGCCACGGTTGCGGCTAGTTCCGCACGGCGCAGCAGGTTGACGATGGTGACGGTCTCCAGGCTCTCCGAGCCATGGGCAACCACGACCAGCACAGGCGCAGAAGACGACATACGGGAGCGAATTCGGTGGACAGACGCACGCAGCCTAGCCTGATCCGGATGGCCGGGGATGAGTCGACCGGCACTGACGCATGCCGCTATCGCTGCCGATGATGATCGGTAAGACTACCGGCCGGTCACACGGGCCTGGCGTGCATCGAGTTGCGGCGCTTTCACTCCGTTCGGGCCTTCCACCATTGCAGTGAACAGGAGTGCGGGATGTCGTCGGTAGGTCTGATGATCGTGGGTGATGAACTGCTGTCCGGAAAGCGGCCGGACAAGCATCTTCCGAAAGTCATCGAGATGCTCAATGCCCGCGGCATGAGTCTCGAATGGGCGCATTTCGCCGGTGACGACGAAGGCCAGATCGCCGACGTGATCCGCAGCGCCCACGCGCGCGGGCATGTGCTGCTGTCCTGCGGCGGCATCGGCGGCACGCCGGATGACCGCACCCGGCAGGCGGCCGCCCGCGCATTCGATGTGCCGATCGCCCGCCATCCGGAAGCACTGGCGATCATCGAGCAGCAGTACGGCGACAAGGCCTGGCCGAATCGGGTGCTGATGGCCGACTTCCCGCTCGGCGCTGGCCTGATTCCGAACCCGATCAACAACATCGCCGGGTTCTACTTTGCCAACAGCTACTTCGTTCCCGGCTTCCCGGAAATGGCCTGGCCAATGCTCGAATGGGTGCTCGACACGCGGCTGGGCGCGCTGCACAACGCCGAGCCGCCGGTGGAGTTCACGTTTCGCGCCTATGGCTCGGGCGGCGAGGGCGATCTGATCGGCCTGATGGAAGCGACACTCGCGGCCTATCCGGCGATCAAGCTGGCGAGCCTGCCGTTTCGCGGCAGCCCGGAGCGCGAACGGCATATCGAGTTCGGCATCAAGGGGCCGCGTGGCGACGCCGATGCCGCGACCCGCTGGTTTCGCGAAAGCCTGCTGGCGCGCGGTGACATCCGCATCGAGGACTTGAAGAACCCGTGACCGCACCGTCGACCGCAGACGCACTGGCGCGGCCTGCGGCTGCGCGCGACCTGTGCACGGATTGCGGCATATCGCGCAGCAACGATCCCGGCCGCTGCGGTCGCGCCTGCCAGTTCATCAAGCCGGATTACGCGAAGCTGGAAGCGCAGGTGCACGGCCGGGCGCGCGATCCGCTGAAGGCCGACGAAACCTTCTTCGGTCCGCATCAGCAGATCTACCGCGCCGCGCTGGCCAAACCGCTGCCGGACGCGCAATGGACCGGCATCACCACAAGAATCGCCGAACGGCTGCTGGAAACCGGCGCCGTCGACGCGGTGCTGACGATGACCGCCGACCCGAACGACCGCTGGCGGCCGGTGCCAGTGCTGGTCACCAAGGCCGCCGATCTGGCCGCCTGCCGTGGCATGCGCATGGGCTATGCGCCGCTGCTGGCGCTGCTGGAGCCGGCGCGGGCCGCTGGCCACACGCGGCTGGCGGTGATCGGCATTCCCTGTCAGATCTACGCGCTGCGGGCACTGGAAGCCGAGCTGGGTTTCGAGAAGCTCTACGTGATCGGCACGCCGTGTTCCGACAACACCACGACCGAGAACTTCCACGGCTTTCTGAAGCTGCTGTCGGCGCAGCCAGACAGCATCCGCTACCTCGAATTCCGCGCCGACTATCACGTCGAACTGCGCTTCGACGATGGCCGCCAGCAGACCATTCCGTTCCTGCAGTTGCCGATCTCGAAACTGCCGCGTGATTTCTTTCCGCTGACCTGCCGCACCTGCGTGGACTACACCAACGTGCTGGCCGACATCACCGTCGGCTACATGGGTGGCGAGGGCGAGCAGTGGCTCTTGGTACGCAATGACCGCGGTGCCGAGCTGCTGGCGCTGCTCGGTGACGAAGTACGGCTGTCAGCGCCGGGCAGCCGCGGCAAGCGGGCAGGGCCGGTCAAGGGCTTCCTGGCCAACACCGAGCGCGCCGCCGGCGGCTTGCCGCTGCGCCGGATGCCGGAATGGCTGAAGCCGATCGTCGGCTGGCTGATGCCCCGCGTGGGGCCGCGCGGTCTGGAGTTCGCCCGCGCACGCGTCGAGATGAAGGCCGTCGAAACGGTGATTCACCTCCGGCGCGAACAGCCGCGGCGCATGAAATCGATGATCCCGAAGCACGTCTGGCGGCTGGTCGACGCCTATGGCCTGAAGCCGGGCGAGGGCGAGACGAACCAGCACGGATCGCCGGCCGAACCGAAAGTCGGTTGATCGCGTATGCTTGCGAACCATTCTCATTAACGTGCCAGGTCGTGGAACAACGCCTTCGGGATTTGCCACTGCGGATCGATGCGATCGTCGAGCGTGTCGAGGACGCGACCGTGCCCGACCCGATCGCCGACCGGCTGCGTGATCTCGGCTTCGTGTCCGGCGAGCCGGTGCGGCTGGTGGCGCGCGGTCCGCTCGGTGGCGATCCGTTGGTCGTGCAGATTGGCTACACCCGTTTTGCGCTGCGCCGGGCCGAAGCCGCTCGGGTGTTTGTGAGGATGGCGGCATGAGCGCGCTGGCGATGCAGGTGGCGCTGGTTGGCAATCCGAACTGCGGCAAGACCGCGCTGTTCAACCGCCTGACCGGCAGCCGCCAGAAGGTCGCGAACTACGCCGGTGTCACCGTCGAGCGCAAGGCCGGTGTCGTCCGCACGCCGTCCGGTCGCAGCGTGCAGCTGCTGGATCTGCCCGGTGCCTATTCGCTGGCTGCGACCAGTCCGGATGAAGCAATCACCCGCGACATCTGCCTGGGCCAGATGGCTGGCGAGGCGCGGCCTGATCTTCTGGTTTGTGTTGCCGATGCCACCAACCTGCGGCTGCACCTGCGCTTCGTGCTCGAAGTGCGGGCGCTCGGCCTGCCGATGGTGCTGGCGCTGAACATGTGCGATGCGGCGGCCAAGCGCGGCATCGTCATCGACCGGGCGCGTCTGGAACGTGAACTTGGCGTGCCGGTGGTCGAGACCATCGCCGTGCGCGCCGATGGCGCTGCGGCGTTGCTCAGGCAGATCGACGGACCCTTGCCACCGCTGCCGGCTGCAACCGCGCCGGCCGATCTGCATGCCGAAGTGCGGCGGCTGCTGGCGCTGGCAGTGACGGTGCCGCGTCGTACCGGCGAAGTCGATGACGCCCTTGATCGCTGGGCGTTGCATCCGGTGTTCGGCCTGGCGCTGCTGGCCGTGGTGATGTTCCTGATCTTCCAGGCGGTGTTCTCGTGGTCGGCACCGCTGCAGGACGGCATCGATGCCGGCGTCACGGCGCTGGCCGACTACCTGAAGTCGGTGCTGCCCGACAACACGCTGCGCAGCCTGCTGGTCGACGGCATGCTGGTCGGCACTGGCAGCGTCGTGGTGTTCCTGCCGCAGATCCTGCTGCTGTTCCTGTTCATCCTCGTGCTCGAGGAATCCGGCTATCTGCCGAGAGCGGCCTTCCTGCTCGATCGCCTGATGGTCGGTGCCGGGCTGACCGGCCGCTCGTTCATTCCGCTGCTGTCGAGCTTTGCCTGCGCCGTGCCCGGCATCATGGCGGCGCGCACGATCCAGGATCCGCGCGACCGCTTGGCGACGATCCTCGTGGCGCCGCTGATGACCTGTTCGGCGCGGCTTCCGGTCTACGCGTTGCTGATCGGCGCCTTCATTCCGGAACAGACCATCGCCGGCATCTTCAACCTGCAGGGCCTGGTGCTGTTCGCGCTGTACGTCGCCGGGATCGTGTCGGCGCTGCTGGTTGCCTACGCGATGAAGCTGATCCGCAGCGACAGCATCGAACACGCGCTGCTGCTGGAACTGCCGTCGTACCGCGTGCCGCATGTCACCGATGTGATGATCGGCCTGTGGGAGCGGGCCAGCGTGTTCCTGAAGCGCGTCGGCGGCATCATCCTGACGCTGACCGTGCTGCTCTGGTTCCTGTCGACCTATCCGACCGCGCCTGCCGATTTCGCCGGCCCCGCGATCGATTACAGCTATGCCGGCCGCATCGGCAAGGCGCTGGAAGCGGTGTTCGCGCCGATCGGCTTCAACTGGCAGATCTGCATCGCGCTGATTCCGGGGCTGGCGGCACGCGAGGTTGCGGTCAGCTCGCTGGCCACGGTCTATGCGGTGTCGGCCACCGGAGACGCCGCCGCCGGCCAGCTGCTGCCGCTGATCGCCGCGCAGTGGTCGCTGGCCACCGCGCTGAGCTTGATCGTCTGGTACGTGTTCGCACCGCAGTGCGTGTCGACCCTGGCGGTGATTCGCCGCGAGACCCGTTCGTGGAAGATCGTCGGCATCGCGACCTTCTACTTGTTCGCACTGGCTTATGGCGCGTCGTTCCTGACCTTCCGGATCGTCAGTGCCCTGACATGAGCGCTGCCATGACCCTCGAATCGTTTGCGGTTGCCGTGATCGTGCTCGGTTTTGCGCTGCGGGCCATGTTCCAGCTGTTTCCGGCGGCCAGTCGGCGCGGGTTCGCGAAATTGCTCGCGATGGCCGGGTTCTCGGCTTCAGTTGCGCCGACCATTGCCAGCCATTGCGACACCGGCTGCGGTAGCTGCAACAACTGCGGCACTGGCCGTGCGTCCGCGGGGCAGACCGAAGCACCGATCGAGTTCCGAGCGCCGACACCCAAGCGCTGAAGGCAAACGGACCTGGCCGCAGACAAGACAAAGCCCCGTCCGAAACATCTTTCGGACGGGGCTTTTTGTCAGGTGGTGGTAGAGGCGGGATCGAAAGATCCGCTGCAAGCCTTTTCCCGCATAGCTTTCGCTTGATCGTCTCGGATTAGTTACCCGGAAAGTTACCCGCCATCCCGACGGCTGCACCGATTGCGGGGTTGAATGGGATAGCTTGCCGGCTGTCGGATCGGTACGGGACCATTGAACAGGGCACCGGATCCATGACGGTTTGCGGGGATGCTGACCTTGGTTGTGATGGCAAAATGACTGTACCGAACGTCACGACTAAAGGCGGAAGTTGCATCCTCGCAACAAGTAATGCACTTGAAGCGGGAAAGACGGGTGTTTTTTTGCCCGTTGCACAGGCTTGATCTGGTGTCCCCTTATGAGAAACTCGTGTGGGGCGATAACTATCTAAACGGCGATAACGGGGGAGCCTAGTGTTATTTCGTGAATTCTCGCCAGCTCGGCTTGCGCGAGAGGTGAACGTACGCGACTTGCCGGGTTACGGTGTTTTGAGCCAGAAGCACTTGGCGAAACACTATATAACCAGTCTTTCAAAAAGCATTGAAAGCGGAAATTTCACATTTAAGCCGCCTAAACGCACCCGGACAAAGTCTTTCGTCGTCTACTACTCGGAGAAATTAGGCGATCAACTCGTGCAGCGGAGATTGATAAAAATCCTTCGATCGGCGTACGACATACGTCCGGCTGATCGGGGCGAGATCGTAGCGCAAACGCTTCAACTCTTGCAGGAGGGTGTGCCCAAGTATCTGCTAAGGCTCGATATAAAAAGATTCTACGAATCGATCAATAGAGAAAGCCTATTGGCACAGATTCAAGCCGATTGCTTGATATCAAATGCCGCCGTAAATTTACTGCGGCTCTTCTTTGATTCACTTGAAGGGGTCATTGCCAGTGGAGTTCCTCGGGGCATGGCTATTAGTGCGACCCTCTCGGAAGTAGTAATGCAGTCGCTAGACCGCGCCATTCGCAACATCGAGGGTGTGTATTACTCTGCGAGGTACGTGGACGATATCATCATCTTCCACCGTGGCGGAGCTGCAAGCGTGAAAGAAGCAGTTGAGAAGCTGCTACCTCATGGCATCTCGCTAAACCCGGATAAATGCATTGAAATATATATAGGGTGTCGCTGTGAGCCGACTTGTCGCTGCAGCGAAGCGACATGTCGATGCTTCAAGAAATGCCAATGCCGACCCAAAGAAAATAGAAATCATAGGCTTTCACTTTTGGGATATCGCTACAGTCTGAGCGATGTCATAACTGATAGGAAGAAGCAACAAAAAGTCTCCGTTACGTTGGCAGATCGGAAGTTGAAACGTATAAAGACTCGAATCAGTGAGGCTTTTTTGGACTTCATAAAAAATAGAGACTATAGGCTTCTAAGAGATCGCGTTTATTTCTTGACTGAAAATCATCGTTTATATAGTCCTCGCAATAGAGGGCGACTAAAAGCCGGAATTTACTATAACTACCCGCTTTGCAGCGCTGTTGAGTCATTTGAAAATTTAGATAATTATCTTCGCAGTCATATTTTCGCACGTAACAATGCATTTGGTCGAAAGCTTCGGGCAGGAATGACTAGTGCTCAAAGAAGAGAACTCGCGAGCGTGACATTCAAATCTGGATTCGATGCTCGACGCGAGCGCGTTGTTCATACAATACGTGCAAGAGAAATTCGCGAGTGTTGGACTGTATGAGCAAGAAAATACGGGTCCGAAAGAATGACGCCGCGCGGGTACTCCTGACGGAGATGCTGCCGTATGAACTTCCAATTATCTTTACTAACACCAATTTCTACGAGTTCATTCGCCGCAAGAGAAATACTCGCGCCCCAGCTCTTGTGTCTTATCTTATTGATTTTGGGAGAGAAAATGCAACGATACCGTTTAAATACACAATTAAACAGGGCAAATCAAAGAACAGAGATCTCGCGCTCATTCACCCGGGTGGGCAGCTCGCATTTGTAGATTTTTACAGTAAAAACTATTCGCAAATGCTGTGGTTGTGCAAAAGAAGCGACTATAGTCTCAGGTATCCTGCCAGAAGAACATCGTTCTATGTGGAGCCAGAGAACGCCGCTGAGGGTGATGCATTAAAGACTGATGTGGTGGAGATTGAGAAAAGATCGGCGCTTCAAACGACGCACGCGAGCTCATACTTTTCATATGACCGATATAGCCGTTTGCACAAATTCATCGACTCGCCCGAATTTCTTACTTTGGAGGCTTCTTTTCCGGCGCTCTTAAAATTTGATCTATCCAAGTGTTTCCCAAGTATTTACACACACACCATAGCGTGGTCTGTGAGGGGCAAATTATTCTCGAAAAGAAATAAACAGTGCCTTAGCTTCGAGGATACATTTGATCGGCTTATGTGTAATGTCAATCACGGGGAAACAAATGGAATCGTCGTTGGCCCTGAAGTCTCGCGAGTGTTTGCCGAGATAATTCTTCAATCGGTAGATACCGAAGTAGCCATTGCGCTAAAAGAAGAGGGGATTGGGGCTGTCGTTCGTCGCTATATCGATGACTTCTATGTATTCGGCAATGACGAGGAAGAAGTCCGTCGTGTACAACGTATAGTTACTGAGGTATTAAAGCCATATAGGCTTTTCATCAATGACTCAAAAACAGATTTTTGGACGCGTCCTTTCGCATCTCCTCAGACTATTGCAAAAACAGACGTTAAACGTCTATTCGAAGATACTCTACTCAAATGGCTTAGCGAAATTCGTCTCGCGTTGAAGAAAGACCCAAAGCATCCGCCCCCGGAGAAATTCTCTTCGATTAGGGATAGGAGAATCGGCGCCGGGGAAAGTTGGGTGGTCGGTAATCTGATTATTACCGAACTAAAAATCGTATTAAAGCGCAGCAATGTCTCTTTCGAAGTCGTCAGTGGATATGCCTTTGGTGCTTTGACTAAGGAGGTGTATAAGCTCAGCAAAACAGCGATAAATGCGCCGACAGAAGAAGAAATTGCGCGACTTGGACTTGTTCTGACGGCAGTCTTGGAAGTGGCTTTTTTTCTATATTCAATGGATGTGCGGGTAAACACCACGTACTCTCTTTCCCAGTTGATGTTACTTGGGTATCGAGTAGCGCGTACATCAGATGCTCTTGCAGTGGCCATTCAACAGCTAATTGTTCGACAATGCACTCTTGTTATTGGGGTCAATAAGAGCAGAGAAAATGCAAGAACCGAAATACTGAATTTGCTCGTGGCAATGAAGGCGATCGCCCCCTCCGAGTTAATCAATGACGCTCAGCTTAGAGCTATTGTGGCCCCGCGTGCACGTCTAGGAACGCGCGCTGAGAAATGGACATATTTCGATGTTATTACGCTCCTCTATTACATAGAGGATAAGCAGGCGTATGATGGGCTGCGTACGGAAATACAAACGTATGCGTTAGATCGAATATCTGAGGCGGAGAGCGTTCAAGAAAGCGCTGAACTTACCTATCTGTTTTTTGACATGATTTGCTGCCCTTTCTTTAACATCACGTTCAAGCGGGCAATCGTGAACGCTGTTTATCAAAAGATGTATAAAAAGAGGATATCCGTTTCGGATGCCGGGGAAATTCTGAATTATGTGCAGAAGTTTCGCCTTTGCTTTACGGTCTGGAATGGCGAAATTGATCTTGAGTATCTTCTGCAGAAGAAGAAGTTGACAGCGGGCTACTAGCGGATATAGTGCGGTGGCCGCAGGGCCCTGATGGAGTTGCTATCCGTAAGACGGAGGTGTTGGTAGCCTCCGACGCCATGCTTTTTCAGATGCTCGCTTTTGGAGGCTTGTGAGGTTGACCCGGTAAAACGGGAATATGCTTGCGAGTGCATCACACGCCAGGGGCCCTGCGGCTTGTCTTGGACCCTAGCAGCCTAAGCTTTCAGAACGTGCAGTCATTGGCGACTGCGTACATATGTGCAAATGCGCTGCGTTTGCTGTCCACGGTTTTCATGACTTTCGCGTCTTTTGGTCGCGGAGTAGTGCGGGTCGTCAGTAGTGCGGGTCGTCATAGGAGTACGCGGCCGGCTGGGCTTGATCGGGTTACTGGGCCTGCTTTGCAGATCGAACCGTTGTTCCATGGTTGGTCGGGCCGCTTTTCGGTGCGGCTACACCAACGTCGGTCGCGATTATCCGCACCTATCGCTGGTAGCGCTGCTGCTATACCCCCCTATGAATTACGCGACTTTGCGAATGAAGGTTGGGAGACGGTTTCCGCCATGATCGGCGCAGTCTTTTGACCTCCCCCCTGCCGATCTCCCGCGCGTGCGAATCACGCGGGAACAACGGTATGGGGCTTCGATCGGTCAAGGATTTCCACCCCCTACGGCCTGCCGCGCTCAGACATGACCGAAAAACACCGGGGACACCGGGGACACCGGGGACAACGGGGACAAACGCTGCAAGCCTCGGATCCGATTGGGTAATATCTGTCCCCGGTCGGTCGGTTGGTCGGCTCAGGCACCGGGGACAACCGGGGACAAATCGGCGCGGGCATCTGTCCCCGGTAGTCCCCGTTGTGTCCCCGGTTGAAGCACAAAGACCGGGGACAACGGAAAAGCCAATGGCTTCATGGTGTTGTGTCTGTTTTTCGCCACTTGTCCCCGTTGTCCCCGGTCAATCCGGGGAAGTGTCGCGCCGGAAACTGTCGCTGCGCCACGGCGCACCCTCACGCGCCCGCCTCGGCATCGCCCGGCACGGCTTGCCAGATCGACGGCAGCAGGACATAGCACCACGTCAGCCCCAGCACCGGCAGCCGTTCCTTGCGCTTCAGCCGGTTGCCATCCTTCGGCCGCTTCAGCGCGCCCACACTCGCCAATAGCTGCGCCACCTGCCGGGGATCGAAGCCCGCGCAAATCTCTTGCTCGAAGGTCTCAGGCAGCAGGTAGTAGGTCTCTGCGTCATCGCTGAATACCTCGGCACAACGGAAGCCCGCGCGCTTCACCGTCACCCATTCCTTGCCGTCCGCTTTTTCGCTCCATGCCTGCAAGCGTGCGCTGCCCTCAGATTCAAGCCAGCGGCGCACCTGCGACAACATGCGGACGGGTTCAAGGTTGCCGGTGCCGCCGCGCGTGTCGATCCATGCATGCAGGCATCGGCCGCAGGCTGCATCGGCTTCGCCTTCGTCCCATCCGGTGATGCCCGCTTGTGTTGCCAGTTCGCCAGCCGCCGCGATCAGCGCCAGACGGCCCGCCACCCGCGACACCTGCCCGTCGATGCCCTTCGGTACATGGCGATCGGTGAAGGCGCGGCGTAGCGCCCGGATTGCGTCCGGCAGCGTGTCCAGACGGGGCAGCAGCGCGCGGATAAACGCGGGTCCGGCGACGCCGTACACACTGCCCGCTGCCTCGGCACAGTTGCGCGACAAGGCTGCGCCGCTAGCGTGCCCATGCAGCGTGTCGAAGATGCCGAAGCCCGCGCCAGCATCGGCCGGAATGTCCGCCATTCTGGTTTCCTGCCCGGCCTGTGCCTGCTTACCGCCTTGCCGCATGTGTTCGGCGAGACTCAATTCGCCCGCGCTCAGGAACAGCAGACGCCAGGTCGTGACGGGTCGCACGCTGCCGCCGCGTCCGGCGCGGGCCTTGCCCTCGCCATTGGCCAGCATATACGCGGCATCGCCCGCAACGCGGGGATCCATCTGCCCCAGCTCGTCTAGGATCAGCAGCCCGTCGGAATACTGCGCCGCGATCGACTCAAGCCCGTTGTCTGTCGCCCGCCATCGGCGCATGAACTCAGGCCCGCCCCAGACCGAAGCCGCCATGCGCAGCGCGGTGGTCTTGCCGGTGCTGGAAGCGCCGCGCAGGTTGAAGCCGCCCGATTCCTCGCCAGCCCAGTGCAGCAGCGGGCCTGCGAACGCAGCTGATACCGCGAACAGCAGCCGCGAATTACCCCGGCACAGATCAGCAACATCGCTGCGCCAGTCGCTCAGGTCGCCACGCTCGCGATAGACATGCCCGCCTGCCGTCTCGCTTTGAAACAGCACGGCTTCGTCGGCCTCGCCGATGGTGCGCTCGGGCATCACGAATGCGCGGCCATGCCATCCGGCGCGCTCGACACAGCGCGCCCGCGCCTCGGGCTTCGATTGCTGAATGTAGTCGGTCAGCAGGTTGCGGCTTCGCTGTGAAGTCGGCACGTCGAAGCCCAGCCGCAGCAGCTCCGCGCGCATCTCGTCGCCGCCGCCTGATAGCAGCCGCATCGGCATGCCCCAGCGGTGCGCCGTGCCGTCGGCATCGTTGAAGGTCAGCAGCCGTCCCCAGTTGGTGCCGTCCAGGTCGCGCAGGTAAGCCGCTACCTCGATCGGCGGGCAGACCCATTGCGGCGCAAGCGGGGTGCCGTCCTTCGGATCGGTGCCGTTGTGCCAGATGCCGCGCTCGTCGCGCGTGAAACGTGCGCGTGCGCCGCCGCTGGCCTCGGCAGACTTGGCGCGGGGCGCTCGCGCGGCTGGCTTCGCGAGTGCAGGCGCAGGGCTTGCGGCAGGCTCGGGCGCGGCCTCTAGCGCGGGCGCGGTGCTGGCTTCGGCATCGGCAGCAGATGCAAACGCAGCGCCCACAGCGCGCAGGCCATGCGTTGCCGCGTAGTCATTCCAATCGGTGCCTGCATCGTCCGCCGCGAACTCGGGCGCGATGACGATGCCGCCCACGGCTTGCGCCGCTTCAGCGGCTTTCGCCATGCCCGGATTGCCTTCGGTGCGGTGGTCGTTGTCGGCCGCGATGACGATGCGCACGGTGGGGAACTTGGCGCGCAGCGCCAGCGCCACGGGGCGCAGGTTGCCGGTATCGAACGCGACCGCCACGGCCTGCCGGGTGGCCTCGCGCAGCGTCGCCGCTGTCGCGTAGCCCTCGGCAATCAGCAGCACGGCATCGGGCTTGCCGATCGCGTGATAGCGGCCCGCCTTCGCCATGCCGGACGTGAATCGCTTGGCTCCGTCCGGCTGAATGAATTGCAGGCCATGCAGCGCGCCGTCGGCGTCGCGGACGGGGATCAGTAGCGCGTCGCGAAGCTGTCGGATGCCGTAGCCGCGCACCTGCTTTTTCACCAGATACGGATGCTTCGCGGATGGCTTCGGGTTGGCTTCCTCCCACAGCTTCGCGGCCTTCTTCCGCGCCTCTGCGCGCACCCGCTGCGCCTCGGCTTCACGGTCGCGCCGGATCGCTTCCAGCCGCGCCCGGTTGGCCTCGCGCTCGGCTTCGGACAGTTCCCGCCCGATGTTCGCGTGCCAGGTCTCGGACACGCTTCGCTTCCAGCATCCGAACTCGCCAGCGGGCAGGCCATCGGCATGCAGCACGTACCAGCCGTTGCGCTGGTCGCGCCGATCGCCCGCCACGCGGAAGCGGTGCAGCTTGCCGTCGGCCTCGATCGTGGCATCGGTGTCCAGACCGGCCGCGCGCATCGCGGCGCGGAACTGGTCAACGATCTCGCCATAGGACAGCGGGCGGGCGGCGCTCATGGCACTTTCAGATGCCGCCCTCGAAGGACGGATGGGCACTGGTTTGATCCATGCCCGTTCATCGCGAATTGCCTACGAGACGGGCCGCTTCAATCCGGCTGGCAATCCATGCCGATATATCGGACTCCACCCAGGCACGGGTGCGGCCAACAAGGGGGATTGGCTTAGGAAACTCGCCACGCCGGATCAGCTCGAAAAGCTGGCTGCGACTAATTCCGGTGCGCTTTTCTACATCGTGCCGCCGAAGCAGCGCTTCATGCTTCTGGTTGTCCATCGTCGGTCCCTATGGCTCCGGCGAATGCCGGTAGGAACAGACTGGATTTCCAGCTACGCCAAGTCAGGGGTAACTTTTTCGGCGACGTTTTGCCCTTGACACCCCCTTCGCTAGCGCTGCGCTGCACGAATCAAGCAACTTCGATAACTCGTGTGCTGGCATCTCGTCAGGATGGTGGCCGGCTCTCGGGCGCTTCTTCTTGCTCGGATGAGCCGGCAACAGAGTTGACCAAAGCAATCGCAGCGGCTCGGTCTTATTGAGGCGCTGCACTCGCTTGTACGAGCGTTCGATCGAATGCACGCTTATGGTTTCGTTCCGTCGTAGAACAACCTGCGCGGCCTGAAACACCTCGCCATCAGCAAATCGCAAGCCCTGATTGTCTATCCCGTCTCGAACCAAATCCCAGCGTTCGTAGTCGCGCATATCGGCGTGGTGACGCTTCGCCCAGCGGCGCACTGCGGATCGGGTGGGTTGTCCTTCCGCTTCGGTGGCGGCGACGATGAAATGCCGAAGCGCCACAGCTAGCCACGCTGGTAAAAGTTCTTTGTTGCGGGTCAGGATCGCGAATGCCTCTATTGCGCCCGCCATGTTCCCGATCTTGTATGCCTCCCGACATAGGATCAGTCGCTTCTTTTCGCTGTCGGTCATCACGGGTTTGCGGCCTCGCCTCGCCGGGTGAACTCAGGCCCGCTGCCTCAGCGCAGTGACGTTGCCGCCCTCGCGCAGCTTGTCCAGGTAGTCGGCCCATGCCTGCATCATCTTGCGGCGCAGCGGCAGATGCTCCGAATGGTTGTAGGCGGCTGACACCTGATCGCGGTGGCCGTGTGCAAGTTGGCGCTCGATCGCTTCATGCAGCCAGCCCTGCTCATGCAGCATGGTCGACGCCATGGCGCGGAAGCCATGCCCGGTCATCTGATCTTTCGCGTAACCCATGCGGCGCAGCATCGCGTTGATGGTGGCTTCGCTGATCGGTTGTTGCCGGCTTCGCTCGCCGGGGAAACACCAGCGCCCGGTGCCGGTCAGCGGGTGCAGCTCGCGAAGGATCGCCACGGCCTGAACGGGCAGGGGGACGATATGCGGTGCCCGCATCTTCATTTTCGCGGCAGGGATGCGCCATTCGGCAGCGTGCAGGTCGAACTCCGACCATTCGGCATGGCGCAGTTCGCCGGGGCGCACGAATAGCAGCGGCGCAAGGCGCACGGCGCACAAGGTCGGGAAGGTGCCGGACGCGCCTTGTATCGCCCGCATCAGCTCGCCGACGGCGCGGGGTTCGGTGATCGTCGCGTAATGCTTTTTGCGGATCGCGGGCAGCGCGCCGCGAACGTCCGCTGCCGGATCGCGTTCGGCCCGGCCGCTGGCGATGGCATAGCGAAAGATCATGCTCGCGTCCTGCCGGGTGCGGTGTGCTGTGTCGACCGCGCCACGGGCAGCCGTACGCCGTAGGCAGGCCAGCAACTCGGGCGGGGTGATCTCGCGAACGGCCTTGCTGCCGATCCATGGGAATAGCTCGCCTTCAAGCCGCCGCAGCACCTTCTCGGCTTGCGTCGCTGTCCAGGTCGCGCACTTGTGCCCGTACCACTCGCGCGCCACGGCCTCGAAAGCATCGGCAGTGATCGCGGCGAGGGCTTCGCGGGCTTGCTGCTTTTGGTGTGACGGGTTCACACCGGCTGCCAGCAACTCGCGCGCCTCGTCGCGCAGTTCGCGTGCGCCCTTGATCCGGTCGGGCTTGCCTGCCTCGCGCTCGGTCGCGGTCAGCTTGCGGCCTGCCAGCGGCACTTCCGGGTAGACCCCCAACGACAGAAGCTGATCCTTACCCTGCCAGGTGTAGCGAAGCCGCCACCATTTCGAGCCGTTCGGATTCACCAGAAGGTAAAGCCCGCGCTCGTCGGCCAGCTTGTAAGGCTTCTCCTTCGCCTTGGCGTTGCGGCACTCCAGGTCCGTCAATCCGCTGCGCTTTGCCATGAGTTACCCGTCCGCCTTACCCAGTTACCCGGATAGTTACCCGGTAATTGGCCGGATTCAAGCGGAGTTACCCGGACCGCTACGGACAGCGGGCACAAAAAAAGCCCTGATTTCTCAGGGCTTTTGGACTTCTTTGGCCTTACTTGGATGCTCGAATGGTGGCTAGAGGCGGGATCGAACCGCCGACCTCAGCATTATGAGTGCCGCGCTCTAACCATCTGAGCTACCTAGCCACGCGAGGCGCGGATTGTAGGGGGTTCGTCCGGGCGCGACAACGGATTTCGGTGCTTTTTTTGCATTCCGATGACGATGGCCCGACCGCGGTCTAGCGGGCGGCAGTCGGCAGCAGATCCTTCAGCATTCGCCAGCCACCGTCGACTGATACCACCTGCGTGTAGCCCATTTTCTGCAGGTTGTCGGCGGCCAGCGCAGAACGGAAACCGCCGCCGCAGTACAGGTACAGCGCCGTCGCCTTGTCGGGGTGCAGCGCTTCGATGTCGCGTTCGATCACGCCCTTGCCGATCCACTGCGCGCCGACGACATGGCCGGCGGCGTACTCGCTTTCCTCGCGGACATCGATCAGCTTCGCGTCCGGCCTGGCGGCCAGCGTCGCGGCAAGATCGCGGGCCTGGACTTCGCGAATGCGCGTCTTGGCGTCGTCGACCAGAGCGAGGAAGGCAGGCGGGTGGTTGGCAGCCATGAGCGGGTTTCGGACATTTGCGGGAGAGCGGGTTAGATTACCGCCGCCGCTTGCAGTGGCCAATGAAGCACCACGAAAGCCCAAGTCAGAATGATCGATCGTCCAGCAATCTTCATTACCGGTGCCGCTGCCGGTATCGGCCGCGCCACCGCCGAGCTTTACGCCGCCAAGGGCTGGTTCGTTGGCTTGTATGACCTTGCCGGCAGCGCCTGCGAAGGCCTGCGGCAGAAGTTCGGCGCCGATTTCGCGATCGCCGAAAGCCTCGATGTGACCGATGCCGCTGCGGTCGAAGCGGCGCTGACGCGTTTCTGGGCCAAGACCGGCCGGCTCGATGTGATGTTCAACAACGCCGGCATCCTGCACACCGGCGATTTCGCCGAGATGCCGCTGGCACGCCACCATGCGCTGGTCGACGTCAATCTGAAAGGCGTGATCAATGGCGCCCACGCCGCGTTCCCGTACCTGAAGCAGACCCGCCGCAGCGCACTGATCAACATGGCATCGGCCTCGGCGATCAACGGCACGCCGGCGTTCGCGACCTATGGCGCGACCAAGTTCGCGGTCAAGGGTCTGACCGAAGCCCTGAGCATCGAATGGGCGCGGCACGGCATCCGGGTCATGGATCTGCTGCCGCTGTTCGTCGCAACGCCGATGGTCAACAACGTTGCGGCACCGCCGAAGAGCGTCGGCCGGCTCGGCATCAATCTGCAGGCTGACGACATTGCCGCGATGGTCTGGTCGGCTTCGCAGTGGCGGCTCTGGCCTCGCACGCACTGGTATCCCGGTGTGCAGACCAAGTTGCTGGCCTGGACCAGCAAGCTGCTGCCGGCGATGTTCAATCGCTACTCGACCAAGCTGGTCACCGGTTACTAGAACGATGGCAACAATGCTTAAGGCAGCTGCACTGACCGGCGTACTGATCGCCGCCGGCAGTGCGAGTCTGGAACTGCAGGCGCAGGGCGGCGGCTCGCCGGCCATCGACGCGACGGTTCAGGCCAACAATGCCGCGAAGGCCGCCCAGGCGCGGATCGACGCGCTCGATGACCAGACCCGCAGCATGCTGGAACGCTACCGCGCGGCGATCTGGCAAACGCAGCAATTGAAGGTCTACGCCGAGCAGGTCGAACCGCTGCTGGCGACTCAGGAAGCCGAACGCGCAGCACTCGCAGCACAGGCACGCGACCTGGCAACCAATACCCGCGACCTGACGCCGCTGCTGCTGAAGATGATCGACAGCCTCGACAAGTTCATCGCGCTGGACCTGCCGTTTCTGGTCGCGGAGCGCAAGGAACGGATCGTTTCGCTGAAGCGCCTGATGACCGATCCGGCGGTGACGCAGGGCGAGAAGTACCGCCGCGTCGTCGAGGCCTATCGCATCGAGGCCGACTACGGCCGCGTCTTCGGCGCCGAGCGCATGGAACTGGACACGCAAGGCACGAAGAAGCTGGTCGACGTGCTCCGGGTCGGGCGCACGGCGATGTATGCGCTGACGCTCGATGGCCGCGAAGCACTGGCCTGGGACGCGCTGAAGAAGGCATGGATGCCGCTGGCCGAGCAGCATCGTGGCGAGATCCGCGAAGCGCTGCGTATTGCTCGGGAAACGGCAGCGCCGCTGGTCGTGAGCCTGCCGGTGCCGACGCCGTCGGCGGTGAAGCCATGAGCTGCCTGCGGATGTTCTCGCTCTCCCGCCGGGAGAGGTCCGGGGTCAGGGGCGCGGCTGGGTTGCGAGGCCTTAGCACCTTGACTGCGTGCCTGCTGTTGTTGGGTGTGGCGGCAACAGCCCAAGCCCAGCAAGCGGCCGGCATCGACAACCTGCTGAAATCGATCCGCGAGTCCAGCGCCCAGAACGCCAAGATCAACGCCGATCGCGAAGCGCGTTTCCTGCGCAACAAGGCCGACCAGCAGGCCGAACTGGCGAAAGCCGAAGCCGAGCTGCGGACTGCCGAGGCGCGGGCGGCGGCCGTGCGCGGCCGCTACGAAGCCAGCCAGAAGGCGATCACCGAATTCAAGGCGCAGCTTGCGGCGCAGAGCGGCGATCTGGGACAGGTCTACGCGGCGGTGCGCGAAGCGGCCACGCAGTTCCGCGCGGCGGCTGCGGATTCCTACATCACCGCGCAGTTCCCCGAGCGCCTGAAGCAGCTCGACCAGCTGGCCGACCCGGCTCGGCTGCCGAGCAACCAGCAGCTCGAGGACTTCTGGTTCCTGCTGCAGCAGGAGCTAGGCGAGAACGGCAAGGTGGTGCGCTTCCAGGCGCCGGTGTCTGCGGCCGATGGCACGACGACGAAGCAGACCGTCACCCGCATCGGTGCCTTTGGCGCAATCGCGGATGGCAACTATCTGGTGGCTCAGCCCGGTGGCGGGCTGATCACGCCGCAGCGCAGCGAACAGCCGCGTGGCCCGGCCGAAGCGTTTGCCGATGCGGCTGCCGGCGAGTGGCTGCCGGTCGCCATCGATCCGACGCGCGGCAATCTGTTCCGGCTGGCGGCGCTCAGGCCCGATGTCTTCGAGCGCATCCATCAGGGCGGCGAAGTCGGCTACGTGATCATCGTGCTTGGTGTTGTCGGCCTTGGGCTCGCGCTGTATCAGCTCTGGTATCTGGCGATCGTCGGCGGCCGGATGAACCGGCAGCTGAAGGCCATCGAAGCCCCGGCGCCGGACAACCCGCTCGGTCGGGTGCTGGCTTGCCTGAAGGACGACGGCCGCGCCCATGATCCGGAAGTGCTGGAAACGCGGGTGTCCGAAGCCGTGCTTCGCGAGCTGCCACGCATCGAGCGCTTCCAGAGCTTCCTCAGCATGGTGGTGGCGGCCGGGCCGCTGCTCGGGCTGGTCGGTACCGTCACCGGCATGATCATCACGTTCCAGGTGATCACCGAAGTCGGCGCTGGCGATCCCAAAGTGATGGCCGGCGGCATTTCGCAAGCGATGATCGCCACAGTGCTCGGTCTGCTGATCGCGATTCCGATCCTGTTCATCAACAGCGTGCTCGGCGCCCGCTCGCGGGTGCTGGTCCAGATCCTCGACGAGCAGGCTGCAGGCCTCTTGGCACGCCGCCTCGAAGCCCGCATCGGCGAAGGCGCTGCATCGTGAACGAGCTGCTGCATATCGCTTTCGAGTTGCCGCGCGACTCCTGGGAAGACTTCCTGCGCCTTGGCGGCTGGGTGGTGCAGGTGATCCTGGTGGCAGCACTCGCGATGTGGACGCTGATCCTGGAACGTTACTGGTACCTGAAGCGCATTCATCCGCAGCGGCTCGCCGAGCGCCGGGCCGAGTGGAGCGGTCGCCGTGACCGCCGCTCGTGGACCGCGCATCGCATCCGCGAGCAGTTGCTGTCGGAGCTGAAGGTCGGCATGACGGCGACGATGCCGCTGATCAAGGTGATGGTTCCGCTGGCGCCGCTGCTCGGGCTGCTGGGCACCGTCGCCGGCATGCTCGAAGTGTTCGATGCGATGACCGCCGCTGGCCAGGCCGACGTTCGGGCTATGGCCTACGGCGTGTCGCACGCGATGGTCGCGACCCTGGCGGGGCTTGTGGTCAGCCTGCTCGGGCTGTTCTTTTCGGTACGGCTGAGTGCACAGGTACGCTGGGAGTCGGACCGGTTGCCCGACCGCTTCGTGACCGAGTGAGCGCCCGATCATGAAAGTCCGCCGCCATTCGCAGGTCCGCGAGGACACCCACATCGACCTCGCGCCGATGCTGGATTTCTTCCTGAACCTGCTGATCTTTTTCATCATCAGCGCCGCCTTCGTCAGCGAATCCGGGCTGAAGATCAACCGCCCGAACGCGCAGACCGCGGTCAAGCTCGACAACTCGGCGATTTTTGTCGGCATCTCGGCGAACGGCGAAATCTTCGTCGACCGCGGTCGTGTCGACATCCGCCTGCTGCGCGCGACGATCGAACGGCTGCGGGCACAGAAACCGAAGTCGCCGGTGGTGATCCAGGCCGATCGCGATGCCCGTGCCGGCCTTGTCGTCGAAGCGATGGATCAGGCGCGGCTGGCCGGCGCACCGGATGTCGCGATTTCGGCGACCCCAGCCGCCACTCCCTGAGATGGCAGCCATCGTCAGCCCTGCGCCTCCGCCGCGTCGCGCCAGCCGATGGCGCTGGCTGCTGCTGTCGCCGCTGGCCGCGCTGATCGTGCTGCTGATGGTCGTGCTGATGCGCTGGATGATCTGGTCGCCGCACATCGACGGTCCACCGGGCGACGAGGCGCTGCCGATCTCGCAGATCGTCAAGACCGAGCAGCAGAAGCCACCGGAGGACGACGCCGCCGCGAAGCTGCCGGAACTGGCACCTCCGCCACCGCCAGATTCGCCGCCGTCACTGGCGCGCGCGACGATGCCGAACATTCCGACCTCGTCGATTCCGATCTCGGTGCCCGAGGTCAATGTCGCTGCCATCGGCATCGGCACGGCCGATCTCGGCATCGGCGCCGGGCTGGGCACCAGTGGCGTGTTCGGCGGCTTTGCCGGCGGCGGCAACGGCACTGGCAACGGCGGCGGTGGTGGCGGCGGTGGCGGCCGCGGTGACGGCGGCTTCAAGGGCCGCGAACTGGTGCCGCTGTCGACCGCGCGGCCGCAGATGCCGGACTGGGCCTGCAAGAAGAAGATCCGCGGCTGGGTCGAAGTGGTGTTCGTCGTCAACCCCGGCGGGCATGTCGAAAACGTGCGCATCGTCGATGCCGATCCGAAAGGGGTCTACGAGGCGGCGGCGATCGAAAGCGTCGGTAACTGGATCTACCCGAAAGGCAAGACCGCCGCTGAAGTGAAGCAGAAGGTCGAGATGGACCCGGCCGACTGCGCCTACAACTATCGCTGACCCGTCTCGAACCGCTGACCTCATGCTTCGATCCCTGACGTTGATCCTTTTCGCGTTGCCGCTGGCGGCATTGGCGGCCGGCGGCGCGCATGACATGGTGCTGATCGAAACGCTCGCGGTAGGTCTCGGCTTCGCGTTCGTCGGCGGTTTCATCGCGTTTCGCGTCGGCTTGCCGCCCCTGATCGGCTATCTGATCGCTGGTATCGCCGTGGGTCCGTTCACGCCGGGGCTGATCGTCGATGCCGGCTTGGCGCCGCAACTCGCGGAGATCGGCGTGATCCTGCTGATGTTCGGTGTCGGCCTGCATTTCTCGATTCGCGACCTGCTACGCGTCAAGGGGATTGCCGTGCCCGGCGCGATTGGCCAGGTCGTCGTTGCGACGCTGATGGGGATGTCGCTCGCGGATTTCTGGGGATGGTCTTTTGGTGCCGGCCTGGTGTTTGGCCTCGCTTTGTCAGTGGCGAGTACGGTGGTGCTGCTGCGGGCGCTGGAAGCGCGCGGCATGCTCGAATCCGAAGACGGGCAGATTGCCATTGGCTGGCTGATCGTCGAGGACCTTGTGATGGTGCTGGCGCTGGTGCTGTTGCCGGCACTGGCTGGGCCACTTCGAGGCGAACCGCTTGATCTGGACGCGCTGCTGCGTTCGTTGGGCCTGACGCTGGCGATGATCGTGCTGTTCGTCCTGCTGATGATGGTGGTAGGGCGACGCATGTTCCCGTGGCTGCTGGCGCTGGTCGAAAAGAGTGGCTCGCGCGAACTGTTCACACTGGCCACCGTGACCTTGTCTCTTGGTGTGGCCTTTGTGTCGGCCGAAGTTTTTGGTGTCAGCTTTGCGCTCGGCGCGTTCTTCGCTGGCGTTGTCGTCAATGAATCGGATCTGAGCCATCGCGCGGCCGATGAACTGCGGCCGTTCCAGGACAGTTTTGCGGCGCTGTTCTTTGTTTCGGTCGGCATGCTGTTCGATCCGACGATTCTGGTGACCGCGCCGCTGTCGGTGCTTGCAGTGGTTGCAGTGATCGTGATCGGCAAGTCTCTGGCGGCGTACGCCATCGTGCGGCTGCTCGGCTGGCCGAACAGTGCGGCGCTGAACGTATCGGCCGCACTGGCCCAGATCGGCGAATTCAGCTTCATCCTGCTGGGTCTCGGTCTCACGCTCGAGCTGTTGCCGCCCCAGGCGCAGGCGCTCGCCGTGGCCGGTGCGCTGATCTCGATCGCCGTCAACCCGATCGTGATGCGCGTTGCCGCGCGCTTCCGCTGATGCATAACCGCGCCGTACTGCCGATCGCATTCGCGGCGACCTTGCTGGCCTTCGCTGCGCACGCCGATCAGTACAAGAGCGAGGCGCGTGTGACGCAGAGCGGCGGCAGCGCCGCGCAGCAGGATCTGGCTACCCAGCTGAAGGGTACGACCGATCCCTATGCGCGTGCCTTGTTGCTGCGCGAGCTGGCCGGACAGGCGGCCAATGCCAAGGATCTGGAAGCTGCGGCGAACTATCTGGAACAGGCGATCGCCACCGGCGCGCTGTCCGGCCCGGCGGCCGACGAGATGCGCGCCTCACTTGGCCGCTTGCGCGTCGGCAAGGGTGATCCGGTTAGCGTCATCAAGGGGCTGGAGCCGGCATTCAAGGCCGGCAAAGCGCTGCCGCCGGAACAGCTGGTGGCGCTCGGTGCGGCGTACCTGCAGCAGAAGCGCTATCGCGATGCCGTCGGGCCGCTGGCCAAGGGGGTGGCCGCCAAGCCGCAGTCCGATCTGTCGTGGCGACGCGCGCTGTATGCGGCCTATGTCGGTGCCGGGCAGGAGGGCGAGGCCGCGAAGGTGCTGGAAACGGTGGTCCGCGATCAGCCGAGTGCCAAGGACGACTGGTTCCGCCTGTCGGCGCTGTACCTGAAGGCCGGAGAGATGGCGCGGGCGCAGGCAGCGATGGAAGTCGCCAGCCGGCTGGGCTACATCGCCACCGAGGAGCAGCGGCTGCAGTTGGTCGGCCTGACCGCGCAGATCGGTGCGCCGTACGCCGCAGGCTCGCTGCTGAAAGGCTGGCTCGACAGCGGCAAGCTGGCGAAGTCGGCGGCCAACCTGCGGTCGCTGGCGGCGTTGTGGATTGCCGCCCGCGAGGCGCCGCTTGCGATTCCGGCGCTGACCGAGGCGATTCGCGCAGCACCGTCTGCCGATCTGTACCTGCAGCTCGGACAGCTGCATCTGGATCGCGAGGAATACCCGCGCGCCATCGAGGCGCTGCAGCAGGCGATCGCGATGGGTGCCAAGACCGGCCCGGCCTACATGACGCTGGGCATCGCGCTGTACCAGCAGGCCGAGGTCGATGCCGCCGCGACCGCGTTCCGCAACGCGACGCAGTTTCCACCGAGCCGCAAGCTCGCCGAGCAATGGGTCAAGTACCTCGATTCCGGACGCGCCCGCGAGCAGGCCATCGCCGCGCTGGCCAATCGCCGCAGCCGCGGGGACGACGGTGAATCCCAGCTGGCAACCGGTCTGCTTGGCGGCCCGGTCAGCGTGGCGGACGCAGCACTCGCATCGGCTGCACCGGCAACGCCGGATGCCGTCGAGCCGGGTGTCGCCGTCGGCAGTGGTGGCCTGACCGCGATCGGGGCCGAGCAGGGCGGCAACCGCGACGGCAGCATTCCGCCGTACACTGGCGGGCTGACGCGTTCGCAGTGGCCGGCCGGCTACACGCCGGGCCGGAAGCTCGCCGACCCGTTCCCGAACGACCGGCCGAAATTCACCATCACTGCGGCCAACTTGGCGCAATACGCAGGCCGACTGTCGGACGGTCACCGGGCGCTGTTCGCGCGCTATCCGGACTACACGATGCCGGTCTACGAGACGCGGCGCACCGTCGCGTTCCCGCAGGCCATCGTCGATGCCACCAAGGCCAACAACGGCAAGTCGAGGGCGCCAGCGGCCGATTCGCTGGAAGGCGCAAAGCTGGGGTTCCCGTTTCCGCAGCCGAAGAGCGGCGTCGAGGTGCTGTGGAACCATCGCGTGCGCTATCGCGGTGACAGCACGCTGGTGCAGTACCAGCAGGCGGTCGTGGCGCCGGATGGCGCGATCCGGGCGCTCAGCAATGCGGCTTTCCGGGTGCTGTTCCGCTACGGAAATGTTCGTGAACCGGGCGACATCGAGCGCGAGAACATGATCGCCTACGGCACGTTCAGCGCGGCCCGCCCGGGCGGCCGTCCGGAGTTCGTCGCGCTGTTCCACGAAACCGCCAATTCGTTGAAGCGCGCGCGCGGCATCTGGGTGTTGCTGGTCAACGCCGGGCGCATGTTCCGGGTGCCACCGATCGGCTACGACCAGCCATTCCCGGAGACCGACGCGATCCAGTTCATCGACATGGTCGACATGTATAACGGCCTGTTCGATCGCTATGTGTGGAAGCTGGTTGGCAAGCGCGAGATGGTCATTCCGTACAACAGCTACCGGCTCAGCGACGGCCGCTACAAGAACCGGGAACTGCTGACCCGCGGCCACTTCAACCAGGCTGGCACGCGTTACGAGCTGCACCGTGTCTGGGTTGTCGAAGCCAGCCTGCGGCCCGGCAACAACCACAGCTTCGGCAAGCGCGTGTTCTATGTCGACGAGGACAGCTGGAACGTCGTGATGGTCGAGAACTTCGATCCGAAGGGCACGCTGTGGCGCTTCCAGGAAGGGCATCTGCTGCCGTTGTACGACGTGCAGGCGGCATTCGCGGCCCCGAGCCTGACCTACGACCTGAAGGCCGGCAGCTATTTCGCCGAGCGTCTGTTCTCCGAATCACCGGCGATCCAGTACGGCCTGCCGATGAGAGATCAGGAATTCCTGCCGGCAACGGTGAAGAACAAGTACAGCCGCTGACCGCCGCGCTTCAGAACTGCGACAGCACGCCGGCGATGGTTGCGGTCATCAGCGTGGCCAGCGTGCCGCCAAGCACGGCCAGCAGGCCCAGTCGCGCCAGATCGGCCCGCCGGCTTGGCGCCAGCCCGCCGATGCCGCCGATCTGGATCGCGATCGACGAAAAGTTCGCGAAGCCACACAGCGCGTAGGTCGCGATCACCCGGCTTTCCGGCAGCAGGTTGCCGAGGTTCTTCGACAGGTCGACATAGGCAACGAACTCGTTGATGACGATCTTCTGGCCGATGAAGCTGCCGACCAGCGTGGCGTCCTGCCACGGCACGCCGATCAGCCAGGCCAGCGGCGCCAGCAGGTAGCCGAAGATCACCTGCAGGCTCAACGACACCTCGCGACCGGCGATGCTGCTGAGCCAGGCGTTGATCGTGGCGCCATCGCCGAACTCGATGCGGCCAAGTGCCGCGACCGGCGCATTGATCAGCGCGATCAGCGCGACGAAGGCCAGCAGCATTGCGCCGACATTCATCGCCAGCTTCAGGCCTTCGCCGGCGCCGGCGGCCGCGGCATCGATGATGTTGGCGGTGTCGCGTTCCACTGGCACGCGGACTTCGCCACGTGTCAGTGGCTCACCGACTTCCGGGCGCAGGATCTTGGCGATCAGGATGGTCGCCGGAGCGGCCATGACACTGGCTGCCAACAGGTGCTTGGCATAGAACGCCGAGGCCGCCGGATCGCCGCCACCGAGCAGGCCGATGTACGCGGCCATCACGCTGCCGGCGATGTGCGCCATGCCGCCGACCATCACCGTCATCAGTTCGGATTCGGTCATCCGCTCGATGTAAGGCTTGATGGTCAGCGGCGCCTCGGTCTGGCCGACGAAAACGCTGGCGCAGACCGACGTGGTTTCGGCACCGGACACCTTCATGACCCGGGTGATCGCCCAGGCCATGCCCTGAACGATCTTCTGCATCACGCCGAGGTGGTACAGCACGCCGGTCAGCGACGCGAAGAAGACGATCGTCGGCAGCACCTGCACGGCGAAGATGAAGCCGAGATCCTTGGAATCGATCAGGCTGCCGAAGATGAACGTGGAGCCGACCCGGCCATAGCCGAGCAGTGCGACGAAGCCGCCGGCCAGCGTGTCGAAGATGGCGCGGCCGAGTGGCGCCTTCAGCACGAACGTCGCGAAGACGATCTGCAGCAGCACGCCGGTGGCGACCAGCCGGCGGTCGATCGCGCGACGGTTGCTCGAGCACAGCAGCGCGATGCCCAGCAGCATCGACAGGCCGAACAGCCCGAACGCGACATGACCCAGCACATCCAGCATGAAATCCGTCTCCTCGTATCGTGGACCGCCATCGGCTGCCTGCGGTCTGCACGAAGCAGACCAGATTCCGGCCAGTGTCTCAGTTATCGGGCGGCTGTCGGGTGATCCGGTTTGCCGTGATCGCCAAGTCCGATCTCACGCAAAGGCGCAAAGACGCGAAGAAAGAAAAGCCCGAACGGGGAACAGCGGAATCTCAGCACCGCCAACGCCCCGAGAAGCAGCCCGACTTGATTCTCGCTTTAAGTCTTCGTGTCTTCGCGTCTTTGCGTCTTTGCGTCTTTGCGCCTCTGCGTGCGCCGGCTGTTCGCGGGCCGTTCGCCGCTCAGCCATGCGGCAGCCGCAGACCGAGTTCGACGATCTTGCCGCCTTCCATCTTGCGTACCACCAGTTCCATCTCGCCCAAGCGCAGACGATCGCCGACCACCGGCTTGTGGACGACGCTGGCGACAAATGCGGCCAGCGTGAACGTACCGGCTGAATTAGGCACATCCAGTCCGTAGGCATCGGCCAGATCGCTGACCTGCGCGTCCGGGCTGACGACGAATTCCCCGAAGAAGCGCTGCTGCTCGACGCCGTGATGGCCGCGCGTCTGCTGGAACAGCTTGTCCAGTTCCGGCAGCTCGGCTTTCGAGACGATCAGCGACAGGTAGTCGCCGCCTTTCAGCACGCCCCACTCCCGGTACGGAATCAGCTTGCCGGACCGGGTCAGGCTGACGATGCGCGAACTGTCCTCGATCGGCAGCTGCTTCGGCCGCTTGCCGATCAGCGCACTGGTGCGTGCCAGCCGGTAGCTGACCATCTCGTAGCCGCGCGTGCCGGGCAGATCGATGTCGGCGCGGCGCACCCGTGTCGAGACCGGCGGCATCTGCAGCCCGAGCAGGCGCGCTGCCGGCGCCACCGTCCAGCCCTGGACGATCAGCGAGACCAGCACGATGAAGAAGGCAACATCGAAGAACAGCGTGGCGTGCTTGAGCCCGGCCAGCAGCGGGAATGTGGCCAGCACCATCGGCACCGAACCACGCAGGCCGACCCAGCCCATGTAGACCTGCTCGCGCCACGGAAAGCGGAACGGCAGCAGCGACACGGCTACCGCGATCGGGCGCGCGACGAAGGTCAGCACGGCCGCCGTGATCAGCGCTGGTACAGCGACATCGACCATCCGGCTCGGCGTCGCCAGCAGGCCCAGCACCAGGAACATGCCGATCTGCGCCAGCCAGGCCATGCCGTCGTGAAAGCGCTTGATGCTGGCGAATGCGCGGATCGGCTGGTTGCCGAGCATCAGGCCGGCCAGGTAGACGGCCAGGAAGCCGCTGCCGCCAAGGGTCGCGGTGACGCCGTAGATCAGCAGGCCGCTGAACATGGCCAGCAGCGGATACAGCGAGTCGCCGAGCGTGACCTCGTTCAGCGTGCGGATCAGCAGGTAGCCGCCGGCATAACCGAGGGCAACGCCAAGCACCACCTGCATGCCGAGCAGCTGGATGATCTGCAGCGCGCCGTAGGTTTCCGGCGCCAGCAGGTAGTGGACGAGGCCGATGGTCAGCATCACTGCCATCGGATCATTGGTGCCGGATTCGATCTCCAGCGCCGAGCTGATGCGGTTGTTCAGACGCACCGCGCGGGTCGACAGCAGCGAGAACACCGCCGCAGCGTCGGTGGAGCCGACGATCGCACCGACCAGCAGGCCTTCGGCGATCGACAGATCGAACAGCCATGCGGCGATCATGCCGACGATTGATGTCGTGATCAGCACGCCGACCGTGGCCAGCATCAGCGCCGGGCGCAGCCCGACGCGGAAGTTCGACATCGGCGTGCGCAGGCCGCCGTCGAACAGGATCACCGCCAGCGCGGCAGTGCCGGCGACATTGGCGGTGCGGTAATCGGTGAAGTGGATGCCACCCGGGCCATCTTCACCGGCCAGCAGACCGACGATCAGGAACACCAGCAGCAGCGGCACGCCCAGTCGCGGCGTGATCGCCGTGGCCAGAATCGAGATCAGGAACAGCGTTCCTGCAACGAGAATCGCGTGACTCGCTACTTCTTCCATGAGAATCGGGAACTTGGACCGGCTGGCCAATGCGGAACAGCCTCAGCTTCGATGCTAGCGGATCGCGCGTCCGCGATGCGGCGAGGCGCAGCAATCCCGCACCGCAGCGCAGGCCAGCAGCGCCGTCCGGGGCTGTCGTCACGAACTGCCGAGGGCTGTTTTTGTCATACTCGAGCTCGTTCCTTCAGCAGTGTTTTTGCTTGCCATGAAACCGATTTCGCTCGCCGTTGCCTTGCTTGCCGCTGCTGCGGTCCTGAATCCGGCATCGGCCGCGGACGATGCTGCTGCCGCGGCCGCCATCGCCAAGTCGCTCGGCATTTCCGCCGACAACGTGCGCCCGTCGCCCGTGGCCGGTCTCTACGAAATCCAGCATCAGCGCGAGTTCGCCTACGTGACCGCCGATGGCCGCTATCTGCTGCGCGGCGATCTGGTCGACATGAAGACCGGCGAGGAACTGACCGAGAACCGCCGCCGCGTCGATCGTCTCGATGTGCTGGCCAAGCTCGGCAGCAAGAAGCTGATCGAATTCGCACCGCCACCGCCGATGGCCGCGAAGTACACGGTCACGGTGTTCACCGACATCGACTGTGGCTACTGCCGCAAGCTGCACTCGGAGATCGCCCAGTACAACGCCAAGGGCATCGCGATCCGTTATGCGTTCTATCCGCGCTCGGGACCGGATACCGAATCCTGGTACAGCGCCGAAGCGGTCTGGTGCGCGGCCGACCAGCGCAAGGCGCTGACCGATGCCAAGGCCGGTAGCCAGATCAAGCTGAAGGGCAAGGCCTGCGAGAACCCGGTGGCCGAGGAATACCAGCTGGCGCAGGACATGGGCATTCGCGGCACGCCGATGATGGTGCTGCCGAATGGCGATATCTACCCCGGCTATGTGCCAGCCACCCAGCTTGCTGCCAAGCTCGCCGAACTGGGCACGAAGCCGAAGGCACCCGCGAAGGGCTGAGCGTCTCGGCGCAAGCGCCGGGCGACGACGGCCCGACCTGATGGTCGGGCCGTTTTCGTTGCTGCGGCGTGGCCCCAGGAAACCGGTCACGGCGACGCGACCGTCCTACAATGTCGCCCCCTTGCAGCGCCGATCGCCGGCCGCTGCCGCGACCGATCACGACTGACGAACACGCATGGACAAGACCTTCGATCCCAAGCCCATCGAGGCCCGCTGGTGCCAGGACTGGGAAGCCGGTGGCTGCTATCAGCCGAGCGGCAGCGGCACGCCGTACGCGATCATGATCCCGCCGCCGAACGTCACCGGCACGCTGCACATGGGCCATGCCTTCCAGCACACGGTGATGGACGCGCTGACGCGCTATCACCGGATGTCCGGCTTCGACACCTTGTGGCAGCCAGGCACCGATCACGCTGGCATCGCCACGCAGATGGTCGTCGAGCGCAACCTGAAGCTGGCCGGCGAGCCTTCGCGCGCCGAATTGGGCCGCGAGAAATTCCTCGACAAGGTCTGGGAATGGAAGAAGTACTCGGCCGGCACGATCGGCCAGCAGATCCGCCGCATGGGCTCCAGTGTCGACTGGACGCGCGAAGCGTTCACGATGGACCCGGCGTATTCGAAGGCGGTGGTCGAACACTTCGTCCGCTTGCATGAAGACGGCCTGATCTATCGCGGCAAGCGGCTGGTCAACTGGGACCCGGTGCTGCAGACCGCGATCTCCGATCTTGAAGTGGTGCAGGAAGAGGAGAACGGCAAGCTCTGGCACTTCCGCTATCCGCTGGCCGACGGCGCGACGTACACCGATTCTGAAGGCCGCACGCTGAACTACATCGTGGTGGCCACCACACGCCCGGAAACCATGCTGGGCGACACGGCCGTGGCGGTGCATCCGGAAGACGAGCGCTACAAGCATCTGGTCGGCAAGCAGGTGCTGCTGCCGCTGTGCAATCGCCTGATTCCGATCGTCGCCGATGATTATGTCGACCGCGAGTTCGGCACCGGCTGCGTGAAGATCACGCCGGCGCATGACTTCAACGATTACCAGCTGGGTCAGCGCCACAAGCTGCCGGTGTTCAACATCTTCACGCGGACCGCGCATGTCATCGGCACCGTGACCGATGAGGAGTGGACGCAGGCCGCCGACAAGAATGCCGAAGCGGCAGACGGCATCGGCGCCATCGCGCGTGAAGCGACGGCGCTGAACTGGCGCGCGATTCCCGAGAAATATCGCGGCCTGGACCGCATCGTCGCTCGCAAGCAGATCGTGGCCGATCTCGAAGCCGACACCGCCTACACAAACTGTCATTCCGGCGAAAGCCGGAATCCAGAGCCTGCGGGCGCGGTACTGGATCCCGGCGTCCGCCGGGATGACGAAGTGGCTGAAGGCAGCGCCAATGCGGCAGCCAGCAGCGCGAAACCTGCCAAGCCTGCTTACCCACGCGGACTCGTCGACAAGATCATCGATCACAAGCTGAAGGTGCCCCGTGGCGACCGCAGCGGCGCGGTGCTGGAGCCTTACCTGACCGATCAGTGGTTCGTCGACCTGACGCGCGAAACCCGTCATGACGGCCAGCCCGGCAATGGCGGCCTGCTGGCGATCACCAAGCCGGCGATCGACGCCGTGGAATCCGGCCGCATCCGCTTCGTGCCGGACAACTGGAAGACCACGTACTTCCACTGGCTGAACAACATCCAGGACTGGTGCATCAGCCGCCAGCTCTGGTGGGGCCATCGCATTCCGGCGTGGTATGACGCCGAAGGCAAGGTCTACGTCGGCCGCGATGAAGCGGAAGTCCGCGCCAAGCACGGTCTCGCAGCGGGTGTGTCGCTGAAGCAGGACGAGGATGTGTTCGATACCTGGTTCTCGTCCGACATCTGGCCAATGGCCACGCTGGGCTGGCCGGATAACACCGAAGCCCTGAAGAAGTACTACCCGTCGAGCGTGCTGGTCACCGGTTTCGACATCATCTTTTTCTGGGTCGCCCGGATGGTGATGATGGGCCAGTACTTCATGAACGACGTGCCGTTCAAGGACGTGTTCATCACCGGGCTGGTGCGCGACCCGGAAGGCAACAAGATGTCGAAGTCGAAGGGCAATGTCCTTGACCCGCTCGATGTCGTCGATGGCATCACGCTCGATGCGCTGGTCGCCAAGCGCACCACTGGCCTGATGAATCCGGCCACCGCGCCGAAGATCGAAGGCAAGACCCGCAAGGACTACCCGAAGGGCATCGAGCCGGTCGGTGTCGACGCGCTGCGTTTCACCTTTGCTGCACTCGCCACCAATGGCCGCGACGTGCGCTTCGACGCCGCTCGCGCCGAGGGCTACCGCAACTTCTGCAACAAGATCTGGAACGCCTCGCGCTTCGTGCTGATGAATGTCGGCGCGCTCGATCCGGAAACCGGCGCCGAGTTGCCGGGTGTGTCTCTGGACGGCGAAGCAACGCTGTCGACGGCCGACCGCTGGATCATCTCCAAGCTGCAGCGGCTGGAAGCCGAGGCCGCGCAGCACTTCGCCGATTACCGCTTCGATCTGCTGGCGGCGAGCCTGTATCAGTTCATCTGGAACGAGTACTGCGACTGGTATCTGGAGCTGACCAAGCCGGTGATGCAGGGCAGCGACGAAGCCGCCAAGCGCGGCGCCCGCCGCACCGTCGTCCGGGTGCTGGAAGTCAGCTTGCGGCTGCTGCACCCGATCATGCCGTTCATCACCGAGGAGATCTGGCAGCGCGTTGGGCCGCTGGCGGGCAAGACCGGCAAGACGATCATGCTGGAGCCGTATCCGGTCGCGAACCCGGAGCGGATCGATGAAGCCGCCGAGGCCGATGTTGAATGGCTCAAGGGCTTCATGCTCGGCGTGCGACAGATTCGTGGCGAAATGGACATTCCGCCGGGCAAGCCGGTGCCGGTGCTGATCCAGAATGCCAGCGAGGCCGATGCCGAGCGCATTGCCCGGTTCACCGATTCGGTGAGCTTCCTGGCGCGGCTGGAATCGATCCGCGTGCTGGCGGCAAGCGATGAAGCGCCGCAGTCGGCGACGGCACTGCTCGGCAGCATGAAGATCCTGGTGCCGATGGCGGGGCTGATCGACAAGGCCGCCGAGCTGGCTCGTCTTGCCAAGCTCAAGGCCAAGCTCGAGAACGATCTGAAGATGAACGAGGCGCGGCTGGCCAGCGACAAGTTCGTCAACGGCGCACCGGCGGCGGTGATCGACAAGGAGCGCGCCCGCGTCGCCCAGCAGAAGGCGGAACTGGCCACGCTGGCCGAGCAGGAAGCGCGGATCAGCGCGCTCTGATCAGCCGCTGCTGGCGACGGCGCTCAGGCCGTCGCCAGCGATCGATGGGCTGCGGCCAGCCAATCCGGATTGGCGAGGTACCAGTCGACCGTCGCTGCCAGGCCTTCGTCCAGACGCCGTTGTGCAGTCCAGCCGAGTTCGCGTTCGAGCTTCGATCCATCGAGCGCGTAGCGCCAGTCATGGCCGGGTCGATCGGCGACATGACGGATCAGCGCCGCATGCGGTGCCGAGGCGGGTCGGCGTGCATCGAGCAACGCGCACAGCCGCTGCACGAGCACGAGGTTCGACACTTCGGTGCCGCCGCCAACGCAATAGGTTTCGCCGATCTGGCCGCGCTCCAGCACGGCACGCAACGCGCTCGCATGGTCGTCGACATGCAGCCAGTCGCGGATCTGGCTGCCATCGCCATAGATCGGCAGCGGCTGGCCCGCCAGCGCGGCGGCGATGATGCGTGGAATCAGCTTTTCCGGCAGCTGGCGCGGGCCGTAATTGTTCGGCGAGTAGGTGGTCAGCACCGGCAAGCCATACGAGCGATGCCAGGCGCGGGCCAGATGGTCGGCCCCGGCCTTGGTCGCCGAATAAGGCGAATTCGGTGCGTGCGGCGAGCCCTCGTTGAAGCGTCCGGTCGGCCCGAGCGCACCGAACACTTCGTCGGTCGACACGTTCAGGAAGCGGAATCCGGCACGCCGTTGGTGATCGAGCGTTCCGGTATGGCGGCGCGCTGCATCGAGCAGCGCGGCCATGCCGACCAGATTGGTCTGGATGAATGCCGCCGGACCGCTCAGCGAGCGATCAACATGGCTTTCAGCCGCCAGATGGACGACCGCATCCGGCTGTTCGCGCGCGAAAACCTCCGTCATCGCGGCAGCATCGGCGATATCGGCGACATGCAATGTGAAGCGCGGGTCATCGAGCGCTTCGGCAAGCGACTCGCGCAGACCGGCGTAGCCGAGCGTGTCGACGCCGATCAAGCGCCAATCGGTGTCGCGCAGCCATTGCGCGATGACGGTGGAGCCGATGAAGCCGGCGCAGCCGGTGACCAGTACGCGGCGAGGGCGGGATGCGCTCATGGCAGTGGAACAAGCGGGGGGACGGCGGCGATACGCATGGCGGCAGTGTAGGTAGCCTGTTGCGGCGCTGCCGGACTTCGCGCCGAAGCGCGGTCGTCGGTTAGCCTTCAAGCATCAATCCCGATGCGGACCCCGCTGCCTTGAACCGCCGCTTTTCCCTGCACGGCAAGCTCGCCATCGCGCTGGCCGGCGCCGTCGCTTTCGGTGTGCTGCTCGGCGTCGGGCTGGCGCTGTACTTCGAGGACGCACGGACCGCGATCGCCGTGGCGCTGCTGGCGGCGCTGCCGGCCGTGCTGCTGGCGGCACGCGCGATGATCGAGCCGGTGCTGCAGCTGCTGCGCGGCTTGATCGCGCTGATCGACGGCTACCGCGACGGCGACTTCAGCATCTCGCTGGCCAGCCCGCGCAGCGATGAACTCGGTGATCTGACGCGCGCCCACAACCAGCTCGGTGCGACGCTGCGCGAGCAGCGCCAAGGCCTGGTACAGCGCGAACTGCTGCTCGACACTGTGGTGCAAAACACGCCGGTGGCGCTGGTGCTGGTCGATGCCGGCAATCGGGTCAGCTACGCCAACATCGCGGCCCGGCATCTGTTCAACGACGGCCGAGCCATGAACGGCCATGATTTCGCAGCCATCCTCGAGCACTGTCCGCAGGCCTTGCAGGACGCCGTGGCAAGTGGCGAGGACGCGCTGTTCGGCGTCGAGCTGTCCGGACAGGACGAGGTCTATCACGCGTCGGTACGCGGTTTCCGGCTGGCCAGCCAGCCGCACCGTCTGCTGCTGTTCCGGCGCATGACCCGCGAGCTGTCGCGTCAGGAAGTCGCGACCTGGAAGAAGGTGATCCGGGTGATCAGCCATGAGCTGAACAATTCTCTGGCGCCGATCTCGTCGATGGCCCATTCCGGTGCCGAGCTTGCGCGGCGCGGCGATCTGGTGCGGGTCAGTGCGGTGTTCACGTCGATCGGGGAGCGGGCAAGGCATCTGCATGGCTTCATCGGCGGCTATGCCAGCTTCGCGAAGCTTCCGGCACCGCGTCTGCAGCACGTGGACTGGCATGCATTTCTGGCGGTGCTGCACGAGCAATGGCAGTTCCGGATCGATGGTCCCGTGCCGGCCGAGCCCGCCGTCTTCGATCGTGCCCAGATCGAGCAGGTGCTGATCAACCTGCTGCGCAACGCGCATGAATGCGGCAGCCCGGCCGACGCGATCACGCTGTCGGTGTGCTGCGTGGCCGGCGAATGGCGCATCGCGATTCGTGATGGCGGCCCCGGCATGAGCGAAACGGTGCTGGCCAATGCGCTGCTGCCGTTCTACTCGACCAAGCGCAGCGGCACCGGGCTGGGATTGGCGCTGGCACGCGAGATCGTCGAGGCGCATGGCGGCCGCATCATGCTGGCCAACTGCGCCGACGGCGATGCCCGCAGCGGCCTGTGCGTGACGCTGATGCTGCCGGCTGCACGCTGAGCGCGGCCGCCAGCCAACGGCGCAGTTCGTGCTTGGCCGCTGGGGTGGCGTGTTTCTTAACAGCCCGAGGCAAAAACGGTATCGTCCCGCCGACCCCATCCACGACATGCCCGCGCCGGCCGCGGGCCAGGCACGCACCCACCACGATGTCACCCCCACTTTCCCGCTGGCTGTGGCACGCCGTCGCGGTTGCCCTGCTCGCGGCGCTTGGCAGCGGCCTGTATCTGGCCAGCAAGCGCATCGACTACACCTGGCGCTGGGAGCGCATCCCGCAGTACCTGATTTCCACCGAAGGCGATGATCAGAAGGCGCCGTTCGATGGCTTCGTGGCGGTTTCCGAAGACGGCAAGACCTTGTCGATGACCGCGCTGCGTGGCACCGAGACCGCGCAGTTCACCGGCTTCAGCATGATCATCGCTGGCAATGGCGATCTGGTGTTCGAGGGCGACGTGATCGCCAAGACCGATGCGATCAGTGCCGGCCCGCTGCTGGTCGGTCTGTGGCTGACGCTGAAGATCTCGGCGCTGGCGCTGGTGTTCGCGCTGCTGCTCGGTCTGCTGATCGGGCTCGGGCGCGTCTCGAAGAACCCCGCAGCACGCGATCTGGCGGCGTTTTATGTCGAGGTGATTCGCGGCACGCCGCTGCTGGTGCAGATCTTCATCGTCTACTTCTTCATTGGCACCGTGCTGCAGCTGTCGGCTTTCTCGGCCGGTGTCGTGGCACTGGCGGTGTTCACGGCAGCCTATGTCGCCGAGATCGTCCGTGCCGGCATCGAGGCCGTGCCGAAAGGCCAGACCGAAGCAGCGCAGAGTGTCGGCCTGTCCGGCCTGCAGACGATGATGTACGTGATCCTGCCGCAGGCCACGCGGCGCATCCTGCCGCCGCTGGCCGGGCAGTCGATCAACCTGATCAAGGATTCGTCGCTGGTCTCGGTGATGGCACTGACCGATCTGACCAAGGCCGGCCGCGAAGTGGTGTCGTCGACGTTCAGCCCGTTCGAGGTCTGGTTCGTCGTGGCGCTGATGTATCTGTTGCTGACCGGCGTGCTGTCGGTGGCGGTGCGGCGGCTGGAACAGCGCTACGCGGTGCAGGGATGAGCCAGTCCACGATGAACGACGCGAACCCGGTGCTGATCGAAGCCCGCGAGATCGAGAAGCGCTATCCGAATGGCGTGCTGGGCCTGAAGCGGGCCTCGCTGTCGGTCAAGGCCGGCGAGGTGGTGGTGATCGTCGGCCCGAGCGGCTCGGGCAAGTCGACCTTGCTGCGCACCTTCAACGGCCTGGAGTCGATCACCGGCGGCGAAATCGTCGTCGATGGCCACGTGCTGCATCAGCGCTCGGCCGACCTGCGGGCGCTGCGCCAGCGGGTCGGCATGGTGTTCCAGCAATTCAACCTGTTTCCGCACCTGACGGTGCTGGAGAACCTGTGCCTGGCTCCGGTCAAGGTGCTCAAGCTGCCGGCGACGGCCGCCGACCAGCGTGCTCGGGAGCTGCTGGCCAAGGTCGGTCTGTCGAGCAAGTGCGATTGCTACCCGGCACAGCTGTCTGGTGGCCAGCAGCAGCGTGTCGCGATCGCCCGGGCGCTGGCGATGCAGCCAGCGGTGATCCTGTTCGACGAGCCGACCAGCGCGCTGGATCCGGAAATGGTTGGCGAAGTGCTCGAAGTGATGAAGCAGCTCGCCATCGAAGGCATGACCATGTGCGTGGTCACCCACGAGATGGGCTTCGCCCGGGCGGTTGCCGACCGCGTGATCTTCATGGATGCCGGCGAGATTCTCTGCGAAGACGCGCCGGACGCATTCTTCGGTGCGCCGAAGCACGAACGGCTGCAAAGCTTCCTACGACAGGTGCTGTGAGTAACATCCTGCACGCAACGACGTGAATCCTTCATCATTCTTCTTGCGCGATACGGCTGTGCCAAGCAATCTTGGGCCGTCGCGCAAAATCGGGGCGGGCGATCACCTGACCCCACCTGATTCCAATTCCAATTTGTCCGGAGGAAGTAACACATGAAGCGTTCACTTATCGCCGCAGCCCTGCTGCTGGCCGCCGGTGCGGCATCCGCTGCGCCTGCCACGCTGCCGCAGTTCGGCATTCTCAATGGCCGCGGCGCCGCTGCTGCGCTGCTGGTCGGCACGCCTGGCCTGCCGGGTGGCCTCGGCAACGCCGTGCCGCTGTTCTTTGCCGGCAATTCGGTTGACGGCTTTGCCGCTGGCCGCAATGGCTTCAGCAGCGCCACCATCGTGTTCACCGAAGACACGCCGCGCCTGCATGGCCTGCGGGACAGCTCGGTGCAGTTGTTCAACACGTTCTACGACACGCTGCTGCCGCTGTATGAGGCTGCTGATCCGTTCCTGGTCAAGCTGGCAACGCCGGCCGAACCGCTGCTGACGCCGGTAGGGGAATCGATCGTCAAGGGCGCTGAAACCCTCGCGGCTATCATCGATGGCCCGGCGTTCCGCCTCGGTGGCATGCAGTCGGCATCAGGTTCGCTGCCCGGTCTCGGCGGGCTGTCGTTCCAGCGCTGACGCGCAGCGTTCTCGGCGCGCGTATCGACGTGCGCTGAGAACGAAAATCAAAAGGGCGGGCATCGCGAGATGCCCGCTTTTTTTTGTTGGCGTGCCGCCGAGACTAGCCCTCGCCGGCAACGCGCCAGTGCAGAGCGGCCGCCTGAATTGCCGAGATGAACGGCTGCGAATCTCCGCCGAGCACCAGCATCATTACTGTCGGTGCAATGGCTTTCGCACCACCGGTGCCGGATACCCGGCGCAGCAGGCATCGCGATCGTCAGTGGGCTGGCGCAGCCAAGCATGATCCTGATCGACGAGCTGACCGGCACACCTGCTCCGGAAAGGGGCGGCGAAGCGCTCGAAATGAGAAAGCAGCACGCCCTTGGAAGACATGACCATTTGAGTGGTCACCCACGAGATGGGCTGTGCGGTAGTCGTTTTACCGATCGAATCGTCTTCAAAAACAGACATGAAATCGTTTGCGAAAGGCTTTCAAGGCCTTTTTTGGGTCTCCACGCGAGTAAAAGCGCCAAATTTTCCTCCGTCAGTTGCTGAAACACGACGTCTGACGGCTGGAAATGACCGGTCATCGGCACACAACCGTGCACCAATCGGGTGCCGCGCAATCTGTTTTTGCCGCACCGATATTACGCAAGCGTCAAAGTCAAGATCCTGGGTTTATAAATTATTACCTACTGGAGGATGTATCCCATGAAATATTCCATCACTGCTGCCGTATTGCTGTTTGCTGCCGGCACTGCCTCGGCTGCCGGCGCTCTGCCGCGGTTCGGTATTCTCAACGGCCGCGGCGCCACCGCCGCGCTGCTCGCCGGCACGCCAAGTTTGCCCGGCGGTCTCGGCAATGCCGTGCCGCTGCTGCTGTCCGGTAATTCCGCTGGCGGGCTCGGCGCCATTCGCAATGGACTCAATGGCGCGCTTGTCACGCTGACCGCTGACACCGTGCGGCTGCACGGGCTGCGTGACATCGGTGTGAAGGTTGTCGATACGACCTTTGACTCGGCACTGCCGCTTGCCAACACAGTCGATCCATTGCTGACCAAGTTGGCCAGCAAGGCCGAGCCGGTGCTGAGCCCAGTCGGCAACACGGTTGCCGGGACCGTGGTGCTGGTGGCCGGCACCATCGATAGTCCAGGACCGGGTCTGACTGGCAACCGGGCCGCCGGCATGTCGGCAGCGCTGCCGGGCTTGAAAGGACTGTCGTTCCAGCGCTGATCGGCAGCAACAACTGGAGGCCGGCAACGCTGCCGGGACTGAAAAAAAGGCGGGCATCACCGGATGCCCGCCTTTTTTGCTCAAGTGCCGGCAAAGCCGGCCGTCGCAGGCAACGCGCTACTGCAGGCCGGCGGCCTGAATCGCCGAGATGAACGGCTGCGGATAGACGCCGAGCACGAGCATCAACACCATCAGCGCAACGACCATCGCACCACCGGTGCCGGATGCCCAGTCCAGCGGCGCGGAGTACTTGCGAACCCACGGCGTGCGCAGATACAGCTGCACCATCGCCCGAAGGTAGTAGTACAGACCGACGACGCTGCCGAAGACCAGTGCTCCGAGCAGCAGCCATTGCCGCTTCTCGACACCTGCGGCGATCGCATAGAACTTGCCGATGAAGCCGGCGGTCATCGGGATGCCGGCCAGCGACAGCATGCAGGTGGTCAGGATCGCCGTCAGGTAGGGACGGCGCCAGAACAGGCCACGGTAATCCCACAGCGTGTCAGCGTCGTGGCCCTTGTATGGGCTCGACACCAGCGTGACGACACCGAATGCGGCCAGCGTCGTGACCACATAGGTCAGCAGGTAGACACCGACGGCTTCGGTCGCGAACTGTCCGGCCGCGATGAATGCGACCAGCAGATAACCGAAGTGGGCGATCGACGAGTACGCCAGCAGACGCTTGAGATTCTGCTGCAGCAGCGCCAGCAGGTTGCCGACCACGATCGAGATCACGGCCAACGCCGACAGCACATCGAGCAGCACTTCGTAGTTGTAGGCACGGGCTTCGACGAAGAAGCGCAGCAGCACCGCGAAGACAGCGACCTTCGATGCCGTGGCCAGATAGGCGGCGACCGGCGCCGGTGCGCCTTCGTAGACATCCGGCGTCCAGAGATGGAATGGCGCCAGCGACAGCTTGAAGCCGAGGCCGACCAAAATCATCGCCCCACCGATCACCATCACCGTGTACTGCGTGCCAGCCGTGATTTCCGCGACCTTGGTGCCGATATCGGCAAAGCCCAGCGCGCCGGTCTGCGAGTAGATCAGCGCCATGCCGAACAGCAGGAACGCCGAGGCTGCAGCCGACAGCACCAGATACTTCATGCTCGCTTCGAGCGAACGGCGTTCCTTGACCAGATAGCCGATCAGGCCGTAAAGCGGCACGCTGAGCAGCTCAAGGCCGATGAAGAACGACGCGAAGTGGCGAGCGCAGACCAGCACCAGACCGCCGAGCACCGACAGGTTCAGCAGCAGGTAGACCTCTTCCTTGTTGCCGTCGACACCTTCCATGTAGGCATGCGACAAGGTCGCAGTCGCCAGACCCGTGGCCAGCACCATGGCCATGTACAGGCACGAGTAGCTGTCGACGACCAGCAGCGGAGTGACCATCTGCGGCGACACGAAGTAGGCGACGCCGCAGCCGATCAGCGCCAGGTTCAGGCCCACTACGGAGAACGTCGCGTTCCACCAGTGGTGGCGCTTGATGGCGATCGCCGTCATCACCCAGACGACGGTCGCGCTGCTGAACAGGATCGGCAGCAGGGCCAGCAACTGGTGTCGGGTCATGGCAGCACCCCGGCAACCGATGCGGCCGGCGGGACGAGACCCGTGGCGTAGATCGTCTGCACCCCGGCCATCGTCGCCTTGGTGACATCGAGGATCGGCTGCGGATAGAGACCCATGAACAGGATCAGCGCCATCAGGCTCAGCATCGTGGACATTTCACGCATATTCAGATCGGGCAGCTTGTCGTCCGACTTCGGCGCGCCGAAGAACGCCCGCTGCATCATGATCAACGAGTAGACCGCCGCGAGGATCAGGCCAGAAGCCGAAACGATGGTGATCACCGGGTTGACCGGGAAGCTGCCAACCAGGATCAGGAACTCGCCGACGAAGTTGCCCATGCCCGGCAGGCCCAGTGCCGCGGCCGAGAAGAACATCGCGATCGGCGGCAGGAACGGCAGCCGCGACCACAGCCCGCCCATCTCGCGCATGTCGCGCGTGTGCAGTCGTTCGTAGACTTCACCGCACAGGATGAACAGCGCGCCGGCCGAGATGCCGTGCGCCAGCATCTGGATCACGACACCTTGCAGCGACTGTTCGGTTCCCGAATAGATGCCGACCAGGATGAAGCCCATGTGCGACACCGACGTGTAGGCGACGAAGCGCTTCACGTCATGCTGCGACAGCGACAGCAGCGCACCCCAGACGATGCCCGCCACGCCGAGCCACATCGCGAACGGCGCGATCTCCTGCGAGGCATGCGGGAACATCGGCACGCCGAAACGCAGGATGCCGTAGGCCGCGGTCTTCAGAAGGATGCCGGCAAGATCGACCGAGCCGGCGGTCGGTGCCTGCGAATGCGCATCGGGCAGCCACGAATGCAGCGGCACCACCGGCATCTTCACCGCAAAGGCAACGAAGAAGCCGAGCATCAGCCACCACTCCAGCTGCGCCGACATCGCACCCGAGCGCGTCCACGCCAGAAGTTCCGGATAACCGAAGGTGACGACGCCAGTGGCGGTGTAATGCGCGAACACCAGCGCCAGGATCGCCAGCAGCATCAGCAGGCCCGATGCCTGCGTGAAGATGAAGAACTTGGTCGCCGCGAACACGCGTCCCTTGCCGCCCGGGATGTTGTGCCCCCAGAGCGCGATCAGGAAGTACATCGGCACCAGCATCAGTTCCCAGAAGAAGAAGAACAGGAACAGATCCATCGCCAGGAACACGCCGATGACGCCAGCCAGATTCCACAGCAGGTTCAGGTGGAAGAAGCCGACGTTGCGCGTGACCTCGTTCCACGAGCAAGCCACCGCCAGCACGCCAATCAGGCCAGTGAGTGCAACCAGCACCAGCGACAGACCGTCAAGCGCCAGATGGAAGCTGATGCCAAGACGCGGAATCCAGTCGGCCTTGAATTCGGCGACCCATTGCGGATTCGATGGATTCAGCAGTGTTTGCGAATAGTCGCCGCTGTACCAGAGGTATAGCGACAGGCCGAGCACGATCGACATCGTGATCAGGCCGACCCAGCGCGGGAAGCCGCGACCGAAGCGCTCGCCCTGCCAGCACAGGAAGCCGCCGACGAACGGAATCACCATCAACCAGACGAGGATCATGACAGCACCACCATGGCGATGATCAGCACGGCGCCGCCAGCAAGGCTCGCGGCGTACCAGCGGATCTGGCCGGTCTGGGTATTGGAGAGCAGCCCGTTCAGGGCGGTCAGCGGACGGGTGATGCTCATCACGGCGGTGTCGAAGGCGTCCTTGCGAGTGAGGTGGACGAAGAACATGAAGGGCTTCACGAACAGGCGGTCATACAGCCAGTCGAAGCCGAAGGCGCTGAACCAGAACCTGGCGATCAGGCTCGCAGTCGGGTTATGGCCGAGCGCGGTCACGAAGCGGCGCTCACCAAAAAACAGCAGATAGCCGATCGCGACACCGAGCAGCGCCACGCCGCCCGACACCAGTGCAATCGTCGTGTGCAGGCTGTGCTCGGCATGCGGGCTGGCCGGCAGCACGGCATCGACCGGCGGATGGATGAAGCCGCCAACGGCCGTGGACAGCACGATCAGCACGATCAGCGGCAGGTTGTACGACAGCCCGTGGCCGGCATGCACGTCGGCATGGCCGTGATACTTGCCGAAGAAGGTGATGAAGATCAGCCGCGCGGTGTAGATCGAGGTCAGGAAGGCGCCGAACAGCGCTGCGTAGAACAGCGCGTGATTGCCGCCGGCCCAGGCACCAATGAGGATCTCGTCCTTCGAATAGAAACCGGCCGTGAGGTAGGGCAGTGCTGCCAGCGCCGAACCGCCGATCACGAAGCTCCAGAACGCCAGCGGCAGCTTCTTGCGCAGCCCGCCCATGTGGAAGATGTTCTGCTCGTGGTGGCAGCCAAGGATCACCGCACCGGATGCCAGGAACAGCAGCGCCTTGAAGAACGCGTGGGTCATCAGGTGGAAGATCGCCGCCGACCAGGCGCCCGCACCGAGCGCCAGGAACATGTAGCCGATCTGGCTCATCGTCGAGTAGGCCAGCACGCGCTTGATGTCGGTCTGCACCATGGCCGTGAAGCCGGCAATGAGCAGCGTCACTGCACCGGTGGCACCGACCATCTGCAGCGCGAACGGCGACAGCTCGAACAGCGTATGCGTGCGGGCAATCAGGTAGACGCCGGCAGTGACCATCGTCGCGGCGTGGATCAGCGCCGAAACCGGCGTCGGGCCAGCCATCGCGTCCGGCAGCCAGGTCTGCAGCGGCAGCTGAGCCGACTTGCCGACCGCACCGCCCAGCATCAGCAGCGCGATGGCGGTGATCAGATCCGGCTTGTCGGCATAGAACGCGGGCGCGACCTTGAGGATCTCCTGGATGTCGAGCGTGCCGAGATCGCGCCACAGCAGGAACAGCGCAATCGCCATGAAGGTATCGCCGACGCGCGTGACCACGAAGGCCTTGCGGGCGGCAGCCCCGTTGGCGGCGTCGGTGTACCAGAAGCCGATCAGCAGGTACGAGGCCAGACCCACGCCTTCCCAGCCGAGGTACAGCAGCAGCAGGTTGTCGCCGAGCACGAGGAACACCATGCTCATCACGAACAGGTTCATGTACGAGAAGAAGCGCCCGTAACCCGGGTCTTCGCGCATGTACCAGGATGCGAACAGGTGGATCAGGAAGCCGACGCCGCAAATCACCGAGAGCATCGTCAGGCTCAGGCCGTCGAGCCGCAGACGTAGCTCCGGCTTGAAGCTGCCGACATCCATCCAGGTCCACAGATGCTGGCTGAACACGCCGCCTTCGGGGGCGGCCGTCATGAACTGGAACACGCAGCCCGCGACCACCACTGCCGAGATGCCGACCGAGCCGACACCAATCACGGCGGCCATGTTTTCGCTCCACTTGTCGCGGCCGAAGGCCAGCAACAGGAAGCCGATCATCGGCGCAAGGAATACCAGGAACAGGAGATCGAACATGTCTTCTTATCCCTTCATTTCGCTGGCGGCATCGGTATCCAGCGTCTCGAAGCGGCGATACAGCTGCAGCACGAGTGCCAGCCCGACGCTTGCTTCGGCGGCGGCCAGGGTCAGGATCAGGATGAACATCACCTGACCATCGGCCTCGCCCCAGCGACTGCCCGAGGCCACGAAAGCGACGGCAGCGGCGTTCATCATCACTTCGATCGACATCAGCACGAACAGGATGTTGCGGCGGACAAGAAGGCCGAGCAGCCCCAGGGAAAACAGGATGCCGGCGAGGATCAGCGCGTGTTCCAGCGGGACCGTTGCGGCGGCAGTGGTGGCGATTTCGGTATTGGTCATGGTTCTAGTTGTTCTCGCTGACGAGCGCGGCAGGTCAGTCGTGTTTCCCCATGTGGTAGGCCGCAACGAGCGCCGCCAGCAGCAGCATCGATGCCAGTTCCACCACCAGCAGATAGGGACCGAACAGCGCGATGCCGACGGCCTTGCCGTCAATCGTGTCGGCGCCGATGCCGCCGCCAACGCTCGGCGACAGCACGCGGATCATCTCGACCATCAGCACGCCGCACAGGATGCCCGGGCCGATCCAGGCCTTCGGCGTCAGCCAGCGGCGCTCCTGATCGATCGCGGCAGGGCCGAGATTCAGCATCATCACCACGAACACGAACAGCACCATGATCGCGCCGGCGTAGACGATCACTTCAAGCGCGCCGGCGAATGGAGCGCCAATCGAAAAGAACACCATGGCTACCGCCAGCAGCGAGGCGATCAGGTACAGCAGCGCATGCACCGGGTTGGTATTGGTGATCGCCAGCACGGTGGCTAGCACCGCGACGAAGCCGGAAAGATAGAACGCGATTTCCACGATGATTGTCCGGTCCGACTCAGGGCAGCAGCGATTTGACGTCGACCGGCGGCGTTTCATTCGCGGCCGCACCCTTCGGCTTGCCCGCGATCGCCATGCCCGACATGCGATAGAAGTTGTAGTCGTGATACTTGCCGGGACCGGCAATCTGCAGGTGTTCCTTTTCGTAGACGAGGTCCTGACGGCGGTACTCGCCGAGCTCGTAGTCCGGCGTCAGCTGAATGGCTGTCGTCGGGCAGGCTTCCTCGCAGTAGCCGCAGAAGATGCAGCGCGAGAAGTTGATCCGGAAGAACTCGGGATACCAGCGACCGTCTTCGCGTTCCGCTTTCTGCAGGCTGATGCAGCCGACCGGGCAGGCCGCCGCGCACAGGTTGCAGGCGACACAGCGCTCTTCGCCATCGGGATCGCGTGTCAGCACGATGCGGCCGCGATAGCGCGGTGGCACGTAGATCGGCACTTCCGGGTACATCAAGGTGTCGCGCTTGCGCCAGCTGTGGGTAAAGACCATCCCCATGCTGCGCAGGTTGCTCCAGATACCGCTGAGAATTGCTTTCATGTCGCGTTACGGGTTCGACAGCACGAATGCGGCAGTGCCGAGCAGGTTCAGCACCGCCAGCGGCAGGCAGAACTTCCAGCCGCCGCCCATGACCTGGTCATAGCGCGGGCGCGGCAGCGCCGCACGCAGCAGGATGAACAGGACCACGAAGAACGCAGTCTTCAAGATGAACCATACGACCGGCGGCAGCACCGGCCCTTGCCAGCCGCCAAAGAACAAGGTCACCAGCAGCGACGAAATCAGCACCACGCCGATGTACTCGGCGACCATGAACATGCCGAACTTCATGCCGGAGTATTCGGTGTGATACCCGGCCGCCAGTTCCTGCTCGGCTTCAGGTAGGTCGAACGGGTGACGATGGACCACGGCGATGCCGGCCAGCGCGAACGTGCAGAAGCCGAAGAACTGCGGAACGATAAACCAGACGTCCTTCTGCGCAGCCACGATATCGCTGAGCGCAAACGAGCCGGTCTGCATCACGACCCCCATCAGCGCCAGACCCATGAACACTTCATAGCTGACCATCTGGGCGGCCGAACGCAGGCCGCCGAGCAGCGAGTACTTGGAGTTCGACGACCAGCCGCCGAGCATCACCGCGTAAACCTCGAGCCCGGCGATTGCGAAGAAGAACAGCACGCCGATCGACAGATCCGGCGCCACGCCCCAGGTCGGCGTGATCGGAATCAGCATGAACGCCAGCATCAAGGTGCCCATGGCGATCATCGGCGCCATGATGAAGGTCGGCTTGTCGACGAACGGCGGAATCCAGTCTTCCTTGAAGAAGATCTTGACCATGTCGGCGACCACCTGCAGCGAGCCGAACGGGCCAACGCGATTGGGGCCGTAGCGGTCCTGCCAGAGACCGAGCAGGCGACGCTCGATCCAGATCAGCAGCGCCGCGACGATCACCATGCCGAACAGGATCACCAGGCCCTTGCCGACCTCGATCAGGATCGCGACGGATGCCGGCGCGGTCAGGAATTCGAGGATGGCATTCATGCGCGGGCCACTCCGGCCACGCGGGCCTGAACACCGGCGGCCACGAACGGCACACCCGGCAGCACCGGCATTGCCATCAGGCCCCGTGCGAGGTCGGCGTGGCGCTGCAGCGGCAGGCGGATCGTCTGGCCATCGACCTGGACATCAACCAGCGCGCCTTCGGCAAATCCGAGTGCCTCGGCATCCGCGGCATTCAGGGCTACATGGGCTGCCGGAATCCGGCTCTGCACCGGTGCCGCCTTCGCCGACAGCTCCTCGCTGCCGAAGATGTGCTGCGAGGCGACCACCTGCAGTTCTGCCGTGCTGGCCTTGAACGCGGCCGGCACGTGATTGGCGTAGACCGGCACCTTCGGCGCATTGGCCGCCGGTTCGATGATCCGCACGCCGGCGTCGCCGCCAAGCGAGTGGCCGCCGACGGTATCGGTGTACTTGTTCCAGGACTGCGGCGAGTTCCAGCCCGGCGCCCAGGCAAACGGCGTCAGCGCCGCCGGACGGTCACCGGCCTGCACGCCATTGTGGCCTTCCATCGAGAACGCCAGTGCCGTGTCGGCATCCTGCGGCTGGCGCGGCTCGTGCACCGACAGGTTGGCGCGCATCGCCGTGCGACCCGAGTAGCGATGCGGTTCGCGGGCGATCTTGAGCCCGGTGATGCGGAACTGGGCCGACGGTGCGGCTTCTCCGATTCGCGCCAGCATCGGGATCACGGCGGCGACTTCGGCTGTTACGTGATCCAGCTGTTCCCAGACTGGCGTCGCACCGAGCTGATGAGCGCGGACACCGTGCAACCAGTTCCAGCTTTCGCGAATCACGGTCTCCGGCTTGTAGTAGGCCGGCTCGTAAACCTGGAAATAGCGCTGCGCGCGCCCTTCGTTGGAGACCAGCGTGCCATCGGCTTCGGCAAAGCTGCCGGCCGACAGCAGCAGTTCGGCACGGGCTGCCGTATCGGTCAGCTGATGGTCGACGACGATCAGCTTCGCCTTGGCCAGCACAGCGTCAACGCGGGCCTTCGGCGCGCGGCGATACAGGTCGTTCTCGAGCACCACGAGGGTATCGGCTGCGCCCGATTCGATCGCCTTAAACGCCTCGTCGATCGACGGCGCTTCAATCAAGGCCGTGCCGATGCTGTTCGCTTCCGGCACCGCCAGTACCAGTTCGACAGTCTTGCCGCGGGCGTGCAGCGCCCAGGCGACATTGGCGGCGGCATTGATGACTGATTCCGAGCTGGCCCCGGTTCCCGAGACGATCACTGCCTTGGTCGAGGCCAGCAGGGTGTCGGCGATTTGCTTGGCGCGCTCGGCGCTTGCCGCATCGAGATCGGCGACGGCCGGGGAGGCCGGGTCGATCAGGTGAGCGACGGCGTAGCCGAGGCGGGCGATGTCGGCCGGCGCGGCACGGACCGGATCAAGCGCGATTTCGTCGATGCGGGTGGCATCCGGCGTGGCAACGAAGATCGGGTGCTTGTGGTGCATGCCGATGTCGGCAATGGCAATCGCCTGCCAGTCCGGAATGTGCTTCTCGGCCGCCATCTGCGTCGCCTTGCCGCGAGCGACCTGGCGCAGTGCCAGCGCCACGCGCGGCGCGGTATTCATGACGTCTTCGCCAAGCACCAGCGCAGCGTCCGCCGATTCGATGCCGCGCAGTGTCGCCGCTGGCACCGGACCGGTGCGCAGGACTTCGGCAACCCGCTTGACCAGCAGACCTTCAGCTGCCGAGTGGCCGTCGAAATACTTCGTGCTGCCGACCAGCTGGCGCAGGGCGAAGTTCGATTCGAGGCTGGCGCGCGGGGAACCGATGCCGACCACACCCTTCGCGGTCTTGAGCAGATTGGCAGCGTTCAGCAGCGCCTCTTCGGCGCCGATCGCCACGAACGCGCCGTCACGCTTGACCATCGGCTGGCGCGGGCGATCCTTGTTATTGACGAAGCCGTAGCCGAAGCGGCCGCGGTCGCACAGGAAGTGGTGGTTGACCGTGCCGTTGTAGCGGTTCTCGATCCGGCGCAGCTCGCCATAGCGTTCGCCGGGCGAGATGTTGCAGCCGACCGAACAGCCTTGGCAGATGCTCGGCGCGAACTGCATGTCCCACTTGCGGTTGTAGCGCTCGCTGTGGGTCTTGTCGGTGAACACGCCGGTCGGGCAGACCTCGGTGAGGTTGCCGCTGAACTCGGATTCCAGCACGCCGTCCTCGGCGCGGCCGAAGTAGACGCGGCTGGCAGAGCCATAGACGCCCAGATCCTTGCCGCCGGCGTAGTCCTTGTAATAGCGAACGCAGCGGTAGCAGGCGATGCAGCGGTTCATCTCGTGACCGATGAATGGCCCGAGTTCCTGGTTGTTGTGAGTGCGCTTGGTGAAGCGGTAGCTGCGCGAGGCATGGCCGGTCATCACCGTCATGTCCTGCAGGTGGCAGTGGCCGCCTTCCTCGCAGACCGGGCAGTCATGCGGGTGGTTGGACATCAGCCACTCGATGACGCTTTCGCGGAAGGCCTTGGCCTCGGCGTCGTCGATCGAGATCCAGGTGCCGTCGCTGGCCGGTGCCATGCATGACATGACGATGCGGCCGACGGTGTCGTTCTGGTCGCGGTATTGCTTGACTGCGCATTGGCGGCACGAGCCGACGCTGCCGAGCGCCGGGTGCCAGCAGAAATACGGAATGTCGAGTCCGAGGCTCAGGCAGGCCTTGAGCAGGTTGTCTGCTCCGTCGACCGTGTGTTCCTTGCCGTCTACGTGAATGATGGCCACGTGGGTGTCGTATCCGTTGTGATCAGGCCGCTGCGTGAGCCGCAGTGGTCTGGTCGATCTTCTTGATCGTTGCTTCGAATTCGCCGCGGAAGAACTTCAGCGCCGATTGCAGCGGTTCCATCGCGCCCGGTGCGTGTGCACAGAACGGACGACCCGGGGCAAGGAAGCGCGTCATCTTTTCGAGCTGTTCGATATCGCCCGGGCGGCCTTCGCCCTTTTCCATTGCGACCAGCGTCTTGTAGGTCCACGGCAGGCCATCGCGGCACGGCGTGCACCAGCCGCAGGACTCGCGAGCGAAAAAGTCTTCGAGATTTCGCACCACGCTGACCATGTTCTGGCGGTCGTCGACGACCGTCAGCAGACCGGTGCCCATGCGCGAACCGGCCTTGGCGATGGTGTCGAAATCCATTGCCAGGTCGAGGTGCTCGGGCATCAGGAAGTCGGTCGAAGCGCCACCGGGCAGCCAGGCCTTGAGCTTCAGGCCGTCCTTCATGCCGCCGGCGTGTTCCTCGAGGATCTCTCGCGCGCTGGTGCCGATCGGCAATTCCCAGATGCCGGTGCGCTTGGCGCGTCCGGAGCAGCCGTACAGCTTGGTGCCGCCGTCCTTCGACTTGCCCTGATTCAGACCGAGGAACCAGGCCGAGCCGTTGTTGACGATGTGCGGCACGTTGCACAGCGATTCGACGTTGTTGACCACCGTCGGCCGGCCCCACAGGCCGGCGATCGCCGGGAATGGCGGCTTGGCACGCGGGTTGGCGCGGCGACCTTCAAGCGAATTGATAAGCGCGGTTTCTTCGCCGCAGATATAGCGGCCAGCGCCGGTATGGACGTGCAGGTCCATGCTCCATCCGGAGCCGAGAATGTCGCGGCCCAGATAGCCGGCCGACTGCGCTTCAGCAATCGCGGCGTTCAGGTGCTTCGCTGCAGTGACGTACTCGCCACGCAGGAAGATGTACGAACGGGTGGCCTGGATCGCGTAGCCGGCAACGATCATCGCTTCGACCAGCTGATGCGGGTCCGACTCCATCAGCAGGCGATCTTTGAAAGTACCGGGCTCCATCTCGTCGGCGTTGCAGACGAGGTAGCGGCTGCCAGGCGCTTTTTCGAGACTCGGCACCAGGCCCCACTTCACTCCGGTCGGGAAGCCGGCGCCGCCACGGCCGCGCAGGTTGGCGTCCTTGACCGCCTTTGTGACGTCGGCCGGCGTCAGTTCCTTCAGTGCCTTGCGAACGGCGCGATAGCCGCCGGCAGCTTCGTACTCCTTGAGATTCAGTGGCGCACGACCGGCGACGATGCGCGCGGTCAGCGGTTTGGTTTCGGACAGGTCTGCAGTCACTTGTACTGCTCCAGAAGGGCGGGAATCGTGTCCGGCGACAGGTTGCCGTGCGTGTCGTCGTTGATCATCGCGACCGGACCCTTGTCGCAAGCGCCGAGGCAGCAGATCGGCAACAAGGTGAAACGGTTGTCCGGCGTCGTCTGGCCGAGGTTGATCCGCAAATGCGCACTGATCGCGTTGCGCACCTCGTCGTACCCGGTCAGGTAGCAGGAGATGCTGTCGCAGATCTTGATCACATTGCGGCCGACCGGCCGGCGGAAGATCAGGTTGTAGAAGGTGGCCACACCCTCGACGTCAGCCGCCGGGATGCCAATGGCCTTGCCGATTTCAGCGATCGCGCCATCCGGCACCCAGCCATGCTTCTTCTGGACGATCTTCAGCGCATCGATCGATGCAGCGCGATTGTCGTCGTAGTGATGCAGGCATTCTTCGATCTCGTGACGTTCCTCGTCGGACATCACGTAGCCGTCGGTCGGCGGCAGGGAGGCGCTGGCGACGAGGTCGGCCAGCTTGATGACATCGGCGCTCGGGTTCGAGCTGGAATTAGCGGTCGACATCGGCCATCACGAAGTCAATGGTGGCGAGCAGCATGATCAGGTCAGGGATCTGCGCGCCTTTGATGATGTAGGGAATCGCCTGCAGATGCGCGAAGCTCGGCGTGCGAATGCGCGTGCGGTAGCTCATCGTCGAGCCATCGGACGTCAGGTAATAGCTGTTGATGCCCTTGGTCGCCTCGATCAGCTGGCACGACTCGTTCGGCGGCATCACCGGGCCCCAGCTGACGCCGAGGAAGTGGGTGATCAGCGTCTCGATGTCCTTGAGCGTGCGGTCCTTCGGCGGCGGGCAGGTCAGCGGATGATCGGCCTTGTAGGGGCCGGCCGGCATATGGCTGAGGCACTGGCGAATGATCTTGCAGCTTTCGCGCATTTCATCGATGCGGACCATTGCGCGATCGAAAGCGTCGCCGTTCTTGCCGAGCGGTACGTCGAACTCGAAATTCTCGTAGCCGGAGTACGGCCGCTTCTTGCGCAGGTCGTAGTCGAGGCCGGTCGCACGCAAGCCGGGGCCGGTGATGCCCCATTCGACCGCTTCCGCCGTGTTGTACTGGGCAACGTTCTTGGTGCGCTTGCGCAGGATCGCGTTGTCGAGCGCTGCGCGCTGGTATTCGTCGAGCCGCTTCGGAAACCAGTCGAGGAATTCCTTGACCTTGCGGTCCCAGCCCTGCGGCAGATCGTGCGCCACACCGCCGATCCGGTACCAGGCTGGATGCATGCGGAAGCCGGTGATCGCCTCGATCACGTCATAGGCTTTCTGCCGGTCGGTGAACATGAAGAAGATCGGCGTCATCGCGCCGACGTCCTGGATGAACGTGCCGAGGAACAGCAGGTGCGAGGTGATGCGGAAGAACTCACCCATCATGATGCGGATGGTGTCGACCCGTGCCGGCACCTTGATGCCGGCCAGGCGCTCGACCGCGAGCACGTACGGCAGGTTGTTCATCACGCCGCCGAGGTAGTCGATGCGGTCGGTGTACGGGATGAACGTGTGCCAGGACTGGCGCTCGGCCATCTTTTCGGCACCACGATGGTGGTAGCCGATGTCCGGTACGCAGTCGACGATTTCTTCGCCATCGAGCTGCAGCACGATACGGAACGCGCCGTGCGCCGAAGGATGGTTCGGACCCAGGTTCAGGAACATGTAGTCGTGGTCCTTCTCGGACCGCTTCATGCCCCATTCCTCGGGGTTGAACCGCAGCGCGTTCTGCTCCTCATCCTGCCGGCCGGCAGTCAGCAGATACGGGTCGAATTCGGTCGCGCGCGCCGGGTACTCCTTGCGCAGCGGATGCCCCTTCCAGTAGCGCGGCAGAACGATGCGCTGCAGGTTCGGATGGCCTTCGAACTGGATGCCGAAAAGGTCCCAGGTCTCGCGCTCGTACCAGTTGGCGTTGGCGTAGATGTTGGTGATCGACTTGACCACCGGGAACTCGCCGAGCAGCGCCACCTTGATGCGGACGTCGGAATTCCGGTCGATCGACAGCAGGTGGTAGAACAGCGTGAAGTCGGATGGCGGCAGGCCATGACGGTGACGGCGCATGCGCTCGTCAACCGCGTGGAAGTCCAGCAGCATCTTGTACGGCTTCGGAACGTGGTGCTTCAGGAAAACCAGCACCGGGTCGCGCAGTTCGAGCGGTACCCAGACCGTCGGGGCGTCGTCCTTGCTCTGCTGGTAGACGAGATGCTGTTCGCCGAAGCGGTCGAACAGCTCACGGACCACCGGTGGCAGGACCACCGGCGGAAGGATGTTGGGGTTGCGAGGGGCGTCGTCGGCCATCGGAGTGAGGTGCCTCAGACGGAATCGGGACTGCGCAGGATCGTCTGCGCGTTGCGCTCAGCCTGTTTGCGATCGCGCTCGGCCATCATCGGTTTGCGATAGACACCCTGATCACCAACCACCCACGACAGCGGACGCTGCTCCTGCGTGATCGAATCCTGCAGCAGCATCAGTGCCTGCAGGAAGGCTTCAGGGCGCGGTGGGCAGCCGGGGATGTAGACGTCGACCGGCAGGAACTTGTCGACACCCTGGACCACCGAGTAGATGTCGTACATGCCGCCGGAGTTGGCGCAGGAACCCATCGAGATCACCCAGCGCGGTTCGAGCATCTGCTCGTACAGGCGCTGAACGACCGGGGCCATCTTCTGGAAGCAGGTGCCGGCAATGACGATCAGGTCGGCCTGACGCGGCGACGCACGAATCACCTCCGACCCGAAGCGGGCGAGGTCGTGCGGGCTCGTGAAAGCCGTCGCCATTTCGACGTAGCAGCAGGAAATGCCGAAGTTGTAAGGCCAGATCGAATTCTTTCGGCTCCAGTTGACCAGGTCCGAAAGCTTGGTGAGGACGATGTTCTTGCGAACGTCGTCCTCGATGTAACCCTCGCCAGCGTTGACGCCGGGCGGGGTCGGGGAGTGCGTTTGGCCGTTCTTGTCGATGCGCTTGAGAGCGTATTCCATGTTTCTCGGGAGGTCAGTTCTTGATGGGCGCTGGCGGCACGACGACGTCTGCCGGCGGGTCGAGCTGCGGCAGGCTGCGGCGCCCGGCCATCGTCTTCGGCGCCCAGTCGAGGCCTCCGAGTCTCCAGACGTAGACGAGACCGATCAGCAGTACCCCGATGAAAATGCAGGCTTCGACGAAACCGGCCCAGCCGCTTTCGCGCACTGATACCGCCCAGGCATACAAGAACACGGCTTCGAGATCGAAGATCACGAAGAACATGGCGACCAGATAGAACTTTGCGGAGAAACGCAGATGCCCGCCGCCGACGCCCACGACGCCGGATTCGAATGCTTCATTTTTCGCACGGCCGTTGTTGCGGCTGCCGAGAACCGAGGACAGCCCGACCATCAGCGCGACAACAAACAACACGGCTCCGACATAGATGCCGAAGGCCCAGGTCTGGGGTGTAAACGCGGTCAGGAATTCCACGTCGGATCGTCTCTTGCAGGAACGCTGGCACTCGCCCGAATCCGGACGTCGACAAAGTGTCGGGTCGTCTCGGCAAAGGGTCTTTTTTCAGATGAGCGGTATGATACGCGGAACACTACCCCGATGACACCCTGTCCCGGGCGCAACGCGACGACCTCTCCTTGTCCAATCTGATCATCCGCCTGAAAGCCCAGGAGGACCGCCGCCTGCGCGCCGGTCATCTCTGGATCTACTCCAATGAAATCGATACCGCGCGCACGCCAATCAAGGCGGTTGCAGCCGGCAGCTTGTGCCGCTTCGAGGATGGCCGCGGCAAGCCGATCGGCGCCGGCTACATCAACCCACAGGCATTGCTGTGCGGGCGTCTGCTGACTGGCCAGTACGATGCCGTGTTCGACGCCGACTGGCTGTCGCGGCGCCTCGCGGCAGCGGCGGCATTGCGCGACCGCCTGTATCCGGAACCGTTCTATCGCCTGGTATTCGGCGAGGCGGACGGCCTGCCGGGTCTGGTTGTCGACCGTTACGGCGACGTGCTGGTGGTGCAGATGGGCACGGCCGGCATGGAGCACCTGAAGACCCGCCTGATCGAAGCCCTGCAGGCCACGTTCAGCCCGCGCGGCATCGTGCTGCGCAACGACAGCGCCTCGCGCGAAGCCGAAAACCTGCCGCTGTACGTCGAGGAAGTCGGCGACGTGCCGGAGACCGTCGTGATCGACGAAGCCGGCGTGAAGTTCGAAGTCGCGATGCGTGGCGGTCAGAAGACCGGCTGGTTCTTCGACCAGCGCGACAACCGCGATCGTCTTGCCCGCTACATCAAGCCCGATTCGGCGGTGCTGGACGTGTTCTCGTATGCCGGCGGCTGGGCACTGCGCAGCCTTGGCCACGGCGCTGCCTCCGCGACCTGTGTCGATTCGTCGGCGCCAGCGCTCGCTGCTGCCAGCCGCAATGCCGAACTGAACGGCAGAACCGTCGAAACGGTGAAAGGCGATGCCCTCGATGTCATGAAACAGATGGCGCTCGACGGCCGCAAGTTCGATGTCGTCGTCGTCGATCCGCCGGCGCTGATCAAACGCAAGCGCGATCACGAGGAAGGCCTGGGTCTCTACGGCCGGCTCAACCGGGCGGCGCTGAACCTGCTGACCCCCGGTGGGGTGCTGGTGTCCTGCTCCTGCTCGCACCACTTGGCGCCGGAAGAATTGCAGCGCGTGCTGCTGCGCGAATCCCGCGCCGCCGCCAAGCGTCTGCAGATCCTCGAAACGCTGGAGCAGGGACCGGATCACCCAGTCCATCCGGCCATTCCAGAGACGCGCTACCTGAAGGGCTACATCGTCACGGCGATCAACGAGCAGGTCGGCTAGCATCGCCGGCCGCCGGGCCACCACACGACAGACCGCATGCTGACCCATCCCGACATCAATCCGGTCGCGCTCGCGATCGGGCCGGTCAAGATCCACTGGTACGGGATCATGTACCTGCTCGGCTTTGCCGGCTTCTACTGGCTGAGCACACGGCGCGGACGTTACCCGTGGCTGAACTTCTGGACCGCTGAATGCGTTTCCGACGTGCTGTTCTACGGCGTGATCGGCGTCATCCTCGGTGGCCGCATCGGCTACACGTTCTTCTACAACGTCGACGCGAGCGGCCACCTCATCTTTCTGAAGGATCCGGCAGTGATCTTCCGGATCTGGGAAGGCGGCATGTCTTTCCACGGCGGCCTGATCGGCGTGCTGGTGGCGATGCAGGTCTATGCGATCCAGAACAAGCTGAGTTTCTGGACGGTGACCGATTTCATCGCGGTCACGGTCCCGTTCGGTCTGCTGACCGGCCGGATCGGCAACTTCATCAACGGAGAGCTTTACGGCGCACCGACCACGCTGCCGTGGGGCATGGTGTTCCAGACCGCGAAGGACGGGCTGCCGCGACACCCCAGCATGCTCTACGAAGCCGGCCTCGAAGGCTTGGCGATGCTGCTGATCCTGTGGTGGTTCGGTGCAAAGCAGCGGCCACGGATGGCGATCAGCGGCCTGTTCCTGATCCTCTACGGCAGCTTCCGGTTCGCGGTGGAGTTCGTCCGCGTGCCGGACTCGCAACTCGGTTACCTGTACGGCACCGGCTGGTTCACGATGGGCATGCAGCTGTGCGTGCCGATGCTGCTGTCCGGCGTCACAATCATGATCGTTGGTTACCGTCGCAATCAGGATTAAGTTCGTGCGCCAATATCTTGATTTGATGGAGCTTGTTCTTGAGACCGGCACCGAGAAGACGGACCGTACCGGAACCGGAACACGGTCGGTCTTCGGTCATCAGATGCGCTTCGACCTGGCGGCCGGCTTTCCGTTGGTAACAACCAAAAAGCTGCATCTGCGCTCGATCATCGTCGAGTTGCTCTGGTTCCTGCGCGGCGATACGAACATCGCGTACCTGAAGGAGAACGGCGTCTCGATCTGGGACGAGTGGGCAGATCCGGACACCGGCGAACTCGGCCCGGTCTACGGCCGGCAGTGGCGTTCGTGGCCGACGGCCGACGGTCGTCATGTCGATCAGATCAAGCAGCTGCTGGAACAGATCCGCAAGACACCGGACTCACGCCGCCTGCTGGTGTCGGCGTGGAACGTTGCAGAGCTGGACCAGATGGCATTGATGCCGTGCCATGCGCTGTTCCAGTTCTATGTGGCCGACGGCCGTTTGAGTTGCCAGCTTTACCAGCGCAGCGCCGACATTTTTCTGGGTGTGCCGTTCAACATCGCCAGCTATGCATTGCTGACCTTGATGATCGCGCAGGTCTGCGGACTGAAGCCCGGCGATTTCGTCTGGACCGGTGGCGACTGTCACCTGTACCTGAATCACCTCGAACAAAGCCGTCTGCAGCTGAGCCGGGAACCCCGTCCGCTGCCGACGATGACGCTGAACCCGGCCGTCAGCGATCTGTTCGCGTTCAAGCTTGAGGACTTCACGCTGTCCGGCTACGAGCCGCACGCGCACATCAAGGCCCCAGTCGCCGTCTGACGGCGGCTGCCCTATGTCATGAAAATCAAGGCCTTGCTTGCAGTTTTTGTCCTTGTTTCGAGCTTTGTGGCGGGTGCGGGCAACCCGCCATATCCGCACGGGTCTGTCGACGAGCTGTTCCCGACACCGCCGCAACCGGTCGAGCACAGCTACCGGATCGACGACCGCACGATTCACTACTGGCAAATCGCCGGAGGCCCCGCGCGGATCCTGTTCCTGCACGGCACCCCGGGCGATTGGCAGGCCTGGGCGCGCTATCTGGCCGACCCGGAACTGCAGAAGCGGGCGACGCTGATCGCTGTCGACCGGCCCGGCTTTGGGGCGTCCGACCCGGGCCGCGTCGCGCCGCTGATGGCCGATCAGGCGCGCCTGCTGGCGCCACTGCTTGAGGGTGTGGGTGCGCCGACGGTTGTCGTCGGACATTCGCTCGGCGGACCGATCGCGGCCGAGCTGGCGATGCGCTACCCGCAGCAGGTGCGAGCGGCGGTGCTGGTGGCGCCGTCGATCGATCCGAACACCGAGCAACCGCGCTGGTACAACCGGGCGATGACGTTCTGGCTGGTGCGGGCCATCGCGCCTGCGGCGTTCGCCTGGTCGAACGACGAAATCATGCCGCTGGTTGCCGAGCTGCAGAAGCAGACGCCGCGCTGGGCCGGCCTGAAGATGCCGGTCACCGTCGTGCAGGGCGAACAGGACGAACTGGTAGACCCACGAACGGCCGACTACGCCGAGCAGGTCCTGCCGAAGCCGAACGGCAAGGTCGTGCGAGTCGCCGACCAAGGCCATTTCGTGCTTTGGAAGCGGCCGGAACTCGTGGTCCACGAAATCGTCGACGTGCTGAATAGAACCGAGGCATCCAAACCTTGAACCTCACCCTGATTGCCGCACTGGCCGCCAATCGCACCATCGGCCGTGACGGCGACCTGCCATGGCGGCTTCCGGATGACCTGAAGCGCTTCAAGCGCCTGACCGTCGGCAAGACCGTGTTGATGGGGCGCAAGACCTGGGTCTCGCTTGGCCGGCCGCTGCCCGATCGTGACAACTGGGTCCTGAGCCGCGACAGCGCATTCAAGCCGGTCGGTGCCACCGTATTCGGCACGCTCGATCAAGCACTGAATGCCGCTCAGCACCGCGAACTGGTGGTGATCGGCGGCGCTGAGCTCTACCGCCAGACCTTGCATCTCGCCACGCGCCTCGAATTGACCGAAGTGCAGAGCGAGGTCGATGGCGACACGTGGTTTCCAGCGGTCGATCCAGCGGACTGGACGGAAACCGCGTCCGAGGCGCATGCCGTCGATGAGCGCCACGTCTTGCCATTCCGTTTCGTGACCCTCGATCGCCGCCGCTGAACCTGAACGCGTTGTCGCGTTTCGTCGTGTCGAGCAATACACTTCGCAGCCACTTCCGACCCTAGATACGGAGCCCCTGATGAGCGACCTCAAAGCGCTGTTCGAACAAGCCCAGAAAGACGTCAAGACCCTGACCAAGAAGCCGAGCAACGAAGACCTGCTGACGCTCTATTCGCTGTTCAAGCAGGGAGCCAGCGGCGATGTCAGCGGCGCCCGTCCCGGCATGCTCGACATGGTCGGCCGCGCCAAGTACGATGCCTGGGCCAAGCTCAAGGGCACCTCGCCAGATGAGGCGATGAACAAGTACATCGCGAAGGTCAAGGCGCTGCTGGGCTGATACGGCTTGGGTTGCGGCGCGTCGCCTGCAGCCAACGGCTGCAACGACGCGCCCTGCCGATGATCGAATCCCGGCCCGTGATCGCCGAACAGGCGTTAGTTCTGGCGCTTGACCGGCAGCTGCGCTTCAATTTCGGCCGGCGAAATCGCGGGCGAACTGCTGCGCGACCCGGCCGGACCGCGAGGCGCGATTCAAGGCCCAGCGTTGCGCCAGCACCTTGGTTTCGTCGTTCCAGTCGCTGACGCCGAGTCGCTGCAGATGCAGCCTCACCGCATCGATGTACTGACTCTGCGTGAACGGCTGGAAGCTCAGCCACAGGCCGAAGCGCTCGGACAGCGCGACCTTTTCCTCGGTTGACTCGCCCGGATTCAGTTCTTCGCCTTCCCAGCGATGTTCGGCGTTGTCCGACTTCAGCTGCGGCGTCAGATGCTGACGGTTGCTGGTGGCGTAGATCAGCACGTTTTCGGCCGGCTCTTCGATACCGCCGTCGAGCGCAGCCTTGAGCTGCGTCAACGCCTTGTCGTTGGCCGAAATCGAGAAATCGTCGACATACAGCACGAAGCGCTCCGGGCGGCCGCGCAGCGGTGCGACGACCTCCGGCAGATCGACCAGATCCTGCGGCTGCACTTCGACCAGCCGCAAGCCGCGCGGGGCGAACGCGGTCAGCAGCGCTTTCACCAGCGACGACTTGCCAGTGCCGCGCGAGCCGGTCAGCAGGATGTGGTTGGCAGGGCGGCCAGCGACGAACTGCTCGGTGTTCTGCACTGCCGCCGCTTTCTGGCGATCGATGCCGAGCAGATGATCAAGCTGCGTCGTCGATGGGTGTGCGATCGGCTGCAGCGCGCCGCTCCGCCACCGGAACGCGATCGCGTCGCCGAAAGCCGGGCCCGCCGTCATCAGAACAACTGCGTCTTGCTGACGTCGAGCACCTTCGGCGGCTCGCGCGACACGATCCAGTCGCCGGTGATCATCTCCGCGTAGCTCATGCCGGGGCCGACCATCGGATAGACGCCGGCATCGCGGTCGATGATCACTTCGAGGAAGGCTGGTCCTGGAAAGGCGACGAACTCTCCGACCACGCGCTCGATGTCGGCCGGGTTCGACAGCTGAACCGCGTACTCGAAGCCATCGGCCTGGGCCGACTTCACGAAGTCCTTCTTGTGCAGTGTCTTGTCGCTGCCGGAGAAGCGGCTTTCGTGAAAGAGCTTTTGCCACTGGCGAACCATGCCGTCGCCAGAGTTGTTCAGCACCACGACCTTGATCGGCAGGCCATAGTTGGTGATCGTTTCCATCTCGCCGATGTTCATCCGCACCGAGGCGTCGCCATCGATGTCGACGACCATCTTGCCGGGGTTGGCGAACTGCGCGCCGATTGCGGCTGGCAGGCCGAAGCCCATCGTGCCCATCGAGCCCGAAGTCAGCCACAGGCGTGGCTGCTTGAAGTCGAAGTACTGCGCGGCCCACATCTGATGCTGGCCAACGCCGGTGGCAATGACCGCTTCGCCCTTGGTGATCTTGTTGATCGCCTCGATGATCGCGTACGGCTGGATGGTCGCAGACTGACGGTCGTAGTTCATCGCGTGGACGCGCTTCAGGTCCGCGATATGGCCATGCCATTCCGTGTAATCCGGCTTGAAGCCTTCGGCACGCGTCTTTTCCAGCACCTGGGTCAGCGCGACCTTCAGGTTGCCGACATGCGACCAGTTGACCCGCTTGACCTTGTTGATCTCGCTGGCGTCGACATCGAAATGCAGGATCGACTTGGCGTTGCGTGCAAACTTGGCCGGCACGCCGGCGACGCGGTCATCGAAGCGGGCGCCGATCGCGATCAGCAGGTCGCAGTCGTCGATCGCGTAGTTCGCGTAGGCCGTGCCGTGCATGCCGAGCATGTGCAGCGAAAGCGCATCGGTGGTGTCGTAGCAACCGAGACCCATCAGCGTGGCGACGGTCGGGATGCGGTACTCGTTGGCGAACGCGCGCAGCTGCTCGGACGCTTCGGCGTGGATCACACCGCCGCCGGCATAGATCACCGGGCGCTTGGCCGCTTTCAGCAGCTCATGGAACCGGGTCAGCGCGGCGTCGTCGATGCGCGCCTCGTCGGTCAGGCGTAGGCGGGCGCGATAGCCCGGCACCGGCAGGCGTCCGCCGACATCACGGCGGCCGCTGAACACACCCTTCCAGTTCTGCACGTCCTTCGGCACGTCGATGACCACCGGACCCGGACGGCCGGTACGGGCGATCTCGAACGCGGTACGGACGGTCGCTTCGAGCTTGGTCGGGTCAGTGACCAGGAACACATGCTTGGCGCAGGCCGCCATGATGTTGCTGATCGGCGCTTCCTGGAACGCGTCGGTGCCCATCGCGCTGGTCGGCACCTGACCGCAGATGACGATCATCGGCGTGGAGTCGGCCATCGAATCGCGTACCGGGGTGACCGTATTGGTCGCGCCCGGACCCGAGGTCACCAGCGCCACGCCGACGCGGCCGGATGACCGGGCATAGCCGGCGGCCATGAAGCCGGCGCCCTGCTCGTTGGCCGGCACGATCAGCGGCATCGGATCGCCGCCGTTGGCGGTCGGGTGCTTGGCGTTGAAGCGGAAGATCGCGTCGTAGGTCGGCAGGATCGCACCACCGGAATAGCCGAACACGACATCGACACCCTCATCGGCCAGAACCTGGACGATGATGTCGGCACCACTCATCGTCTGGCCGGCGAGAGGGTGGAAGTCGTGCTGCTGCGGTGCGTTCATGGGTCGACGCTCGTGTTCTGACGCGAAAATTCCCTGGCCGAACGTTCGGCTGGGCGAAAAGGGGCGCTTTTATAGCATGTCCCCGTCCATTTCGGCCCGTTCCTGTCTTGCGTCCGAAGCCCGCTGCGGCTACCGTGCGCGCCCTATGCGCCAAGATCAGCGTCACATCGTTTCCATCCTGCTTCAGAACGAAGCGGGTGCCCTCGCGCGCGTCGCCGGCATGTTCTCGGCTCGCGGCTACAACATCGAGTCGCTGACGGTCGCCCCGACCCACGATCCGAGCCTGTCGCGCATCACGCTGGTGACCTACGGCAGCGAGTCGGTCGTCGAGCAGATCATCAAGCAGTCGCGCAAGCTGATCGAGATCGTCGAGATTGTCGACCTTGCCGGCCGCGATCACCTGGAAGCGGAATTGGTGATGCTGAAGCTAGGTGTCGACAGCGACAGCCTGCAGCCGGTCGTCGACTGCATCCTGCGCCACCACGGGCAGATCCTTGACGAGACCGAGACCACGCGCACCGTGCAGCTGACCGGCTCCGGTGCCGAGGTGAACGCCTTCCTTGCCGAGATTGCCACCACGGCCCGCGTGCTTGAACTGGTCCGCAGTGGCACCGCGGCGCTGGAACGCGGCGTCAGCGTGCTGGCTGCACCGGTCTGACGACGGCCGTTCGCGGCAGACAAGACGATAACGATCCGATCCACCGAAGCCGCATCCGCGCTTCATCCGTCCCACGAGAGGGAACCGCTGTGAGCATTTCCGTTTACTACGACAAAGACGCCGACCTTTCGATCATCCAGTCGCGCAAGGTCACGATCCTCGGCTACGGCTCGCAGGGCCACGCCCATGCCCAGAACCTGAAGGATTCCGGCGTCGACGTCACCGTCGGCCTGCGCAAGAACTCGAAGAGCTGGGTCAAGGCTGCCAATGCCGGCCTCAAGGTGCTGGAAGTCGCCGAAGCGGTGAAGACCGCCGATGTCGTGATGATCCTTGCTCCGGACCAGGACCAGCGCGCGATCTACGAGCAGTCGGTCGTCGACAACCTCAAGGAAGGCGGCGTGCTGGCATTCGCGCACGGCTTCAACATTCACTTCGGGCTGATCCAGCCGCGCGCTGATCTCGACGTGATCATGGTTGCGCCGAAGGGCCCCGGCCACACCGTGCGCTCGACCTACACGCAGGGCGGCGGCGTGCCGAGCCTGATCGCGATCCACCAGGACGCCTCGGGTTCCGCCAAGCAGATCGCCCTGTCGTACGCCTCGGCGAACGGCGGTGGTCGCGCCGGCATCATCGAAACCAATTTCCGCGAAGAAACCGAAACCGACCTGTTCGGCGAGCAGGCCGTGCTTTGCGGCGGCGCCTCGGCGCTGGTGCAGGCCGGCTTTGAAGTGCTGGTCGAAGCCGGCTATGCGCCGGAAATGGCCTACTTCGAGTGCTTGCACGAGCTGAAGCTGATCGTCGACCTGATGTACGAAGGCGGCATCTCGACGATGCGCTACTCGATCTCGAACACCGCCGAGTACGGCGACTACGTGACCGGCCCGCGCATCGTCACCGAAGAGACCAAGCAGGAAATGAAGCGCGTGCTGGCCGACATCCAGACCGGCAAGTTCGCTCGCGACTTCGTTCTCGAGAACCAGGCTGGCCAGCCGATGCTGAAGGCGCGCCGCCGTCTTGGCGCCGAACACCAGATCGAGGAAGTCGGTGCCCGTCTGCGCGCGATGATGCCGTGGATCGCGAAGAACAAGCTGGTCGACAAGACCAAGAACTGATCTTCGGATCCGTTGCTTGCAGCACGAATCAGGGCGCCTCGGCGCCCTGATTCGTTTGTGCAGCCGGACTGCCCGGAACCTCAGCGACGGCGGCTGTCGACGACGTCGATGCACTCGCCGCCTTGGGCAAATACGCCGTAGCCGGCGGGTGGCGCCAGCGCACCGCCGGTACGCGGACGGGTGCTGGTGAAGTCATCGAGCAGGCTGTTCGGAAAGTTCGGATCGGTTTGCGGTCGCCCGGTAAAGGTTTCCGAGAAGTTGGCGATCGTCACGTCGCGAATCTGCAGCAGCCAAGGGCAGTAGCGGCCCTCCGCCGGCGCGCGGCTATTGTCGAGTTCCGACCGCCACGGGCCGCTGTAGGTGACGGTGCGCGAGCGCGCCGGAACGCTGCCTTCAACCTTGATCCGGTCTGCGCACTGCACCGATCCGGATGGCAGGTAGTAAACCGGCAGCTTGCAGAACTCCAGGGTCACCAGATCGCTGCCGATCGGGTTCGGACTGCCTTCATCGACGATCTCCATGCTGACGCGCGCCTGCGGATACTCGCGAGCCAGGTCGACGGTCGGCGTCAGCACTCGCGCGGTGATCAACTTCGGGCCGCGAATGTCGTGCAGGCGATTGGCCACCGTGAATGTCTTGGCGCCGGGCACTACAGCCAGCGCGCCGTCGGCCGCCTCGTAGTCCGCATAGTTGTTGGCGCGATCGCGCAGCCGCACGAAATCGAGCTTCCATTCGCCGGGAATGGTGTTGACGTCGAAATAGCGGGTCACATAGCCGTTGTAGCGCGGTGCGCCAACCCGGATCGTGAACGTCTGCGACCGGCCGCCACCGAACACGAAGTTCTGCTCGATCACGTTGACCTGCGAGGTGGCTGTCGCCGGCCCCGGTCCGATCAGGCGCACCACGCCTTCGCAAAGGCCCGAATCGTTGTCGGTCGCGGTGATCCGCACGTCGACGTAGGCATCGCGTTTCGACGCGTCCACTGTTGTCGTCAGCACATCGACCTGGGTCAGTACCGGCTTCTGGGTATCGATGGCGTGGGCGGGCGCGGTCGCTGCTGCGAGCAGGGCCAGCAGCGCAAGGTGCGCGGGGCGCGCAGCAAGAGTCGTGTTCATGGTCTTTCTCCAGGGGTGGGACGGCAGTGGTGGCCGGGCACTGGGAAGAACGGGATTTCGGCGGGCTTCCGCCATCGGGCGCTCAGCGCATGTGAATCACATCACGTTGTCGCTGCGATGGGATTTGAGCAGCGCCATGCCGTGGTCGCGGCCGCGACTTTCCCTAGAATGCGCGTCCCGTCATAGGTTTCCAGAGATGAGTCGCGCATGAACCCGATCGATACGCTTCGCAAGGCCGCGCTCGACTATCACGAGTTTCCAACGCCGGGAAAGCTCGCGATCGCGCCGACCAAGCAGATGGTCAATCAGAACGATCTGGCGCTGGCCTATTCGCCCGGTGTGGCGGCGGCCTGCGAGGAGATCGTCAAGGATCCGGCCAACGCCTTTCGCTTCACGTCGCGCGGCAATCTGGTTGCGGTGATCACCAACGGTACGGCGGTGCTCGGCCTCGGTGCGATCGGGCCGCTGGCAGCCAAGCCGGTGATGGAAGGCAAGGCCGTGCTGTTCAAGAAATTCGCCGGCATCGACGTGTTCGATCTGGAGGTCGACCAGCGCGATCCCGACAAGCTGATCGAGATCATCGCCGCACTCGAGCCGACCTTCGGCGGCATCAACCTTGAAGACATCAAGGCGCCGGAATGCTTCTACATCGAGCGGCGCTTGCGCGAGCGGATGAAGATTCCGGTGTTCCACGATGACCAGCACGGCACGGCGATCATCGTCGGTGCAGCGGTCACCAACGGCCTTGAAGTGGTCGGCAAGAAGATTGATGAAGTGAAACTGGTGGTCAGCGGCGCTGGTGCCGCGGCACTGGCCTGCGTCGAGCTGCTGGTCGAACTCGGCATCCGCATTGAGAACATCTGGCTGACCGATCTCGCCGGCGTGGTCTATCAGGGCCGTACCGAGCTGATGGACGAGGACAAGGCGCGCTATGCCCAGGCCACCGACGCTCGCACGCTGGCCGAAGTGATTCCCGGTGCCGACATCTTCCTGGGCCTGTCGGCGGGCGGCGTGCTGAAGCCGGATATGGTCAGGACGATGGCGGCGCGGCCGCTGATTCTGGCGTTGGCCAATCCGACGCCGGAAATCCTGCCGAACGAAGTGCGCGCCGTGCGCGATGACGCGATCATCGCCACCGGCCGCACCGATTACCCGAACCAGGTCAACAACGTCCTCTGTTTCCCGTTCATCTTCCGTGGCGCGCTGGACGCGGGTGCGACGACGATCACTCGGGCCATGGAAATCGCGGCGGTGAAAGCGATTGCCGAACTGGCGCGCTTCGAGCAGAGCGATGTCGTTGCCAACGCCTATGGCATCGAGGACCTGTCGTTCGGCCCGGAATACCTGATCCCGAAGCCGTTCGATCCGCGTCTGATCGTGCACATCGCACCGGCGGTGGCGAAAGCGGCGATGGATTCCGGCGTGGCGAGCCGGCCGATCGCCGATTTCGATGCCTATCGGCAAAGCCTGCAGCAGTTCGTCTATCACAGCGGCACGCTGATGAAGCCGGTGTTCGCGGCCGCCCGCCGGGTGCCGGCCGAGAAGAGCCGGATCATCTTTGCCGAAGGCGAGGACGAACGCGTGCTGCGCGCCGTGCAGATCGTCGTCGACGAAAAGCTGGCTCGGCCGATCCTGGTCGGCCGCCCGAAGGTCATTGAGCAGAGCATCGAGAAGTACGGCCTGCGGATTCGCGAGGGCGAGCACTTCACGGTGGTCAACCCGGAGTTCGACGAGCGTTACCACGCGTACTGGAGCGAGTACCACGCGATCATGGCGCGCCGTGGCGTGACGCCGCAGTACGCGCGCATCGAGATGCGCCGCCGCACCACGCTGATCGCCGCGATGCTGCTGCGGATGGGCGAGGGTGACGGGATGATCTGCGGCACCTTCACGACCACCTGGCGACACCTGCAGTACATCGATCGCGTGATCGGTTTGAAGCCCGGAGCGAACTGTTATGCGCTGATGAACGGCGTGGTGCTGCCGAACCGCCAGCTGTTCATTGTCGACACCCATGTCAACGTCGATCCGACCGCGGCCCAGCTGGCCGAGATCACGGTGATGGCGGCCGACGCGATTCGTCGCTTCGGTGTCGAGCCGCGGGCGGCACTGCTGTCGCACTCGAACTTCGGGTCCAGCGACACGCCTTCGGCGCAGAAGATGCGCGAGACACTGCGCCTGCTGCGCGAATCGGCGCCGGATCTGATCGTCGATGGCGAGATGCACGCCGACTGCGCGCTCGATGAAGCCCAACGCCGCTCGGTGCTGCCGGAGTCGACCTTGACCGGCCAAGCCAATTTGCTGGTGTGCCCGAACCTCGATGCCGCCAACATCGCTTACAACCTGCTGAAGACCGCTGCCGGCAACAACGTCGCGATCGGTCCGGTGCTGCTGGGCTGTGCCGCACCGGTTCACATCCTGACGCCATCGGCAACGGTGCGCCGGATCGTCAACATGACAGCGCTCACCGTCATGGAAGCGGCCACCGGCAGCAGCTGACGACTTGCTGCGCCTGCACTGCGCAGCAAACCCCCATTCAAGTATTCTTCGCGCGCTTTTTCAGCCGCTGACAACCGACAGGAACTACCGTGGATCAGACACTCGCCGCCCGGGTGGGTCGCATCAAGCCTTCTCCGACGCTCGCCGTCACCGCCAAGGCCGGTGAACTCAAGGCGCAGGGCCTCGACGTGCTTTCGCTTTCCGCAGGCGAACCGGACTTCGATACGCCGGCGCACGTGAAGGCCGCCGCCATCAAGGCGATCAATGACGGTTTCACCAAGTACACGCCGGTCGGCGGCACGCCTTCGCTCAAGAAGGCGATCATCGCCAAGCACCAGCGCGACAACGGGCTGGACTACGCACCGAACCAGGTACTGGCGTCGGTCGGCGGCAAGCAGGCCTGCTACAACCTGTGCCAGGCGCTGCTCAACGACGGCGATGAAGTGATCATCCCGGCGCCGTTCTGGGTCAGCTATCCGGACATGGTGCTGCTCGCCGATGGCAAGCCGGTGATCCTGCCGACCACGGCGGCGACCCGCTACAAGATCACCGCTGCGCAGCTCGAAGCGGCGATCACCCCGAAGACCCGACTGATCTTCCTGAACTCGCCGTCGAACCCGTCGGGCGTGGCTTACACGCGCGCCGAACTGACGGCATTGGCCGAGGTGCTGCTGAAGCACCCGCGCGTGATCATCGCCAGCGATGACATGTACGAGAAGATCCTCTGGGCCGACGAGCCGTTCGCCAACATCATCAACGTGTGCCCGGCGCTGTACGACCGCACCGTGGTGATCCACGCGGTGTCGAAGACCTATTCGATGACCGGCTGGCGTCTCGGCTGGTCCTGCGGCCCGAAGTGGCTGATCACGCCGATGGCCGACATCCAGAGCCAGAGCACGTCGAACCCGACGTCGATTGCCCAAGTGGCAGCCGAGACGGCGCTGAATGGTGATCAGGAATGCGTCGCCGAGATGACGGTTGCCTTCAAGCGTCGTCACGACTTCCTCGTTGCCGGCCTGAACGAGATCCCGGGCATCCGCTGCCAGCCGAGTGACGGCACGTTCTACGCGTTCCCGGACATGTCCGGGCTGGTTGCTGCCAAGGGTCTGAAGGACGACCTCGAACTGGCCGACATCCTTCTGAAGGATCGTCTGGTCGCACTGGTGCCGGGCTCGGCGTTCGGCACCCCGGGTCACATGCGGCTGTCGTTCGCGACCAGCGACCGCGTGCTGACTGAGTGCCTCAAGCGCATCGACGCCTACGCGCGTAGCTGACGCGAGTGACAAGCCGTACCCGGAACCGGAGCAACGTCCGGTTCCGGGGTGTTTTTTCGGCGGTTCAAGCCTTGCTGGCAGGCCGCGCGGCAAGCCTGGTTTCGACGCTCGATATCGATTCGCGCGACTGAAAATGTCCCGTTGAATGGCCGCCAATAAAAAGGTTGCCTTTGCATCGCAGTTGGGTAAAATGCGCGACCGCAACGTTCCCTGATAGCTCAGTCGGTAGAGCAAGTGACTGTTAATCACTGGGTCCCAGGTTCGAGTCCTGGTCAGGGAGCCACTTCGCTGAAGTGGCAATACGAGCGGAAGCGGTGATCGGAAACCCGGCCTAGTGTCGGGTTTTTTGTTTCCGGCGGCAGCTGCTGTTGCAGCGTCGAGACGACTGCTCGGGAACGTCGTTTGCCGGTCAAGTGCCTTGATCGCGCAGTGACTGCAACAGCAGCCACACCAGCACCGCTCCCCGCAGCTCAGGCCACGCGTGCCAGCGCGGTCACCACTTCGAAATACGGCGGCCTCGGGTCACGCGAGGTGATCCTGCAGGAATCGACGACGAATCCGGCTCGCGTCAGCCATTTGCCGAGCGTTTCGGCGGTGGTGCCGAGATTGACGTGATCGTAGGCCTGCATCGCCGCCTCATGCCGATGGGCGCCCAGGGTCGCGACGATCAGCCGGCCGCCGCTGCGCAGGCAGCGCCTGGCTTCCGCGAGCACGACTTCCGGCTGCCGTGCGTAGCTCAGCGCGTGCATCAGGAACACGTGATCGAAGCGGGCATCGCCGAACGGCAGGCTGTCCATATTGGCCTGCGCGAACGCGACATTCGGCAGGCTGCCAATGCGCTTGCGAGCGGCCGCGAGCACCTTGCTGCTGATATCGACGCAGGCCACGCTGGCGGCGCGCTCGGCGATCAGCTCTGCCATCACGCCGTCGCCGGAGGCGATGTCGAGCACGTCGCCCAGATCCAGCAACCCGATCACGGCGCGAGCCGTCGCTTCCCAAGTGCGCCCCGGCGAATAGTGCAGTTCCATCCGACCGGCGACCGACTCGGCCCAGGTCTGGCCGTGCTTGCGGACGCGCACCACTTCGCTGGCACGTTCGCGATCGATTCTTGCCTGCGGATCGTCAAGACGCTCGCGCATCACCGTCCACAGTTCCGCCGCGCGGCCGCGATCCGGGCTCAAGCTGTACTGCGCGCCGCTGCCATTGCGACTGGCCTGGACCAGTCCGGCGCGCTTGAGCTTGGCCAGATGCGTCGATACCCGGCTTTGCGCCAGGCCCGTGATCTCGGTCAGCTCGGCAACCGACAGCTGATGGGCCTCCAGCAGCAGCAGCAGGCGCAGGCGGCTGGCATCGGCCAGCAGTCGCCACAGTTCGGTGCTTTGCGCAATGCTGAGTTTCATTCGGTGACGCAGTCCAGTCAGTTTGATGCGGAAAACGAAAAAGCCTGCCGACGGCCTGTCGGCAGGCTTGCGGATGAAGCGGCGAACGCCGTGCGTCAGCCCTGTGACTTCACCGTATCGACGGCGCTGGTGACAGCGGCGCTGACGGCAGCCGAAACCTCGTCGACCTTGGCCTTTGCGGCATCGACTGCTGCACTGGCGGTTTCGCTGACGGTGGTCGCGGTCTGGGTGATCACTTTCTTGGCGGCACTCGTCGCACGGCTGGCGCGCGAGTTGGGCGACGGCTTCGGTACGGCGCGGGCGACGACCTTCTTCGCTTCGGCGACCGTCGACCGAGCCGCGGCTTCGACGGTCTTCTCGACCGATTGCGCGGCCTTGACGACCTTCTTCTCGACGTTGAGTGCCGTTTTCTTCACCGCCTTCACTTCGGCCTTGACGACCTTCTCGATCTTGCGCGCTTCGGTCTTGACGTCTTTCTTGATCGCCTTGACATCAGCCTTTAGTGCTTTTTCTGCCTTGCCGACCTCGATCTTGATGTCCTTCTTCGCGGCCTTCACGGTGTCGCCGGCTTTCTGGCCGGCTTTCCGGGCATCGGCCTTGACCTTTTCGAGCGCCTTCTGCGCTGGCGCGATGGCCTTTTCCAGACGGGCGGCCGACACCTGCGCACCCTCGGCGCTGCCCTTGACCAGCTTGGCCAGTTCGGCACGCGCATCGGCAACCACACCCAGCGACAACCGGGCATTGCCGATCAGCTTGTTGACGGCTTCCTGCAACAGGTCGGCCTGCTTCTGGGCGGACGACTTGATGTCCTTTTCTCCACGCGCCCGTTTCAACGACGCGACGGCGGCCTTGTAGTAATCGTTCAACGCCTTGAGTTCAGCATCGGCCAGCTTCTGCACCCCGCCATAAACGATCTGGTTGGCATTGCCCAGCGTGTCGAGCGACTGCTTAGCAAGCTGCAGCAGGTCGTTGATCGGCTTGGTGAAGGTCTTCTTTCCGGCCATGTTGCATTTCCCCCTTGCGGTGAGTGATGGCCGATTCTATGGGCCGCTTCTCGAAAGCGTCAAAATCCGCTTGAAACAGGCAGTTACCGAATGTCGACCGTGGCGCTGCACGATCTCGCTGACGCTGCTTTCGGCAGCGGGCGGACGATCGGATCGGGGGCTGCCGCACTCGAAAATACCTTGCGGGAAGGCGCGTATAATCCGCCGCCATACGGCACCGCATGGCACATTTCGCTGCCTCGCCGGCACCGCCACGAACAACCCCACGAGGACTCACGCCCCATGTTTGAAGGCAATTCGCTCCAGGTCACGCGGCTCGATGGTGACATCGCCGAGCTGAAGTTCGACCGCAAGAACGAGTCGGTCAACAAGTTCGACGCCGCCACGCTCGCCGAACTCAAGTCCGCCGGTGCGCTGCTGGCCGCCGACACCACGCTCAAGGGCATGATCGTCACCAGCGGGAAGGACGTGTTCATCGTTGGCGCCGACATCACCGAATTCGGCAAGAGCTTCCAGCTGCCGGAAGCCGAGATCGCCGCCTGGGCGATCGAGACCAACAAGATCTTTTCGACGATCGAGGATCTGCCGTTCCCGACGGTCACCGCGATCAATGGCGTCGCCCTTGGCGGCGGCTTCGAGATGGCGCTGTCGACCGACTACCGCGTGATCTCGGCCAAGGCCCAGATCGGCTTCCCGGAAGTGAAGCTCGGCATCATCCCGGGCTTTGCCGGTACGGTTCGCTTCGCCCGCCTGTGCGGTGCCGACAACGCCATCGAATGGATCGCCAGTGGCGACCAGAAGAAGCCGGAAGCCGCACTGCCGATCAAGGCTGTCGATGCCGTCGTGCCGCCGGAAAAGGTTCGTGACGCCGCGCTGAAGCTGCTGGCGCTGGCGCAGAACGGCGCCTTCGATTGGAAGGCCCGTCGCGAGCAGAAGAAGGGCAAGCTGAAGCTCGGCCCGATCGAATCGGCGATGGTCTTCGAGACCGCCAAGGGCTTCATCGCCGGCAAGGCCGGCAAGCACTTCCCGGCTCCGGTCGCGGCCGTGACCGCAATCCAGAAGGCTGCCGGCAAGACCCGCGACGACGCCATCGCCATCGAAGCGGCCGCATTTGCCAAGCTGGCGAAGACGCAGGCAGCCGATTCGCTGATCGGCCTGTTCCTCAACGACCAGCTGCTGAAGAAGAAGGGCAAGGCCTACGCCAAGATCGCCCGTCCCGTGAAGCAGGGTGCAGTGCTCGGCGCCGGCATCATGGGCGGCGGCATTGCCTATCAGAGCGCGGTCAAGGGCACGCCGGTAGTGCTCAAGGACATCGCCGATCCGGCGCTGGCGCTGGGCATGGGTGAAGCGAACAAGCTGCTGTCGGCGCAGGTCGGCCGCAAGAAGCTGACGCCGGAAAAGGCCGGTGCAGTGCTGGCCTCGATTCGCCCGACGCTGAACTACGGCGATTTCAAGGGCGTCGACGTCGTCGTCGAAGCGGTCACCGAAAACCCGAAGGTCAAGAAGAGCGTGCTGGCCGATGTCGAGGCCGCGGTGCGTGACGATGCGGTGATCGCCTCGAACACCTCGTCGATCTCGATCGACGTGCTGGCCGAAGGCATGAAGCGCCCCGAGAACTTCCTCGGCATGCACTTCTTCAACCCGGTCCACAAGATGCCGCTGGTCGAGGTCATCAAGGGCGCGAAGACTTCGCCTGAAGCGGTTGCGACGATCGTGGCCTACGCATCGGCGATGGGCAAGACGCCGATCGTGGTCAACAACTGCCCGGGCTTCCTGGTCAACCGCATCCTGTTCCCGTACTTCGGCGGCTGGAGCTTGCTGCTGCGCGATGGCGGCGATTACCAGAAGATCGACAAGGCCGCCGAATCGTTCGGCTGGCCGATGGGCCCGAGCTACCTGCAGGACGTGGTCGGCATCGACACCTCGCATCATGTTGGTGACGTGCTGGCCGAAGGCTATCCGGACCGCATGGGCAAGGAGTTCCGCACCGCGCTCGACGTGATGTACGACGCCAAGCGCTACGGCCAGAAGAACGGCATCGGCTTCTACAAGTACGAGACCGATCCGAAGGGCAAGCCGAAGAAGGTCGTCGTTGCCGATACCTACGAACTGATCGCCCAGGTGCAGCCGAACGGCACCAAGGACTACAGCGACGAGGAAATCATGGAGCGGCTGATGCTGCCGATGATCATCGAGACGGCGCGCTGCCTCGAAGAGAAGATCGTCGACACCGCGAACGAGGCCGACATGGGCCTGATCATGGGTGTCGGCTTCCCGCCGCACCTCGGTGGCGCGCTGAAGTACGCCGATTCCATCGGTCTGGCCAACGTTGTTGAGAAGTGCGCGAAGTACGCGTCGCTCGGCAAGCTGTACGAGCCGACCGCGACGATGAAGGCCATGGCTGCTGCCGGCAGCCGCTACTACCCGCTGTAACCGACCTTCCTGATTGAACTGTCCGTGCCATGGATGGCGCGGTCTTGTACAGGACGTACACACGGAGAATTGAAATGACTGATGTCGTCATCGTTGATGCCGTTCGCACCCCGATGGGCCGTTCGCGCGGCGGTGTTTTCCGCAATGTCCGCGCCGAAGCGCTGTCGGCGGAACTGATCAAGGCGCTGATGAAGCGCAATCCTTCGGTTAACCCGAAGGAAATCGAAGATGTGATCTGGGGCTGCGTGCAGCAGACCAAGGAGCAGGGCTTCAATATCGCCCGCCAGGCGAGCCTGCTTGCCGGCCTGCCGATCGAAGTGTCGGGCCAGACCGTCAACCGCCTGTGCGGTTCGTCGATGACCGCGATTCACGCGGCCGTCGGCAGCATTCAGGCCGGTGCTGGTGACATCTTCATCTGCGGCGGTGTCGAGCACATGGGCCATGTGCCGATGGACTACAACTTCGACGGCAATCCGGAACTGTCGGTCACCACGGCGAAGGCTGCGGCGATGATGGGGCTGACCGCCGAAATGCTGGCCACCGCGTTCCAGCTGCCGCGTGCCAAGCAGGACGAGTTCGCGCTGGCTTCGCACCAGAAGGCATCGGCCGCGCTGAAGAGCGGCGCGTTCAAGAACGAGATGATCCCGGTTGCCGGCCACGACGCCGACGGTCTGCCGATCCTGGTCGACTTCGACGAGGTGGTGCGTGGCAATGCCAACATCGAGGACCTCGGCAAGCTGAAGCCGGCGTTCAACCCGAAGGGCTCGGTCACTGCCGGCAACAGCTCGGCGATTTCCGACGGTGCCTCGGCAGTACTGGTGATGAGTGCCGACAAGGCCAAGGCGCTCGGCCTGAAGCCGCTGGCCCGCATCGTGTCGATCGCGTCGGCCGGTTGCGATCCGTCGACGATGGGCCGCGGCCCGGTGCCGGCGACCTTGAAGGCGCTGAAGCGTGCCGGCCTGACCTTGGCCGACATCGACTACTTCGAGCTGAATGAAGCCTTTGCCGCGCAGGCGCTGGCCGTGATGACCGAGCTGAAGATCCTCGATCGCATGGACCGCGTGAACCTGAAGGGCGGGGCGATCGCGCTCGGCCACCCGCTGGGCTGCTCGGGCGCCCGCATCACCGGCGCGCTGGCGCACGTGCTGAACGAGAAGCAGGGTCGCTACGGTCTGGCGACGATGTGCATCGGCATGGGTCAGGGCGTGGCGACGATCATCGAACGCCTGCATTGATAGCCGCTTGCTGAAACGAAAAAGGCCGGGTGATCCCCGGCCTTTTTTGTGCCAGTCGTCCGCGCTTCCGGACTTTCAGGTCTGGATCACCGTCATGCCGGGGGCGATGCCGCGCCCCAGCGTGGCGCGCGAGCCGCTGATGCCGAAGGTCTGGATACCCTCTACCAGCATGCGAGTCGCGAAGCGCGCCGCCTGTGCCGCATCGCGGCCACCCTGTTCGCACAGCACGCGGCCAATTTCGAAGGCCATGCCGTACAGCGAGGCTGCCATCAGTTCGACATCGAGCTCCGGAAACAGACCACGTGACATCGCGTCATTGAGATCGGCCTTGAGCTGCTGCAACGGAATGCCGACCACCGTTTCCTTGAACAGGCTGCGAACCGCGTGCTCGTTGCGCAGGATCAGTTCAAAGAAGCACGGCTGCTCGACGATCTTCTCGAACAGCGTCAGGAACGCGCCGTAGAGGAAATCGTTAAGACTGGTCGCCTGCGCACGCAATTCATGCATGCGCCGAGTGATTTCCCGCATCCGCTCGTCAAGTACTTCCCGGAACAGCGACTCCTTGTCCGGGAAGTAGTTGTAGAACGTCCCCGGCGCAAGTCCAGACTCGCGCACGATGTCGCGCACGGTCACTGCATCGAAGCCCATCTGCAAGAAGCAGGTTCGCGCTGCCTCGATCAAGGTCGCGCGGTTGGCCTGCTTGTTGTGTTCGCGCTTGTTGTCGCGAGGTGGTGCGGACATGGCCAGCGAGTTGTCGATCTTCAGTTGAACTTCGAGAAGTCCGGCTTGCGCTTGGCGATGAAGGCTGTCATCGCTTCGATCGCTTCCGGCTGGCGCAGCATCGGAATGAAGTGATCAGCTTCCAGCGGGATCGCCTCGGTGACTTCGGCCTGCGACCAGCGCTTCATCAGCATCTTGTTGACGCGCAGCGCGTTCGGCGGCTGACTGGCGAGCTTCAGCGCGCGGCTCAGCGCATGCGCCTCGACTTCTTCGTCGGCCATCACGCTGTTGATGATGCCGCTGGCTTCGGCGACGGTTGCACTGAACGGCTCGCCGAACAGCAGCAGTTCCGCAGCCTTCACGTGGCCGACGATGCGTGGCAACAGATAGGTTGATGCGTACTCCGCACAGATGCCGATGTTGACGAACGGGAACTGGAACCGGGCGCTGTTGCCGGCGTAGACCAGATCGCAGTGGAACAGCATGGTTGCACCGATGCCGATTGCCGGCCCCTGGACGGCAGCGACCACCGGCTTCGGCAACGCCGCGAGTGCGTTCATGAAACGCAGCACCGGGTTCTGCTCGCGTGGCATGTTGTGATCGAGTTTGACGAAGTCCTGCAGATCGTTGCCGGCGCAGAACGAGCCGCCACTGCCGACGAACAGCACCACCCGCACATCGGTGTTGCCGGCCGCTGCGGTAACCGCCTGTTCCATCGCCGTGTACATCTCCTGCGTCAAGGCGTTCTTCTTGTCGGCACGGTTGAGGCGAATGGTCATCACGCGGTCCTTGACTTCCGTCAGGATCAGCGGCGCTTGAGGCTGGGTCACAGGGCAACTCCGGAAACGTGATTTAGGGGGGAGCCGCGATGATGCCGCACGGTACGGCCGTCGTCACTCGGTAATCAAAGTGACCGAAAGGCGCTGGACCGTGCAGGGCGTCTCCGCAATACAGCCCGCAGCATGCGCCATCGCATCGGTCAGCAGGCCGCGCCATGGCCGGGGCAATTCGCTGCGCCGGCGCTGATGTTGCGCCGCGATAAGCGGCGAAAGCCGGTACCATTCGGCATCCATGATTCGCATCATTTCTCCGCTGCTGCGCTGGCTGATCATCGGCCTCGCGATCGCCGCCAGCGTTGGCGTCGTCGCGCTTTCGCTGTGGCTGATCCAGCTCGACAAGGAAGTGCGAGTGCGGTTCGCCGGCGTCAAGTGGGTGTTGCCGGCCCAGGTCTACGCAGCACCGATGGATCTGTACCCGGGCGCACCGATCACGGTCCCGGAACTGCGCCGGGAACTCGACCGACTCGGCTACCGGCTCAGCGACGAACTGAGCGGGCCTGGCACTTATCAGATCGCCACCGACGAACTGCGCGTCGACGTTCGTGCGTTCTCGTTCTGGGATGGTCCGCAGAAGGAGCAGCGCGTCGCGTTTCGCGGCGATGCCTCGGGCCTGACCACGATCCGGGCGATGGGCAGCGATCAGTCGATCGACCTGATGCGGCTGGACCCGATGCTGATCGGCAGCATCTATCCCAGCCACAGCGCCGAGGATCGAGTGCTGGTCAAGCTCGATGAGGTGCCGCCGCTGCTGCCGGCCACACTGATTCAGGTCGAAGATCGCGCGTTCGAGGAGCACTACGGCGTCAGCCTGAAAGGCATTCTCCGAGCTGCCGTGACCAATGCCTTCCGCGATGGCGGGCGCAAGCAGGGTGGTTCGACGATCACCCAGCAGTTGATCAAGAACCTGTTCCTGTCCAATGAGCAGAGCTACGCCCGCAAGATTCGCGAGGCGCTGATGGCGGTCCTGCTGGAACGCCATGTTTCCAAGCACGACATTCTCGAGGCCTATCTCAACGAGGTCTGGCTCGGCCAAGACGGCAATCGCGCGATCCACGGCTTCGGTCTGGCCAGCCAGTTCTACTTCAACAAGCCGCTGAACGAGCTGCGTCCGGCGGAAGTCGCGTTGCTGGTCGGCATTGCCAAGGGCCCGACGGTCTACAACCCCCGCAAGCACCCCGACCGCGTGCGCGAACGTCGCGACCTCGTGCTGAAGCTGATGGAGGAAGGCGGGCTGATTCGCGCTGACGAGCGCGAGGTCGAATCCTTGTCGCCACTCGGCGTGCAGAACGGCAAGGCCGGCGGTGTGGAGCGCTATCCGGCATTCATCGATCTGGTGCGGCGGCAGATCAAGGGTCTTTATCGCGAGGAAGATCTGGGCTCGGAAGGGCTGCGGATTTTCACCACGCTGGACCCGCGCGCACAGGAGCGGCTGGAAGCGCGGATCGTCGCCGACCTGCCGGATCTCGAGAAGGGGCGCCAACTCAAGGCCGGCACGCTGCAGGCTGCCGGTGTGGTGACATCGGTCGAGGGCGGCGAAGTACTGGCGATGGTCGGCGATCGCAATGTCCGCTTCCCGGGCTTCAATCGCGCGCTCGATTCGCAGCGGCCGATCGGTTCGCTGGCCAAGCCGTTCGTCTATCTCGCGGCACTGGCCGATCCGGGCCGCTACAACCTGTACAGCCTGATCGCCGATGAGCCGATCGAGCTAAGGATGCCGAACGGCAGCCGCTGGGCGCCGAAGAACTACGACCGCAGGCTGCACGGCACGGTGCCGCTCTACGCCGCACTGGCCAAGAGCTACAACCTGCCGACCGTTCGGATCGGGCTCGACGTCGGCGTCGATCGGGTTCACGACCTTCTCCAGGCCGCCGGTCTGCAGGGGCCGCCAAGGCTGCCGTCGATGTTCCTTGGCGCCATCAACGCGTCGCCGCTCGATGTCGCCCAGATCTACTCGACGCTGGCCGCCAACGGCTACCTGACGCCGCTGCTGGCGATCCGTGAAGTGATGACCAAGGAGGGGCAGCCACTGTCGCGGTACAGCTTCCAGCTGAAGCAGACGCTTCCGGAAGGCCCGGTCTACCTGACCAACTGGGCGATGCAGAAAGTCATCGAATTCGGAACCGCACGCTGGGCCGTGTCGGTGCTGCCGGCCGGCCAGCAATACGCCGGCAAGACCGGCACCACCGACGACGCTCGCGATTCCTGGTTCGCAGGCTTCGGCGGCGACCGGGTTGCCGTGGTCTGGGTGGGGCGCGACGACAACAAGCCGGTCGGGCTCGACGGCGCTGCCGGCGCGCTGCGCATCTGGGGGCGTCTGATGCGCGATCTCAACGCGCGCGGGCTCGATCTGACGGCGCCAGCAGGCATCGTCGAAGCGTCGATCGATCCGCAATCCGGGTTGCTTGCCGACAACGGCTGTGCCGGCGCGATCAGCGTGCCGTTCATGGCCGGCGCCGTGCCGACCAGCTACGCGCCGTGCGCCGATGCGGGACAATCCGGGCCTCTGGATTGGCTGAAAGACATCTTCCGATGAACCTGTTTTCGTGGCCCGCGATGGGGTTCCGCCTGCGCCTTGCCGCGCTCGGCGCGCTGACACTCGCCGTTGCCGGGTGCGTCAGCGAAGCACCGGTGCGGACGCCGCGCACGACTGGCCAGGTCCTGGTGCCGCCGGCGGCCGCGAAGCCGGCAAGACCGGAAGCGCCGGTCGTGCAGCCGCCGCTGCTGCCGCCACCTCCGGTCATGCCGCCGGTCGCCGTCGATTATCCGAAGACGCTGGCTGCGGCCGGCGCTGCGGCACCGGTGCTGGCGCTGGCCCGTCAGGCGCAGCAGTCGCGTGCGGCTGGCCAGCACGACGCCGCACTCGGCCAATGGCAGCGGGCGCTGCGCATCGAGCCCCGGAATGCGTTCCTGTGGCACGAGATCGCGGTCACCCATCTGAAGCTGAAGCACGCCGGCCAGGCCGAAAGTGCCGCGCAGAAGTCCACCAGTCTTGCGCACGGCAATCTCTGGCTCGAAGCACAGAACTGGCGTCTGATCGCCACCGCGCGCCGCGTGCTGCTCGACGTCACCGGTGCTGAAGCGGCCACGGCCCGCGCCGACAGCCTGAGCGCAGGGCTCGCGACCGCAAGCCCGTGAACGCTGCCGAATTACTCGGCCCCGAGGGTCCGTTCGCACGCGCGGTTCCCGGCTTTTCGGCGCGCAGCCAGCAGCAGACGATGGCTGAAGCCGTCGAGACGGCGATTGCCAGCCGCGGGCGACTGGTCGTCGAGGCCGGCACCGGCACCGGCAAGACCTACGCCTATCTGGTGCCGGCATTGGCGTCGGGGCGGCGCGTCGTGGTGTCGACCGGCACCAAGAACCTGCAGGACCAGCTGTTCTTCCGCGATCTGCCCCGGGTGCGTGATGCGCTCGGCCTGCCGGTGCGGATCAGTCTGTTGAAGGGCCGCGCGAACTATCTATGCATCTATCGCCTGCGCAAGGCGGTGATGGACCCGCGTGCGCGGGTATCGCGGACCAAGCTGAGCTTTGTCGATGACTGGGCGATCCGCACCGAGTCCGGCGAAGTATCGGAATTGCCGCCGACTGTCGCGGACGATCAGTTGCTGCCGCTGGTGACCTCGACCGCCGACAACTGCCTCGGTGGCAAGTGTCCGGACTTTGCCGAGTGCCACGTGGTCAAGGCGCGGCGAGCGGCACAGGCGGCCGATCTGGTGGTGGTCAACCACCACCTGTTGTTTGCCGATTTTCGCCTCAAGGAAGAGGGCTTCGGCGTGCTGCCGGGCGCCGACGCGATCATCGTCGACGAGGCGCACCAGCTGCCGGAGCTGGCGACGCAGTTCTTCGGCGAAAAGGTATCGACGCGGCAGCTGTCGGACCTGGCCCGAGACATCGCGGTTGAAGTGCAGGCCTTCCGCGACATGCCGCGGCTGACCGAAGCGCTCGATCAGCTGGCGCTGGCCACCATCGAACTGGAGCGACCGTTCAACGAGGTCGGCAGCGGGCGAATGGGGCTGGATGACTTCGCGCAGCGCACCGGTGTTGCTTCGGCGCTGTCGGCCGCGCGCACGGCGCTCGACGAATGCCGCGACACGCTGCTGGCGGTCGCCGAGCGCTCGACCGGCCTTGCGCACTGCTCCGGGCGTGCCACGACCATGGCCGGCGCGCTCGATCGCATTGCTGGCGATGCCGAACAGGGCTTGGTGCGCTGGGCCGAAAGCGCTGGCCGGGGCGGGGCGCTGCACGCGGCACCGGTCGAGCCGATCGAAGGTTTCAAGCGGTTCATGGCCGCGTATCCGGGTGCCTGGGTGTTCACGTCGGCGACGCTCGCGGCCGGCGAAGACTTCCGCCATTTCACCGCGACGCTGGGTCTGGACGATGCCGTGACCTTGCGTCTCGACAGCCCGTTCGATTACGCCGAACAGGCACGCTTGCATGTGCCGCGCGGCCTGCCGGATCCGAATGACCCCGGTTACGCCGACGCCGTGGCCGATGCCCTCGTGCCGCTGATCGAAGCCAGTGGCGGTGGTGCCTTCGTACTGTGTACCAGCTACCGCGCGATGGACCGGATCGCCGAGCGCCTGCGCGCCGCGTTGCCGTTTCCGCTGTTCGTCCAGGGCGAGGCCGGCAAGAGCACGCTGATCGAGCAGTTCGCCAGCTCCGGAAATGGCGTGCTGGTTGCCACTGCCAGCTTCTGGGAAGGTGTCGACGTCAAGGGCGCCGCGTTGCGGCTGGTGGCAATCGACAAGCTGCCGTTCAACCAGCCGGGCGATCCGGTGTTCGAGGCGCGGCTGAAACTGATTCGTGACCGTGGCGGCAACCCTTTCGTCGAACTGCAGCTGCCGCGGGCGATCACCGCACTTCGGCAAGGCGTCGGCCGCCTGATCCGGGACCGGACCGATCGCGGCATGGTCGTGCTCTGCGATCCTCGGCTGCGCAGCAAGGGCTACGGCCGCAAGGTGGTGGCCAGCCTGCCGCCGATCCCGGCGTTGAAGGACCCGGCCGAGGCCTGTGCCTGGCTGCGCGAGGAATCGCAGACAACGGCATGAAATTACTGGCGATTGATACGGCGACCGAGGGAACACGCGAGCCCAGCGGCGAGGGTCCCGCTTGTTGCTCGCGGGATCGCCGCCCAGGCGAGCGGGTTCAGCGCTTCGGAAGCGAAGCTGGCAGAAGCAGGGCGGGGATCGGCCAATGAAGCTGCTGGCAATCGATACAGCGACCGAGGGAACACGCGAGCCCTGCGGCGAGGGTCCCGCGTGCTGTTCGCGGGATCGCCGCCAAGGCGAGTGGGTTCAGCGCTTCGGAAGCGACGCTGGCAAAAGCAGAACGGGGACAGGCCGATGAAGCTGCTGGCAATCGACACGGCGACCGAAGCGCTTTCGGCGGCGCTATGGCTCGATGGCGAGATCATCGAACGCTACTCGGTGGTGATCCGCGAGCATGCCGCGAAGCTGCCGCTGCTGGTGCCGGCGCTGCTCGCGGACGCTGGGCTTTCATTGCAACAGCTCGATGGACTGGTCTGCGGGATCGGCCCAGGCAGCTTTGCCGGCGTGCGCATCGGCGTCAGCTATGTGAAGGGCCTGGCGCTGGGGCTGGATCTTCCGGTCGTCGGCGTGTCGTCGCTGGCGATGCTCGCTCAGGCGGTATTGACCGAACACCCGGACGCCACTGCGCTGGCGGCGATCGACGCGCGCATGGACGAGGTCTATTTCGGCGCCTATCGGCGCGTTGATGGCGTCGCCATGGCAGTGCAGGACGATGCGGTCGGCCCGGCGGCGGCGATCACGGTGCCGCCGAACGGCCCGTTTGCCGCGACCGGCAGCGGCTGGGACGTTCATGGCGGTGCGCTGCTCGTGGCCGTGCCGGTGGCACCGGAATCGATCTCTGCCGACCGATTTCCGCATGCGGCGGCGGCCTTGCAGATTGCAGCCGGTCGCTTCGCCACCGGGCAGGTGACTGACGCCGCGCTGCTGGTTCCAGCTTATTTGCGCAATCGGGTGGCGCTAACCCGACTCGAACAGCAGGCATTGCGCGACAGCCGGCGCTAGGCCGCGATCAGGTCGACGCAAGCGCCGCATCCAATCGGCGCAGACGCCCGCTTGTCGGGAAAATGTCTACAAATGTTCACTCGTCATCATCGGCACTAGCCGATTCGATCCGGGCTTGGCATACTCCGCGCCGTCGCCGTACTGTTCCGTATGGATGCAGTGCAGCAATCGCTTTCAATCAACCGGAGATACCTCATGGGTCAGTACAACGCCCCGTTGCGCGACATGCAGTTCGTTCTTCATGAGCTGCTCGGCGTCGAAGCGGAACTGAAGTCGATGCCGCAGCACGCCGAACTGGATGCCGACACGATCAACTCGATCGCCGAGGAAGCCGGCAAGTTCGCGAGCGAGATCACCTTCCCGCTGAACCAGAGCGGCGATGAAGAAGGCTGCACGCTCGACAAGGCGACCGGTGTCGTCAACGCGCCGAAGGGCTTCAAGGAAGCCTATGCCGCGTACGTCGAAGCGGGCTGGCCGGCGCTGGCTTGCGATCCGGAATTCGGCGGCCAGGGCCTGCCGGAAGTCGTCAACAACGTGCTGTACGAGATGCTGAACTCGGCAAACCAGGCGTGGACGATGTACCCGGGCCTGACCCACGGCGCCTATGCGGCACTCCGTCAGCACGGCACGCCGGATCAGAAGGCGACCTACCTGCCGAAGCTGGTTTCCGGTCACTGGACCGGCACGATGTGCCTGACCGAATCGCACTGCGGTACCGACCTCGGCATGCTGCGCACCAAGGCCGAGCCGAACGGCGACGGCTCGTTCGCGCTCAGCGGCCAGAAGATCTTCATCTCTTCGGGCGAGCATGATCTGGCCGAGAACATCATTCACCTTGTGCTCGCACGTCTGCCGGACGCACCGGCCGGCACCAAGGGCATCTCGCTGTTCATCGTGCCGAAGATGATCCCGAACGCCGACGGCTCGCTGGGTGCCCGCAACGGCATCAAGTGCGGCTCGCTCGAGCACAAGATGGGCATCCACGGCAACGCCACCTGCGTGATGAACCTCGACGGCGCCACCGGCTGGCTGGTCGGCGAGCCGCACAAGGGCCTGAACGCGATGTTCGTGATGATGAACGGCGCGCGTCTTGGCGTCGGCATGCAGTCGCTCGGTCTGGCCGAAGTGGCCTACCAGAACTCGCTGGCCTACGCGAAGGACCGCATCCAGATGCGTTCGCTGACCGGCATCAAGGCCAAGGACAAGGCGGCGGATCCGATCATCGTCCACCCGGACGTGCGTCGCATGCTGCTGACCCAGAAGGCCCATGTTGAAGGCGCGCGTGCGTTTGCCTACTGGTCCGGCCTGATGCTCGACAAGGAGCACTACCACCCGGACGAGAAGGTCCGCAAGGAAGCCTCCGACCTGATGGCGCTGCTGACCCCGGTGGTCAAGGGCTTCATCACCGAGCAGAGCTGGGTATCGACGACCTACGGCATGCAGGTCTTCGGCGGCCACGGCTACGTGAAGGAGTGGGGCATGGAGCAGTACGTCCGTGACGCCCGCATCAACATGATCTACGAAGGCACCAACGGCATTCAGGCGCTCGACCTGCTCGGCCGCAAGGTGCTGTCGGACATGGGCGCCAAGCTGATGAAGTTCGGCAAGATGGTCACCGACCTGTGCAAGGCCGAGGCTGGCAACGAAGCGATGGCCGAGTTCATCAAGCCGCTCGCCGAACTGGGTCAGGAAGTCCAGAAGGTGACGATGGAAATCGGCCAGAAGGCGATGAAGAACCCGGACGAAGTCGGTGCCGCCTCGGTGCCGTACCTGCACCTGATCGGTCACTTCGTCTACGCCTACTTCTGGGCGCGGATGGCCAAGATCGCGATCGAGAAGCAGGACCAGGAAGACTTCTACAAGGCCAAGCTGATCACCGCCCGCTTCTACTACCAGAAGCTGCTGCCGGAAACCGCGACCAACCTGAAGCAGATCCGCGCCGGCGCGGCACCGTTGATGGATCTGGCCGAAGCGATGTTCTGAGGTTCCAACGAAAAAGCCACCCGGTTTGCACCGGGTGGCCTTGAGTTTGAAAAGGCGGCGTTCGAATTATCGAACGCCGCCTTTTTCGTGCGTCTTGGATCAGGCTCTTACCACCGGAATCCCTGCGATCTTGCCCTTCCACAGCTTCGGCCCGGTTTCGTGGACCGAGGTGCCGGCGCTGTCGACGGCAACGGTGACAGGCATGTCGGTCACGGTGAACTCGTAGATCGCTTCCATGCCGAGGTCTTCGAAGGCGACGACCTTCGATGCCTTGATCGCCTTGGACACGAGATAGGCCGCACCGCCGACCGCCATCAGATAGACCGCCTTGTTGTCCTTGATCGCGTCGATCGCGATCTGGCCGCGCTCGCTCTTGCCGACCATGCCAAGCAGGCCGGTGGCTTCCAGCATCTGGCGCGTGAACTTGTCCATGCGCGTTGCGGTGGTCGGGCCCGCCGGGCCCACCACTTCGTCACGAACCGGGTCGACCGGGCCAACGTAGTAGATGAAGCGGTTGGTGAAGTCGACCGGCAGTTTTTCGCCCTTCGACAGCATGTCGGTCATCCGCTTGTGGGCGGCGTCGCGGCCGGTCAGCAGCTTGCCGTTCAGCAGGATCACTTCGCCCGGCTTCCAGCTGGCGACTTCTTCGCGCGTGACGGTGTCCAGATTGACGCGACGAGCGCCGGCCGGCGAGTAGGTCAGCTTCGGCCAGTCTTCCAGCGACGGCGGATCGAGCGCGACCGGCCCGGAGCCGTCGAGCACGAAGTGCGCGTGACGGGTCGCGGCGCAGTTCGGAATGATCGCCACCGGCAGGTTCGCCGCGTGGGTCGGGTAGTCGTAGATCTTCACGTCCAGCACCGTGGTCAGGCCGCCCAGGCCCTGCGCGCCGATGCCCAGCGCGTTGACCTTGTCGTACAGCTCGATGCGCAGTTCCTCGATCTTCGACAGCGCTTCGCCTGCGGTCTTGCGGGCCTTGAGCTCCGGCATGTCGATCGCGTCCATCAGCGATTCCTTGGCCAGCAGCATGGCCTTTTCGGCCGTGCCACCGATGCCGATGCCGAGCATGCCCGGCGGGCACCAGCCGGCGCCCATCGTCGGCACCGTCTTCAGCACCCAGTCGACGATCGAATCGGACGGGTTGAGCATCGCGAACTTCGACTTCGCTTCCGAGCCGCCGCCCTTGGCCGCGACGATCACTTCGACTTCATTGCCCGGCACGACGGACACATTGATCACCGCCGGCGTGTTGTCCTTGGTGTTGCGGCGCGAGAAGGCGGGGTCGGCTAGCACCGAGGCGCGCAGCTTGTTGTCCGGATGGTTGTAGGCGCGGCGCACGCCTTCGTTGCACATGTCCTCGACACCCATCGTCGCGTCCGGCCAGGTCACGTTCATGCCGATCTTCAGAAACACCGTGACGATGCCGGTGTCCTGGCAGATCGGCCGGTGGCCTTCGGCGCACAGCCGCGAATTGATCAGGATCTGGGCGATGGCGTCCTTGGCGGCCGGCGATTCCTCGCGCTCGTAGGCGGCTGCGAGATTCTTGATGTAGTCGACCGGGTGGTAGTACGAGATGTACTGCAGCGCGTCGGCAACGCTCTGGATCAGGTCGTCCTGCGCAATGGCAGTCGACTTGGCGGTCAAGGTGGCAGTCATGGCTTCGCGAGGGGCGTGGCGGAAAGGGATGTGGATTTTAACCGCCCGGACTGCCTTTCACCGTGGGCTGTCCGTGGTCGCTGGCGGTCACTTCCGCCGTGGCGGCGCTGATCCGACGCAACACGTCGATGCAGGCGGCCATCTCCTGCGGGGTCACCGAGCCCAACAGCTGCCGACGCACATCGATGACTGCACTTTCGATCTCGTCGCAGACCGCACGGGCGCGTTCGGTCAGATGAATGCGGCGGGCGCGGCGATCGCCGGGACAGTGATGGCGCTGGATCCAGCCATCGGCTTCGAGGCGATCGAGTAGACGCACGACGGTCGGCGATTCGACCTCCAGGTAGCGGGCGATATCGGCTTGCGTTGGCGGCCCGTCGGCGCGCAGCAGGTACAGCAGCGGCTGCCATTTCGCCTGCGACAGGCCCAGTGGCGCGAGGCGACGATCGATCGCGGCGCGCCAGTCGCGCGGCACGGTGCGCATCAGCAAGACGAATTCCTGGACGTCGTTCATGGCGGCAGTGTAACGAATCGCTAGCAAGCTAGCATCTAGCTGACTAAGCAAGTATGCTCCGCGCCATCCATCGCCGGCCGTCGCGCACCGCGACGAGTTGCGGCGTGTCCCGTATCGGAGTTGCCATGATGAAGTTCCCTGCGGTTCGCGCCACCCTGCCGGCCACCTTGCTGGCCGCGACACTCGTTGCCTGTTCGTCGGCCACGCCACCGCCGGCACCGCCGCCGCCACAGGTCGTGGTCAAGACGATCACACCGTCGGAAGCCAGCGTCACCGTCGATTACGTGGCTCAGACCGAAGCGCTGAACGAGGTCGAGATCCGCCCACGGGTCGGTGGCCTGCTGGAAGCGCAGGCCGCTGTCGAAGGCACCCGCGTCAAGAAGGGGCAGCTGCTGTTCGTCATCGATGCTCAGCCGTATGAGGCCGCGGTGGCACAGGCCAAGGCGGCTCTGGCGCTGGCGCAGTCGGCATTCGATCAGGCCGATCGCGATCTCGCCCGCGTGAAGCCGCTCTCGACCATCGACGCAGTCAGCCAGCAGGAACTCGATGCCGCGATCGCGCGTCACGATGCGTCGAACGCGCAAGTGGAAGCGGCGAGGGCGGCCCTGCAGACCGCGCAACTGAACCTGGGCTACACCCGGATCACCTCGCCGATCGATGGCGTCATTGGCCGCGCGCAGCTGAAGGTCGGCGGACTGGTCACCGCCTACACGACCTTGCTGACCACGGTGTACTCGACCGATCCGATGTACGTGAACTTCGCGATCAGCGAATCGCGCGTTCTGGAAGTGCAGCGCGAGCTCGGCATGGCGCTCGATCAGGCGGCCAAGAGCAACCGCAGCTTCAAGGTCCTGCTCGGCGATGGCTCGGAGTATCCGTATCCGGGCCGTCTGAATTTCATCGATGCCGCGGTCGACAGTGCCACCGGCACGCTGAAGCTGCGTCTGGAAGTCCCCAATCCCGAGCAGCTGCTGCGCGCCAACCAGTTCGCCCGCGTGCGCGTCACCACGCAGAACCTCAAGGACGCGCTGCTAGTGCCGCAGCGCGCCGTGCAGGAATTCCAGGGCAAGAACTATGTCTGGGTGATCGACGCCGAAGCGAAGGCGCAGCAGCGCGATGTGACGATGGGCGCGCGGGTGGATCCGAACTGGATCGTCGCCAAGGGCCTGAACGTCGGTGACGTCGTCGTCATCGAAGGCATGCAGAAGATGAAGGCCGGCATCGCCGTCACGGCGCGTGATGCCGATGCGCCGCCGCCAGCCCCGGCTCAAGCCGCGGCCCCGACCGAAGCCAAGCCGGCAGCCAAGCCGTGATCAACTACTTCATCGACCGACCGATCTTCGCGACGGTCATCGCGATCCTGATCACGCTGGCCGGCGGTGTGGCGCTGACCGGCTTGCCGATTGCCCGCTACCCGCAAATCACGCCGCCGACGATCGTCGTCACCGCGACCTTCCCAGGAGCCGATGCCGCGACCGTCGAGCAGTCGGTGGCCGCGCCGATCGAGGCGCAGGTCAACGGCGTGCCGAACATGATCTACATGTCGTCGAAGGCCTCCAACGACGGCGTCTACACGCTCACCGTCAGCTTCGAGATCGGCACCGATCAGGACATCGCCGCCGTCAACGTCCAGAACCAGGTGGCGATCGCCCAGCGCGCGCTGCCACAGGAAGTGATCCGCCAGGGCGTGACGGTGCAGAAGCGCCAGCCGCAGCCGCTGCTGTTCATTTCCCTGCGCGCCGATGATCCGCGTTACGACTATCTGTGGCTGTCGAACTACGCGACCCTGCAGATCTACGACGCGCTGGCGCGCATTCCGGGCGTCGGGACGGTGACCGTGTTCGGCGCCCGCGACTACGGCATGCGGATCTGGATGGACCCGCAGAAGATGGCGCGCTTCGGCGTCACCACGCAGGACATCTCGCGTGTCCTGAACGAGCAGAACGTCGTTGCACCAGCCGGCACCATCGGCGCCGAGCCGGCACCGCCGGGGCAGGAGCTGCAGTATCCGGTGACCGTGAAAGGGCGCCTGGTCGGCATCGGCGAGTACGAGAACATCGTGTTGCGCGCGCGCAACGATGGCACCCTGGTCAAGCTCAAGGACGTCGCGCGCATCGAACTGGCGGCTGCCGACTACGGTCGCTCGACGCGGCTCAACGGCAATCCGGTCGCCAATATCGGCATCTTCCAGCTGCCGAATGCCAACGCCCTCGATGTGGCCCGGCGGGTCAACGAAACCATGGCCCAGCTGGCCAAAAGCTTCCCAGCCGGGATCAGCTACACGGTGCCGTTCGACACCACGCTGTTCGTGTCCGAATCGCTGCACGAGGTCTATCTGACCCTGGCCATTGCGGCCGCGCTGGTGCTGCTGGTGGTGTTCATCTTTCTCGAAAGCTGGCGTGCCACATTGATTCCGATGCTGGCCGTGCCGGTATCGCTGATCGGCACCTTCACGGTGTTTCTGGCGCTGGACTTCTCGATCAACACGCTGACCTTGTTCGCGATGGTGCTGGCGATCGGTCTGGTCGTCGACGATGCGATCGTGGTCGTCGAAGCGGTGACCGAAAAGATGGATCGCCACGGCATGAATGCCCGCGACGCCACGCGTGCCGCGCTGCATGACGTGGCTGGCCCGGTCGTCGCGATCGCGCTGGTGCTGACCGCCGTGTTCGTGCCGGTGGCCTTCCTCGGCGGGCTGACCGGGCTGTTCTACCGGCAGTTCGCGCTGACGCTGTCGGTGTCGGTGCTGATCTCGGCGTTGGTGGCGTTGACCTTCATCCCGGCGCTGTGCGCGCTGCTGCTGAAGCCGACTGCGGAGTCGCGCTGGCGCGGGCCGGCCGGCCGCTTCTTCGGCCTGTTCAATCGTGGCTTCGATCGCTTCGCCAACGGCTACGGACGCGTGGTGCAGCGTTCGCTGAGCCACCGGGTGCTGCCGATGGCGGCATTCGTGGTGCTGATCGGCAGCACGGTCTATCTGGTGCAGAGCCGTCCAGGCGGCTTCCTGCCGGATGAGGATCAGGGCTATCTGCTGGTCAACGCCAGCCTTCCAGCCGGTGCATCGTTGCAGCGCACCGAAGCGGTGATGGACAAGTTCCGCAAGCTGGTCGAAGAGAAGTTTCCGGAAGTCGAAAGCTTTCTGGCGATCAACGGCTTCAGCATCATCACCCGCATCAACACGCCGTATACCGCGACCGGCTTCATCATCCTGAAGCCCTGGGCCGACCGTGGCGGCGCCGGCCACAGCGCCTTCGACATCGTCAAGCGCTTCAACCGGGAACTGGCCGCGATCTCGGAAGCCAACTTCCTGGTGCTGAACCCGCCATCGATTCCCGGCATCAGTGCCACTGGCGGCTTCGAGTTCCTGCTCGAGGATCGCCGCGGCGGCGACGTCAACGATCTCGCACGGGTTGCGCAGGAGCTCATCGCCGAAGCCAACAAGCGACCGGAACTGAGCCGCGTGTTCACGCTGTTCTCGGCCAAGGTGCCGCAGGTCGAGTACCGCATCGACCGCGAGCGAGTGAAGACGCTCGGCGTGCCGATCTCCGATGTGTTCGGTTCGCTGCAGGCGTTTCTGGGCGGCGCCTACATCAACGACTTCAACCTGTATGGACGCACCTTCAGGGTCACGGCACAGGCGGAGGCGGCCGCGCGCAGTTCGCCGGATGCGGTCAACAACCTGTACGTGCGCTCCGATACCGGCGAGATGGTGCCGTTGTCGACCGTGGTGAGCACCGAGATCCGCGACAGCACCGAGTCGATCGACCGCTACAACGTCTACCGCGCGATCAGCATCAGCGGCAATCCGGCCGCCGGCCATTCGTCGAGCGAGGCGGTGGCCGCGATGGAGCAATTGGCAGCAGAGATGCTTCCCGACGGCTACAGCTTCGAATGGACCGGCCAGACCTACCAGGAAAAGCAGTCCGGCGGGCAGGCGCCGCTGATCTTCGCGATGGCGATGCTGTTCGTGTTCCTGGTGCTGGCGGCGCTGTATGAAAGCTGGGCGGTACCGTTCGCGGTACTGGCGTCGATCCCGTTCGCGGTGTTCGGTGCGTTCGGGGGCCTGGCCTTGCGCGGCATGGCCAACGACATCTATGCCCAGGTCGGCCTGATCATGCTCATCGGTCTGGCGGCGAAGAACGCGATCCTGATCGTCGAGTTCGCCAAGCTGGCTCGCGAGCGTGGCGCGACGCTGGTCGACGCCGCGCTGGAAGGTGCTCGGCTGCGCCTGCGGCCGATCCTGATGACCTCGTTCGCGTTCATTCTCGGCGCCGTGCCGCTGGCCATCGCGACCGGCGCAGGTGCTGCAGCGCGCTCGGTGCTCGGCACCGCCGTGGTGTTCGGCATGACGGCGGCAACGGTGATCGGCATCGTGCTGGTGCCATTGCTGTATGTCTTGGTGCAGGGTCTGGCCGATCGCCTTGGCGGTGGCCGGCCGAAGGCGGTGGAGGTGAACTCGTGAAGCGGCATCCGCTGGCCTTGACGATTGCAGCGGCCTTGCTCGCCGGCTGCGCGCTGGGCCCCGATTACCAGCGCCCGGATCTGGCTGCGCCGGCCGGTTTCCGTGGCGATGCGCCGGCTGCGCTGGACACGGCGATGCAGCCGGCACTGGGCGAACATGACTGGCGGCAGGTCTACACCGATCCGGTGCTGCAGAAGCTGATCGAGACCGCGCTGGCCGGCAATCTCGACCTGAAGCGCGCCTATGCCCGCATCGAGCAGGCGCGCGCCACCGCCGGTGCCACCGGTCTGGTGCTGCTGCCGCAGATCGGCCTGGAAGCCGATCGCACGCGCAACAAGCAGTCCGCACAGGCCGTGGCCTTTGCCGGCATCAACCGCGATCTGACCGTCAACCGGGTCAGCTTGACCGCAACCTGGGAGCTAGACCTGTGGGGACGGCTGCGCCGTTCCACCGAAGCCGCGCAGGCCGAACTGCTGGCCTCCGAGCAGGCCCGGCGCGGCGTCACCGTGGCGCTGATCGGCGACCTGGCCACGGCCTACTACAACCTGCAGACGCTCGACGAACAGCTGGCGATCACCCGGCGCACGGTCGGTACGCGCGAAAAATTCGTCGAGCTGACCAAGGCGCGCCACGACCGCGGCGTGATCAGCGGGCTCGATGTTGCCACCGCCGAGGCGCAAGCCGCGGCCGCGCGCGCCAACGTGCCGGAGCTGGAGCGGCAGATGGGCCTCGTCGAAGACCTGATCGGCGTGCTCACCGGCGGCTGGCCGGGCGAGGTGGCCCGCGCCACCGACATGCACGACGTAGCACCGGAACCGCCGGCCGGTCTGTCGTCGACGCTGCTGGAGCGTCGCCCGGACATCCTGCAGGCCGAAAGCGCGATGAAGGCGGCCAATGCGCGCGTTGGCGTTGCCAAGGCCTCGCTGTTCCCGAGGCTGGCACTGACCGGCAGCTTCGGCAGCGCCAGCCAGCAGCTCGACGGCCTGTTCAGCAGCGGCTCGAACGCCTTCAGCTTCGGCGGCAATCTGCTGCAGCCGCTGCTCGATGCCGAGCGCAATCTGTATCAGGTCGACCTTGCCGATGCCCGCAAACGCGAGGCGATCCTGGCCTACGAACAGACCGTCAAGGGCGCGTTCCGCGATGTCGCCGACGCGCTGATCGAACGGCGCAAGTACGACGCCTTCGAAACCGAGCAAGGCGCCAGAGTCGCCGCGCTGCGTCGCGCCGACGAGATCGCGCTGGCGCGCTACCGGATCGGCTTTTCGTCGTACTTCGATGTCATCAACGCCGAGCGCGACCTGTTCGATTCCGAACTGGCGCTGTCGGCCGCCCGGCGCAACACACGCTTGGCGGCGGTGCGCCTGTACCGGGCGCTCGGTGGTGGCTGGCACGCGGCCGATGAGGCAGTCGCCCGCGATGGAAGCGCCGCACCTTGATGCCAGAATGGCAACCCGCTGTGCCGACAGAGCGCAGTGTCCAGAATCCTTGAGGAGACAATCACGATGGCCAGAGTCGTCCGCTTTCACGCAACCGGTGCGCCGGAAGTCCTGCAGATCGAGCAACTTGATGTCGGCGCGCCGGGCAAGGGCGAAGTCAAGGTCAAGGTCGAAGCGATCGGCCTGAACCGTGCCGAAGCGATGTTCCGCGCCGGCGCCTATCTTGAAGCCCCGGTGCTGCCGGCGCGCATCGGTTACGAAGCATCGGCGACCGTGCTGGCGCTGGGTGAAGGCGTCACCGGCTATGCCGTCGGCGAAGCGATCAGCGTGATCCCGGCGTTCTCGATGAATGCCTACGGCGTCTACGCCGATGAGGCGATCGTGCCGGTCTACGGCCTGCGCAAGCGCCCGGCCGGCCTTAGCGCCATCGATGCCGCCGGCGTCTGGATGGCCTACCTGACCAGCTGGGGTGCCTTGATCGAGATTGCCGGCCTGAAGGCCGGTGAAGCGGCGGTGATCACGGCGGCGTCATCGAGCGTCGGCATCGCTTCGATCCAGACCGCCAATGCCGTTGGCGCGACCAGCATCGCGGTGACCCGCACGCGCGCCAAGGTCGCCGACCTGAAGGCCGCGGGTGCAGCGCATGTCGTGGTGACCGACGAGCAGGACCTGTCGGCGGAAGTGATGCGGATCACCGGTGGAAGGGGCGCGCGGGTCGCCTTCGATCCGGTCGGCGGCCCGCAGCTGATGAAGCTGGCCGAAGCCGCAGCACCCGGCGGCATCATCATCGAGTACGGCGCGCTGTCGACCGAAGCCACGCCGTACCCGCTGTTCCTGTCGCTGCTGAAGGCGCTGACGATCCGAGGCTACACGCTGTTCGAGTTCAACAACGCGGCCGAGCGTCTGGCCACTGCCGAAGCGTTCATCCTGGCCGGTCTGAAGGCCGGTACGCTCAAGCCAGTGATCGCCAAGACCTTCCCGCTGTCGCAGATCGCCGATGCCCATCGCTATCTGGAATCGAACCAGCAGTTCGGCAAGGTCGTAGTGACCACCAACGGCTGAGCGTTCCAGCCGGCTTCACGGCTGCCGAACCAGGCCCGTCAGGCGTTCGTCTGACGGGCTTTTTCCTGGCCCGCAGACGGGGCTCCGTGCTCAGCTGGTCGGGTGCAGATGCACGTGCGGCTCGCCCAGCACCTGCGAGATTTCCAGCGCCACCGGGATCAGATGCACGTGGCCGTGACGGACGCCGCGCTCGGCAATCAGCGATTCGGCGAAGGCCTTGACCTTCGGCAGCGGCCCTTTCAACGCCATCGTTTCCAGGCAGTTGTCGTGGTCCAGATGCACGTGCAGCGTGGCCAGGCTCAGGCCGTGATGGTCGTGCTGGCTTTCGGCGAGGCGGCTGGCCAACTGGCGTTCGTGGTGGTTGTAGACGTACGACACGGTCGCCACGCAATGGCTGGCCTTGCCGTCGTCGATGCGCTCGCTTTCCAGTCGGCCGCGCAACAGGTCGCGGAACGCTTCAGAGCGATTCTCGTAGCCATGGCGAGCGGCCCAGGCATCGAACTGGTCGGCCAGCGGATCGTCGAGGGACAGCGTGATGCGGCGCATGGCGGCTCCGGAAAGCGGTCAGGTCTGCTGCGCGCTGGCGCAGCGCGTTCAGCGGGCGGCAGCCTAGCACGCAGCTTCCCGATCACTGCCTGCTGGCTGCTAGGCTTCCGTGATGAACGCCAACCCCGACAACCTGATCTGGATCGACTGCGAGATGACCGGTCTGATCCCCGAACAACACCGCCTGATCGAGATCGCCACGATCGTCACCGACAGCCAGCTGAACTGGCTGGCCACCGGTCCGGTGATCGCCATCCACCAGCCGGAAGACGAACTGGCCAAGATGGATGACTGGAACGTGCGCCAGCACGGCCAGTCCGGACTGACCGCTCGCGTACGCGCCAGCACGACCAGCGAGGCCGAAGCCGAAGCGCTGACCATCGCTTTCCTGAAGGATTGGGTGCCGCCCGGCAAGTCACCGATCTGCGGCAATTCGATCTGCCAAGACCGCCGCTTCCTGGCGCGCTGGATGCCGGCGCTGGAACGTTACTTTCACTACCGCAACCTTGACGTCAGCACGGTCAAGGAACTGGCTCGGCGCTGGGCTCCGGAAATCGCCAGCGGCTTCAACAAGCAATCGAGCCATCTGGCGCTGGACGACATTCGCGACTCGATTGCCGAGTTGCAGCACTACCGCCAGCACTTCATTCGCGTCTGAACGACCGGCCGATGCCCGCTGCGGGCATCGGCTGGTGTCGCGATCAGTTGCCCGGGCGGCGCGTCGGGCGCTCGGCGAACGGATCGTCGAAGTCTTCGCCGATCAGCTTGCGCAGCTCGCGCTCCTCGCGAAACTTTTCGACATCGCGCCAGTCGCGGCGCGCGCTGGCAACCGCGACAGCCTTGGGATCGACCGCCGGCGCATCGTCGTCGAAGCCGTCGGTTTCATCGGCAAATTCGTCGAACGGCTTGGGCGGCGGCTGTGCTTTCTTGCCCGGTCTTCCTGCCATGCCTGCGGGTGCTCCAGTCGATGGTGTGACGGGTCGTCGACCCCTGATGGCGCGCGTTTTATCAGGCTTTCGCGGGGCCGGGAAGTCCCTGCCGACAAGCGCCGGTGCGACGGACCAGACGCGGTGCCGCCGTGCGTGCCAGCAGGCCGCCCAGCAGCAGTGCCAGCAGCGTCGGCGACAGCGCGCCGCCGCCGTCATCCGGCCCGGTCACCGAGGTCTCGACACTCGCGCGCAGCGTGTACGTGGCGCCATCGGTGCGGTCGTAATTGATCACGGTCACGTAGTAGCTGCCGGTCTGCGGGTTGTCGATCAGCACCGTTTCATTGCCGTTGCGCACGCGGTCGCCGCGCTGTGCCTCGGGCACGTTGACGAAGTAGAACGGCTCCGGACTTCCTTCGGACAGTTCGACATCGGGATCGAGATCGACGCTGTACTGCGCCGGTTGCGCGTAGCGCACGAAGATGTCGATGTCGTTGGCGCCAGTCGATTCGAAGCGCAGCCGATTGCGCCCGGCGGGCAGGCTCGCGGCATCGAAGACCCAGGTATGGAATTCGTCGTAGAGGCCGCTGCCGAAGCGCTGCGTCACCGTCTGCCGATCACTGAGCCGGCCGACGTCAAGCAGGAACCGGCGCGTCGCCGAGTAACCGCCATCGGCGCTGATGCTCAGCGTGAACGCAATCTGCTGATAGCCGCTCAGCGAAGCCGGCACGGTGACCGGGAAGCTTCCGTTCTGCACGGCACCGCGGGCGATGTTGCCGAGCGCGACGCTGCCGACACCGACCGTCACGTCGGCATTGGCGCTGAGTGTTGCGCGAACATTGGTGGCGTCCAGCCACAGGTTCTCGAGCGCGATCCGGATCGTCGCGTTCTCGCCCGGATCGAGCCGGCCGTTGCCGCCGTCCTCGACCACCACCGGCTCGAATACCGGCACCGTCACCGTGCCGCTGCTGAAGCGCAGGTCGTAGCTGCTGGTCTGCACGGGCTTGATCACCAGCGACGGGCCCGCGGTCAGATTCAGCGCCCGGGCCGCGTTCAGGCGTCCACTGGCGGTCCGCGCGGCGGCGCGGTTGTCGGGGTCAAGCCCGGGCTCGCCGGCGTTGATCAGTCGAGCCTTGACGTCGCGCACCGACGCCGTCGGGATGTAGTCGCGGATCAGCGCGGCGATACCGGACACATAGGGTGCGGAAAACGAGGTGCCGTTGATGCCGCCGGTGGTGTAGCGGTTGTTCAAGGTTGTCGTGACGATCTGCAGTCCGGGTGCCGCCAGCGGCACGGTCACCGGTCCGTAGGTCGAAAAGCTGGCGATGCCGTCCTGCCGATTGGTTGCCGCCACGGCCAGCACGTTCGGCACCCGATAGTTCGCCGGATAGGTGGCGCCGGAGAAATCGAGATTGGAATCCTGGTTGCCGGCCGAGGTCACGAACAGCACGCCGGCGGCGTCGAGCGCGGTGATGGCATCGAACTCGGCGCGCGAGTAGCCCGGGCCGCCGTAGCTGGCGTTGACGATCTTCGCGCCGTTGAGCCGGGCGTACTCGAAGGCGCGCAGCTGGCTGGCAACATCGAAGTTGAAGCGCAGCGGCATGATCTTTTCGTTCCAGGCGGCACCGGCCACCCCGATGCCGTTGTTGCCCACGGCGGCCGCTGCGCCGGCCACGGCAGTGCCGTGCGCCTTGCTGCTGCTGGGCGGTCGCGGGTCGGTGTCGTTGTCGACGAAGTCGTAGCCCGGAACCATGTTGGCGGCCAGATCGACATGCCCGGTCTCGAAGGCGTCGTCGATGATCGCGATGGTGACGTTGCCACGGCCGCTGCGATCGGCCGTGCCGTTGCCGTCGGCATCCCAGGCGTTGGCCGCATTGAGATCGGCCATCGGTATTCCGGACGGACCGTTGCTGACGAAATTCGCTTGCCCGGTGTTGCGCAGGCCCCACTGGTTGCCGAACTCCGGATCATTGGGGATCGCGGCATGCCCGCGGCGCACGAAGTTCGGCTCGGCGTACTCGACGCGCGCATCGCTGGCCAGCATGGCCACGGCGCCCGGCACGTCGATCGCCGACGGCAGCTGCAAGCGTTCATAGCGGCCGTCGAACAGCGATTCCATGCGCTTCAGGCCGTGTTGCGCCTTCAGCGCCGACAGCGCGGCGGCACTGGATGTCGCCCGGTACTTCACGATCAGCTCGCCGGCGCGATACGGCAGGTAGCCGGTCCTGTCGTCACTGCCGCTGGCATCGCTGCGATGAGCCGGGCCGATGGCCTGGGCCGCCGGCATGGCCAGCGCTGCCAGCAGCGCGAGCCGGCGTAGCCGGGAAGAGGGTATGCGCTGCATGGAATGCCGCTCCGATGAGGTGAAAGTGTCTCGGCGCATGATGGTCGAGCCGGCTCCGCGCGCGCCAGCCACAGGTCCATTCGGCGGCCGCCCTTCGTCGGCTGGAAGCGGCTTCGGTCGGCTGCGCATCGCGAGGTCAAAAATGTTCACCCGCAGCGATGCAATGTTGGTAGACTGCGCGCCGTCGTGTGGGGCGGTAGCTCAGCTGGGAGAGCGCTGCGTTCGCAATGCAGAGGTCGGGAGTTCGATCCTCCTCCGCTCCACCAATCGACAACGAATAGGCCGCGCTCCATTTCTGGATCTGCGGCTTTTTTGTGCCCGCTATCTGTCGTCAGACAGCGCGGCGAACCGGCAGATCGTCGTAGCGCTTCCAGCGATAGATCGCTGCCGACAGCAGCCAGCTGACGACGAACACACCGATGACGATGTAGCCGACGTTCTCCAGACCGGCGTCGAGCTGATCGATCAGTGCCGCCACGCGGCCATCGCCTTCGAGCTTGCGCGCCAGCAGGCCCAGCACCTCGATGCCGCCGATGACCACGGCGACGATGATCGAAACGCTGGTGATCGTCAGGTTGTACCAAAGCTTGCGCACCGGGTGATCGAAGGCCCAGCCGTAGGCGCCGACCATCAGCACGCTGTCGGCGGTATCGATCAGCACCATGCCGGCCGTGAACAGCGCCGGAAACAGCATCGCCGACCACAGCGGAATGCCATCGCTGGCATGGGTGGCGGCAATGCCGAACAGCGCGATTTCGGTGGCGGTGTCGAAGCCAAGCCCGAACAGGAAGCCGATCGTCGCCATGTGCCAGCTCTTGCTGACCAGCCGGAACAGCGGCCGGAACAGCCGAGCCAGCAGACCGCGGGCGGCGAGCAGCAGATCAAGATCGTCATCGCTGACCGGCAGCCCGGCGCGGACTCTTTGAAAGCCAGCCCAGACGCCTTTCAGGATCACCAGATTGGTCACTGCGATCAGCAGCAGGAAGAAGCCGGAGACACAGGTGGAAATCAGGCCACCAATCTCGCGATAGCCGTCCATGCGCTGCTGCATTGCCGATGCCGCCAGCACGATGATGCCGACGGCGATGACGATCAGCGACGAATGGCCGATCGAGAACCAGAAGCCGACGGTCAGCGGCCGCTTGCCTTCCTGCATCAGCTTGCGGACCACGTTGTCGATCGCCGCGATGTGGTCGGCATCAACGGCATGGCGCAGCCCGAACACGTAGGCGAGCACAGCGGTGCCGAGCAGCGCCGGACTGTCGCCGAACACCGCGAGGCTGAGCGCCCAGACCGCGATGTTCAGGCCGATCAACAGCGCGAACAGCGCTGCCAGCTTGTAGCGCTGGCCGTCGGAGGCGTCGCTGAAGACCGCCTTCAGCAAACGATCACCGGCACGCGCCGGGCCACATGGGTGTGGCGGCCGGTCGGGCGTTCGGCGATTTCGTGTTCGAGCGCGTGCAGCGCATCGGGATCGGTCAAGCCTTTGGCGATCAGCAGTGTTTCAAGGCTGTCGACCCAGTGCTGGTAGTAGGTGTCGCCGAGATCGGCGTCGCCACTCGCGTGCGCGGCCTTGATCGTTGCGCCCAAGGTTTCCGCCCATTCGCTCCAGGTGAACGCGCCGCGCTGATGGCTGCGGATCACCAGCGCGAAGATCTGCGCTTCCCAGGGCTCGCGGAACACCGGGCCGTCGGCATCGGCAGGAATCGCCGGCAGGTCGGCGGGCAGGGCAGGCGCGAGGTGAAGGCTCATGGGGCGGGGTCGAGATAGCGGTCGAACAGGTCGATGTAGACCGAGTCGAGCGGCGAGGCGTCCGGTCCCCAGAGCTCCTGCGCGCTGAAGCGCACGCTGTAGACATGCTGCGGCTGGTGGCCGAGACCGTGGGCCACGGTGTCGTTGAACGAGAACGTGCCGTTGTCGGCCCGTACCGTGCCGCGCTTGCCGCGCACGTAGCGCGGCAGCCGCGTGTGATTGACCGGATGGATGTTCCGGGCGATCACCGCATCTCCGGGCTTGAAGCGGGCCGGCTCGGTATTCGGCATGCGCGTCGAGGCGCCAGTGGCAAGCAGCGGTGCAACCATTTCCAGCGGCAGTGCGGGCATCAGTGCGGCTCCTTGCGGCCAGCGGCCTGCAGTTCGGCGATCCGGGCCTGCAGCTCGGCGTGGGTCACGGCGCCGCCCTGAATCAGCAGCGCTTCGATGGCATGCAGCCAGTGTTCGTAGTACGAGGAGCGCAGGTATTCGTGGCCCGGCATGCGCTCGATCTCGGCGCGGAACATGTCGATGTTGTAGAAGCCGCCAGCAAAGCCGCCGAAGAACAGCGCGAACACGCGCTTCTCCCAGTCGGCGTGAAACACCGGCTCCTGCGCTTCGCGATCGATCGGCCCGAAGCCCTGCAGACCGCCCATGTCGTGGACGCCGTTCATGCTGCGGCTCCTACCGGCTTCGGCAGCCCGGTGCCGATCATCGAATCGCGAGTGACCAGCTCGATCAGTTCCGCTTCGCTGAGGCCTTCGCTGCCGGCTGGTCGTTCCGGCAGCACGAAGTAGCGCAGCTCCGCATTGGAGTCCCAGACCCGCACTTCCTTGTCGGCCGGGATGTCCACGCCGAACTCCTTCAGCACGCCTCTGGGGTCGATCACGGCGCGCGAGCGATACGGTGCCGACTTGTACCAGACCGGCGGCAAGCCGAGCGTCGGCCACGGATAGCAGCTGCACAGCGTGCAGACCACCATGTTGTGCACGCTGGCAGTGTTTTCGACGACCACCATGTCTTCGCCCTGCACGCCGGAATAGCCCAGCTCGGCGATTGCCTTGCTGCCATCGGCGAGCAGCCTTGCCTTGTAGGCTGGATCGGTCCAGGCACGCGCCACCACCTGCGCGCCATTGCGCAGGCCGATCTTCTTTTCGTAGGTGTCGACGATGGCATCGAGCGCGGCGCTGTCGACCAGCCCCTTTTCGGTCAGCAGCGCTTCGAGCGCCTTGACGCGCAGTACCACCTCGGGAAGCGGCGCATCGTGGCCGTGCGCATGGTCGTGATCGTGGGACATGGCGGTGTCGGCAGGCGGAAGAGATGTCATCGACGCTATCCCCGGCTCCCAGGGGCGTCAATCGGGGGACGGCACGCGCTTGCCGGCACTTCGATGCAGAGCGGAGTCTTCGTCGAATAACCCGTTCTTCGCCCACATTGCCGGAGCTGTCTGCGCCATGAAGAAGCCCACTCACGATGAAATGGCCGAGGTCGCTCGCGATCTCGGCATGCACCTGTCCGCTGAAGAAATCGACAGTTTTCTGGGGCTGATGGACGGCACGGTCGCGGCGTACACGGCGCTGGAGGACATGCCGGACGAACTGCCGATCGTGAAGTACCCGCGCACGCCGGGCCATCAGCCGCCGGCCGCTGAAAACCCGTACAACGCCTGGTACGTGAAGAGCCGTATCGAAGGGGCTGCCGGCGGGCGCCTGAAAGGCAAGACCTTCGCGATCAAGGACAACATCTGCGTGGCCGGCGTGCCGATGATGAATGGTGCGTCGACCCTGCAGGGCTATGTTCCGGACGTCGACGCGACGCTGGTGACGCGGATTCTCGATGCCGGCGGCACCGTGCTCGGCAAGTCGCACTGCGAATTCTTCTGCTTCTCCGGCGGCAGCCATACCGGCGCACTTGGGCCGGTGATCAATCCGCACAAGCCGGGCTATTCGTCCGGCGGCTCGTCATCGGGCAGCGCAGTGCTGGTTGCCACCGGCGAGGTCGACATGGCGATCGGCAGCGACCAGGGCGGCTCGATCCGCATGCCGGCGTCGTGGTGCGGCATCGTTGGCATGAAGGCGACCCATGGCCTGGTGCCGTACACCGGGATCATGGCGATCGAGGCCACGCTCGACCATATCGGGCCGATGACCGCGAACGTTGCCGACAACGCGCTGCTGCTCGATGTGATCGCCGGCAGCGATGGGCTTGATGCCCGCCAGGTCGATGTCCGCCGGGGCGATTACCTGGGCGCGCTGGACCAGTCGGTGAAGGGCATGCGCATCGGCGTGGTTCGCGAAGGCTTTGGCCACGCCAATTCCGAAGCCGATGTCGACGCCGCGGTGCGCCGGGCGGCCGCCCAGTTCGCCAAGCTCGGTGCGGTGGTCGAGGAGGTGTCGATCCCGATGCACACGGTCGGCATGATCATCTGGTCGGTGATCGCCCACGAGGGTGCGACCACCCAGATGATGCACGGCAACGGCTTCGGCTTTAACTGGAAGGGCCTGTACGTGACCAGCCTGCAGCGCGCTCACGATGCCTGGCGGCAGCGCGCCGACGAGCTGTCGGACACCGTGAAAGTGACCCTGCTGTTCGGCCACCACGTGCTGAAGAAGTATCGCGGTCATCACTACGCCAAGGCCCAGAACCTCAACCGCCAGCTGCGCGCTGCATATGACGACGCGCTGTCGCAGTTCGATCTGCTGCTGATGCCGACGACGCCGATGAAGGCGCAAAAACTGCCGCCAGCCGATTGCGGCCCTGCCGAAAGCTGCGCTCGCGGCTTCGAGATGATCGCCAACACCGCGCCGTTCGACGCCAGCGGTCATCCGGCGATCTCGATCCCCTGCGGCAGCAGCAACGGTCTGCCGATCGGCCTGATGCTGATCGGCAAGCACTGGGACGAAGCGACGATCTACCGCGCCGCGCACGCCTACGAGCAGGCGGTGACGGTGCCGCAGGCCGCGCGAGGCAAGCGGCGGCGCTGACGCGGACGGCGCCGGTTCTGGCCGTCAGCGATTGGCGATCCGCTCCCGCCACTCCGCCGCCTTCGCCAGAATTGCCGGCTCGTCCAGCGTCAGCAGCTGCCGGTTGCGCATCAGCGCGCGACCGGCAACGAAGACATCGCTGACCTGATCGCGGCCAACGGCGTAGGCGAGCGTCGACACCACGTCGTAGACCGGTGTCGTCGAGGCGTGCGACAGGTCGATCGCGATGAAGTCGGCGGACTTGCCGATCGTAAGCGAGCCGATTTCGGCATCGAGGCCGAGCGCCTTCGCGCCGTTCAGCGTCGCCAGCTTCAGTGCCGTGGCCGCCGGCACGGCACGCGGATCGCCGGAGCTGCCCTTGGCCAGGAGCGCGGCCGTGCGCAGCTCGGCGAGCATGTCGAGATCGTTGTTGCTGGCGGCTCCATCGGTGCCGACCATCACGTTGGCTCCGGCGGCGATGAGCCTGGCGATCGGCGCGATGCCGCTGGCCAGCTTCAGGTTCGATTCCGGGCAGTGGGCGATGGTCAGGCCGAGCCGACCGCATTCTGCGATCTCCTCGTCACTGAGCTGGGTCATGTGCACGGCAATGAAATCGGGGCCAAGCAGGTCGAGCGCGGCGAGCCGCGCCAGCGGCCGGCGGCCGTCCGGGCTGGCCAGCGCCTGATCGACCTCGTCAGCAGTCTCATGGACGTGCATGTGGATCGGCAGGCCCATCTCGGTGGCCAGCGCGCGGATCTTCAGCAACGGCGCGTCGGACACCGTGTATGGCGCGTGCGGCGCGAACGCCGCGCGCAGCAGCGGCTGGCGGCGGATCTGGTGCTCGTAAACGTCGAGGCCCTTGCGGATGTACTCGTCGGCATCGGCCGCCCAGGCGGTCGGGAAGTCGATCAGCAGCAGGCCAATCGTCGCTCGCATGCCGACTGCTGCGGCGACTTCGGCCGTTGCGTCCGGGAAGAAATACATGTCGTTGAAGCAGGTCGTGCCGCCGCGAATCATTTCGGCGCAGGCCAGGCGCACGCCATCGACGCAGAACGCCCGGCTGACCACGGCCGCTTCGGCCGGCCAGATGTGATTGCCGAGCCAGTCCATCAGCGGCAGGTCGTCGGCCAGACCGCGCATCAGCGCCATCGCCGAATGGGTGTGGCCGTTGATGAGGCCGGGCATCACCGCGTGCTCCGGCAGTTCCAGCGTGTCGCGTGCGTTGTAGGTCTGGCGCGCGAAGGCCGCCGGCAGGATGTCGACGATGCGGCCATCGCGGATCGCCATGGCGTGCTCGACGAGTGCCACGCCTTCGGGTTCGATCGGAACCAGCCATTTCGGGAAGACCAGCAGGTCGATGCTTTGCATGGGGTGGGGTATGCGTGTCGGGATTTCCCAGTTTCGCAGGTCTTGATGGCGCGCTTGCGGCGAACGGCAACGGCGATGCTCACGCCAAGACGCAAAGACGCGAAGAACAGCCGAATGCACACGCCAAGGCGCAAAGGCGCGAAGAACAGCCACACGGCATGAACGGGCTTTGTACTTTGTTCATCGTTCTTGCCTTTCTTTGCGGCTTTGCGTCTTGGCGTGAGTTGCTTGGCTTATGTGCCTGCACGCCGCGCCAACCCGCCAGCCCAACGACCCAAAGCTAGAATGCAGGCCCGCAAACCCGGTATCCGATGCAATGACTGAATCCGTGAATGGTGTGCAGGCAATCCGCTGGCAGGGTGGCGTGCTGCAATTGCTTGACCAGCGTCTGCTGCCGGTCGACGAGCGCTGGATCGACTGCCGCAGCGCTGCCGAAACGGCCAGCGCGATCCACGACATGGTGGTGCGCGGCGCGCCCGCCATCGGCATCGCGGCGGCGTTTGGTCTGGTGCTTGCAGTGCGCAGCAACCCGGCAACTTATGCGGAAGCCGAAGCGGTGCTGGCCGCATCGCGGCCGACGGCGGTCAACCTGCACTGGGCGCTGAAGCGCATGCGCGCGGTCTGGACCGCCACGCCGGATGTCGCGCGTCTGGAAGCCGAGGCGGTCGCGATCTTCGACGAAGACCTGACCCAGAACCTGACGATGGCGCACCACGGTGCCGAGCTGATCGTGCCCGGCTCGCGGGTGCTGACCCACTGCAACACCGGCGCGCTGGCCACCGGCGGTCACGGCACCGCGCTCGGCGTGATCCGCACGGCATGGCAGCAGGGCCGCATTGCCGAGGTCTACAACACCGAAACCCGGCCCTGGCTGCAGGGCGCGCGGCTGACCGCCTGGGAGCTGATGCGAGAAGGCATTCCCGGCCAGCTGATCGCCGATGGCGCCGCGGCGCATCTGATGAGCACGGTGAAGATCGACTGGGTGATCGTCGGCGCTGATCGCATCACCGCCAATGGCGATACCGCCAACAAGATCGGCACCCACATGCTCGCCGTCGTGGCCCGCCAGTACGGCACGAAGTTCATGGTCGTGGCCCCCAGCGGCACCTTCGATCTGAGCCTGGCGCATGGCGGCCTGATCCCGATCGAGGAACGCACCGCGAAGGAGCTGACCGAGTTCAAGGGAGCTGCAATCGCCCCGACCGGCATGCGCGCGTTCAACCCGGTGTTCGACGTCACGCCGGCTCATCTGATCGATGCCATCGTCTGCGAACGCGGCGTGGTGACACCGCCGACCACGGCGGCACTGAAGGCGCTGCTCGGATGATCTACCAGCTCGAAAACCGCGTGCCGCAGTTGCACGACAGCGCCTGGGTTGCCGACAACGCGGTGGTCATCGGCACCGTGGTGATGGAGGCCGGCAGCAGCGTCTGGTTCAACTGCGTGGTGCGCGGCGATAACGACCTCATCACCATCGGCGAGAACAGCAATGTGCAGGACGGCGCGGTGCTGCATACCGACACCGGTTTCAAGCTGAGCATCGGTCGCGACTGCACGATCGGCCATCAAGCGATGCTGCACGGCTGCGAGATCGGCGAGGGCAGCCTGATCGGCATCGGCAGCGTGGTGCTGAACGGCGCCAAGATCGGCCAGAACTCGATCGTCGGTGCCGGCAGCGTCGTGCCGGAAGGCAAGGTCTATCCGGACAACGTGCTGATTCTCGGCAGCCCGGCGGTGGTCAAGCGCGAATTGAAGCCCGCCGAGTACCAACGCATTCGCCTTGGTGCGCAGCATTACGTGCAGAACGCGGCGCGCTATCGCAAAAGCTTCAAGACACTGCCGCCGCGATGAAGGTCTGGCCGGCGCTGGCGCTGGTCATCGCGGCGTTCGCCACTGAAGCGGCCTCGCTGTCGGAACGCGACCGGCCGGCCTTCGACGCAATCGTCAACACCCTGGCGCCGACTGCCGCGACCTTGGACTGGACCGCGCTGCTGCAGGCCACGGCCACGCATCCGAGCCTGATCGGCGCTCCATACGAAGCCAATCCGCTCGACCGTGGCGCACAAGGCACAGCCGAGCCGCTGCGGGCCGGTTTCGATGGCTTCGACTGCGTGACCTACGTCGAAACGGTGCTGGCGCTGGCGCGGACCATCGCCACCGGCAGGACATCGCCCGAGGACTACAGCGCCGAACTGGCGCAGCTGCGCTATCGCGGCAGCGAACCCGGCTACTGCGCTCGCCGGCATTACTTCGGCGACTGGGCGGAAACCCAGGTCGCGGCTGGCGTGCTCGACGAAGTCACCACGCAGATCGCAGGCGACCCGGCCAATCTGGCCGTGCTGCGACTGACCTATGGATTCGACTTTCTCAGCCGCAATGCTGCCAAGACCGCAGCGCTGGCCGGGTCGCCAGCACGCAAGGCCTGCGTCGCCGAACAGGAGGCAGCGTTGTCTGCCCGCGACGAAGGCAGCGCCTACATCCGTGCGACCAGCCTGGCGCGCGTCGCCCATGCGCTGAAGCCGGGGGATCTGATCGCCTGGGTCGCCGACGTGCCGGGGCTGGACATCGTGCATGTCGGTATCGTCGTCGCGCGGCCGAACGGCCGGCTGGAACTGGCGCAGGCGTCGAAACGCGAGAACCGCGTGCTGGTGTCGCCCGATCTGCTGCGTTATGCCGGCTCCTTGCGCCAGCAGCGCGGCGTGCGCGTGTTCCGGCCGCGCGATCCGCGCTGACCGACGCAGCCGCGCTATTCGGCGAGCAGGAACTGCACGGTTGCGGCCGCCACCACGCGGTCGGACGACGGCTGCCGCAGTTCGACGCGGAGATTGGCGAAGCGGCGGCTGCGGGTGATCACGGTCGCCGTGCCCAGCGTGTCCTCCAGCACCGCCGAGCGCAGGTACTCGGCCGTGATGCTGAACACTCTTGGCAAGCGATCGCCGCCGGTGACGCGCAGCAACTTGGCCTGAGCCGTGATCCCCATCAGCGAGGCCAGCGCACCGCCGTGCAGTGCTGGCACCCGAGGATTGCCGACGATGCCGGGCATGTACGGCAGGCGGATCACCAGCGGGCCGTCGGCATCGTCGGCAGTGATGCCGAGCGAGCGGATGAACGGCACCCGATCCAGCACCTGCTGGACTTCGCTGGCCGTGAGGCGCGCGGCCGTCATGACGCGGCTCCGGCGGGCGGCGAGACGCTCGGCGCGAAGAGCGCGAACGTCGCCGTGGCGATTGCCACCGGATGGCCGATGTCGCCGTCGTGGGCAATCGCCCGGATCGTCGTCAGGTGCTCGCCAAGACTGATCACCTGGGTTTCGCAGCGAACGCCAAGACCAGCGCCAGCACTGCGCAGGAAATCGACGCGCAGGTCGAGCGTTGCGGTCCGGCGCGGCTCGTCCATCAAGGTCAATGCAGCGGTGCCGCACAGCGTGTCGAGCAAGGTCGTGATCGGCCCTTCGTGCAGGCAGTTGGCATCGACATCGCCAGTGAGATGAGCGGCGAACGGCAGGTCGGCCAGCAGCTCGCCGCGCGCGATCCGCACCATCTTCAGGCCAAGGAATTCGTTGAACGGAATTCGCGTGACCATGAACTGCTGCAGTTCAGCGGGCGACCAGCTCAGCAAGGGGCTCATGGAATGCGGGTTCGGATACAGATGTCAGTTCGCCGGCTTCGGGCCACCGAGCGCGGCCGCGAGATCGGCGATCAGCAGGCTCAGCTCGCCGGTCATCAACGTGAAGTCGACGTCGAAGGCGTCCTCGTCGTTCTTCTTCGTGGCGGCATCGTCCTCGCTGATGTCGATGAAGCGGACGCGCTTGATCGCCAGCTTGTCGGTCAGCACCAGACTCAGACGTTCGCGCCAGGCAAGGCCAACGCGGGTCACGACCTTGCCGCCGCCGATCAGGCTTTTCAGCTCCGGGCCGTCGAGGCTGTGGCGCACATAGCGGACCGCCGCCTTCGTCGGGTTGTCGGCAAGCAGCTCGCAGTCATCCTGCACCGCGAACATCGGTGGCGATGAGCCGGTCGCCAGCCAGCCGGTCATCGCGGCGGAGGGCGCTTCCCGGGTATCCAGCGGCAGCGCCGGCAGGTCGCCGAGATCGGCGCGCAGCACGGTGCCGAGGTCTTCGGCGAGCTTCGGCGACGAGGTGTCGACGACAAGGTAGCCATGCTCGAAGTCGATCCAGGCACGCACGGTGCGGCTGCGGATGAACGCGCGCGGCCGCAACTCTTCGATCACCTGATCCTTCAGTTCGCGCAGTTGCTTGCGGCCCGGCGCAAAGCCCTGCTGCTGCTCCAGTGCTGCCGCCTTTTCCTTCAGGGTCTGGTTGATCACCGAACCCGGCAGCATGCGCTGCTCGATGCCGAGCGCGATCAGCACCTGCTTGCCCTGCGAATGCACCAGCGTGGCACCCGGCCCCGGCCGGACCCAGCCCTGGCTCGACATGCTGGCGGCATTGACCGGCAGCAGCGGATGCCTGGCGAGCTTTTCCTCGACCTCGGCAGCGGTCATCGTCCAGCCTGGCGTGAGGCTGTAGACGGTCAGATTCTTGAACCAGATCGACATCGGGAAACGGACGGGGCGGCAGAGGGCCGCAGAGGGTAGCGCAGGCGACCGCCACTGCGGTGGTTGACGTTGCCGTCGACGGCAATCCCCGGCTTCGACCGATCCCGACGAATTTCCTCGGAGACTGCCGCCAGCACGCTAGCATTTCGCGCTCATGACTTTGACTCGGCGCAATCTGGCAGTGATCGGCGGCCTGAACCTGAATACCGCGTGGCAACACCTGAGCGATCTGAATCGGCTGCGGCAGCGCAGATCGGCGGACGATGCGCGCGTGGACGGCGCGCGATGACGCCGGCCGTGCCCGATCCAGGCCGACGCAGTGTCGTGCTTGGCATCGCCAGCCTGACGATTGTTGGCACCGCGCAAGCGGTTGCTCCCGAGCGCTTCTTCGGGCCGGAACTGGCGATGCCGGCGGTCCGATCAAGGCCTGCCGTCGCGATCGTCGTCGAGCCGTTCCGCACACACGGCCTGTACGCCGATCGGGTGCTGCTGATGCGCGGGAGCGGTGATGCGGGCAACAGCCGCCTTGGTCCGCCGTCGCAGTTGCTTGGCGAGGCGCTGGTCGATCGCCTGCGCGCGGCTTATGGCTATGACGTTGTGCTGGCGCCGCCGGCGCGAATCGACCACGCGCTGATCATCCGGATGCAGGGGATGCGCTTCACGCACCTGCCGGCAGCTGCAGGCAGCCGCGCCGAGCTGGCTGTGGAGTTCGTCATCAGCGGTGCCGGCCATGCTGTTCCCGACCGTCTCGCTTTCAGCGAATCGGCGGCTGCGGGAGTCACGCCTGCCGACTACGTTGCAGCGCAGGCGGTGCTGGTCGATCAGGCTGGCGCGCGGCTGCTTGCGCTGATCGACGGTCTGCTGCCGAAGGTGCCGCTCTAGATCCGTGGCCAGCCGTGACCAGCCCAGCCTGTTTGCCGATCTGCCGGAGCCGCCGCGCGCCAGCGGCCGGCGCGCGGCTTATTTCTTCGCGCTGTGGCCGGATCGCGCCGTGCGCCGCCGGCTGGCTTCGGCCGCAGCGCGCATTCCGCTGGGCGAAGGCGGTGCCGTCTACCGGATCCGGCCAGAACGCCTGCATCTGACCCTGGCCTGGCTTGGCGAGATCGACAGCGTGCGCGTCGATGCCGCACGGCGCGCCGCGGATGAGGTGCAGGCCTTGCCATTCCTGCTGCGGCTGGACCGGCTCGGCCACTTTGCCGGACCGAACGCACTGTGGCTGGGCCTCAGCAAGCTGCCATCACCGCTGGCACGGCTGAAGGCGGAGCTCGATCGTGAATTGCTCGGCTACGGGCTGCCGGTGGCCACCGAGCCATTCGTGCCGCACGTCACCGTGCAGCGCAATGTCCGCCTGCCGGTCGAAGGCCCTGCCGAAATGGTCGACTGGCCGGTCACCGAATTCGCGCTGCTGCGCAGCGCCCGCAGCGGCGGCAAGGCCGATGGCTACCGTGTCGTTGCGCGCTGGAAGCTGGACGGGCAGACCGTCACCGCGTGATTGCCGGGCAGGCGTGACCGTGCCGTTGCCGGGACGAATCCGCTTTCACCGTTTTGTCGTATGAAGCTGTGTATAAACGTCTTACCAAATTCGGCAAGACGACACGGCGCGATAACACTCGGTGAACGACATGAACTGGAAAGTCACGGCGCGCTGCATTGCGCTGGGGAGTCTGTGGGCCACGAGCGCCGATGCGGCGGGCGTCCCGGCTGCTGCAACTCAACTGGCCCCCGTGGTCGTGACCGGCGACGAACTGGTCGGCGAGGTCGATTCGGCGACCATCGGCACGGTCTACGCCGAACAGCTGGCGCTGCGGCCGATCTCGCGCCAGGGCGAGGTGCTGGAAGTGGTGCCGGGCCTGATCGTCACCCAGCACAGCGGCGAAGGAAAAGCGAACCAGTACTTCCTGCGCGGCTACAACCTTGATCACGGCACCGACTTCGCGACCACCATCGACGGCCTGCCGGTCAACAGCCGGACCCATGCGCATGGACAGGGCTACTCGGACAACAGCTTCCTGATCCCGGAACTGGTCGACGCCGTCGAGTACCGCAAGGGGCCGTACTACGCCGACTACGGCGATTTCTCGGCGGCCGGTGCCGCCGACATCCGCTACAAGGACCGGCTGGATCGCGCACTGGTCGAGCTGACCGGCGGCGCCTACGGCTATGGCCGCGTGCTCGGCGCCGATTCGCTGCCGCTGGCGGGCGGTGATCTGACGCTGGCGTTCGAAGGCGTGCATTACGACGGCCCGTACGAGCGCAACCAGAACTTCAACAAGGGCAATCTGCTGATCCGCTACGCACGGCAGACCGCCGACGGTGGCCGTCATCACGTGGCGCTGAGCGGCTACAGCGGCAAGTGGGATTCGCCGGACCAGATTCCGCAACGGGCGGTCGATCAGGGCCTGATCGGACGGCTGGGCTTTCTGGACTCGACAGTCGGCGGCAAGAGCCATCGCATCAACCTGTCGGCGGGCATGTCGCAACCGATCGGGCCGGGGCGACTGTCGGTCGATGCCTATGCGTTCCGCTATCGCCTGCAGCTGTTCTCCAACTTCACTTACTTCCTTGATGACCCGGTCAACGGCGACCAGTTCGAGCAGGCCGACCGGCGCAATGTGTTCGGCGGTTCGGCGCGTTATCAGTTGCCGGGCTCGCTGTTCGGGCTCAAGACCCAAAGCGAAGTCGGGCTGCAGACGCAGTTCGACGACATCGATGATGTCGGCCTCTACCAGACCCGCGCGCGGCAGCGGCTGAGTGCCACCACGGTCAGCGACGTCAAGGAACTGAGCTATGCCGCGTATGCGCAGTCCGGCATCCGGCTGGCCGAATGGGCGAGGGTGACCGTCGGTGCCCGCTTCGATGTCTACGATTTCGACGTCGACAATCGCAGCGATGCCGGCACCGGTGCGGCCAACAGCGGCACCGCCCGCGACACGCTGTTCAGCCCGAAATTCGCGCTGGTGCTCGGGCCGTTCGCCAAGACCGAACTGTTCTTCAATGCCGGGCAGGGCTTCCACTCGAACGACGCGCGCGGCACGGTGCAGACCCGCGATCCGCGCGCTTGCGATGCGGACGCGAACCCGGCCGATCCCTGTGCGGCGGTCGATCCGGTGTCGCCGCTGGTACCTGCGGTCGGCTTCGATCTCGGCTTGCGGACGGCGATCATCCCGAAAGTGCAGCTGGCGTTGAGCCTGTTCACGCTCAGTTCGGATTCCGAGCTGGTTTACGTCGGCGATGCCGGCACCACCGAAGCCAGCGGCGGCAGCCGGCGGGTCGGCGGCGAGCTCGGCATCTACTGGAAACCGGTGCGCGGCCTGGTCGTGGATGGCGATCTCGCCTGGACCCGCGCCCGCTTCCGCAGCGCGCAGCTCGATGACGACGGCAACCGCATCGGCCAGCGGGTGCCGCAGGCGGTGGAGGGTGTGGCGGCTTTCGGTCTTGGCTACCAGAGCCTGCACGGCTGGGATGCCGGCATCCGCCTGCGCTACTTCGGCCCCCGCGCGCTGGTCGAGGACAACAGCGCACGCTCGAATTCGACCACGGTGGTCAATGTCGGGATCGGCTACCAGCTGACCCGGAATCTGAAGATCAACGGCGACGTCTTCAACCTGTTCAATTCGAAAGATCACGACATCGACTACTTCTACGAATCGCGGCTGGCTGGAGAATCGGAGCCGGTCGCCGATCGCCATTTCCACCCGATCGAACCGATCAACGGACGGATCAGCCTCCGCTACTCCCTCTGAATACTGCCGTTCACCGCCTGCCGCATCGCAGCGGCGGCGATCGGTGCGAAAAAGGCACCGTGTTCTCTCCGATGAACTATTAGCCGCCGCAAGGCGGCTTTTCTTTTTCCGCGCTGCCGATCTCGCGCAAGCCGGAATCCGCTTCCGCTGAAGACCGGTAGCCCGGCAGCCGCGGCCAGAACAGGCCGGTTGCGCTTCGGTAGCGCGCATAGGCGTCGGCCAGTCCGCTGGCGGCGAACTTGCGCTCCTCCAGCCGTGCCGCTGCGCTGTAGATCACCGCCATCACCAGCATCGGGATGGTCAGCACCGCTTCGCCGGTCGCCACCGGCGTCACCAGTCCGCTCAGCAGGTAGGCGGTGTAGAACGGGTGGCGGATATACCGGTACGGCCCGCTGCAGACCAGGTGTTCCGGCAGATCGTCGGAAAACGCGAAGCTCAGCGGCTTGCGCCGATTGCTGGCAATCGCCCACCAGAACAGCGTCAGGCTGATCAGCGCCAGCAGCACGGCGATCACGCTGGCGGTCATCGAAGCAGCGCCCAGCATGGCCACTGCCGCGACGCTGACCAAGCCGAAGCCGGTGCCGGCCAGCTTCACGAGGTCGATGCCGCTGTTGCTGCCGCCGGGCAACGTGAAGAAGCGACGCATGCCCCAGATGAAGCTGGCTAGGCAACTGGTGACCGCTGCAAGTGCAGCCAGGCTTGCGATGCCGGTGTCGGCGATGGCGGTCATCAGGCGCGCTTCCGATGTTCGGCGCGGCCATGGCGAGCAAGTGCCAGCGTCGACGCACGTGACAGCGTCGTGCCGATATCGGCCGGCGTGCGGGCGATGAAGATCAGGCGATCTTCGCGGCATTCGTCGATGTCGAGCCGGCTGAACAACGAAAAGCTCTTGCGCGCACTGATCCGCGCAATCCGCTGCTGTTCGGCTGCCGAGTAGCGGGTGGCTTTGGCGATGCCGCGGACCGCGAACGGATGCTCGCCGGCCAGCACGGGTGGTGCGCCGAGGCGCTCTCGCAGCAGCCGCGCAAGCGCTGCACCTTCGGCGCTGTAGCCGCCGTCGCAGCGCGGTTCCACTTGCGCCAGAAAGCGCGAGACGCCGAGATAGATCGTCGGCGATGCGGTCGTCGACCACAGCAGCGCCCGGCGACCGAGCTGCTGCTCCCAGCGCTGGACATCGCGGATGCAGCGCTCGAACAGCGCCATCGTCGCGCCGCTGTTCTTCAGGTCATCCCGCGTCGCGCTCCAGCCGAGGTGGACCAGTGGCAGGCCCGCATCGGCACCGAGGTTGTCGCGCCGCGTCATGAAGAAGCCGGCCAGCAGCCCGTCCGGGTCTCGGCCGATATACAGGTGCGTGCAGTCGGCCACCTCGCGCGCCAGGATCGCGCTGGCGTCGTCGTAGCTCGGGGCGGCAATCAGCGCCAGTTCGGTACGCAGCCAGGCATCGCGGCGCAGCGTGTCCCCGGCAATCAGCTCGATGTCGAGCGTGGGCGCGGGGCGGGGTACCGGGGCAGGGCAGGCGGGATCATCGAGAAGGTCCGAAGAGGTCATGGCGCACGCAGGTCAAGAAGGGCGTGGCCGGACCATCGATCAGCGGGGGTGCGCGAATCCTCGCGAACTTCCAACGGATTTCAATCGGAATTGCACGTTGCTTCGACCTGCGCACAAGCCGTTGTTTCGGCAGCGAATAGCGGGGACAGCCTCAGTCGCGCAGCGCAACCAGTTCGAGGAATTTCTCGGGCGTCACCGTCGGGTAGAACAGCCAGCCCTGGGCGTAGTCGATGCCGATTTCGCGCAGTGCCGTGAGCTTCAGCGGGTCGTCGACGAACTCGGCCACCGTGCGCTTGCCGGTGGCATGGGCCACCTGATGAATCGCGCGGACGATTTCCCGCGACGCGCCGTTCTGCGCCACTTCCTTGATGAAGCAGCCGTCGATCTTGACCTCGTCGACCGGCAGGCTCTGCAGGTAGCCGAACGAGCACAGGCCGGAGCCGAAGTCATCGAGGCTGAAGCCGCAGCCGATCGCGCGGAAGGTCTTGATCACTTCGGCAGCGACTTCGAGATTTTCGATGGCCGCGGTTTCGGTGATCTCGAAACACAGCTTGCCGGCCGGCAGGTGCGCGTTGCGCACATCGCGCAGCAGGTCGTCCATGAAGCGGCCATCAACGATCGAGCGCGCCGACAGGTTGATCGAGATGCTGTGCAGACGGGCAAGCGCGCTGCGATTGTCGGCCAGCCAGTCGAGGATGAAATGGGTCGAGAAGCGGTCCAGCTCGCTGACCAGCCCGAAGTACTCCAGCGTTTCGATGGTTCCGGACGGCACCGGCATGTGCACGCCTTTCTTTTCCATGCGCAGCAGGAATTCGGCCTTGCGCAGCTGCGGCTCGGGCCCGCTGATGTCCATGATCGGCTGCGGATGCAGCGCCAGCTGGCCATTGGCCAGCAGCCGGCGGAACTCGGTGACCGCAGCGGCGCTGTTCGGCCCCTTGGTTCGGCGATGGCTGTCGCCGCTGTGGATGACGATCTGGTTCAGCCCGCGCAGCTTGCTTTGCTGGCTGGCGTCGCCCGCAACGCGCAGCGCGTCGTTCCAGTCGGCGCCACGCGTCACGACAAACACGCCGATCGATACCGAAATCGGGTTTTCACCCAGGCTGGACCGGTAATTGAGGGCCGCCAGCCGGTCGCGCAGATCCGTGGTCTCGTCGACCGCCATCTGGGTGTGATCGATCGGCTTCAGCGCGATGAACTCGTTGCTCCACAGCCGCGTCGAATAGCCGTTGCGGCCGCTCCAGGCGCGCATGGTCTCGGACACCCGCGCAATCACCTGATCACCTTCGGCAGCGTCGGCAATCCGGTTGATCGCACGCAGCGCGCGCACATCGACGTAAACCAGCACCGCGCGCGGATCAACGAACGCTGTCGCGAGTTCGGTGATGACCACCGACAGACGGGAAATGATCGGCGGCGATGGTGCAGGTGCGTTGGTCATGGGTCATGTAACGGCGCCGGCAGGTTCAACTTGAACGCTGCACGGGCCGTTGGGCGGCCTTGAGATGCCGTTGGCCGACGCCGTCGTCAGGTACGTTTAATGTGTCCGACAAGTGTAATTGTCGGACACAAAGAAACAACAGGATTTTGACGTGCGGAACCGGTTTTCAGCATCCCCTTAGGCGTTCGGCGCGCATTTCGGCTCGCGTGCCGCAACCACGGTCAGCAACGCGTCATCTGGTCGTCAACGATTGCCCGCCTGCACCTTGACGTAACAACTGCACGACGCCTGTTCGAGGCCGCTGCGATCGAGCACTTCGATATCGCCGCGGACATAACGAATCAGCCCGGCTTCCTGCATGACGCCGGCGGCCGTGGTGATGCCGCTGCGGCGCACGCCGAGCATGTCGGCGAGAAACTGGTGCGTCAGCTTGAAATGGTCCCCACCCGCTCGGTCATGCGTCATCAAAAGCCAGCGCGCCAGCCGGTGGCCGACATCATGGAAGCGCGTGCAAGCGGCGGTCTGACCGAGTTGCATCAGCAGCAGGTAGACATGCTGCCGCAGTATCCGGTCCAGAGCCGGACTGCCGGCGATGATCTTGCGAAATGGCGCGGCGGCAATCCGGAGCGCGCTGCCGGGGCCTTGCACCAGCGCACGGAACGGCACCGTCGGCACACCCAGCAGCAGCGTCGCGCCGAGCATTCCCTCGCTCCCGATCAGGCCCATTTCCAGAGGCGGATGGCCGTCGATCCGCGACAGCAGCGAGATGAAGCCGGCCAGCGGAAAATACACGTGGCGGTAAGACTCATCGGGCTCGCAAAGCACGTCACCGAAGCGCAGCTCGACGGTCTCGGCCAACGACATCAGCGCTGCGCGTTCACCGACCGGCAGTGCGGCAAGCAGCCGGTTGGCCGATCGAATGGTGACCGTGCGCCGACGGGTGAAGGGTGCCGGCATGGAATGCTCCGCAGCGTCGAAATGGCCGCGATCGGCACGCGCCAGACGCTGGATCTGTGGCGCAGCTGAAAGCATGGCGCAGCACCACTGCGATCTCCGTACGTTGGCACACCGAAGCGCGCGATCAGGCCGGTGGCGCGGTGTCCGGCAGCAGCCGTTCGGTTTCCTTGCGGACCACCGCGTAGCACTCGCAGCTGAGCCGTTCGAGATGAGCACGATCGAGCACGGTGATCTTGCCGCGGCTGTATTCGATGACGCCAAGCTTCTGCAGCTTGCTGGCCGCTTCGGTCACGCCTTCGCGGCGCACACCCAGCATGTTGGCGATCAGTTCCTGGGTCATCGCCAGCCGGTTGCTCGGCAGACGATCGAGCGACAGCAGCAGCCAGCGACACAGTTGCTGATCGATCGTGTGATGGCGGTTGCAGACGGCGGTCTGCGCCATCTGCGTGATCAGGGCCTGCGTGTAGCGCAGCATCAGTTGCAGCAGTGCGCCGTGCAGGTTGAACTCGTCCTTCAGGCGCTGGCCGTGCAACTGCCACGCGGTGCCGGCGCTCTGGACGATCGCTCGGCTCGGCGTGCTTTCGCCGCCCATGAACAGCGAAATGCCGATCAGCCCGTCATTGCCGACGACGGAAATCTCCGCCGATGCGCCGTCCTGCATCACGTACAGCAGCGACACGATCGAATCGATCGGAAAGTACACGTGATGCATCGTGTCACCCGACTCGTACAGCACCTTGCCGAGCGGCAACGTCACCATCTTCAGGTAGGGAAACAGGCGCGTCTGGAGTTCCGCCGGCAGTGCGGCCAGCAGTCGGTTGGCAGTGGCTTCGGGGTGGCTCGGCATCGGCAATGACAGGGCAAGCGGGGGCAGGAACGAACAGGTCCCAGGCAAGGCTCGATGCTAGTCAGATCATGGCCGCCAATATGTACGTTACCGAACATAGCCTGGTGCACGACCGGCGTAAGCGATTCAGCGCACCGACGTGATCCGGGCCGGCGTTCACCGTGCGGGTCGAAGGCAATCCAGCGGCTGCGCCGCGTTTCACGGACACCCGGCACATGGCCACCCGCGACAAGATCGAACAACTCTCCGCGTCAACCAGCGATGCTGCCGGCCAGCGGCTGACCAGCAATCAGGGTCTGCCGATCCTCGACGACCAGAACAGCCTCAAGGCCGGTGAACGCGGCCCGACGCTGCTCGAAGACTTCATCCTTCGCGAGAAGATCACCCACTTCGATCACGAGCGGATTCCCGAGCGTGTCGTGCATGCACGCGGTGTCGCCGCCCACGGCGTGTTCAAGGTTTATGCGTCGCAAGCGGCGGTCACGCGCGCCGCGTTCCTGCAGGACCCTGAGGTCGAAACGCCGGTGTTCGTGCGCTTCTCGACGGTGGCCGGTTCGCGTGGCTCGTCGGATCTGGCGCGTGACGTGCGCGGCTTCGCCGTGAAGTTCTACACCACGGAAGGCAATTACGACCTGGTCGGCAACAACATGCCGGTGTTCTTCATCCAGGACGCGATCAAGTTTCCAGACCTGATCCACGCCGTGAAGCCGGAGCCGCACAACGAGATTCCACAGGCTGCCTCGGCGCACGACACGTTCTGGGATTTCGTTTCGCTGACGCCTGAAACCCTGCACATGATCATGTGGGTGATGTCCGACCGGGCCATTCCGCGGAGCTTGCGAATGATGGAAGGCTTCGGCGTGCACAGCTTTCGTTTCGTCACCGCCGATGGTCGCGCGAGCTTCGTCAAGTTCCACTGGAAGCCGCTGCTCGGCGTGCATTCGGTGATCTGGCCGGAAGCGCTGCAGATCTCCGGACAGGATCCGGATTTCCATCGCCGCGATCTGTGGAACGCGATCAACGATGGCGATTTCCCGGAATGGGAACTCGGCGTGCAGATCGTGGCCGAGGAAGACGAACACCGCTTCCCGTTCGACCTGCTCGACGCCACCAAGCTCATTCCCGAGGAAATGGTGCCGGTGCAGCGGATCGGCAAGATGACCTTGAACCGCAATGTCGACAACTACTTCGCCGAAACCGAGCAGGTCGCCTTTCACGCCGGCCACGTCGTGCCCGGCATCGATTTCAGCAACGACCCGCTGCTGGCCGGCCGGCTGTTCTCGTACACCGATACGCAGCTGACGCGGTTAGGTGGTCCGAACTTTCATGAAATCCCGATCAACCGGCCGCTGAGTCCGCTGCACAACAACCAGCGCGATGGCATGCATCGCCAGACCATCGATCGTGGTCGCGTGGCCTATGGGCCGAACACGCTGGGCGGCGGCTGTCCGATGCAGGTCGGCAGCCGTGATGGCGGCTTTGCGACCTACCGGGAATCGGTCAGCGGGCCGAAAGTTCGCCAGCGCGGCGACAAGTTCTTCGATCACTTCAGCCAGGCTGTCATGTTCTTCAACAGCCTTGCCGACTGGGAGCAGGAACATCTGGTCAAGGCGCTGCAGTTCGAACTCGGCAAGGTCGAAAGTGCCGCGATCGTCGAACGCATGCTCGGCCTGCTGCATCACATCCACATCCCGCTGGCCTGCCGGGTGGCGGATGGCCTGGGCGTGGCGGTACCGGTCGGCATCGAACGGCCGCTCAATCGCAGTGTGCCGGCCGACGGCGACGCGACGAAGTTCGAATCGCAAGCGATAGACGACAGCTTGCCGCCCTCGCCTGCGCTGAGCATGGCCAACCGGCCCAGCCATGGCATCCGCACGCGCAGGATCGCGATCCTGGCGGCCAACGGTGTCGACAGCGCGGCCGTTCACGTGCTGCAGGACGCCCTGCTCGCTGCCGGCGCCCAGAGCCGCATCGTCGCGCCGCATGGCGGCCGCCTGCGCTGCGCCGATGGCAGCGAGATGCGCATCGATCACAGCCTGCTGACCACGTCATCGGTGATGTTCGATGCGCTGTTCGTGCCCGGCGGCGCCGACAGCGTGGCGACGCTGCTCGGCAAGAGCGGCGCCGTGCATTTCGTCCACGAGGCCTACTGGCATTTCAAGACCATCGGCGCGTTTCGCGAAGGCTGCGGCCTGACGCAGGCCGCCGGTGTGCATAGCCATTACGGCGACGGTGACGGCGACGAGATCGATTCCGGTGTTGTCGCCTGGCGTGAAGGCGAGCTCACCGAACTGGTCGACGATTTCATCGATGCCGTTGCCCAGCACCGGCACTGGCGTCGCGAAATGAAGGCGCTGGCGCGCAGCTGAGCACCCGGCAGCGGCGGCCGTGCCGGAATCATCCGGCGGGTCGTCAGGGCGAGCCAATGCTGTGTTCGTTCCCGAACAGATCGCACTGCAGCACCCCGTTAACTTGATCGCCATCGACTGGCGCAGGTCGTCAACCGGAGCACGTCCATGCTGGAAACCGTTGCCGTGGTTCTGCTGGTGCTGTGGGTGCTGGGCATGGTGGGGCCCTATTCGATGGGCGGACTGATCCACCTGCTGCTGGTCGCCGCGCTGGTGCTCATCGTCATCCGTCTGGTTCAGGGTCGACGCTTGTGAGCTTTACCCGCTGCACCGGGCTGCAGCGCACCCGGTGCAGCGCATGACCGGAACGGCAGCGGATTGCTGCCGTCATGCGCTGGCCCACGCGAAACTCACCTGAGCGACTGCCATGCCCCAGCAACTGTTCAAGCCGACGTCGCGCAGCACGCAACGCCCTGCCCAGACGCCGCATGTCGACGGTCATGCCGATGCCCATCCCGATCGCCAGCCCGATCGCCATCCCGATCGAATGGCCAGCCATCAGGCCCCGTGTTTCGCCGATGGCCATGGCAGCAGCGAAGGCAGCGGCCTCGAACTGCAGCTGCGCCAGCTCGGCCGCGAGCATGAACAGCTGCGCCTCGACAACGAACAGCTGGCGCGCGCGTTGGCGGAATCGGATGCGCGCTGCTCCGAAGCCCAGCGGCTGGCGCATCACGACGGCCTGACCGGCCTGCCGAACCGCATGCTGCTGCTGCAGCGGCTGCAGGATGGCATCGCCGAATGCTTTGCACGTCAGCGCCGGATGGCGCTGATGTTCATCGATCTCGATGGCTTCAAGGTCGTCAATGACCACTTCGGGCATGCCACTGGCGACAAGCTGCTGACCGTGGTCGCCAAGCGGCTCGCCGCCTCGGTGCGTTCCGATGACGTTGCCTGCCGCTACGGCGGCGACGAATTCGTGGTGATGCTGAACAACATCGGCGAATCGGCAGCGGCGGTCAGCGTTGCCGAACAGATCCGCAGCCGCATCGATGGTCGCTACTGGATCGAAGGTCAGGAAATCCAGATCAGCGCCTCGATCGGGCTGGCGCTGTATCCGGCCGATGGCGAGCAGTGGGATGCGCTGCTCAGCTGCGCCGATGCCTCGATGTACCGCAACAAGCGCGAGCGCCGCGAACGATGGCATCGCGACAGCCTGGCAGCGGTCGATGCCCAGCTGCACCCGCAAGGCGACGGCGCCGGACTGCGCTACGTGCGCTATCAGACCGACGCCGACGGCGTGCCGACCTAGCCTCAGCAGGTACCCAGGGTCGCGCCGTGGCGCGATCCGACAGACGGGAACCCCCGTGCTGTCCGCATCACCCGAACGACAGGAGTCCTCCGTGACCACATTCCGCCATTTCGCCTGCTGCGCGCTGACCGGAGGCGCATTGGCGCTGTCCGCTTGCGCAGCCGCGCCGCTGCTGCCCACCGAATCGATGCAGGCAGCCGATATCGCCATTGCCACCGCCGACGGTGAAAAGGCCGCCGAGTTCGCGCCGGTGGAACTGAACGCCGCCCGCGACCGCATCGGTCGCGCGCGCGTCGCCGTTGCCAAGGATCCGGAAGAGAAGGACGTGATGCTGGCCCGTCGCCTCGCCAACGAGGCGCAGGCCGACGCCGAGCTGGCATCGGCCAAGGCGCGGCTGGCCCGCGCTGCCGCCGTCAATACCGAATTGCAGAACAACATCAACACGCTTCGCGATGAACTGAAGCGCACCGGAGCCGGATCATGAACGCCCATCCCGTTGTCATTCACCGGCTGCTGGCGCAGGCCGTGCTCGCCGGCACCTGCGTGGTGATGGCCAGTTGCGCCAGCAACCCGCCGGCCGATCCCGGCGTTGCCCGGGTGCGCAGCGAACTGCGCAGTCTGCAGGCCGACAGCCGCCTGGCGACGCAGGCGCCGGTGGCGATGCAGCAGGCCAAGCGGGCCGTCGAAGAGGCCGTGCTGCTCAGCGAAGACCCGACGCTGGTCAGCCATCGCGTCTACGTCGCCGAGCGCCGCGTGCAGACCGCCAAGGCACTGGCCGAAGCGCAGTACGCGGTGAACGCCCGCGTGGCACTCAGCGAGCAATCCGATCAGGTTCGCCTCGATGCCCGCACCCGCGAAGCCGACAACGCCAAATCGGCCGCTGCACTTGCCAAGAATGACGCCAGCGCAGCGCGTGCCGAAACGGGTGCGGCACAGGCGCGCAACGATGCGCTGGTCGCCGAACTGGCAGCGCTGAACGCCAAGAAGACCGACCGCGGCGTGCAGCTGACCTTGGGTGACGTGCTGTTCTCCAGCGGGCGCGCCGAACTGGCCGTCGGCAGCCAGGTGAACCTGGACAAGCTGGTGACTGCCCTCGCCGCCTCGCCAGACCGCCGGCTGATCATCGAAGGCTTCACCGACAGCCAGGGCAGCGATTCGATGAACATGGCGCTGTCGCAGCGCCGTGCCGATGCCGTGGCCGGCTACCTGTCGAGCCATGGCATCGCCCGCGACAGGATCATCGCCAATGGTCGCGGCGAAGCCTTCCCGATTGCCGGCAACGAAATCCCGTCCGGTCGCCAGCTGAACCGCCGCGTCGAAGTGACGATCCAGGATCCGCCAGCGTAAGCCTTCCTGGCCGAAACAGCGATCTCACGCCAAGACGCAAAGACGCAAAGAGACGAAGAGGCAAAGAAAACCAGCAGCGAATCAGCAGGACGGCAAGCAATTGCCGCCCTGCTTTTCCGTTGGGTCGCGCTGTTCTTGGCGGCTTCGCGTCTTGGCGTGCGGCCGCCTTTCCAACCCGGCAGTCGCTCAGCAGCTCAGCAGGACGGCAAGCAATTGCCGCCCTGCTTTTTCGATAGGTCGAGCTGTTCTTGGCGTCTTCGCGTCTTGGCGTGAGGCCGCCTTTCCAGCCCGGCAGTCGCTCAGCATCTCAGCAGGACGGCAAGCAATTGCCGCCCTGCTTTTTCGATAGGTCGAGCTGTTCTTGGCGTCTTCGCGCCTTGGCGTGAGGCCGCCTTTCCGACGCAGCGCTGTCGCAGCCGGAACTACGCAGCCAGCGGTCGGAGCGCAGCGGTGGCGTCGAAATCGACCCATTGACCATCGACGATCCGGCCGAGGATCGCTTCGAGGTCGCGCGCGCCGTGGCTTTCGAAAATGCGCAGTGCGGCGCTGCGCCGCCCCGGTTCGCGGACTTCGACGGCGACCAGCAGGCCGGGCTGGCGCGTTGCAGCAGCCGGGCCGCCCTCGGCCACGGCGGCATCGGCATCGCGGGTGTCCGGGTGCTCCGGGTCACCGAGCCGGGAGAGTGCTCCGACCAATGAGCCGACATAGGCCCCCGCACCGACGCCGGCCAGCGCGGCACCGGGCCCGAGCACCGGCAGGCTGACCAGCCCCACCGCGACGCCGACCGCAGAGCCAACCGCCGCGCCGGACAAGGCGCCATCGATGGCTGGATCATGACCCTCGGCTTCGGTTTCCGGCGCCGTCATCGGATTGCCGTCGAGCGCCGGAACCGGTTCGACAGGAATCCGGAAGCTGGCGATCTCGCCGCTGCCGAAGCCTTCGCCGAGCAGCGCGCTCAACACGTCCTGAACATCGTCCTGCTGCTGGAAGCTGCCATTGATGACAGTGCTCATGGGGGCATCCGGTGGTCGTGGTGCGCTGAGCATTGCTGCTCGCGGCCATGGCGTCGGTGTCTTGCCGAACACAGCCGCGTGCTCTACCGGCTGGGTTCGCTTGCGCACCGACGCTGAGGCGGCAGTCACCGATGCTGGACCTCCCGATGCCGCAAGGACACCGCGATGCTCTATCCGATGAACAAGCTGATCGGCCTTGGCCTCACCGCGCTCGATGGCGACATCGGCACGGTGCGCGACATCTACTTCGACGATCAGCGCTGGGCCGTGCGCTATCTGGTCGTCGAGACCGGCAGCTGGCTGCAGTCGAGGCGTGTGCTGATCTCGCCGGTCAGCATCGACAGCACCGACTGGCAAGCCAGCACCCTGCACACGCGGCTGACCCGCCAACAGGTCAAGGGCAGTCCGGATGTCGATACCGACCAGCCGCTGACACGTCAGCACGAGCTGGACTACCTCGACTACTACGGCTATCCGGACTATCTGAGCGGCGCGCTGCTCTGGGGGCTGACGCCGTATCCGGTCGCGGCCAGCGGCGACCTGAAGCCGTACAACCGCGGCGAGGAAGCACGCGCCGAGGCGCACGGCGACCCGCATCTGCGCGGTCACCACGAGGTGTCCGGCTATGCGCTGGAAGCAACCGACGGCCCGCTCGGCACACTGGAAACCTTTCTGATCGACCACGGCAGCTGGGCGATCCGCTACGTGGTCATCGATACCGCCCAGTGGTGGATCGGCAAGCATGTGGTGATTCCGCCACAGTGGATCACCCGGCTGGCCTGGGCCGGTGCGACGATCACCGTCGATGTCAGCCGCGCTGCGATCCGCGCGGCACCGGAGTACCGCAGCGACGGCGAATTCCTGCGCGAAGACGAGGCGGCCCTGTTCAGCTACTACAACCGGCCGGACTACTGGAGCTGAAGCCTGGAACCGCTAGCTGTTCAGCGGAACGCCTTCAGCACTGCTTCGAACTGCACCTGCAGCGAATGGTCGTGCGGCGTCACCGCCGGGATCGTCCGCGTGATGCCCATCCGCTGGTAGACGGCGGTCTGCGCGGCGCGCACCGAGTACTCGACGGTGAACACGCAATCCTCGGCCAGCTCGACGAACTGGCTGATCAGCGACAGGTTGCGCGAGCCGGCCGGCACCGGCAGCGGGCGGTCGCCCGGCCGACGCGGCATGAACATGCTGGTGATGTATGGCATCCGGCACGGAATGCAGTTGCCGTACGCCAGCAGCGCCGCGTCGAAACGCAGATGGCCGGACAGCTCCTGCAGGATCTCCGCACCCGTGCAATCGGCCATCGCCTTGGCCACGAAGTTGCCGATGCGGTCCGGCTTGAGGCCGTAGCCCCAGAACACCTGCACGTCCGGCGGCTGGTTGATGAAGTGCGGCTGGTGCGCCAGCACGATCGACATCAGCCAGTTCGAATCGCGGAACGTCACCAGGCCACCGGTGCCGGCGACATTGCCGGTGAACTGCTCCATCCGTGCGAAGAACGCCGGATCGTCCAGCGTGACGGTGAACGATTCCCAGCAGGTTTCGGCAATCGAACGGTTGAACGCCGCCGGTCGGCCGAACTGCGGACACCCTGCAGCCAGCGATTCCCACAGCACCCAGCCGCCGCTGTCGTCGCGATCGCGCTTCGCCGGCGCGCGATGCATCGAGCCGATGCTCATCGCGTCGGTCATCGACGCATTCTGGAAATAGACCTGATCGTCGTTGCCGATCTCGATCTCGAAGCGTTCGCCATCGCGACGACCGTGCAGGCCGGTGACGGTATAGCCGCGCGCGTCCTCGATGCTGTCGAGATCGGTCACCACGCAGTCGTTGACCAGGTTCACCCCATGCGCGCGCAGCCAGGTCAGCAGCGGCGCGACCAGCGAGTCGTACTGGTTGTAGACCGTGCGCTTCACGCCACCGAGCGTTTCGATGCGCGTGAATTCGAGCACGAAGCGATGCAGGTAGCGGCGCAGTTCGGCGGCGCTGTGCCAGGGCTGGAACGCGAACGTGGTGACCCACATTGCCCAGAACTCGGTTTCGAAGAATTCCGGCGACAGCCAGTCAGTGATGCAGGAATCGCCGAGCGTCGCTTCATCAGCCAGGCTCAGCTTCAGCAGTTCGGCGCGGTCATGCATCGTGAAGCCCATCGACGCCACCGGCACCTTGGCGCGGCGCGCGTCGACCAGCCGCGCCAGTGAGTGCGCGTGATGCTGCGTGTTGAAGGCCAGCGTCTCGTCATGGACCGACTGCCCCTCGTGGTCCAGCGATGGAATGCTGCGGAACAGATCCCAGGTGCACTCGTAGTTGTCCGCCGTCAGCATTCGCCCACCGGGCAGGCAATAGCCGCCAGCAGGCGTGCCATGCGCATCGAGCGCGCCGCCCATCGATGGGGCTGATTCGAGAATCGTGATGTGGCTGCCGGGCATGCCGCCGTCACGGATCATGAAGGCCGCCGCAGCCAGTGAACCGATGCCGCCGCCGATCAGCCAGGCCTTCGTGTCAACCGCCATGTGGAATTGTCCCGTCAGAAGCAGCAGCGGTGACGGTAGCGGCGGGCGATGGTGCAGTCGGTGCGTTGGAGCACGCTGCCGCTGCGATCTGCGGGCTCCAGAGCGCCAGCAGGAACTGCGTGGTGGCCAGCAGCATCGGCCCGAGCAGCAGCCCGACCGCGCCGAACAGCATCAGGCCGCCGACCACCGACAGGAACGCCGGCACCGTGTGCAGCTTCAGGCGTCGGCCGACCAGCACCGGTCGCAGCAGATTGTCGATGGTGCCAACGACCAGCATCCCCCACCCGGCCAGCAGCAGCGCGCGAAGCCATTCGCCTTCCAGCGCCAGGAACAGCGCCGCCGGAATCCAGACGATGAACGCGCCCAGCACCGGCACCACCGCCAGCAGCGCCATCACCAGTCCCCACAGCAGCGGCGCCGGCAGGCCGAGCCACCAGAACATCAGCCCGCCGAGCAGCCCTTGCACCGAGGCCACCGCCAGCGTGCCGTAGACGGTGGCGTGGATGGTGTCGCCAAGCCGTGCCAGCAACTGCTCGGTTTCGGCGTCGTCCAGCGGCAGCAGCGCCCGCAGGCTGGCCAGCGCCACAGCGCGATCGCGAAGCAGGAAGAACAGCAGGTAAAAGACGATGCAGAACGTCAGCATCTTCATCGCCGAACCGGTGACCACGCTACCAGCCGTGGTGCTCAGGCGGCTGCTGACCGCGCGTACGGCGCCCGGTACATCGACGCGCCGCTCGACCCGAGCCACGAAGGCCGCGAGCTTCGGCCGGGTATCGATCGCCCGTCGCCATTCGCCGGATGTGGCGCGCGTCTCGATCATCCGGGCGCCGTTGATCGCCTGCTCGACCAGCCGCTGGCCGACGAAGCTGATCGGCACCACCACTAGTACCGCAATCAGTGCGACCGACAGGCCGGCAGCGATGCTCGGCCTGCCGATGCGCCGCTCCAGCCGACGCTGCAGCGGCGTGAACAATACCGCCAGCGCCAGCGCCCAGATCATCGCCGACAGGAACGGCGCAGCCAGCCACAGGCACAGCAGCACACAGGTCACCGTCAGTGCCAGCAGCACCGCACGCGCATGTCCGGCGCGCGGTGCCGCCGCAGTCACCGACGCTGCAGCGGGACGGTCAGCCGTCGATGTCGCGATGGCGACGATGACGGGCGGCGATCAGCGGTGCCGGATCTCGTCGATCTTGTCCTTGACGACCGCCACACCGGCCTTGACCTTGGCCTTGGCGTTGTCGATGTCTTCCTTGATCTCGCCTTTCAGCCGGTCCTTCTTGCCGTCGGCGTTCTGCGCGCGGCCCTTGGCTTCCAGCGATTCATTGCCGACCAGATGGCCGAGCTTGGCCTTGGCGCTGCCGATCACTTCCTTGACGTGGCCCTTGGCCTTGTCGGCGCTGCCGTCATCAGTGGCGGTGGGTTTCGTGTGTTTCATGCTCATGGCTGCTTGACTCCGTGATTGAGCCACCGACCCTACCGGGCCGGGCCTGCCGCTTCGGTGCGGTACTGCACGCGGCCTGCACGGTGATGCGTGATCGCGCGCAGTCACGCCGCTGGCCGCCCGATGCGCACCTCGACGTCGTGCGGCTGCTGGTCGTCGACCAGCGCGATGCACGCTGACGCCTGTTCGACGCCATCGAGCCAGACGCGGATCGATCGTTCGCTGTCGGCGACCGGCGTCATCGCGATCCGGTAGACCGTGCCGCGATAGCGGTAGCGCAGGCTGGCGTGCGGCCAGTGATCCGGCAGACACGGCGCGAACGCCAGGTTCAGGCCCTGCCGCTCGACGCCGAGCAGCGATTCGATGATCAGCCGGTACAGCCAGCCGGCCGAACCGGTGTACCAGCTCCAGCCGCCACGGCCGATGTGCGGTGCCACGGCATAGACATCGGCGGCCACCACGTACGGCTCGGCGCGGTAGCACGCGATTTCGGCCGCCGTGCGGCCGTGGTTGACCGGATTGATCATCGCCAGCAGCGACCAGGCGCGGGCGTGGTCACCCAGTTGTGCGAATGCCATCGCGGCCCAGATCGCCGCATGCGTGTACTGACCGCCGTTCTCGCGAACGCCGGGCACATAGCCCTTGATGTAGCCGGGATCGAGTCCGCCGGTGTCGAACGGCGGCGTCAGCAGCTTGACGATGCCGTGCTCGCGATCGACCAGCTGGGCATCGAGTGCTGCCATCGCGGTCCGTGCGCGGACCGGGTCGCCGGCCCCCGACAGTACCGACCAACTCTGGGCAATCGAATCGATCCGGCATTCGCTGCTCGCCGCGCTGCCAAGCGCGGTGCCATCGTCGAACCAGGCACGGCGATACCAGCCGCCGTCCCAGGCCTCGGCTTCGAGATGGCCGCGCAAGCTCGCCGCTTCGGCAAGGCAGCGCGCCGCGAACGCGCTGTCGCCGCGCGCCTGCGCCAGGCTCGCGTAGCGGCCGAGCACGTCGTACAGGAAAAAGCCCAGCCAGACGCTTTCGCCCTGCCCGTCGATGCCGACCCGGTTCATGCCGTCGTTCCAGTCGCCGGAGCCGATCAGCGGCAGACCGCGAGCGCCGTAGCGCAGGCCGTGCTCGATCGCGCGGACACCGTGCTGGTACAGGCTGAGCGCTTCGCTGGCGCGTCCCGGCAGGTCGTAATACGACTCTTCGGTGGCGTCGAGCGCGCGGCCTTCGAGCCCGTGCACCGGCTCGTCGAGCACGCCGGTATCGGCCGTGGCCTGCACATAGCGGCAGATCGCCAGCGGCAGCCACAGGTAGTCGTCGGAACAGCGGGTGCGCACGCCACGGCCGACTGGCGGATGCCACCAGTGCTGGACATCGCCTTCGCCGAACTGGCGGCTGGCGGCCAGCAGCAGCTGCTGGCGCAGCAGCATCGGCTCGGCGTGGACCAGCGCCATCGCATCCTGCAGCTGGTCACGAAAGCCGAATGCGCCACCGGACTGATACCAGCCGCTGCGCGCCCACAAGCGGCAAGCCAGCGTCTGGTAGACCAGCCAGCCATTGGCGAGCAGGTTCAGCGAGACATCCGGAGTGTCGATCTCGACTGCCGATAGCGTCCGCCGCCAGTAGTCCTGCACGCGGTCCAGCGCATTGCGCGCCGAACCGGGACGGCGGAAACGGCGCGCCAGATGGCGGGCCTGTTCCAGATCGCGGCCGGCGCCCAGCCGGAAGATCAGCTCGCGGCTGGCGCCATCGGCCAGTTCGAACGGCACCATGATCGCGCCACAGGGATCAAGTGCAGCGCCGACCTTGCCGGAGAGCCGCACCCGGCCCAGTGCTGCTGGCGCCGCCAAGCTGCCATTGCGGCCGAGGAATTCGCTGCGATCACCGGTCAGCGTGCGCGAGCCATCGTCGACATCGAAGAACGCCACGCGGCTGCCGAACTCGGTGCTGTAGGCGTTGCGAGCGAACAAGGCACCGCTGGCAGCGTCGATCTCGGTGATCACCTGCATCGCGGTCTTTTCGCGCAGGTCGCCGAGCACCCATTCGACATAGCCGGTCGCCGACAGCCGTCGGCTTCGCCCGGAGGCATTGCGGACCTTCAGCACCGAAAACTTCACTGCTTCGTCGAGATCGACATAGACCCACAGCTCGCAATGAATGCCGTAGGCGATCTGCTCGAACACGCTGTAGCCCATGCCGTGGCGGCAGCGCGATGCAGCGCCGGGTGGCGCGCTCGGTTGCGCGGTCGGTGACCAGCAGGCAGCGGAGTCTTCGTCGCGCAGCCAGATCGCTTCGCCGACATCGGTGGCGATCGGATCGTCGCGCCAGGGCGACAGCCGGAACTCGTGAGCGTTCTCGGCCCAGGTGTAGCCGACGCCGCTTTCGCTGATCACGCAGCCAAAGCCCGGATTGGCCAGCACGTTGATCCACGGTGCCGGTGTGGGTGTATCGGTGCTTGTGGTGATCACGTATTCGCGGCCATCGGCGCTGTAGCCGCCGTGGCCGTTGTCGAACTGCAGCGCGATCGGCGGCAGCTGGCCTGGCTCGTTGATCGCCGCGCGGCTCGGCAGCAGCCGGGCGACGCGCTTGTCGGCAACCGTGCGGCGGCCGACCTGCTCGATCAGCGCGCCGCGGCTGTCGGCAATGATCACGCGCGCCACCGATTGCAGCAGCACCCGGTCTTCGGCCGAGATCTGCTCGGCCGAACGCACGAAGATGCCGCCGGGACGATCGAGCGCATGAAGATCGGCACCGGTCGCGATTAGGCCGACGATCTGGTCCTGCAGCCGCTGCCGGTAGCCGACGTGATCCTCGTTCCAGATCACCAGATCGACGATCAGTCCCTTCAGCCGCCACCAGGCATGGCACTGGATCATCTGCCGCGCCAGTTCGATGTGGCTGGAGTCGGCGATCTTCAGCAGCACGATCGGCAGATCACCGGAAATCGCATAGCCCCAGAGCCCGCTCTGGTTGCGCCGGTTCTGGACCAGCAGTGCGGCGTCGGCGCGCAGTGCCGCGCTGGCATAAACCACCTGGGCCGCCAGCCGCCGGTACAACTGGGCATCGGCTTCGCTGGCGTTGATCTGCCGCAAGCTGACGCCGTTGTGGGTCCAGGCCAGATCAAGCACGCGGTCAGCCAGATGGCGATCCTGATACTTGCCGACCAGCGCCAGCGCAGTGTCGCGGTTCGGCGCACAGCCAGTGACGAAGTCCAATGTCAGCGACTGCCCGGCTTCGAGCCTCAGCACCGTGCGGATCGCGACACAGGGATCGAGCACCGAGCCGACGGTGCCGGACAGCGGCGCGCTCGCCGTCACCGCCTGCGGTGCCGATAGCCGCCGACCTCGGCCGATGAAGCGGCCGCGATCGGTCTCGCAGCTGACCGCGCCGAGGGTGTCCGGGCTGGCCGCCAGTAAATGAAACAGCCACGGCGTGGCGTCACTGGCCGAGCGCGGACGACGGGTACACAGGATGGCGCGTTGTTCCGGCTGCCATTCGGTCTGCAGAAACAGCTTGCCAAAGCCCGGCTGCATCGCGTCGCTTGCTGGCGTGTCGAGCACCGGCTCGGCATAGCTGGTCACCACCAGCGTGCGGGCGACGCGCGAGCGATTGCTGAGCCGCAGCCGCCGCAGTTCGATGTCGTCTTCCGGCGACACCAGGATTTCCAGCCGCGACTCGATGCCGTGATCCAGCCGGCGGAACTCGGCGCGGCCATCGGCGAACACTGCTTCGTAGCGCTCGGCGGCAACGACGGTCGGCTGATGGGTGGCCGACCACAGGGCTGCGCTGTCGGCATCGCGCAGGTACAGGAAGCTGCCCCAGTGGTCGCGCGTCGCGTCCTCGCGCCAGCGGGTCACGGCCAGCCCGTTCCAGCGCGCACTGCCACCGCCGGTGTTGCTGACCATCACCTGATAGCGGCCATTGCTCAGCAACTGCACTTCCGGGCTGGGCGTGTCGGCGGCGATCGGCGTGCGGATCGCGGCAATCGCTTCGTCTTCCAGCGGGCCGCGCTCGCTCGGATCGACCGCCGGCGTGGTGATCGGCGGATGGCGCGGAATGCGCTCGTGCAGCAGCAGCAACGCGGTCTGGCATTCGAGATCGGACGCGAAGCGCCGCTGCATGCGCCGGTTCAGCAGCACGCTGCCGATCGCCAGCAGGCTCATCGCCTGATGGTGAGCCATGAACGAGCGCACCACCGCGTGATCGGCACCGCGCGGCAGCCGGCTGGCGGTGTAGTCGATCGCCTCATAAAAGCCGCAGCGGCCGATGTAGCCGTCGGCCGCCAGCCGCTGCAGGTTCGTGCACGCCGCTTCCGGTTCGACCATCAAGGCCAGTGCCGAGGCATACGGTGCGATCACCGTGTCTTCGGCCAGCCCGCGCTTCAGTCCAAGGCCGGGCACGCCGAACGCGTGGTACTGGTAGTTCAGGCTGGCATCGACCGCGTTGTAGCCGGATTCCGACACGCCCCACGGCCGGCCCAGATGTCGGCCGAAGGCGATCTGCCGCTCGACGGCCGCACGACAGGTCTGGTCCAGCAGCGTGCCGTCGAACTGCGGCATTACCAGCAGCGGCATCAGGTACTCGAACATCGAGCCGCTCCACGACACCAGCGTCGGCGCGCCATCGCCGGCACTGCGCTGGCGGCCCAGCGCGAACCAGCTGTCCTGCGGCAGCTTGCCTTGCGCAATGCCGACAAAACAGGCGAGCCGCGCTTCCGAAGCCAGCAGGTCGTAGTAGCTGGTGTCGCGCCGGAACTCATCGACGTTGTAGCCGATCGCCAGCCAGTGGCGCGTGCGGTCGTAAAGGAACTCGAAGTCGATATCGGCGAATGCGCTGGCCTGCATTGCCAGCGCATGGCAGTGCTCGATGCGGCTGGCGGCACGCGTGCTGCCCAGGGCCAGCAGGGCGGTCAGTTCAATCAGCTCAGCGACGGAAGCGGCGGCTGGAGATTCGCGGAGCTTCGCTGCTGCCCGCGCGGGCAAGCCTTCCAGATCGCGCAGCGTCGGCAGTTCATCGAACTCGACCAGCAGGCTCAGGTCGAGATGACCGGCCGCCGGCGCGTGCCACGGCGCCAGCCACAGCAGATCGGCCTTGGCCGCTGCTGCGGCGGCGGTCAGGGCCAGCGCCCAGCCATCGGCTTCGCTGCCCGGCGTGATGTTCAGGTCCGACGCCAGCGTTTCGGCGCAGCGCAGTACCGGTTCGATGCTGTGCAGCGTTGCCGACAGCGACGACGGCACCAGCTGCACCGCGTTGTTCAACAGCGCGCGGATGCGGATGATCGGCGCGGCTTCGCCATCGGCCACCGCTTCGCCAAGCACCGCCAGCGTGTCGAGCAGGCCGTCGAACAGCCGGGCATTGACGATGCGCTGGTTCGGCAGCGCCAGCAGTGCCGCGCGCAGCGTGATCAGGTGGCCGACCAGATTGCCGCTGTCGACCGACGACACGTAGCGCGGCGGCAGCGGCGCCAGTGTCTGGGTGTCGTACCAGTTGAAGAAGTGGCCGCGATGGCGAGCCAGCAGCGCCATCGTCGCGAAGGTGTCACCGGTACGCGCGAGCAACGCGGCGCTGCCGATGTAGCCGAAATCCTCGGCAGCCAGACTGGCCAGCAGCGACATGCCGATATTGGTCGGCGACGTGCGATGCGCCGTCACCGGCCCCGGCTGCACCTGATGGTTGTCCGGCGGCAGCCAGTGATCGGCGGCACCGACGTGCTGTTCGAAATAGCCCCAGGTGCGTCGGGCCAGCCGGCGCAGGAAGTGGGTCTGCTGATCGTCGAGCGGTACTGCCACCGCGCGCTGCGGTTTGCTGAGCCAGGCCACGAGCCAAGGTGCTGCCAGCCAGCCTAGCAGCAACGGCAAGGCCGGCCATACGGCGTCCGGTCGCTGCCACGGCAGCGCGATCAGCAGCACGACGGCGGTCAGCGGCGCGACATCGAGCGCTTCCGGGCGCCGCCGCAGATGGTCGGCCTCACGGCGGCTCGACACCTGCCATTCCAGCAGCAGCCGGCCGGACACCTGACTGCGCCACAGGCCGCGCAGCAGCGCATCGGTGGCGAACAGCGCCTCGTGCGGCAGGCAGGCAAGGCGCAGCAGCATCAGCGCGATGCCGCCCAGCCCGGCCAGTGCGGCACCGGCGAGATGCGCGGCCCAGGCCAGCGTGTCCGGCTTGCGCAGCGCATCAATGAGCCCGAACAGCAGCGGCGGCAGCAGCAGCGCAGCGGCTGCCACGGTGCTCCACAGCAGCGGCATCGGCAGCCGCAGCCAGCCGAGCAGCAGCAGCGCCAGCAGCGCCGGGGCAACCAGACTGCGGCGCAGGTTGTCGGCGATCTTCCAGCGCGACAGCGCCGACAGCGGATTGACCACCATCACACCGGCACCGTCCGGCACCGTCGGCAGCAGCCAGCGCAGCAGTTGCCAGTCGCCGCGGATCCAGCGCCGGTGACGCAGCACGTCGGTGCTGTAGCGGGATGGATGGTCCTCGTAGACCTGCACGTCGCTGATCAGCGCCGAGCGCGCGTAACAGCCTTCCAGCAGGTCGTGGCTGAGGATGCGGTTGTCCGGCAAGCGGCCCTCAAGCACGCGCTCGAAGGCGTCGACCTCGTAGATGCCCTTGCCGATGAACGAGCCCTCGCCGAATGCATCCTGATAGACATCGGACACCGCCCGCGTATACGGATCGATGCCCGGTTCGCTGCCGCATAGCCGCGCGTAGCGCGAGCGCTGCGAGCCGGCCAGCCCGGCAGCGATGCGCGGCTGCAGGATGCCGTGGCCACCGGTCACGCAGGTGCCGGCCGCATTGAACCGCGGCCGGTTCAGCGGATGCGCCATCGCCGCCACCAGCTGCCGTGCCGCGTCGCGCGGCAGACGGGTATCGCTGTCGAGCGTGATCACGTAGCGGACGCCGACCAGTGCAGCGGTGTTGCCGACGATCTGCGCATGGCGGCCGTCGCCGCGGCCGCGCAGCACGGCATTCAGATCGCCGAGCTTGCCGCGCTTGCGCTCTTCGCCCATCCAGCAGCCTTCGGCGCCATTCCAGCGCCGTGGCCGGTGAAACAGGTGGAAACGGTCGGCGATGTCGTCGGCGCGATGGCGGACATTCAGCTGCTCGATGCCGGCCACCACCTGCGCCAGCAGCGCGGCATCGCCGGGCTCGCTGGCATGCGCGGCATCACGGAAATCGGTCAGCAGCGCGTAGTGCAGCTGCGGGTCCTGATTGCCGAGGAAACGGACTTCCAGCGCTTCGCACAGCGCCGCCGTGTCGCGTTGGCCGGTCAGCAGACACGGCACCACCACCAGCGTGCGCTGCTCGCTCGGCAGGCCGGTCAGGTAGTCCATGCGCGGCAGCCGTTTCGGCACGATCACCAGCGTGGCCAGGCCGTTGGCGATGGCCGACGCCGGATGACTCAGCACGATCGGCAGCAGCAGGCCAAGTGCGGCCAGCGCAAGGTCGCCAACGCCCTGTGCCGCCGTGATCGCGATCAGCAGCCCTGCAAGGCCGAAGCTGATCGCGCCGATCACACCCAGATGCAGCGCAAGCGGCGCGTACTCGCGCAGGCGCTGCAGGCGATCCGGCCACGTTGGCCGGTAGCCGATGCCGGCTTCAAGCTGCCGCCGCCCGGCATCGATCAGGAACCAGCCGACATGCCGCTGCACCGGCAGGTCGTCAGCCGCGGCCGCCAGTGCGCAGGCGGTGGCGGCGATATCGGCCTCGCTCAGCGCCGAGCGCCGAGCCAGATGATCAACGACGTGGCGGTAGTCGTCGCGACTGGCGAAGTCCATGCCGGCATAGGCACCGGCCGGATCGGCGCGCAGCCGCTGCTCGACCACGCTCATCGCTTCAACGAATTCCCGCCAGTCGACGGCGGCCAGCATCCGCAGGCTGCCGATGCTGTTGCCGATCGACACCTGATCCGCCGACTGCTGCTGCGCTTCGGCAAGCACCAGCTGTTCGATGGTCAGGCTGTCTTCGGCAAGCCGCTGCTCGATCCAGTTCAGCGGCAGCGCCAGCGCCGGACCGTGGCCCTGCAGGCGGCGCGCAAGTTCGGCAACGAAGGCGCTGACCATCGGCGGTGTCGAACGCGCCATGTCGGCAATGACCAGGATCAGGCTTTTCGGGTCGCTTTCGGCGACCGCCATCATCCGGTCGGCCCAGCGCTCGGCCTCGTCGACATGCAGCCGTGACGCGGTGATGCGGGCGGCAACGCGGCGCAGGTTCTCGATCAGCGCCAGCCTGAGCATGATCGGGATCGCCCACAGTTCGCCGAGCGTCAGCGCCGTCACCGTCTGGTAGGCCGCGACGAAGCGGGTCAGCGTTTCCGCATCGATCCGGCCATCGCCATGGGCGATCGCCGACAGCGCCAGGTCATAGACCCTGGGCAAGCCGTGCGACGGCTCGCCATCGAGCTGCGGCAGCTCGCGGCTGTAGCCGCGCGGCAGATGCTGGCGAGCGGTGCGGATCTGCTCTTCGACCAGATGGAAGTTGTCGAGCAGCCATTCGCCGGCCGGCGAGATCCGCGCCCGCGCTTCGACTGCCGTGGTCAGCAGGCTGCGTGTATGGCGCAGCACGCTGCGGTTGGCATCGAGCCGCCTGAGCAGCCACTCCGGCGCCGCATGGCGGCCGAGCCGATGCGCCTCGGCCAGCGCTTGGCCGTGGCGGACGAGCTGCTCGCTGCTCAGCAGAGGCGCGCGCAGCGGCAGTTCGTCGCCGTCGTGGCCGGCGGCCGGATCAGCGGCGCGGCGGCGGCCGAGCCAGTGCCGCAGCTTGCTGCCGGTCAGCATGGCCGCGAGTCGGCATCGGCGCAGCCCTGATGCCGTAGGCACGACATCAGCGCGTGGACAGGCTGCCCTCGTGCGTGGTCGCGATGTCCTCGGCGCCGGCATGGCGGAACAGATCCTTGATGCGCAGCGTCTGCTCGTGGGTTTCCGCGTGCGCCGACATCAGGATGTTGCCGCCCTTGACCATGTCCTCGTAGCGCTTGGCTTCGAATTCGGGGATGCCCATGCCGATCAGGCCACCGGCGATGCCACCGACCGCCGCGCCGACCGCGACCCCGCTGAGCGCCGCCATGATCGGCCCGGCCGCGATCAGCGGACCGACGCCGGGAATGGCCAGCGCGCCAATGCCGGCCAGCAGCCCGAGCAGCCCGCCGGTGACGCCGCCGGCACCGACGCCGGCGATCGCGCCTTCGGGTGCCTTGCTGCTGTACTCATGCGCAAAGTCGCGGCTGCCGGCGCGATCCGGAAACAGCACGGAGATGTCCTGCTCGCGCACGCCGGCCGAGGTCTTCAGCAGATCGACGATGCGTTCCGCCATGACCGGCGTCTTGGCGATACAGAAGATGGCAGTGGCCATGGCGTGGAGTCCTGGTTGGTCGGGCGGGAGGTGCAGCGAGCGAGCGCAAGCGCCGTTCCCGGCCCGGCGCCGTGCTCGGCGCTGCGCTGCGGCCTCGGTGCAATTCGCCGGGAACGCGCCGTCGATCGGGCGTCGGCCCGGCCATCGGTCGCTTTTGCCACGGCCGGTTCGCGCTACCGGTAGCCCGGCTGGCGGCGGCTTCGCCATCAGTCGCGCAAGCGCTGCAGCCCGCTGATCGGCAAGGCTTTGTCGTGGCCGGGCCAACACGGCATTGATCGTGGAACTGCTGGATGGATGTCGCCGCCTGTCCTCCACCCGAGATAACCGATGATGAATTGCGATCACGCGGCAGGCCTGCTGCTGCAGCTGACCGGCACCGGCCTGGCTGTCTGCGGCGCGCTGCTCGACGACCGGCAGACGCAGCTGCTCGGCAGCCAGATGCGTCACATCGGCCGCCTGCGCATGCGGCGTGCGGCGGACGCCGCAGGTCCGGGGCGGGCGCCGATGCCATCGGCAGCCGTGCTGAAGCCGGATCTGAGCGCCGAGCTGTCGCGCGCCAGTGCCAATGACGGCGGCGCATGACGCTTGTTACCGGCAGATTCGGCCACGCTGCCCGCCGTCGTCGCTGACCGCCAACGGCAAGCGCCTGTTTGCATGAGGTTTTCTTCGGCCGCGGTGCAGGCCCGGTCGATGCGTGAAGAACAAGGCGAACAGCGCGATGGCCTGCAACGGCCGGCGCTTGCGCAAGATCCCTGTTGATCGGGATCGGCAGTTCCCCGCCGCCGGTCCCGGTCTTTTTTCTTCCCCGCACGCTGCCGCTGTCCGGCAGCAGCGATCCCGCCAGCGCTGCAGCGTCGCCACTGGCGCCGCGCACTGGCGCTTCCAAGGAGTACCCGACATGTCTTCCACCGATAGCCACAAAGCCATCATCACGACCTTGAACGGTCTGATCGAAACCAACCGTGACGGCGAGAAAGGCTTTAACGATGCAGCGCGGCATGCGCATGCGCCTGAACTGCGCATGCTGATGAGCCGCTATGCCGGCGACTGCGCGCGCAACACCCGTGAACTGCAGGCCTGCGTCGTCGAGCACGGCGGCAAGGCCGAGACCGGCGGCACGACGATCGGCGCGCTGCATCGCGGCTGGGTCAACCTGAAGGCATCGCTCAGCAACGACGACGACCTGATGCTGCTCGAGGAATGCGAGCGCGGCGAAGACCACGCGAAGGCGCAGTACCTGAAGGCGATCGAGGAACCGCTGTCGTCGAACGTACGTACGTTGCTGCTGGGGCAACGCGCGACCACCGAAGTGCATCACGACCACATCCGTGATCTGCGCAATCGTGGCCGTGCCGCCGCCGCAGCAGCCGACGCCAGCTGAAGCGGTCGGGTCATTGCTCGGTAAAGCTTGCCGACGACAGGCCCGGAGGCAGCTTGCGGACACCAGGCATCGGCCCGCAAGTGCATGAAAAATTTGGTGTCTTGACGTTGTGAGGTGATGGCACAGGCGATGCGCTGTGGTTGCGGACACCCTCCACCGCGCAGGACTTGCCGATGACCCACCCTTCGTTTGCGCTGGGCGCGCGCCAGCAGATGTCGATCTCGCCGCGCATGCAGCAGGCGGTCAGGCTGCTGCAGATGTCGGCGCTCGAATTCCAGCAGGAACTGCAGCAGCAGTTGGCCGACAACCCTTTTCTCGAAGAGGGTGACAGCCCCGACACCAGCACGCCCGCCGACCCGCACGACGCAGCACCCCAGGCGCTGCCCGACGATCCGGCGCAGTTCGATTGCGCCGATCTGCGGCGCGATCAGGCCACGGACGCTGACGCCGATGACGCGCCGTTCGATGTCGCCGATGCCTACGAGGCAAGCGGCAGCGCCTTCGAGGCCACGGCGTCCGACGGCGGTGGCAGCAGCGCCGACCCCTGGCATGCCGTGCAGGCCGAAACCAGCCTGCGCAGCCACTTGTTCGAGCAGTTGCGCGGTGCACGGCTGGACGGTCGTTCAGCGCTTGCCGCCGGCCTGGTCATCGAGATGCTTGATGACGACGGCTATCTGCGCGAAGACCTGGCGGCCACCGCCGAGGCGCTGGCGCTGGACACGCCGCTGGATGCCGATGACCTCGCTGCCGGCACCCGACATGTGCAGCAGTTCGATCCGCCGGGCATCGCGGCACGCAATCTGACCGAATGCTTGGCGCTGCAGCTGCAGCTGCTGGCGCCACAAACGCCGGGACGGGGGCTGGCGCTGCGCCTGATCGATGGCCAGCTCGAACTGCTGGCGCGCCACGACTACACCTCGCTGCGCCGCCGGCTCGACTGCAGCCTGCAGCAGCTGACGGTGGCCCACGGCCTGATCCGGATGCTCGATCCCAAGCCCGGTGCGCGCTACACGCGGGCGCGCACCGAGTACGTCGAGCCCGATGTGCTGATCGTCGAGCATCGCGGCGTGCTGAGCGCGCGCGTCAATCCAGCGGTGCAGCCGCGCGCCCGGCTGAACCGCAGTTGTGCCGACCTGATGCATCACAGCGGCAACAGTCATGGCGCGCTGCGCCAGCAGTTGCAGGAGGCCCGCTGGCTGCTGCGCAGCGTGGAGCAGCGGCAGGCCACCATCCAGCGCGTGGCCGACGCCATCGTCGCTTGCCAGCGCGGCTTCTTCCAGTACGGCGAAGTGGCGCTGAAGCCGCTGCTGCTGCGGGACGTGGCCGACGCACTCGGGCTGCATGAATCGACGCTGTCGCGCGCCACTGCCAACAAGTACATGGCAACACCGCGCGGCACTTACGAGTTCCGGCATTTCTTTTCGCGCCAGCTGGCGACCGATACCGGCGGTACCTGCTCGGCAGCAGCGGTGCGCGCGCTGATCAAGGAAATGATCGACACGGAGAGTCCGGAGGCGCCGCTGTCGGACGTGCTGCTGGCCAAGCGGCTGACCGACAGCGGCATCCAGGTCGCTCGGCGCACGGTCGCCAAGTACCGTAACCAGATGAAAGTCCCGCCCTGGGAGCTGCGCTACCTGCCGTAAGCGCGCAGCACGCGTCGCTGCGGCTTGTTCACGACAGCCGCGGCGGCCGCCGCACGCGGAAGCGCAGCGCACCGACCGAGCGCCAGAACACGGCCAGTGGCGGGATCGCGACCAAGGTCAGCGCGAAGGCCACCCATTCCCGCCAGCGCTTCCGCCCGAAGCTGCCCGCGCTCGCCGGATGCTGCAGGTACACGCCGGCGGTCAGTGGCAGCCACAACAGCAGCGCCGCACTGGCCACGGCGGTGCTGGTCACCAGCAGCGCGCCGGCGGTCACCAGCAGCAGCAGCGATGCCGCGAACTGCACGCCGAGCTGCAGGTGGGAACAGACGCAACCGGCGCGCTCGCGATACAGCCGCGGATGCTTGCGCATCAGCAGCACTTCAAATTGCAGGCGCTGCTGCTGCCGCAGGCCGGCATGCCAGGGCTCCGGACGCGGACCCAGCAGCACTTCCGCCAGCGGTGCCGGACGCACGCGCTGGCCATCGCGGAAATGTTCGATCAGCGTGAAGTGCAGATCGGTGTCGCAGCGCCAGTCGGCCGAAAAGCGTTCATCGAAGCCGCCGACCGCCACCAGCCCGATACGGCTGACGAAGCAGTTGCAGCCGAGCAGACCGCGCTGCGCCAGCTCGGCATTCTCGCGTTCGTGATCATCCGGCAGGTCGGACAGCGCCATCCGCACGCAGCCGTGCACGGCGACCACGCCGGGCACCAGTGCCGCCATGCCGCGTTGCAGCCAGTCCGGGGCCGGCACGCCATCCGGGTCGATGAAGGCGATCACCGCGCCGCGCGAATACATCCAGCCGCGGTTGCGCGCCGCTGCCAGGCCGTCGGCGCGATTGACGACCAGGTATTGCACCGCCGGCGCACCCGCCGCCTGCCGCGCACGCAGCGCGACCTGCTGGCGCAAGCTCGCGCGATCATCCGGATCGACCACGACGATCTCGAACTGCGCACCGGCAAAGTCCTGCGCGAGCAGTGCCGCCAGACAGCGCTGCAGTGCGGCGATGTCCGCTTCGGCAATGACCACGACCGACAGCGCCGGCAGCCGCCGCGGCTCGCCGAAGCGACGCGGCGGCGGCGGCATGCCTTCGACCGTTCCGTCAGCCATTGCCGTGCTCCGGGCAATCAGTCAGCGGTCTTGATGCGCATCGCGTTCTTGACGTTCTTGACGCCGTTCTGTCGGCGTGCCGTGGCAACCGCCTTGTCGATCTGGCCCGCGCTGTTGACGAAGCCGCTGAGCTGGACATCGCCACGGAAGGTTTCGACATTGATGTCCAGCGACTTCACGTCGTCCTCGGCCAGCAAGGCCGCCTTGACCGACGTGGTGATCGCCGCGTCGTCGACGTATTCGCCGGCGCTCTGCGTGGTCCGGGTGGCGGCGCAGCCGCTGGTCGACAGCATCAGCAAGCCAATGGCAAGCAATGCGGCACAGGTGAGCAGTCGCGGCGACAGCGACGATGCGGCAACAGCGGTGATTCGATTCATGACGAGCATCCGGTATGGCACGCCAGCGGCATGCCTTCTCCGGTCAATCGAGCATCCGCCGTGCCCGCGCTAGTGCCGTTCGCGGTGACGCACGAAGGCCGCGATGGTGACGATCAGTTCCTCGATGGCCACCGGTTTCGACAGGTGCATGTCGAAGCCGGCGTCGTGCGCGCGGATGCGGTCATCGCTGTGCACCAGCGCGGTCAGCGCAATGGCCGGCAGCGCGCCGAGCCCGCGAATCCGTTCCTGGCTGCGCAACTGGCGCAGCGTCTCGTAGCCGTCCTGGCCGGGCATCGCGATGTCGCAGATCAACAGGTCCGGCCAGCGTGCCGCCGTGCGCCGTGCCAGCCGCTGCACTGCTTGCTCGCCCGACCCCATCACTTCGACGTCGGCACCGGCATTGCCGAGCAGCAAGGCCAGCGCGTCGCGCGATGCGGCGTGATCATCGACCAGCAGCACGCGAATGCCGTCGAGGCGCGGCAGTGCTGCGACGGCCGCCGCCGGTGCCGGACTTGCCGGCCCGTTGCCGCTGCCGGACTGCAGCGGCAGCGTGATCAGGAATTCCGCACCCTGCCCGCGCCCGGCGCTGCTGGCCGTGACCGTGCCGCGATGCAGTTCGCAAAGATGGCGCACCAGCATCAGCCCAAGGCCGAAGCCATCCTGGCCGCGACTGTTGCCGGTTTCGTCACGCTGGAAACGTTCGAACACCTGCGGCAGGAAATCGGCGTCGATGCCGCGACCGTCGTCGCGGATACGGATCACCGCCTGGCCGCCGTCACGGTCGGCATCGAGCCAGACATGACCGCCGCGCGGCGTGAACTTGATGGCGTTCGACAGCACGTTCCAGACGATCTGCTGCAGGCGGTCGGCATCGCCTTCGACCGTTTCGCTGTCCAGCCGGATGCCGGCGCTGATGCTGATCGCCTTGTCGTCGGCCTTGGCCCGCACGCTGGCCAGTGCCGCGGCCAGCACCGGCCGCAGCCGTACTGGCTGCAGGCTCAGCGACAGCTTGCCGGTGATGATCCGGGTGGCATCGAGCAGGTCATCGATCATCCGCACCTGCTGTTCGACACCGACCTTGATGCCGGCAATCGCGCGCCGCGCAAGGCCGGCCGGTTCATCGGAGCGGGCGTCGAGCACGCTTTCCAGCACCTGCGCCCAGCTCTGGATGCCGTTCAGCGGCGAGCGCAACTCGTGCGAAACGATGGCCAGGAAATCGTCGCGGCTGCGCGTGGCCCGTTCGGCCAGTTCCCGCGCGGCCTGTTCGCTGGCCAGCAGACGGTCGCGTTCAAGCTCCACACGTACCCGCTCGCTGACGTCGTAGACGATCAGCAGCACCGATTCCACCTGTGCCCGGTCATCGAATTCCGGCACCGCGCGCGCCAGATAGAAGCGCAGTTCGTCGCCGATGCGGACGCAGAACGTCGTCGACTGCTCGCCGCCACCGGCAAAGACCTTCAGGAAGATCGCCGTCGTGGCCTCGATGTAGCTGGCCGGGAAGCCCAGCTCGGCCGCCGGCCGGCCGGCGTAGTGCTCGCGGTTCAGCGCGAAGGCCGGCTCGAAGGCGCGATTGACGTAGAGGTAGCGCAGCGCGGTGTCGATCCGCGCAATCAGATCCGGCGCGTTCTCGGCCAGCGTCTTGAACTCGCGCTCGCGGGCATGCAGCAGCGTCTGCGCCCGCTTGCGTTCGGTGATGTCTTCGGTCACCGCGATGAAGCCGCGCACCTGCTTGCGCTCGTCGTGCTCGGGCACCATCGTGATGTGAACGAAGCGGGTGCCGCCGGGCAGTGGCAGCTCGACTTCGAAATCGACGGTCCAGCCCGCCAACACCTGATCGATCCGGCCCTGCAGCAGCGCCATGGTCGCTGTACCGACGACATCGACCAGCCGCCGGCCGACCACGGCATGCGGGGTGCTGCCGAGATGCTGGACGGCATTGGCGTTGTTGACGAAGCGGTAGCGCAGCTCGCGATCGACATGGGCAATGCCGATCGGCATCGCGCTGGTGACGATGCGCAGTTCGCGTTCGCTGTCGCGCAGCGCCCGCTCGGTGCGTCGCTGCGTGCTGATGTCCTCGGCGATGCCGATCACCTGGATCACCACGCCGCGTTCGTCACGTACCGCGAAGCCGCGGTCGCGCACCACGCGCTGTTCGCCATTCGGCGTCCGCAGGCCGTATTCGATGACGATGCTGTCCTGCACCGGCGCAGCACCGTCGCCGATGGCGACATCATCGAAAGCAGCGAACGCCGCTGACACGGCAGCGCGGTCCGTTTCGATCACCCGATCGATCCAGCGGGTCTGCGCCAGCGCTTCGAGATCGTCACCGAGCCCCCAGTAGCGGGCGTAGGCAGCGCTGAACTGGCGCCGGCCGTCACCCGGATGGTCGGCACTCCAGAACACGTCGTCGAGATGACCGATCAGCAGCCGGAAGCGGCGACCGTCGTGGCGCAACTGGCGTTCGCCATCCGGACCACCGACGGCCCGATTCATTGCCACCCCCGCGCAACACGCCGCGCAACAACCTGCGCCACGGCGATCGGCAACGGTGCACGGCTGACCGGCAAATCGGTCCACCGCGCGGTCTGTCGCGACGGCGCAATGACACGGACGGCAGGAATGGCAGTTGCACGGCAGTCGCTGAGCCCCCCTTCACAGGAAAGCCGATGCCGGTACCACGCCCCGCTGCAACATCCCTTGTGGGCATCGTGGCGACGCCTTCCGGCGTACTGGCGCGGCTGCAGGCCGATCAGCGCCGGATCCTGGCGCTGGCGGCGCGCTACCAATTGCGCGAGGACGACGAACACAACGGCCTGGTCTGTTCGCGCTGCTGCGCGCAGCTGACCGTGCATCTGCTGATCGTGGAGGAACTGCTGCATCCGTTTGCCCGCCAGCGGCTGGATGCCGATGCCTGGCTCGACGACGCCGAAGTGGCCGCGAACGTGATCCGCCTGGCGATCGCGCTGCTGCACGGCGACGACGTGCGCATTCGCCATCGTGACGCGCTGTTCGCCACGCTTGCCGAATACACCGGCAGCCATTTCGCCGAAGCCGATCAGCAGCTGTACGCCCCGCTGGCAGCGCTGGCGCCGGACACCACCGATCTGGCGCGTGCCGTCGATGCCCAGCAGCGACAGCTGGCGCGCTGGTTTGGTCAGGCCGCCGAACTGCCGGTCGAGCCCTTCGAAGCGCTGCGTCGCTGAGCGGCACTCAGCCACCGTGGGCACCGCCGCCCTGCAGGCCGTATTCGTCGAGCCGGTTGTAGAGCGTTTTCAGACTGATGCCGAGCAGTTCGGCCGTGTGCTTGCGAACCCCGCCGCACTTCGCGAGCGTGGCCAGGATCAGCAGCTTTTCGGCATCGGCCAGCGAGGCTCCCATCTCGATGCGCACGACGCCGACATCCGGCACCGCAGCCGCTGCCGCCCCGAGCGCCAGCGGACCGGCACTGTCGAGAATGTCGTCGCCCATGATCCAGGCGCGCTGCACGAAGTTGCGCAGTTCGCGGACATTGCCGGGCCAGTGATGGGCCAGCAGCTGCGGCGCAAGGTCCGGGCCGAAGCGCTTGTCGGCGCCGTGGCGCTGGTTCAGTTCGTCGAGAAAGCGCTGGGCCAGCAGCAGGATGTCGCCATCGCGTTCGCGCAGCGGCGGCATCACGATCGGGAACACGTTGAGCCGGTGGTAGAGGTCGGCGCGCAGGCTGCCGGCAGCAACGGCCGCTTCCGGGTCGCGATTGGTGGCGGCGATCACGCGGACATCGGTCTCCACTTCGCGATCGGTGCCGATGCGCATGAAGCGGCCGGTTTCCAGCACGCGCAGCAGCTTGACCTGAAGCTCCACCGGCATTTCGGTGATCTCGTCGAGAAACAGCGTGCCGCCACTGGCGCGTTCGAAGTAGCCGCGATGCTGGCGATCGGCCCCGGTGAAGCTGCCGCGTTCGTGGCCGAACATCTCGCTTTCGATCAGGTTCGGCGAAATGGCGCCGCAGTTAACTGCCATGAACGGCTGCCGGGGCCGTCGGCTCATCTCGTGCAGCGTCTGCGCCGCCAGCTCCTTGCCGGTGCCGCTTTCGCCGATCAGCAGGACCGTGGCCTCGGTTGGTGCCACGCGGCTGATCTGGTCGTACAGCCGGCCCATCGCCGGTGACTTGCCGAGCATCAGCCCGAAGTAGCCGGCCCGGCGCAGTTCGCTGCGCAGCGCGCCGATCTGCGATTTCAGCTCCGATGCCTTCGGTACTCGCGACAGGATGGCCCGCAGCCGCGCCACGTTGACCGGCTTGACCAGGTAATCCGCAGCGCCGGCGCGCAGTGCGGCGATTGCGGTGTCGACGCTGGCATTGCCAGTGATCAGGATGATCTCGGTCGCCGCACGGTTGTCGATCGCCTCGATCAGATCCATGCCGTCGCCATCGGGCAGATGCAGATCGACCAGCATCACGTCCGGCTGCTGGCGCGTCAGCTGGATATGCGCTTCGCGCAGGTCCCGCGCAGCCGCGGTGGTGAAGCCTTCCGCCTCGACCAGCGCGGTCATCGCGGCGCGGGTGTTGGCGTCATCATCGACGATCAGGACATGGGCCATGCGCAGCAGGAGGCGTCGGTCCGGATAGGACAGATCAGTGTGCGCTCCCGCACCAACGTCCGTCTGTGCGCTGAGCGGCTCAGGACGATGCCGGCAAGACCGAGCCATCGGCCTGGTTCAGCCGGTCGCGTTCGGCGGCCGTCATCGCCACCGATCCCCCTTCGTTCTCCCAGTCGGAGATGGCGACCGTCAGCTCCCTGGCGATCACGGTCTTGCGCCGCGACACCACCAGTGTGGCGATGCTGCCGGCCACCATGCCGAGTGCCAGCAGCGGCCAGAACGCGGACACTGCGGATTCAGACGACGGCTTGATGTTCATGGGCGCTCCTGCGTGATGGCGATGTGGCGGGGGTGTCGCCGACCGGCAATGCCGTCGACGCGGCGGCAACGCTGGCGCGCAACAGTGCCGACAGCTGCAAGGCGATTCGCCAGCAGGTGATCAGTTGCTGCAGCAGCGGCAGCCAGGCGCGGCGCGGCCTGAGGATCACGGTGCTCGCGCTGCCTGCGCGGTTGCTGGCGTCATCGCCGGTGCTTCGGCGGTTCAACAGCCGCAGCAGCACCCAGGTTGCGGCGATGCCGAGCAGCAGCACGGGCAGCGCGGCCAGCAACTCGGTGGCCCTTTGCTGCCAGCGTTCGAGCGTCTGCACTGGACGACGCAACTCGCGCAGCGTGCGGCTGATCGCGCTGCGGTCAAGCGCGATCCGCTGCAACAAGGCGCTGCGTTGCTGTTCGCGTTCGGCCGTGGCGGTGTTCATGCTGGATCGATGCCCTGCCCGTCGCGTGCGAACTCGCGACGGCTGATGTCGAACAGTGCGCTGTCCGGCGTCGCACGCAGCCAGCGCAGTGCCAGCGTTGCGGCGATCAGCGCCGCCGCCAGCAGCGCGCTCAGCGCCGCGATCCGCCAGTCGCTGTTCCAGACCAGCGCCACGACCAGCAATACCGCGAACTGCAGCGCCACGAAGCAGGCCAGCGCGACGACCAGACCGCGTTTCAGCAGCAGGCCCAGACGCTCGCGCTCGTCACCGAGTTCGAAGATCAGCAGTTCCAGCCGGCCGTGGCTGGCGGTGACCGACTCGGCCAGCAGCTGTCGCAGACTGTCGTGCAACGAAGGTGGCGTTGCGCGGTTCATCCGTCCGGTCAGCGCCGCGAACTGCGGCTCATGAAGCCGATCGCCAGACCGAACAGCGTGGCGATGGCGATCGCCTGCCAGGGCTTGTCGTGCACCCAGTGATCGGTGGCCTGTGCCGCTTCACGGCCGCGCCGGGTCGCTTCGTTCTGCACGTTGCCGATCTGCTCGCGGGCGTTGCGCAGGCTTTCGCCGAGCTTGCCGCGCAGCGCTGCGACACCTTCTCCGGTGATCGCGGCGGTGCTGTGCATCAGTTCTTCGGCGTGGGTTGCCAGTTCGCGGGCGCTGTGGGCAAGGCCGTTGGCAAGCTGTTCGGCATCGAGATGGCTGCTTTCGTTCATGGTTTCGAGTGTCCTGAGGCGGGGTTCCGGCAGCAGCGCGACGAGGTCGCGCCGGGGGCGGTCGCCGTGGTTTCCGGCGGTGATCGACATGGCGCAGGTGCCGTGCCTGCGACCAAGGCGCGCCGCCATGCGCGGCAATCGCATCGACGCAGCCACGCGCAGGCGCCATTTTCCGGTTCATCTGACCGATCGCCGATTCGGCCTATGATCGGCCGCGTCCCGACTTCGGACGCTTCACTCGACGCGACCCGAATGCTCGATGCGCACGCCGCAGGATCGCGACCCGCTCCGCCACAGACGGCTGCCGCCGGCTTGCCGGGCCTGATCGGCAACAGCCCGGCGATGCACCTGCTGGAAGCCCAGATCCGCCGCGTTGCGGTGTCTGACGCGACGGTGCTGATCATCGGCGAGAGCGGCACCGGCAAGGAGGCCGTTGCCCAGGCGGTGCATGCGCTCAGTCCGCGCGCTAGCAAGCCGTTCGTCGCGGTGAACTGCGGTGCCATCGCGGCCACGCTGATCGAAGCGGAACTGCTTGGCCACGAGCGCGGCAGCTTCACCGGTGCCGACCGGCAGCGACCCGGCTACTTCGAACGTGCCGACGGCGGCACGCTGTTCCTCGACGAAGTCAGCGAAATGCCGCTGGCGATGCAGGTCAAGCTGCTGCGGGTGCTGGAAGAGCAGTGCTTTCATCGCGTCGGCGGCACCGACACGATCCGCGTCGATGTCCGTGTCGTGGCGGCGACCAATCGCGATCTTGCTCGCCACGTCGCCGACGGACGCTTTCGCGAAGACCTGATGTATCGCCTTGCGGTGATTCCGCTGCGGGTGCCGAGCCTGCACGTCCGCAGCGACGATATTCCGCTGCTGGCGCGGCATTTCCTCGACCAGCTCAACGCCACGTCACGCGTCGACAAGCGCATGTCGGCCGGCTTCCTCAGGCAGCTGCAGGCGCGGCCGTGGACCGGCAACGTGCGCGAGCTGAAGAACGTGATCAGCCGCGCCCACATCCTGGCCGACAGCACGCTTGACGAGGTCCCGCCGGCAGGCCTGGCCACGACATCGGCACGGCGTCTGCCGCTCGATGGCGGCGCGCTGGAGTTCGCCGCCGGCACGCCGCTGGCCGATGTCGAGCGGGAACTGATCCTCGCCGCGCTGGCCCGTCAGCAGGGCGACAAGCGCAAGACCGCCGAGTCGCTCGGCATCGGCCTGAAAACCCTTTACAGCCGGCTGCGCCGTTACCGGATCGCCGGCTGAGCGGATCGCTCGGCGCCACACGGCTGTCGCAACGATGACGTGAGTGGCGATGGGTCGAGCGCAGGGTCGAGGGTGAACCCCTGGGGATGGTTGAAACGAAGGATGCCGCGTTGGCCAGCACCTTCGTCTGTCATGGTCCCTGACGTGGTGCCCACGCCACCTCGTTCCAGGAGACTGCCATGCGATCCACCGGTATCACGCTGCTTGCCCTGCTGTGTTCGTTCGGCGCTGCTCAGGCTGCAGATGGAAAAGGCATGACCTGGAAAAAGCTGTCGCACAGCAGCGAGTTCGGCATCGATCAGGTCGGCTGCAACGGCGGCGCCGTGGATGGCTGCAACCCGTACGTTGGCGACACCAGCTGCCGCAACATCCTGCCGGTGCTGTGCGTCAGCAATGATGGCTCGCCGCGTCCGCCGTACATCGCCACGCAGTCCGAGTTCTACGACGGCTGGCTCGGCGGGCACATCGCGGCGACGCTGCCGATCTACGGCGTGGCGCTGCGTTCGCAGGCCACCGGCGACAAGCTGTGCAGCACCTCGTTCGGCGTGCACTGGCGAATGGCCGAGTTCCACGACAACCCGTCCGGCGGCTGGGGCTTCCGCGGCTACGGCAACGTGCGCAGCGGCCAGCGCTTCTGGGTGGCGATCAACGACCAGCCGGCGAACTGCTGGAACCGCTGAGCGCCGCGCCTCGATACCGATGACGGGTGTCGCGGCGCGTGGTCACGCCGGGCGCGAGATGTCCGGCGTGCCCGGCACCACATCGCCGCACTGGCCACGCTGGCGCAGCGCGTGATCGATCAGCACCAGCGCGACCATCGCTTCGGCGATCGGCGTGGCACGGATGCCGACGCAGGGATCGTGGCGGCCGGTGGTGCGCATTTCGGTGGCATTGCCGTCGGCGTCGATGGTCTTGCCGGGCGTGGTGATGCTCGACGTCGGCTTGATCGCAATCGAACAGACGATGTCCTGTCCCGTCGAGATGCCGCCGGACACGCCGCCGGAATGGTTGGCCAGAAAGCCTTCCGGCGACATTTCGTCGCGGCCTTCGGTGCCGCGCTGATTGACGACGCCGAAGCCGTCACCGATCTCGACACCCTTGACCGCGTTGATGCTCATCAGGCCGTGGGCCAGATCGGCATCGAGACGGTCGAACACCGGCTCGCCGAAGCCCGGCGGAACCCTGGTGGCGATCACATTGACGCGGGCACCGACCGAATCGCCATCGCGACGCAGCTGGTCGATGTACGTTTCCAGCGTCGGAATGATCGCGGCATCGCCGCAGAAGAACGGGTTCTGCTCGACCTGGTTCCAGTCCTTCAGCGCCATCGGGTATTCGCCGATCTGCGCGCACCAGCCGCGGATCTCGATGCCGAAGCGCTGGCGCAGCCACTTCTTGGCGATCGCTGCGGCTGCCACCCGCACGGCCGTTTCACGCGCCGACGATCGGCCACCGCCGCGCGGATCGCGGACACCGTATTTCTGGATATACGCGTAGTCGGCGTGGTTCGGCCGGAACACGTCCTTGATCTTGTCGTAGTCGTACGAACGCTGGTCGGTGTTCTCGATCAGCAGCGCGATCGGCGTGCCGGTGGTGCGGCCCTGGTAGACACCGGACAGGATGCGGACCTGATCCGGCTCCTTGCGCTGGGTGACGTACTTCGACGTGCCGGGCTTGCGGCGGTCGAGATCGGGCTGGATGTCGGCTTCGCTCAGTTCCAGACCGGGCGGGCAGCCATCGACGACGCAGCCGATCGCCGGGCCATGGCTTTCGCCGAAGGAGGTGACACAGAACAGCTTGCCGAAGGTATTGCCGGACATCTTGCTTGCTCGTTCATTCCAGTCAAAGCCCTCTCGCGCGGAGAGGGGAACCACACCTTACTTGCGACGGCGGCGGGCGCGCAGCCAGTCGTCGAGTTCGTCGCGCGTGATCACGAATACGCCGTCGCCGCCGCGCTCGAACTCCGGCCAGGCAACCGGGATGCCCGGGAAGCGGGCTTCGAATTCATCGTCGGAGCCGCCGATCTCGCAGATCAGCACGCCATCATCGGTCAGGTGCTGGGAAGCCTCGTTCAGGATCCGCTCGACGATGTCCATGCCATCGGCACCGGCTTCCAGTGCCAGCTTCGGTTCGTGCTGGAACTCCGGGGCCAGCGCAGCCCACTCGGCGGTCGGCACGTACGGCGGGTTGCTGACGATCAGATCGTAGCGGCGACCCGCCAGCGGCGCGAACAGATCGCCGACCACCGGGCGCACGCGATCCTTGACGTGGTGGCGGATGATGTTGCGCGCCATCACGTCGAGCGCGCCGGCATCGATCTCGGCGAGATCCACCGTGGCATTCGGGAAGGCATACGCCGCGGCGATGCCGATGCAGCCGGAACCCGAGCAGAGGTCGAGGATCGTCTGCGGATCGCGCGGCAGCCACGGCTGGAACTGGTTCTGGATCATCTCGCCGATCGGCGAGCGCGGAATCAGCGCCCGCTCGTCGATCTCGAACTGCAGGCCGCAGAACCAGGCGATGCCGGTCAGGTACGGCGCCGGCTTGCGGGTGTCGATGCGCGCCTTCAGCACGGCGAACACCGCACTGCGCTCGTCCTCGGCGAGCTGCGACTCCAGATACACCGCCGGCAGATCGAACGGCAGCTTCAGGGTCGACAGCACCAGATGAAACGCCTCATCGAGGGCATTGTCGGTGCCGTGACCGAAATGCAGCTGCTGGCGCAGGAACTCGGAGGCCCCCCAGCGGATGAAATCGCGCACGCTGCGCAGGGGCGTCAAAACGGCGGGCACTGCATCTGGAGCGGACATCGTGTCGGGAAAGCCGGGATAATCCGCAAAGTATGCGGGTCGCGTCTGGCCCGCGCCAATCACAGGACGGGTGCGTGCACGTGGGCAACGGGGTTCTGAAGTGGGCGGTGGCGGGTGCGCTTGCGGTCTTGCTCGGCATTGCCGCGGGGATTTACAGCCTGCGGCCGCAGGGCGTGACGATCAGTTCCGGCACGCTGCTGAAAACGCCCCGAACGATCGCCGACTTCACGCTGCGTTCCAGCAGCGGAGCGCCGTTCACCCGGGCCGATCTGACCGGACACTGGACCGTGGTGTTCGCCGGCTTCACGTTCTGCCCGGATGTCTGCCCGACGACGCTGACCGAGCTGAAGGCGGTCAAGGCCCGGCTTGGTGCCGCGGCCGGCCAGGTGCGCTTCCTGTTCCTGTCGGTCGATCCGGAGCGCGACACGCCAGACAAGATCGGCCAGTATCTGAAGTTCTTCGATCCCGCGTTCGAAGGTGCCACCGGCGACACCGCCGTGCTGGACACGCTGGGCGCCAACCTCGGCTTCGTCTATGCGAAGGTGCCGGGCGCCACGCCCGAGAGCTACACCATCGATCACTCCACGGCACTGATCCTGATCGATCCCGAGGCGCGGGTCGTCGGCTATCTGACGCCGCCGTTCCGGCCGGACGCGATGGCGTCCGATCTTCAAGCCATTGTCGCTGCCGCCCCCTGACGCCATGACCACGACCACCCGCACCGCCGCTGCCCCGACGTCCGACGCCAGTCTCGGTGACCAGCTGTTCGCTGCCGTGCAGCGCTGCCTGCCGACGCGGGCGCTGTCGGCACTGATGTACCGGATTGCCGAAATCGACACGCCGGCGTTCAAGAACCCGCTGATCAAGGCATTCATGCGCGGCTATCCGATCGATCTGTCGGAAGCCGAGCGCGAAACGGTCGAGGAATACCGGCACTTCAACGATTTCTTCACGCGCGCGCTGAAGCACGGCGCTCGGCTCCAGCCATCAGTGCCGGACCTGCTGTCGAGCCCGGTCGATGGCCGGATCAGCCAGCTCGGGCCGATCGAGGACGGCCGGATCTTCCAGGCCAAGGGGCATGACTACACGGCCGCCGAACTGCTCGCCGATGACAAGCTGGCCAAGGCTTTCGATGGCGGCAGCTTCGCGACGATCTACCTCGCGCCGCACAACTATCACCGCGTGCACCTGCCGTTCGGCGGCAAGCTGCGCAGCTGGACGTACGTGCCGGGCCGCCTGTTCAGCGTCAATCCGGCCACTGCGCGCGCGATGCCAAGACTTTTCTCGCGCAACGAGCGGATGGTGGCGGTCTTCGACACCGCGTTCGGACCGCTGGCGGTGGTGATGGTCGGCGCGCTGTTCGTCGGCGGCATCGAAACGGTCTGGGGCGGACGCCTGACGCCGCCGCACGATCGTGGCAGCAAGCCGCATCGGCACACGCCAGAGCAGACCGTGGCGCTAGCGCGCGGCGACGAGCTGGGCCGTTTCCACATGGGCTCGACGGTGGTGCTGCTGGCGCCGAAGGGCGCGCTGGACTGGGACGACACGCTGTCGGCCGGGCAAGCCGTGCGGCTGGGCCAGCCGCTGGCGCGAGTGCTGCAACGCGTCACCGCATGAGTCCGACGTCCGTCCCCGACCTGCAGGCGGCGCTCGCCGCGCTCTCGACCATCATCCTCGGCAAGGAGCGCCCGCTGCGGCTGGCGCTGACCTGCCTGCTGGCGCGCGGGCATCTGCTGATCGAGGACCTGCCCGGCGTCGGCAAGACCACGCTGGCACTGGCGCTGGCCCGGGTCTTCGGACTGCATTTCCAGCGCCTGCAGTTCACCAGTGACCTGCTGCCGGCCGACATCATCGGCGTGTCGATCTACGACAGCGGTGCCGGCAGTTTCCGCTTCCATCCCGGGCCGGTGTTCTCCGAGGTGGTGCTGGCCGACGAGATCAATCGCGCCAGCCCTAAAACCCAGAGCGCGCTGCTGGAAGCGATGGAAGAACGGCAGGTGACCGCCGATGGCACGACCCGCGCCCTGCCCGATCCGTTCTTCGTCGTCGCAACCCAGAATCCTGGCGAACAGGTCGGCACCTACCCGCTGCCGGAATCACAGCTCGACCGCTTCCTGATGCGGCTGTCGCTCGGCTATCCGGCCGCGTCCGCCGAGCGGGCACTGCTGATCGAGCCGGCGCGGCGCGATCTGCTGGCCGAACTGCCGCCGGTGCTGAGTGCGGCCCGTCTGCGGGCGCTGCAGGCACAGGTGCGCACGGTCCGTACCGCGCCGCCACTGATCGATTACCTGCTGGCGCTGATCCAGGCGACGCGCGAACACCGGTCGCTGCGTCACGGCCTGTCCCCGCGGGCCGGCCTTGCGCTGAAACATGCCGCGCAGGCCTGGGCGCTGCTCGATGGCCGCAGCGGCGTGATTCCGGAAGACGTGCAGGCGGTATTCACGGCGGTCTCCGGGCATCGCCTCAGCGTCGCCGAACGGGCCGATGCCCAGACCGTAGCCGCCGAGATCCTTGCCAGCGTCGCGATCCCGTAGCCCGGCACGCCGGTGATCCGCGCGCTGCGCCGCCGCCTGCAGGACTGGATCGCCACCCGCACGCCGCGCGTACCCGGTCCGTGGCTGATCGACCGGCGGCGGGTCTACATCGTCCCGACTCGTTACGGCTATGGCTATGGCCTGCTGCTGCTGACGATGCTGCTGGGCGCGATGAACTATTCGAACAGCATGGCGTTCGCGCTGACCTTCCTGCTGGCCGGCATTGGCCTGCTGGCGATGCACTACACGCACGGCAATCTCGTCAATCTGTCGGTGGCCGCAGGCGCGGTCACGCCGGTGTTTGCCGGCGATCCGGCGCAATACCCGCTGCGCATCGTCAATGACAGTGACCGCCCCCGCTACGCGATCGCCATGCGCTGGCAGCACGCGCCGGCCCATACATTGGTCGATGTCGCTGCAGGCGATGCCGCGATGATCGAACTGTCGCAGCCCAGCCAGCGGCGCGGCTGGCTGCCGGCCACGCGCATCGCGGTATCGACCGAGTTCCCGCTCGGGCTGTTCCACGCCTGGACCTGGGTCGAGCTGGACGTTGCCGCGCTGGTCTATCCGCAACCGGCCGCGCCCGGTTTCACGGCGCCGTCCGGTGGCCGGGACGATGGTCAGCCGGGTGCTGACCGGCCAGGATCGGAGGAATTCGTCGGCCTGCGCAGCTATCAACCCGGCGATCCGTTGCGCGCCATCGACTGGAAGCGCATGGCGCGTCTGCATCCGCTGCAGGCGCCGCAGGTCAAGCAGTTCGGCGAAGCCCGGGCCGGGTCGCTATGGCTGGATTGGCACAGCCTGCCGACGGCCTGGTCGACCGAACAGCGGCTGTCGCAGCTGGCGCGCTGGATACTCGATGCCGAAGCCTCCGGCCGCAGCTATGGTCTGCGCCTGCCGCGCTTGGTCCGTGATCCGGGACGCGGCGACGGCCATCGTCATGCCTGCCTTGCAGCGCTGGCACTGTTCTGATGCCAAACGCCGCTCAGGTTCCGCGGGCCGCGCTGTCGCGCCTGGTCGTGCTGCGGCTGCTGGCCGTGCAGACGGCAGTACTGGCGCCGCATCTGCCGCGCTTGCCGCCGTGGGCAGCTGCGCTGGTGGCGATGATTCTGGTCTGGCGTACGGCTGCCACGTTGCGCGGCTGGCCGATGCTGGCCGGCTGGATGCGCGTGCTGCTGACGCTGGGTGCCTTCGTCGGCATCTACGCGAGTTTCGGCCGGGTCAGTGGCCAGACGGCGGGCGTGGCGCTGATCACCGTGATGGCGGCGCTGAAGCTCACCGAACTGAAATCGCGCCGCGATCTGATGGTGATGGTGTTCCTGCTGTACTTCCTGCTGGTCACCCATTTCCTGTTCTCGCAGGCGCTGTGGACGGCGGCGTACCTGCTGGCAGCAGCGACGCTGATCACCGCGCTGCTGATCGACGCCAATCATCCGGGGGCGGCGCTGCCGCTGCGCGTGGTCGCGGTGATGGCCGGCGGCCTGGTGCTGCGCGCCGTGCCGCTGATGGCACTGATCTTCGTGCTGTTCCCGCGCATTCCGGGCCCGATCTGGGGCCTGCCGGCCGATGCTGGCGCCGCGCGGTCCGGGCTTTCGGATTCGATGGCGCCGGGTGCGATTTCCGAGCTGGTCGGGTCCGATGCGGTCGCGTTCCGGGTTCGTTTCGACGCTGCGGTTCCGCCGCCTGCTGCACGCTACTGGCGCGGGCCGAGCTTCCTGCGCTTCGATGGTCGCAGCTGGGACAGTGGCAGTCGCGCCGGCGCAATCGATGCACCGGCGGCCGAACTGCGCGGCACCGGTTACGGCTATGAACTGACCCTGGAGCCGACCCGCACGCCGTGGCTGTTCGCGCTCGACCTGCCGGCTCGTCAGGGCTCGCCGGACGACGCGCTGATCAATGCCGATTACCAGCTGGTGCTGGCCCGCGGCGAGGTCCGCGAGCGGCGCCGCTACCGGCTGCAGTCGTATCCGGACTACCGCCTGCAACCGTCCCTGCCCGGTGCGCTCAGGACCTTGGCGACCGCACTGCCCGGCGCAAGCAATCCGCGTGCGCAGGCGCTGGCTCGGCAATGGCGCGCCGCCGCGGTGAGCGATGCGGCGATCGTCGACCGGGCGCTGCGCATGTTCCGCGAACAGCCGTTCCACTACACGCTGAGCCCGCCGTTGCTTGGCCGCGATCCGGTCGATGCCTTCCTGTTCGAGACGCGGCGCGGCTTCTGCGAACACTACGCGTCGAGCTTTGCCGTGCTGATGCGCGCCGCCGGCATCCCGGCTCGCGTGGTCACCGGTTATCAGGGCGGCGAACGCAATGCCATCGGCGATTACTGGATCGTCCGCCAGAGCGACGCCCATGCCTGGACCGAGGTCTGGCTCGCCGGCCGCGGCTGGGTGCGCGTCGATCCGACGGCAGCAGTTGCGCCGGAACGCATCGAACGCGGCATCGGCAGTGCCATCGACAGCACCGAGCTGCCGGACTTCCTGAACCCGGCGCTGCGCAACGGCTACCGCTTCGACCTGCGGGCGCGCTGGGACTGGCTGAATGCGCGCTGGAACCAGTGGGTGCTCGGCTACGGCCCGGAACTGCAGGACGATTTCCTGCGCCGGTTCGGCATTGGCGAATGGCGCGAGATGATCCTGGTGATGACCGCGCTGCTGACGCTGACGCTGTCCGCGTTCGGCCTGCTGCTGCTGCGCCGGTCGACACCCCGGCAGCGCGACGATGCGCCGACCCGCGCCTGGCGCCGGCTGCAGCGCCGGCTGGCGCGGGCGGGGCTGCCGCAGCTTGCGTCGGAAGGGGCTGCCGACTACGCGGCCCGGGTCGCGGCTGCCCGACCGGATCTGGCGTCGACGATCACGGCGGCTGCGCAGCGCTACATCGCGGCCCGCTACGTGGATTCCGATGACAGCCGTGACCTGCGGGCGCTGAAGGCTGCGATCGCCCGGGTCCGCCCCTGAAGCCGGCGGGCGCGATCAGCCATCACGACGCTGCTTCGGGCTCCCGGACGCGCGACAGCAGCACCATGCCGACGATGAAGAAGCCGATCAGCGCGAGGATCGACAAGCGCGGATTGCCGGTACCTGCAGCAACCACGCCGACCACCAGCGGACCGAGCACGGCGGCGAACTTGCCGAGCATGTTGTACAGGCCGAAAAACTGGCCGGCCTGCGCTTCCGGAATCAGCCGCGCGAAGTACGAGCGGCTCAAGGACTGCACCCCGCCCTGCACCAGGCCGATGGCGGCCGCCATCTGGTAGAACTGGGCTTCGGTCTGCATGAAGTAACCCCAGCCGCTGACCGCGATGTAGACCGACAGCGCGAGATGGATCGAGGTTTTCGTGCCGATGCGCCCGGCCAGATAGCCGAAGCCGATGGCGGCCGGAAAACTCACGAACTGCACGATCAGCAGCGCCTTGATCAGGCTGTCGGACGCAAAGCCGAGATTCAGCCCGAAATCGACCGCCATCTGCGCCAGCGTGTTGACGGCGTCGATGTACAGGAAGTACGCCAGCAGGAACATCCAGACCGGCCGGTGCCGGGCAATCTGCCGCACCGTGGCGACCAGCTCGCGCCAGCCCAGCGGGCTGTCGTCGGCCACACGCGCTTCCCGAACCCGCAGGAACAGCGGCAGCGAAAACAGCAGCCACCACAGCCCCACGCTGATGAACGCGGCACGGGTTGCCGCGACCTTGTCGGCCAGGCCAAAGGCATCCGGCTTCAGCACCATGGCCACGTTGGCAAGGAACAGCAGCCCGCCGCCGAGGTAGCCGAGCCCGTAGCCGAACGCCGACACACGGTCGGCCTCGTCACGGCGCGCGACATTGACCAGGAGCGCGTCGTTGAAGGTCAGCCCGCCGAAGAAGCCGATCGAGGCCAGTACGAACACGCAGATCGCGATCTGCCACTGTCCCGGACCGATGAACGCCAGCGCCAGCGTGGCCAGCACGCCGATGCCGGTGAACAGCGCGAGAAAGCGCTTCTTGGCTGCGAGGCGATCCGCCAGCGCGCCAAGCCATGGCGACAGCAGCATCACCACGAAGGCCGCTGCCGAGTTGCCGAAGCCGAGATACAGCGTGGCCTCGGTCGGTGCCAGATCACGGGCCCAGTACTGCTTGAAGAAGATCGGAAAGAAGCCGACCAGCACGGTCGTCGCGAACGCCGAGTTGGCCCAGTCGTTCAGCGCCCAAGCCAGTTGCGCGCGGCGGCGGTCAGGCGTGGTGTTCACAGGATGTCGTAGCCGAGCACCAGCGCATCCTCGCGGCCATCGCGGGCCGGGTAGTAGGCCTTGCGCACGCCGATGCGCTGGAAGCCGACACTTTCGTACAGCCGCAGCGCCGCCTTGTTCGACTTGCGCACTTCCAGCAGCACGATCGAGGCATGCGCAGCCCGGGCGATGGTCATCAGATGATTCAGCAGCAGCAGGCCGTAACCGCGCCGCTGCTGCGCGGGGTCGACGCACAGGTTCAATATATGTGCTTCATCGACCGCCATGCTCATCAGCGCGTGTCCGGCCATCGTGCCATCCGGACCAACGAGGACCCAGGCGCTGTAGCCGGCCTTCAGGCAATCACGAAGAATCGTTTCGGTCCACGGGAACTCGTAGGCGCGGCGCTCGACGACGAGCACTTCCGGCAGCTGCGACAGCTGCATCGGCAGCAGGGTATGGGCGTCCTTGAGCTGGGCGTTCACGTGGGGCTTCGGGATGAGGGGCAGCTACTGCCGGGCGACGCGCAAGGATACCGGCCCGTGCATGCGCGGTGGCGGCGATCCGTCGTATCGTCGCAGTGAACAGGCTCGACGCGGCCTGACGAACTTCGTGGGCCATGACTGACGATGCCATTGCCACGCGCCTGCAACGCGATGCCGCCGCGCTGGTGCCGCTGCTTTACAACGACCTCAAGCGCATCGCGCGCCGCGTGCGGCTGAGCACGCGCCCCGGGGAAACGCTGCAGACCACCGTGCTGGTCAACGAGGCCTACCTGAAGCTGGCCCGGACCGAGACCTGGAACGACGAGGCGCACTTCCTGCGCGCCGCAGCGTTGGCGATGCGCCAGATCATCGTCGACCGGGCACGCGCCCAGCTGACCAGCAAGCGCGGCGACGGCGTCGAGGCCTTGTCGCTCGACGAGGACACCGACCACGTCGACGAGCGCTGGGAAATGGAATCCGAGGACGAGATCCTGGCGCTCGACGAGGCACTCGGACGACTGGCGCAGCTCGATCCGCGTCTGGCCGAAATCGTCCAGTGCCGCTACTTCGCCGGCTACACGCCGGCCCAGAGCGCGCAGGCGCTGGGCGTGTCCGAGCGCACGCTCAATCGCGACTGGCTGAAGGCCAAGGCCTGGCTGTTCCGGGAACTGCAGGGCCGCTGATTCGGCCACGGTGGCGCATTGGCGAGGCCGTCTTGTGCGGCAGTTCACAACGCCCGCGAAAACGATGGCGGGCGCAGCCGGGAATCGCGTTCTTCATGGTGCCGGCGACATTGCCGGTCTCAGGGAACCGCTTCGGCTAGCCGGACGGCACTCCCCACCATCAGGAGTTACGGCCATGAACACCCTCACCCCCTCGCGTTCGCTGCTCAGCCTTGCCCTTGCCGCCGCCAGCACCCTGGCCGGTCTTGCCCACGCCGATGATCCGGGCGTCACCATCTACAACGCCGGCCCGGCCGCGGCCGCCGCAGTCAACAGCTACTGGACCAGCGAGCGCGTCGCCAACGCCAAGCCGATGCCGTTCGGCGTGGTCAAGGGCGACGCCAATGTCGAAGGCCCGCAGACCTCGCGCTACGGCGACTCGATCCTCGATTTCACTTCGGCGATCGTCACCGGCAGTGCCAAGAGCTCGCCGTTCAAGGCCACCGGCAAGCTGTTCTTCACCAAGCCGGGCATCGGCGACTTCCAGTGTTCGGCGTCGGTGATCCGCCACCGGATCGTGGTGACCGCCGCGCACTGCATGTATTCCTCCGACATCGGCTTCCACAGCAACTGGCTGTTCATTCCGGCCTACAACGGCACCAGCAGCGATCCTGCGGTGCAGCGTCCGCTCGGCTCCTGGTCGTGGGCCTACGGCATCGTGCCGAGCAACTGGCTGAGCACCGGCGGCGCGCTGCCGAACGCCACCGATTTCGGCCTGCTGGAAATGGTCGACCAGACCATCAATGGCACCGCCACCCGGATCGGCAGCCGCACCGGCCGCTACACAACCGCCGTCGGCCATCTGGCCGACACTCACGTGACGATGCTGGGTTACCCCTGCAACATTTCGCCGAGCGGCACCTGTGGCGAGCTGTCACGCGCCGATAGCAGCGACCACCGCACCAGCTCGGACGCCAATGCCTTCGAGTACGGCAGCGATTTCGGCGGTGGCGCCAGCGGCGGTCCGTGGATCGAGAACTTCGGCGCGTCGACGACGTCCACCGGCGGCTATCGCACGCCGAACGCCGTGGTCGGCGTCAGCTCGTACATCTATGGCGGCAGCAACCAGCTGATCCTCGGCGCATCGCAGTTCAATGCGGATTTCACCAGCATCCTGAACTCGGCCTGCAACAACCGGCCCGGCAACTGCTGATCGTCACGACGATCACGCATCCTGCGCTTGCCACGACGGTGTTCCGGACCCGGAGCGCCGTCGTGTGTTCGACCCGCAAAGGTTTCATCATCCGGCGGACGTTCGCGAGTAACGTCATCCGCATCCGTTCGAGGAGATCACCATGCAGATCAAAGCCCTGTCATTGGGTGTCGCCGTTTCCGCCGTGCTGGCTGCGGTGAGCTGCGGCAACCGCGAAGCCGCCGCGCTGCAACGGCTCGGCAGCAGCGAGGCCGGACCGGAACGCAGCATGGTGCTGACGCCCGTCAAGTCGGGCACCGCGGGCGGCGTATTCAGAGGCGCCCCCGTGGAAATCGTGGCGTTTCGCAGCGAGTTCCGCTTCAGCATCGCGGACAGTCGCGACAGTTCGGATCGTTGCACCGGCAAGCGCCCTGGCGGCGAAGGTCTTGCGTTCGTGCTGCTCGGCAGTGCGCCAACAGCGCTCGGCGCCGGCGGCAGTGGTCTTGGCTATCAGGGCCTCAAGGACAGCATTGCGGTGGAGTTCGACCTGGCCTGCAGTCCCGACAACAGCGATCCCGAAGCGCCGCACATCGCCATCGATATCGACGGCCGTGTCAGCCACCAGGATGGCGCCGTGGCGGCGCCGGTGCTGATCGTTGACGAGCGCACGCAGACCAGCTTCGACGACGCGGCCATCTGGAATGCCTGGATCGAATACCAGGACGGGGTCATGGAAGTTCGGGTCGCCCGTGACGGCAAGCGCCCGGAACAGGCCAACCTGCGAGCGAAGGTGCCGGCCAAGCTGGTCGAGTCGCGCAAGCTGTGGCCCGGATTCACTGCTGCCAACGGCAAGGGGGCATCGAAGCAGACGGTCGCCGCCTGGCAAAGCGAGTGGGTGATGGTGCCGCGGACCAGCACGCCGCCGGGTCCGCCACGTCCACCGCGCAAGGAACAGTTGATCGGCCCGGCATTCTGAAGCCGCGGTTCGATCAGGCCGCCAGACGCGCGCGCAGCGCAGCCAGCACGCGCTCGCCGTGCCAGCGATACGGATGAGGCTTGCCGATCGCCGCAGCGGCTTGATCCAGCGCTGCACGGGCAGCGTCCTGCCGGCCGGCATCGAGCAGCAGCTGGCCGTCGATCGCCATGGCAATCCCGGCGACCAGCGGGTCCGCGTTGCCGCGTTCGGTCGCCACGATGACGCCGACCTCCTGCCGGCGGCCCAGCCGGTACAGCGCCTCTGCACGCGACAGGTCGATGATTCGCGATAGCGCGGTGTCACGGCGCACGAAACGCGCGCCCATTCCGGCCGCCCGATCGATCAGCGCCAGCGCCGCAGCGCCATCACCCTCGCCAAGTTCGGCAAGCCCGCCTTCCAGCAGCAGTGACACCAGCGCCAGCGATTCTCCGTACAGGCTTTCATGGCGCGGCAGCAGCCGGCGAAAGCAGTCGCGCGCGGTGTCGTGGTGCTGGCCGCGCAGCAGCGCGTCGCAAAGATTGCCCTGCACGACCAGCGCATCGAGAGAATCGCCACGCGCGTTGCGCGTGTAGATATCGAGCGCACGCCGGTAGGCATCGGCAGCAGGCATTGGTCGCTGATCGGCGATCAGCGCATTGCCCAGCTCGTTGTAGGTTTCGGCGAGCTTGCCGGCGCTGCTGCCACGCCGCGCCTCGACGTCATCGGCAATCGCGCTGATCCGCTCGATCGCCCTTGCCGTGTCGCCATCGGCGCGGACCAGCGTCGCATCGAGCAGGCGGGCATCGACGCTGCGGTCGAAATGGCGGTCGATGGCCGTCGCCAGTGCCGGTAAGGCGCCGTCGAGCAGCGTCCGCGCGTCGTGATAATCGCCAGCGTCGTAGCGCAGATCGGCCAGCCGCGCGCGGACCAGCGCAGCTTCGGTCGAGTCGCCGGCCGGCATCGCCAGATACTCGCGCAGCACCGCTTCCGCGCCCGGACCGTCGCGCATCTCGAAGAACAAGTCGCCGAGCGACAGCAGCATCGCGCGCGCGGCTCCGGGATCGTCGGCAAATCGGACGCGAACTTGCGCAGCCGCCTGGGCGAGCGCCTCGCGTGCGGAAACCTCGGCACCGTCGTGACGCGCTTCGCTGGCGCTGCGAAACATGTACAGCACGTAATCGCGCACGGCATTGGCTCGCGCTGCTTCGCTATGCGCGGCATCGCGCTGGCGGGCGGCTTCGCGCGCCTGCCAGAGCACTGCGAGCACCCCGATCAGCACCACCACGATCACCGCCCCCGCAGCACTGACGGCCAGACGGTGGCGGCTCAGAAAGCGGTTGATGACATAGGCACGCGTGCCGGCGCGCGCCAGCACCGGCTCGCAACGCTGCCAGCGGTCGAGGTCGTCGAGCAGCGCGTCGACGCTGGCGTAGCGCGTCTGCAGATCCGGGCGCAGCGCCCGCGCGACGATCGCATCGAGATCGCCGCGCAACTGTGCCGGCGGAAGGACCCGCGATCGTGTGCTCGGTGGTGGCAAGCTTGCTTCGAGCACCTGGCGAATCGCGACCGTCAGCGGCAGGCCGCTGAAATCACGTGGCGGGAATCCGGTCAGAAGTTCGTGCAGCAGCAGGCCCAGCGCATAGACATCGGTGGCGGTACTGATCGGTTCGCCGCGCAGCTGTTCGGGGGCCGCACTTTCCGGCGTCACCAGCATCCGCGTCGGCGCACTGGCCAGGCCCGGTTCATCAAGCAACGTGGCGATCCCGAAATCCAGCAATCGCGCGCGGCCGTCACCGTCGACCATCACGTTGGCCGGCTTCAGGTCGCGATGGATCACGAGGTGGCGATGCGCGTAGCGCACGGCTTCGGCAATCTGGCGGAACAACGCGAGGCGGGCGCCAAGGTCGAGATCGCGCCCGGTGCAGTAGGTGCGCAGCGTGGTGCCGGGCACGAACTCGACGACCATGTACGGCCGGCCGTCGTCGGCGATGCCGCCATCGATGAGCCGCGCAATGCCGGGATGGTCGAGCCGCGCCAGAATCTGCCGTTCGGCCTCGAACCGCGCGACCGGGACTTCGATATCGGCGCGGATCAGCTTGATCGCCACCCGCTGCTCGAATTGGCCGTCGGCGCGCTCGGCTTCGTAAACCTCGCCCATGCCGCCACGTCCGATGCGCTGGACCAGCCGATAGCAACCTATCCGGTCGCTGCCGAATGCCGACGGTGCCGCCGCCAGCACGCTGGCCGCAGTTCCGGTCGGCAGCGCGGGGCCAGTCAGGAAGCGCTCACTCGCTGCGCTGGCGGCCAGCAGGCTCTCGAGCTCTTCGCGCAATGCCGGGTCACCGGCGCAGTGGCGGTCAAGCAGTTGCGCGCGATCGGCCTGCGGGAAATCAAGCAGCAGATCGAGAACGGCATCGATCTGCGCCCATCGTTGCCGGTCGAACGGAGCGCTGTTGTTCATGACGCATCGATGGTGATGGTCAGCGTTGACGATGGCAAACGCTCGACCCGCACCGCCCAGGAGCCCGGGGCGGTCGACTGCCAGGGACAGGTCAGTCGGCGGCCTTCGGCAAACCCTCGGGCCAGAATGACTTCCCGCTTTTGCCGGCGATGCCGGCGATCCGCACCTGATGCGCAGCGAGTTCCTCGGCCGTGGGCGCGATGACCCGCAATGGCGCGCCGCTTGCCGACAGCGCCAGCGATGCCCGCTGGTCCCGGTGGGGCGAGCTGCGGTCATCGCCGGCCCCTAAATCGCCAGCGAGCCCCAGCGCGCCCTGCCCGCCTGTCATCGCCAGATAGACTTCGGCCAGCAGTCGCGCGTCGAGCAGCGCGCCGTGAAGTTCACGGTGCGAGTTGTCGATGCCATAGCGCTTGCACAGCGCGTCGAGACTTGCGCGCTGACCCGGATGCAGCTTCTTGGCCATCGGCACCGTGTCGGTCACCTGGCCGAGCTGGGCGACCCGCTCCGGTCTCCCAGCCCGCTGGAACTCAGCGTCCAGGAAGCCGACGTCGAACGGCGCGTTGTGAATGATGATCTCGGCACCGCGGAGCAGCTCGACGAGGGCGTCGGCGACCTGAGCGAAGCGCGGCTTGTCGGCCAGGAACGCTGTGGTCAGTCCGTGAACTTCGAGCGCGCCGGGATCGCTGTCGCGGTCGGGATTGAGATACCAGCGGTGCTCGCCGACAAACCGGCGTCCGCGCATCTCGATGCAACCGACCTCGATGATCCTGTGATCCCTGGCTTCGAGTCCGGTGGTTTCGGTGTCGAGAACGATCTGGCGAGTCATGTCCGGTCCACGTTTCACTGCGTTTGAGCGAGGGCAGCCTTGCAGGGGCACGAATCTTGCCCTCGCCGCAATCGTTTTTTTGCGGGCCTAGTGCTTTCCACCTCAGCAACCAGTACATTTACACGGCAACCAGAACACAGGCGATGCCGAATTTCTGAATTGCATCGCGCTTTTGTCGATGCTAGTCAGATTCCATCCGCTTCGAAAAGTTTACCGGATCGAGAACCGTACTCATGCACAAAAGTATCGTCAGCATCAGGACCGTCGGCAATTGGCTGACGATGATGTTCCTAGCGCTGCTGGTGGTCGCCTGCGGCGAAAACCAGCAGGGTGACGTGGTCGGCCCGACCGTCATCGCCACTGCGCCCATCAACACCCAGACCAATGTCCCGGTCGGCACCCCGGCGATCACGGCGACCTTCAGCGAAGCCGTCAATCCCGCCACCGTCAACACCAGCAGTTTTCAGCTTCGCAACAAGGCCGACGGCACGGCAGTCGCCGGCACCGTGACCTACAGCGGCGTGATCGCGACTTACACGCTCACCGCTGCGCTGGCACCGAGCACCACCTACGTCGCCACGATCAGCACGGCGGTGCTCGACCTTGAAGGCAACGCGGTGCCCAGCACCTTCAGCTGGGAGTTCACCACCGGACCTGCTCCTGACGTGACCGCGCCGACGATCAACAGCGTCGACCCGGTGGACGCCAGCGGCAATGTCCCGGCCAACCGGCGCGTGACCGTCACCTTCAGCGAAGCGATCGATCCGGCTTCGGTCGGCACCACGGGCTTCACGCTGACGGCGCCGGACGGCACCGCCGTTGCGGGCACGGTGTCGGTTTCCGGGAACAGCCTGACGTTCACGCCGGGCTCGAGCAGCGCAACCGTTCTGCTGACGCCTGACACCGCTTACACCGCCACGGTCACCACCGTGATCACCGACCTCGCCGGCAATGCGCTGGCCGCCGGCCGTGTCTGGACCTTCACTACCGGCACGGTGCTTGACACCACGGCACCGACGCTGGCGTTGACCGAGCCTGCCGCCGGAGCAACGAACGTTGCCGTGAATGCTTCGATTTCGGCCACGTTCAGCGAGCCGGTCAATGTGTCGACGCTGACCGCCTCGTCGTTCGTGGTGACCGGCCCGGGCGGCGCCGTCATTCCAGGCACCTTCACGTACTCCGGGAACACCGCGACGTTCATTCCGTCGTCGCCGTTGGCGGCATCGACGGCTTACACCGTGACCGTCACCAGTGCGGTCTCCGACCTGGCCGGCAACCCGCTGACCTCGGGCGTGGTATCGAATCCGTGGACATTCACCACCGGACTCGCGCCGGACGTCACAGCTCCGTTCCTGACGCTCGCCTACCCGCCGAGCAACGCGACCGACATCTGCATCAACTCGGTCGTCACCGTGACGTTCAACGAAAACATCGACGTTCGGACGCTGACCAGTGACAACTTCTTCGTCACGGCGCCGGATGGCAGCCGACTCGGCGGCTCGCTGAGCTACAACGCGACGACGCGGATCGCGACGTTCACGCAGGCGATCAACTTCCTGCCGAACACCGTCTACACCGCCACGGTCACCAGCGGCATCACCGATCGCGCCGGCAATGCGCTGGTGCCGAGCGCCACGGCGAACCCATGGAGCTTCACGATCGGCGACACCACGCTGGTTTGCCAGGCGCCGGTTCCGCTGCGTTCGCTGTCGAGCTTCGCGGTGACTGCAGGCGCGGGTCTGACGATCAGCGACGTGCCGGATCCCGATCCGACGCTGATGTCGATCAGCGGCGACATCGGCCTCGCTCCGGATGGCACGTGCACGCGGTGCACGACGCCGAACCTCGGCCTCAATGGCACGCTGTATCAGAACGATCCAGCGGGTGTTGCTGCTCGGGCGCAAGCGGATCTGGTGCTGGCGATTGGTGATGCCCGTGGCCGTCCGCAGCGTGCCGACAGCGGCAGCGGCGTGCTCGATGGCCGCACGCTGACGCCGGGCGTCTACACCGCGGCAGCCGCGATGTCGCTGTCCAGCGATTCGGTGCTGACGCTCGACGCGCTTGGCGATACCAGTGCGGTCTGGGTGTTCCAGGTCGGCAGCGATCTGAGCTTCGGTGATCGCGCACGATTGCAGGCACTGCGCGGTGCGCAGCCGAAGAACGTGTTCTGGGTCGTCGACGGAAATCTGCTGATCGGCAGGAACGCGGCACTTGGTGGTTCGTTCTTCGTCAGCGGCAGCATCACGGCGGATAACGGCGCACGAATCGTCGGTCGCCTGCTGGCGAACAACGGCGCCGTGTCGCTGCGCCGCAACTTCGTCGAAATCGAGTAATCGCCGGTCCGCCGCCGAAACTGCCCAAACAACGGGAAAAGATCATGAATTCAAGTATCAAAGCCGGATTGCTCGGCGCATCGCTGCTCGGTATCGCTTCGACTGCTCAGGCCCAGAACCGGGCGGAGGCCTGGACGCTGACGCCGTTCGTCGGCGGCTACCTGTTCGACTCCAAGCAGGATCTCGAGTCGGCACCACTGTTCGGCATCCGTGCCGGCTACAACTTCAACGCCCATGTCGGCGCCGAACTGTTCGGCAGCTACGCGCTGACCGAATCCGACCGCAGCTCTGGACCGGATGCCAATGTCGAACGCGATGTCTATCGCTTCGGCGGCAACCTGCTGTACCACTTCCAGCCAACCAAGAAGTTCGTGCCGTTCGCGGCGATCGGCTTCGGCCGCTACAACGTCACCGTTCCGGATCTGAACCGGCCGAAGACCAACAAGTCGCTCGCCGAGTACGGCGGCGGCTTCAAGTACTTCGTGTCGGACGATTTCGCGCTGCGCGCCGATATCCGGCACGTGATCGGCTTCAGCCCGTCGATCGACAACGTCGAATACACCTTCGGCGTGACCTGGCAGATCGGCGGCGCCCGCGCGCCGCTGCCTGTCAAGGTGGCTGAAGTGGCTCCGGTGGTCTGCGCGACCTGCGTGATCCCGCCGCGGATCGACACCGACGGTGACGGCGTGGAAGACGCGCTGGACAAGTGCCCGAACACGCCGAAGGGCCTGAAGGTCGATTCCGATGGCTGCGTGATCACCCAGACGATCGTGCTGCGTGCCGTCAATTTCGTGTTCGATGCCGCCGCATTGACCGAGCCGTCGAAGGCCTCGATCGACGAGATCTCCGCCGTGTTCAAGTCGCAGCCGAACCTGAAGCTGGAAGTCGGCGGACACACCGACTCCCTGGGCAGCGATGCCTACAACCTCAAGCTGTCGCAGAAGCGCGCCGACGCGGTGAAAGCCTATCTGGTCAGCAAGGGTGTTCCGGCAGAGAACGTTACGGCGAAAGGCTACGGCGAATCGCGTCCGATCAGCAGCAACGAATCACCGGAAGGTCGCACCGACAATCGGCGCGTCGAATTCCGGCTGATGGGCGCTACCGAGTACCTCAAGGTCTACAACGAGGAATCGTCGCGCAAGTCGAAGGACGCGGCCATCAAGCCTGCCAAGAAAGCAGGCAAGTAAGTAAGCCTGCCGTCACCGGGCCGGATCTGCGTGAAAACGCAGGTCCGGCCTTGTTGTTTGCGGAGCTCAGCGGCGATGAGCCAGCGCGTCTTCCAGCCCCAGGTTGGCGAGGCGGTCGGCATTTTCATTGCCGGGATCACCGGCGTGCCCCTTGACCCACTTCCACTCGACCTGATGGCGCGCGGCCGCTGCATCCAGGCGTTCCCACAGATCCTGGTTCTTGACCGGCTTCTTGTCGGCTGTTTTCCAGCCGCGCTTCTTCCAACCCGGCAGCCATTCGGTCAGCCCCTGCAGCACGTACTTCGAATCGGTATGGAGCGTGACCGCACACCGCTCGTGTAGTGATTCCAGTGCCGAGATCGCCGCCATCAGCTCCATGCGGTTGTTGGTGGTCGGCGCTTCGCCGCCACTCAACTCCTTGCGATGTTGCCCATATTGCAGGGAGACGCCCCAACCGCCGGGGCCCGGATTGCCGCGGCAGGCGCCGTCGGTGTACGCGATGACAGCTTTCATTCAGCAGGTGCGTCGAGATCCGGATTGACGGCGGAAGTGGTGTTGGCAGCAGTGCCGAGCGCGCGTCCGACCATCGGTCGGACTGACGAGCGGGCGATCTTGCCAACCATGGTCATTGGAATCACCCGCTTGCGGGCGATCAGCAGGTAAGCCTCCATCCACGGCTTGACCAGGCTGCCGAGGTTGAACGGATCGCCCGCCGTGCTCGGTGCGGTCCACGGAAAGCCGACGCCGAAGCGACGCAGTTCGGTCACCTCGAAATCGAGCAGTTCCAGCCAGTCGCCGATCCGGCCCGTGCCATGAAAGCGGGCCCCGGAAGGGAACGCGCGATGGCCGAGCCCAAGCGTCCGCCTGAGGCCCCACAGGCTCCAAGGATTGAAGCCAAGGATCATCAGGCGGCCGCGATCGGTCAGCACGCGGTCCACCTCGCGCAGCAGGTTGTGCGGCGTCGGCGAGAATTCGAGGGTATGCGGCAGCAGCACGGCATCGACGCTGGCGTCGAGTATCGGCAGCGACTCCGGCTGGATCACCGCTTGAGTGCCGCCTGCGCTGTCGACAAAACTACCTATGACTGCCCGGTGCAGCATGTCGACTGAGGCCAGCAGCCGCTGACCACCCCAGTTGCCGATCTGCAGGCAATGACGCCCGAAAAGATTGGGCAATACGCGCGCCAGCTCACTTTCCTCGGTCGCCAGCAAGCGTTTGCCACGGGGGCTCGCGAGCCAGGTATCGAGCGCCTGGCGGTTGAACGGCTGACCGCCGCTGGCTGCAAGTCTGCTGGGCATGGTTGACGCACCGTACGAGCGTGGACACGATGCGCGGATGATAACCGTCACCGCCCTACCCGCGTTCTCCGACAACTACCTCTGGCTGCTGGAGCGCGATGGCCATGCGGTCGTCGTCGATCCCGGCGATGCAGCCGTGGTGCAGGCAGCACTCGAGGAACGGCGGCTCAAGCTCGCGGCCATCCTGATCACCCATCATCATCCCGACCATGTGGGCGGGCTGGCTGCGCTGACGGCGGCGACCGGCGCACGGGTCTACGGTCCGCGCGCCGAGCAGGCGCGGATCAAGGGTCTTCAGGTGCTGCTCGATGATGGCGATAGCGTCCAGCTCGATGAACTGGGCGTGACCCTCGACGTGCTCGCCGTGCCCGGCCATACGCTGGGCCACATCGCGTACTTCGAAGCCGTTCAGCACCTGCTGTTCTGCGGGGACACGCTGTTCGTCGGCGGCTGCGGACGCCTGTTCGAAGGCACCGCTGCGCAGATGCATGCGTCGCTGGCACGTCTGGCACAACTTCCCGAAGACACTGCCGTGTACTGCGCTCACGAATACACCCTGGCCAACTACGATTTCGCGACCATGGTCGAGCCGGATAACCGCGCACTCGCCGATGAGTTTTCCCGGCTTCGGCAACTGCGCACCGAGGGCCGTTCGACGGTTCCCGGCAGCATCCGGCGCGAGCGCGCCCTGAACCCGTTTCTGCGCAGCGCCGAGCCGTCGCTTGCGGCCGCGGTTTCGCATCATGACCAGCGCGCCATCGACGACCCGGTCGAGGTTTTTGCTGCACTGCGCCGTTGGAAGGACGGTCACGTACCGAGCATCCGCTGAGCACGAATTCGGTTGCCGTGTGCAGCAAGCCTTTTGTTAGACTTCAAGACCGACTCCGCCGCTTTTCACACTGACAAACCACATGCCCTTTCGTCCGTCGAACCGCGCACCGTGGTGCGCGCTGATTGCATGCCTGCCCATGGCTTGTGGAGCTGCAGCGCAACAAGACGAAATGCAGGCCATCGATCGCGATTTGCAAGCGCTCAAGGCGGAAGTGCTCGATCTGAACCAGGGCGCAACGCGTGCCGAAGCGGCACTGCAGTACCCCGATGAAACACGGGTCTCGATCTATGTCGGGGTCGATGCACCGGGCATGCTTGTCGAAGACGTGATCATCACTGTCGACAACGCTGCGCCGACCGTGCGCAAGTTCGACGTCATCGAATCCATTGCTCTGCAACGTCGCGGGCTCTACCGTGCGCTGCGTCTCAACACCACACCGGGCAGCCATCGGATTCGTGTGGAGTTCAGCGGTCGTTACGTCGATGCCAAGCCCGGTACGCCGGCGATGCGCGCGCGCTACGAAGGCGTGTTCGACAAGACCGTAAAGCCCAGCGACCTTGAAATACTGATCAGCATTGCCGCTTACGGCAAGCCGGCGACGATCCGCCTGCGCGACTGGAGACCGAACTCGTGACTCGCGTGCCTGCCCTCCGCCAGCTCTGTCTGGCGGCACTTGTTGCTGCGTCTCTGCCCGCTGTTGCGATCGACCGTTATGCGCCGGGGGGAGAGACGGACCCGCGCGTGCGGTCTGCCGACTTTCTGATTGGCGACCAGCGCTATTTTTCGGCTGCATCGGAATTGCTCGAAGTCATCGCCGAGAAACCGGCTCAGCGTCTGTCTCAGGCCTTCTATCGCCGGCTTGCGGATGCCACGCTGAACTTCGGCGTGACCCAGCGCGCGGAGACCATCTATCGCGAATTGGCGATCGATCGAAGCAATGCGCTATCGGTAGCCCGCGCGCGAATCCGCGTTGCCGAATATCTGTACCGGCGCGGCAGCATTCGCCAGGCGATCGCTGATCTCGAAGCGGTCCGGCCGGCCGTACCGAAAGAGGCGTTCGTCGAATGGCAAGACCTGTTCGGTCGCACGCTGCTTGCGCAAGGTCGCTACGGTGAAGCGGTGTCAGTGCTGAACGCGATCAAGGACACCAGCCCGCAGCAGGCATTCACGCGCTACAACCTCGGTATCGCACTGGTCAAAGACGGCCGCGTCGGTGAAGGCATTTCCATGCTCGATCGCGTCGGCCAGATGGATGCCGCCAATGAGGACGAGCTGGCGCTGCGCGACAAGACCAATCTGGTGCTCGGTTATCACTTCCTGCGCCTGCAGCAAGCCGGAACCGCCATCAACGTGTTCCAGCGCATTCGCAGCGTGGGGCCGTTCTCGAATCGTGCGCTGCTCGGTCTCGGCTGGTCTTATCTGGCGCCGACCGGCAAGAAGCAGGACAAGTTTGCCGATGGCACATCCGTGGCCGCTGACCTTTTCAAGTCACTGTCGACGATCGGTGTCCTGCTTCGTCCTGGCTTTGCCGATGACGATACCTATCGGCGTGCCGGTCTGAACTCGTTCAAGCTGACCAAGGCGGCGGCCGGCGAAGAAGACGCGCTGAAGCGGGCGCTGGTTCCGTGGCTGGAGCTGGTCGGACGCGATCCGATCGACCCGTCGGTGCAGGAAGGCATGCTCGCCATTCCTTACACGCTCGATCGCCTCGGTGCGCATCTGCAGTCGCAGCAGTTCTACGAACAGGCGATCGCGGCACTTGAAGCGTCGTTGAAGCGCATCAACGAATCGAGCTACTACGTGAAGAGCGGCCGCATGGTCGCCACCATGGTGCGCCGCACATACAACGCCGAGTCCGGCTGGGCGTGGGAACTGAAGGACCTGCCGGATGCCGACGAAACCTATTACCTGCAGAGCTTGATCAGCAGCAATCCTTTTCAGGAACAGCTCAAGAACTATCGTGACCTGCTGCTGCTGAAGCGCACGCTGGAGCTCTGGGGCAAGCGTGCCGACGAAGTGAAGGCGGTCCGGATCGGCGGCCAGCTGCCAGAAGTGTCGACCGACAGCCTTGTCGCTCGCCGCCTCACCAGTGACCCAGAGCAGTCTGCCGCTGCCCCTGTCGTGCCGACCCCGTCGGTCACGCTGCGCAGCAGCGACGCGCTGAATGCCGCAGATCGTGGTGGCGCCGCCGTGGATGCTGTTCCTGCGCCGCCGCTGCCGTTGCAGACCGCAGCGACGCCAGCTGCGGCTGCATTCGTCGGGCCTTACGAGAAGCTCGAAGCCCTCAAGTCGCGCGCCGCTGTGCTGTTGCCGCAAGTCCAGGCGCTCAATGAACGGCAGTCGAAGCTGATCGAGAAGATGGCCCTGGACAATCTCGCCGACCAGCGCCGCTACACCGAGAAATATCTGATCTCGGCTCGCTTTGCATTGGCGCGGATCTACGACAAGCAGATGAAAGGAGAACTTCAGTGACGCGCCCGACCTTGCGGCGGACCCCGGGCTACGGCTTGCCGCTGGCTGCGTCCGTGGCAGCGCTGTTTCTCGCCGGCTGCAGTGCACCGGCCGCGAAGAATTCGGCGCCGCCGATCCGGTCGATCACGCGCCAGCCCGCACCGACGCAGACCCAACTGCCGGTCGTGCGTTCCGAGCAAATTGCCCCTGATCCCGACAAGGCGCTGCAGAACTATCGGGAACTCCTGAAGCTTTCGCCGGATGACGACACTCGCAATGAAGCATTGCGCCGTCAGGCCGACCTGCAGATCCAGGTCGAGGATGCCAAGGGCAACACCGATCCTGCGGTGATCAACCGCTCGATCCAGACCTACAACCAGCTGCTGTCGCAGCGTCCAGGTGCGCCCGATAACGATCGCGTGCTGTATCAGCTGTCGCGCGGCTATCAGAACATCGGCCAGACCGAACAGGCGATCGCGACGCTTCGTCGTCTGGCCAACGAGTACCCGAAATCCAGCCTGATCGGTGATGCGCGCTTCCGCCGTGCCGAACTGCTCTACAACCTGGGTCGCTACGCGGAAGCGGAAGTGGACTACGCGTTCGTGCTTGGTCTCGGCACTGGCGCCAGCTTCTACCAGTCGGCGCAGTACAAGTACGGGTGGACGCTGTTCAAGGAAAGCAAGTACGACGAATGCCTGCCGGTGTTCTTCACGATCCTCGACCGCGAACTGCCAGTCGGCGAGCTGGAAGATCCGGATGCCGCACTGGCTGCGGTGCCGAAGGAAAAGTCCGATCTGGCCTCGTCGAGCTTGCGCGTGGTGAGCCTCGCGTTCGCAGCGCAGACTGGCGGCAGTGCGATCAACACGTATTTCAAGAAGTCCGGCAGTGACCCGCGCTTCTACCCGCTGGTCTACAACGCGCTGGGCGATCTGTTTGTCGAGAAGCGCCGCTTCAGTGATGCAGCACTCACGTACAGCGCCTTCATCGAGCGTTATCCGTTGCACCCGAGTGCACCGAAGTTCCAGGTCGCTGTGATCGAGGCATACGACCAGGGCGGCTTCAACGATTACGTGGTGCGCGAAAAGGAACGCTACGTCACCGCTTATGAAATTTCGGCACCGTACTGGTCCGGCCGCGCGCCGACACCGGAAGTGCTGACCGAACTTCGCAAGAGCATGGAAGACCTCGGCCGCCACTATCAGGCGATGGCGCAGGCCGGCACCGCGCCCGGCAACGCGCCGAACTTCGTCAAGGCGGCTGGCTGGTACAAGAAGATCCTCGACAACTTCCCGAACGACCCGAAGATTGCCGACGTCAATCTGCTGTACGCCGATTCGCTTTACGACGGCGGTCGCACGGCTGACGCGGCCGAGCAATACCTGAAGACCGCGTACGGTTATGGCAAGCACGGCAAGGCACCGGAAGCGGCCTACGCTGCCGTGCAAGCCTGGCAGCGCCTTGCCAAGGAAGTCGCCGCTGCGGAGCGCCCAGCCGCGCTGCGCAAGTCCATCGATGCCAGTCTCAAGCTGGCCGACACGTTCGATGCGCATCCGCAATGGTCGGTGGTCGTCACGCGTGCGGCCCAGGACCTCTACGAGATCAAGGCGACCGATGAAGCGGTAGCGGTGGCCGAGCGGTTGATTGCCCACAACCCGCCAGCCAACGCCGACCAGCGCAAGATCGCCTTCGGGGTCATCGCCGATGCGCGCTTCGCGCAGGCGCGCTACCCGGAGGCCGAGGCCGCTTACGGACGCTTGCTTGCCCTGCTGGCGCCGAATGCCAGCGAGCGCAAGCTGGTCGTCGAACAGCTGGCAGCGTCGATCTACAAGCAGGCAGAAGCGGCGCGTGACAGCGGCAACCTGCGCGCGGCAGCCGATGCCTTCCTGCGCGTTGGCGCAACGGTTCCGGATGCCAGCATTCGACCGAACGCCGACTTCGATGCAGCCAGCGCCTATCTGGCCTTGGAAGACTGGCCGAAAGCGACGGCCACGCTCGAAGGCTTCCGCAACCGCTATCCGACCAACAAGCTGATTGCCGACGTCGACAAGCAGCTTGCCGCCGCCTATCAGAAGGACGGGAAGCCGGCCGAAGCTGCCAACGCGCTGCAACGGATTGCGACACGGCCGAGTGAAGCGGTCGATACACGCCGCGAATCCGCATGGCTGGCGGCGACGCTGTATGACGAAGCGAAGCAGAAGCCGCAGGCCGCGAAGGCTTACGAGTTCTACATCGTCAACTTCCCGCAGCCGATCGAACGCGGCATCGTCGGTCGCCGCCGGCTGGCCGATTACTCGCTCGAGACGCGCGATCGCGGTCGCTACCTGTACTGGCTGCGCGAACTGGTCAAGGCCGACGAGACGGCCGGTTCGCTGCGCACGGACACCAGCAAGCTCGCCGGCGCACAGGCGGCGCTGGAACTCGGACTGGCCGCGGCCCAGGATGCACGCGCGATTCGTCTGAGCCTGCCGGTCGAGAAGAGTCTTCCGGCCCGCAAGGCTGCGACCGAAGTGGCGGTCCAGGCCCTCAATCGCGCGGCGGCGTACGGTTTCGCGGATTCGACGACGGCCGCCACCTACGAGCTGGGTACGGTGTACCGCGATTTCAGCCGGGCGCTGATCGAGTCCGAGCGTCCGCGCGGTCTCAAGCCGGAGGAACTCGAGCAATACAACCTGCTGATCGAGGAACAGGCCGACCCGTTCGACCAGAAGGCGATCGAGGCGCACGAGGTCAACCTCAAGCGCCTGAAGCAGGACCTGTGGAACAAGTCGATCGCTGCCAGCGTCAAGGCGCTCGGCGAGTTGGCACCCGCCAAGTACGGCAAGCGCGAAAGCCGCGAGGACAGCTATGAATCTCTGCGTTGACATGACGCTGCAGCCGCAGATGCACTGGAAGGTGTCGGTCACTCGTCTGCTGCTGCCACTGCTGGTAGCCGCACTGGCGGCTGGCTGCTCGGGCACCAGCCGCAAGCCGGAAAAGGCGACGGCACCGGCCGCCAGTGCGGATGCGGGAACGTCGACCGACGCCGCTGCAGCCACGCGCGCCAGCAAGGGTGATCCGGATGCCCGCTTCACGGCGGCGCTGAAATTGCTGAAGGATCGGCAAGTCAAGGAGGCGCGCGAAGCGTTCCTGCAGCTGGCCAAGGACTTCCCGCAGTACTCCGGCCCCTTCACCGATCTGGCGATCATCCAGTACCAGTCGAAGCAGCCGGATCTGGCCGTTGCCAATTTCGAGAAAGCCGCGCGCCTGAATCCTGAAAACGCGGTGGCGTGGAACTGGCTGGGCTTGATTGCCCGCGAAGGCCGCGACTATGCGAAGGCCGAATCGGCGTACGCGAAGGCGCTCGAAATCAAGCCCGACTACGCTGCTGCGCATTTCAATCTCGCCGTACTGCACGACCTCTACACGCGCCGTCCCGCCGAGGCGCTGCAGCATTACCGCGAGTATCAGCGGCTGACCGGCGGCGACCGGCTGATCGTTGCGGCCTGGATCAAGGAACTCGAAGCACAGGCCCCGCAGCCGAGTGCTGCTGCAGCCCCTGCCGCCACCGGAGCGACGCGATGAATCTGCCGTTCAGCTGTTCCCGTCGCAGCCGACTGCTGCTGGCGCTTGTTGCAATGTGGTCGCTCGACGCAGCCGCCCAACTCCCCGCTGCACCTCAGGTGGTGTTGGGAGCGAATCCGTCTCGGCAGCAGGCCGAAACCCCTGCCCCGACGGCGGCACCGGTGACGCCGGCGCCCGCGGCGGGTCCGAGCTTGTCAGCGCCGTCGATCACGATCCGGTCGAATCCAGGTGCCACTGCTGCTGCGGCCGATCCGACACCGGCACCTGCCGCCACGCCGACGCCGGTGACACCAGCGGCGACCGCTGCGCCGAAGGTGCAGCCTGCACCGGCGCAGGCAGTCACGACCGCGACGCCGGATGGCGTCGGCACGACGATATTCGGTGAGCAGGAAGCGCCGATTGGCCTGTACATCACTCCTTGGAAGGATGACTATGCCGAACGCGGTCTCGACCGCCCGGCGCGCCTTCTCGATGAGGCGATGGAGCCCATCGACCCGGCCACGTTCCGGCGTCAGATCGAGTACTACGAAACGATCACCGAGTACCGCCGCAAGCAACGCGGCGAAATCAAGTAAGCAGCTTCCATCCGGCCCGCCCAGACGGCGCCTTTCTTAGTCACGCAACCGTAAATCGAGGAAACATCATGGAGTTCTTTTCCACCGTCATCCGCTTCTTCCAGGCCGGCGGTGAATTCATGTACCCGATCCTCATCGTCGGCGTGCTCGGCCTGGCGATCACCATCGAACGCGTCCTGTACCTGCGCCGCGCGCAGGCCGAGAACCGCGATGTCTGGTCGAAGCTGATGCCGCTGGTCAATGAGGGTCGCCACGACGAGGCCGAGAAGGTCGCGTCGCAATCGTCCACCGCCATCGGCCGTGTGCTCGGCTACGGCATCGCCCGCTCGCGCGGCGCGACCGGCCGCGACGAAGTCGAGCTGGCGATGGAAGAAAGCCTGATGGAAGTGACGCCGCAGCTGGAGCGTCGCACCCACTATCTCGCCACGTTCGCCAACGTCGCCACGCTGTTCGGCCTGCTCGGCACCGTCATCGGTCTGATCCAGGGCTTCACCGCCGTGTCCGGCGTCAACCCGGCGCAGAAGCAGGACCAGCTGTCGCAGGCCGTTGCCGTGGCGATGAACTGCACGGCGTTCGGCCTGATGACCGCGATTCCGCTGCTGCTGGTCCATGCCTGGCTGGTCACCAAGACCGACGAGCTGGTCGACAGCCTGGAAATCGCTTCGGTCAAGTTCCTGAACAGCCTCGGCTTCAAGAAGTAATCACGTCCGGCACACGGGGACACGCTACCGATGATGCAGGGCATTTCCCGCGAAACCCGGCGCGCACTGCGCCGGGTCCGGCGCAAGCGCAGCACGGAACTCAATCTGGTGTCGATGATCGACATCCTGACCGTGCTGATGTTCTTCCTGCTGGTGAACTCGATTGGCGTGTCGATCCTCGGCATCAACCTGCCGAACGACAGCGCCAGCGCCGCCGAACCGCCACCGCACAACCTGGCCGTGCTGATCCGGGCTGGCGACCTGTCGCTGACCGACAACGGCTTCATGATCAAGTCCGTGCCGATGGTCAACGGCGCCCATGATTACGCCGGGCTCGCCGAGCTGATGAAGGAAACCAAGAAGCGGCTGCCGACCGAATCGAAGATCACGCTGCTGTCAGAACCGGGCGTGGCCTATGAAGTGCTGGTGTCGGTGATGGATGCCGTGCGTGTCGACCTGACCTCGGTCGGTCCCGATACCGTGGAGCTGTTCCCGCTGATCTCGCTCGGCGATGCACCAGCACCGGGAGTCAAGCCATGAGCCTGCGCAACAGAGCCATCCGCAAGCGCATCCTGCGCCGGGCTGGACGCGACGAACCGGGTGCGATCGGCCTGAACCTGGTGCCGATGATCGACATCTTCACGTCGCTGCTGATCTTCCTGATGCTCACCTCGACGACGGTGCAGACGCTGCGCACGCCGAAGGCGCTGACCTTGCCGTCTTCGGCATCGGCGCAGCCGCCGAACGACACGCCGGTGCTGACCGTTTCGAACGAGAACATCACCCTGCAGGGCGAAACGGTGATGACGCTGCAGCAGGCGCAGGCGGAAACCGGTGCCGTGCTGAACGAACTGAAGAATCGGCTGATGCTGGCACCGCTGGTCACCGTCCAGGGTGAGGACAGCGGCAACCTCACGCGTGGCGAGATCAACATCGTCGCCGATCGCGCCATTCCCTACGCATTGCTGAAGAAGATCATGGCCACCTGTGGCGATGCCAAGTTCGCGCGGATCTCGCTGTCGGTGAACCGTCGCTCGATGGTCAGCGCCGGAGCCGCTCCATGACCGCCTCGACGATGTCCCGCGTCATTCGCTGGGAATCCTGGCAGCTCAGCGCCGAAGCCGATCGCCGTTTCCGGCGCATCGCGACGACGACCTTTGTGCCAGCCGTTGTGCTGATCATCGCGTCGCGGCTGTGGCAGCAGCCACTGCCGGTCGAGCCCGAAAAATTCGACAACTCGCAGTACGTCGAGCTGTTGCCCGAGGTCAAGCCGCCGCCACCACCGCCGAAGCCGGCCGAAAAGCTCGTCGAGAAGCCGCGCGAAGAGCCGAAGCCGGTCAAGCCGATCGAAAAGCCGAAGGTGCAGCCGGTCGAGAAGCCCGTGACACCGACCAAGCCGCAGCCGACAGCGCGTGAAGTCGCGGCCAAGACCGGCATCCTGGCGCTGGCCAACCAGCTCAGCGATCTTGCCGATCAGGACATCGCGCCCAGCGATCAGCCGCTGAGCACGGCGACGATCACGTCGAAGAGCGGCATCGGTACGTCGGCGGCCGCGATTGCCGCCACCGCGTCGACCAACAGCGGCGGCATCGGCCGCGCCCGTGGTGACGTGACCTCGACACAGACTGGCGCTGGCGTCGGCAACCGCTCGACCGGCAGGGTCAGCAGCTCGCTCGGCACCGGGACCGTCGCACCGAAGGGTGGCGTGCCGGGTCCCGATGGCGGTCGCACGCCGGGCGAAGTGCAGGCGGTGTTCAACCGCAACCAGGGTCCGTTCTACGCGATCTTCAATCGCGCCGCGCGCGACAACGCGAGCATCGGCGCCGGCAAGATCGTCGTTCGGTTGACCATCGCACCGAACGGCTCGGTGACTTCGTGCACGCTGGTGTCGAGCAGCTACGGCGATGCCGAGTTCGAACGGAAGATCGTCGAACGCGTCAAGCTGATCAACTTCGGGCCGAAGAACGCGCCTGCATTCACGATGGACTACCCGATCCAGTTCATCCCGCAGTAGCAGGGTTCGGTCCTTCACTCCCCAATAACGACAGACAAAAAGACATGGGATTTCTTCAGGGTAAAAAGGCGCTGATCACCGGTGTGGCCAGCGAACGCTCGATCGCCACCGGCATCGCCGAGGCGATGAAGCGCGAAGGCGCCGACCTGGCCTTCACGTATCAGGGTGACAAGCTCAAGAGCCGCGTCGAAGAGTTCGCACACGAGCAGGGTTCGAACCTGGTGATGCCGCTCGACGTCACGCGTGACGCCGAGATCGACGCCGTGTTCGCCAACCTCAAGGACAGCTGGGGCGGCATCGATATCGTCATCCACTCGATCGGCTTCGCGCCGCGCGAACTGTTGATGGGCGGCTATCTGGAGTCGGTGACGCGCGAAGGCTATGCCCTCGCCCATGACATCAGTGCCTATTCGTTTGCCGCTCTCGGCAAGGCCGCACGGCCGCTGATGCAGGGCCGTAACGGCAGCCTGGTGACACTGACCTATCTCGGCGCCGAGCGCGCTGTGCCGATGTACAACGTGATGGGCCCGGCGAAGGCCAGCCTTGAAGCGAATGTCCGCTACATGGCCGCCGAACTCGGTCCGGAAGGCATCCGCGTCAACGGCATCTCGGCCGGCCCGATCAAGACGCTGGCTGCGGCTGGCATTAAGGGCTTTCGCAACATGCTGTCGAACGCCGAAAAGGTGTCGGCGCTGAAGCGCAACGTGTCGATCGACGAGGTCGGCAACACGGCCGCCTTCCTGTCGTCCGATCTGGCTTCCGGCATCACCGGGCAGATCGTCTATGTCGATGCCGGCTTCAACATCATCGGTTTCGCGATCGACGGCAACGCCTGATTGCCGGGCTGCGGCGCGCTGGCCCAGCCGGCCGCCGCAGCTTCGCCGCGCTGGGGAATCGCGGTCACGTCATGCAGCTGCAGCTGCACGTCGATGCGGAATCGGGTCAAATTGTCGGTAGCTCCGAATTCTTTTCCGCCTCTCCCATTCGACGACCATGCCTGATGACCTTCGCACCTCGCCGGTGCTCGACCTGACGCGCGCGCTGATCGCCCGTCGCTCGCTGACACCCGACGATGCTGGCTGCTGCCAGCTGATGGCCGACCGCCTCGCCGTGCTCGGCTTCAACATCGAGTGGATCAACGCCGAAGGCATCACCAACCTGTGGGCGACCCGCGGCAGCGGCGGTCCACTGCTGGTGCTGGCCGGCCACACCGATGTCGTACCGCCGGGCCCGATGGCGGCCTGGGCCAGCGATCCATTCGTGCCGGAGATTCGCGACGGCGTGCTTTACGGCCGTGGCGCGGCTGACATGAAGAGCGGCCTTGCGGCGATGGTCTGCGCCGTCGAACGCCTGCTGGCGCAAGGCCCGGTCGGCGGCACGATCGCCTTCCTGATCACCAGCGACGAAGAAGGTGTGGCGCTGCACGGCACCCGCCATGTCGTGGAAGTGCTGAAGTCGCGCGGCATCAAGCCGGATTACGCGATCGTCGGTGAAGCGACCGGCGATCAGGTATTCGGCGACCGCATCACCATCGGCCGCCGCGGCTCGCTCGGCTGCAATCTGAAGATCTTCGGCAAGCAGGGGCACGTCGCCTACCCGCAGAAGGCTGAAAACCCGATCCACCGGCTGGCGCCGGCGCTGGCCGAGCTGGTGTCGATCGAATGGGATGCCGGTAACGCGCACTTCCCGCCGACCTCGTTCCAGGTATCGAACATCCATTCGGGGACCGGTGCGACCAATGTCATTCCCGGCACCACCGAGCTGATCTTCAATTTCCGCTACTGCACCGAGTCGACGGCCGACACGCTCAAGGCCCGTGTCCACGAGGTGCTCGATCGCCATGGCCTTCGCTACGAGGCGGACTGGTGGCTATCCGGCCTGCCATTCCTGACGCGCCGGGGCGCGCTGATCGAAGCCGCGAAGGACGCGATCCGAGATGTCACCGGCCTGACGCCGACGCTGTTCACCGGCGGAGGAACTTCGGACGCCCGCTTCATTGCGCCGATGGGCACTGAAGTCGTTGAAATCGGTCCGGTCAATGACTCGATCCACAAGGTCGACGAGCATGTCCGCGTCGTCGATCTCGATGCCCTGAGTGCGGTCTACGAAGGCGTGATGCGCCGACTGCTGGGCAGCGCGTGAGCGATCGCCGCAGCGCTGCCGAATTCCGGCCGAATCCGCTGCTGGCACCGCAGCTGATCCAGACGGTGCTGGCCACCAAGCGGCCGGTGCGGGGACGTTTCGCCGGGCATCAGCACGCCATGCACCGGGCATCGGTCCAGCAGCTGCTGGACTGCGGCATCGCCGACGGCGACCCGGTGCGGCTGACCGGCCTGTACGCGCGGCAGCCCGAGTCGCGGGCGCCGCGCGGGCTGGTCGTGCTGATCCACGGCTGGGAAGGCAGCCACGATTCCGCTTACCTGTACTCGATGGCCTCGAAGGTCTACGACGCCGGCTGGAATGTGTTTCGCCTGAACCTGCGCGATCACGCGGGCACCCACGCTCTGAACCCGCGCCTGTTCCATTCGGCCCGCATCGCCGAGGTGCTCAACGGCATTCGTGCGGTGCAGGCGATCGATGCGTCGGCGCCGCTACCGCTGACGGTGATCGGCTTTTCGCTGGGCGGCAATTTCGCGCTGCGGGTCGGCTTGCTTGGCCCCGCTGCCGGCATCACGCCGGCGCTGTCGATCGGGATCTCGCCGTCGATCGATCCGGGCGCAACGCTGCGTGCGATCGATGCGGGGCCGAAAGTGTTCAACCGCTACTTCCTCGACAAGTGGCGCAAGACGCTCGCCGCCAAGGCCGACGCCTGGCCGGGTCGATATGACTTCAGTGGCCTGGCTAAGCTCGACAGCTTTGTCGAAATCACCCGGCGCTTCGTTGCCGAGCACACCGATTTCGCAAGCCTCGAGGACTATCTCGGCAGCTACACGCTGACCCCGCCAATGCTGATGGGCGCTGCCAGTCCGCTGGCGATCCTGACGGCGCAGGACGACACGGTGATTCCGTTTGCCGATTTCGACGGCCTGGGCGAGCGCGGTTCGGTCATTGCCTACGACGCGCCGAAACGCGGCGGCCATTGCGGCTTCATCGAAAACCTGGCGCTGGAAAGCTGGGCCGAGAAGCGCGTCGTCGAACTGCTGTCGCGGCTCTGACGCGCGCGCCGCAACCGCGACCCGGCAGCGTGATCAGCGATTGACGTTGCTGCGCTTCAGCGCGAACGAGAACAGGCCCGGCAGGTAGCGCTTCAGGCGCTCGTAGGCCACTTCCTTGCCGCCCATGAACACTTCCTCGTCACCGGCCTCGACGGCGCGCCAGATGGAGGCCGCGCAGTCGCCTGCAGCGATGCCGCCGGCGATATTCCGGTCCGTGACGCCAAACAGAGGCTTGGCAGGGATCTGAACGGAATTATCAAAACTATTACTTAAAACATTGAAAATATTGAAAGTTATTGTGGATGCCAGCAGTCCGAATTTTCATCGTGGCTGAGGGCCTGCACTTGGGTGCTTCGCATGCCGAAA